>NZ_JBHSGU010000005.1:0-652903 GCF_042652645.1 Glaciecola siphonariae
GTTTCTTGTTGCCAAGAAACGATATAAATTTTGTCGTAGACACTCTTAATGAGTGCCCACACAGATTGTCTTGTTATAAATTGTTAAAGAGCTGTCGTGCAAAATTTTTGAAACGAGTTTCGAAAACTTTTTGCGCAAGGTGACTAACATTACCTAAAGGAGTTTGTTGAGTCGTGCCTTGCTGCACGTTCGCAATATTTGCGAATCGCTTCAAAGGTAACCCTCTCAAGCGGGATGCGAATTCTACTTAAACTGCATCGTGTGTCAAGGCCTTTAATAGGAATAATTTCATATTTTTTACCTTGGCGCAGAATTTGCCTACTTACTGTACGATGGTTGAGTTAATAATGAACTTTGACAAGTTTTTGACAGTCCATTGAACATAAAAGCACAACTATCTTGGCAATAATATAGATGCTAATACATCAAGCGTTTTAGTTGTTGTGATTTTGTTAATAACAAAGTAAATTAATCGTCCTGCTGTATAGCGATTTGCCGATAAAGAGTAAAGCAGCCAACGTTTTAAAGAAATCACGGGTCAAATAATAGTATGAATCGTTTAATTCTCGCATGCACAGCGTGTTTAATTACCTCAGCGACTGCTGGTGTTTTTGCTCAAGACAAAGCTTCGACGCAAAATCAGGTACAGGTAGATACGCCTAGCAAGAAGTCTGTTTACTTTTTTAAGTCACAGGTTGCTAATAATCGAAGTATCGGGAATGCGTTAAGCTCACTACTTAGCAGATATCCTGAGCAAACAGTTGATTTCGTGTCGGTTGCGTTTACCGCTTATCCTGAGCACTACGAAGAAATCATCCAAGCGGCGGTGTCGACTAATCCGAACTTCGTAGATGAAATTATCATGGTTGCTAATAGCTACCAAGTTGGCAACCCTACAGAGATTGTTGAGATTGCAATAAATGCGGAGCCAAGTTACGCAGACGACGCCACAAGAGCCGCATGCAAGTATTCACCTAAATACTTTAACGAAATAGTCAAAACTGCGGTAAGTACTGAACCAGACTCAGCAGACCAAATTGCACAACGGTTGGTACGTGCATACCCAAACAAGACAATGGAAATATTAGTTACCACTATTAAAGAAGTACCATTTGTTGGAAAGTATGTGCTCGACGCATTACTTGCAACCGTAACGGATGATGACGAGAAATCGAACGACATGATTATTATCTCGGTTGAACAGTTAGCACAGCACCCCGACGCGATTGAACGTCTTGTCCAACTTGCCCAAGAACATGAAATTTCTGCAGCTGATGTAAAGGCAAGCGCTTTGAGGGGTGGTCTTGAAGAAGAGCAAATCGTTGCGATTATAGACCGACACTATCAACAATAAGTACTCACTAAATTTTAATGAGACGACTCATATCTCATTAAGCAGACACAAAAAACCCGGAACATGTTCCGGGTTTTTTATTGAATAAAATTACTTATTCTTCAGTTGCTTCAACTACTTCTTCTTCAGCTTCAACAACTGGACGGTCTACTAGCTCAACGTAAGCCATTGGAGCGTTGTCACCTGAACGGAAACCACACTTCAAAATTCGACTATAACCGCCTGGACGTGCGTCGTAACGCGGACCAAGCTCGCTGAACAATTTACCTACCACTTCTTTATCACCTGTACGAGCCATAGCTAAACGACGATTTGCAACGCTGTCTTGCTTGGCTAGTGTGATAAGAGGCTCAATCACGCGACGTAGTTCTTTCGCTTTAGGCAACGTAGTTTTAATAACTTCGTGCTTTACCAACGAACTTGCCATATTTTTGAACATAGCTTGTCTGTGGCTGCTATTGCGATTTAACTGTCTACCACTCTTGCGATGGCGCATAGCTCTTTCCTTCTTTATAAATCAGTTTATGTTTTAAACCTGATTAATCTTTTTCAGCAATTGACTCTGGCGGCCAGTTTTCTAGGCGCATGCCCAGAGAAAGACCACGTGAAGCAAGTACATCTTTAATTTCGGTTAAAGATTTCTTGCCAAGGTTTGGCGTTTTCAGAAGTTCAACTTCTGTACGCTGCACCAGGTCACCAATATATTGGATAGCTTCGGCTTTCAAACAGTTTGCAGAACGAACCGTAAGCTCCAAGTCGTCCACTGGACGAAGGAGAATTGGATCGAATTCTGGCTTCTCTTCTTTCGCTTCAGGCACAGAGATGTCACGTAATTCTACAAATGCATCTAATTGCTGAGCAAGAATCGTTGCTGAGCGACGTATGGCTTCTTCCGGATCTAATGTTCCGTTTGTTTCCATATCGATAATTAGCTTATCTAAATCAGTGCGCTGCTCTACACGAGCAGACTCAACTGAATAAGCAATACGCTCTACTGGACTGAATGAAGCATCAACTAACAAACGACCAATTGGACGATCATCATCTTCAGAGGAACGACGAGCAGAAGCAGGTACATAACCACGACCCATTTCGACCTTAATGCGCATGCTTAATTCAGCTTCACCGGTTAAGGTACAAATAACATGATCAGGATTGATAATCTCTACGTCACCGTCGTGCTGTATGTCTCCTGCAACTACAGGACCCACGCCAGATTTCACTAGTGTAAGAGTTGCTTCAGTCTTCCCTTCTAAACTTACCGCCAAACCTTTTAGGTTGAGCAATATTTCTAGAACGTCTTCTTGAACGCCCTCTTTAGCAGTGTATTCATGAAGAACACCGTCTATTTCCACTTCTGTCACAGCACAACCAGGCATAGATGAAAGTAGAATGCGACGCAATGCGTTGCCTAGAGTATGGCCAAAGCCGCGCTCTAATGGCTCTAGTGTTACTTTTGCACGAGTAGGAGAAACGTTTTCAATTTCAACTAATCTTGGCTTTAGGAATTCGGTCACTGAACCCACAATGTATCCTCTTTAGTTAGTTTTACTTAGAGTAAAGTTCGACAATCAGCTGTTCGTTTATCTCAGACGATAAATCCGTTCTTTCTGGAACGCGCTTGAATGTGCCTTCCAATTTAGTGTTGTCAACTTCCAACCATACTGGCTTCTCACGTTGGTCTGCTAATTCTAGTGCAGCGCCAATACGAGCTTGCTTCTTCGCTTTTTCGCGAACAGCGACCACATCTTCAGCTTTTACGTTGAATGATGGAATGTTAACTACTTTTCCATTTACCAGGATCGCCTTGTGGCTAACAAGCTGACGTGCTTCCGCGCGTGTACTTGCAAAACCCATACGGTAAACAACATTGTCTAAACGTTGCTCAAGAAGTTGCAACAAGTTTTCACCTGTATTGCCTTTTAGGCGAGCCGCTTCTTTGTAGTAGTTTCTAAATTGTTTTTCTAATACGCCATACATACGACGTACTTTTTGCTTTTCACGCAACTGAACACCGTAATCAGACAAGCGACCGCGACGGGCACCGTGCTGACCAGGAGCAGTGTCAATTTTACACTTGCTTTCAATTGCTCTTACGCCGCTTTTAAGGAACAAGTCGGTTCCTTCACGACGACTTAGTTTGAGTTTTGGACCCAAATATCTAGCCATGATCTTTCTCCAACTGTTCGTCTATACGCGACGTTTTTTCGGTGGACGGCATCCGTTATGCGGAATAGGCGTCACATCGGTAATATTAGTGATTTTGTATCCAGTGGCATTTAATGCTCGGATAGCTGATTCACGACCTGGACCAGGACCTTTCACGAACACTTCAATGTTCTTAAGGCCGTATTCCTGCGCGGCAACGCCTGCTCTTTCAGCAGCAACCTGTGCAGCAAACGGGGTTGATTTACGTGAACCACGGAAACCAGAACCACCAGATGTTGCCCAAGCAAGTGCATTGCCTTGGCGATCGGTAATCGTCACTATTGTATTGTTAAAAGAAGCATGGATATGAGCCATACCGTCTGCGACTTGACGTTTTGCGCGCTTACGCGTGCTACGTGCTGGTGCTTTAGCCATAGTAATATCCCTCGCTTACTTTTTAATAGGTTTACGAGGACCTTTACGGGTACGCGCATTAGTTTTAGTGCGCTGACCACGTAGAGGTAAGCTACGACGGTGGCGAATACCACGGAAGCAACCTAGGTCCATCAAACGTTTAATACTCATTGAAACTTCACGACGAAGGTCACCTTCAACGGTGAACTTGGCTACTTCATCACGTAGTTTATCGATTGTTGTCTCATCCAATTCTTTAATCTTGGTAGACTCTGACACACCTGCATTTACGCAAATCGCCTTTGCACGGGTTGCACCAATACCAAAAATGGCTTGTAGCGCAATTACCGTATGCTTGTGTTCAGGAATGTTAATGCCAGCGATACGGGCCATTAACAGCACTCCTCTAATTATTGTTACCAGCCTAAAAAGCCCGTTAGGATACTTACCCGGTAACTAAATTGCAAATTAAGACCTAATCAGCCGCGCCAGGTATACACCTAGCGCGACATCAACAGGTCAATGTTTTTCAGATTAACCTTGCCTTTGCTTATGCTTTGGCTCTGCTGCACAAATCACTCGAAC
This sequence comes from Glaciecola siphonariae, assembly GCF_042652645.1. Lineage (NCBI taxonomy): Bacteria > Pseudomonadati > Pseudomonadota > Gammaproteobacteria > Alteromonadales > Alteromonadaceae > Glaciecola > Glaciecola siphonariae. Next base: position 4,502 of record NZ_JBHSGU010000005.1, read on the forward strand.
AACACCGTTGCGCTTGATGATTTTGCAGTTACGGCAAATCTTTTTAACGGATGCACGAACTTTCATAACATCACTCCGTAATTAGCTAACAAAAGGCCTTAGCCTTTTAAATTAGCTTTTTTAAGAACATCCCCATATTGATGTGACATCAAATGGGTCTGCACCTGTGCCATGAAGTCCATTATCACTACGCATATAATGAGCAATGATGTACCACCGAAGTAAAACGGAACGTTAAACCACAATAGTAAGAACTCAGGCACTAAACAAACAAAGGTAATATAGAGAGCACCAGCTAGGGTCAACCTAGTCATCACCTTATCAATGTAACGTGATGTTTGCTCACCAGGACGAATCCCTGGAACAAATGCGCCGGATTTCTTTAAATTATCAGCTGTTTCGCGTGGATTAAAAACTAATGCTGTGTAAAAGAAGCAAAAGAAGATAATCGTTGCTGCATACAACATAACGTACAAAGGCTGTCCAGGAGACAAAGCTAAAGATACGTCAGTCAAAAACGAAAGAGATTCATTTTGGCCGACCATGCCCGACAATGTTCCAGGAAACAAAATAATACTTGATGCAAAGATTGGCGGGATAACACCTGCCATGTTCACCTTCAAGGGAAGGTGAGAGCTCTGTGCAGCAAATACCTTTCGGCCTTGCTGGCGTTTTGCGTAGTTTACAACGATGCGACGCTGCGCACGTTCTACAAACACCACAAGGTACGTTAATGCAACGATAATAGCGCCGATAACAAACAAGAAAAGAAGATTGATATCACCTTGACGTGCCTGCTCTGCTGTTTGCCCAATTGCAGTAGGAAGACCCGCTACAATGCCTGCAAATATCAGAATCGATATACCATTACCTATGCCACGCTCGGTAATTTGCTCACCTAACCACATCAAAAACATGGTACCGGTAACCAAACTCACGATAGCTGTAAAATAAAAACCGATGCCAGGATTGAGCACTAGGCCAGGAATTAACTGCGGAAGGCCTGTTGCAATCCCAATAGATTGAAACGTTGCCAAAACCAATGTGAGATAGCGAGTGTATTGGCTGATCTTACGCTGGCCGGCCTGACCTTCTTTTTTTATTTCCTTAAGTGGCTCATGCACGACTGACAACAGCTGCATAATAATTGAAGCTGTAATGTACGGCATGATGCCCAATGCTAATACCGACGCTCGCTCCAAAGCACCACCAGAGAACATGTTAAACATCTCTACGATAGTACCTTTTTGTTGCTCAAATAATTGAGCCAACACGTTTGCGTCGATACCAGGAATGGGTACATACGACCCAAGCCTAAACACAATGATTGCGCCAAGTACAAACAATAAACGAGAACGTAACTCGCTTAAACCGCCTCCACTTGAACCCTGTCCTGGTTTCGCCATTTTCGGTTATTCCTCTACTTTACCGCCAGCAGCGCTGATCGCTTCCAATGCGCCTTTAGTGACTCTCAATCCGCTTACTGTTACAGCACGATTGATTTCGCCACTCTTGATCACTTTAACAACCTTCATTTCTTTTTTGATAAGACCTGCGGCTTTCAAAGTTTCAAGGTTGACGGTGTCACCTTCGACTTTTGCGATTTCGCTTAATGTAACTTGATCCGTGACGAAAGATACTCGCGACGTAAAACCAAACTTTGGCAAACGACGCTGAAGTGGCATCTGACCGCCTTCGAACCCTGGCTTAACTGAGCCGCCTGAACGACTCTTTTGACCTTTGTGACCACGGCCACCAGTCTTACCTAAACCAGAACCGATACCACGGCCTACACGTTTTGGTGAAGGTTTAGCTCCGGGTGCAGGAGCAATAGTATTTAATTTCATTTCTTACTCCTCAACGATCTCAACCATGTAATTAACACGGTTGACCATGCCACGCACGGCTGCTGTATCTTCTAGTTCACGAACATGACCGATCTTACGTAAACCCAAACCTACTAATGTAGCTTTGTGCTTAGGCAAACGACCGATCGAGCTTTTGGTTTGCTTTACTTTAATCGTATTAGCCATGTTCGATTACCCCAATATTTCGTCAACTGGCAATCCACGTTTCGCAGCAATCTTCTCTGGAGAATTCATCTCTACCAGAGCATTGACTGTTGCGCGAACAACGTTGATTGGGTTAGTTGAACCGTAACATTTAGAAAGAACGTTCTGTACACCGGCTACTTCTAAAACTGCACGCATTGCACCACCAGCGATGATACCCGTACCTTCAGAGGCAGGCTGCATGTAAACTTTAGAACCAGAGTGACGCCCTTTAATTGGATGTTGCAGAGTGTTACCGTTTAAGTCGACGCTAACTAAGTTGCGACGTGCTTTTTCCATTGCTTTTTGAATAGCAGCAGGAACTTCACGTGCTTTACCGTAGCCAAAACCAACACGGCCATTGCCATCTCCGACAACCGTTAATGCAGTAAAACTAAAGATGCGACCACCTTTAACTACTTTAGATACACGGTTTACAGCGATTAGCTTTTCGAGCAGGTCGCCCTGCTGTTGAACTTCTACTTTAGCCATAATTAACTCCTAGAACTGAAGACCGGCTTCACGCGCGGCATCAGCCAGTGCTTTCACACGACCGTGATATTTAAATCCACTTCTATCGAAGGCAACTTCTTTTACGCCTTTTTCGATAGCACGTTCTGCGATCGCTTTACCTACTGCCGCTGCTGCTTCTGCGTTGCCTGTTGCTTTCAAAGAACCCTTAAGGTCTTTTTCAACAGTAGAAGCTGAAGCAATTACTTCAGAACCGCTAGGTGCGATTAACTGAGCGTAAATGTGGCGCGGTGTACGGTTTACAACCAAGCGATTAACAGCTAATTCACTGATCTTCTTACGAGCGCGCGTGGCGCGGCGTAAGCGAGCTGATTTCTTATCCATCGTATCACCTACCTACTTTTTCTTAGCTTCTTTACGACGCACAGCTTCATCAGCATAACGAACACCCTTGCCTTTGTAAGGCTCTGGCGGACGGTAAGCACGAATGTTAGCTGCAACTTGACCTACTTGCTGCTTATCACTGCCTTTAACAACGATTTCAGTTTGAGTAGGAGTTTCTACGCTAATGCCTTCGGGCATTTCGTAGACGACAGGGTGAGAAAAGCCCAATGTAAGGTTGAGTTTGCTACCTTGTGCTGATGCACGGTAACCAACGCCTAACAATTGAAGTTTCTTTTCAAAACCAGTTGTTACACCAATAACCATTGCATTTAACAATGAGTTAGCCGTACCAGCTTGAGCCCAACCGTTTGCCATACCTTCTTTCGGTACAGTAGTCAGTGTGCTGTCTTCTTGTACGATCTCAACTGCATCATTAAATACGCGTGTTAAGGTGCCATTTTTTCCTTTGACTGTTACTTCTTGTCCGGCGATTGAAACTTCTACGCCAGATGCGATAGTAACAGGTGCTTTTGCTATACGTGACATATCATATCCTCCGTTATGCTACATAACCGATGATCTCACCACCCATGCCCGCTTTACGCGCTGCACGGTCAGTCATCACACCTTTTGAGGTAGACACGATAGCAATCCCGAGTCCGCCCATTACCTTTGGAAGCTCATCTTTTTTCTTGTAGATGCGCAAACCAGGTCGGCTTACTCTTTCGATTGTATCAATTACTTTTTTACCTTCGAAGTACTTCAAAGTGACTTCAAGTGTTGGTTTAACACCATCTTCAACTGAGAAACCTTCGACATAACCTTCAGCTTGTAACAACTTGGCAATTGCCACGCGTACTTTAGAAGAAGGCATCGCTACCGTAACTTTTGCCGCTTGTTGGCCGTTACGAATACGGGTAAACATATCTGCGATTGGATCTTGCATGCTCATATCTGCTACTCCTTACCAGCTGGCTTTTTTAAGGCCAGGGACTTCGCCACGCATTGCAGCTTCACGAAGCTTTATACGAGAAAGACCAAATTTGCGTAGGAAACCATGTGGACGACCCGTTACGCGACAGCGATTTTGCTTGCGCGATGGGCTTGAGTCACGTGGAAGTTGTTGTAGCTTTAGAACAGCGTCCCAACGCTCTTCTTCAGAAGAATTCACATCATTGATGATTGCTTTTAGCGTCGTACGCTTAGCTGAATACTTCTTAACCAGCTTGGCACGTTTTACTTCGCGTGCCTTCATTGATTCTTTTGCCATAACCCTACACCTTATTTTCTAAACGGGAAGTTGAATGCAGTTAAAAGTGCATGCGCTTCGTCGTTAGTTTCAGCACTGGTAGTGATAGTAATATCCATACCGCGCACTTTATCCACTTTATCGAAATCGATTTCAGGGAAGATGATTTGCTCGCGCACACCCATGCTGTAGTTGCCTTTACCGTCAAAAGATTTCGGGTTAAGACCACGGAAGTCACGGATACGAGGAAACGTAATAGAAATAAGTCTTTCTAAGAATTCCCACATACGCTCGCCACGTAGGGTTACTTTGCAGCCAATCGGATAACCTTCACGGATTTTAAAACCCGCGACAGATTTTCTAGCAACAGTAACAATTGGTTTTTGACCTGCAATGGCAGCCATGTCGGCCTGCGCATTTTCAAGAACTTTCTTGTCAGCAACTGCTTCACCTAAACCCATGTTTAAGGTGATTTTCTCAATCCGAGGGACTTGCATGACGCTTTTGTACCCGAACTGCTTCGCAAGTTCAGCTACTACTGTTTCTTTATAGAAATCATGCAGTTTCGCCATCGTACTCTCCAATAAATTAAACTAAGTCGCCGTTTGATTTGAAGAAACGCACTTTTTTGCCATCTTCAAAACGGAAACCGACGCGATCTGCTTTACCCGTTGCCGAGTTAACAATCGCTACATTTGAAACGTGAATAGAAGCTTCTTTGTCAATAATGCCGCCAGGCTCGCCCGCTTGCGGGTTTCCTTTTTGGTGTTTCTTAACAATGTTAACGCCATCTACATAAACGCGGTTAGATTCAGTTACAACACGTAATACTTTGCCGTGCTTTCCTTTGTCTTTACCCGCTAATACGACTACTTCATCATCACGACGAATTTTATTAGCCATTATCGTGACTCCTTATAGTACCTCTGGGGCCAATGAAATGATTTTCATGAAGTTATCTCCACGAAGCTCACGTGTGACCGGGCCAAAGATACGCGTACCAATAGGTTGCTTGTTTGCATTAAGCAAGACAGCTGCGTTGTTATCAAAACGGATAGTTGAACCATCTGCTCTGCGAACGCCTTTCCTAGTACGCACCACCACTGCATTCAGAACGTCACCTTTTTTTACTTTACCGCGTGGAATTGCTTCCTTCACAGTAACTTTGATGATGTCACCGATATGTGCATAACGGCGATGCGAGCCACCAAGAACCTTAATACACTGAACCCTGCGAGCTCCCGAGTTATCGGCAACGTCCAGGTTAGTTTGCATTTGGATCATTAGTTAGTGCTCCGCTGTTAAATTATGACTCTATCGAGTCGCTAAGCTGCTATAAAATCTCAAAAAACTGAGAAAAATAGACCATACCCCTACAAAAAGGGCGCGAAACTATAACAGAAAAGACGTGGGACGTGTAGTTTAATTTACGAAAAACAAGATATTATTTTATAGCGCTGAAATGCTGTGCGAGAGACAGCCAACTATTTGACTGGGGGAGCTTAGAATACGCAGGTTTGCGCCAAATTGAAAGCTAATTACGCAAGCTAAATGTTTTCATGTTTGTGTTAAGTTGACTGCAACTTGCTGACAGCTCGAATATGGTCGATTCGCTTGCCTGACATGATGATAGAATATTTTTTGCGCCAACATCAATGTTTTGCGCACTTGCTGACACCTGCAGCACAGCCACGCTTTGCTCTTCGATTGCATCGGCTACTTTTTCTATCGTCATGTTCATAGCCTCAAGGTTTGTGAATAACGTTTGAACCTTGCTAAGCGCCTCGTCCACACTCTCGGTTGATGAAGCTGTCATCGCAGTGCATCGTTTCATAGAATCCATCGCTTTGTGCGCGCTCGAAATCAACACCTCAATAACCAAATTAATTTGCTCTGTAGAGTCTTGGGTTCGTTTGGCAAGGTTTCTTACCTCATCGGCAACAACAGCAAAGCCCCTTCCTTGTTCACCCGCCCTCGCAGCCTCTATCGCCGCGTTGAGAGCTAAAAGATTTGTTTGTGCTGCAATAGACTCGATTGTTTGAAGAATCATACCTATATCTTCGGTGTTGTTTGAAACCTCTTGAACCACTTCAAAAGACTGCATAAGTTCGCTATTGAGTAAACTGATACTTTCATGCATTTGCTTCATGCTTGTCTCGTTTTCTCGCCCAGTCAACGAAATGGCCTCAGTAGAGTGCGCCGCCTGCTGCATATCTTTGCTTACATGCTGACTGCTTTGTGAAATCTGCTGCATCGCAGTCGATATTTGCGATGTTTGCATTTGCTGTGACTCTGCTTCGTGCATCGATATTTTTGAACCGTTTGCGACTTGTTCTACTAAACTTTGGGCGCGCTCGCTTTGGCGAGCTACTTCAACAAAATTCGTATTTATTTCACCAATATGTTTATCTAAAGACCTAATGATGTCAGACAACTCATCGTTTGAGTCGCAATTGATACCTTGTGTAAAGTCCTTATCGTGCGACACTTTGGCTAAGTAGCTTTTTATTTTGCTTACCCTTGTAGCGATTGACCGCCTCACCATTATGCCAAGCCAAACAAGTGGAATGAGGATAGCGGCGTTAACCACAAAAATCATGGTGGTTCGGGACCTAAGCGATGTTAGTTTTTCATCGACTAATTCTGTGATATGCCTACTGATGCTATCACTGAGTCCTTTAATGTCTTTGATACGCGTTGTACTTAGCTCAAACCAATTGTCTGGTCCTTCAACAAAACCAGGCTCAGTTACCGAGATTTGTTGCGACACATTGCTAACTTCCTGCCATGAGCGACCTGCTGCCAACGCATTGAAACTTGCTTGAAACTCGTCATTTGCCCAAATATAAAAAGCTTGGGCTCGGTTTGACTCATCGCGCAAATATTGCCGCACTGCCGCAAGCTGAACGGGTTTAACTTCTTTGGCTTTGAACGCGCCATTCAATGCGCCTCGCACTTGTCCCGCTCGCTCTTTCAACCAAAGCAGTTGTAAATTGCTAGCAAGCATCGAAGTAACCTCACGATCGGCAACTTTAAAAATAAGCAGCTCAATACTTCTCAATGCTTGTGCATTAAGCGCTGAATAGTATCCAAACGAATCGCTAGCAGGATTAAGATTATCAACGGCTGCTCGAAGTGCGCTTTTTTTCGACAAGAGCTCAACAACGGGTTGCTTTATATTTTGAAGAAGTGCTTGGTCAATCTGGCTAAATTGCTCGTCGCTAACCGCCAAGAGATTTTCAGCAGCTGAATCGGCATTGCTTCGAGCGGTGCTTAGGGCATCACGACCAGAAAGACCGCCACTTGCTAAAAAACCCGCTGTTATGCCTCGTTCAACGGCATGAGAGTGCGCGACGTTATCAAATAAAGTAATGAGAGACACAACATCTCGCGCAAACTCGGCCTGTTTAGCTTGTTGCTGCGAGGCAAACACCAACATGAGGACTGCTGCCAATGCAAGCACAGTGGGTCCGATTGAAATAAGGAGAATGGCGTTCGACACCTTCAACGATTTTATACTAACCATACTCATTCTCAGAAACCAACAGTACAAAAGCGCTAAAAGAAGAATCTTTCGCTTTTGAAAAACAAGGTACACATGCACCCCAACTTAGTCCGGTATCGGCTGAAATATAGATTAGATGATTATACTTTGGTTTATTTACCTAGTAGGAACTGCGCTTAGTGATGAAATGAAACGCACTCGCGCATCGTGAAGTATGATTACACAATTAGCTTAGAAAGCGGATTTATCGTTGCCTGGTCACTAACTTCGCTGCCTTACAATTTCAAACAAACAGATGCCGCTGGCAACAGACACATTCAAGCTTGAGACCTCGCCCGCCATAGGAAGTTTGACTAACTCATCACAGGTTTCGCGAGTTAGTCTGCGCATGCCTTTACCTTCTGCGCCCATAACCAATGCGATGGCACCGTTTAGTTTGCAATCGTAAATGACCTGCTCGGCTTCACCGGCTGTACCCACCACCCAAACACCCTCTTGTTGAATATGTTTGAGGGTGCGAGCTAAATTTGTTACCTGAATCAAGGGCACGGTTTCCGCTGCGCCTACCGCCACCTTACGAACAACGGGCGTGATTGAAGCAGAGTTATCTTTAGGTACGATTACCGCATGTACCCCAGCAGCATCTGCATTTCGCAAACAGGCACCTAAATTATGGGGGTCTGTTACGCCGTCTAGCACAAGTAAGAATGGCGTTGGATTACGTTCAATAATAGTGTCTAAGTCGGCTTCGTTTAACACGCGTGTTGGTTTTGCTCTTGCAACAATGCCCTGATGTTGTTCACCGTTGGTTTTGTCATCTAAGGTTTTACGCTGCACAAATTGAACGGCGACGCCCTGCTTGCGAGCCTGCTTGACTACCTCATTCATGCGCGCATCATCACGCCCTTTAGCTACCATGATATCGAGAATACGCTCGGGCTCATTGGAGAGTATCGACGCAATTGCATGCAAACCATAAATCATTTCTTGCTGAGCCAATGTTATCTCCTAACGTTTGGGCTTATTGCGCGAACTTTTATTGCGCTTAGATGCAGGTCCAGACTTACGCTTGCTCGATGGTTTGGAGCCTTTACCCGAGCTATCTTTGCCGCTGCTTGCGTTTGTTTGCGCTTTGCCGGGCTTCATTGGCTTGTCTTTGGCACCGCTACCTGATTTATTACCGCCTTTGCCTGGCTTGGTAGATTTACTCGCGCCCTTACCTTTTCTTTTGCTCGTTTTTAACTGCCGTGAAATGGCTGGCAAGCCGTCGATGATTAAATCTATTTTACGCTCATCCAAATTGACCGCAGCCACTTTTACTTTCAAGGGATCGCCGAGACGATAACTTATGCCGTGATTTTCGCCTACTAAGCACTGCTTAAGCTCATCATAGTGATAATAATCTGAGGCAAGAGAGGTTATGTGCACCAGTCCGTCGATATGATAATCACTGATCCGCACAAACAAACCAAAGTTTGTAACCGAGGCCACTACGCCCTCAAATACATCACCCACATGCTCTTGCATAAACTCGCATTTTAACCAGTCGGCTACATCGCGAGTAGCATCATCTGCACGACGCTCGGTAGTCGAACACTGTTCGCCTAACTGCGTAATCTCATCTTCGCTATAAAACTTAGCCCCTTTACATGCCTTATCGTTATTGTTTTTGTTAAGTATCGCTTTAATTACGCGATGCACAATTAAGTCGGGGTAGCGACGTATAGGTGAAGTAAAATGCGCATAGGCCTCGAGCGCCAAACCAAAATGACCCACGTTTGCTCCGTCATATACCGCCTGTTTCATGGAGCGAAGCAGCATAGTTTGAATGAGCTCTTTGTCTATGCGATTGGCGGTTTTGCTGATTATGCGCGTAAAATCATGCGGGCTCGGCTCTTCAGAGGCGGTAAACTCAACACCAATTTCACGCAAGTAATTTCTAAAACTTAGCAGGCGGTCTGCATCGGGCTTGTCATGTACTCGGAACAAGGTTTCAGCTTTGTTCTTCTCAATGTACTGCGCGGCACACACATTTGCCATGATCATGCATTCTTCAATGATTTTGTGAGCATCATTTCTTACTAATGGCACAATATGCTCAATCTTGCGTTGTGCATTAAACACAAACTTCGTTTCTTGAGTTTCAAATTCAATGGCACCACGCCCTGTGCGCGCAAGCTTTAGAGCGCCGTATAAGTCATTTAGATGATGCAGCTCTGGCACGCGCTCTTGATACCGCTCAATTAGGTCTTCGTCGCCCTGCAAAATTTGCCAGACTTTTGTATAAGTAAAGCGCGCATGCGAGCGCATTACCGCTTCATAAAACTGATAATCCTGCAGCTTTCCGCGGGCATCAATTGTCATTTCGCAAACCATGCACAAGCGGTCTACCTCGGGATTTAATGAACACAATCCGTTGGAAAGTTTTTCAGGCAACATGGGAATAACCTGCTCAGGAAAGTACACTGAGTTGCCACGATTTTGGGCTTCGGTATCAAGTGCTGTGCCGGTACGCACGTAAGAACTAACATCTGCTATCGCCACCCACAACTGCCATCCACCTTGCGGTAATGGTTCACAGTATACGGCGTCGTCAAAGTCTCGGGCGTCTTCACCGTCTATCGTAACTAGCGGCAATTGACGCAGGTCGATTCGGCCCTTTTTAGCATCCTCAGGGACTTCTTCAGTGAGACTTTCCACCGATTTGAGAACACCAGAGGGCCACTGATGCGGTATATCAAAGTTACGCAGGGCTGTCTCAATCTCCATACCAGGCGCCATGTGCTCACCAAGTACTTCTGTGATTTTACCGATAGCGCTCACGCGGCGTCGTGGTCGCTGTATTATCTCAACCACCACAACATTACCCTGACGGGCATCCATATTATGCTCGTCAGCTATCATGATTTCATGACAAATGCGGTTATCGTCGGGTATTACCATGCCTAGGCCGTTTTCGGTGTAGTATCGACCTACAATCGGGTCTACGCGTGGTTCGATAACGCGGTTGACTCTAAATTCAGTGCGGCCTCTGCGGTCTTGGCCGTCAACCGTACCCTCAACCATATCACCATGCATCACAGTGGCCATCTGGTGAATGGGGATAAAAAAGTCTTTTTCGGTAAGAGAGTGCTTTAAAAAGCCAAAGCCGTCTCTATGCCCAATCACTCTTCCGCGTATCAGTTCGGCCTGTTTTTGTACTTCGTATTTTTTATCACGGTTGAAGGCAATTTGCCCCTCTCGCTCCATCGCTCGCAATCGGCGCTGGATACCAACTCGGCTATCTTCATCTTTTGCTTTAACGATTTGGCAAATGTCTAAAAACGACAAAGCCTCACCCTGCGCCTTTAAAATACTCAGTAAGTATTCGCGGCTGGCCACAGGATTTTCATATTTTTCTTGTTCACGCGCAAAATGCGGGTCTTTACTCATTCAATAATTTCAGTTTTTTGCTTTATTTGAGCGCATAGTATAACAGTTCCGTGGCGATAAAGAATGTCTCGCCTTAATCGAGCCGAAAGAGGCTCAAACATGCGCTTGGCGTTTTTAAATACCATGCGCTTAAGGAAAATATAGCTCTGGATAATAAATAGCGGTATGTTTTGACGTCACCAACGTAACCGCTAATACTATTGACGTGCCTACAAATAGTCCGCATACAAGGCGCCACTAAAGCCACTTGCATTAAATATGGAAAAAAGGACCTTTGAAATGACCTTGCCATTTACCTCCAATCTTAATAAAAAAATGCGCTATGCAGCCAAATTGATGGCATACTTTTTGTTCGCTTTACTGTGTTTGCAGTACTCTGCGGTGGCCTTTAGTGATGACCTTGCCAAGGTAAAAAACGATTCTGAAGATACATTAAATGACCGCAAATCTAGTGCCGATGCAAACCTTCCTTTATCACTTTCAGATGGCGATCGCCTGATTTTTATTGGGGACTCAATCACCCACGGCGGTAGCTATCATGTGAACCTTGCGCTGTTTTATGCGCTGCGTTTTACAGATGTTGAACTGAGCTTTATTAATGCGGGGATTTCTGGCGATACCGCGAGCGGGACCAATGCTCGCTACAGCAGAGATATCGCCATACATTCACCAAGCGATGCAACGATTATGCTCGGTATGAACGATGTAAACAGAGAGCTCTACTCACCTCGCAATAATGCCCTTACCGGGGATGCCAAACAGGCTCTTATTGAGCGCCGCCGTGATACTAGAGCCGACTATTTGGCGAATATGAAATCCTTAATTCAGCAACTGCAAGATGACGAGGTGGACATCACCATTTTTACACCCTCTATTTACGACCAAACTGCGGTTCTTGCGCGCGAGAATATGCTGGGAGTAAATGATGAGTTGGCGGTTTACGGACAAATCCTGAGCGAGTACGCACGTGAGGAAAATATTGGCATTATTGATTTTCAAGTGCCCATGCAGATGATCAATGAGGTCTATCAGTACGAGCAGCCAGATTTTAGCGTAGTAGGTAGCGACCGAATTCATCCGGGTCCTGCTGGACACTTCGTCATGTTCTACAGCATCTTACACGAGAATTTTACTCGCCAAAACATCGCAGATATAGCCATAAATGCGGCGCAATCGTCTTACAATCTGAGCGGCTGTAATGATAAAAATATTGAACAAATCAGCCCAACCGCCATTGAATTCAGCTGCCGCTTAAATGGTCTTCCCTTTCCAGTCAGTAGCGAGCAACAAGACGCTCTCAATTGGGTGCCTTTTACCCAAGATTTTAATCAGTTAAATTTAAGAGTTAGGGGTTTGGAGGTTGGTGAGTATTCACTGACTATTGATTATATTAATATTGATTCACTTGATCACAAAGCATTAGCGCAAGGTGTAAATCTTGCGTCTTACACCAACACGCCAATGTATAAACAGGCCCTAGCGGTAAAGGCAGTTAATGACCAAAGAGCTTATGCTGAACGACAGCTTCGAGACATTTTACAAGTGGAATTTAGTATGCTCGACCCTTACCCGGAACGAGACCGTTCAAGCGCGCAAGCCATTAAGGAAACCCTTGATATGCATGTAGAAAAAAGTAAGGGTAAGCCGTGGTACGACTACCTAAAAAATCAAGCGAAAAACTACATCGAGAATGCCCACAAAGCGCCCGCGCTACGAGCAAAGGCCGCCGAGCTAAATACGCAGCTCTACCGCGTAAACAAGCCCGCGGCAATGAAGGTGAGCATTAGTAAGGTAAAATAGGCCTTATATCTTTGAGCGCTAATTAACTTTGGTAAGCCAAGCGTGGGTGTCTTCAGCTTGCCCCCATTGAATTTTGTTTAGCGCAGAGCGAAGCTTAGCGGTTGTTGCTCCCATTTCACCACTGCCTACCAACCGTTCTTTACCCTCATGGATGAGCGTACCAACGGGGGTAAGAACAGCAGCAGTTCCCGACAAAGCGGCTTCAGTGCCCGGTTTAGCGGCTCGCTCAAGCAGTTCATCGACCGAAATTTCGCGCTCACTTACCGTCATGCCCAAATCGCTTGCCAAGGTTAAAATAGAAGAGCGGGTTACCCCATGCAAAAATGTGCTGTCTAACTGTTTAGTAATAATCTCGTTGCCGTCAATTAATACAAAGTTAGCGGCTCCTGTTTCTTGTACATCACCACCCGGACAAAACAGTATCTGGTCGGCATTGGCGCTTTCACGTGCCTCCAAAATAGGTCCTAGCGCGCTCGCATAATTACCACCACTTTTTATCATGCCCATATGCGGTGCGCAGCGCATGCCGTTGTCGGCTAACAATAATCGAAGCGGTTTAGCACCACCTGCAAAATAATCACCCACCGGCGATAACAACACATATAGCAAAGACGTTGCAGAGGGGGCTGCGGCCTTACCGATAGAAGGTTCAATGCCAATGTGCGTTGGTCGAATATACATGGAGCCAGGCGGTGCTGGCACCTCATCAGCATATTTTTTCACTACATCTAGAATCATGGATTCGAGCTGTTTGCCGTCTACTTTTGGCAAATTAAGTAAGCGACTGCTTTGAGCCATGCGCTTAATATTTTGGTCCATCCTGAAAATATTGATGCTGCCGTCGTCATGCTTAAATGCTTTAAGCCCTTCAAAGCAGGTGCTTGAATAATGAAGAACATGCGCTCCCGGGTGCATTTGAAGAGAGCTCGCACTAACAAATTCTGCTTTGCTCCATGCGCCATTTTCGAATTTAGCGAGCGCCATTTCTGGCATAAATACCGTTCCAAATGCAGCCATTACTTTGCTTATCTCCACAATATAGTCGCTTACGATGGGTCGTAAACTATGTTTTAGCTAATAGACGAAATTCTATTCTATTGATGTAGATAAACACCAGCGATTCGTGAAAATAAATTGTTTCACTGCTCGGGTCTGTTGATCTTTGTCACATGTGGCCGGCTTAGTTAATCCAAGCGCGTTTTTGTGAAAAGTGTGAGCTCAAAAAAGCCATTTGGTCGCTCAGTATAGTGCGATTCATCAAAAAGAAACGTTCGTAAATATTCGGTACAAACGGCACTGCAAGCAGTTTCATGTTTGCTTCTTCAGGCGTGCGAGCGCCTTTTGCATGATTACATCGCTTACAGGCGGTTGCTGAATTTGTCCACGTGTTTTTGCCGCCTCGTGAACGAGGAATGATATGGTCTCGGGTGAGCTTTACTGTGCTAAATGTATCGCCGCAATATAGGCAAGTATTGCTGTCTCGACGAAATAGATAACGATTGCAGAGCGATATCTTTCCTGCGTCTTGCGTGATTTTGCCGTCACAAGCGATGATGGTTGAAATTGCTAGGGTGCTTTGCTCACCTAAGCGATTCCAGCCGCCTCGCAGCACAACTTTACTCTCACCAAGTTCGAACAATACTTTATCTTGTACATAGCACTTTGCCGCTTCTTCTTGTGATATCCAAGTTTGCGGCATTCCTGACTTATTTAAGCGCAAAATTAACATTAGCAAATCCCAAAAGAATTATTTTAATTGTTTGTTAATTAAGCAATATGACAGTCTTGTGCGCGCGGGCGCAACTATTATTCGGGTGTTTTTGTATCGTTTGTGTTTACACGCGTATGTTTTGTTTTACACACGCCAACGCTGTGGCATCTTCTCGGTCCTGCCTAAGCGCTATACTCAGGCAGTGAGACTTAGCCAGCGAGCGGACGGCGAGCACTTCTTATTGCCTTTGGGTGCATTAGGTATTCGAGTTCACGCATATAAATTGCGATTTTCTGGTGGGTATCGCTGTCACTTGTTACCGCGTTATACAACCAGTGGTATAGGTCTTCAAAATCATAGGGGCTGCCGTAACCATCAATAAATAACTCAGCAAGCTGTATTTGCGCTTTTAAATTACCCAATGCAGATGCTTCTCGTAGATAAATTACCGCGCGTTTTTTGTCTTCTTGTACTAACTTACCGCTTGCATAATAGCGTCCGAGTTGCTCGAAGGCGGCAGGCAAGCCTTGTCCTGCGGCTTCTCGCATGAAGTGCACACCTTGGACTGGATTTTGTTCAACACAAACACCCCATGCAAGCATGTCGCCCCATAAAAATTGATAAGCAGGCACCCGCATGATATCGGCACGCGCTTCTATGTCTTGCACCAACTGGCAGCGGTCATCGACCACACGCTGGAGATGTGCATTTTGATTAATAAGTTTTATCAACTCGTCTTGCGAATATAGCTGAACCGCTTCAAGCTGCTGCGCCAGCGTTTTGGGCGATAGTAAAAGCGCCAGTATGATTACTAAGGGCGCCAGAAATTGACACTGTCTCACGTCGCTTGCCTCTTTGTTAGCATAACTATATGGATATATCGGCATGACTAAGATTTCATTAAGGCTAAAAGAATTTGGTCTCATGTAATCGCGAAGTGCAAATTTGCTGTAGTATTTATACATCGGTCTGATGCACGTTTATGACCAACATCAATCACTTTGCCAACACGAGAATGAAATTTAGCCAATGAAATATAAAGACCTGCGCGACTTTATCGACCAACTCGAAAAAAAAGGCCAGTTAAAACGCATTTCTATGGAAATCGACACTGATTTGGAAATGACCGAAATCGCTGATAGAACGCTACGTGCAGGTGGTCCTGCTATATTGTTTGAAAACCCAAAAGGCAGCAAAATTCCAGTGTTAGCAAACTTGTTTGGCACGCCGGAACGGGTTGCATTGGGTATGGGACAAGAATCTGTGGAAGCCTTACGTGAAGTCGGAAAACTCCTTGCCTTTTTAAAAGAGCCAGAGCCGCCCAAGGGCTTAAAAGATTTAGTCAGTAAAATCCCCGTGTTTAAACAAGTGCTCAATATGCCGGCAAAAGTCGTTCGAAAGGCGCCATGCCAACAAAACGTGATCAGCGGTGACGACGTTGATATATATAAATTCCCCATTCAGCGATGCTGGCCCGGCGACGCTGCACCTTTGGTAACTTGGGGTTTGACCGTTACGCGCGGTCCGCATAAAAAACGTCAAAACCTAGGCATTTATCGCCAGCAGGTAATTGCTAAAAACAAGATAATAATGCGATGGCTGTCGCACAGGGGCGGCGCGCTTGATTTTAAAGAATGGTGTCAAACTCATCCGGGTGAACCATATCCAGTGTCAGTTGCTCTTGGTGCAGACCCCGCGACGATTTTAGGGGCCGTCACGCCTGTTCCAGACACACTGTCTGAATATGCCTTTGCTGGTTTACTGCGCGGCGATAAAACCGAAGTTGTGCAGTGCGTATCTAACGATCTACAGGTGCCCGCGAGCGCCGAGATCGTGCTCGAAGGTTATATCGCACAAGATGAAGTGGCCGATGAGGGACCTTATGGAGACCACACCGGATACTACAACGAAGTTGATTCCTTTCCGGTATTCACTATCACCCATATTACCCATCGGGATAAGCCGATTTATCACAGCACTTATACCGGACGGCCGCCGGATGAACCTGCTATTTTGGGCGTTGCGCTTAATGAAGTGTTCGTGCCCATTTTACAAAAGCAGTTTCCTGAAATTGTTGACTTTTATTTACCACCCGAGGGCTGCTCGTATCGTATGGCCGTTGTCACCATGAAGAAGCAGTATCCCGGACATGCTAAACGAGTAATGATGGGCGTTTGGTCGTTTTTACGCCAGTTCATGTACACTAAATTCGTGATAGTATGCGATGACGACGTTAACGCTAGAGATTGGAATGACGTTATATGGGCGATTACCACGCGGATGGACCCTGCTCGCGACACCACATTAATTGAAAATACGCCAATAGACTATTTAGATTTTGCTTCACCGGTGTCGGGCCTCGGCTCTAAAATGGGTATGGATGCCACAAACAAATTACCGGGTGAAACCGACAGAGAATGGGGAACCCCTATTGTGATGGACGAAGCGGTAAAGCAGAAAGTGGATAAAATTTGGGACGAATTAGGCCTATTGAAATAGGCCGCGTCCTGCGTTTGCGCCTCGTTGACATAGCCTAGATTAACATGGCCTAGGTCAACATAGCTTAGGTCAAGATAGCTTAGGTTGACATAGCTTAGGCCCTTGCAGGAATTGACAATACAGACCAGGTCTGCACAAATTAGGTCTACACAAGTTAGGTCTACAAATAAAAAGCACAGCAGTGCCATAAAGACAATTCACAGGAACACCATGACACTCACAAAAGCAAACTTGCTTAGTAAAGAATCACTTACCCCTCATGTTTTTAAAATTGTTTTGAAACCTGAAGAACCCATCAACTTTAAAGCAGGCCAGTATTTACAAGTAGTCATGGCAGACGAAGATAAACGGCCTTTTTCAATCGCCAATACTCCTGCTACCAGCGACTTGATTGAACTGCATATAGGTGCCACCCCCGACAACCCCTACGCTTATGAGGTTCTGCAGCGCCTTGAACAACAGCAGTGGTTAATGCTCGAGGTAGGTTTAGGCAATGCACATGTTAAAAATACACAGTTAGAGGCCGTGTTGATTGCCGGAGGCACCGGTTACTCTTACACTAAATCAGTATTGTTTAATATTTTAGAGACGCAACCCGAACGCAAAGTGACCTTGTACTGGGGGGCAAAATCATTTGCCGATTTATACGAAGCGGCCGAATTACAAGCCCTAAGTAATAAGCACGCGCATTTTAAGTTTATCCCGGTAGTAGAATTACCTGACAGTGACTGGACCGGCAAAGTGGGCTTTGTGCATCAAGTCGTCATGCAAGATTTTACCAATTTTAGCGCGATAGAAGTGTATGTAGCCGGCCGCTTTGACATGGCAAAAGCTGTTAAGGCCGATTTGCTTCCATTGGGTTTAAAAGCAGAAAACTTAATTGGCGATGCCTTTGCCTTTATTTAAGAGGTGAGGCGCTTGAAGGAAATCACTTAAAGGTGAATCGCTTAAAGGCGAGTTTCTAAAACGTAAATAACGAACAAAAATTACTAGCATGAACCAACGCAGAACGGACAAATCATGACCAATACCGAAGACCGCAGATTTAAATTTTTATTGCCCCTTGTAAGCGTATTTATGTGCCTAAGCGCAGGCATCTTGCTCAGTACTAGCGCTTTTGCGCAAAGCGGCGCACCTAACACACAAGTGAAGTACAACGATCAACAAGTATTACACGATATTGCTGATGCAATATCTGCCAGCAATATTGAGCAAGACATAAGCACTTTAGTAAGTTTTGGCACTCGCCATACGCTGAGCGAGACGGAGTCTGAAACACGCGGCATTGGCGCAGCGCGCCGCTGGATTAAAGCTGAATTTGACAAAATTTCTGCTGATTGCGGTGGCTGCTTAGAGGTGTTTTATCAGTCTGAAGTCATCTCTGGTGAACGCCGAATACCTGACCCGGTAGAGGTAGTTTCCGTCATTGCGATACAAAAAGGTACAAGTGATCCTAATCGCTACGTTCTAATGAGCGGCGACATCGACTCACGAGTGAGCGATGTAATGAATTTTACCGACGATTCACCCGGTGCAAACGACAATGCCTCCGGTGTTGCTGGCACGCTTGAAGCTGCTCGGGTTCTTTCAAAATATAAGTTTAACGGCAGTATTGTATATGCCGCTCTGGCGGGTGAAGAGCAGGGTTTATTTGGTGGGCGTATCTTAGCCGATTACGCAAAGGCAAATAATTGGCAGCTTAAAGCTGTGCTTAACAACGATATGATTGGCAATATTGAAGGTGTTAACGGCGTAATTGACAACACCTCTGCGCGTATATTTGCCGAAGGCACGCGTCATATAGAAACCGATGATGAGGCGAGGCGACGTCGCTTTACCGGTGGTGAGGTTGATTCGCCCAGTCGAAATCTTGCGCGCTACATCGACATGATGGCCGACCGCTACATAGACAATCTCGATACCATGGTAGTTTACCGCCTTGATCGCTTTGGGCGTGGAGGTCACCACCGTCCATTTAACGACTTAGGTTATCCTGGCGTAAGAATCATGGAAACAAATGAAAATTATAATCGTCAACATCAGGACCTGCGCACCGAAGGCGGCATTGTTTATGGTGACACCATTGACGGCGTAGACTTCGACTACGCCGCAAAGCTTACCGCGTTAAATGCCGTGTCTCTTGCCAGCATGGCATGGGCGCCAAAACCACCCACCAAGGTAGAGATAAGTGGCGCGGTTCAGCCTTCAACCACGCTCAAATGGAGCGAGCTTGACCCTGAAGAAAACCCTCAGCTTAAAGGCTATAAAATCTACTGGCGTTACACAGATGCGCCGCAGTGGCAGTTTAGCCGCTATGTTGGAAAGGTCAGTGAGTTTACGCTGGAAAACATTGTAATCGACAATTACTTTTTTGGCGTAGCGAGCGTGAGTAACGACGGTTTCGAAAGCCCGGTAGTTTATCCTGGTGCTGCTGGCGCGTTTGGCGAATAAGCGCGAAATTTATAATCCATTATCTACTGTGGCACGTTTTACTCCTAGATGTAAAACTTTGAGGTAGGAAATGGTTAATCGTTGGTATCATCCGTTGGTGTGTGCGTTTATGTTGCTTGGTGCAGTGATCGCGCAACCACATGCTCAAGAAGTTAGATTAGTGGGCAACAAAGTCGAGACCTTGATTAACGATAGAGGGCAACCCTCGCGCTTAACAGATTTGATTGAAGCGGCGCTTGCAAACGAGAATGTCACCCTAACGGCCACCACACAAGCTTGGTCCGGAAGCGGCCTCAGAAACGGTCGCTTCGACGGTTACATTGACCACTACTCACTAGATAATCCGAAACTCAACTATGTTTATTCAAAGCCGTTTGCAAATATCGCGCTGCACGTAGCATCTACTAGTGCCGATGCTGCCAACATGAATCGTCTCGACCAGCTCAATCGCAAACGCGTGGGTTTAGAAACACGTTTTGCAAACACCGACCAAGTGCGCAGCGAAAGGTCAGTTAACTGGGCCCGCACCCAAGATTTTTTCAATAATGTTCAACAACTGGCCGAACAGCGAGTGAACTACATTGTGGCCGACAAAATAATGCTCGACGAAATGAACAAAATGCTCATCGCCGTGGGGCAAGAGCCACTTTATATTTCAAGCGAGCCCTTGTTCAGCGTAGATATAAGCTTAGGAATGCGCACTGCCTTTGCCGATGCGCAAAGCGTTATTACTAAGCTGAACGAAGGCATCGAAAGACTGAAAACCACCCAGCAGTACGACGAGATTTATCTTCCGTCTGTAAACGCAAAAAGCATACTCGACGAAACCATGTACGAAGATATCGTGAAGCGTTGGTAGAAGTTTCCGTAATTTTTGCAAATCATTGCTTTGAGCTCAAAGCTAATATTGATTGCAAGCGAATATTAAAAAGCACCGCTTGAAAGAAAATCACTCTCGCTCAGGTCTTGGTATCCATTAGGCGTTAACTATGAACTAGGCTTTCTTGGCATGAACAAATTTATTACAAAAGCGTTAGGCATCTTGCTGGTTTTTACCATTGCCTATTTTGGAAATCGCGCGTTGCAAAGCTACTTAGGTGCGCAAGCTAAACAGGATGTTGGTTTTGAGATTTTGTCGCTCGAAGACGGCTTAAAACAAGCGAAAAAAGACAATAAGCTTATTCTTGCCAATTATTCTGCTATTTGGTGCCCGAGCTGCAGAAAGCTCGACAAGCAAGTATTTGCCGACGAAAGGGTCTACAGCACCATTGCCTCAAACTTTATTTTTGTGCTGGTGGATCACGACTCCGATGAGGGTAAAGATTTTGCCAAAAAATTCGACATAGCGGGTTTCCCAAGGGTTTTGCTGTTAAACCAAGGAGGCGAGAAACTAAGCGAATTACCCTTAAGCTTTGACCCAGATCAGTATAAGGCGAATCTTCAAAATGTGTTAATGGCGTTTCCGCCGTCTTAAGCTAGACTCGAAATGTTGAAAAGTTGTGTGCTAGTAGTAGGCAAACCCCTTGTGTGCAGGTTTGCTTAACCACTGAGACCATGTTAATGAATGTGCCCTCATAATTGACTTGGTCTCTTTTTTCTACTTTAAAAAAATGCTTGCAGGCCAGTTTGTGCGCGGCCAAGAATTAAGCCATGTATATCGTACGTCCCTTCATAAGTGTTTACTGTTTCTAAGTTAATCATATGCCGAATAACGTGAAATTCATCACTTATGCCGTTACCGCCATGCATATCGCGTGACTTTCTGGCGATGTCTAATGCTTTTGAGCAATTATTGCGTTTCATCATTGAAATCATAGCTGGGTCCATTTTATTTGCATCGATTAAACGGCCTAATTGCAATGCTCCTTGCAGACCTAAACTGATTTCTGTTTGCATGTCGGCCAACTTGGCTTGATACAGCTGGGTTTGCGCTAAAGGTCGATTAAACTGATGACGGTCGAGTCCGTATTGGCGCGCCGCATGCCAGCAAAATTCAGCAGCACCTAACACTCCCCAACAAATACCGTAGCGCGCCATATTTAAGCAACTAAAAGGCCCTTTTAAGGCTTTTACCTTGGGCAGCATTGCAGATTTTGGGACCACTACATCCTGCATGACTATTTCACCGGTAATAGAGGCTTTTAAAGATTGTTTCCCGGCAATTTTTGGCGTGCTTAAACCCTGCATGCCGCGTTCTAAAATGAACCCTCGAATACTGCTGTCTGACGCTAGCTTCACCCACACCACAAAAACATCGGCTATTGGCGAATTGGTGATCCACATTTTACTGCCGTTAATCCGATACCCACCCTCATATTCAGTCGCTATCGATTTCATTGCGGCTGGGTCTGACCCTGCATCAGGTTCGGTCAGGCCAAAACAGCCGATTGATTGACCACTTGCCAATTTCGGCAAATACTTTTGCTTTTGCTCGTCTGAGCCAAACTGCTGTATAGGATGCATGACTAAAGAAGACTGCACGCTCATTGCGCTTCGATAGCCGCTGTCGACGCGCTCAATCTCGCGCGCGATTAAACCGTAGGAGACATAGTTAACACCTGCGCAGCCATAGTCATGCAATGTAGCGCCGAGTAAGCCAGCACTTCCCATTTTTTGCATAATGCTGATATCAAAATGCTCTTCACGATTGGCTTTAATAATGCCAGGCATTAATTCGCTCTGCGCAAAGTCTCTTGCGCTTTGCGCTATCATTCTCTCGTCTTCGCTAAGCTGCTGCTCTAGTAATAAAATGTCGTGCCAATGACTCAGCATGTTTACTGCCCTATTTTGTGGTGACTAGCTTTGTGGTAACTAGCTTTGTGGTGACTAGCTTTGTGGTAACTAGCTTTGTGTCAATTATATAAAGCCCTTCATTCAAACTAAAGTAGATTGAACAATCGCTTTGTTATTGCTTGTCATCATAGGCAAGACAAGAATAAAAGTCATCAATCATCAAATATATGCAGCCGCCTTTAATCTTCCATTGACATTGACGCATAAAAAAGCATTAATAAATTATTCCAAAAACGTTGAGTAAATTTGAATAATGCAAATAAATGATGACTTGCGTTTACACACACGACAGCATAACTTAAGTGCTCTACGAGGCCTAAGTGCACTCTCTTGGTACGCTTACAAGTGGCTCGCAATAGCGGTGGTGAGTTCATTTCTCGTAAGCATCAGCGCATGCACTAAACCAAATATTAATGAGGCTGAGCAAAGCGCTGAACATGCAGCGCCAACAGAGGCAATTACTCGTGATACGACGGTTGAAAACGCACAAAAGGTGGAGTTTTATGAAACGGTGATGAATGCAGCCCCTTTTTTGCCCGCTAATAAAAACTCACGCGCGCTAGGTTGCGATATGCTTGTTAATGCCCAAGAAAGTAAGCACACATACGTGAGCTCAGAAAAAGCCGATTATGCCAACTATGGCTGGGAAGAGCGCATTGCCCACCAAGGTGACTACTTTCATGCAAGTAAGGCCGATGGACGTATTTTGCTAATTGATTTTGCAAACGCAAACAATAACTTAGCTTATCGATATTTAAGCAATGATAATACGCACAAACAAGTATACGAGCCGTGGAGCTCATCAAAAATCTTCGCCTTTACCGGCGCCATTGCACAGCTTCGTAAGCAAGGATTAGGCGCACAAGCAAAAGTTGGCGACACCTACGTTGCTGATATGATCACCGGTATTAACAGCTATGATAACTTTGGTACGGCGAGCGGAGAATCTAATGCGCTTGCAACGTTTTTTGCCAATATCGCAGGCCGCAAGTACCTAAGCGGTCTGTTTTACGACGACTGGTTAAAACTATCTGCTGAGAACATTTACTTTAAAGGCGCATATGGCCCTGATGCATTTGTTCCGAGCACTTATACTTGGCAGATGCTTGATGGTACTAATGACTCTGAGCAAGCGCCGCTTCAGGCAGTGATCTCGCCTTTTCTTAATGCGGCTGACGACCCAGCATATCTCCCTTATCGCTGTGATGCCTGCGGTTTAACCGGCAACAAACCAATGACAACATTAGCACAAGCCGAATGGCTTAAACGCTTGGCGGCCCATACGCGAGACCCAGCAACAGCGCACCCAAATTTGCGCCTCGAAGACATCGAAACGCTGTTTTATGGCAGCGGCAATTCTCTCGGTAATGAGCAATTTGCCGGCATGACCTTGGGCATATCATTGATGCTTCAACAGGCAATAGTAAACGCCATTGCCGGTAAAGATGTTGCCGACCCAAAAGCAATGTTAGATGAGCTCACAAAAGGTGAATGGCGGATATTTCAAAAGATAGGCTGGGGCCCGTCTGAAACGCGCTCTACTACCGAAAACGTTGTGCTTGCTCATGTTTGTTTGCCGCATTTTCAAGGCGGAAGAGAATTTACCGTTGCCGCACAAGTAGCGGTGCCTGAGGCAAAAGAAGAACACCTTGCATTGGCAGGTATGAAGATGCAGACACTATTGCAAAAAAGTTTGAGTCAGTATTTTCATGATTAAGGTGCACGTTTGATATGCTGATCAAGTCGATAGAGCTTTTTTCGCTCAAAGTCCCTTTGCATACACCGTTTAAAACAGCGGTTCGTGAGGTCAGTCATATTCACGATATTGTTGTGGTGCTTACAAGTGAAGACGGCCAGCTTGGCTATGGCTCTGCGCCATCGACGCCGCAAATAACTGGCGATGACCATGAGAGTATTGCGAAGGCCATCAACGAGGTGCTGTCGCCCTTATTGTTAAACCAATCCATTACCTACATAAGCTCACTTCTTCGGCAGGTTCATCAGGCTAAAGATGCCGGAAGCAATGCAAAAGCGGCCGTAGATATTGCCCTTTTTGACCTCTATGCCAAATATTGCGATGCACCGCTTTACAAAATACTCGCTGATGAAGCATTTTTTGGCACGGGTGTTGACCAATATAAGCAAAACAAGCAAGGCAAAAGCGCCCAAAACGCAGCTAGTGACCACTTGGCAAGCTCAACTTATCCTGTTTTGGAAACCGACTACACCATTAGCGTAAACGATACCGAGCAAATGTGCGAAGACATTGCTAAAGCAATTGCCCGCGGCTATCGGTGTTTAAAAATCAAAATTGGCAGTCAGCCTGCCGAAGATGTTAAACGCCTGCGCGCCATTTACGAATATGTTGAAAGTCTCAATGCCGAAGCGCGCACAAACGCTGAGGCTAATTTACACCTTAATGATTGCGCCAGAGCAATTACACTGCGTCTAGATGTAAACCAAGGATGGGATTGTCAAACCACTATCGATATTATGGGCGAACTTGAAGCAAACAATATCCACTTTGAACTCGTTGAACAACCCGTAAAAGCAAACGACACGCAAGGCCTCATCAAAATAAAACAATCGATTAAAACACCCGTTATGGCAGACGAGAGTGCATTCGATTTAGCTCAGGTTAAAAGCTTGATTAAGGCGAACGCCGTAGACATTATCAACATAAAATTAATGAAAGCGGGTGGTCTGTTGCCGGCCATTGAAATTGCGCGTTACTGCAAAAACCACCAAGTGCCCTGTATGATTGGCTGTATGTTAGAGGGGAGTATTGGCGTTGCGGCAGCCGCTCACTTGGGCTTTGCATTTTCAGATACAATAAAATTTGTAGACTTAGACGGGCCCACTCTCGGCCAGTATGACCCAATAGCGCAAAGCAGCATGAGCCAAACAACGGTGTTTGACGATGCTGTCATTACACTTAATCAAAGCGCGGGCTTGGGCATTAATATTCAAGGCAATTGCACTGGACTTACGCGGTGGCCTTTATCATCATCGAGTAAACTAGCACAGGAAACAAGCAACTGATGCGCCAAAGCTATGCCTCAATTGATTTATCTGCACTTATGCAAAATTTGCGCTTGCTCAAAGGCGCAGCGCCCCATAGCGATTCACTTGCGGTAGTTAAAGCAGATGCTTACGGTAACGGCGCGGTAGAAATCGCTAAACACATAGCGCCTGAGGTAAACATGTTGGCAGTTGCCATGCTCGACGAGGCTATACCGCTTCGTGAGGCAGGCATTAACCTTCCCATTTTAGTCCTGCAAGGGCCTCATCAAGCGTCAGAACTTAGCGCCACTGATGCTTACAACCTTCATTGGATGATTCACAATAAGCATCAGCTTGAATGGCTCGAGCAGCATCAGGCTTCAAAGCAGAATGCTATCGACAATCTGGGCGCTCGCCTTTGGCTTAAATTTGATACCGGCATGCATCGCTTAGGATTTGATATTGATGATTTTGATACGGTGCTACATAACCATCGCCATTTAACAAACTCCTCTACGGTGATTGCGACCCATTTAGCCTGCGCCGACGAACAAGACCGAACTCACACCGACCAGCAAATTTCTCGCTTTTTACAAGGTGTGAAAAACGCAGGCATGCGCCTGTCTGTTGCAAACTCTGCCGGGGCCCTTGCACATGCTAGCGCCCAACAAGATATCAATCGGATTGGAATTGCGCTTTATGGCAGCTCGCCTTTTGACACATCGCACAGTACCTTTGGCGTGAACGACAGTATTGGACTCAAGGCTGTCATGACCCTTACTGCAAAAATTATAGGTCTGCGCACCATCCCCAAAGGCGATACCGTTGGCTATGGAGGCACATGGACGGCGAGCAAGCCTAGCACTATAGCCACTGTGGCAATTGGCTATGCAGACGGTTACCCGCGGCATGCACCAAACGGTACACCTGCAATATGCCGAGGGCAGCGCATTAAATTAGTGGGGCGTGTATCAATGGACATGCTCACTTTTGACGTTAGCGAGCTCGACGATGTTGCTCTCTATGACGAGGTGGAGCTATGGGGTAAACAATTACCCATTAATGAAATTGCACGTTTTGTGGGCACCATTGGCTATGAATTAATGACGCGCATATCGGCGCGCGTTCCTAGAAGATACACAACAAAATAAGCTGGTAGCAGCTAAGGACATATACTCATGGATTTATTATCACGCAAGAAAATAAAAGGTGGTGGCAGTCAATGATTGACCAGTTCTCACTTCTCGACTGGTCGTTATTTGCCGGCTACGGGCTCATATTGCTGGTAAGCGGTTATATGTTTAATCGCAAAGCACAAAACACTCAAGACTATTTTTTAGGGGGCAATACCATGCCCATTTGGGTGGTTGGTATCTCGGTACTAGCCACTTCGCAATCTGCCGCTACCTTTTTAGGCGGTCCTGATCAGGGCTATCGAGGCGATTTGTCTTATTTAGCTACCAACATAGCAGGCTTTTTGGCGGCGCTGTTTGTGGCGATGTTTTTACTGCCGCGGTTTTATGCCTTAAAAGTATATACCGTGTATGAATTGCTCGAGCAGCGCTTTGGTAAAAATGCGAAATACCAAGCCGGACTCATTTACCTTAGCGGCAGATTATTTGCCAGCGGTGCACGCCTTTACATGGCGGCTATCGCGGTAGCGATGATTTTATTTGGAGACATACAAGCCAGCAGCGTGGTGTTTTCAATTCTTATTATTGCTGTCATTGGCTTTGCTTACACCATGTACGGTGGTATTCGCAGCGTTATTTATTCAGACGTTATCCAGTGTTTGGTATACATAAGCGCAGCGCTATTAGTATTGTTTTACCTCTACGCCAGTATCCCGGTAGATTTTTCGAGTATCGTGAGTGCCCTGCAAACCCCCGCTCCTGGTGAGGCGTCTAAACTCACGTTTATTGACTTTTCTTTGGACTTTTCAAGCGCAGGCGTATTTGGTTTTTGGTCAATCATTACCGGCTTTGTGCTGCTAAACATTGCAGCATTTGGTCTCGACCAAGACGTAACGCAACGCATGCTTACCTGTAAAGATTCAAAAAGCGCAACCAAAGCCTTGGTCTCGTCGATTGTTATGGGTATCCCGGTTGTATTAATCTTTGTATGCATTGGCCTGCTGCTATTTATCTACTATCAGCGCCCAGATATTATGGCGCAGGGTTCAGGCAACACCGTTGTGCCCGAATTTGAAGGGCAAACAGTCACTATTTTTATGTACTACGTACTAAACGATTTGCCTAATGGCATCAAGGCTATCATCACCATTGGCATCGTGGCCGCAGCACTCTCCACCCTCAATTCGGGGCTTAACTCTATGTCGTCGGTGGCCATTCAAGACATTTATCGTGGGCTTATTCATAAAAACAAAGACCTGTCAGAGCAAAAACTAGTGACCGCTGGGCGAATTTGTATGGGCATAGTGGCTCTCGCACTGTCAGGCATGGCTGCGCTGTGTTATTACTGGCAACAGTATACCGACACGCCATTGCTGGCCTTTGCTTTAAGCGTGATGGTGTTTTCTTACTCCGGCCTGCTGGGTATTTATTTCACCGCGCTGTTTACTCAGCGAGGTTCTCCTGTGTCTATATCAATGGCGCTTTTGGTAGGATTTTTAACGCCCGTATTAATGCAGCCATACATCCAAACCCTTTATTTGCCCGAGCATATGCAATTTGACCTAGGCTTTACATGGCAGTTAATGATAGGTACGGGCATTTCTTTACTCGTTTGTTTAAGCGGACGTAGCACTGTGCAAACAGCAGCTAGCAATACTGCAGCGCAAACAGAACAAGGAACTCAATAATATGCAAACCTCTTCTTCAGAGCTTATTCAACAGCTTGACACACTCGTATCAGAGGGGAGAAACCCTGACACCATGAATCTCGATACGCTATCGACTAGCGAATTGCTCGGGGTAATGAATCAAGAAGACAGAAAGGTCGCACAAGCCGTCCAAGATGTGTTGCCCGATATCGCCCAAGCTGTAGAGCACATTGTAAATAGCCTTAAGCAGGGCGGTCGACTAATTTACATTGGTGCGGGTACCAGTGGCCGCTTAGGTGTGCTCGATGCAGTTGAATGCCGCCCTACGTTTAGTGTGTCAGATAATCTGGTAGTAGGGATTATCGCAGGCGGTGAACGCGCGCTAATGCACGCTGTTGAGGGCGCTGAAGACAACGCACAAGCCGGCGTTGACGATTTAAAGTCTATAGACTTGAGTGCAAAAGACACTGTTGTGGGCATTGCAGCGTCGGGGCGCACGCCCTATGTGATTGGCGCACTGAACTACGCTAATGACCTAGGGTGCGAAAGTATCTGCCTCGTATGTAATCCTACCTCACCTCTTTTGAGCACCGCCAAAACCGGAATTTGCGTGACGGTAGGGCCAGAATGCTTAACCGGTTCAACACGCATGAAGTCAGGCACCGCGCAAAAGCTAGTGCTTAATATGCTCAGCACTGCCGCCATGGTTAAGATGGGAAAGGTATACGAAAACTTAATGGTAGATGTGAACGCGAGTAATAAAAAGCTTGAGGCTCGGGCCATACGCATAGTCATGCAGGCAACGCAGTGTTCGTCGGCAATCGCTGAACAGGCCCTGGTTCAAGCGGGGCATCGTGCAAAGCTAGCGATACTAATGATTTTAAGCAACACCAGCGCGCAGCAAGCAGAAAAGCTACTGGATGACAGTCAGGGCTTTTTACGCCGCGCACTAGGAGCACACTCGCCGTGATGGCACATATCAATATGCGCGTGCTTCGTAAGTGTCATGCTTTGTTGTGTTTGTTGCTTATTGCGCTGCTGCCAGCGTGTGCCCAAGCTAGCAAAACACTCAGCCAATATCCTAATCAAGCACTGGTGTTAGGGGCCGAGCGGGTAAGTGTTTATCTGCCTTTGCTGGCCAATAAACGCGTTGGGCTGGTAGTTAACCAAACCTCTCGAGTAGGCCAGGCTCATCTGCTCGACGTATTAATTGCTAATGGCATAGATGTGAAAGTACTTTTTGCTCCTGAACACGGCGTGCGCGGCAATATTGGTGCTGGCGAGCATGTTGAAAACTCCACCGATGCGGCTACAGGGGTGCCCATTCAGTCTATTTATGGTGATAACAAAACGCCTCCTAGCAACATTATGCAAGCTCTCGATGTCATTGTGTTTGATATCCAAGATGTGGGCACACGCTTTTATACCTACATTAGCTCCATGCATTACATGATGCAGGCGGCTGCTAAGCATAATGTTTCATTTATTGTGCTCGACCGACCCAATCCAAATGGCCGTTTTGTAGACGGACCAATACTTGAACCACAATTTCAGTCGTTTGTAGGGATGCACCCTATACCCGTTTTGCATGGTTTAAGCGTTGGCGAGCTTGCGCTTATGATTGTAGGCGAGCAGTGGATTGAACAAGCAGAAACGCTCGACTTACACGTTATCAGCATGCAGGGCTATGCTAAAAGTATGCCTTATATATTGCCGGTTGCCCCTTCTCCAAATTTGCCAAACGCCAAGGCCATAGCCTTATATCCGTCGTTGTGCTTTTTTGAAGCGAGTGCAGTAAGTGTGGGCCGGGGAACCGATTTACCGTTTCAACAAATAGGACACAATATTGTCGCGTTAGGCGAGCATCGCTTCACCCCTGAGAGCCGACCGTACGCTGCGCCTAATCCAAAGTTAGAAGGACTGAATTTATTTGCGATTGATTTGCGCGACAGTAAGATTGAGGGCTTAAATTTACAGCCTCTGCTGCAAGCGCATCGTCGTTTTAATGAGCAAGGAGAAGTCTTTTTTACCTCACCGAGCTTTATGGATAAATTAGCGGGCAGTGACCAATTGCGCAAAGATATTCAAGATGGGAAAAGCGAAGATGAAATTAGAGAACGCTGGCAGGCCGGTCTTGCCGCGTACAAACAGATGCGACAGCCTTACCTGCTCTACCCTAATGATTTCTGAACTGCGAGACCACATCGCGAGACTTTTCTAACAACGAGCGTCTGCTAGATGATTTTTGCATGAGAGAAATAAACAGCATATCAATCACCAGTTCTTGAGCGGTGCGCGCCAAAATAGAAGATATTCGAGTAGCGGCCTCTTCTGCCACTGAGTAAAGCCGCACTTTGGCATGAATAGACACCGGCGTATCACCAAATTTTGTGACCGATATCACTGGCGTATCGTTCGCTCTTGCCTCATTGACTACATTGACGACCTCGCGCGTTGCCCCCGATTCACTTAAGGCAAATACCAAGTCTTGCTTGCCCAAAGTAGAGGCAATGGCTAGTTGTGCATGACCGTCGATTTCTGAGATTGCGGTTATACCCAGCTTTTGTAATTTAAACGAAAAATCTTTTCCGACCAAAGCAGAACCGCCTAGTCCGGTGATCAGCACTCGGTTGGCTTTTTCTAATAAGTTTACTGCGTCTAAAAGCGCATAGCGGTCATTGAGGTTTTTGGTTTGGTTGAGCACAGCAATTTTACTTTGCAGTAACTTAGACGACATAATTTCATAGTCGTCGTCGACTGAAATGCTGCCGTGCAACTTTTGATGATCAGTTTGCAGGTTTTTAATATCTTCGAGTATGGCGAGCTTAAGCGCAGGATACCCTTTGTATTTAAGCTTTTGCGCGAACTTTACCACCGTACTTTGGCTAACGCCCACCGTTGTTGCCAGTTTTTGCGACGATAAATCTCTTAAGGCACCAGGCGATGTTAAAAGGTAATTGGCTAGCTTTTCTTCACTTTGTGAGAGCGAGGGCAACAACGCTTTTATTTTCGAAAATGCAGCCATACTAAGTCCTTTGCGTGATATATGCTGATGTTGGCAGTACTAGCAAGAGGTGAACAAGCGTTAAGCAAATGCGGTTTAGTCGTCAAGACTGCTGCGCTCATGTTTATGCTCATGCTTATGCTTTTGCTTATATAATGACGGGTTAGCACCTTGTTAGCACCTTGGCTCCCGCTATACGCTTCAATAACACCCCAACATCTGAATACTTTATTCTTAATTGCCTATTAATAATAGAATAATTTGCATGTTCATGCATATTTTCGATATGGTAAGGCCATCTCATCTTTATCAATGCCCCAACATTCATGTCATCATCGATTAGTCATTTACTTGAAACGCTCAATTTATCTCATATTACCCATAGCGACATTCAGCCTCTTATTCATGCTCTAAAAGGCGATGCCAAAGTGAGTGTGTGTCACCAAGGCAATTCTTTCGAGGGCCGAAGTATTGAGCGCATTACCTTTGGTAATGGCCCGATCAAAATACTTGCTTGGACGCAGATGCACGGCAATGAAGCAACCGCGACGGCCTCGGTATTTGACTTGTTAGACACCTTACTCTCGTCAAGCGATGAAAGCTTAGTAGATGCAGCTAGTCTTTTTACCTTAGATATTGTGCCCATGCTCAACCCTGATGGCGCTGAGCGCTGTATTCGCCACAACGCTCAGGCAATAGATATCAACCGTGACGCTATGGCAAAGCAGACCCTTGAGGGCAATCTGTTGATGGACCTCGTAGACACGCTCAAGCCGCATATTGCGTTTAACCTACACGACCAATCTCCGTATTATCAATGTGGCACCAACGGCAACCCGTCGACCATTGCATTTTTAGCGCCTGCCTTTGATGTCGATAAAACCATTGATAAGCCTAGGCGTCTCGCCATGGCCTTAATTTCTCATATGACAGATGTGCTAAAGCCTCACATCAATCAGAGCGTAGCGCGCTATGACGATACTTTCTCGCCGCGCTCTTTTGGTGACAGGATTGCCGGTAAGGGCGCCGCCACCATTTTAATTGAGTCGGGCGCAGCTCGAAACGACCCAGACCGCCAAATCGCTCGCCGTATGAACCATATTGCGATGTTAGCGGCCATGCGCATGCTCAAACGAGAGCATCAAGGCGATATTGACGATGCACAGTTAGATGCTTTGCAGGATGCCTACTGGACGATCCCTGAAAACACCTCAGAAACGCTGTCTTCGCTGCTGATTCGAAACTTACACTTTGTGGGGCCGCACAGCTATCAAGCCAGTATCAGCATTAAGCAAACCGCCCGTTATTCTAATCAGTTTTTTATTGATGCAGTAGGCGATGTGGGCGTGCAGGCTGGGCTTGAGGAGTTTGACGCCGGTGACCTCACCTATGATGCAGGTAGCGTACACACACTTAGCACAACGACCATCATTACCGAAGAAAGCTATCATGACTGGTTGCGTCAAGGGGTTATTCAGTTTCAAGGGCCGATAGAATATTTAGACAATCAATCGCCGTATCAAGTGCTTATGAATCAGCCGCTAAGCGCAGGGCCAAGAGCATTGGTGTTGCAACAACCAGCGTATTTTTTGATGCGCCGCGGCGATAGCGTTGTGGCAGCGGTGATTAATGGAAAGCTCATTAAGCTCACTTAACACTCAATACCGTTACCGGCGCTTGCCCTTTTGCAGGCGCTTTACCGCTGAGCACTTTGATGAATGAATCAAACACCGGAGCAAATAAGCTGTCATCTTCACCGGCGACTTGATAGTCGTACGATGCATAAATACCCGAGTAAAGCGCTAACTCAGACGCGCTTACATAGGGCGAACGCATTTTTAAGAGAATTGTTTGTGCTTGACCTGAATTAGCTACAAGCCTTTGAATAGCCTCTTGCTGCATTGGCACTGATTTTCTTTGATTCGGCGTAATTCCCTCAAACTGGCGGCTCTCAAAAAACGACAGTCTAGGTTGGATATCCCCTATAATTATCAGATCGGCATCGGTGCTTAAGTCAATCTCTTCACTTAACTCACTTACGCATCTGTATTTTTGCCATCCTGCTACTTTTAAATAATGAGCAATCGCTTGGCAGCGACGTTTGTCGGGCATCACCGCATAAATACTTTGATTGGTTTTTATAACCGAAGGTAAGGCCTTAATTTGCGTCATTGCATCTAACGACAGCGCGCTCGCCAGCGGCGATTGTAAGTCCTTAGCTAGCTCGGCCTGCCACGCATTAAGACGCGTTTGCTTTTCAGCCAGGCTCAAGCGCGCATGCTCATTCATTTTTCGCTTTTCTTTGTGACGTAGAATGCGTAAATAGGAAGCCTCCACCTCTTTTTTAAGCGCAGGGTTGCTCGCAACCATGAGGCTAAGTTCACTTAAGAAATTTTCAAAGTCTTCTGCCTCGTGAGCAGAGCTAATTTTAAAAGGCATAAGCGCAATATCTGCGCCTGCTTTAAATGCTTTATATGCGGCATCAACTGGGCTTAAAAATTGGCTTATGGCGGCCATATCAAGCGCGTCAGTTACAATGAGTCCCTTATAACCAAGCTTCTTTCTTAGCAAACCGGTAAGTATTGTTCTCGACAAGGTAGCTGGAAGCTCTGTGCTGTGTCCGTTCAGGGAGCTAAACTGCGTTTGATCTACCAAAGGATATTGAATGTGGGCTGTCATGATCATGTCCACATCGGTGTTGTCTATAACATATTTAAAAGGTACAAGGTCTATACGCTCAATTTGAGCAAGGTCGCGCTCTACTCTTGGCAAACCAACATGGCTATCTACATAGGTATCTCCGTGCCCTGGGAAATGCTTCGCCGCCACGGCAATATTGTGTTGCCCAAAGGCTTTTATTTGCGCTGCCCCTAAAGATGCAACCCAATCAGGACGCTCTGAAAATGAACGCACGTTTATGATCGGATTCGCCGGATTGCTATTTACATCTAAACTCGGCGCAAAATTTAGATTAAACCCTAGAGCATAAAGCGACTGCGCCATTAATTCGGCCGTTTTACTTGCGTAATGTATACCGTGCTCAGCAAAGGTTGCGCCTATGGCCATATTACCCGCAAAGCCAAAAAACGCATCGTTTGGCAAGCGCGTTACGCGCCCGCCCTCTTGGTCAATGGCAATATACAGGGGTGTTTTACCGGCTGTTGCACTTTGTAAATCGTGAGTAAGTCTGAGGATTTGTTCTGGTGTTTGCAGGTTATCGGCAAACAAAATGACGCCACCTACCTGCGTCGTACTTAACATGTGTTTCAAACTAGGCTTTAAAGAAGTGAGTGCTTGCTGACACAACTTAGGCTTTGATATCGGTGTTGTAGGTGCCGAACTGTGAGTTTTATCGGGTGCTGGGCAGTAGTAGCGTAAATCAATCAATAATTTTTGCGCTACCATCGTTTTTAGCGAAACAGTGTTGCTATTAGCCTGCGATGCTGCGCACAGCAAAAGCGTGATTAATAAGGCAAAAAAAGAAGTCAAAGCGCGCTTTGGTATAGGCAGCACAGGCAATATCGCACGTTTGGCATTAGTATATTCGCCCATTTAACTAGTTGCCTCTGTATAAAATGCCATATTCATGTTGAAGCGCCGCTTTGTAGAACCCTGCATTCAATTACCACCTCACCTAACTTGTATCTAACTTGTATCTTACTTGCACCTAGTTTTCACCATGTTTTCACCATGTTTTCAACTGGCTGTGACCTTGGCTTTGACCGCGCCCTTTATTTGCCCCATGCTTTGGTCTCGGGTCTGGCTTCATTGCGTCCCGCCTATAGCCCTAAAATATTTTATTGTAATATTATGACACATATTTGGAATAATTTATTATTTACAAACTTTCCGGTTGTGCTAACGTGGTCGTTAAGGGAGGGTGCAACATAAGAACCCTGACTTGTGCCGCGGCTGTAATGTTTGTCTCGACACAATCGAAAAGCGTCAATCCACTCTCCTGGCTCATTGGGCATCAGTACGCTGTCGATGCTCAAACTCTATCAAAAACGAGTGATAGAAAACACATGCCAATAATAATCACATAGGGAGAATGCACAGTGAAGTTAAATAAAATTGCACTAGTGCTAGCCATGTCAGGTTTCGGCGTTCACGCCGTTGCTCAACAAGCTGCTGATCAAAACACTGAAACAAACGAAAAAGTCGAACGTATTGAAGTAACAGGCTCTAGCATAAAACGCACGAGCCTAGAGGGAGACTTACCGCTTACTATTATCTCACGCGCAGAAATTGACGCGGCAGGCATTACCTCTGCTGAACAGTTACTGCTGCAACTCAATATATCATCAAACTCCAATGACAACCTTGCCAGTAATGCCGGTATTGTCGGCGGTGAAGAACGCGGAAACAACGGTGCATCAAGCGCTAACTTGCGTCAGCAAGGCGCGGGGTCAACGCTGGTGTTGCTCAACGGACGTCGTATTGCGACGCACGGTTTGCAGGGTCGCTCAGTTGACCTTAACTCCATCCCTTTTGCGGCTATTGAGCGCGTTGAAGTGTTGCGTGATGGGGCATCGGCTGTATATGGCACCGACGCCATCGGCGGCGTCATAAACTTTATCTTGAAAAAGAACTACAGCGGCGTGCAGCTAGGCGCATTTGCTGACCATACAGAAGACGGCGGCGGTAATATCTATCGCTTCAACGTGCTAGCTGGCACAGGTGACTTAGAACAAGACGGCTTTAACATCATGGGCTCGTTATCGTATAAGTCAGCTGAAATTCTGCGCGGTACTGACCGTGACTTTACCAACACTTTTCAGCCTGAACGCGGATTATCACCCGATACCCGCGGTGCACCTTACGCATCTATTAACAACAGAAGCTCAGGCGGAGACGACCCCACAAGCGCAAACTTTAATTTAATCGGGACCGGCTTAACCAATCCGAACACCGGCTTAACTAACGACGTATTAAACGTGCTTGCCCTGCCCGGCCAACCTGGATGTGACTCGATAGAGGGCATGGGTGACGACGGTGCAGATTTATGGAACCGGGCACGCAACTTAGGCGTGAGCTGTTCGTGGGACTATCCGCGAGCCTCTGTATTACAACAACCGGTTGAGAATATTGACTTTGTAGGCCGCGGTACAATGAAGGTAGGTGAAGATTCAGAAGCCTTCATTGAGTTACTCGGCTCTGAAGTAGTCTCTAAAAAGGTGTTTGAGCCAAATCAAATAACGCCTTGGGCAATTGGTCAAGCAGGCTGGTACCCAAGTACTGGTGAATCCTACGATTATATTGTAGACGCGCTTTCAGATTTTTATGGCGCCGACCAGCTAAATATCGGTGCACCTATTGCCTATCGCTGGCGTTGTATGGATTGCGGCCCTCGCGAAATCGAGACCACGACCAAGTCTTATAAAATTCAGTTGGGCATAGAGGGCATAATTGGTGATTGGGATTATAAAGCCGGTATCTCACGCTCTGGCAACGAGGCTGAATCGGTGCTCGGCGGGGGTTACCACTTCACCGACGACCTTGCAGCGGCCATAGGCTCTGGCGCCGTCAACCCGTTCTTATTACCCGGCGAAAGTCAGTCTGCTGCCGGCATTTCTGCACTCAATGCAGCCTCTGCCGAAGGCGTGAAACTGTTCAATGGTGAAACAACCATGACCCAGATTGATGCGTCTATTTCGGGCGATACAGGCTTTGAGTTAGGCCTGGGTGGCGATACGATTTATGTAGCTGCAGGTGTTGATTTACGCCGCGAAGAATATACGTTTAACGGCGACCGCGAGAGTGCTGCGGCCCAACGCAGAATTTACGGCGCGCCTTTCGATGAGGCCGACACCCTGCCTGATTCAAGCCGCGACATAAAAGCAGTATTTGTTGAAGCCTTAGTGCCTGTGGTAGAAAGCCTAGAGTTAAACCTTGCGGTACGTCATGATAATTATGACGGCTTTGGCGGCACAACTAACCCTAAATATGGCTTTAAATTTACGCCCATCGACGAGTTATTGTTCCGCGGTGCATACAGCACAGGCTTTAGAGTCCCAACCTTTAATCAGTTATTCAGCGGCGTGACTGCTGAGCCCTACACAGGAACTGATTTGGCAAACCCATTTGTTTGCCCCGACGGCATCGTCATTGCCGACAACCCAAGCTGTCAACCTATTACTCCGGCTATCTTCTTCGGTGGTAAAGAGGACTTAGGCCCTGAAGAGTCCAAGCAATCTAGCTTAGGGGTAGTGTTTGCCACCGACAGCGTGGTCGTCAATGTAGATTGGTGGGAAATTGAAATTGAAGGCACTATCCAGACGCCTGGTTTTAGAGAGTTGATTGAAAATCCAGAGCTCTTTAGAGACAACTTCATTTTAGACTCTGACGGCAGCATCGCTGCAATCGACCGTCGTTTTATCAACGCAGGTGGTCGAAAAACCAGTGGAGTTGAAGTGGGCGTTATCACCGGCGGTGATTTAGGCGAAGGCACATGGGGAGTTAACTTTAACGGTAGTTACCTGATTGAAGATATCAAACAGGAACGTGATGACGCAGAATTTGGGCCTAATTTAGTGGGTACTCACTCACGCGGTAACATCCCATTGCGCTGGAAACATACACTGTCTGCTAATTTCACCTACGGTAATTTCATTCATACTATTACGCAGCTTTATCGCCATAGCTACGACGATGAAACACCACCGGGCGTGGCCTCAGGTGAAGCTAATCCGCCATTTTACACAGGGCAGGTAGGTAGCTACACGGTGTATAACTACTCCATGAACTATACCGGTTTTGAAAATATGGAAGTTATTTTTGGTGTGAAAAACTTACTGGACCGCGATCCACCGTTTACCGCTCACCAAAACGACTTTTCGCCGGGTGCAGCATTTGACCCACGCGTAGCCGACCCACGCGGTCGCTCCTACACCGTGCAGGTGAACTACGATTTTTAAACGCTTGCGTTAAAAAATCTGTGAACAAAACGGCTGAAAGCTTAAAAAGCTAGACGCTACGAAAGCAAAAAGCGATAGTTTGTCATTACGACCCTATCGCTTTTTTATTGGCCCTAAAGACGGCATCTTTACTTGGCAGCATTGAGTACTGCATTTCTGATGGCATTTGTAATGGCATTCCTCATGAGATTCCTTAACTCATAGCATGCCACAATACCATGTTATGCAACGACGCAAGTTTAGGTGACATACGCGTAAATACTCAGCAATTATGATTGTTTCGCTCGTGTAAGCCCATTATGATTAAGTCATGCAAAATAATAAAAAAATGAACGTAATAATTGTAGGTGGTGGGTCTGCCGGATGGATGACCGCAGCAGCACTGTCGCATATATTACCGCAAGCGCGTTATCATATCAGTTTAGTGGAATCACATAACATCGGCACTGTGTCGGTGGGCGAGGCCACCATTCCTGCTATTTTAGAATTTAATCAAATGTTGGGCATTGACGAGGCGCAGTTTCTCAAATTCACCAATGGGTCTTTTAAACTAGGCATTGAGTTTCGCGACTGGTACAAAGTGGGTCAAAAGTACATGCACCCTTTTGGTCCTTACGGCGTGAATATGCAGGGCGTACCGTTTCATCACTATTGGCTAAAAGACAAACTTGCCGGTAATGAACGCCCTATATCAGACTACTGCTTAGAGTATCGCGCGGCACTTAACAATAAGTTTTGTCATCCACAGCCTCAGTCTCGTTCTGCGCTTGCCAGTATAAAATACGCCTATCATTTTGATGCCGTAAAATACGCAGAGTTTTTATGCGAATTTGCATTGGCGCGCGGCGTCAAAAAAATCATAGGCGATATTCGTGACGTCTCTCAGCACGAGGGATCGCAAGATATTAAAGCGCTTAGTTTAAACGACGGTCATCACATAGAGGGAGATTTATTTATTGACTGTTCGGGCTTTAAGGGGCTGTTGATTGCACAAACCTTAAATGTCGAATTTGAAGATTGGCGAGAATATTTGCCTTGCGATTCGGCCATTGCGCAGCCAAGCGCAGCGCTTGAAAGCATCAAACCTTATACCATTTCTACCGCGCACGAATATGGCTGGCAATGGCAAATTCCGCTTCAGCATAGAGTAGGCAACGGCTTCGTTTTTTCGTCCCAATTCCTGTCTAAAGAAGTCGCCATTGGCAAACTGGCTAAACGCCTACCCAGTAAAGCGCTCGCAGACGCACGACAACTTAAATGGATAAACGGCAAGCGTAAGCTTGCTTGGAAAAACAACTGCGTTGCTATAGGGCTTTCTGCAGGCTTTATTGAGCCCCTTGAATCAACTGGGCTACAGTTAATTCAGTCGGCGATTATGCGTTTGCTTTCGCTGTTTCCCGACGGCCCATGCCAACAGGCCGATATAGACACCTATAATCGCTATACCGACGACGAGCTATGGCGAATTCGTGATTTTATTATATTGCATTACAAAGCCACCGAGCGCGACGATTCGGAATTTTGGCGCTACTGTCAACACATGCCAATTCCCGACACTCTGCAGGCTAAAATTGAGTTATATCGCGCCAATGGACGCTTGTTCCGCGAAAACAACGAGCTTTTTAACGAAATCAGTTGGTTTTCTGTGATGAACGGTCAAGGCATCGTGCCAAAGGGTTATCACCCTTTGGTCAATAATCTACCTGAACAACAACGACAACAAAATCTGTCGCACATTGCCGGGGCGATGCACGAAGCCGAACAGCAAATGCCCGAGCATCAAACGTATTTAACACGCTACTGCGAAAGTGGACCCGCTTAAATGAATCTGCACTTTTATCAACGCTTTATTATTTTAGGCATTAGCTTTTTACTCGCTAGCTGCGTAAGTTCAGGCTATACCCAATTACCTTCGGCCAACTACAGCTACAGGGTTAAATCTCTGGTGATGCATTTTACCGCAATAGACTACCAAAAATCGGTAGAGGCGCTGGTTAACGAAGGCTACGTGAGCTCTCACTACTTAGTGCCTGAAAGTAACGACCCTAGTTATCGGAAAAGCGAGCTTGAAGTGTTGCAGTTAGTCGATGAGCATGAGCGCGCATGGCATGCCGGAAGAAGCTACTGGCAAGGTCGCACTGGGCTTAACGACAGTTCTATTGGCATTGAGATTGTGAATGTGCCGCAGTGCTTTGACGATGAAAAAGCCCTTGCGCAAGCCGGCATGGCATCGCGGGCAGAGCATGGCCCCAATCGTTTGTGTGTTTTCCCTGATTTTGATCCTAAACAAATTGAGCTAGTCATTGAGCTCAGTCAGGACATTCTCAGCCGCAATCCAGATATCACGCCCACCGCTGTGGTAGGCCATTCGGATATTGCGCCTTCTCGCAAGAACGACCCCGGCCCGCGATTTCCTTGGTATCAGCTTTATCAGGCGGGCATTGGTGCATGGTATGACGAGGCTAGCCTAGCAGCATATTGGCAGCGTTTTAATCATGCGCCGGTCAGTGTAGGTTTGCTGCAGGCGGCGCTTAGCACTTATGGCTACGGCATTATAGAAACAGGAATAATCGACCAACAAACCATAGATACGATTAGCGCGTTTCAAATGCATTTTTTACCATGGCAAGTAAGCGGTAATCCCGACTCACGCACAGCAGCAGCGGTGTTTGCCTTAATTGAAAAGTACTTTCCAGAT
This sequence comes from Glaciecola siphonariae, assembly GCF_042652645.1. Classification (NCBI taxonomy): domain Bacteria; kingdom Pseudomonadati; phylum Pseudomonadota; class Gammaproteobacteria; order Alteromonadales; family Alteromonadaceae; genus Glaciecola; species Glaciecola siphonariae. The sequence continues at coordinate 45,252 of NZ_JBHSGU010000005.1, forward strand.
GCATTACCTGCCCTGCTCACCCGATATGAACTAGAAAGTGATAGCGCAATAAAGGCAAACACGGCGTCTGTTATCACCAAGCAAGGTCAAGTCGATGCCGTCTTTCCGCTGGTTTTATCTGACTCCCGTGAGTATGTAAACAATCGCACTCAGTTTATTGCTTATGCGGGTCAAGGAGATATCCGCATCCTACCGATGAACGCAAGCTCTGCCGATATTTACATAAATGAACAAAAGCTTAATATCGCCCAACCCTTTGCGGCCGAGCAGTATGAATATAGCTTAGCAAAGCGCACGCACGATGGCATTAACAGCTTACGCGTAGACAACATTCAGCCTGCCGATGCCTCATTACAACTCATAGTGCCTTATCCTAGCTTGCGCAGCGCTGATGAATCGAACAATACAAAGTCTCCGCTAAGCAGCGCCTTTGATTTTTCTGAGGTCGACAAGCTCATTAATACTGATGTGAGCAATGGCTTTCCCGGAGCAGTGCTGCTTGTGCTGCATCAAGGGAAAATTGTAAAGCACAGCGCATATGGTTATGCCGCTCTTGTTGACGGCAAGCCCTCGCCTATGCAAAAAGATACATCTTTTGACCTTGCCTCAAATACCAAAGTATTCGCGACTACCCTTGCGATTATGCATTTGGTGGAGCAAAACAAATTGGCACTTGATGCTCCTGTGAGTCGCTATTTACCTGAGTATGTTGGTGCTGGCCGCGAAGGGCGAACGGTGGCTGACTTACTTGCCCATGCTTCAGGTTATGACAGTGAAGTACAGTTCTACAAGCGCGAAAATCCACTTGGTGGCGCTTTTCATTCACTAAGGCCTGAGCTTACCGGTGATATTTTGCTTAGCAAAGTCGAGTTTGTTGCCGGCCGTCAAACTCAGCAGCAATATTCTGATACTAATTTCATGATTTTAGGCCTTTTAATAGAACGGCTTACTCAACGACCGCTTGATGAGTATTTAGAAGAGGAAATCTATCAAGCTCTGGGGCTAGATAGCTTGATGTTCAATCCGCTTAAAAAAGGACAAACCGCCGAACAATTTGCAGCGACTGAAATCAAGGGCAATACGCGCTCAGGCAATATAGAATTTGAGGGCATACGCGACTATGTGCTCAGAGGCGAAGTGCACGATGAAAAAGCCTTCTATTCGATGGAAGGGGTTGCTGGTCACGCCGGTTTGTTTGGCAACGCACGAGATTTAGCAGTGCTTGCACAGCTCATGCTCAATCAAGGCGGGTACGATGATAAAGTGTTATTTAGCCCAGCTACCCTAGCCCGTTTTGTTAGCCCTCGTTATCAAAATAATAGTTTTGGGCTGGGCTGGCGTTTAGCTCTTGACCAAAGTACTGCATGGCATTTTGGCCCTTATGCAAGTTCGCGCGCATTTGGTCATACAGGCTGGACCGGCACCGCTACGGTGATAGATCCCGCTTATGAACTAGCGATTATTTTACTGACCAACAAAAAACACACGCCAGTGCAAAAGCGCGGCGAAGCACTTATTTTCAGCGGTGACGAGTTTGAAACTGGTCGCTATGGCAGCGTTGTTAGCAAAGTCTACGAAGCCATTTTACAAGGAGTCAAATAGTGGATTGGTTAAGTATATTGCCGCCGATTATTGCCATTACTGTCGTAATCTGGAAAAAGGAGGTGATACTTGCGCTACTGCTATCAATTTTAAGCGCAGAGTTTTTACTGACCTTAAACAGCGATGCGTCAAGCTTGGCTACCCCTATAAATACTGTTGAACGCATCGTCAGCACGGTAGGAGATGCAGGTAACGCGCGCATTCTAATATTTTCACTCATGGTTGGTGCGCTGCTGGCCTTTATTCGAGACTCGGGCGGTGTGGCAGCCATGGTTAATAAACTCATCGCCTCGGGTATTGCCTCAACTAAACGCCGAGTTGGCGGCATCACTATGTTTACCGGAGTAGCCGTTTTTATAGAGTCTAATTTAAGCGTATTAACCGCCGGCATCCTTGCTCGCGGACTTTTCGACAAATTCAAGATGAGCCGTGCTCGCTTGGCCTACGTCATAGACTCTACCAGCGCACCGGTATGCATACTGATATTATTAAACGGCTGGGGCGCGTATATTCTTGCCCTGCTCAGCAGCTACGAGCTTGAGCAAAACCCTTTGGAAATACTTTGGTCTACCCTGCCCTACAATATTTATGCATGGCTCACCTTAGTGGTAGTTGGCTACACCATTGTAAGCGATAAAGTTTACGGCCCTATGGCTGAAGCAGAAAAACGCCTCGAGAGTACCGACAGCAAACTGGCGGTAACTGAAGCGTCAAAAGCACGATTTATGCTCGTTCCGATGATGGTGATGATAGGCGGCATGTTGGGCTTTATGTTTTGGACCGGCAACGGTGACTTAACTGCGGGCAGCGGCAGCAAGTCGGTGCTTTATGCCACATTTTTAGCCTGTATTGTTGCCTACGTAATGTTGGTAGCTGCCAAAAAGACTGACCATAAAGGCGCATTTAAAATGGGCTTTAACGGCATGAGCGAATTATTACCCTTAGTCACTATAGTGCTGTTATCAATTACGCTTGGCGCCAGCTTAAAAGAACTTGGTACAGGCACTTTTGTAGCAGGCTTAGTGGGCGATCATCTGGCACTTTACCTGGTCATACCTATGCTGTTTATTGCCGGCGGCATCATCTCATTTACTACCGGTACGTCATGGGGCACATTCGCCATACTTATTCCTATCGGTATGCCCTTGGTCCAGTCTTTAGGCCTGCCACCTGAAATTGTGTTAGCGGCGATACTTGGCGGAGGAATATTTGGCGATCATTGCTCGCCAATATCAGACACTACAGCCATAAGCTCCTTAGCCGCGGGCTGCGACTTACTAACCCATGTACGCACTCAACTGCCGTACGCGCTAGGAGTGGGGGCTGTTACCATTGCAGGATACTTAGCGATTGGCCTAATTGCCTTTTAACAACCTGTACACCGGAAAAAAAGGGCAGAGAAAAGGCAGAAAACAATAAGGTACAGGCCGAGGGCATCGGGCATCGATTTAGTGCCTAGGCCACGGCATACGCAGGTTTATTTTGCGAAAAGTGAATCCATATCTTCAAAGTATTTGAATTCGAGTGCATTACCGCTTGGATCATATAAAAAGAAGGTGCCTTGCTCACCCACTTCTCCTTTAAAGCGAATATAGGGCGCAATATGAAATGTGTGGCCTGCTCGCTCTAATCGTTGCGCCAGTGCCTGCCACTCATCTTTTGGCAATACCAAGCCAAAATGCGGAACAGGTACCGATTTACTGTCTACCTGATTGGCATTATCGGCTTGTGGCATACTCTCAACTTGGTGTGTTACCAACTGATGTCCGTAAAAATTCCAATCAATCCACTGGGCAGAGCTTCTGCCTTGCTCACATCCAATATGCTCACCGTAAAATACTCTAGACGACGCTAAATCGGTAACAGGTATAGCCAAATGGAAGGGTGAAATCATCCGATAAACCTATTTAACATGAACGATTTAAACTTAGTAAAGGGGGCGTATCTAAAGGCATTTTCTAATTTAAAACTGCGTCTCATCACGGTTTTTTCGTGACTAAAGGTGTCAAAACCAAATTTACCATGGTAGCGCCCCATACCTGAGGTACCGACACCGCCAAAGGGTAAATTATGGTTGAGCATAAACATGCTACAGTCGTTAATGCACATGTTACCTGCGGTTACGTTGTTCACAAATACCTGCTCAAAATCTTTATCTTGAGTAAACAAATAAGCGGCAAGCGGATGCGGACGTTTATTAATAAATTCAACAATAGCTTGTTTGGTAGGCATCACTATTATGGGGAGCAAAGGGCCAAAAATTTCCTCCTGCATAATTTTGGAGCTGGCCTCAGGGTTCAGTACCATCGTTGGAGAAATATAGCGCTCCTGTACATCAATTTGCCCTCCGTAAATGACGTCTTGCCCCTCTAGATAAGACGCTAAACGCTGGCAATGACGCTGATTCACAATGCGCCCATACTCTTTAGACGATTTAGGCTCAGTTGAATATTGCGATTCAATAGCTTGTTTCATTGCAGCAATAAAATCGTCAACTGCATCTTGCTCAATAAGCACATAATCGGGGGCAATACAGGTTTGCCCTACGTTCATCCACTTCCCCCATACAATGCGATTTGCAGCAATCTTAAAATCTATATTGCTATCAACCACACAAGGGCTTTTACCGCCGAGTTCTAAGGTTACCGGCGTAAGATGCTCAGACGCTGCGCGCATGACAATTTTTCCAACCTGCTCGCCGCCTGTATAAAAGAATTTATCAAAGGGCTCTGCCAATAACGCGCTGGTCTGGTCTTTACCGCCCTCTACCACAGCAAACGCTTTTTTGTCTAAATATTCTGGCAGCAGTTTTGCCATAATCGCAGAGCTGTGCTCTGCCAATTCTGAAGGTTTAATAACCGCACAATTGCCTGCACAAATTGCTGCAATCAAGGGGCTTAAAGTAAGTTGAATGGGATAGTTCCATGCACCAATTATCAGTACAGCGCCAAGCGGTTCTGGCACGATGTAGCTTTTTGCAGGCATTGCTACTAACGGGGAAGATTTGCGAACTGGCTTCATCCAGCTTTTTATGTGCTTGAGCGCGTGTTTAATATCCGCCTGCAAGAATGCAATTTCAGTTACATACGCCTCCTGCTTGCACTTACCGAGGTCTTTATATAGCGCGTCGCTCAATGCGTCTTTGTTGTCGGTTAACATGCGTAAAAGCGCTTGCAACTGGCTCTGTCGCCATTGCAATGGCTTAGTTGCGCGACTGGCAAAATAACGCTGTAGTGTTTCTCGCAGGCCTGAATAGTCATAGTCGAGTGAAGCCGCATCATCAGCGCTAGCTTGTGCAGACCATGCAGTATTGCGATGAATAAGGTCTTTTTCTGACACGCCTTCATCTTCGTTTAACAAACCATCACCTAACGACATACTTCACTTCCCTTATTCATCTTTGGCTTTATGCACTTTGAAAATTCTATCAGACTTACCGATTGAGACAAACGATTGCGCAGGCTAAAAGCGAGAAAAGATGCGCAAATAAAAAAGGCGACCGCATTAATCGGTCGCCCTTATTTTTACTCGCTCACTTAGGTGAGGATCACAAACAGACTTTACGCAAACGGATGCTTCAACACCATCGTTTCGCTGCGGTCAGGCCCGGTAGATATAATGTGCACCGGTACGCCAGTCAGCTCTTCAATTCGTTTTATGTAGTCTTTTGCCGCTTCAGGGAGCTTGTCGTAGTCAGTTACGCCAAAGGTTTGCTCGCTCCAGCCCGGCATAACTTCATAAACAGGCTCAATGGCGTCGTAACCTTCCGCTGCAAGCGGAGGCGTGGTTGCAATATTGCCTTGCGCGTCTTTATACCCCACGCAAATTTTCAATTCATCTAGTCCGTCGAGCACGTCAAGCTTGGTCAAGCAAAATCCACTTACCGAGTTGAGCTGCACCGCTCGGCACATGGCAACGGCGTCAAACCAGCCTGTACGGCGTTTGCGCCCGGTAGTTGCGCCAAACTCATGTCCTTTTACGCCCAAATGCTGGCCCACATCGCAGTCTAGTTCGGTTGGAAACGGACCAGAACCAACGCGTGTGGTATATGCTTTAACGATACCTAAGACATAATCAATACTTAAAGGGCCAAAACCAGCACCCGTTGCAACACCGCCAACGGTAGTGTTAGACGACGTTACGTAAGGGTAAGTACCGTGATCAATATCCAACAAAGTGCCCTGGGCACCTTCAAACATGATGGCTTGATTGTTCTTCTTTGCATTTTCTAGCAGTGCGGTTACGTCTACCGACAATGACTTGAACAAATCTGCAACCGACAGGGCCTCTTTGAGCACCGTGTCGTAATCAAGCGCTGGCTGCTTGTAATATTCGGTCAGCATGAAGTTATGGTAGGCCATCACCTCTTTTAGCTTAACGGCAAAATCTTCTGGGTTGAACAAATCGCCAACGCGCAAGCCACGACGCGATACTTTATCTTCATAGGCAGGCCCGATGCCGCGGCCCGTTGTACCAATTGCTTTATCGCCGCGCGCAGTCTCTCTTGCAACGTCTAAGGCAACATGAAACGACAAAATAAGCGGACAGGCTTCACTAATAACTAAACGCTCTTTTACCGGCACGCCTTTATCTTCTAACATCTTCATTTCTGTTAGTAGGGCCTGCGGGCTTAGCACAACACCGTTACCAATTACGCAGGTTACGTTTTCACGCAATATGCCTGACGGAATAAGGTGTAAGACTGTTTTTTCGCCGTCTATTACCAATGTGTGGCCCGCATTGTGACCACCTTGATAACGTACAACATAAGATGCTTGATCGGTGAGTAAGTCGACGACTTTACCCTTGCCCTCATCACCCCATTGGGTGCCGAGCACTACAACATTTTTTGCCATGGAATTAGGTACTTGATTAATTAGGCGGCGATTTTAGCAAAATTACGCGCACTTGTTGATACCCAATTGCGTTTAATTTTGCTTTAAGTGCCGCCCCAAGACGAAAAGCTCAGTAAAGTAAGCTATATATCTTTCTGCGATACTTAGATTTAAGCGGCTCTCCGTCTGGTAAAGCGTTAATCATGTCTAAAGTAACCTTTTTCGCATCACCATAATTTAAGTCGTGGTTTAAAATTTCAAACAATAAGTCCAAGGCCTGCTCGGTCTTATGCGCCTGCTGCAAGGCAATGGCGACCTTAATTTTCAAATCTAAATCATCGGGCGCATTGGCCAATTCGTTTTGTAGCGCAATTAATTCGGGAGACTCTGCCGCTTTGTCGGCAAGTTCAATTTTACCCATTATTGATTGATAGCGTGCGTCTTGGTCGACTAATTTCACTTCAGCCATCAAGCTTTTAGCAGTATCAAGTTGGCCTGTTTCTATGGCGCAGTCTGATAGTAAAAAGCGGCATTCAACATTATCTGGGTTAATGTCAAAGGCCTGTTTGGCAAGCGTAAAAGCCTGCTGCATATCGCCGCCTTGTGCAGCGCTTATGGCTTGTTCGAATAACTCTTGCTCCGGGCTAGGTAGGTGTTTTGCAAGCGTTTGACTCAGCTGCTCGGCGGTTTGAGGACCGGCAAAACCATCTACTGGCTGCCCATCTTTAATTAACATGGTGGTGGGCAATGAACGCACGCCAAACTGCTGCACTATTTCTGGTTGCTCATCGCAATGAATAGTGGCAAGGACCACCGAAGCCGCGTTTTGTGCAGCAAGGCTCTCGAGCGTTGACATCATTTGTACTGAGGGCTCATCCCAAGGTGCCCAAAAGTAAGTAATAACTAACTTATTCTGGCTATCTTCTAAAATAACTTGTTTAAAGTTTTCTACGTTCAGGGCAATAGAAATGGCGCTTTGATCTGTCATGGGCATCCGTTTTGGAGATTTCGATAGCAATAATTATGGTGATGATAATTGCTAATGCAAGCTGATTATTGATTTTACTTCAAGCCAACTTGCATGGTAAAACGTAATGACTGTAAAGCCGGCTTAAAACATGGTGACAGGTTTTTATTTAGCGGCCATAGTGCTCACTTTGGGCTCAAAGGCCTTGATGATAAAAAAATGCTAACAGGAGACATTGATGAACAAACGCTTCACGAGTTTTTCCCAGTTCTATCCGTACTATTTAGAAGAGCATCAGCATCCTCGCTGCCGTTTGCTTCACTTTATCGGCTCATCTCTAGTATTAGCTGTTATCGCCTATGCCCTGCTTAGCCAAGCTTGGGTATGGTTATGGCTTGTTCCTGTAATTGGATATGGCTTTGCATGGACGGGACACTTTTTTTACGAACACAACAAACCCGCAACGTTTAAATATCCCTTATATAGCTTAATTGGCGACTGGGTGATGTTTAAAGATATTTTAGTGGGGAAAATTTCAATCAAGTAAGGCTATTTGCATTCTAAGGTTGGAAACAGCGATTTCTTACAGCGTGGCAGTGGGCCTGTTTTGTGCAAAAGTGGATTGGATTGTTGAAAAACTAAGCTAAGTTAAAGTGATGGTTTATGCGCAAGCCAGACTATGAACATTCGGCTATATTCGGTCAAAAATAAGCAATATGTTGTCTGCTGCTCGTGCATCACGGTTACTCGTTATTTGCCAAATTTGCCCAGTCTTCACGCTTTAATAATGAGCTGTTGACACCATAGTCTCTTGTTAGGTGACACTACCGCTGCGAACTTTACTAAGACGCATAGAAAAATAGACCATGAACCCACAAAGGATACCAACACCAACACCATTACTTAAACCAAAAGATTCCATAAGGGGACTCATTATGAACATATGGATGATTAACAAGGGAATAAGTGCGACTGCATATACTTTTAGCTTTATTGTGACTCTGTAAGGAGCGCCACAATGTGGGCACTTTTTGATCTTTCCCCACTTGTTCAGAGAGCGCGAAAAAAATCCAATTTTTTCACCGCACGTGGGGCATTTATAAAATTGTTCATTGGGTTCGAAGTATTCCGTTAAAGGGGCGTTATTTTGATCGGATTTAGAACGGCGAAACTCCAATTCGTCCTTGATTCGTTTTGTCCTATCTGGATAAGCAGCTTGGTCAATAGAGCGAAGAGAATCTTCTAGTTCCTCAATAGAATATGTTTTGTAGTCTGGTTCCATCTATATAGTTTTCCTTGCCATCCAACATATTTATTATGTAGTCCGCATTGTAACACCAACATTACTTCATTCCACACAGCCTCTATACTTTATATATTTCAATAGCTTACTACTTTCTTGGTAATGATTTCTACAACTTTTACCGCGTTTGCGATGCATGCATACAAGCTTGCTAGTCACTTCCTGAAAATTATAATAGAAACAACAATTTAGACCAAGGTCGCGACTAAATCAAAGTGCTTACTATGCGTGCATTGTAAGCACTCGGTCTAGTCTAGCCTTAAGCGCCGGAATAAATTCAGCAAAAAGAGCAGCTATATTGCTCTACATTGTTTCCTTACCTTATATTACTCAACGCCCACTACTGCCTCAGACGTTGAGGAGTTATATGGTGACGCCGGATTGTCCGTATCCAATGAATCACCTTCGGCATAAGACTCAAAATCATCCGAAAAGACTTCAGTGCTGCCGTCTAGGTCGGAGTAAATCACTAGGTTATCTACAGAGACTACGCCGGTGTCTTCTCGCACGCCGCTGTTGTCACCAAACCTAACGGCTACATGTGTTACACCGCCGGTAGAGGAGTTGTCGGGCGTAAATCCTTCGGCTGTAAAGCGCACACCATCCACTTCAACCGTGACAACAGGTAATGCTTCTAAATTGCCACCCGGATATTCCCACGTGATCACAATATTCATAAACTGGTCGAGCACAACGATAGCAGCACTTGTGTCTACGTCACTGGGGCTGCGAAGGCCAAAACTATCGTCTCTTATGCGAAGGTCAAGGATGGCGCCGCTGTTGTTGGTCGCTGAGTTGAATAAGGTTATAAATGCATCTCCATTACCCAAGTCGTCGTCTAAGCGTTTCAAAGCAAGTTCAATACGGCCTTGAGCCAGTGGACCGTTGTCACCAAGTGCATAGCGAAGCTCACCGGTGTCACCGGAATCAGTGTCGCGAATTTCGGCTATTTTGTTGCCTTCAGTCCCTGGGCCTCCCACTTCACCGATGGTCTCAACACTTGCCTCTGAGGTACTTGAGTTGTAAGGCGACGCAGGATTATCAGTATCAAGCGAATCTCCAGTGGCATAAGACTCAAAGTCATCAGAAAAGACTTCAGAGCTGCCAGCGGTATCAGAGAATATAAACAAGTCATCAAGCGTAAATTTACCTGTTGCAGGTCTTACACCGCTATTATCACCAAACCTGAAGGCCACGTGGGTGACGCCACCAATAGCGTTGTTATCAGGTGTGAAGCCTTCGGCGGTAAAACGCACTCCATCAATTTCAACAGTCACCAAAGGCAGTGCGGTCAAATCTCCGCTTGGATATTCCCATGTAATGACAAGGTTCATGAATTGGTCAAGCAGTACTGTTGCCCCAGAAGTATCCACATCGGACGGGCTACGTACGCCAAAACTACTATCTCTGATACGCAGGTCTAAAATTGCGCCGCTGTTGTTAGTCGCTGAGTTAAATAGTGTGATGAAGGCATCACCATCACCGAGTTCATCATCTAAACGTTTCACACGCACTTCGATTCGACCTGCAGCGAGCGGACCTGCATCACCTAGTGCATAGCGTAATTCACCGGTATCTCCATCGTCGGTATCGATGATTACAGCTACATTGTTGGCGCCGCCTGGCGTACCGCCCACACCTGTAATGGTAATCACAAGCTCTGCCGTTGTGCCATCAAACGACTCAATCATAAAAATATCAGTTTCCCGCTCACCGCTCACCAAATCGGCGATGGTAGGATTCTCGGTATCAAGCTCATAGGTCCATGCGCCGTCTTCGTTTATCGATAGCACCCCAAACATACCCGTCAAAGTGGAGCCAACAATGAAAGCCTCACCTTCGTTAGGGTCAATTACACTAACTACGCCGCTAGCAAGTTCTGTGGCATCACTTGAGGTAACACCTGTTAAATCAAAGAACACCGCTGGAATTTGCTCTTCAGAGCCGTCACCAACATCAAACACAGTGACTTCTGAATAAATCGCTAGGCTATATAGGCCGCCAGTACTGTTTAAGGTGTCACCTACTTCGTAAGATTCAAAATCGTCTTCAAATACACTTTGCGTGCCTTCTACATCTGAGAACACCTCAATATTGTCAACATAAAATGAGCCAAAAGGAATAGTTCTGTCGTTATCACCAAATCTAAATTGGATGGCTCTTACACCGTCGGCAAACCATTGATCTAAATCGGTAAAATCTGAATCAACGACTGCTGCGGTAGAGAATGAACCCCCTCCAATCACTTCGCCATCAATGCTTAAGGTGAGTTGTTCAGACGCATCTAAGTCCCATGTGATTTCAACATCGTAAAATTGTTGCTCTGTAAATGGAGCCGTGACCATAGCCCCGGGGTAAGCGCTGTTATCGGTGTTTCTCACCAAGAAGCGAGGCGCGATGGTGTTGCCTTCAGCGTCTGTTTGGCTACCCTGAATTCGCAGGTCTATCAGCGATTCGCTTGAGCTTCCTGACGACCCGTACAGTGTAATATAAGCGTCTTTAATGTTGCCATCGCTACCAAGTGCGACATCTTTTGAAAATGAAGCGTTCAGCTTGCCCTGACGCAAATTATCCACCGTGAATCGAATCTCACCGGTATCATTTCCAGTATCTGAAATCTTTACAACTTGAGTCAAGGCAGCAACGCGTATGTTGATTTCGGCACTTGTGCCATCAATCGACATTATGGTCACAACATCTCTCACGGAATTGCCCACTTCAAGATTTGCAACGGTCTCGTTCTCTACATCAACGCTGTACGACCAACTACCATCGGCATCGATGCTAAACACACCAAAGTCTAGGGTGCGGTTGTTTTGTGCCACAATGCCATCTTCACCAAAGTTTGGGTCGATGACGGTAACTGTGCCGGTTAATGGCTCATTTGCAGTATTTTGCACAGTGCCACTTAAATCCCCTTCAATAATGGCAGTGATAGGATCATTGTTGTATCCCACCGCCGAACCAATAGCATTAAGTAAGTCAACATCCACATCAGCAGCAACTGCCGAGGTGCTTTGCAGATTAATTTGTGCAGTTTCAAAGGCATCTAAGGCAGTATCAGAAAACTCTCCATCGCCTAAGTCACTTGCTATCGCCTCAATCACGCTTGCCATGTTTCGCTCTGTGTCATCAGCATCTAACTGAGACAATAACGCTAATACCGAGCCGTAACGGTCGGCATCCGCCGCGCCTTCAGCGCCAAGCGCGACTATGCCAACTGGTGTTGGCATAACTTGGGTAGTGTCAAAACGAATACCAAAGCGAATATTAATCGCCTCTGCCGCAGCCTGAAAATTGTTTAGATTGGGTTGTGCTGCTTGAACCGCCATCTCGGTTAAGGGTGATACTACATAAATAGGTGCCGGACTATCTTCGTTACCTTCAATCACATTAACCACTGCTCTAAGAACAGGCGCATCTAGTGCATCGCCGCTTGATTCATCAACGTAGCTGCCGCCAGTGCATGAAATCAAGCCGGCACCTTCAAAGTGGATATCGGTAAAGATAATGCCGCCGGTTTCTGACGATATTGCGCTGCCTTGTGCAGTACTTTGTGCGGTGCCGTTATCGCTAATAGAAAAAATATCGCAGTTTGCACCACTTACTGGGCCTTTCACAACGCTCGCTGCAACATCTAAGGTTGGCAAAATTTCGGGTGTTGAAGCACCAACACCTTCGGTAAAACCGGCTTCATCTGTATATCTTGCCGATACTGAAATAACCGTTCCTTCGTCTGCTTCGGTAATGGTGTAACGATCACCAGTAACGCCCGTTGACCACGCGTAAACGAGCGTATCTTGGCGAATGCCATCAGCATCGCTGGCCGATGCAACAAGCTCGCCTCCGGCAACAAAATCGCTCCCGCTGATGGCAACGCTGCCGCGATTATTACCTTCTATCTCGTTGTTATCTTCACTACCACAGCCAACTAGGGCGGTAGCGACAACAGCGAGTATAAGTGATTTTCTAAACATGCTTTCTACTCCTGAAAGTTTCACTGTTAAGTATTAGCAGTCACCGTGTAGCTTGGGTCTTATTTGTGTCGCCGGTGACTGTCTTTTTACTTTGCGTAATGTCTGAGCCACAATTCGATTCGTGGCTTTTGCTTTTTGAGTAAGGCTTGAGGTATCTACTCACTTAGTATTTAAAGCTGATACCGGCGAATAAACGTGGGCCGTAGTCACTGACTTGACCTAAATTATCTTGTACAAAAAAGTCGTCTGAGCGTGGCGCGCTAAACAAATTAATTGCTTCGACTTTCACACGGATATTTTTGTTTATTTTATAGGAAGCACGTGCTTCCCAAACGCCTACCTCGTCAACATAACGCAGTCGCGTGCCGTTGCTTGTGTATGGTTGAAAATATTCGCTTCGGTATTTGTAGATTATGGCAGTATCAAAATCACCAATTTGGTAATACACCTGACCACTAAATACATGCTCAGAAAACCCAGGCACTGCACCAGGTGGAATAATGCCTTCGGTAAGCTGAATGGTGTTTCCATTGAGGTCGGTTACGAAAGTGTCGCCGTACAGACTGTCTTCAAACTCAAAATCAGTATCTGCGTAGTTATAGCCAATCTTTACACCTAAGCCATTGTCCCAACGGTAAGCAAACGACGCTTCAATACCAGCTAGGTCACTTTCTTCGTCTGTCGTCACGGAGTTGGTAATTGGAAGGGCAATATCTACGCCTTCAATGGTAAAGTTTTCAAGCACAGTTTGTTGCTGGAAGCCTCCGTTAAATTGCTTGTAGTAAAATCCTAAGGCAATGATGGAGTCTTCGTTTGGATACCATTCAAATGCAAGGTCATAGTTCCACGACATCAGTGGTTGCGTATCTGGGTTACCTGAACCATTGATGCCTACTAAGAGGTCTTCAATTGACTCAGGCGCATCGTCATCATCCACTTGAAAGGTACGGCTGTAGCTTAAGTCAGAGGGGTCCGCTCGCGACATACCGCGATAAATGCCGGCTCTTAAAAGGATGTCTTCGGAATAATCCACGACTAAATTAAAGCTCGGCAATACCTCGGTGTAGTCACCGCCCGCTTCAATTTGCTCAATAGTATCGTTCGTTTCTAGGCTTATAATCCCAAGTTCGTTGGTAACTATGTCAAAGCCTTGTCTAAATCCAATTGAGGTGACCTCGGTATTAACGACGCGTATGCCAAAGTTACCGCGAATAAATTTATTGAACATTTCAGTATCGAAGTTCGCCATGGCATACGCTGAGATAGTTTTTTCGGTCACGTCGATGGTGCCAGCGTTCTCATACTCAAGCTCAGGATAGCCAAATTCACCGCCTTGCGAAGCAACAACAGCTTGCGAAAAACAAACATTGTCATAGGTTGCCCATGAAGAGCCGGTGCCACTGGATATCACGTTGCCATCAGCGCCCACATTAGTGATGAGGTTTCCGTCTGACACGTTCGACAAAAAGTCAGATTCTGGGAAGTCGATTTGGCAACTTTGGAGAACATCTAATGCAGATGCCACGCCTTCATTTAAAACAAATTCATTTCTCGAACCATTGCCTTGCGTTCCACCTAGTTGCAGAAAGGTCAGTTCAGAGTATCGAAGGCCAGCCTGAATGCTGGTAAATGCCTCATGGTTTAAAACGTAATCAAAATCTAAGCGCCCGGCAAAAATTTCATTTTCTCTTGTATTTTCGCGGTCTAATCGAGTACGCAAGCTGTCGGTAAAGTTTGCAATATCAGTTACGTCAAAATCAGTGACTGTAAAATTCGGAATGTACTCACCTAGCTCCCAAGATATGAATGGACGGTTTGACGTACGCCCACGGTTAGAGATTTGCAGCTCTTCGCGTTTAGTTTGCGAGTAAGAAATGTCGGCAGTAACGGTGAGAGAATCATTGAAATAATGCTCAATGTTAAGACCCCCTCCACGGTAGTTCTCTTCACGAGAAAACTGTTCCCCGGCGGATTCAATTCGTTCTTCACCCGCCCACTGTAAAATGCCGCCAACGCTGTTGGTAATAAGGCTTTCACCAGTGACCCCTGGAGTAACACGCTTTTGTAAGAAAACTAAATCATGACGGGCCTCGGCCTGAGTTCGGTCCGAGATTTGTGCGTCTAAGTTAATATCCCACGCTTCAGATGGACGATATTGAAGGCCAAAAAACAAGGCATCTCTTTCGTCTGAGGTTTCGTTTTGACGAAAACTGCGGCTAGAGCCTGTCCAAGCGTAAGGCGTTCCTGTGCTCTCTGCACGACCGGTAGTTGGGTCGATAGCGGTTTGATAACCTTGGTTGTTACTTCCGCTGACTTGATCTTCACAATCACCCGCAGCGCTTCTAAAAAAGCCTTCGTTACTGTTTGTAGGGTCGTTTAAACAGGCCCACAAGGATGAACCTGATGGGCTAGAACTACGATACTCAGCTTCAGGTTGAGTAATATCCTGACGCTGCCAACCCACTGTTAAGCCCAATGATTGACCGTTATCAAACTCAAATTGGTCTACATAGCTTAAGGTACCTCGGTAACCAACATCACCATGAAGAGAATTATCAACGTTTGCTTGGTCAGGGTTATAGTTTGCTTTCACTTCGGCTTGAAAACGTTGTTCGCCAAACTCTAGCGGCTTCAAGGTTTCTAGCGTGATTACGCCGGCAACACCCCCTTCAATCATGGATGCGTCTTGCGTTTTATATATCGCCACCTTTTTCATTAACTCAGAAGGAAACTGCGAGAAGTTAACAGAGCGATCACCGCTACCATTTGTGGCCTCGCGCCCATTTATATGGGTAGCACTTAAAAAAGGACCCAGACCACGAATAGTGATTTCAGTTGCTCCGCCATTCTCGCGATGTGAAGCGGCCCCCGTGATTGATTCTAGTGCCTCACCAATTGAGAGAGCGGGCAAGTCGCCAATATCGGTAGCAGATAAACCATCGACTACTGTGGTTGCCTCACGCTTAATCGCGATTTGATCTTGGATAGTTTTCCGAGTGCCTGTTACCTCTACAACCTCAACGCCATTGCCTTGATTGTTTGTAGTTTCTGTTTGGGGCTCTTGTGCTGACGCGGAAAATGCAAAAGAGCTCGCAACACCGGCAAAAACGGCTACTTTCACCCATTTAGCCACAGGCGTCAGCGTAAATGTATCCTGATGTGTTGATGAGTCTCTATGTTTCCCTGATGACAACGACATATCGAGTTCTCCATTGTGTTAATGCGAGCATTTAAATGCTGTCCGCTTGTTATATTTATGTAAGTGGTTTGTTATCTTGCAATATAATCCATTAAAACCAATAACTCAACCAATTAAGCGACCAAAGCCTATACTCAAACCCACTATTGGCATTACCAATTTTATTTTAAGTGTAAGCGAGCGGCAAAAACACCCGTGTTTTCGAGGGAAGGTAGTTAGAAGCGGTAGCCGTGATGGCTGTTGTGAAGATGGTAGAAAGTGGCCTGCACGTAATCGCCGTCAGCACCACCATTGTTTTGGTTGTAAACGCCAGCTTTGAAGTACATATACTGATTGCCCGCACTGTATCCACTGCCAGACATATCATAAAATTTGGTGATATTTTGTTTGCCCTCACGGATTATGGTCACAAAGAGCACTTCGTTTTCTACGGTAATCTTATAAGAAAACTTCTCATTTAAGGCAATACCATCTTGTGGGTTGCTAAGCGTGTGGGATCGAGTGCCAATCATATTTATCCAAACATCATCAGCACCATTGATTTCGTGAGCAAAATAAATAGCGCCTTTGTCATTATTTGGCAGTTTGCGGTAATACAAACGAACAGGCTCGTCGTCTGTGGCGTGTATTTGGCCAATTATAACTCGACCTATCATTTTGTCGTCGCCTGTTGTTGACACACGATTGACCGCAAGACTGGCCTCTAAAGAACCTTCTATTCCTCCCGCCTTTCGCTTCATTGAGCCATGTGCATTGCTAAACACCCAATTGTTTTTAGTCACTCCTCGAACCTTTACTCGTGTGTCGCCTCGGCGCAGCATTTCACGTAATTCTGTTCTTGCGTATTTAGTATTTTTTGACGTTGTTGCACCCACATTCCAAGACGCGAACACCAAGCCACCATCGTCAGCAGTGTAAAACAAAGGCTTTAGTTCAAATCCCTCATCTAGCGATCTTTCGTAAATGGTGTCGGCTTTAGCATCTTCGTTGAGATCTGTGGGTAGGGTCAGTGACCAGTCTAGTAAATCAAAGTTTTCTCCGGGCTTTTTATTCGGAGAAAGGGCAGAAAAGTCACCCAACAATACGCCGTCTTGCAAGTTTTGATGAGACTCAGGAATAGTAATTTGCGCTTCAGGCTCTTTTGCATTGATAGGAGCTATAAAGATACATTGGCTCGTTAGCATTATTACAAAAAAGTGTATTCGTATTGCCATAACTCGCTTTAAGAATTTATTGGAAAGAGAGTTAACAGTATTTTTCATATTCGATTCCTATCCATATACTAAGTTGGCGGCGCTCAATGTTTAAAGCTCAGCATATAAACATCAGAGCATCTACGTGACTGTCGAATCTCTTTTTGACTTGCCGCAAGCTGAAAATACAGCCACAACAGCTTTGCTTCAATACCAAGTAGCACGCTAATATCGCTGACATTTAGCTGCCATGTAGCTGTCATATAAGTGCGTGGCTCTTATGGTATTTGTCTACCTTGGATAAGAAGAGCCGCCTCATTTGAATAACATGTAACTAAGTATGGAATTATTTGTCAACCAAATATTAAATAATTTATTACCAAAATTAAATATATTGGTAAGCAATATCGTTTATCGCTTGTTTTGCAGGGAGCATAAATAGACTTCAAAAGCATTTTGTTTTTTTATGAAGCTTTACTCATATTTAATTTATTCATCCTTAATTTACTCATCCTAAAATAACGCGCACCTACGATTTGGGCAACAATCAGGCGAGCATAATTTGGCAAATCAATCCCTTACTTCAGCACTCATTATTATCAATCATTAATAATAGATAAGGCATATCCATCTTTGTTGATTGTGTGATAGCGCTGTTAAACACGCTGTAATTGCGGATTTGTAAAAATATGATATCTGGCATCTTTGAGCTGCACGTGATGCAGGAAATTTTTCTGTGATGATTTCTTGGGCGGTTGTTACGAAGTATACCGCATATCTGCCTGCGGACCTGATACAAAATCGGGTCTGCCGACAGATATACGATGAATTGGTTAAGCTTATACCGCTTTTTTAAGCGCTGCTAAGCGCAGGCTCTTTTGCCCTTAAACGACTATTTACCTGCGTGTATCTTTAGCACTTTTCCATCGGGTGCGTCGGTAATTACATATAAATTACCGTCTGGGCCTTGCGCCACATCACGGATGCGATGGTCGAGCCCTTCAAGTAAGTTATTTTGTGCCACTACCGTGTCGCCATCCATCTCCAAATGCTTTAAATAGCGAAATTTCAGCGAGCCTATAAATAAGTCTCCCTGCCACTGAGGAAATACATCTCCGGTGTAGAAAGTCATACCGCTAGGCGCAATAGATGGGTCCCAATAAATTAATGGCTGACGCATACCGTCCATTTCGGTTTTATCGGTAATAATTGAGCCGTTGTAATTCACACCATAGGTGATGCTCGGCCAACCATAGTTGTCACCTTTGTTTAGGATATTGATTTCGTCCCCGCCCTTCGGACCATGCTCATGCGTCCAAATAGCGCCGGTTTGTGGGTGCATCGTCATGCCTTGAACGTTGCGGTGCCCATAGGTATAAATTTCAGGCGCCTTGCCATCAATAAATGGATTATCTGCAACTGGCTTGCCATCTTGGGTGACTCGCACAACCTTGCCAAAATGCGCGTCAGTTTCTTGCGCTTTTTCTTTAAACGAGCCTCTATCGCCAAGGGAAATGAAGACATCTCCTGTCCGGTCAAATGTGACTCTACAGCCAAAGTGAAATGCAGTATCTACTTTAGGAAGCGCTTGGAACACGCGTGTGACAGAAGTTAAAGCGCCATCTTTGAGCACGCCTTTGTGCACTTCACTTGAATGACCACCTTCGCCGGCAACCGACAAGCAAACGTAGACTTCGCTGTTACTCTCAAAGTCAGGATGCACTGCCAAGCCTAAAATACCACCTTGGCCTTCAACCACCGCGTCGGGCAAGCCTGGGATAGGGTCTGACAAGTCGCCGTTTGCCTTCATGTGAATAAGGCCACCGGCACGTTCAGTAATAAGAGCGCTGCCGTCGGGTAAAAATGCAATTCCCCATGGGTGCTTTAAGCCACTGGCTATTTCAGTCACTTCAAACTTCGTGTCAGCCATTACCTGCGTGCTAAGCAACATACTTGCGCTAAATGCGCTTAAAAGAAATGATTTCATACTTTACCCTTGTTGAGTTTGAGTTGCGCGTAACATCCAAGCCGTTTTTTCATGCACCCTCATGCGGTCGCCTACCAATGCAGCGGTAGACTCATCGTCTGCGTTCTGTGCAAGCTTTAACGCGTCTCGGCATGTTTTAACTACCGCTTCGTGCCCTTGCGTAAGTATGGTAACCATGTCTTTCGCGTCAGGCACACCGTCTACTTCTTTTATGCTGCTAAGTTGAGCAAACGATTTGTAAGTGCCCGGAGCGGCAACACCCAAAGTGCGAATGCGCTCTGCCACTTCATCAACCGCTAAGGCAAGTTCAGTGTAGTGCTCTTCAAACATAAGATGCAGCTCACGAAATTGCGGGCCGGTTACATTCCAGTGAAAATTATGCGTCTGCAAGTACAGGGTATACGAGTCAGCGAGCAAACGCTTAAGCCCTTCGGCAATCGCTAAACGATCTTTTTCATTAATTCCAATATCAATTTTAGACAAAACTGTCTCCTCATTGCTTAAGCCATTGTTATTTGTGGCTAGCTACCTGTATTTATAGGCGAATCTGAACCTTTTGGTTTAGTCTATTGAGCTGCGCATTCTCATATCTTGAATATACATATCTACGCTTTTTTCAGAGCCGTCTTCAAAGCGCAAAGTGATGTTTAGTTCCTTTTCTGCCTGAAGAGGCCCTTTCAGCCCCATCAACATAAAGTGCTTGCCACCGGGCTGAAATTCAACCTTTTCACCTGCATCAATCACCAATCCGTCTTCAAGTTCCATCATGCGCATCATGCCGTTATTCATTTCAGTGGTATGAATTTCAACCATATCGGCCACGCTCTCATCAACACTTGCACTAACAAGTCGCACCGACTTATCGCTAGAGTTACTCATCGTAATGTAGGCTGCTCCCGTGCGCGCAAGCTTAAACGTTTCTCGCGCCCACGCCTTTTCAACCACAATATGACTCGCCATCGACGCTTTTGCTTCTGACGCTGCCTCTGCAGTTTCATCAGCCGAATGATTGTGTGCAGACACCTTAAGGTTTAAGCCAAAAGCGCATAAAACTGCTAAAGAAATTACTGTTATTTTTTTCATGAATTACTGCCGTGATATAGGTTTTATTATTAGGCCAATAACATAGCGTCAAAAACGTAAACGGGCAAGAATAAGCGCATAAAACCGATGTCATTTGGCATCTGATGAATGAACTATTATTAGCTTGAGTCTACAAGCTTGAATGCGCTTTGATTTTTGCAAATGCGTGAGTAAATAAAAAGAAAAGAGAGACACTTGGCGTGGTAATCAGGTGGTTTATCGAAAACGTGTGAGCGAGAACGGGTGATTCTAGAAGGTGTGAATGAAGAAAGTGTGAAAATGGTGCCGACTGCCGGAATCGAACTGGCGACCTACTGATTACAAGTCAGTTGCTCTACCAACTGAGCTAAGTCGGCACACTTTACACAGAAATATTCTGAGCGGCGCATTTTATGAATTTACGCGCGCTTGTCAAGCCTCAATCGCAATTAAACGCTGCGCTTCACCGCGCAGTAACACAAAATATTCTTCAGGCAAGTATTGCAATAGCAGCAAGAGCTTTTCACCCAATTCACGATATGAATCGGCAACAACATTAATATGGCCCATTTTGCGTTTTTCGCGCACCTCTTTACCATACCAGTGCAGGTGACAGCCAGGAATACTAATCAGGTCACGCGAAAAGCTAGTGCAGCCAATGATATTTATCATCGCCGTTACGCCTTTGCTTGCGGTATCACCTAAGGGGAAGCCTAAAACAGCGCGTATGTGCTGCTCAAACTGACACGTATCGGCTCCTTTTTGCGTCCAATGCCCGGAGTTATGCACTCTTGGCGCAATTTCATTTACCAATAGCTCATCGCCCGATTGAAACAGCTCAACGGCAAGCACACCAATATAATTGAGCGCATTGGCAAGGGTTTCAAATATCTGTTCAGCTTGTTTTTGAACCGCAGCCGATACGGCTGTCGCTGGTGCTACCGACACATGCAGTTGACCCTCATGATGCAAATTCTCTGCAATATCAAAACAACATACATTACCTTTCGCATCGCGCGCGCCAATAATTGAAATTTCGCGATCAAAGCTCAGCATTTTTTCGGCCACTAACGGTACGCGTTTTAAGTCTAAGCTTGCAAAAGCATGCTTTAACTTTGGCAATTCTTCACTATTTATTAATCGCCACTGACCGTAGCCGTCATAACCGTCTCTGCTGGCCTTAAAAATAATTTTTTCGCCGAGGGCTTGTACGGCCGCATCGAGATCACTCACGTCAGACACAATGAGATGTGGACAGTTTTGAATATTGTTAGTGTCGAGCACGTACTTTTCGCGCACTCTATCGGCGCCGGTCAATATGGCTGCCATATTAGGATGTAATTTCCCGCTTTTTTCAGCCATATCCAGTAAATCTTCAGGAACGTGCTCAAACTCCGCGGTAATCACGTGCACATCAGACACCGCATACTCAATGCTCATGTCGAATTTACTTTTATCTACGGGGTTAATGACCTCACGGGCAACAACATCCACCGCATACACTTCAACACCGAGGGGGGCGGCGGCTAAGTACATCATTTGCGCCAGTTGTCCGGCGCCAAAAACTAGCACCTTCATTCAAGCTCCAAATTTTGATTTTCTAGCACGGTTGCGGTTTGTTTTTGCCTAAATGCAATAATATTTTGTCTAACACTTTCATCATTAAGCGCAATAACTTGGGCGGCAAGTAAGCCAGCGTTTGCAGCGCCTGCTTCTCCAATTGCAAGCGTACCAACGGCAACGCCTTTAGGCATTTGCACAATTGAGAGTAATGAATCTAAACCGCTCAACTGACTCGAACGCACCGGGCAACCGAATACTGGCAAATGCGTGTGTGCCGCTATCATGCCCGGCAAATGCGCCGCGCCACCTGCGCCGGCAATAATGACTTGGTAGCCCGCATCGGCAGCCCCTTCTGAAAAGGTCGTCAGTAGCTGCGGCGTTCTGTGCGCAGAAACCACTTTAGCCTCGAAAGACACGCCTAAATTTTTCAGCATTTTTGCTGCTTGCTGCATGGTGGGCCAGTCTGATTGAGACCCCATTACAATAGCTACCTGAGCCATGAATCATCCTCATAAGAGATATATACGCGCCAAGTTATCGATTAATTGCGCGGTAAAAACCCGACATTATATGCAAAACCATCAAAAAGAGCGACAACTGTCGCTCTTTTTCACACCCAATGGTAGTTTGCCCCATCGACAGGGCTTATGAAGATGCAGTGCTTACTCAGCGCTGTTCATATAATCGAGTGTTAAGTTAGTCAGCAGTTTTACCCCTAATTTCATGCCGCTGTCGTCAACAAAAAACTCTGGCGTATGGTGAGCTGGCGCTTCATCTTCCGGCACGTCTAGCGGCTTACCGCCTACCCAAAGATAAACGCCGGGTACTTCTTGTTGAAAAAACGAGAAGTCTTCTGCACCAGTTACCGCTTTAGAATTTATCACATTCTCTTGACCTGCCGTGCGCACTAACGTGGGCAACATTTGGTCCATTAAATCATGATCGTTGAAGGTAATCGGATAATTATAATCCAAAGGAAGTATCACCTCAGCTTCTGCGCGCATGCTTTCGGCAATGCCTTTAACTTTGCGCGGAATAGCTTCATACATATGCTCTCTAGCCGCTTCGTTTAGGGTTCTGATGGTGCCCACCATGGTGACTTCCATCGGTATGATGTTAGACCGATTGCCCCCCTCAATAGAGCCAATACTGACTACCGCCGCGTCGTCAATCACCTTGATTTCGCGGCTTACAACGGTTTGTAATGCCATAATAATTTGTGCAGAGGTCACAATTGGGTCTACGCTTTTCCACGGATAAGCACCATGGGCTTGTTTACCTTTTACAACAATTTTAAACGGGTCTACCGCGGCCATAATACCGCCATGACGATAGCGAACTTTACCCACATCGGTGTTGGCGCTAATGTGCAGACCAAAAATCGCGTCAACATCAGGATTTTTTAGCACGCCCTCTTCTACCATCACCTCAGCGCCACCGCGCTCACCTGTTGGCGCGCCTTCTTCAGCGGGCTGAAAAATAAACTTCACCTTACCGCGTAGCTTGTCTTTCATCTGCGTTAAAATCTCGGCAGCGCCCATCAGCATTGCTACGTGCGTATCATGGCCACAGGCATGCATCACAGGTACTTGTTTACCGTCGAGTTCACCCATTTGCACAGACTTATAAGGCAGGGCATTGTCTTCTTTTACCGGCAGGCCGTCCATATCGGCTCTCAGCGCAACGGTTGGGCCTGGTTTGCCTGAATCAAGCACCGCGACAACGCCAGTAATAGCAACGCCGGTTTGCACCTCGAGACCAAGACCGCGCAAATGCTTTTCAATATATTTTGCAGTTTCAAACTCGCGGTTTGAAAGCTCAGGATACTGGTGCAAATGATGTCGCCACTCAATCACCTTTGGCTCAATTGCGATGGCCTTTTGCTCTACCTCGTCGTTTGCCGAAGCCGCGCTAGCCGCAAATAATGAAGCCGAAAGCAAAGAGGCGCACACGCCTAAATATAGTGATTTAAATTTCATAGTTTATCCACATCTACAATTGTATAAGGCAATGATGATAACCATAGCCCAAGCGATACTATTTTACGAGACTTATGCTGGCAAAATAGGTTTTGGATTTAACGATTAAGAAATATTATGCAAATATGCCGAATTTTCATACAAGTTTTTGACAGCGATATGGCTTGTGGTTATGCTCAACGCAATTAAATGCTATCGCACCTTTAATTTTTGAAACTCGCACTTTCAAATTATGGTTTGTGAGTTACTTTGTGGCACTCAAATCTGTCAATAGCAAAGCGTTGTTTATTAGTTTTTTTAGCAGTTTTACATTCGTTGTTCATAAATAGCTGGCGCATACATTGCCAAAAAGCTAATTAATAACGGTTGTAAAATTAACAGCGGCGCTCTTATACAATTTGCCAAACACGATTTACGCCAGACGCTGAGAAATCAGCCGATAAAGGATTTTAGCGCGTTAGTGTTTGTTGCGTTTTAGCTCGCAGCAAACCATACCAAACAAACAGGAAACGGAATGAAAAAGGCTCTGTTGGGCATAATTTTGTTGATTACCATTGCAGCGGGCGTGCTGTACGTCAAATCGCCGCTGCGTCCGGTTAACTGGTATCCAGACGCCACTATTGGCTTAAACAATATGTTTAGCCCAAACACCGCTTTAAGTGCGGTGACTATTTATAACCGCAGTGCACTCATAGGCCCAGAAGATATTTACGTTAGCGATGACGGGATCGCGTATACCGGCCTTGCCAATGGCGCTATTGTGTCGTTTCCGGTGAGCTCTCCAAACAACTCTCGCGTTATCGCTAATACCGGCGGCAGGCCCCTTGGCATTAGAGGTGACAATGAGGGTAACCTCATTGTGTCTGACCCAATAAGAGGCCTTTTGTCTGTTTCGCTTGGCGGCAGGGTAAACGTATTGGTGAACTCTTTCGAAGGCGCCCCGCTGCGTTTAATCGACCATCACGACATTGCTGAAAATGGCGACATTTATTTTTCAAACGCCAGTAGCCGTTTCGGTATAGATGACTACCTTCACGATTTTTTAGAAGCCTCTGCCACTGGCAGTATATATCGCTACTCTCCTGAAAGTGGCGAGACAAACATGGTAATGAGCGGTATATTTTTCGCGAATGGTGTTGCTGTTGGGCCTAACGACGAATTTTTATTAGTCGCTGAAACGGGTAAATCGCGCATTTTAAAATATCACTTAAAAGGCAAACGTAAAGGCGAAACCAGTATATTTGCCAATAACCTACCTGCCATGCCCGACAATATCAGCTTTAACGGCACCGACACCTTTTGGGTCGGCATGGTGAGTTTAAGAGACTGGCGGGTTGAGGCACTTGCCGCATTCCCTGCTATAAGACGCATGCTAGGCGCGCTTCCTATGGAGTGGCTAGAGCCAAAAGAGGGCTATGGCTTTGTGCTTGGCTTCGATATTCACGGAAACGTGGTCGCCAATTACCAATCGCCCAATGTATATAATACGGTTACTGCAGCTTACGAACATAACGGAAACCTCTATTTAGGCTCGCTGCATTCAAACGGTGTGGCTGTGCTTTCGCTGGGTCGTTGATTTCTTAGCGTGGTTTTCCGCTCAGCCCTTTGCGCGCAAATGCGCAGGCATAAAAAAGCCCGTGTCGCCATAGGCTCACGGGCTGATAATACTTTAAGGAGATTAACCCTTTTGACGCTTCATTGAGTCAAAGAACTCATCGTTAGTTTTGGTCATCGATAAACGACTGATCAAAAACTCCATCGCATCAATCTCAGACATTTCATGCACAATTTTGCGCAATATCCACATCTTCTGCAGTTCGTCTTGCGTAGTTAACAACTCTTCTCGACGTGTACCGCTGCGATTAAAATCAATAGCTGGGAATACGCGCTTTTCAGCAATCTTACGGTTAAGATGAAGTTCCATGTTACCGGTGCCTTTAAACTCTTCGTAAATAACTTCGTCCATTTTAGAGCCGGTATCAATAAGCGCAGTTGCAATAATGGTTAAGCTACCGCCCTCTTCAACGTTACGTGCCGCACCGAAAAAGCGCTTAGGTTTGTGCAAGGCGTTTGCGTCTACACCGCCGGTAAGTACTTTACCCGATGACGGAATAACCGTGTTATATGCGCGAGCCAAGCGGGTGATAGAATCGAGCAAAATTACCACGTCTTTTTTGTGTTCAACTAAACGCTTGGCCTTTTCAATCACCATTTCAGCCACTTGCACGTGGCGGCTAGCAGGCTCGTCGAAGGTTGAAGCGATAACCTCACCTTGCACCAAACGCTGCATCTCTGTTACTTCTTCTGGACGCTCATCAATGAGCAATACCATAAGCTCGCAATTAGGATGGTTAGCCGCGATAGACTGAGCAATATTTTGCAGTAACAGTGTTTTACCTGCTTTTGGCGGCGCAACAATCAAACCACGTTGGCCACAACCCACAGGCGATGCTAAATCTAACACACGAGCGGTAATATCTTCGGTACTGCCGTTTCCGCGCTCCATGCGCAAGCGATCGTTAGCATGCAGTGGGGTTAGATTTTCGAATAAGATTTTGTTGCGAGAATTTTCAGGACGGTCAAAGTTGACCTGACTAATTTTTAGTAGGGCGAAATAACGTTCGCTGTCTTTTGGCGGACGAATTTTACCTGAAATGCTGTCGCCTGTTCGTAGGTTAAAGCGCCTAATTTGGCTCGGCGAAACGTAAATGTCGTCGGGGCCGGCAAGGTAGGATGAGTCGCTTGAACGTAAAAACCCAAAGCCGTCTTGTAGGATTTCAAGCACGCCGTCGCCGAAGATATCTTCGCCGCCTTTAGCATGTGCTTTTAGGATTGAAAATATAATGTCTTGTTTGCGAGCACGCGCCAGATTTTCCAAGCCCATATTTTCAGCTAGGGCAACAAGTTCGCTAATGGGTTTTTCTTTTAATTCGGTTAAATTCATGTTGGAGGGTCTTTGAGTTTATGTAAGGCAAACGAAATATATTCAGCTTGTAAGATAAATTAATTTGATTGACGTTTAGTAATCGAAATCGACGGTTGGACCGTTTCAGTTTGCGTGCTTGGTGCAAACTACAGATAAATGTTATGAAATGCCCTAGGGCGAAGCGATTACACTTGGTGAGTGTGCTAAAGGTAGCACCTTAATTCGTTATCGTCCAGTTTTACCGCAGATTTAATAAAATTTGCGATAAAAGTCAGTTTGGGTGCGAGTCACGGTCAAACTGACTTTTGTCAAAGCTATGCACAGCGCGGGTTTGGCATGAACATAAGGCAAACAAAATGCAGGCATAGCGCAAATGCTTAGATGTTGTCGTTCAAAAATTCGGTAAGTTGCGTCTTCGAGAGCGCACCAACTTTTGTTGCGGCAACCGCGCCATTCTTAAACAATAACAAGGTTGGAATGCCGCGAATACCGAATTTAGGCGGTGTTTCACTATTTTCATCGACATTCAGCTTACCAACTGTTACCTTGCCATCGAATTCGGTCGCGATTTCCTCTAAAATAGGAGCGATCATCTTACAGGGGCCGCACCATTCTGCCCAAAAATCAACTAAAACAGGACCAGATGCATTGATCACATCGGCTTCGAATTTGTCGTCACTTAACGCGATAATTTTGTCGCTCATTCTTTTCTCCAGGTTAGGAACTTGTCTGAGATGTTCAGATTTACCTAATAGTGTTATATAGAACCGGTTTTCAATGCAAGCAATGATAAGCTATAAGCTATGCCAACTACACATTTAACCAATACGTTATTTTCGTCGCTTCCGATCCACCCCTTAGTACTCAAGGCGTTGGAAGAAGCCAATCTAAATCAATGTACGCCCATACAAGACATGAGTTTGCCGCTTTTACTTTCACACAAAGATGTTGCAGGGCAAGCGCAAACCGGCACGGGTAAAACCATAGCCTTTTTGGTCGCGACATTTCATTATTTATTAAGCAAGCCTAAAGAGGTTACCAAAAATGGGCCTCGCGCTATTATAATGGCGCCAACTCGTGAACTTGCTGTCCAGATTTACAATGATGCAAAGCTGTTGAGTAAACACACTGAATTATCAGTTGGAGTAGTATATGGGGGCGAAGGTTATGAAAGTCAACGTGACACCTTAAACGCCGGCGTAGATATACTAATAGGCACTTGCGGACGCATCATTGATTATTATAAGCAAGACGTGTTCAGCCTCGAAAACATTCAAGTAGCGGTGCTCGACGAAGCCGACAGAATGTTTGATTTAGGTTTTATTAAAGACATTCGTTTCTTGTTCAAACGCATGCCACAGCCCAGCGAGCGCCTTAATATGCTGTTTTCAGCTACGCTCAGCTACCGTGTTCAAGAGCTTGCTTATGAGCACATGAACAACCCTATCAGCGTTGAAAGCACCCCCGACACAAAAACCAATAACCGCATTAGTGAAGAGTTGTTTTATCCGTCAAACGAAGACAAACCTGTATTGCTGCTTACGCTGATGGAAGAAGAATGGCCCGACAAGGCAATTGTATTTGCAAATACCAAAAACGATTGCGAATGGGTTGCAGGCTGGTTAGAAAACGACGGGCACCGAGTAGGTTTACTAAGCGGTGACGTGCAGCAGAAAAAACGCCTGAGTATTTTAGAAGATTTTACTAACGGTAAACTCGATATTTTAGTGGCAACCGACGTAGCCGCACGCGGCCTGCACATCGATAAGGTCACCCACGTATTCAATTATGACCTGCCCGACGACGCTGAAGACTACGTACATCGAATCGGACGCACCGGACGCGCTGGCGAACTGGGCAAAGCCATTAGTTTTGCTTGCGAAAAATACGCACAAAACCTAACGGCGATTGAGCTTTATATTGGTCATGATGTGCCGGTAACCGACTACAATCCGCTGTTTTTACTAGACGATGTAAAACCACCGCGCATGAAACCACGCAATACGCGCGGCAGACCGGGTGGCTCTAGAGGCGGTGCACGCAATACCAAAGGTCCGCGTAAAGACAGCAATCGTCGTCGTGGCCCAAGAAAGCCTCAGGCATAAAAAAGCTAAACATTGGCATCGAGTGAGCGAGCAGCGAATATGGGCGAATTTCAATCTTCTGCAACCCAAGACGAGTATTACGCGGCAGTTGATTTAGGTTCAAACAGTTTTCACATGGTAATTGTGCGCGTGCTTGCAGGCAGCGTGCAAATTGTGAGCAAAAATAAGCAAAAGGTTCGCCTCGCTGCTGGCTTAGACAAGCGCAATACCTTAAGCGATGAAAGCATTGAGCGCGGACTAGACTGTTTGCGTAATTTTGCCGAAAAGCTGCAAGACATCCCTCCCAAAAATATAAAAATTGTGGCCACCGCCACACTTCGCTTGGCCAAAAATGCTCAAGACTTCATTACTGCCGGTGAGAACATACTCAATCATAAAATAAGCATCATTAGCGGCGAAGAAGAGGCCAAGCAAATTTATTTAGGCGTGGCTTACACCTCGGCTAACCAAGGTAACTCTTTAGTTATTGATATTGGCGGCGCAAGCACAGAGGTCATTGTTGGCCGAGATTTACAGCCGGTCTATTTAAGTAGCCTAAACATGGGCTGCGTTACATATATGGAACGTTTTTTTACGGGCGGAAGCATTACCGAAGAAGGCTTTGAACAAGCCATCGCGCAAGCAAGCGAAGAAATAAACCAGCATGAAGACACCTTTTTGTGCTTTGACTGGGAGCAATGCTTAGGCGCTTCTGGCACACCGCAAGCGGTTACCGGCATTTTAGTTAAACAAGGTATAAATGACGCCATCCGCCTACCCTACCTGCATGAGCTAAAACAACTGTGCATTGCAGCAGGGCACATCGACACCCTTGAAATAGATGGGCTAGTGCCCGCCCGACAGGCGATATTTCCAAGCGGTTTAGCGATTTTGATAGCGCTTTTTGAACGTTTACAGATAAACAATATGCAAATATCTGGCGGCGCGCTTCGCGAAGGCATTTTATACGGCATGCTCGAAAACTATCAAAAGAGCGACCGCCGTCAACAGGGCATTAACCAGCTTGTTTCACGCTTTCATATCGACCCCCATCACAGCCGGCGCTGCCGAAAAATAGCGGTTAGTCTATGTCGGCAAATGTGCAAGCAAACCGATTTTTGCGACTTTGACACCGAAGTCATAACAGGTGCGGCCGCAGCACTGCATGAATTAGGCCTGCATATTGGATTTAAGTCTTATCATGAGCACGGCGCTTACATATTGTCGCACGTAGAGCTTACCGGATTTACTACGCTGCAGCGCATGATGATAATGCATCTGGTTAATATGCATCGCCAAGAAATTGATTTAAGCATTCTTAAAAACTACAAGAGCGCAATGAGGCAGATGTTGATTAACGCCATGCGCATTTTGCGAATTAGCGTTATTTTAGTGAATCGGCGTAAAGATGAAGCCATTCCTGAGGTATCTTTGCTGGTCAAAGACAATAACGAGTGGCATTTGCAATTTACGCAAGATATGAAAGTTGCCCATCCGCTGATCAGAACCGAGTTAGTGCACGAGTGCTGGCTTCAACACAAAGCCGGCTGGCAACTCATTTTAGATTAGTCAGACAATAGCTTAAACGAGCGATACCACGCATACAGGGCGATTGCCCCTAATATCACGCTGTAATAATGATGCTGACCTAGCAAATGAGCGGCGAGTGCGCCAATGCTGAGCGCAATCGCTAAATGGCCCGTGATACGCGCTTTCTGAATCCGAGCGGCCTGCTGCAGAGCCTGCTGATGTTGCTTTTCAAGCTGACGCGGCAGCTGCTTCATGTGCCTGAGGCCGTCATAAATTAAATCAGGCATTTCAGGGAGTTTTTCACTCCAAAACGGAAGATTCTCTTTTATGTGGTTGAACATTGCCTTAGGGCCAATTTGTTCTTTCATCCAATTTTCTAGGAAGGGTTTGGCGGTTTTCCACAAGTCGAGCTGTGGATAAAGCTGACGCCCCAAACCTTCAATGTAGAGCAAGGTTTTTTGCAGCAGCACCAATTGTGGCTGCACTTCCATATCAAATCGACGTGCAGTATTGAACAACTGCATCAACACATTTCCAAATGAAATGTCGGCCAAAGGCTTTTGAAAAATCGGCTCACACACCGTGCGAATGCCCATCTCAAAGTCGTCGATGTTGATGTCGGCGGGCACCCAGCCAGAATCCACATGAAGCTGGGCAACTTTGCGGTAATCTCGATTAAAAAACGCAATAAAATTTTCGGCTAAATAACGCTTATCGTCTTTATTTAGGGTGCCAACAATGCCGTAGTCGATACCAATAAATTTGGGGTTTTCAGGATGCTCGCGCGACACAAAAATATTCCCCGGATGCATATCAGCATGAAAGAAGCTATCGCGAAACACCTGCGTAAAAAATACCTCAACGCCACGTTCAGCCAAAACTTTAAGATTGGTGCCTTGCGCGATAAGTGCATCAATATCTGACACGGGAATACCGTAAATACGCTCCAATACAATGACCTGCTTGGTGCAGTGCTCGCTGTAAAAATGCGGCACATAAAGCGCATCAGAGCCTTCAAAGCTACGTTTAATTTGAATGCCGTTTGCCGCTTCTCTCAGCAGGTCGAGCTCATCTAAAATTGTGCGTCGATATTCTTTGACCACGTCAACCGGACGCAAGCGCTTACCGTCGGGTAGCCAGCGCTGGACCACGCGAGCAACCGAAGACAGTAAATCTACATCTGCCTCAATGGTCTGCTTAATGCCAGGGCGCAGCACTTTGATCACCACTTCTTCATGATTTTCTTTTAACTTAGCCGTATGCACTTGAGCCACCGACGCAGACGCAAGCGGCACCGGGTCAAAATCGTCAAACAGTTCGTCTAAACTATCTAAACCTAAGGATTCTTTAATAATGGATTGGGCTGCCTCAGAATCGAAGGGCGGTACTTTATCTTGCAGTACCATGAGTTCGTTGGCCAAATCGTGCGGAAGTAAGTCGCGGCGAGTTGACAGCATTTGACCAAACTTTATGTAAACCGGCCCGAGGGTTTCAAGGGCAAGACGCAAACGCCGACCTTTTGTTTCGCCTTTGTGCTGATTAGGCAACCAGAATATGCAGCGGCGCATCATCCGAAAATACCAAGGCCTAAAGCGTTTGGGGATGAGCTCGTCAAGACCATGCTGTAGCAATACGCTGCCTATGCGATAAATACGGCCAATTTTCATTTATCTTCCTTTGCGCTAACAAGCAAATTGATGCGGGCTTCGAGTCGTTCGGTGTCTGTATTTAAGCGCCGTACCTCGTCTACAAAATTCGCTACCATGACGGGGCGCACGGCAATGGGTTTTTCTTCTAAAGCGGCATCAGATACCATTTGCATAAACGCAGAAAACTGTTTTTGAGCATGCGCTTGAAAGGCTTTTGCCTGCGACACAAAAGTGTACGCTCCCGCGTCTCCCAAATACGTCGACAAACTCTCTTCAATATCAAACTCAATGCCTGCAAACAGCTGACTGAATTTTTGCACTATGGCTAAGTCGCCGTAAAAATCGAGCTTATTTTGTCGAATCAGCTTGGTAAGCTGACTGGTATGTTTGAGTTCAGGCAGCGCAAATAATGATACCGACACAAAGCACTCGTTGTCAGGCAATTCTTGTAGGGCTTGCTCGCTTGGCTTTTCGAGGTTAAGCACATCCACGCGCGAGTCTGAAAATTGAAAGCCAAGGGTAAGTTCGAGCTCTTGCAAATGCAAAACGCAGCGCTTACCGGCAAGTGGTGCCACTAACTCAAAGCCATTTACCGATATACCAAGGGCTTGGTTAATACCTAGCTCAATCGCGCTGCTAAGAGCCTGAGTCATCGGTATAGGCATACTAAAACTTGAATCCGCGGTGCAGGGCAACAATGCCGCCTGTTAAATTATGATAACTAGTTTGTTCAAAGCCTACCTCTTGCATCATGCCCTCAAGAGTATCTTGGTCGGGGTGCATACGAATAGACTCTGCCAAATAACGATAGCTCTCGGCGTCGTTTGCTACCAGTTGCCCCATGCGCGGCAATACATGAAAAGAGTAGGCGTCGTACACTTTACTCAATGCCTGTGAGCTCGGTTTTGAAAACTCTAATACCAATAAACGCCCGCCGGGTTTTAGCACTCTATACATACTCGCAAGCGCTGCCGATTTATCGGTAACGTTACGCAAGCCAAAGGCAATGGTGATTAAATCAAAGTGATTATCGTCAAATGGCAAGCACTCTGCGTTTGCCTGCACATAATCAACATTGCCAATAATGCCCATATTGGTGAGCTTGTCTTTACCCACTTTGAGCATTGAGTGGTTTATATCGGCTAATACGACTTGGCCTTTTGGGCCCACAATGCGGCTAAATTTTGCGGCTAAGTCGCCTGTACCGCCGGCTAAATCGAGCACACGCTGGCCAGATTTAACGCCACTGCAGTCAATAGTGTAGCGTTTCCACAAGCGGTGCACTCCCATCGACATAAGGTCGTTCATTATGTCGTATTTTGCGGCCACCGAATGAAAAACATCGGCCACCATCGACACCTTTTCGTCTTTTTTGACCTGCTTAAAGCCAAAGTCGGTGGTATCGCTTGTTGCGCTGGTGGGTTGCGCTTGTTTTTCAGCGTTTGCAGGGGCGCTTGATGTATCGGTGCTCATAGGAAATAACTCATTGATTTGATGCTGTTAAGTGTAGCGTAAAAGCCTTGTTGATTGTAGTTTTTGCAAACCTAGAATTATCAGCTGTAAATCAGCGCTGTCGATTGCTCCTAAGGCCCTGCTAGTTTATGCTTTGGCGGTCTAATTTAAATAACCTCAGCTGAGGTTAAATCGTCTTCTAAGAGGTCAACATGTTGAACAACCGAAGTATTTTGCTCGCGTTTTTACTAACAGTTTTGTGCTTAGTATCTCATCACGCTTTAGCGGCAAACCGTGCTATCGAAGCTGAGTCGCTCGTTGTCACTGAGCATAAAACTGAGATTAACGGCAAGCGCTTAAATTACACAGCCACTACCGGCACACAGCCGGTATGGAATGATAAAGGCGAGGCCACCGCCACGCTTTTTTACACCTACTATCAGCGCACCGATGTAAAAGATAAAAGTACTCGTCCGCTGATAATGTCATTTAACGGTGGTCCGGGCTCTGCCTCGGTTTGGATGCATGTAGCCTATACCGGGCCACGCATTTTGAATATTGACGACGAGGGATATCCGGTGCAGCCGTATGGCGTGCAAACTAACCCCTACTCCATTTTAGACGTTGCCGACATTGTGTTTGTTAATCCGGTAAACACAGCCTACAGCAGAGTATTGCCTAACAGTGCAGGCGAAATGCCCTCTAAAGATCAACAAAAAGAGATGTTTTTTGGCGTAAACGCCGACATCAAATATTTGGCCGAATGGCTAAACACTTTTGTGACGCGCAATGAGCGCTGGACCTCGCCCAAATATCTTATTGGCGAGAGCTACGGCACAAATCGCGTATCGGGATTGGCCCTTGAACTGCAAAACAGGCAGTGGATGTACTTAAACGGCGTGGTGTTGGTATCGCCCACCGAAATTGGCATTGAGCGCGAGGGGCCTGTTGAGGCAGCCAACCGCTTGCCATACTTTGCAGCCACCGCTTGGCATCACAACAAACTCGCACCCGATTTACAAAGCAAAGACCTGTATGAGGTACTAGAAGAAGTTGAGGCCTACACTATTGGCACCTACATTCCGGCACTTGCTAAGGGTGGTTTTATTAGCGAAGCCGAAAAGGCAGAGGTTGTTGCAGCTGTGTCGCGCTACTCTGGCCTGAGTGAAGAGGCGGTTAGCAGCAGTAATTTAGATATTAGCAATAACTTTTTTTGGAAAGAGCTACTGCGCGATGAAGGGAAAACCCTCGGCCGGCTCGATAGCCGCTACTTGGGTATAGATAAAAAACGCACCGGCGACCGCCCCGACTATTGGGCAGAACTTACCTCTTGGCTGCACTCTTTTACGCCCGCCATTAATCACTACATTAGAACGGAGCTTAACTATAAGACCGATATCAAATACAACATGTTTGGTCCTGTGCGCCCGTGGGATAGAAGCGACGACAACACCGGCGAAAATTTGCGATTGGCGATGGCGCAAAATCCGTATTTAAACGTATTAATTCAGTCGGGTTATTACGACGGCGCCACTAACTATTTTGACGCAAAATACACCATGTGGCAGCTCGACCCAAGCGGCCAAATGAAAGACCGCTTAAGCTTTAAAGGCTACAGAAGCGGACACATGATGTACCTGCGCCGAGACGATTTAGAGGCCTCTAATCAAGACTTACGCGAGTTTATACTAGGCACTATTCCCGCTGAAAATGAGCCTGCGCAGTACGCTAGATAACCGTGATATAGAAGGAAAGGCCTGCATGGAAAAGCCCTCAATAGAAAAATTTGCCCGCATTTATGAGCGGGCAGCTAAACGCAAGGGCGGTAAAGCCGCCCTTGAGAGCATTATTGCTAAACCCAAAAGTCGCAAAGAACTTGCACAAATTGACGACAGCAGAGTGCTCGCTGAAATGACAAAAAAGATATTTCAGTCGGGCTTTGTGTGGCGAGTTGTTAGGCAAAAATGGCCAAATTTTGAAGAGGTTTTTTGGCAATTTGATATTGATAAAATACTCATGATGCCCGACGAAATGATGGAACAAAAAGCCACTAATCCTGCGATTATTCGTAATTTGAATAAAGTGCGCACTATTCGCGACAACGCCATGATGCTTAAAGACATCAGCAACGAGCACGGCAGCGTGGGAAAATGGTTAGCAGACTGGCCAGAAGACGATACCGTGGGCCTCTGGGGCTACCTAAAAACGCACGGCGCGCGCCTAGGCGGTAATACCGGTCCGTATTCGCTCAGGGCGATTGGTAAAGACACCTATATGCTGTCGCGCGATATTGAGGGCTACTTTCGTGCGCACAAAATTATAGACGGCGGCCTCGGCTCAAAACGCAGTCAACTGGCCATCCAAAATACCTTTAACCAGTGGCGCAAAGAATCTGGCCGCAGCCTGCAAGAAATTTCAATGACCGTTGCCTATTCGTGCGGCGACAACAGCATTACAGTTGAGTAGGCTCGCTATTTAAGCGGCCTGCTCGTCTGCGTTGATGCCGCTGTGACGCAGCAGAGCATCAATATTTGGCTCTCGCCCTCTAAAGGCTACAAATAAGTCCATGGGCTCCTGAGAGCCGCCTTTTTCCAAGATATTTTCTAAGAAACTGCGACCGGTTTGCGGATTGAATATTCCCTCTTCTTCAAATCGAGAGAAAGCGTCAGAAGACAATACCTCGGCCCATTTATAGCTGTAGTAGCCAGCAGCGTAGCCGCCCGCAAAAATATGGCCAAAGCTGTTTTGAAAGCGATTAAACGCAGGCGGTGTAATTACCGACACCTTGCTTCTAACGTCATCAAGCACGGCCTGCACATTTGCACTGCTACCCGGCAGCTGATGCAGGGTAAAATCAAACAAGCTGAACTCAAGCTGCCTGAGCATTTGCATAGCCGATTGGAAATTTTTAGCCGCCAAAAGCTTGTCGAGCAAATCGCTTGGAAGTGGCTCCCCGCTCTCATAATGTCCTGAGATAAAAGCAAGGGCTTCTGGCTCCCAGCACCAGTTTTCTAAAAACTGGCTGGGCAGTTCAACTGCATCCCACGCTACGCCATTAATCCCCGATACGCCGCCAACGGTAACTTTAGTTAACATGTGGTGAATGCCATGACCAAACTCATGGAACAAGGTCACCACCTCGTCGTGCGTAAATAGTGCGGGCGTATCGCCCACCGGGCCATTAAAATTACAGGTTAAATAGGCAACTGGCGTTTGAATCTCACCGGCTGCGTTTGCACGTTTTACGCGGCACTCATCCATCCATGCCCCGCCCCGTTTTTTAGCCCGGGCGTACAGGTCGAGATAAAAGCTACCGCGCAGCTTACCGCCACCGGCGTTTGCCTTAGCGGAGTCACCAGCATCGCGGATTTCAAAAAATCGTACGTCTTTATGCCATGTGTCTACACCTTTTACCTCAATAATTTCGAGAGAATACAAGCGCGAGACCACTTCAAACAGGCCGGCAATGACCTTGTCTTCCGGAAAATAAGGACGTAGCTCTTCGTCAGACACCGCGTATTTTTGCTGTTTGAGTTTTTCCGAATAGTAGGCGTAATCCCACGGATTGAGTGAATCAACGCCGTGCGTACTTTTTGCAAACTCTCTAACCTCTGCCACGTCAGCAAGGGCTTGGGGCTTTGAGCGGGTCGCTAAATCATCTAAAAAGCCAATTACCTGTTCGCTCGACTCAGCCATTTTGGTGGCCAGCGAGTAGTCAGAATAACTCTCAAAGCCTAGCAGTTGCGCCATTTCATACCGCAAAGCCAAGGTTTGTTTAATAATGTCGGTGTTATCAAATCTAGCGTCTGGGGTGTCTAGCTCTGAGGCACGCGTACTGTAGGCACGGTACATCTCTTCACGAAGGGC
Organism: Glaciecola siphonariae; assembly: GCF_042652645.1. Classification (NCBI taxonomy): domain Bacteria; kingdom Pseudomonadati; phylum Pseudomonadota; class Gammaproteobacteria; order Alteromonadales; family Alteromonadaceae; genus Glaciecola; species Glaciecola siphonariae. The sequence continues at coordinate 82,427 of NZ_JBHSGU010000005.1, forward strand.
GGCATCGTCAGCGTAGGTGATCACAGGCAAGTAGCTTGGAATATCGAGGGTGAATAAATAGCCGTCGAGTTCTTTTTGCTGGGCTGCTTGCGCGGCGGCTGCTTTAGCCGATTCAGGCAAACCCGCTAATGCGCTCTCATCTTTTATATGTTTGCTGTAGTTAAGCGTCGCGTCCATCACATTATTTGAAAATTGCGACGACAAATCTGAGAGCTCACTTCGAATTTGCGCAAAGCGTTTTTTCTTATCAGCTTCAAGCGCCACTCCCGACAGAGTAAAATCGCGTACGGCGTTGTCTACCACTTTCTTTTGCGGACCGCTCAGCGACTCATATTCGCTTGAACCTTGCAAGGCCTGATATAGCGCGCATAACTTTTCGTGCTGACCTAAATAGGTTGAATAGTCTGACAGCAGTGGCAAGCATGCGTCGTGCGCTTCGCGCAGTTCATCTGAACTCACAACCGAGTTCATATGACCAATCGGCGACCACAACTGACTGAGGGCGTCATCGGCTTGCTCTAAACGTTCGACTAAATTTGCGTAGCTTACTTCGCCGCTGGCAACAGCCGCTTCTACTTCGGCCTTACAGTGCTCAATTGCGTCTTTAATATTGGACACTATATTCGCTGTTTGAATTTTTGAAAACTGTGGAAGCGCGGGTAAATCAACAAGGGCTTGGCTTGCTGGAATGCTGTTGATCATAAAAAATCACCATCGGTTAAAGTAAATATATACACACGGCTAGAAGTGGGGGATGATCATAAAAACTCAAGCCTTTTAGCCACATTATCAGCCTTTGATTTTTGCCGCCACGAACAAATATTTGAAAGAAAACTTGAAATATCGGGTCATGTCAGCATAGTTATAGACAGCGCAACACAATAATGCAAAAAAGCGATGCAGGCTGGCGATGCGTTTAAACAATGCGCAGCAGCGAAGCACGCTATACCTTAAGCGAATGTATCACTTCACTTATTCATTACTAACATTGGACACTCATGACATCTTCAGACACTCATTTTGATTACATATGTATAGGCGGCGGCAGCGGCGGCATAGCCTCGGCCAATAGAGCCTCTCGCTACGGTAAAAAAGTGGCCATAGTAGAAGCAAAAGCCATTGGGGGCACCTGCGTAAATGTAGGCTGCGTGCCTAAAAAAGCAATGTGGTTTGGCGCACAAGTCGCAGAAGCCATTCATAAATATGCACCCGACTACGGCTTTGACGTAAAGGTAAATCAGTTTAGCTGGCAAAAACTCGTTGAAAGTCGCGATGCCTATATTGACCGCATTCACCAGTCGTACGACCGCGTGCTGGGCAATAATAAGGTGACGCTCATAAACGGTTTTGCCACGTTTATCGACAATCACACCATAGACGTAGACGGCACGACCTATACCGCCGACCATATCACCATTGCCGTAGGCGGTCGTCCAATTAAGCCGCCGGTTCCTGGTGCTGAGCTTGGTATCGATTCAGGCGGATTTTTTGACCTAGCCGAGCAGCCCAAGCGCGTGGTAGTGGTAGGTGCAGGCTATATTGCTGTTGAGCTAGCCGGTGTATTGCATTCTCTAGGCACAGAAACTCATTTGCTCGTGCGCCGCGATAAACCCCTTAGACATTTTGACGACATGCTCTCAGACACCTTGGTTGAGATTATGGAAGAAGACGGCCCTACTCTACATAAGCATACCGAAGTTGAAGCGGTTGAAAAGCAAAGCGACGGTAGCTTACTCGTTAAACTCAACGGCGGACGCACCCTTGAAGCCGACACCCTTATTTGGGCAATTGGGCGCGAACCCTCTACCGACAAGCTTAAGCTCGAAAACACTGATGTGAAGGTTGACCAGCGCGGTTACGTTATAGTGGACGAATACCAAAATTCGAGCGCAAAAAATGTGTACGCCGTGGGCGACAACATTGGCAATGTTGAACTAACCCCCGTGGCGGTTAAAGCGGGGCGGCTATTGTCGGAGCGTTTGTTTAACGGTAAGACCGACGCAAAAATGGACTATACCAACGTGCCCACCGTGGTATTTAGCCATCCGGCCATTGGCACCATGGGACTGAGCGAAAAAGAAGCGCGCGAAGCTTTTGGCGATAGCGTGAAAGTGTATAACTCGAGCTTTGCAGCGATGTACACCGCGGTAACATCGCATCGCCAAGCAACCAAAATGAAGTTGGTGTGCGCGGGTGACGACGAAAAGGTCGTAGGCATTCATGGTATCGGTTTTGGCATGGACGAAATTTTACAAGGCTTTGGTGTAGCGATGAAAATGGGCGCGACCAAAGCCGATTTTGACAATTGCGTTGCCATTCACCCCACATCAGGCGAAGAATTTGTCACTATGGACATTTAAGTCTGGAAAATGCACCCTAGACATTTGTATACTCTGGAAAACCATTATATATTGATCGTATTCAAATTCTCTTGAGTGATTTATTTTGGTTTTCTCTATCGTGTCTAAAGACTTTGATGTACTTGTAGAAAATAAACATGTTGGTCACTCGAAGAGTAAGCTCACCTTCAAGGGATTCCCCACCTTCTACAATAAAGCAGGACAATATATTAGACCAATTAACCTATGGCTAAACTACCTGCAAAATGAAAGGTGTAGAAAAGACATTTCCCCAGCCGTTAGGGCTATTAAAAGATATTGGGATTATCTTGAAAAGTATGAACTTAAGTGGGATAAATTCTATGCTACTAAGTCACTAAATCCTACATTTAGATATAGAAACGATGACCTATTACTTGCTGTTAAAAATGGGACGCTAAATGCAAGTACGGCCTCTTTATATATTCAACTAGTTATTAATTTTTATGAGTGGGCTGCACAACAAAAGCTTGTCAAGTTTTCACATTCTTCTAAACCATTCGATTATCAAATTGTACAAATTCCAAACCGTCAAATGATGCGTCACGTTAAAAGCAGCTTTAGTGTTAAGTCGACAGATTTAAGAATAAAAGTACCTCGTAGGACTATGCAACAGAGTATTAATCCTTTAAGTCAGGACGAAATAAAAATTTATTTTTGTAATTTACAAGAAGTAAATCCTGAGTTTAGACTACATCAATTGCTTCAGCTCAACGTCGGTTTAAGAATAAAAGAAGCCTGCACTTTCCCTCTTTCGACAGTAATTGCGCCGCCATATTCAAGCGCTCGATTCGATATATCAATAGGCCCATTCAATGGTGTTGCAACAAAGTTTGGTACGACGAGAACTGTTGAGATATCAGCCTCACTTATGAAAGAATTATATGATTATTCAGTTAGCGAGCGCCGATATAAAAAGTCCTTAAAGGCGGAAGATGATGATCGTAGTCGTTTGCTATTAAACCGAGAAGGAAAAGTGTTTTCGGTGAACACCATTCATAAACATTTTTACCGTGTAAAAAAGCAAATAGAACAAAAGAATAAATGTAACTTCTCGCACAAACCACATGATCTGCGTGCAACTTATGCAACATATAGACTAGCATCTTTGCTTGACTATTTATCTGAGAGTGACGCGTTATTATTAATTATGGGATGGATGGGTCACAAGAATGAATCAACAGTTTGGAAGTACATTCGATTTTTACGCCGCAATGAAATAAACCAGGAAGCTACATGTTTGTTAGACAAGTTTCTAGATGAGGCGCTAAATTGGAAACTGTAAACGATAGTGAGTTAATTTTAAAATTAAACAACGGTGTAAGCCAATTTAGGACTATTGATTTTGCGAGACTTAGATATAGAGGAGTGCCAGGAAAAAAACGATGTGACCTTAAGACCGCTAAACTTCTTAATCGCGATAATACAGTGCGACGCTGGTTTGCCTTTTTTAAAAATACAAATGACTACCGTGATACAACTAAAATTAGTTACTTCAACGAGTTAATTAAGTATGTACGCGTTTGTGATCTTGAACGCATAGATTTTGAGTCTGAAGTTGCGATTGTTGTCTTCGAAAGACATCTCGTCGAGCAAGTAAGACTAGGCAAGATCAATGTAAATTCGGCAAGAAAATCATATGCAGCTACAAAGAATCTTATGACAAGAGTTGTTGAGACCTCTGAAGCGTGGTTTTCTCAATATGCTCTTTTTCGAGCTGATTATAACCCTACAAGGTCCTATTCGGATAAAGAGTTAGCGGCTCTACTACGTGTATTGCACGCCTTATTTAAATGTTTACATCGGGGGATTTTTGACAACAGTCACGTAAACCAACACATTGGTTGTAAGACGATTCAATTTGTATATGAAGGCACCTTAGTCGATATTACAAGTCCTTTAACCAAATATTTTTGTTGTGCGTTTTTTTTGTTCTCATATTTCACCTGCGGAAATAGCACCACAATCCTTAATGTGACAACCAATAAGAAAAATGAAACAGACGATATATTATTTGAACATTCCGTACTCAAAGCTCGTGCCAACAAATATGTCTGCATATCAATTGGGGATAATGGAACATTAGATGTACCAAAATATGCACTTTCTTTTTTCAGAAAGCTATTGCAGGCAAGTTTAAAGTGCTCTGCAGCTCAACATCTTTTTTTCAAAGAAAAAAAAGGTGAAATAAAGCCTTTGGAATATACTGATGTTGCAAATTTTAGTGCATGGTTACAGCAAGCATTTGAATTAAAGACAGATGACAACAAAAAACTCAAACCTCTAAATACTAAGTTTAGAGCTAGCGGAAGTATGCGTTATTTCAATGCCACAGGAAGCGAAATAAAAACAGCATTTTTTCTTGGAAATACACCTCAAGTACTAAAACGCCACTATAGTACAGGCAATAAAAATGAAAATGATTCACAACTAAAATCAGCAGCCCTCACGTTAGAAAATGCAGTCCGATGCTCAGATATAGAGACTGCAAAACACAAAACACGTTCAGACATGGATGTCGAGGTTCTGCCCTATGAAGATTTTTTAGCTAAATACTCCAGTTCGAGTGCTCAGAAGACCCCACTTGGAACCGGATGCAAATCACCTTTTTCTGAACAAGTTGAAAAGTATAGACGAAAAATGAATTCTTTAGGAGACGAGACATTTGCTCAGTCATTATCCTGCGCGGACCTTACAAACTGCTTTTTCTGTAAGAATCAAGTGATTATCGAAACCATTGAAGATATTTGGTGCTTGCTTAGTTATAGAGAAACAATAAAAGAAAGCAGACAGAACCATCTTAGTAACTCTCAATTTGATAAAAATTACTCGGAGCTTTTAGAGCAAATCGATTCAATACTATTTAGTGTGTCCTCGGTTACAAGACGCAATGCAGAAAAAAAACTTTTAAGTTTTGGTCGACACCCTCTTTGGTCAGATGAGCTAAATCAATTTTATTAAGGGCTGACAATAATGATTCCTTTATTGGATTTACCAGATGAAGTTACTCGTGCAAACTACAATGATAATCAAACAGTGTTTTCCGCATATGAAAGCGAAAACTGGACAATTATTGATAGCATTCCCGTAAGCAAAAACTCAAAAGGTGGAATCGAAAGTACGTTTAAAGATGACCTATGGGACTTTACTGCTTATGTCGATGGCAAAATTTCATATAAAAACAAACTAATATTTTCTGATTTATCATGTGAAAAACTCAAGCGTGAGTGCAAGCTCGTTTGCTATTGTTGGTTATATGCAGCTGGAAATGCTAGAAAAAATGTCAATATAAAGCCATCAACGGTTTTTGCTAGGCATTCAAAGCTTATGTTCACATATAAGTATTTAGATAAAGCAAAACTAAAAACAATTGACAGTCTTTCAAACAATCTAAGATTTAATCTCTATTGCCAACATATCAAAAAGAGTCAATTGAGTACTGGTTCTATAACCTTAATATTAAATGCGATTAATCACATCGAGCGACTCTCTAAGATAGCGCCAATCCAATTCAGAAACCCATACAAAGGAACGAACCAAGATCTTATTAAAACGCTTGTTGTAGAAACAGACTCAGGAAAAAGCGAACAGTTTTTTGCAATCCCCACAAGACTAATGGAAAAGTGTTATAGCTACTGTATATCTAAAGTTGAGCAGTCATTTGAATATCGTGAAGATATACATGACGCAATGATTGAAATGAGAGAAAACTACATGCAAGGTAAACGTATTGTAGACAAAAAGATAGATACTGGGATTTGGAATTGGATTACAAAAGACTCTGATCAATATAAAAGTGAAGTTTCAAAACACAAGCCAAATTCTTACGATAGTATTTTATCATCATATTTTGACGGGCACCCTTTAGATAAAGAAATACCAAGAGATGCGCCGGGTTTCTATGGCTGGATAAGTGAGTTACAAACATGCTGCTTTATTCTGTGCGCTGCTTTCACAGGAATGAGGAGAAGCGAAGTCTATAGTTTGCACTCCAACAGCTACAAAAGTCATGAGTTGTTCGGTAAAAAATATCACACCCTAGAATCGACTTATTTTAAAATGACTCAAAGTCTTGGGGTTACTGCAGAATGGATAACAATTCCTTTTACAGAGAAAGTCATAGGTCTCGCAGAAGCAATATCAAGAAATATGCGGCATCAATTAATGTTAAGCGATAATCCATTGGATGTACACAAATCGAGCTGTTTATGGTTGGGCCAAAGCAATAAAAGATATTTACCAAAAGTCAGAAGAGAAGGGAATATGCGAAACAACTTTGACAAAATTGCTAAAAAGTCTGGCATGACTATGACTAAGGAAGATATCACTGAATTTAAATTAATCAACCCTAACTGCAGTGAACTTACCGCGCAAAAAAAATTAATAGTTGGAAACCTTTGGTCAATTACAGCGCATCAGTTCCGAAGAACTTTTGCGGTGTTTGCTAAGCGACATAATTTATGTTCAAGCATTGCCATAAAGCAACAGTTTAAGCATTTAGATCTCCCTACATCTGAGTGGTATGGAGAAGGCGGTTTAGCTGCTCGCCTAGGAGCCTTACACGAAGATAAAGAGCTAGGCGCCTTGTTAAGTAATGTTGTCATTGAAAACAAAACACAAAAAATTCATTCTTGGTATAATTCTGAAATAACCTTGTTTGGTAAGATGGGGCAATCTTTAGTAAGAGAAAGAGCATCATTACCCCAAATTTATAAAGATTGGGATGTAATATATGAACATGTTAAAGATGGCCGGTTAGACGTCGTTGGAACTCTGCATGCTTATTGTATGGCTGGATATGAATGCAAAATGAGTAACATGACTTCTCCCGCAAACTGCCAAGGGTGCGAAAATCAAATTGTAGACGAAGAAAACGCATTTGTATGGGGTAAGAGACGTGGTTGGTGTATTAAAATGCTCGAAGAACTTGACGAGAACAAAACATTAACACAATCCATTTATAGTCATTTGATAACTCAAGTTCGAGCAGCTGAAAAAATCATGACCTTTTTCAAAATCGAACATAAACCTTTTTTGTTTAAAGGAAATTTTCATGAATAAATCAGAAACAACATTGAGCGTTTTACAGGAAGCATTACAACGCTTGATAAGTGGACAACCTCAACGGGTATCAAAAACTCGCAGAATATCAGTGCGAGCAGTGGAGGAAGAAGCCGGGATGGGAGATGGTTCTGCATACTATTACTCAGGCTTTATTAAAAAAATAAAAAATATTCAGGTAAAGACGAAAAGCGTAAAGCCAAATTCATCGCTTGATCAAACACTCAGCAGCGTACGAAATAAATTAAAGAAGGAAATACAAATTAAGGAACGGTATAAACTGCAATTGGAAGAAGCAAGACTTAACCTGTCAATGTTGGCGACACAACATAATGAATTTATGCTTGAGATTCTACAACTAAAAGAGCGAATTAATGAACTCCTATCAGATAACACTACAGACATAAATTCAAAATCACCTTCATAAAAGTTTTACTTTTTTATGCTATTTAAACAACTAGCTACATTAGACTCCAATATCGGCTGAACTACTGTTTAGGTCACTAAATTATGATGTCATTCCGTAAGTGACTGAATTAAAGCGCTAATTATTGGCTTTTCGAACAACATTCTTAAGCGGTAAAAGTGTCGCAATGAACATATTTGTCTCAAAACAGGTTTATTAAATTTTTATCGATTAATAGTAAATCTACTAGGAACTCCTTAGTTAAGAGAGAGCAACAACCATATACGCAAGTATCAAAAAAAGTGTCTCTGAATTCAGCACAAGTAAGTTCGACTAAATTTTATTGTGAGTGAACGACAAGTATCGGATTAAGCACATGAATCAACTACATTTTGTTTAATTGTTTTTAGTTAACCGTTCGATGAATGTTTTTAGCTCAAAGATACTAAAACTACCTATATCGCCTTTGGTAAGGTTCCGAGCTTGAGACGGTGTAACGCCCAATACTTTTACGGTATTCTTTATAGGCTTATTAAAATCTAATAGATCGTGTATTTCAATCATTGCATCAGAAAGCTCTTTATCGATGACAGCTTGTTTTGATGACGTTGACGTAACATCAAAAATGTTTCCATAGTCAAATTCATAGAAGTAGTACCTTTGTAAGGTATTGAGTTTAATTCAACTCAATTAGTTTGAATAGTATGGCCGTTTAAATCACAAATAAATGTGTAGAATGGGACAGTGGTTATATCACTGGAAGTGGATATGTAATGCTGCTCAATGAATTAAAACATCGAATGTCTAATGTAAATATAGAGTGTACCGACGATATATTGACTTTGATGCGCGATATTGACAAGTCCATTTGTGCTTGAGCTTCTATCAATATGGCTGCTGCGCGTGCCGAGTATGTGATTTTATAGATTCCCCCTCTTCGCACAATAACAGCACCTGCAACGGATAGTTCTATACTCGAAAAATCTCTGCAGCGACTGATTCAGTCATGGATTTGTCCTCCTGATGGTTATAAGAATGTCGTGCAATTTATAATCTATGTGAGTTTTAACGGCTATTTGCATTCTAGGGCTGGAAATTGAAAAAATAATTGAACAGTCAAAAGTATCAGTTGGTTGGAAGCTTATATTTGGGTATTTAAGAAGTGGTGCTTTTGAGCCAAACCGGAATCTCAAGATATTGTAATTTTGATCGATTATTTATTAATTTGTGTGTTCGTTCAGTGCCAAATGCGGCTATTTCTCTCTCAGAGAAAGCTTGCTTTACTGCTGGAGCGGTCAGTCAGACGTGATTTATAAAAGAGCTGTCGCATCGAAAAATACGAAATAGGTAAATAGAATTTAGTTTTTTGAATTAAGCAGGACAATTTAAATCATCTTTTCCATAAATATTTCAAACCATAATACTCATTGAAAGTGCTCTAAATTTGCTGACGTTATCACAGACGTCATAGTTGGACTTTTTAAAGTTACGACCCCAAATAGGCGATCGCAATAGTCAGCTATCACCCTAAAAAATGTAGGGTACGAAAGTCCTTAGTATTTAAGCGTCAACACTAAAATCGCAAAAGCTTTGGTATGTATCGGTTGGTCTTGGACTGATATTTTAGAAAATCATCGCCATGCACGTTCTTCAAATAAGGCTCTTCAATTTTTCGAACAATCACTTCAATGCAAATCCAACATACAAAAGCACATGCCCAAAGCAGTATATGAGGGAACGTTATACATACTCCAATCCAAAGTAGGAAAATACCGAAGTAAATGGGGTTGCGAGACGTTGCGTAAATCCCGTGAGTAATCAGTGAAGTCCTTTCTTTCTGGTCAACCCCAATACGCCATGAATCTCCCATTTGAATTTGAGACAACAAGGTTACAGCAATTCCGCAAGCGCCAATCAAGGAGCCGAGAAGTTGAAATGGAGTTGAAGGAACAAATATGAGGGGCACGCGTCCTAAGTAACCAAAAAGAATTAGACCAAATCCTAGGCAAAATGTAACCACGAATATAGCCCCTGGCAAAATTTCTATTAACGGTGCGTTTCTAGATGCTGCTCTGATACCAAAATCACCATTTCTCTTATATTGTACAAAGCTCCTACCGAGGACGGCTAGCAATAAAAAACTACTAATTAAAATAAGCGAAACCATATCAATCCTTATCGTATATGTCGTTAAGAATATGATTGTAAAGTCTATACTTAATATAGAGTCAATAGGTACCTAAAAATCGTTCTGGTAAAAATTGGGCATTAATGAATAAATGCCCAAGAACACTACTGTTCCCCTTTACTATGCACGAGTCGATAGAGTACAGGCAGCACTACCAGTGTAAGCAAGGTTGACGATATTATCCCCCCGATTACCACTGTTGCCAAAGGCCGTTGTACCTCGGCGCCAGTACCCACGTTGAGCGCCATGGGCACGAACCCAAGGCTTGCTACCAATGCGGTCATTAAAACAGGACGCAATCTCGTAATGGCCCCTTCAACAATAGATGTGATGAGCTCCCCTGTTTCTTTGAACTGTTGCTTTATAAACGACAACATCACAAGACCATTTAGTACCGCAATACCAGAGAGCGCAATAAACCCCACGCCTGCGGATATCGACAATGGCATGTCCCTCAGCCACAGTGAGAACACGCCGCCCGTCAATGCAAGCGGAACACCGGTGAATATAATAAATGCATCTCGCAGCGAGTCAAACACCACCACTAAGAGCACCAAGATGACGAACAAGGTAGCAGGTACCACCAGAGATAAACGCTGACTCGCGCTTTCTAACTGTTCAAAGGTGCCACCATAGTCGAGCCAGTAGCCTGCTGGCAAATCCACTTGTTCAGCTATTTGGGTTTTAGCTTCATCAACAAAGCTGCCCAAATCGCGGTTTCTCACATTGGCGGTGACGACCACTCGTCGCTTACCATTTTCTCGGCTAATTTGATTCGGGACGCTTGAATAGCCTAATTCAGCTACCTCCGACAAAGGCACAAAACCGCCATCGGGTATCGCGATAGGAATATTCCCAATTGCCTCTAAATTACTTCGCGTTTGTTCATCAAAGCGCACCAGTAATTCAAAACGACGGTCACCCTCAAATATCAGCCCTGCACTATTGCCTCCCACTGCTGATGCTAACCACGCTTGCAAGTCAGTGACATCCAATCCATATCGCCCTAGAGCAATAGATTTAGGGTTAAAGGTAAATAATGGAATGTCGTCGACTTGTTCAAGCCGTGCATCTGCTACGCCATCTATGGATTGTAATACGCTGAGAATGTCGTTAGCCGAGGCGACCAAAGTATCTAAATCGTCACCAAATACTTTAATACCTAAATCTGAGCGAACACCGCTTATCAATTCGTTAAAACGCATCTGAATAGGTTGAGTGAACTCATAGTTATTTCCTGCCACCTCCTGTAAGTCTTGCTCTAACATTTCAACAAACTCAGCTTTAGAGAGACTGGGGTTAGGCCATTCATCACGTGGATGTAACATCACAAAGGTGTCGGTCACATTAGGCGGCATAGCATCGGTCGCTACCTCCGCTGTGCCGGTTTTGGCAAACACGGTTTTCACTTGCGGATAGCTCATGATTTTATCTTCAAGTGTTTTTTGCATCGACACGGCTTGTTCAATCCCCGTGCCGGGGATGCGCATAGCATGAAGTGCAATATCACCTTCATCAAGCTGCGGAATAAACTCCGTACCCAGTCTCGTTGCCATTACAATGCTGACCACGACAAGTGATGCAGCGCCCGCCAAGACAAACCATCTGAATTTAAGTGCGCCGCGCAAGATAGGTCGATACACCGACTTGCCCGCCACTATGATGGGGCTTTCTTTTTCACTGACTTTGCCTGTCATGAACATGGCAACCGCCGCAGGCACAATAGTGATTGAGAACACCATCGCTGCTAGCAGTGCCATAATCACAGTCGCGGCCATGGGATGGAACATCTTGCCTTCTACGCCTGTTAATGAAAATAGCGGAATGTACACGACCGTGATGATGAGCACACCAAACAAACTAGGCCATATCACCTCATTCGTGGCTTGAAAAACCAACTCTAGGCGCTCTTTTAATGGCAATACGCCACCTGAGCGCTTTTGGGCTTCGGATAATCGCCTAATGCAGTTTTCTACAATAATCACAGCGCCATCGACAATCAGGCCAAAATCCAGTGCGCCTAGGCTCATCAAGTTAGCCGATACACCATAATTGACCATACCCGTGATGGTCGCAAGCATCGCAAGTGGAATTACGGCAGCGGTAATTAGCGCCGCACGAATATTACCCAGCAATACAAAGAGCACCACAATGACCAGTAATGCACCTTCTACGAGGTTTTTTTGCACTGTATCAATCGCTTTATCGACAAGCTTTGTTCGGTCATAGACAGGGTCAATCACAATCCCACTGGGCAGACTTGCTTGTATGTCACCTACCTTGTCAGCGACTGCTTGTGCCACAGCGCGGGAATTACCGCCCACAATCATCATCGCTGTACCAAGCACGGTTTCTACCCCTTCTTGCGTAGCTGCGCCGGTTCTAAGCTCTTTGCCAATCGCCACGCTGCCAATGTCTTTCACCGTGACAGGAATAGAATTAACGCGTTTGACCACAACGTTTTCAATATCGCTAATGGTTTGTAACTGCCCTTGCGAACGGATCAGTATTTGCTGCCCATTACGCTCAATAAAGCCTGCCCCTTGATTGGCATTATTGCGAGCTAAAGCTTCATGAACATCAGCAAGACTTACCCCAAAGTTGAGCATTTTGAGTGGCTCAGGATTGACGTGATATTGTTTTACATAGCCCCCGATAGCATTGACCTCAGTAACGCCTTTTACTAATGAGAGCTGCGGTTTTACAATCCAGTCATGGATTTCTCGCAGAGCCATAGCATCATAGGCCTCGCCATTTTCTTGCCGGGCGTTTTGGTCGGCGCGAAGCGTATACATGAATATCTCACCGAGGCCAGTGGCAATCGGTCCCATTTCTGGCTCTAAACCTTGCGGCAGTTGGCTTTTTATCGCACCTAATTTGGTATTGATAAGATTACGCGCAAAGTAAAGGTCGGTGCCTTCATCAAACACCACCGTGACTTGCGATAAACCATAGCGCGACAACGAACGGGTGTAAGATAGATTAGGTAAGCCTGCTAGCGCAGTTTCCACCACAAAGGTAATTCGCTGCTCGGTCTCAAGCGGTGAATAGCCTGTTGCTTGAGTATTGATTTGCACTTGTACATTGGTGATATCAGGCACTGCGTCAATGGGTAGCTTGTTATAACTGAAAAAGCCCAAACCCATCACCAAAAAGGTCAGCATCAGCACCAAGCCTTTGCGCTCTATGGAGGTCCTTAATATGGATTCAATCATACAAGTACTCCTCTATCGCAATTGCCATCACTATAAACAAGGTAAGCGCTTATGCGTTGGATCAGAAAGTTCAGATGATTAATGATCATGTCCGGCCTCCGATTTTTCCAAGTCGGCTTTAAACAGAAAACTGTTGTTCACAACCACTACATCCGATACTGCAATACCGCTTAGCACTTCAATGTTATCAGCGTCTTGTTTCCCTAGACTGACAGGCTTAGGGTGGTATTCATCCCCCTTTTTAACAAAGACCACATTGTTACCCTCGTATTCTTGTATCGCTGTTTTAGGCACAAGCATAGAAACATCAAGCGTATCAATCGTGATATTACCTAACACAGCAGCACCAACCGGCCAATGTCCGGAGGTATTGTCAATGTTGGCGTAAGCAAGCACATAAGGTTGCTCATCAGGTGAGGGCAAAATATGACTGATAACGGTATCAAACGTTGAATCGGCCAGTGTGAGTTGCACAGCCTGTTGCTCTGCGACTGAACGGAGTTGATTAGGAAACACTTTAAGCTGCGCCCACACGCTGTCGTAATTCGCTAATGAGAAGAGCACTTGTCCATTAGACAATTCACCTTCGTTTGCATGTCTGGCAATGACAGTGCCCGCAAAGGGGGCGGTAAGCGAATAGCTTTTCAGGCTTTCATTGGATTCAACGACTGCCAGTGCAGCGCCTTTTTTGACTTTGTCGCCTAAATTGGCATTAACGCGTGTGACCACGCCATCAAATCTGGCGCGAATATGACTGAGCGAGGCAGGATCGGTAACAACATTACCATACACTGTCTTGGTAATGTTAAGGGTGCCTGCACTTACCGCTTGCGTCGTTACACCCACTTGTGCTGCCATTTCTTGGGTCATGGTTACAAACTCATTGCGATGCTCATCTTTTTTCTCATCGTCATGGTCGCCCTCGCCACTGATAGCAGCAAAAGAAATGAGTAATGCGCTTGCCAATAAGGCAACTCTGCATGAGGATAAAATAGTGATGGTTAGTGTTGAACGTTTCATTTTGACACTCGCTGAAAATTAGGGACTGATGATGTGGGTAAAGCAGACTGCGCCGATGTTGCCGAAGTGCTAGATAACAGCGTTGCCGTTAACGATTCAATATCAGCGGCTCGCTGATGGGCTTGTCTTGCTGAGTGAATAAGGGCTTGTTTTGCATCAAGCAGTTCTTGACGTGTACTCACCCACTCAAGGTAGCTAAAGCGACCATCAAGGTAAGCCTGCTCCACCAGTGTCAAGGCTTGCTCAAGTGGAGGGATAATTGCATCTTGCAATGTTTGTACATTAAGCAATGCATTATTCCTTGCCAAGAGTGCCGTATTGAGTTGGTGAAAAAGCGCTAAGGCAGCGCCTTGTCGTTGTTGCTCTATTTGATCAAGCACGGCTTTTTGTTGCTCGTACTCACCCAAGTTTCGCTCGCTAGCGAACAAGGGCATGCTGACCCCTGCCACAAAGGCGGTTTCATCAATACCGTTCATACGCCGAATGCCCGCTGTCCAACTCAAATCAGCTTGATTAGCCGATTGAGCTAGCCTGACTTGCGCCTCTTGGAGTCGATATTCCTGTGCAAACACATCAATGTTTGGACTATTGGCGACTTGCTCAAATAAAACCGAAAGAGATGGCGATGTTGACAATGCAAACAAATTGCCTTCCACTTTAGTAAAGCGTGGTGCTTGCTCGCCCCACATAATGGCGAGGCTTTTCATCATCGCCGCATGGGTTTGTTTAGCCGTGAGTACTTCAAGCCTTGCACGCGCCAGTGCTGCATCGGCGCGTTGTTGTTCAAATGCGGGAGATGCGCCTGCTTCAACACGTTTTGCAACCGATTGATAAGTGTATATCGCTAATGCTTGTGCTTCTTCATAAGCTTCAATTAAGGCTTGCTGCGCCAATACATCCACATAGCGGCGGGTGACCTCAGCGAGAATATCCAAGGTTCGGATTTGCTTTTGTGCCTCAATCACTTGTGACTTGGCGCTAGTAAAGTCACTTCGCGCTTGTAGTTTATCTCCAAACTCAATCACCGATGATAAGCTTAAGGTAAGCTCGGTATCTTTTATGCCAGAGACCTCACCAGTACCCAAAAAGTTTTCAAGCTCAATGCCAGCGTTTAATTCAGGTTTGAGTGCTGCTGTTTTTAACTCGCCTTCGAGCGCTTGCTGCTTAAAGGCAAATTCATGCAAATAAGGTGCATTTGCCAAAGTGCGCTTGATGGCACTTTCTAAGGTTATTGACTTTGTTTCGCTGTTACTTTGCAGCTGCGCATGGGCAGGCAAATAGGCAAAAACAGCTATGCTATACACGCTCAAGGCGCAGGTGCGCACCGAGCGTTTCAATGATAAAAATGTCATTGTTTACATCCTACTATTTCAAAAAATATTTCCCGCTACCGAGATAGCGAACCAAGATTTGATATAACTAGGAGGTGTATTTGGGCGGCCTAAGTAAGCGCGAGATTGGGGCGTCAATGACTTTTGACAGATAGAAAAAGGCGTGACCTTCGTTGACTAAAAATGGTTTGAGACTTGATGAATCCCCCACCCATTGGGTATGAGAGCCATGGCAATGACCGCAGTGATGGCAATCTGCTGGATTGTGGATATTATCTACTGATGAAGATGAATCTTGTGACGGCGAGTTGATAACAGCTTCAAGAAGTGATCTTGCGTTGTGCCCATCGTGCTCATCATGATTGTGCACTTCAGACAAATGCGTAACATCAAGCGTATGAAAGTCCAATAGACTGGCGACAGCCGTGAACGACTGACATAAAATCAGCATGATCACTAAATAACTCGTCGCTTTTGTTTTAAACATCTATTACTGTTCTTCCATAGTTTGGCGTGTGAAGCATAGCATAATGCACAGGATTTATCTGTTAACGAAAATCGCTAAAGCGCATCTGCCTCATCTCTGCACGCCTCATCAGCAAATTCAAATTCGATGGTCGTATGCACAAAATCATAGTTAGCAAGAGACGCCCTAAGCGCCTCTTTTAACTCGCTCATGGTTTGCAATGAAATATTCTGCGTTAACTGTATATGTGCAGTCATCACATTGTGCTCACCGTCGAGTGACCAAATGTGGAAATGATGCACACTGTCCACGTTATCACTTTCTAATAGAATATTGCGCACCTCTTCCAATTGCTTCTTATCGGGTGTGGCTTGCAAAAACAACAGTACGGTCTCTTTTAGATTACGGCCTACATTAAATAAGATAAAGAGTGTAAAACCAATCGATAATATCGGATCGAGTATCGCCCACGGCTTAAACATCAACACAATAGAGACGATGAGCACGGCTACCCAACCCAATACATCTTCTAACAAATGCCAGTTAAGCACTTTTTCGTTAAGCGTACTGCCACCGCTCAGTTTGTACGCCGCGAAACCGTTGACGGCAATACCAAAAATAGATAGCAGCAACATACCTTCAGCTTGTGGCATTTCAGGGTTAGATAAACGCGGAATGGCTTCAAACAAAATCCATACCGAGCCGGTAATTAATACCAAACCATTGATTAATGCACCTAACAAGGAAAAGCGCTTATAACCATATGAAAAAGTCTTGTTAGCCTCTTTATCACTCAGTTTGTTTAAGCCCCATGCCGTGCCGATTGACAAGCTATCGCCTAAGTCATGCACCGCATCGGCCATAATGGCCGTGCTATTGGTGAGCCAACCACCAATAAACTCGATAATGGTAAAGACCACATTAAGAAAAAACGCCCAACCGATGCGTTTGGATGCTTCACCCCCGTGTGAATGATTGTGGTGATGACTATGATTGTGACTGTGCATGCTTGATCTTATCTAATATTATTTGGTTACTTTGGCTGATAGGTAGCGGTTTAAATGGGCTAATGTTAGCACCGCCTGTATTGCCATTTGGAATAAAACCTACGGCAGTTTTTGTAAATGCGCCGATAAGCCTTAAGACTTGACCTAAGCATTCTTTTACGTCGCCATGTTTGAGTCCGTGTTTGAGCATGTAAAAATGCGCCACGCAATGAAGCTTTGTCGAGTGTTGTCCAATCAC
Source organism: Glaciecola siphonariae (assembly GCF_042652645.1). Lineage (NCBI taxonomy): Bacteria > Pseudomonadati > Pseudomonadota > Gammaproteobacteria > Alteromonadales > Alteromonadaceae > Glaciecola > Glaciecola siphonariae. The sequence continues at coordinate 99,737 of NZ_JBHSGU010000005.1, forward strand.
ATGTGCATCTTCTAAATGTCGAAATGCGTCCTTACCTCTACCTTCGGAAAGTGCGTTCGAATATGCGTTAAGCTTTTCTTGTACAAATGGTTTAGCTGCTTGATAAAAAGTCACGACTGGCCTCCTGATAGTGTGTTCGCATTTTGATTTTCATTTAATTCTTTTGTGGCGTCTTTGAGTATCATCCAAGCACCGCGCAGCACAACGATTGAAACAACCATACCAATGATTAGATCTGGCAGGCGACTATCAAGCCATAGCACTAATACACCTGCTGCAATCACGCCCATATTGGCTATCACGTCATTGGCAGAAAATATCCAACTGGCTCGCATGTTTACGTCACCATCTTTGTGCTTACGAATGATCGATAAACACATCACGTTTGCCACCATGGCTACTGCTCCCATTCCCATCATAAGATGGGATACAGGCTCGCTCCCCATGATGAAGCGACGAATGATGTCGATGAGAATAATCACGCCAAGCATTAATTGAAAATACCCACTGACTTTGGCTGCGTTGGCTTTGTGAATAATGGATTTACCCACGGCATAAATCCCAATGGCATATATAACGGCATCTGCAAGCATATCCATTGAGTCAGCGATTAATGCCGTGGAATCAGCCAACAGCCCTACGGCTAGCTCAATGATGAACATGGCAGCATTGATAGCTAATAGCCAATAAAGTACACGTTTTTGTGATTTATCATTAATCGTGACTTCGCATCCACATCCACTCATATTGCCCCCAGCGCTATTATTTAGACACAGTGTAAAGTCTATACATGGTATAGGGTCAAGCCTTCTTAATCATTTCTTTGTAATTTGGTTTTTTTAGCACCTTTCAAGCCAAGCGCAACAAACAACAGCCCGAATAACACGGTGATTGGATGCACTAGCAAGCTATGAAGCATATTGATATCAGAGAAGAAACCGTGCGTGAGTGACACAATTGTAATTCCCAATCCTAGTAACACAAAAAATACTTTCATCATGAATCCTCTTGTTACTGACATAATTAGTTTATGAAAAAGTGCGTTTGCTTTACAAACAGTAAAGTGAAGTATAAAGTCTATACTTAGAATAGAGTCAAGAGTGGATGTGTTATGAAAATTGGTGAGTTGGCGAAACGCTCAGGTTGCAGTATTCAAACAATCAGGTTTTATGAGCGAAAAGGTCTATTATCCAAGCCCAAGCGCACTGAAGCTAATTACAGAAGCTATGATAAAACCTTGTTAGATGAATTGATTTTCATCAAGCAGTGTCGCTCGCTAGACATTTCAATGAAGGAAATTGAAACCCTGATCCATAATAAGAACAATCCAGAGCAGAGCTGTTCAAGTGTGAACAAACTCATAGACGAGCACATTTGCCAAGTGAACGAAAAAATAAAGGAGTTATCCTCCCTGAAATTAACACTTGAGCAAATGGCTCAATCCTGCGATGCCAACAAAACAATCAAAGAGTGCGGTATTTTAAGTGAGCTTACTGGGAGCTGATGTGGGTTTGTGAAAACTGGATACCAGTGACTTCGAAGAACGCCACGCCTAAATTCAGTTTTTGTTCAGTGCTCAAATTAATTTGACTAGATCACTTGCCAAAATATCGGCGGGTAGTATTTATGTAGTTTTTGTAATCTACTCCATGGGTTTTCAATAAGTACGGTTATTCTATTTTTCTTACGAAATAATCAATACAGATACAACATACTAATCCAATTTAAAAATATTCCCAGATAAATGGGATTCCTAGAATACCGATATAAGCCCGTTTTTATAAGGTTTTTTTCTCCATGGTCAACCCCAATGCTCCACGAGCGTCCCATTTGAATTTGCGCAATCAATACAATAATAATACCTTTCGCACTTACTGCTGGAGCGAGGTATCGAAGGTTGTCAGAAAAAACGACGCTCAACACAAAAAGCCCTATCGTTTCAAGCCAAATCAGTCCGATACTTACTGCAAAAGATATAACTAACCCTGAAGTGGAAACAATGTCAGCTAGCGGACTGGAAACTCTTAAAAAACGTAAGCCGTGATCGCGGGTGTAGTGATATTGCATCAGCATGCGTCCAATAACCGCAAACAGAATGAAACAAGTTGAAAGTAATATTGCCATAAGTCTTATCCACTGGTGCTTGCAAAAAAAAGTGCAATATAATTGCTCTAGTAACTAGAGGTTCAAGGGGTCTATTAAAAATGTTTTCAATTGGTGAGCTTTCAAAGCAACTTAATGTAAAAGTACCTACCATTCGATAATATGAAAAAATTGGGATTATGCCAGAACCGACAAGAACCTGCGGAAACCAAAGACGTTATACTGGTGTGCAAATTGAGCGTCTATCTTTTATAAAAATGCGCGCAAGCTAGGCTTTTCGATAAAGGCCATAGAAAGCTTATTAATGCTACAAAACGCTTCTTCAAATAGCTGTCAGGCAATAGATGATGTTGCGCGCGCTCATCTACAAAATGTTAAAACTAAAATAACCTTACTTAAGGAAATGGAAAAGCAACTCAGCCGCATGCTATCTGGATGTGATGATAAGGGGTGTTATGTAATTGAGTCGCTGGCGAAGTATGAGTTGTGTACTAGTGAGCATAGTTAGTTTGGTATTTGTAGGTTGTAAGCTACAAAATTGTGAGTAAAGATTTGAAGCGGTGACATACAAACTTATTCGGTTTTACTTACTATGAAACAGAAGGAGAATTATAGTTCACGTCTGGTGTGAACTGGACCTGCCAGTCAGCTCTTACAGCAGTCGAAAAGAGGTTTTATTGCGCGACGAATCAAAGTTTCAACTTGACCGGTTATCGATGGAGGTTGCCGTCAGTCAACCAGCTATTGTCTTTTTGCAGGTTTAAGCCAAAAAGAGCCGAGAGCAAATAGTCGTGCTAGCACAGCTAAAAACACCAAAGCCTCTTTATCTAGATATTTCTAAACTTGCAATGTGTTCCTCGATTTGTGCTTGAGCTTCTATCAATATGGCTGCTGCGCGTGCCGAGTATGTGATTTTATAGATTCCTCCTCTTCGCACAATAACAGCACCTGCAACGGATAGTTCTATACTCGAAAAAATCTCTGCAGCGTCTGATTCAGTCATGGATTTGTCCTCCTGATGGTTATAAGAATGTTGTGCAATTTATAATCTATGTGAGTTTTAAGTAACGAGATTTTTAATAGTTAATCAATTTTTTTGTAAACCTTCCGCGAAATAATAGACTTCCGAAAAAAGCGTCGGCCATACTCGTCGGTGAATCTGGTGTTAAAACAGAAATGCTAGACGTTTGCTTTTGCAGAATCCGAGTACTATCGAGATTATCTTTAGGTGCTTCATCTACCACTTTTGGTGGCAATAGGATTACATTCAGCGGCTTTTCAACTACTATTCTAGCAAATGTCGAATTGGGAATATCACAAGTAAGTCGTGTTGCATACTCTACTAACTTTGGTTGTGCCGGTGCGAACAAATGCGCTTCTCTGTTGTTATCTTCAGCACTTAAACGCATTATTCTTCCGAGCACCTGCCTAAAATGCAACTCAGTCTTGATCCTAGTAAGATGACAACAAACTTGAAGACGAGGTATGTTTGTGCCTTCACTCACCATACCAACCGACACAAGCCATTCAATATTGGTACGCTGAAAACGATCTATTATGTTTGCACTTTCACTATCTTTGTAATTAACAACTTGAACTGTTTTGTTAAGTTTTACTCTAAGAATTTGAGCAATTTTATTAGCATGTGTAATTGAGTAAGCAACAACAAGACCTGCCGCATTGGCGTCTGAAGTTTTTATTCTTTTAAGCCTATTACTTGCTTCTAGTAGGCAATGTTCTATCACAGCATCTGACTCTATTATTGATTGATAAGCAACTTCTGACTTTTCTAGCGCTAACGCGATGCTTTTGTAAATACTTCTTTCTTTTAAATCGTTTTCCACGATAATCTTGTCGTTGTCAATGACAGTAACATGAGGCGTGCGGCAAACGTCTTCTTCTATGGCTGCACTTAGCCCAAATTTATAATCACAGACTATCCGACCATTTTTATCACTATATTTAGATAACGTTACTGGCTTTTTGTCTGAGCGCCATGGTGTGCCGGATAGTGCTAAGGTGAACGTAGCTTTATTTTGAATATTTACTAATATGTGTTGGCCCCAAATATTTGAGTCAGTAAAGCTGCTGCCTCCACAATGATGTATTTCGTCAAAAATCGCTATTGTTCTATGTGTTTTGAAAATGTTCCAAAAAGCAGAATCTTGATGGCTAAGGGACTGATAGGTAACACACGCGCCGTATGCTCCAATTTTACCCGAAAGAGAAGCTGAGATTGTTTGCTCTATAGTGCGTCGCATTCCGTTGCAAGTGGTAATAGAAGGAGCGAAACAAATCACAAAGTCGATCCTATTTTCATGAAACAATCGCTTTACTACCTCTGCAGCCATTATCGTTTTACCGGCTCCCGGCGTGGCAAGACAGAGAAAGTGTTGGCGTTCTTCCGAAAATTTTTTTAAAACCTTATCAGCACAATCCGCTTGCCATTTTCTAAGTTGCATTATTCAAACTCAGAGATAAGTGTTTCAAGGACTTTTATGCGGCCGATAAGCTCAATATTATTCTCTTTGGCAACGTTGTATTGTTTTTGGACTTTATTGCGCATTGCTGGGATGAGTTCTGCAATCTCCTCGCACTCCTTGGTTTCGCCAGAACTTATTAAAATATCCATTTGATAGTTTCGCAATCTTTTTTTCAACATTGTAAGTTGGTTGAGTGGGATCATTTGCTCGATAGCTTGCTCATTAAATTCAATATTCTCATTAGTGTCGAACAGTTTATCGGTATTATTGAATTGAGCGCGCTTGCCAATAGATGGCGAGCTTTCAATCAGCCCATGCTTTAACAGCGTCTTGAACTGCCCGTTAATCCATCGACGCATATCACTTTTATTACGCTTTTCTTTACCTGATTTGAGAAGCAAATCTCTTATCCCAGTAACTGTATATACGACTCTTCCTTGGTTTAATAGAGTATTATACAAGTTCTTATTAGGTTTATAACATCCTCTGGCCATAACCTTCCTTTTTCGGTCTATTCGATTAATTTCAACTAAATAAAGAAACAAATGCGGATTATAGTCCGTGGATAATAAAGCCGCAACTAGCGATATTATTGTTTTTGATTTAAAGAATCCCAAATGTCCAAATTAGCCACTATAGTTGGCACAAATATCCGGCAAATAAGAAAAGAAAAAGGTTTCTCTCAAGAGGGATTAGCCCTTAAAGCTAAAATTGATAGAAGTTATGTTGGTCGAATAGAAAGAGGAGAGGTAAACATAACCTTGGAAGCCCTTTATGCATTAGCTACAGCTATCGGTTGTGACGCTAAAACGTTACTTCCTTAGCTATATTGCCGAAAACTTACATTCAACCTTCTTTCCCAATAAAGTATTCTATTGTTTGCCATAGGGGTTCTGTTAGTTAGCCCATTTTTATTTCTTGTTTTGAAAACTCTATTACCAAGTCACTACTTGTACTTGTTTGTGGTTTTTTCTTCAGATACTTTCGACAAGTATTGAATTCCAAAAGAAAGTAGTTAATTAAATTCTTATCTCGCCAAGCTGGAGAATGTATAGGTCTAAAATCTCCAATATTATTGAAAAAATCACCATAGTTAACAAACGACCGTTTATTTTACTTATATTCCGAATTCATATTAGTTTTAATTTTTGTTGCTTTGCTGTAAAACAACTCGTAAAGTTATCTATGTAAAGAAAACGGGCTTTTTGTTTATGAAAATTGGTTATGCTCGAGTAAGCACTGATGATCAATGCGAAGATGCACAAATTGACTCTCTTAAAGCTGCAGGCTGTGAAAGGATTTTTTTGGAGAAACTGTCCGGTAGGTCTAGTAATCGAACAGAGTTGGTACGAATGCTAGATAATCTCAGGGATGGAGACATCGTCGTTGTGCAAAGACTTGACCGACTAGGACGGTCACTGTCAGACCTCATTAAATTGCTAGATGGTTTCAAGAAACAGGATATCAAGTTCGCTAGTCTACATGAGAATATTGATACCACTACTGCAACCGGTGAGTTAGTGTTTCATATGATTGGAGCAATTGCTCAGTTTGAACGCCGTTTAATATCCGAACGAACAAAAGTTGGATTAATCGCTGCGCGAGCTAGAGGCCGGAAAGGGGGACGAAGAGCTAAGATGTCTCCATCTGATATCAAGAAGGCGCGTGCAATGTTACAAGATCCTCGAATGACAAAAACAGAAGTTGCTAAGCACTTTTGTGTAAGCCGCCCGACACTTAACAAGGCGCTATCATGACAAATATAGGGAACGTAAGCATGAGTTATAGAGAGATAAAATTAGAAACTGAAAGTGATGTTGAGCAAAAATTTATATACCAATTGCTCACAGCTGAAGAGCCTTTCGGCTTAGGATTTGCAGATCGTGATTTTGTAACAAAAAAAAGTATAAAAAAAATCAAAATAGACAAAGGTAACAAAAGCAAACTCTACTATCCTGATTATGCGATAGTCATCGATGGAGTTCCTTTGGCGATTATTGAAGCAAAGGCGCCTGGTGAGCTCGGTGAGGCGTATAGAGAAGGAAGGCTTTATGCAGCAGAGATAAATTCCTCCTATCCTAAGAACTCCAATCCTTGCACTTTAATTATCGCTACCGACGGCAATATCCTTGAGATAGGTTTCTGGGACAGTGAGCATCCTGCGCTAACACTTACTCTAGAAAACCTTGTTTCAACAGACCCTAAATTTGGTGAGCTTTTAGAATTAGCTTCATATCGAACTCTGCAAAAAAATGTATTTGAATTTCTAAAAGGAATTAAAAAAACAGCTCGTTATTTTAAACCAAAACATATGCTCGGTGGACAGTCGATTATCAATGAGACAGTTGGAGATAACTCCTTTGGTGCAAATGTTTCAATTGAGTATAAGTATCTGTTCAATCCAGACACATTTGAAGATCGGAATGCAATTGCTGAAAATGCGTATGTGACGTCGAAAAGAAAGCTATCGCATGTTTCACCAATTGACAAAATAGTTCGTTCTTCATTACCTAGTGCATCAAAAAACAGTACACAAATTGAGAATACCGAAAAGCCTAGAGAAATTATCTCATCATTGTCTAAGCATATAGGCTCTGCTCATGAAGTTTGTCTACTTGTCGGAAGTGTAGGATCAGGTAAGTCAACATTCACGGACTATTTAAAATTAAAGGCGCTACCAGAAGATATTAGAAATCAAACTGTTTGGTTAAATTTAAACCTGAACTACGCGCCACTAAGTAGAGAAAAAATTTATGATTGGACGCTGAAAAGCTGCATTGCAAGGATCAAAGACGTATTGCCGGAAACAGACTTTGATAGCCTCGAAACGATGTTAGAAATTTACAAAGATGATCTGGAAAAACTCAAAAAAGGTCGGGCAGCTCTTTTTTCTGAAGACTCATTAGAATATAGGCAATTACTTTCTGAAAAACTAGCAGATTTAGAAAATGATCTAGAGAAAACACTCGATCAAACAATATCTTATTTGAAACGTAAATTTTCAAAAACCACAGTTATTGTTCTGGATAATTGTGACAAGGGTAACAAAAACGACCAACTACTCATGTTTGAGGTCGCTACTTGGCTTAAAAAGTCTTTCAGCAGTATTGTGTTTTTGCCATTGAGAGACACTACATACGACCAATATAGAAACGTAGCACCGCTCGATACCGTAATAAAGGATCTTGTTTTCAGGATCGATCCTCCGCTTCTAGAAAGAGTAATATACGAGAGGTTGAGCTTTCTTTCACGTTCTCTTTCTTATCACTCCCAGAACTTTTCCTATACTCTTTCGAACGGTATTAGAGTTGATTGCGATAAAAGTGAAGTGGAAAGATATTTCAAATGCATCATTACGGCTTTATTCCAAGAGCAATTTTTCAAACGAATCATTGTTGGCTTAGCAGGCAGGAACATCCGAAAAGGCCTTGAGATTGTTCTAGATTTTTGCAAAAGCGGACACATACCGGAAGATTTGATACTGAAAATAAGGCAAAGCGATGGGCATTTTGAAATACCTGTGAATTACGTTTCAAAAATCCTATTCAAGGGAAACCGAAAGTACTACGACGATTCGGCTTCTTATATAAAGAGCCTATTTCACTCTTATGTTGAAGACGCTCTTCCAGACCCATTTATGCGTATTTCCATCTTAGAGCTTCTAAAGAGTAAAAGTCGGGAGTTCGGTCCTAATAAAATTCGGGGATTCCATAAGATTCAAGACCTTCTTAAAACTCTGCAGCAAAGTGGGCATTCACACCAAAGAGCTTTAAGTGAGATATCTGTTTTAGCTGACGCAGGCTGTATTTACACCGAATCTCAGGATAGCCATGTTGCCGACGACGATTTAATTTCAATAGCACCATCAGGTTTCATACATTTAGATTTACTTAAGAATATTTATTACCTATCAGCAATTTCTGAAGATACATTTTTTCGAGAGAATCAGGTAGCCGCAGGCATCAAAGACAACATAATTGGTAATGGTAAATTTAGTGTTTCTTCTAGGCAAACTGCAATATTGAACTCTAAGTTGTTACTCGATTACATGATTAAATATAAAGAACGATTTTTTGTGGGTTCCGTTCCAGTGTTAAAAGAGTCAGATATCGCTCATCTTGATAAGTTCTCAGAGGTTTTCAATTATGTGCAGCTAATAGCTAATAATGATGTGAAACTTAACGAGGTTTTTGAGTTAGAAAGACTTTACCCAATTGGGTCAGTTCATGAAGGGCAAGTGGTTTCTGTTCAAAATGCAGGTTTAATTGTTGAGTTCTCGCTCAATGGGTCAGGATGGGTGCATAAGTCAAATTTTAATGGAAGCTTATGTTTTGACGACATGGAAAATGGCGATTGGCTGAGTGTAGAAATCATTGATTACAATAACAAACACGGTCGTTTTCAACTAAGGGCTTTTGATTGAAAGCTCTGTCTGATATTTCAAGCCACTTTTAGAGTTAACGTTAGAACTTCGCCAAAACCAAGTAACGTAAAACCGATATTCGGCCTAATTATTCTGGAAATTTGTTTTCCAGACGTTTAATTCTGGTTTGATTTATTGCCAATTTTTCCGAAATCTGGAAAATTCGTGAAACATATATTGAGCTTACGTTTCCAGATTTTTTCCAGAACTGAATCTCAAGGGTAAATGAAAACTATGTAGACCTTTGTGACTGACGTTTGTGACAAATCATAAAACGTAAACTCTTTGTTAAATAAATGATAAGAAGCATGCGCTTAGTACTTGCATACTAGGGCATGCTTTTTTTTATTTTGAATGAAGAGGATTTATGCAAACGCCATCGCGGCCGGCAAACCGGCTAATAGCAACGCTCACAAAACCGAGCGCAGAACCGAGCGCTAACGAAAGCACAAAACACAACGTAACGCGCCATGCTATACAAGCTGCACAAACATCACCGAACTTAGCGGGTAAAAACCGTCAAAGACTACTGGCTAAGCTTGGCGCTTCAGCACTTTCTCTTGCTGTAGTGTTAAGCATTGGCTCCGCCAGAAGTTACGCAAACGAACAAGCGCAAACCGAGGCGCAAACTCAGGCACAACAAAACACCGCAACTTATATTCTCGAAAAGCCCACTAAACCAGGTGGCGGAGACCTAAACCCCGGCGTGTATACCCACCCAAAAAGCATTGCAGATTTTCAAGATATGAAGGTTGGCTTAAGTGTGCACTGGGGCCCGAGCAGCATCGGCGGTAAAGAAATTAGTTGGTCGCGCGGTAAAGAAATCCCGCAGGCAGAATACGACGCCTATTATAAACAATTTAACCCAACTCAATTTGACGCCCAAGCATGGATGGATTTAATGCATGAGGGCGGCATGAAGTACATCATGCTTACGTCTAAGCATCACGACGGCTTTGCCCTTTGGGATTCCAAACACTCCGACTACGACATAGCCAATACGCCATTTAAGCGCAATATTGTGGCCGAGTTGGTAGACGCAGCCAAACAAAACGACATTGTATTTGGCACTTATTTCTCCATTATTGATTGGTATCATCCCGACTATCAGCCATACGACCATGGTGGGCCCGGAGAGCTTTACCCCACCGACAGCACCACGCCAAACTTTGAGCGCTATCGCATGTTTATGAAGCAACAGCTGCATGAGCTTATAGTAGATTACGGCGCCAAAATTATTCAGTTAGACGGTGAGTGGGACCCAACATGGAACCATGACTTGGGCAGTCATTTGTATGCCTACTTGCGCTTGCTCGACCCTACAGTGATAGTTAACAACCGCACTGACGTGGGCAGAGAATACCTCGACCCGAATACGAACATGTGGGATTGGCAGCGCTATGCGGGCGATTTTGACGAGCGCGAACGCATGGTTGACTGGATTCAAAAAGAAAGCCATGTATTTGGCAAGAGCGTTAACCCTTGGCAAGCATGGGTAACCATTGACCAAGCGCAGTGGTCGTACAATAAAACGCCGCGCTTGCTCTCAAGCGACGAAGTCATTATTGATCTGGCAAAAACCATTGGCGATGGCGGTAACTACCTTATTAACTTAGGTCCTAAGCCCGACGGTAGCTTTGATGCAACCCAAGCAGATATTATCCGCACTCTTGGTAAGTGGATAAAAGCAAATAGCGAAGGCGTGTATGGCACAAGAGCAGGACCTTACGTAAACGAAGGGGTGTATACCTCTACGCAAAAAGGCGATAGCACTTTTGTATTTGTGTTAAGTGCGCAAGACGGCATGGTAGATATAACGACAGACGCAGATGCTACCAGCAAGTCCATTCAAAGCGTGATTGACAGTGAGGGAAATAAGCTAGGCTTTGACAAAACCGACACCGGCATTCGCATTACATTAAATGACGTGCCAAGTGCAGGTAATCCGGTAGTGATGCTAAAGCTAGACTGATGTTGCCGTAGAACATCACGAGCATGGGTTGACGTACATCCTTACACAAATAGCTATGCAAATACTCACGCATACATTCATGCAGATTCTAAAAAGCGCCGCTCAAGATTTGAGGGGCGCTTTTTGTTAGGCGAATGTAACATCGCTGTAAACGCAATAAATCTAAGCTGACTGACGCAAATTTGCTACAGTAAAAGCGTGATCCTGATGTTGGTAATCTACGAATAATAAGAGTAATATCAAACACGTACAGCTTGTTCTACTTAAGCTATTCTTGCTTGAGTTTATATACATCACATCAACAACACACAAGGGAAATTCATATGAATGATACGATACAAAAAGCATCAAAGTTTCGGGTTAAGAAGCTTGCTTGGTTGATAGCATGTAGCCCTCTCGCATTTGCTGCTCCTACAGCCTTTGCTCAGAGCCCCGACGCAAGCGCAAACAATGCTGCCGATAGCAGCGTTGAAAACATCAGCGTGATTGGTTCGCGCCGCGTAGGACGCACGGTTAACGACTCGTCGGTTCCCATCGATATTATTGATGCAGACGCCATTAGCGCAACCGGCCTAACCGAAACCAACATGATTTTAAATACATTGCTGCCAAGCTTTAACTTTCCGCAGCCTTCTATTACCGACGGCACCGACCACGTGCGCCCTGCCCAGCTTCGTGGCCTTGCGCCCGACCATACCTTAGTACTGGTAAACGGTAAACGCCGTCACACCAGCGCCTTGTTAAACCTAAATGGGTCAAGCGGGCGTGGTTCTTCAGCGGTCGATTTAAATGCTATTCCAGCTAATGCAATAAAGCGCATTGAAGTATTACGCGACGGTGCAGCCGCGCAATATGGCTCAGACGCTATTGCCGGGGTCATCAACATTGTACTAAAAGACGCCAGCGAAGGCGGCGAGTTTTCATTAACCTATGGCGCCAACGTCACCACCATGGACGGCGTACCTGACTTGGTCGGCGTAAGCGAAGATGCCAACGGCAACCTTGCCTTTACAGAAGGCGACGATAGAGAGCTTACCGATGGTCAAACCGCCACATTACGCGGCAACATGGGCTTTGAATGGGGCGATGATGGCTTTGTTCATATTTCAGGTGAGTATAGAGACCGCAGCAACTCAAACCGCGCCGACTATGACCAACGCGAAAACTTTGCGCGCACCGCAGACGGCAGCCTCGACGCACGCGAGCGCTTAGTAAACCGCTACAACCATAACTTTGGGAACGGTGCGGTTGAAGACTTTGCCCTATTTGTAAATACCGCAAAGGGCCTTAATAACGACATGGAATTTTATGCCTTTGGCGCAGCCAGCAAGCGTAACTCTAAAGGCTCTGGCTTTTACCGAAGAGCACAAGACAGCCGCAATGTGGCCGGTATTTATCCAAACGGCTTTTTACCCACCATAAAAACCGATATCAACGACTTATCGATTGTTAGCGGTGTAAAAGGTCAGGGTGACGTATGGGCTTATAATGTATCGATTAACCATGGTCGAAACGAGCTAGATTATTCAGTGATTAACTCACTAAACACCTCCTTTGGTTTGCAAAGCCCCACTGACTTTGATGCGGGCGGCCTTACCTACGAGCAAACTTTATTTAATGTAGATGCCAGTCGCTTGGTTGAGATTGACTGGATGTACAGCGACATGAACCTTGCACTAGGCTTTGAATATCGTAACGAAGGGTATGAAATTCGTGCAGGTGAGCCGGCCTCTTACGAGCGAGGAAACTTTGGTCCGGGCGGCGCCCCAACCGATCCAGTTGCCGGTCCTTTTGGCGCACAAGGTTCACAGGTATTCCCCGGTTTTACGCCAGCCTCTGCCGGTACCAACAGTCGTAGCAACATCAGCGCGTATATCGACCTTGAAGGCGACGTGATGGAAAACTGGAATGTTACCCTTGCGGGTCGTTTTGAAGAGTACAGTGACTTTGGCAATACCTTTAACTGGAAGATGTCGCATCGCTTTGATGTTACAGACGCTTTCGCGTTACGGGCGTCAGTTTCAACAGGCTTCAGAGCACCGTCGTTACAGCAGCAATTTTTTACCTCAGTAGCAACCGTGTTTGTAGACGGCGTACCAACCGAAACCGGTACATTCAATCCGTCTAGCGATGTAGCTGTGGCATTAGGCAGCCCCGGCTTAGACGCTGAAGATTCGACCAACTACAGCGCCGGCTTTACTTATACGCCCACCGCAGATTTCAACTTAACCGTTGATTTTTATCAGATTGAGATTGAAGACAGAATTGTGCTGTCGAATAACTTGTCTGGCTCTGGCGTTGAATCACTGTTAGCGGGCACCGGTGCAACGCGGGCAAGGTTCTTCTTAAACGCGATTGATACCGAAACTAAAGGCGTAGATATTGTTAGTACCTACACCCTCAATACCAACGATTGGGGCAGCGTGTTGTTTAACGCGGGTATTAATATTAACGACAATGAAGTGACCGATATTTTGCCGCCACCATCAGTACTACAAGGCATTGGCTTTGACCAAAACAACTTGTTCTCAGGTGTTGAGCTGCGACGATTTGAAGTGGGCTCGCCGAGCGACAAAATTAATCTAAGCGCCTCGTGGAGCTATGACGCAGCAGCCGTGACGCTTCGGACCACTCGCTACGGTGAAACGCAAGACCCATCATCGATTGCTGAGCGAAACGAAGTGTTAGACCCTAAATGGGTGACCGACATTGACGCAAGCTATCAGCTTAACGACAATATTACGCTCACTCTCGGTGCCAACAACGTGTTTGATGTGTACCCTGACCCAACGCGTGAAAATGTAGAAGATGTTACCACCTTCTCTCGCCTGTTTGCCTACAGCGGATTTTCACCCTTTGGTTTTACGGGCCGCTTTGTATACGGACGCGTAAGCTACAGCTTCTAAACGCAGCGGGCTCAAGCGCCTAAGACTCGGGTTTATACACCATAAGCTGCGAGTCCATTAACAAGAAAAGCGCCTGTGGATATTATTCCGCAGGCGCTTTTTTATTGGTATGAGTGCTTGTTTTGAAAAAGCTTAAGCTGTTTGTTTTGACAAAAGTTACGCAAATAGTTACGCCACCAGTTACGCCAAGCTCTTTTTCAAATCGCCTAACATTTGCGATAGCTTTATTTTGGTGCGCGGGCTTTGCAGTAAGGCATTTAAATGCCCCAAACCATTTTGCTCAAGCTGCTCGTTAAGTTGATACAGTTCAGGCTTGTGCGTTATAGCATAACTTAGGCTAGGCGCTCTGGCATAGCTTGAATCAGCCTCAAGGGCAAAGTACTCAGCCAGTCGGCACAGGCTGTAGCAAAACAAAATGCTTTGTTTTTCTTCTGGCGTAACATCAAGGTCTTCCCACTCGTTAGACAGTGGCTGATAGCTCAAACCAATGCCCTGATGCAGCTCTTTCGGCAGTTTCAAGTGCTGGGCAAAAACACCGCCCATTACCGCAGCGTTCGACTTAAATAAAGACTGCATACCACGAATACGCATGTAAAGCGGCGTTGAACCGGTATAAAAGTTAGCGGCCTTTGGCTCAATCGACAGCAAGGTTATGTCACCTAAATAACAAAGCAGGCAGCGCGTAGACAGTTCAGAGGGGTTTTCAAGGTTGGCTTCGCGGGCAACAAATAGCGCCATAGCGCTTGCTAAAAAGCTCGTTTTCCAGATTTTATCGTAGGCTTCTTGCTGAGCGGCACTTTCAAACTCAAAGCTTTGCGAAATCGCAAACTGCGTAGCCAAGTTTTTAACTTGTGCAATACCTAAATAAATTACTGCATGGTTTATATCGGTAATCGCTTTGCGCAGTCCAAAAAATGGCGAATTAGCCATATTCAACACCATCGCCACGAGTTCAGGGTCGCTGCGCACAATGTTAATGAGCTCTTGCGCATCGGTAATGCTTTTGCTCAAAGACATTAGTAGTGGATGAGGCTTACGGAGGCTTTTAAAGGTTTTGTCTGTTTTATACTCGCCTTGAAAGCTCTCGTAACTAAGCAGCTTTAAATCGAGAAGTTCGTCGGGGGCGTCAGGCACGTCTTGCGGCTGGTCAACAACAACAGGCTCACTAACCATTTTGCGCATGGGTTCAGCATGTGGATTAGCGTCTGCATAAATACTGCCTTTGCGCTTTTGCCTTACTTTTAGCAGGGTGTTGGAATATTCCTTACCGTTGCTTGAGTTTTTAATGCGCCACAACAGCAGCATCACCAATAAGATGATGGCAACAGGTATCAGTATGCTTGTAGTATCCATTCGCTATAATTTACCTAAAAGAGTTACTCGGGAGCGCCCCGATATTCTTATCATTTATACGTACTTTGTAGCATAAACCGCGAGGTCTTTCGGTATGTTTGCCAATACTCGCTTGTGCAAACACATGTGCCACCCGTAGTTACTTATAATGGGTTATCGGCACGGGGGCGGTTTTCTAAACCATATTCAGTGCGCCGTCAGACGAGCCGGCTAGGTCTGCAATACGCATTCTGTGACATTGCTCCATATGATGAATCACTAAACTGTCTTCGGGATCTATCATAAGTGCACCATGGAAGGATTTCATTGCATTCTTCCAGTCTTTTTGTTTGCGATACTCCACGCCCTGCTGGATCATCGAACCTGTTTTATAGCGCGAAAGCTGCACATCTTTGGGCAAGTGATTCAATATTTCGTAAACTTCAATGGGCTCTTTACGACCTTTTACTCGCACAAAATCTACAAAACGGTAGGCAATTTCGGTTTTCGAATCGAGTGAAAGTTGGTCTAAAAGCTGAGAACTTACAATAATGTCGGCATTATAACGCGGCGCTAAAGACTCCAAGCGATATGAGATATTTACGCTATCCCCAATTACCGTGGTATCCATGCGGTCATCGCAGCCTACAGTACCAATAATCACCGGACCAAAATGCACACCAACGCCAATCTCAATGGGCGGATAGTCTACGCTGTTACGCTGTTTGTTGTACATGGCCAACGCGGCTTGAAGGTCAATTGCGGCACGAATCGAATCGAGGGCTTTATTTGAATTGTTTCCGCCGGGGTGGTCGAAGAGCGCCATAATTGCATCGCCAATAAACTTGTCGATAAAGCCATTATTTTGATGGATGGCGTCGTTCATGCGTAAAAAATAAGAATTTAAAAACTTCATCAGTTCGTGGGGCTGCATTTGTTCCGATAAACCGGTAAAGCCGCGAATATCGCAAAACAAAATCGCTACCTCGTCGGCCGCTGCCTTACCGAGCTCAATTGAGCCGTCATTTTGACCTTTAATGTGGTCAACAAATTGTTTAGGCACAAACTTTTGAAAGGTTTTAATGAGGCGCTGGGCTTCGTCAGCTTTGTCTACAAAGCGGCGGTCGGTAAAAGGTGGCTCCTCCGCCTCGGGCTCCGGCTCTTCGTTAGTGTGCAGCTGCGGCAAATTGCCGAGCATGTTACGCGTAAGCTGCTTCAAGCGATTGCGCAAACGCACAATGGTATAGCCCATTGCACACACAGCAATAGACAGAAGTACAAGAAGAGGTATTGCGAATTGCCCAAACGACATGTAACTAACTCATTTCCCTAAAATTAACGTTGCGAGGTACTTACTCACCCGCATGTTGAATCGTATAGATTAAGATAATTAAAGCAAGGCTACAATCAAAACTATCAATCAATTTTAAATTGCCATGTTTTGAGTTGCTCAGGCGAGCGCTCTAGAATCCAAGCATAATCCTTGCAAACTTGCAGTGCGGTTCGTTTGGGGCGCGAATAGTGTAAGCGGCGAATCTGGTAAGGAGGGGGCAGACATTTAAAAGTCGCTTTTCGCCATCCTGGCCGCTCAGACGTGCACGTCCATGTGCACGTACGCTTTTAAATGTCGGCCCCCTCCTTACTTTTACGATTCGCCACTTACACGAGGAGCGTTGGTTTTTATTGGGTTTTGGGTTTTGGGTTTTGAGTTTTGTGGATGTTTTTGGAGGTTCCGCATCAAGTGCGGGACGACGTGGGTTGTGCGGGATGACGCTGGTTATGCGAGATGACGGCTTTTACCGTCATCTCCGTATCCCTTAAAAGTTGGCGCGTACGCCTAGCATTACCGAGCGTCCTGGCAGCGGCGCTAGGTTTTTCAAGAAAGACGTATGCACGCGTGCTTCTTCGTCGGTTAAGTTGCGGCCTTTGGCAAATAGCTCAATGTCGTAACCTTGAATACTCGTAAAGTACGACACGTTCGCATCTACCATAGTGTAAGCATCTGTTTCGTGCTCAAACTCCGCCACATTGTCTTGCTCAAACACGTGCATTACCTGAGCATCAATAAACCAGTTTTGATGCGAATACTCCGCACCAAAGGTTAATCGTGCTGGCGGTGTGCGCGGGAGCTCTTGCTTGCCGTTAGCAGTATCTACTCGAGAGCGAATAATATCGCCTTGTGTGAGCAGCTTCACAGAATCGCTCACCTGCCAATTTACCTGAAACTCAGCGCCGTACAATGTGGCGTCTGAATTGGTGTATGCAAATACTGGGAGCTCGTCTGAGTGGCCCTCTTCGCCATGTTCATGCTCGTCGTGATCATCATCATGTTCATCCATATGGTCGTCGTGCTCGTCCATATGGTCGCCTTCGTGCTCATCGTCGTGGTCTTCGTCATGGTCGTGCGAGAACTCAGCCTCTAAACCAGTATCGGCAAGGTAGTAGTAGTCGTTTACTTTGTTGTAAAACACGTTCACAACAAAGCCCACATCTCCGGCAAATTTACGCAAAGAAATATCGAGGTTGTTTGAGGTTTCCATCTCAAAATCAACATCGCCCAATTCAAAGTGGTCGCCCTCTAACTCATATAAGGCACCAATTTCATAAGTTTGAGTACCAATGTGCGGACCAAATGAGAAGAGCTCTGCGGTTGACGGCGCGCGTTCAGCGTACACATACGACACGCCTAAGTTATAGCCTTCTGCAAAATCCCACACCATACCGGCCGACAAGCTTATAGGTGCAAAATCTACGTTAATAGAATCTAAATCTGCGTGTTCATGGTCGTGGTCGTGATCACCATCATGCTCATCGCCGTGGTCTTCATCGTGATCTTCATCATGATCATCACCGTGGTCATCATCATGATCTTCGTCGTGCTCGTCATGCGAATGTAGCTCTAAATCAGGGGCAAAAACACTGGGCACGTCTATTTCAACGTACTCTACGCGCGCACCCAACTGCACCAATACATCACCAAAGTGTTTTTCTTCAATAAGACCTAAGCCAAACAGCTTGGTGTCAGATGCAGGGGTAAATGCTTCTTCGCCCACCGCTGAAAAATCGGTCAGCTTGGTATGCAAACTTATACCACCGCGCCAGCCGCCAATGGGCTGGTGCAGCGCTTCAATACGCGTTTCAAAAGTGTCGTTGGCAAAGCGGGTGCCCGGCTCACCGTTTTCAATTTCGGTGTGCACGTAATCGGTGTAGGCCATGCCAAAATTTACGGCACTTAACAGTTCGGTGTTTAAATTAAACTGACCGGCAAGCTGATAACGGTTTTGATTCAAATCGGCCATCACCGCCTCGGCTTCTTCGCTATGCTCGTCGCCGTGGTCGTCATCATGGTCTTCATCATGCTCATCGTCATGCCCGTGTTCGTCGCCATGGGCGTGTCCGGGAATGCCGTAAAGCGACGACAAATGCTCTACTGAAAATCCAACATGTCCGTCGTCAAAAATATAGCTAGAGCCAAGAGTAAAACCTTGAGTGCGGTACTGAGAGCTTTCAACTACGCCCTCAGAGCCCATTTCGTGCTCATGTTCTTCACCGTGATCTTCATCATGGTCGTGCTCGTCGTCATGCTCGTCGTCATGCTCATCGCCATGCGCGTCTTCGCTTTCTGCAAAACCTGGAATGCGGTAGTTGTTGGCGTCGCGGTAAAAGCCTTGAAAATTAAACGCAACATCGCCAATCGCGCTGCGAGCAAAACCCGATACCGCTTCTTCAGCGTTTACGCTATTGCGAGTAAGAGCTAACTCACCTTCTGTATCAGTGCTGGTGGGAATGCGATTATCTACTACGTTAACCACACCGCCAATTGCGCCGCTGCCGTAAAACAAGGTTGCTGGGCCACGTAATACTTCAATTTGTTGGGCCGACGAGGTTTCAGTGGCCACCATATGGTCGGGCCCCACGCGTGATGCGTCTGAGGCGTCTAAACCGTTTTGCGTAATAAGTACGCGAGGACCGTCGAGCCCGCGAATAATTGGCGTGCTCGCTACACCGCCATAAGCTGAACTGTGCACGCCTACTTCGTTGCGTAGCGTGTCGCCTAAGGTAGCCGCCTGCTTATCGTGCAAACGGTCGCCAGCGAGCACGTTCACCGGCGCTGCCGACTCAATGTTCGACGCATGAAACGCGCTCGCAGTCACGTCAAATACTTCTATTGAAGAGCTTACTACTTTGATATCAAGGTCTGATACGCCTTGCTCAGGCACCTGAACAGAGGTGCTTGAATGAATAAACGCAGGAGAGGCTACGTGTAACTCAATATTACCGAGTTTCACGTTTTCGAAATTAAAGCTGCCGTCGGCATTAATTGACACACGTTTATTAGTGCCCATGATCTGCACTTCACCCTCGGTGACAGGCTGGCCGAGTTGGTCAATAACCCGTCCGTTAATGGTATTGGCTGCGGCAAAAGAGCCTGCAAAGGTAGAAACCACAAGGGCTGTAGAAATAGCTGTAGCGAGATTAGTCCGTTTCATATGATATCTTCAAGTAGTTGTTATAGTATTACATCACAGGAGGGTTGTAATAGTATAACAATACACAAACAGATCAAGGGCGCGTGGTGTTTTTTTTAGGATTAGTTCTAGATGCAGATTTGTTGCACAAGACCAAAGAGATACCTTTAAAACACAACGAGCATAGACAGCAGGCATAAAAAACAAGATGATAGCGCTAACCACAGCTAGTTATTAATTATGCATCTATCGTTTTTTACCCAATATCTTAGGCCCTACCGGCATAGCTTTGCGCTAATCTTTATACTCATGGTGCTTGAGAGCGCCATTAGCTTGGCTATCCCGTTCTTTATTGGGCAGTTTGCCAGCGCGGTATTGCAAGAGGCTGCACCGCTTAGCCTATTTAATATAGAGTTAAATATGCATTATGGCTACTTAGTGGGCGCATGGTTAGGGCTCATTGTGCTGCAAACCCTTGCTCGCTATCAGGTAAGTTTTAGAGTGAATATGGTAGGCGCGCGTATTCTCACCAACCTCAGTTGCCGTTTGTACGACCATGTTCAAATGCTGCCGGTGAGTTACTTCAGCAAGCGCAAAAAGGGCGAAATTCTCTCCCTTATAAGTAACGACGCCAACGTCATCGCATATTTTATGTCGGGCATACTTACCGGCCTGGTACCGAGCCTGCTCATTGCCAGCGGTGCGCTTTTACTTATGGCCAGCATTAACATGCCGCTTGCGCTCATTATTGCTGTAAGCGTACCGGGCTTTTTAATTATTCTTAAACTTATGGGCCGTAAAATTCGTCCGCTGTCTGAGCAAGTTACTGCGCAACAAGCGGGTATTGTGTCGATTGCGGCTGAGAACTTCAGCACCATCAAACTGGTAAAATCGTTTAGCCGCGAAAAACAAGAGAGCGACAAGTTCAAGCAAAACGCCCAGCAAATGCTGAACTTACGGCGTCAGCAGTTTCAAATTCAGGCGCTTATATCGCCCCTTATTCAAATGCTTATATCGGTGGGTATTGTACTGGTAGTGTTAGTAAGCGCACTGCACTACCGAGCTGGCGAGCTGAGTATTGCGCAGTTAATTACCCTGCTCATGTACGGCTTGCTATTTGCCAAACCCATGAGCAGTTTAGCCGGCGTGTACGGGCAGTGGCAGCAGGCAATGGGTGCCTCTACCCGTATTATTGACGTGTTTAAAGTGGCCCCTGAAACCGACGACACCGGCACCCAAGAGTTTGTATTTAAAAAAGGCGAAGTTGAGCTTAAGCAGGTAAGTTTTTGCTATGAGAACAACAGCAATCGCGCGCCGCTTTTAAGCAAGCTAAATGCACAATTTAAAGCCGGTAGCGTGAATGTGATTATTGGCGCAAACGGCTCTGGCAAAACTACCCTACTGCATTTACTTATGCGTTTTATAAGCCCGCAAAGCGGACAGATTTTTATAGATAAGCAAGACATTAGTGAGTGCGGCCTGCGTTCTCTGCGTCGGCACATTGGGCTGGTATCGCAAGATGTGGCGCTGAGCCACGGCAGCATTTTGAGCAATATTGCATACGGCCAAAGTGAAGCCGATTTTCAAGCGGTAAGCACCGCCGCCAAGCAAGCCGGCGCGCACGAATTTATTAGCGCGCTGCCCAATGCTTATGACACTCAAGTAGGCGACAACGGGGTGTTGCTCTCGGGCGGTCAGCGTCAGCGCATATCGCTTGCCCGCACGCTTTTATTAAATTGCAATATTATTATATTCGACGAGCCCACCTCCTTTGCCGACAGCCACGGCAAAGCAGAGTTTGCAAAACTGCTCAGCACACAGCTACAACAGCATACCGTTATTGTGGTAACGCACGACCAAGCACTGTGCGACGTGGCAGATAAAGTGTTTACGCTTAAAAACGGAGAGCTCTATTAGCGCTTCGTTGGCGCTTAGTTAGCGCTGCAAACTGCAAAATTTTGTTTTGGCTTATGCGATGTAATACATTGTTTACCTAACACTCGCTTAAAAGGAATCGATAACGCATGATCACCTCCACCACTCGTATCAAAATAGGCGACAACGCCCTTATGCAAAAAGTGAGCGACGAAATGGTTATTCTCGACTCACAGAGCGGCCAATATTACACCCTTAACGACATGGCCACTGAAATGCTCGAACACCTACAAAACGGCCGCAGTATTGAAGAAGTAAGCGCGCTTATTTGCAAAGAATATGAGGTAAGTAAGGCAGAGGTTAACAAGGACCTTACCAGCATGGTGAATACCCTGCTCGAAAAACAGCTCGTTATCAGTGAATGACCCGATAAACAATCACATGCCCATTATCGGACTGTAAAAATTGCTGACACTAAAATATAACTACCTGATATTACTAGAATCTCTCTGGTATTTGCGTAAATGGGATCGCATCATAGGCGGCAAAGCCTTTGAGCAGTGGCAGGAGTATTTAGATGCCTCCAGTAAAAATGCTTACGCTACAAATTTAAGTTCTGCGCAAATGCAAAAGCTGCGTAAACACATAGATGCCATAGTGCGAAAATATCCAAAAGAGCTTAACTGCATGCGCCGCTGTTTAGCGCTTAAAAGCATGATTGAGCGGCGCGGCGGGCACTGCACCCTTCACATAGGCGTTAAGTTTACGGGTACTGAAGCTAAGGCCAGTAAAACCCTCGCCGCCCACGCCTGGCTGAGTGCGCAAGGAACACTCATTAACGACACCCCCTCACAAATAAGTCAATACCAAGAAATTACCCACAACAATGCCTTGTTTGGTAAGAATGTTAGTAAGAGCAATACATAAATCAGCTTTTAACAATATGCGCTTGATACCACGACTGCACCAATATTGCGTAGAGTAAATCTACATTGAGCGAGGGTTTGGGAGATTGTACGAGTGCGTCGAAGATGGCGAGTAACTTTTGGTTGTTAACCAAACCTAGATTTTGTAAACCCTCGTGCTCGAGCAACTTACGTAACTGGACCCTATTTTGCTGCACGAGCTTGGCAAAATGTTGGTCGAACACCGTTTTATGAGTATTCCAACAAACCTGCTCTGGTAAGTACTCACTCATGGCCTTGCGCAGCAGAAGCTTGGGATACTTTCCGTTAATATGCTCATGTTGGTCTAGCTCAAAGCTAAATTGCGCGATGTGTTTGTCGAACAAAGGATGATGCACGTTTAGGTTGTATTGGTCGAACACGGCCTGATACGAGCGCATACTGTTGTAAGTAGACGTATTAAACAAACCCTCGTAGCGAGCATAGCGCGTGAGGCCTTGTTTGCCCGACGCAAAGGGGTTTTGACTAGCCATATTATATTGAATATTGCGCACTAGCTCAGCGCTTTTATCGCGAAGCCACGGCGGAATATGCAAGTTACGCTCAACCATGGTAGTACTCAGCGCTTTTTGCCTGTTAGCAAATTGCAGCATAGTCAAAATGTCGTAATGTAGCAGCGGGCTTAAAAACACAGAACGAAGCGCCCGCCAAGCAGAAAGCTTGAGCTCACGCGCCCCGCGCACCACTTCTGCAAGCACACTTAAGTCGCCTTTTTTTAAACGGTCGTAGTAAACAAAGCTGTGGCCCCAAAACATTTCGTCGCCACCGTTACCAGTAAGTAACACATTGGCACCCGCAGCTTGCATGAGCTTTGCCTCTTCATGATATTTAGGCGACAGCACCATGCCTGGGCTTTGAGGATGCGTAGGATACAGCTCTGAAAAACTAAGCTCGGTGTATTTACCGAGCTCAATAAAATGCGACTTAGCAAAGTCATAGCGGGCAATCATGGCTTGAATATTGTCGGTTTCGTCGCAGCTTTGTGTGTTGGCATAGGTGTGCGACACACTGTGCAACTGCGCCTCAGGATGCGGTAAAGCGTTAAATGCCAAAGCACTCACACTAGTAGAGTCCATACCCCCACTAAGCTGCGTGAAGATTACCTCATTACTTGAACCACAATAACGAGCAACACTGGCCTTGAGCAAAGCAAGCAAATGCTCCGACACCTCACCCGCTCTCGTCATTCCGGCGAAGGCCGGAACCTCCCAAAACTTCCGCTCATGCACCGCGCTTAACCCTAACTCAAGCACACAGGCTTGCCCCACCTGCCCAATATGCAAGTACATCGATCTATTAGGGTCGGGCCGCCCTGCCAACCACATCGCAAGCGAACTTACATCGGGCTCAGCGCTTATTAACTCAAGCAAAGGCTCCAAGCTAGAGCACAGCACATAAGTGCTTTCAAACGCGCGCAATTCAGATGAGCGCGCGTAACATAACTTAGCGTAAAACACCGTTTGCGGATTAAACGCCGACACCGCCACGCTTAACTTACTTGCAGCAGCATTAACCACCATGCAAGTAAAGTCGCCGTTTAGGGTATGGAGGTTTTCAATAAATGTTGGCGCGCTTTTGCACCCAAACGATGCAGAGTTGCACCTAAAAAAGTCATGCTTGCCCATACGCGAGTGCAAGAGCATAGGTATATGAGGATGATCAAGAGAGCCGCTCAGCTCCTGTTCGGTAAGAGTATTTTCACCGCCAGAAGCGCGCTCTGCCGAATGAACGAAAGAGTGAACAACAGAGTGTTCTACAGCATAATTAGCCACATGGCCCAGCACACAAACATCGCTGATAAAACTTTGCGTTAATGCTTGCTTATGTTTAACCGCATCGCCTTGCAAACCGTGCTGTATAGCCTGCCAAGCATCACGCGCTTGCGGCCCGTAAACGGCAAACATAGTCTTCATTTAGGCCTTACTCACTGCATTCATATACTACTCTATGGATGTATTTATTAATTAGGAATTGCCTGCACTACATGCAAACCAAACGCAAATCAAACGCGTATGCAGAAACATACAATTAGTGTAAGTTGTAGCAAGCATCATAATGCAAACAATGTCATATTAATGCAATAAATAGCAGCTAAACTTTATTCAATTATTAACAAAAAATTAACGTGTAAGCTGTTGGTTTTAAAAGTAAATTTTTGTGTCAGGTTCTTTTACAGATCAACATAGCAGTTGTATGTACAACTAATTATACTTAAGTACACAGTTGAAATAGCAGTAGTTTTTTGTAATGGCTTGATTATTGCAGTCATTTCAGCCATTCAACACTAGCATCAATTCCGGTGACGTACTGACCGCTAAAACGCGCTCTCTACTGGTTTAAACAAAAGGATATATCATGTTAAAACAAGCAATGATTGGAATGAGCTTATTAGCCGCCTCATCTTTTGCTAATGCAGCGCTAATTGTAAGCCAGTCGGCCATAACAGGCGCAGACATGGCCGGTATGGAAGTTACAGTTACTTTTGCAGACAGCACGAGCGAATCAGTACTTTGGACTGTGGTCAACGGCACTCCAGGCACCGGCGGTACCGCAATCGAGAACGCTGAAGCGCAATCGGGCGGCGCATTTGCCGACACTTGGGCACTTACCCAAGCTGGCTTTACGCTTGGCGGCGTTCAAAACGGCATCTTTTTCGGCGACTGGGAGCTTACAAATTTAAGCGCTCAACAGGCAATTATTGGTTTAAGTATAAACGGCTGGTTAGGTAATGGCGGTATCGCGTTCGACTCAATTGCGAGCAATACCGACGAAGGCACGCCAGGTTCTGGTAGTGGTCAAGCATTTATATCTAACCTGCCTGCAAGCGGCCAATACTTTTTGCAAGTAGATCCTGCATACGATGATTTGTTCTGGCAGTTAGGTATAGTGTTTAACACCGGCTTAAATGCTCAAGACAGCATCTCATTTTTTGCAGATACAGAGCTACTAGCTGAAGTGTCTGCTCCAGCCACTATCGGTTTGGTATTAGGAAGTTTAGTGTTGTTTGCGCGTCGTTCACGTGCATCAGTTAAAAGCACTGTTAACGCATAAGGTGCATTAAAATGAATAAAACAATCGAAACAAATCAAACAAGTAAAAAAGCGTACGTTAAGCCAGTAGTTACAAACCCTGGCAACTTAGCAGAGCTAACGCAAGGTTTTTCTGGAAGCATTCCAGACGAGCAAGGCGGACAAACAAAACGTAACCCTTTCCAAGGGTAACGAGCAAATACGAGGCGCAAGCATCAGCAAAAGCGCCCAATGCCTACCATGTTAAACAATATATATTCAACGCCCTTACACGGCGTTGAGTTGTTTTTGTGCGAGCAACTTTTTAACGAAAGCTCTCGCCAACTGCCCTACAGCTTGTTGATTCAGTACGGCAGCATAAGCGAGCCAAGCACAAAGGCACTTTGGGAATTACAAGATGCGGGTGCTAACTACAGCACTCACCTAGCACTTTTTAGAGCGAGCGCAGACTCCTATGTGCTGAGTGTAGACTGCGAGGGTAAAGGCAAATTTGCTATTGGCCCAGGCAGCATCACAATTGATTGGGAAGATGGCGGCACTAGTGCAGCGCACTATTTTCAAACCTTAGCGATATCGCTTTGGTTAGAGCTGCAAGGCGTAGTGTGCATACATGCGAATGCGGTAAAGGTTGGCAATAAAACCGTTGCGTTTATTGCGCCAAGCGGCATGGGTAAGTCAACAATAAGCGCTTATATGCAGCAGCAGGGCTTTGCATGGCTTACAGACGACATGCTTGCGCTGCATCAAACAGTTAGTGAGCAAACTTGGGTAGTATATCCAAGCTGGCCAAAAGCAAGAATGTGGCCCGATGCAATAGAGAGCGTTGGCGTAAGTGGTAACGATAAACTCAGTAAAGTTCATAAGCGCTTTGCTAAACTTGAGCTTGAGTTACCCGATAACGATGCATATAGCGGGACAAAGCTAGATGCTATTTACATTTTAAGCAGAAGCGGTGCACAACTTGCATCGTTAAAACAAAATACACGCTTGTTAGCCCCCTCGGGTAGTTACCTCAGTGAGCCAACAAGCAATATTGCACTAAGTGACATTAGTAGCAGCACTGCTCTTATGGCACTGCTGCAAAACAGCATCTTAGGCAATGCTTATTCAAGCTTAGCGCTTGAACAAGCAAGATTTAGCCAACTGAGTGAGTTGGTGAGCAATGTGCCCATAAAGCAATTGCATTACCCAAGCGGGCTGAGCAACCTTAACCATGTTTGCAAGCTCGTGTTAGAAGATTTACAGTACCTAGAGCCAAGCTAAGGCTTAAAGGCGTTATTTGCCTGCAAGCAATATGCATAGCTCAATAGTTATACCCTATATGGAAGTGTTAAAATGGATAGGATCAAAACCGGCATAATTAAAGATAACAGCAACACCTTCGGGTCTGTTTATCGTTTGATTGATATATGCATTATTCACTTGAGCATTTACCTGTCTACTGCGCTGTACGCGCAACCCTATTCTCGCGAATATTTTATGCTTGCCTTATTAGGTGCCTTGGGTTTTGCGCTTATTGCAGAGTCTTTTGCGCTATATCGCAGTTGGCGTGTGGGCACATTTAAAGAAATTACTTTTTACACCTTTGTAAGCTGGGCACTTTCAGGCGCTTTAGTGCTTATTGGCTTGTTTTTTACCAAAATGTCGGACGACTATTCGCGCGTGGTACTGGCCATTTGGTTTGTTACCGGCTTTATGGGCTTAGTAGGCTGGCGTGCAGTATTCAAAAAGTTTTTGCACAGCATGCGCAAGCGCGGCCACAACACCCGCAGCATTGCCTTATTTGGCTTAAGTG
Organism: Glaciecola siphonariae; assembly: GCF_042652645.1. NCBI lineage: Bacteria > Pseudomonadati > Pseudomonadota > Gammaproteobacteria > Alteromonadales > Alteromonadaceae > Glaciecola > Glaciecola siphonariae. The sequence continues at coordinate 127,089 of NZ_JBHSGU010000005.1, forward strand.
AAAAGGGTATACGTTTAGCGCGAGAAGCTCAAAACAACCCTGAAATTGGCTATAAACTCAACGCAGTATACGACGACCGCAGCATAGAACGTCTCGACCCTGAATATCATAGCCTCATAAAGGGCAACGTAGAGGCGGGTATAGAAGCTGCGCGAAACAATCAGTTTGACGTAATTTATATTGCGCTGCCCATAAAAGCGCAGCACCGCATTCAAGGTATGCTTGAAGCCTTTGGCGATACAACGGCCACTGTGCATGTAGTGCCCGACCTGTTTATGTATTGCCTTATGCACGGCCAAATGGCACACCTTGGCGATGTACAAACAATAAGCGTGTACGACAACCCAATGTCGGGCGGTGTAGCCGCCATAAAAAGACTCGAAGATATTCTGCTTTCGGTAATTGCACTTGCAATACTGGCAATTCCGCTTTTAGTTATTGCTAGCGCTATAAAGCTCACCTCTAAAGGACCAGTAATATTTAAGCAAGACCGCTACGGCCTGAACGGGCGCAAAATTAAAGTGTGGAAGTTTAGAAGTATGAAGGTTATGGAAAATAGCCAAGTAGTAACGCAAGCCAGCAAAGACGACCCGCGCATAACAAAACTCGGCAAGTTTTTACGCCGCACATCGCTCGATGAACTGCCTCAATTTATAAACGTGCTTAAAGGTGATATGAGCGTAATAGGTCCGCGACCTCATGCGGTAGCCCATAACGAAACCTATCGCAAGCTAGTAAGCTTTTACATGCTGCGCCATAAAGTAAAACCTGGCATAACCGGTTGGGCACAAGTTAACGGCTGGCGAGGTGAAACCGACAGCTTAGACAAGATGCAGAAGCGCATAGAGTTTGACCTTGAATATATTCGAAACTGGTCGCTTTGGTTGGATTTTAAGATTTTGGTTTATACGGTAATGCGAAGCTTTACTGATAAGAATGCGTATTGAGTTTGTTATGATAGTATCCGATAGCAAGCAGTTCATATTTTTGCATATACCAAAAACTGCGGGAACTAGCGTGCGAAAGAGCTTAGTCCCTTATGCAAAACCCGGTGAAAGTGATTATTTTTCAAAGGCACTTAGACGAATAATGGGACATTACACCCCATATCGGTTTAAGGAGTTTAGATATCATCCCCACTTGACTATGCAAAATGCAAAGCGGCTAATGCCTGCCAGTCGGTTTAATAATTATTTTAAATTTGCGTTCGTCCGTCACCCAGTCGATTGGCAGTATGCGATTTTCAGACACATACTATCTCACAGGCATATTAAAGCATTTGAGAAGAGATTCGACTTCATATACCGCTCAAAATCTTTTGACGAGTACATTACTTGGCGAGTAACAAACGGTGCGATCCCACAAATTTTCCAAATGATCAATGAGGACTTGATTACTGAGGTAGATCGTGTCTACAAATTTGAAAATTTGCAGGGTGACTTTGAAATCCTTTGCCGTAAATTAGGCATTCCGAATGAACTTCCGTTTTTAAATAAAAACTCTTCGAGTATTGCGAAGCCTGTTTCGGATTATGCTAGAAACCTAATTTATGACGCCTATAGGTTAGACTTCGAGATGTTTGGGTATGGTATTGAAAGCGTCGATGACCAAATGACTTATCAAAAAAATTTGAAAATCGAGCAGGTAAGTGAAATTTTCTCTAATATAGGCGAGGAATATGATGTTTGGGCTCTTAACAAATGGAAAAAATAAAAAGCACCATGAACAAACACACTGAATAAGCTTAACTAACAACATGGGCAAAATTCCACACATCAAGCACTTAAGCAAATTGTTTAATCTGCGCTCTTTGCAGTTCGCTTTTCTATTAGTTACTGGGCAAGCGGCAACAATCTTTGTAGGAATTTTTTTGGCAAGGACACTTTCTATTCATGATTATAGCATTTACGTTATAGTAATGATGCTTAGCGCTCTCAGTGTCTCTCTATCTTCTGGTGGAATAAACATTGGCTTCACATCCTCAGTAGGTAAGGCGTGGCCTGAAAAATCGCAGGTATCAGGTTTATTAAGTTTAGCTATCAAAATGAGAAATAAGCAGGCCGCTGTAGTCTTTCCGTTGATATTGCTTTTTGCCTTTTTTTTACTTTATCGCAATGAAGTTAACATTTTTAGTTGTTTACTTCTTCTCACATTAATTGCAGTAAATTTATATTTAGACATCAATACCCGACTATTTGAGAGAATTCTCTCGTTCAGAAGAATGTTGACGGACATTCAAAAAATTAATTTTTTTTCGTCAATTCTAAGACTAGCTTCAATTTTGCTGTGTTTTACTTTCGGCCTTTTAACAAGTGAGACTGCTTATATAATAACAATACTAGCCTTGCTTCTAAAAATGAATCTTACGAAACAACAAAACACTGATTACTACAACAACGATTCAACATATAGTAAAGAGCAAGAAGCTGAATTTTCATCAATAAACAAGCGACAGTACCCATCTACCATTTTCGATTGTATAAAGGGACAAATAGCTGTTGGGATTCTAGCAGTATCAGCAAATAGCGAGTTAGTCGCAGCTTATGGTGCATTAAGTAAGGTCACACAGATTTATTTACCAATTCTTATCTTACTACAAACTTTTGCAATAGCTCACTTTGCCCAAATACAACAACGCATAATCGCAAACTTGAGTTTTTGGTTAGTCCTATCATTGCTACCAGGTTTGTTCTTAGTATCTATATCTAGCTACTATCCTCATCTAATTTTAAATGTTCTCGGTCCTAATTATACCGGCTTTTCTAAAGAACTGTTACTTATGTCTTTATCAGTGACATTTACCGGTTTTACAAACGTTTTCTACACTTTGGTAATTAATAGAGGATGGAACAAATATGTTTCAATCCAAATACCCTTAGTGGCTATTTGGCTTTGCTACTGCTTTGTCTTTTTAGATTTTAGTATTTTAACAAATATAATATTTATGAATGCCTTAATACCGCTTGGATTATTAATTGCCACATTTGTTAGTCTTATAGACGGAATTAGGTCAAGGAAGATGGTTAAGTAAACTAATATGAATAATCTATCAAAACACCACATAATATTGGAGGCTCCAAATAAATCTCAAAGATCTTCAACACCAAAATTTTTAAACTTAAAAACCTCGTTATTGAATGCGATACTACTCTTCATTTTACTATTTTTTTTCGTAATACAAACAGTCATAGCAACTAGCCTTGCGAACATAAGCGCCTCAATCTTTATCGTAGCTTCAACTTTGATAACAGCTTTCTACTTCTCTCGTGTAAATTTGTACATATACCCCCTATCTTCTTTTTGTGTGATTTCTTTCAATTTTTCCACGCAATCTGGTGCATTATTAGTACAGTCACTATCACTTGTGCCTGTTTCTTTTAATTTGGAATTACCTATACTCACATTTTTTTACCTTTTCGTGTTTCAGATTACACTTATAATTTCACATCATTTATACACTAATTGGAATTTAGGGCAGACCATTCGCTGTTTCATGACCACGAATATCCTATCAAAACTCGGATTATTCAGAGAAATACCGAACTCACAATTCTGGTTCATGGGGTTAGTTGGCCTGTTTTCGGTCGGAGTTAAAGCGTTAGTAGATATACAATATGGGAATGTAGTAGGAAAAATGCTTGAAGGTTTAATGCCGTTTGTGTATTTCCCGTTTCTTTTGATATTTAAATCACAGCAAAATAAGCTTTCAACTATACTAAATTTGCTACTATTTACACTGATCCTGATTGTGTTTGGAATTATGCAAAATTCAAGGGGAACGTTTTCGGAAGCTATTGTTATAGTTCTATTCGTTGGACTTCTTTACTCTCTTTATAATTGGAGAGTAGTGCTGAGCAACCTAAAGCCGATCCTTCTTTTTGGTTTCTTCGGGTTAATACTCTTTGCAATTCTTAGCGATTTGGCAAAGGTAATGGTTATAGTGAGACCTCAGAGAGAGCATATCGCTGGAATTGATTTAATATTACTTACTATTGAAACATGGATGAATCGAGAACTACTGGATGCCTATAGCCAATCGATGGCTATGGATACGTCAAGAGATTACAACGAAGTGTATATTTCAAATCCTATGCTAGGCAGGTTGATAACTACTAAGTTTGAAGATAACCTAATATTGTACAGCACAAAGCTAAACTTCGAAGAAAGTATCATTGTCTTAAATGCCACTATTGAAAAAACGATAGCTTTGTTGCCCACTCCAGTTCTCAATTTGTTCACAACTAGCATCTCTAAAGTAGAGTTAGAATATAGTATTTCTGATTTGGCATGGTATTTACAGAGAGGAAGCGGTTTAGGTACATACAGGGTATCGCCGCCACTTGGGCACGGGTTAATTCTATTCGGACATTATTTCTTCTTTGTTTCTATTTTCGTTTTGCCAATTGTATACACTTTGGTAGATAGCTTTTGTAAAGTAACCAAAAAGAACACGTATTTTGCTTCAATATTTTTGATTCTCATTTATGAACTTTATAAGCTTTTTTCCGTTGGTTCTCTCATAGGGCCAATCGAGTTTTTCGCTCGAACGATTCCTCAGTTAATTTTATTTTATATCGTTTTTTCGCTTATTTTTAAGGTTAGATACCGTGCGTTTTGAAACTGTAAAAAAAATCCGCCTGTTGTACATCGGGAGCAATAATGGAACCAGCGGGCAACGGATAGCTGCTTTTCGTAGATTAGGTATTGAGGTAACTGTGCGTGACCCAGTAAGTTTTTCTCCTATTTCAGAGAAGCTACTTTATAAATGCCTATTCGAATTTGGGGGCATCTTGATAGTTAACTTTATAGCGTTAAAGATGACAAGAAGTCTTAAAACGACCGAAGCAGACATCGTGTGGATTAATGCTGGTGACTTAGTTTCTCTTAATTTCGTCCGTTGGCTCAAATCTAAATACGGATTAGTTGTGAACTACAATAATGACTTGCCATTCGGAAACAGGGATAAGCGACGTTGGTATCATTATAAACGCTCTGCTAGAGCTTACGATTGTCTGATGGTAAGGAGTAATACAGACCCTTCTTTGCCTTTCAAATATGGGACTTCTTATGTAGTTTTTATGTTAATGCTAGCCGACGAGGTCGAGCATGTGTGTGGAGTTCAATTTTTACCAACCTTTGAACAAAAAGAAGATATTGTATTTATAGGCACTTGGTTCAAAGAACGCGGTAGTTTCATCGAAACACTTATTAACTATGGCCTAAACATAGCTATCTATGGTGATCGGTGGGAGAAATGTGAAAATTGGGAGAGATTAAAAAAGTATCACAAAGGAAGGGCTCTTTCAGGTAAAAAATATATTGAGACTTTGGCTTCCTATAAGATTTGTATAGGTCTTGTGTCGGAGGAAAATAATGATCTTCATACTAGAAGAAGTATCGAAATCCCTCTTGCAAAGAGCGTTCTTTGTACGAAACGAACTTACGAACATGAATTAATGTACAGTGAAAATGAAGAAGCAATTTTCTGGGAATCACCCGAAGAATGTGCCCGTAAATGCGCAGAGTTACTTTCTGAACCTTTAAAAATTAAGGTAATGAGCGAAGCAGGACATGCTAGGGCGATAAGAAATAATTTATTCAATGAGCCTTTTTTAAGCGGCGTATTAAGTCATTTGATTAACAGGGGAAATTACCAGTAGTGAAAGTGATATTTATTACTCACCCAAACTTCATGAAATCCAAGAGCATGCCGCTATTCGCTAACATGTTGAAGGAAATGGCTCAAAAAGAGGGGATATATGAAGATACATGGTGTCCTAAGCCGGTTGTCTACACAGCTTTTTTCGGCGAAAAAGTTGCTAAATGGTTAGGTTACATTGATCAGTACCTAATTTTTCCATTTCTTCTTTACAGAAGACTCAGTCGAATAAAAACTGCAACGCTATTCGTGTTTACTGACCAAGCATTAGGGCCTTGGATGCCGCTATTTAAAAAAGTTCCTCATGTTGTCCACTGTCACGATCTGCTAGCTTTACGGTCTGCTCTCGGTCAAATATCGCAAAATAAGACTGGGCTCAGTGGTCGTATTTATCAATCTTTAATAAAGGCAGGATTTCAGAAAGCCTCTCACTTTATCTGTATAACCGAGAAGACAAGAAGTGATTTATGCCAGTTTGGAAAGATCGAAAAGAAAAATACTTCTGTCGTTCACAACCCTTTACATTATGATTTTTTTCCAATGGCGAGAGAAATAGCCGCAGGAGAATTAGAAGGCAAGCAGATTGTTGAATCAACACAGAGTTTTTTATTACACATAAGTGCTGGTCAATGGTACAAAAACTTGGAAGGAGTTATCGAACTATATAATCTTTATAGTAGTACAGTTGTCAACCCTCTACCGCTGGTGATGGTAATCCCAAATAGCAACATAGTTACGTCATACTTAGATGCAAAAGGTTATGACTGCGATATTCGAATACATTCAAACTTGAGTATTGAAACAATACATAGTCTATATTCAGCAGCATCGATATTTTTATTTCCGAGTCATCAAGAAGGTTTTGGGTGGCCCCTAATAGAAGCTCAGGCTTGCGGTTGTAGAGTGCTTACAACGACAGCACCGCCTATGAACGAAATAGCAGGCGACCATTCATATTACGTTGATGAAGTACAAAATGAAGATATTCATGAATGGGCAAAAAAAAATTGTCATATTCTTTGTAAGGCTCTGAATATCACAGGTGTGGACCTAGAGAAAGAGAGAATAAAGTGTTTGGAGTGGGCTAAAAATTTTACCAAACAAAAAAAATTCGGCGAATACTTGAAGGTTTACGATATTGAGTATAAAAAACAGTCTAATGCTTGTATGTTAGGGTCGAAATTCAATGTACGCTAGCAAGAACGCATAGATAAATTGTTAAGGAGAACATTCTGAAAATTTTACGAGTAATTCCGTCACTCGACAAAAAAGACGGTGGCCCAGTTAATGGATTGATAAATTCTACGCCGTTACTTGAATCTCTTGGTTTTGCAATTGATATTGCAACTTTCAAGAATGAAGCGAATTTGGAGTATATAAGCGACGAATCAACAATTTTTGAGTTTGATAGTTATTTGGGTACTTATAGTTTTTCACCATCATTTAACAAATGGCTCCTCGCAAATTTAAAAAATTACAATGCCGTAATCATTCATGGGATTTGGCAGTTTCATTCATATGCGGTTGCAAGGCACTGTAAGAAACAGAAAATCCCATTTGTTTTATTTACGCATGGTATGCTCGACCCCTATTTCAATTCAGTCTCTTTTTTCAAATATATAAAAAAAGTTCTCTATTGGAAAGTGTTCGAAAATACAACACTTTCACTTGCTTCGAGAGTACTTTTTACCAGTGAAGAAGAAAAAAGGTGTTCCGCTCTTTCATTTTCCCCTTACGAAGTAAACGGTGAAGTCATTGCTTATGGTTCACCGGATTTAAGCATAAAGAACACTAGCACTAATAGATTTTATGACACGTACCCACTTTTAAAAAATAAACAAATTTTTTTATTCCTATCCAGAATTCACCCCAAAAAGGGTATCGAAGTTTTAATAAACGCAATAAGCAGACTCGAGAAGAGCGGGAATGACGTTGCTTTTTGCATTGCGGGTCCGATAAACGAGAGCTACAAAACTAAATTAGAAGCACTTATTTCATCTCTCAATATATCGAATAAAATACATTGGCTGGGTATGTTAGATGGTGAATTGAAGCATGGCGCCTTTAAAGCAGCAGACGTTTTTATACTGCCATCATTTCAAGAAAATTTTGGCATTGTAGTAGCGGAATCATTAAGCCTTAGTACACCTGTCATAATTTCGGACAGAGTAAACATATGGCAAGAAATAAAAGCCTCTAAATCAGGTTATGTATGTGAACCGTCAGCCACTGGTTTAGTTAAAGCTATCGAGAAATGGAATACGCTAAGCTCTGAAGAGAAGAAGATAATGAGTAAAAATGCTAGAAGCTGTTACGAGAGTCAATTTTCTTTGCAAGAGTCTGCTAAAGATATTGCACGAGTAATTAGAGATATCGCTGCTGTATCCCCTTAGGAAGTATGAACTGTTGGTGAGAGCGGACAAGGAAAATAGAATGAAAACTCAACTACTACAAAAGTTTGAAATGCCTAATGGATTCAGAGGTAGGAATAAATTTATAGTACAAGCTTGGTGGGTTATTCAATCAAGTCTTTTTACTCTTTCCCCGCAATTCATGTACTCTTGGCGAAGTTTTCTTCTGCGCTTATTTGGCGCCGAAATAGGAAAAGGAGTAATTATTCGCCCATCGGTAAGAATCACTTACCCATGGAAGCTCAGAATCGGCGATTACAGTTGGATAGGTGATGAAGTATGTCTTTACACTCTGGGAGAAATTGAAATTGGTTCAAATACTGTAATTTCGCAGAAATGCTATATCTGCACCGGTTCTCATGAATATACTTCAGAAGCATTCGATATATATGCTCAGAAAATAACGATTAAGGATCAAGCTTGGTTGGCTACAGACGTATTTGTTGCGCCTGGTGTATCCATTGGAGAAGGGACGGTAGTAGGAGCTCGCAGCAGTGTTTTTAATGATTTACCCGAAGGCATGATATGTATAGGAAATCCAGCAAAACCTCTTAGGAAGAGAGATAGTAATGAAACTCGCACTAAAAAGCCTTAACTATTCACCAGAGTTAACAGGCATCGGGAAATACAATGGTGAAATGTGCAGCTCACTTGCACAGAAGGGAATCGACGTAACTGCAATCGTTGCACCTCCCTACTATCCTGACTGGAAAGTTAATCAGGCCTATTCTGCTGTGTTTTATAAAACCGAAACGATTGAACAGGTTACTGTTCAGCGCTGCCCTTTATATGTGCCCGCGAAGGTAAGTACTCTTAAACGCTTGCTTCATTTATCGAGTTTTGCGCTTAGCTCTGGCATTCGCTTGTTTACGCATGTGTTCAAAAGCCCTGATGTAATTGTACTGGTGCAACCTACGCTCTTTTGCGCACCTCTCACGCTCTTATTTGCAAAACTTACTAACACTAAAACCGTGCTCCACATACAAGACTTTGAAGTAGATGCGCTCTTTGGCCTCGGCATGCTTGGTGAAGGCAAAACAGCTAGCTTGGCGCGTAGAGTCGAAAAGTGGCTTACCTGCAAGTTCGACAGGGTATCTACAATCTCCTATTCCATGATAGAGAACGCAAAGCGCAAAGGCGTACCGGCTGAAAAAATCATACATTTTCCAAACTGGTCAGACACCGATTTTGTAAGCCCTGATACAAACGGCGATGCACTCAAGCAAGAGTGGGGCTTAGCACCTACTAACAAGGTTGTATTATACGCTGGTAACATTGGCAACAAGCAAGGCTTGGATATTGTGTTAGATGCAGCCCAAGCATTTAAGGCCTCACCAGAAGTTAAATTTGTAATGGTAGGCGCAGGCTCTTATGTAGCAGAGTTGAAGCAACTTGCTGAACAAATGCAATTATCCAATGTGCTTTTTATGCCCCTACAAGCATGGGAGCGCGTGCCTGAAATGCTTGCCCTTGCTGATATTCACCTAGTTATTCAAAAACGCGGCGCTGCCGATGCCGTGCTACCTTCAAAACTCACTAACATATTATCGGCTGGCGGCCATGCTATTGTTACTGCCGACCAACACACCGAACTCGGTAAAATACAGCAAAAACACTCAGGCATTTACACCTGCATTGAGCCAGAAAATGCCACAGCACTTACCCAAGCTTTAAATCAATTACTCGCGAGCGATTTGAGCAAGCACAATGATGTAGCGCGCCAGTTTGCTCTGCAATATTTAAACAAAAACAAAATACTGGATAAGTTTATAAGCGAGTTAGAAGTACTCGCCAATGTAAGCGCTGCAAGTTCAGTATCAATAGACGAAGACGAGGACTTAACATGTCACAAAAAGTAGCATTAATTACCGGCGTTACCGGTCAAGACGGATCTTACCTTGCCGAGTTACTGCTCGAAAAAGGTTACAAAGTACACGGCATAAAACGCAGAGCGTCTTTGTTTAACACTCAGCGTGTTGACCATATTTATGAAGATATCCACGTTGATAACGCCAACTTTGTCTTGCACTACGGTGACCTATCCGACTCGTCTAACCTTATACGCATAATGCGTGAGGTTGAGCCTGATGAAGTTTACAACCTTGGCGCACAAAGCCACGTGGCAGTATCGTTTGAAGCACCCGAATACACTGCAGATGTAGATGCTCTAGGCACACTTCGCTTATTAGAAGCTATTCGCTTTTTGGGCCTAGAGAAAAAGACCAAGTTTTATCAAGCCTCTACTTCAGAGCTGTATGGCTTAGTACAAGAAATTCCTCAAAAAGAAACCACACCCTTTCACCCGCGCTCCCCTTATGCTGTAGCTAAAATGTATGCGTACTGGATAGCGGTAAACTATCGTGAGAGTTACGGTATATATGCCTGTAACGGCATTTTGTTTAATCACGAATCGCCTCGTCGCGGTGAAACCTTTGTTACTCGCAAAATCACGCGAGCGCTCGCTAACATATCGCAAGGGCTTGAGAAGTGTTTGTTCTTAGGCAACATGGATGCACTGCGCGACTGGGGCCACGCAAAAGACTATGTGCGTATGCAGTGGATGATGCTGCAACAAGACACACCCGAAGACTTTGTTATTGCTACTGGCAAGCAAATATCAGTGCGTGAATTTGTGCGCTTATCGGCTAAAGAATTAGGCATAACGCTAGAATTCAGCGGCGAAGGTGTAGACGAAATTGCAACTGTAGCGGCTATTGAAGGTGACAACGCACATGCGCTTAGAGTTGGCGATATAATTGTTAAAGTAGACCCGCGCTACTTCCGCCCGGCAGAGGTAGAAACACTATTAGGTGACCCTACCAAAGCCAAAGAAAAGCTTGGTTGGGTACCCGAAATTACCGTTGAAGAAATGTGTGCCGAAATGGTGCAAAGCGACTTAGAAGTAGCCAAACAGCATGCGCTATTAAAAACCCACGGCTATAAAATTGCCGTTGCCGTAGAGTAAATTTAATGGATTCAGAGCTCTAATTTTTTCCTATCAATATTAAAAATACATAGAGAACGCTAGTAGGATGATCAAATGAAAAAACTGTTTATTTTTGTAACCATAACTTTGTTTCTTATTGAATTTATTCTTTACACAATTGGCTTTAAACAGTCACCTCTGTACAAAGCCAGCAATGAATACGAATACATTTACAAAGAAAATCAGTCTATGAATCGGTTTGGAAATCAAATTTTAGTCAATGAGTACTCTATGAGAAGCAAACCGCTCGTCAATGAAGCTGATGAATTCAGAATTCTTTTATTAGGTGACTCTGTAGTAAACGGAGGTAATCTAACAACTCATTCGGCATTAGCGACCTCGTTGCTTGAAAAAAATTTACAAAACAATTATGGCGATAGCTATAGAGTTTTGAATGCTTCGGCCGGCTCTTGGGGGCCTGACAATGCGGCCGCGTATTATAAAGAATTCAACAATTTAAAAGAGTCAGCTGTCGTTGTTATATTTAGTAGCCACGATGCGGGCGACCAAATGACCAAGAAGCCGATCGTCGACATTCACCCTTCTTACCCAGGCAAGCAATATCCATTGGCTATTTTTGAACTTATAGACAGATATATCGTTCCCAGAGCGCTTCGTTTATTTAAGCGGAACAATACTAAACTTGCTGTTGATGAAGAAAAGATTGAAGCAGCACTTAATCCAGGATGGGAGAGTATTTTGAAATTAACCCAGCAGATGGATACACCGCTTCATATTTATCTTCATGCGGATATCCATGAACTATCAGCCGGCGAATACAACGAACAGGGGCAGAAAATAATTGAATTTGCTCGTAAAAATAAAATACCGATCACTTTTGATTTAGGAAATGGATTATCAGAAATACATTATCGAGATAGTATTCATTACAACGATGAAGGACAAAAATTAATGGCAGCACTTCTGCAACCGGTGCTGCGCGGGATTATCAAAGATGCGGTTGACAATAAAACCTTGCCGCATGATTAACCTGTGTCCACTTTAACAAAATATATTTCGATTTATCGGATTAGCAAACATCTTGCTAACTAATAATTAGTGAATCAATGCAATTGAAGATGTTTTTAGACTTCATACCAACAATTTAAGCTAAGAAATGGTATGCGTGATCTCAAAATATTTACAATTTTTTCGTCTTTCAAAAAAATAACTATTTAAACCCAGACAGGGATTAATATGACGTTTGTTAAGCTAAATTTTTTGAGCCTGAATGAATTTAAAGGGATAAACCAATATGAAAACCGTATTTGTAGCCGGGCACAATGGCATGGTGGGCTCTGCAGTTGTGAGGCAGTTAGAGCGGGCTGGTAACTGCAATGTAATTACGCGCTCTCGCGCGCAGCTCGATTTATGCGACCAAACTGCTGTGTCGCAATTTTTTAGCACCAACAAAATAGATGAAGTGTACCTTGCTGCCGCAAAAGTAGGCGGCATTATTGCCAATAACACCTACCCTGCCGACTTTATTTACCAAAACTTGATGATACAGAACAATATTATTCACAGCGCACACTTAAGTGATGTGAACAATTTATTGTTTTTAGGCTCATCTTGCATTTACCCTAAATTGGCTGAGCAGCCCATGCGCGAAAGTGCCCTACTCACCGGCACACTCGAACCAACTAACGAACCCTACGCTATTGCAAAAATTGCCGGCATTAAAATGTGTGAGTCATACAACCGCCAGTATGGGCGTAACTATCGCTCGGTAATGCCCACTAACCTTTATGGGCAAAACGATAACTTTCATCCTGAAAACTCCCACGTAATTCCTGCACTAATTCGCCGCTTTCACGAAGCAAAGCTTGCTAATAGCCAAGAGGTGGTTGCTTGGGGTAGCGGTAAGCCCATGCGCGAGTTTTTGCATGTTGACGACATGGCCGCAGCCTCTATTTTTGTAATGAATCTTGATAGCAAAACCTATGAAGCCAACACACAAGATATGCTAAGCCATATTAACGTAGGCTCAGGCCGCGACTGTACTATTCGCGAATTGGTTGAAACAGTTGCGAAAGTAGTGGGCTTTGAAGGCAGCATTAGTTTTGACACAAGCAAGCCAGATGGCGCGCCACGCAAGCTTATGGACGTAAGCCGCTTGGCAAACCTGGGCTGGAAGTATCGTATTGAGCTTGAAGATGGCCTGCGCAGCACATACGAGTGGTTTTTAAACAACCAAGACAAGTTTAGAAAGTAGCATGTTTTTAAGTATCAATGACTTTACTCAGGTAATTAAAAACACGCCGCTCGTTTCATTAGACCTTGTGATCACCAATAGTGAAGGTAAAGCACTTTTAGGTAAGCGTAACAATCGCCCAGCAAAAGGTTTTTGGTTTGTGCCGGGCGGTCGTATTATGAAAAACGAGCCACTTAAAGCCGCATTTGAACGACTCACCAAAGAAGAACTAGGCCAGCAAATGGAATTACAGCAAGCTGAGCTTATTGGGCCCTTCGACCATTTTTATGATGACTGCGTGTTTGGTGAATCACCCTCTACCCATTACGTAGCCATAGCCTATAAGCTAAAAATATTGGGCGATTTAACCAACTTACCTGTTGAGCAACATAATAGTTATAAATGGTTTGAGATTGATGAGTTGCTAAGTAGCGCCGAGGTACATGAGCATACAAAGTGGTATTTTAAGGGGGCTTAACGCTTCACCTTAAAAAGCTTATACATTAAGCCACCCATTATGCGCTTGATGTAATAATACGGCGCATATACAGCGTTAAACGAGCCGTATTTTACATGCAACTCAGCGACTGGTGGGAAAAGCATCTCTTGTAATAACTTAAGCGACCTAAAAGACAGACCTCTTTTAGAAAGCTCCTGCATCACGTTACCCATTGGCTTATTTATTGTCATTAAATAATCATATTTCGTGCTTTGTTTGTGCGTGTTTAAGTCGCGCTGCAAATCAGATAAACCGTTAGAATTAAAATACTCACCGCACAAACCAAGGGCAAAAGCGGCTACTTTTGAAAAGTGTTTATTTGCACACAGGTCCAAAAGTAAATTGCGCTCACTGTCACTAATATTGTTGATAAGTAAATGGATATCGTAAAACCAAATGAGCTTTATCAAATCGCCCTTTTGGCGATGATGCAGCATATGAAGTAGTGCATGAATAAGTGCAAAGGGTTTGGAATTAAGTGGAATTCCGTTGAGCCGCTCGGCATTTGCATTCCGATAGAGTTCTTCAAAAGTAAATTGTTTAGCTACTGCAATATCGTTTGACAGCTGCGTGTGTATATCAAAGTCTAATGCGATCCCATGTGAGAGCACTTTGCGCATAGAGTACTGTTGCACAATTTCAGTAGGACTCCATCCTCTCGGGTTCACAAACCCAAGGTGCTCTAGAACTTTAGCGGCACCTTCTTTGTCTTTTTGATCAATCAGAATATCTACATCAGCACGTTGTCGGTCAGTTGGCTTATTGTAAGCTGTATGGGCAAGGGCAAATCCTTTTAACACAACATACGGTATTGATGCGTTTTTCAATGCATTGAGCGCGTTTAAAGCGGCTGAATCTATCAATGCCAGCTTTATGGTATTACTTGTGGCAAATTTGCTTAAGGATTTATAACAATCTGAGCTTTTGCTAATAGCCGCATTCGCTAATACTTGTTCAACTACACCATTTTCAATAGCTGTTTGAACAATCGCAGTCGCTTGCCCCTCTGATAGAGGTATTGCTATCGAGCTAAGAGCGTTTGACGATATCAGGTTGGCGATTAACGCTCTTTGGTCTGAAGAGTTATTCATAAAGGGCATTTGAGTTTACAAACATCATATGCGGTTAAGCTGCTTGAGTGATGTAAAAAAGGATGCAACTAGCACAACGGCCAAACACGCATAAAATGCGTATAAACTCATATCTGTAAAGCCAGATTCCACACTCCATATTGCGTGAACCAGACTTAAAATACCGGCTATCACTGCCGTTCCCCATTGCACCTTTTGATTGTTGGTTTTATAGGTCCAATATTTAACTAAAAACACGAGTGTAAACAAACTGAATAACTGTTTAATCACAAACTTACCACCTTGTAATTGGCTGGCAGCTTTAGTGACAGCGTTCGCTTTATCTATGCATGTTACGGCACAAGTAATTGTGTATTCATAAATCTCCCATGCCATTAGCCCGCATAAACTAGATACAGCCAGCAATACACCAAGGCTTCGGATATTCTTAAATAGTGTATGTTGAGCCTTTATAAACCATTGAGTAAACACTAAACAAACAGAGGCACTCAAAAGTGAAATCAAAATAAACGATGCAGGCTCAGCAGCAAATAACCGAAATATAAAAACGATATTAAATGCGAAGCATGCAACAAAAGCTCTTAGCGCTAAAAACTCCTGATTTTTGAACCGTTGGTTTTTGATCAACAGTGCAATGGTAAAAGAGCCAAGCACTATGAGCAAAATATTAGCGGCACTCACAAGCAAAACGGCTTGTTCTGAAATCATACGAACTAACAAGCTAATGCCTATTGATAAAACAGCACACATGAGTAACTGAGAGCCGACGTTAGCATCTTCTCTTTTGGAAAAAAGCAGCCTTAGCAGCGCGCCTATAAACCAGCCCAACAGTGCGCTGAGTGCATTGCATATGAGATCCCAATATTGGCTTGTTCGCTCAAGCAAAAATAGTTGAAGTACTTCAATAATTACACTCAGTAAAAATCCTAACAATAAGCACCATAAGGCTTGCTTTAAATTTGCGCTAGACGGTTTTAAACCAATACATGCACCTATAGGGAATAACAAAAATAAATTTGAAAAGGCATCAAATGAGCGGAAACTCCACGAAAAGCTCTGAATCTCATTAAATTGGAAGGTAAACGGTGAAAGCGTTATCACGAATGCAATTAATGCAAAGTAAATGGCGATTTCGTTGAGTAGCCCATTGTTGCGCCGAGCATGCATCATCGAAACAAACCATTCTGAGTATGGATTGCTATAGTGAAGACATAAGCGTTAGTCATAAGAACTTAGGCTACAACGCGAATGCGTTCTTTCAATAAAGACTGAGGGTTGCTTACAAATACCTTTGTTAAATAGTCTGCATCAAACTCATCTTTTAATTCGGTATAAACCTTACCCAAATCGGGCTGTCTGCCCTTTAAGTTGTGGCAGTCTGATGCCACTGCAAACACTTGGTTTTTGCGCATTAGGTCAAGCGCCATGTGTTTAACATCGTCGCCAAACTTACCGCTTAAACTACTCGCGGTTATTTGTATGGGGCAGCCTTTTTTTATGTACCACTGTAGTTTTTCAGGTTTGTTTAAAAAGGTTTTGTTGCGCTCTGGATGCACAATAAGCGGCAGAACATTTTGTGCAATACACCAACGCACTAAATTGTCGCTCCCGTGCGGTACATCAATGCGTGGAAATTCGAGTAAAAATACTTGTTTACCATTCAACTGGCCAAGCCAAGGAATTTGCTTATTGCTGATCAGCGGCATTATTTCAGCCCCTATTCGTACCTCTGCGGCAAGCCTTAGTGTAATGGACAGGCCTTTGTCTTTCACCCTCGCCTGAAACTCACTAAATGCTTTGAGTAATCCAAGCTTTGTATTGTTATAGCGCCCTATGTGTATATGGGGCGTAAGCACTTGCGTGGTTACGCCTTGATCTATCGCCATATTGAGCATATCAAACGATTCGCCAAGCGTTTTAGCGCCGTCGTCTACACCCGGTAATATATGGCTATGAATATCAATCATTGTTTACACATAGTTAAGCGGGTTTAGCCTCAGCCCCCTTGTTAACGCCTTTTGCATCGTCGGTGCCATAATATTCACCTGCATAGTAATGGTCGCCGTAGTAGCTTATTTTTTGCGGTTCAGCGAGGGTTAATACTGCTCCAATTACATTCGCGTTAAGCTTTTGCAAGCGCCGTACAGCCTCTTTACTAGCCTTAATTTTTGTAACCTCGGCACGTACGGCTAGTATTACACCATCTACTTTTGTGCCAATCACAGTAGCGTCACTTACGGGTAAGGTTGGCGGGCCATCTAAAATAATATGGTCAAAGTGCTTTTTAAAGGTATTCAGCGCATCAAAAAACTTGTCTGACGACAGCAGCTCTATTGGATTATGCGGAATAGTGCCGCAAGTAAGCACGCGGTAGTTAGAGTGCTCGCTTGGCTTAAGCAAGGCTTCTTTCAGCTCAATGCTGCCAGCCAAAACATCAGTTAATCCTGAACGCGGCGGAGCATTTAAGTTTTTAGCTACACTTGGTTTACGCAAATCTACTTCTAGCAATAATGTTTTACCCATTTGACCGTAAGCAGCGGCAAGGTTCATGGCAAGTGTCGACTTACCTTCTGCACCGGTGGCCGATGTAACCAGTATTGTTTTAGGAGGATTGTCTATGTTCGAAAACATAAGTGATGTGCGCACGGTATTAATACTTTCGGTAAATACTGAGCGTAAATCTTGTAAGTATTGAAGCTCTGGAATACTGCCTATCTCTTTTTTCGCTAGCTTAATTGTCATACCAAGGCTGGGCACATTGAGATTTTCTTCAATCGACTCGGGTGTGCGGAAGGTGTTATGCAGCGCCTCTCGTAAAAACGCCGTTACCACGCCTAAAAACAAACCTACAAAGAGGCTTAAGGCAATAATGAGCTTAACGTTTGGCTTAACCGGAAACTGAGGCACGGTAGCCGAATCAATAATTTGCACATTGGAAGCGGTAAAATCGCCTTTAATGTTCGTTTCCATCAGTCGATTTATAAACGACTCATACACTCGGCGGTTGTTTTCTACCTCACGCTCTAGGGCAGTAAGCGTAAAACTTGAGCCCTGTAAGGACTGAATGCTGTTACGCTCTTCCGTTAACAAACGCTGAATATTGGAAACTTGTTGCTGAGCTAGGCGATAGTCTGACTCAATGCGGTCTACTATTTTAGCAATTTCTTGATTCAAGCTCGTTTGTACGCTTTGCAATTCGCTACGAGCGGCAATCATCTTGGGATGCTTTTCTTTATAGCGCTGAAAAAACTCATTTACACGGCTTTGCAGGCGCGCTTCTTCTTTAACTAACGCAGATGTTGTATTGTTCTCCAATACTGGCGTGAGTGAATAAAAGGCTTTTGAGCCCTCGGGCAGGTCTTTTACTTCGTCGTGTAGCTCTTTTTTAATCGACAAATTGCTTTGTGCATTCAGCAGTTGATTGCTTAGCGTTTGAATACGAGAATTCGAATCTCTCTCTTGCAGATCAGAATCCATTATGCCTTGCTGCATTCTAAAATCGCGCAGCTTGTTTTCTGACTCGGTAAGCTGCGCTTTTAAATCGCTCGACTGCTCTGCAAGCCATGCCTCTGTATTTTTTACTTCGCCCAAGCGCGCTTCGAGGCCAAATTGAATATAAGCTTGCGCCACTGCATTAATAATTTCGGCAGCGAGCTGCGGGTCGGGCGACTGATAGCTTATGTTGATAACTTGGCTTTGCTTACCACCGCTTACTGAGATATTGCTTTGCAACTCTGTTGCTAGCATTACCTTAAGTTCGTCGTCAGTTTTAGGGGTCGGCTTTGCATTCGCTTGAGAGTTACCCAGTAATGCACTCAGTTCACGCTTTATGCTCGCCATCGAAAAGCTCGATTTAGGCTCTCTTGCTTTTTGTTTCTGCTCTTCTTTGTATCGCTCTACTAAAGAGAGCTTGTCTACCACGGTTTCAGCAATTGCGCGCGACTGAATAATTTCGTATTGCGTTTCGTAAAACAAAAACACGAGCGCAGTTGCTACATATTGTTCTTCGCGGCTTGCCGATGGCGCTTGCGGGTCGGCCAAAATTTTAGACGTTGCCTGATAAATAGGGGTGGCGGTTGACGCTACATACACACCCAAGCTTAAGCACAGTAATGCGATAAACGCGATTAACCATTTAGCGCGCTTAATCGTTCGCCAGTATTGCCCTATGTCTAGCACTTGTTCTTGCTCAAACTGCTCTGACGTATTCTTGTTGGGTGTAAAATCCATTTGCTTAACTACTCTTGTTTGTGCGAATTACATACTCGCCCGTAGGCCAGTGTTTATATGTGTTTAAAAAAAGCTCTCTTCGATTGTGATCACATCGCCTGGCTGTACTTCGGCGTTTAAATCTACGCGGGTAGGCGCTGTGGTGCTGTTTTCTGGCAATAAATATATGGCGCTTTTTGATGCTCGCTCGGTAAAACCGCCGGCAATAGTAATAGCCATTTGCACTGTCATTCCTGTGCGGTAAGGATAGCTACCGGGCTTGTCTACTTCACCGTTAATATAGAATGGACGAAATTCCACCATGCTCACGGTTACTCTTGGCTGTTTTAAGTAGTCTGCTAAAAATAGCTCAGTAAGCAGGTTCTGCGCTTCAACCACGGTTTTACCTTTTACCACCACCTGCCCGAGTAATGGTACAGATATCGTGCCGCTTTCAGATATTTTGGCCTCTTTTACGTCGAGATCGGGCTCATTAAATACCGCGATTGAAATCACATCGTCGGTAGACAGCTTATATTCTTTGTTAGCTTGTGCATTAGCCGTTTGTGCGCCCATTAATGCAAGCATTAACAATCCGAATAAATAGGAGGTAATTGAAAAGCCTTTGGTACTCATAGGTTGTTTGCTCATGTTTTATAAGTTGCTCTTGTTTCTTCTGCTGAGTTTACGGTTTTGCCATTTTAAAGGCCAAGTAAGCTTGAATAAGCGCGCAAACCCAAATATTTATAATTTAATGTACGCATATTAACTTGCTCGTGCAATAAGGCTTCAACGCTAATCAAACGCAATTTCTACGCCAATAGTAAAGCGAGAATTATCAAATTCTCTTATTACAGTATCAGAACTACGTGTCATATATTCTGCAGCCGCGTAAACGTCTAAGTAGTTTAGGGCGGCGTAACTTACCGACAACCTAGCTCTGTGCGTATCGTCAGAGCGCTTATTGCTGCCGCCGCCAAAGTCATCTTTACGATAAATATACTTAGCTTGTAATGCCATACGGCTACGTAATTGATTTTTCCAACTTACACTAAAGTCGGTTGTTTCGAGCCCAGCGAGCACTAGTTCTGCGTTATCGCGCACTGCTCTGCTTAGCGCAATAGTAATGATTGAGTCTGTGTCGGGCTTGTAGTCTACATCGACAAAATAACTGAGGCCGTCGAGGTCGGCGACTAAAGGATTGTCAAACTGAGTATCTTGATAACCAACGCGCAAAGACCCTTCGGTTTTAGCCGTGGCCTCCCACGTTACGCCAGTTAAATAGCTGATTTGGTCAAACGACTGATTCACGCCAATTGCGTTGTCAGACTTTACATCGGCTGTGCGAACTTCAAAAATCATGCGCGATTTTGGTGCAACACGCCAGAAAAAGGTGCCTGTAATGTCGTCTGAAGTTCGGTCTCTAAATTCTTGAAAGTTGTTGCTGTAGTCAAAGGTTTGTTTGCCGTACTTAAACACTACCTGACCTATACTAGCGCTGGTGCCATACGCTGTTTCAAAGTTAAATCGTGCTGTATCAAATTCGTTAAATTCTGATACACCTGTGAGCACTTGATTGTTGATGCCCGGCTCTTCTACTTGGTCGGCATACTGCAAACCAAGTTTTGCGCTCCACTTGGCGGTTAAACTCAAATTGAGTTCGGCTTTGGCCTTATGATTGTTGTAGTTTACGTCTGAATTATCACTAAAAATAGCATACTCACCTTCATAGCCTACGGTAAGTTTATGCTTGCCATACAGGCCGACGTAACCTGCAATAGGAGATACCTGAAATATGGTGTCTGACTGCTCGTCGTTTACTCTAAATATGTTGTCGTCGAATATGATTTTACTGTCGGCGCCAAAGGCAAACCCTTCGGTTTGTGCATAAACCGTAGGTGACAATACAGCACCAGATAAAAACAGCGTGATCATGGCGCTATTGAACGCAGCGTGCTTGTTCTTGTGCTTATTTTTATGACCAGATACGTGCAGGGGCGCTTGCGTTGCGCTTTGATGAGTAACTTGTTTCGCTTTTTGCGCGTTTATTACTTTGGCTATTTGTTTTGATAACATTTTCAATCAACACACCCTCTTGCTTGCCTTAGCGATACTGGTCAATATTCCATTAAGCGGCGGCTGCACATCTATTCGCATATTAAATTCATTAACTGCGACTGCTTCGCTTACGCGCGTTAGTTTAGCAAAAGCGAGTGTTGATGCCTATTTATTTGCGTGCGTAATTTACATGACGTTTTGGTATTGGATTTGCGATTCGCCTTGCCCTTTACAATACAAGAAGAGTTAATACACAAAAACCTAAACCCTCACACCCCAACCAAAACCACCACTACCTCAAATGGCCTGATCACAATTGCCCTGTCGGTTACAAAGCTCTTTGCTTGGTCGCTACCCATACGCCATAGCGTAACTTTGGTAGAGGCCATAAACCCAAACGGTAGCGGCATGTCGTGTACGTCATAACTCAGGTTATACGCAATAAAGGCGCGCTGCTTACCCAGCGTGCGGCTGTAAGCAAGCAGGCCTTGATGGTTATTGGCTTCATATAATGCAAATTCGCCTTGTGTAAGCACGGGGTAATTAGTGGTGAGGGTGTTTAGCTGGTTTTGGTGTTGGGTTAGTTGTGGGGGTGCTGTTTGGGGGGTTCCGGCCTGCGCCGGAATGACGGGGGTGGGGGTTCCGGCTTTCGCCGGAATGACAGTAGTGGGGCCTTCGGCGATAGGCTCTGCGTTTTCAAGGGGTGAAAATGCTATGTGCGCTAAATAGAGCTTCAGTTGTTTTAGTAAGCGTTCTTGTTTCGCGCTTGTGGCGCTCTCTTGCCTTGGTGCATCGGCACTGCTTTGAGTGGCGTTATATAGATCTGTAAACTGCCTGAATATGCGGTGGGTATCTTTATTTAGGGCGCTAGTGTTTTCAAAGCTGGTTTCTGAGATGTTTTCTTTGGTATTAGCAGCCTCGGGGGTTTGGCTTGCTGTTGAGCTAAGTATCAAGTTTAACTGCTCGGCCACTTGCTCTATGTTGGGTGTGCCGCTGTGCGTTAAAAATAGCTGCGCCGATAAATGCTGCCACTTTGCTTGTTGAGCAGGGGTAAGAGGCTCGCTTTGCTTGTTTTCAGTGCAAGCGAACACAATAAAAATACTTAAACCAGCTAACCCGTATATAATATGTCTCATGATATTATTTTTAACCAAATTAAACGCGGAATCGTAGGTAATGTAGACAAGCTAACCTTGATAATGAACTTTTGACTCAAATTTAACTCATATCTTTGACTACGGTACCGATATTTCTTATACTGCTTGGCGAAATTTTATACACCAGAGCTGCTTGTAAGTAGCCGAAAACACAATAACACTCGGGATGCGCATGAACTTAATCACATTTGCTTTACTGCTGACTGCGGTAACGTTAGCTTCATTTTTGCTTTTATACACCTATAAAATTGATAAAAGAACTAACGGGAGCCATAAAAAGATTAATTGGCAACACGGCGCCAAAACCGAGATAGTAGCTTTAGACGAGCCTTCTTACATGCAAGCAGACGCCAAAGCTCACGAGTAGTAGCTCACATTCCACCTCCCGCAAATAATCCATAGTTGTATTCCAACTTAACTCGCAAACCTACAAAATAGTGCTGTATTAAAATGGAAGTTACGCCTCTCACCAAATGGAATTTAATGGCTTGGATACCATGTGTATCCGGTACACTAGACTTTTCTCGATTCAGTGTTGACCTCGTTCAACGCTCGCAAAAAGACGATATAGACTTTCCAGTATCAGCCTCATACGTAGACGAGCACGACATTTCTAGGGTTGTACCAAGAGTTCGGCATTGCATAACCAGCACCGTTTATGATTGGAAAGACCTGCCAGAAAGTCAATCAGACAAAAAAACTAGTGGAAAATATCGCATCATCACCCTTTCTGAGACTAACGAACAAGGTGACCTAGAGGGAGATGCATTTATTGTACTTCACGACTATGTGTTGCAAGACGAGCAGTTTAGCGGTGATATCTTAAATCCCTTGCGCGCATTAGAGGATGATATTAGCAAGTACCGGCAAGCAATAACGGAAAATCTGTATTCTCCCTCATTTGTGCTTCAGACTAGTGATGTAGCGAAGCAGAAGAAAAAAATTAGAAAGTCAATTTTGTCGTGTGCAAACACCAGGTTACGCAATCATATTTACCATGTGAAATATCTTATAAAACCCAGTGGCATTACCTTACTAAAATATCAAGACAGGTTGGATATCGATAATTTAAATTATGTTCAGGACGCTGACTTATTTGAAAAACGCTTACATCATAAATTCGTTGCAGAAAAAACTACTTTCATATTTCTAAAATCCATACTTCATATCCATAAACATCATAATGAAAACGAAGACAATATCACGAGCGTGCACGCGATCAATCACGACAATCCAAGACTTACTGCCTTTCGGTTGATTGAAGATATGCAGAAAACTGCTATTGAAATAAAAAATAAAGAAATCCAAAAGGCAGGTGTGACCGAACATTACTTCGATGGTTTTGTATCTTATTGTCACTCTCTAATTCTATCGCTTTTACGTATGGAGGTATTAGATAGTAAAGACGCGAAGCACTTTATTGCTTTTTTTAATAATATGCTTAATTCATGGCGGTCAATTTCAGAACGAAATCAGGCAGAAAAAGACGCTTTAAAAGAGGGCAATACAGAGTTTCTGCAGTTAACATCACTTTTTGTTGCGTCAGTCGCATTGATGATTTTCACGTTTATTCGCTACGCTTCTGCGATGACTGCTGGCGCTTCAGATCAAAATGTCGAATCGAGGCAAGCTCATTGGATACTTGAATTTTTTGAACAACCTAGCGGAATATTAGACATAGTTTTTTGGATATTCGTTTCGGTGCTGGGTATGATTTGCTTTCGACTGGCATCTAATCCAAATAGCCCGGTTAGACGACTAGCAAATTCTGTTATTCAATCTAAACACTTCGGATTAGCAGGCCTAAGAAAATTGTTGATTTTTATTATTGCTACTGGCTCTACATTAATCTTTTATCTGAGTTACTTAGCACTTAATGCTTAAGCTTAACCCTTTTATAAAGTAGCAACCTTATTCTTATCTTTTGGCTTTTCAAATGTTATTGGCTACACCTTCTAACCTTAGGGTTTTCCCAAAAAAAAGGGCACACTTTGCAGTATGCCCTTTTCGGTAGAATCTATTACTAGATAGCTACGATGTTCTCAGCCTGTGGGCCTTTAGCACCATCGGTTACAGCAAACTGTACACGTTGGCCTTCAGCTAGGGTTTTAAAACCGTCGCCAGAAATCGCGCTGAAATGAGCGAATACGTCTTTACCAGACTCTTGCTCAATAAACCCAAAACCTTTGCTTTCATTGAACCACTTAACGGTTCCTGTAGTTGTATTAGACATAATAATATTATCCTGAAATTTAAATAAAAAGTTGCCTTCAAGAGGCTTGAATAGCTTAAAAATAGAGACGGTACTTAGAAACTGCAGGACGAGTATTACGAATAAAACAACGAAATGTAGGATGTAAATGTTGGACTTCTTTCTAGCTGCGGGCAGAGTATAGAGATAAACACTCTATGTCCACCCTTATTTCAGTTTATTTTTAGGCCACTGTAATTACCAGCTTCACAACTCCTTCTCTGCAAACTCTGCTAGGCGGCTTCTTACTACGCCGTCTAGGCTAATTGTGGCGCTGCCTGAGAAGTTTTTAAACTTCTCAACAATGTAGGTAAGGCCCGAGGTGAGCGCATTTAGGTAGTTGCTGTCTATTTGCGTGAGGTTGCCGGCGCAAATGAGCTTAGTGCCCTCGCCGCAGCGGGTAATAATGGTTTTAAGCTGCGAGGCGGTTAAGTTTTGCGACTCATCTAAAATCACTATGGCATTTTGCAAACTGCGCCCGCGCATAAAATTAACCGACTTAAACTGAATGTTGGCCTTTTCCATGATGTAGCTCATAGAGCCTTTGGTGTTTTCGTCGTTTTTATGCAGCGCCTCAAGGGAGTCGGTAATGGCTGCTAGCCACGGCGCCATTTTCTCTTCTTCTGTGCCGGGTAAAAACCCTATGGATTCGGCAATTTCAGGGGTTGAGCGCGTTACTATAATTTTGTCGTACATGTTCTTTTCAACCACCATCTCAAGAGCAGCGGCCAGCGCGAGAAGGGTTTTACCACTGCCCGCCGGGCCGGTGAGTACTACCAAATCAATGTGTGGGTCGAGCAAGGTATAAAGCGCCATTGCCTGACCAATATTTTTAGGGCTTATCCCCCACGCTCTACGCGACATTAAGCGCTCATAGCCAAGGTCGAGTACATCGAGCGTGGTGTCGTCCATGGCTTCAATAATGCCTGCAAAACTGTGGGTCTCGTCTACTAAAAACTCGTTTATGTAAGGGTCGGGAACAAGGCTTTTATCGAGCTTGTGCAGGGTATCGCGTCCTTCTGTTACGCTCTCTACGGTTTTTACCTTCGACCAAAACTCGCCCTCAAATTCGTAATAGCCTTTGGTAAGGTATTTTATGTCGGTAATAAGCTGGTCGGTGCGATAGTCTTGCACCTTAGACATCCCTGCGCCCTTTGCTTTTAAGCGCATGTTTATGTCTTTAGTTACCAACACCACCTCACGCGGCGCATGCTGGGCCTGCAAATGCAAAGCTGCATTTATAATGCGGTTGTCGTTTTCGTTACTGGTAAATACCTGCTGGGTTTTGTTCATGCTCAAATCAGCAAATATCGACAAACTACCCGACGGCGACGCCTGCCCCGAACCTAAGCCGCGCATACTTACCCCTTCGAGCATTTGCTCTGGCGAGGCGTCGCGCAGTAAATCTTCCATGGCCCGTATCGACACTCTTGCATCGCGCGCTACGTCTTTTTTACTGTCTTTTATATAGTCGAGCTCTTCAAGCACGGTCATGGGCACTACTACGTCGTGCTCTTTAAATGAGGTAAAGGCTAGAGGTTCGTGCAGTAAAATGTTGGTGTCGAGAACGTATAATTTGTTTAAGCGGCTGCTGGCTTCGCTTGAAGAAGCCTTGGAAGTGTTCTGAGCGCCATGCTCGGCTTGGCTTTGCGGCATCTATAACTCCGTTTGCTTATTATGATGTTTGTCAGCCAGTTTTGAAACGCGCGCTTAGCTGCAAACCTTCGGCAACTTAACCATAAACAAGAATCGGCTTTTTATCACGCGTTTTTTGCCCCGCGCGCAATTTATGCAACAAATGTTGCACTGCTTTTGTGCTTATATCCCTTCTTTGGCTGACAAGCCCCGCCCAGAAGATTACAATTGCCGCTCATAAATACCAAACATTAAGTGGGTAACAAATTACATGGCAGATAAGAGCGATTTCGCGGTTGGACAACGATGGCTAAGCAATACTGAAACTAATTTAGGCTTAGGCGTGGTAATGGCCATTGATTTTAGGTCGGTCACGGTGTTGTTTCCGGCGGTAAACGAAGAGCGCAACTACGCCATATCGCAAAATGCCCTTACCCGCCTGCAGCTTTCTGAAGGCGAAAACGCCCCTCATGTAGACGGCTGGCAAATCACAATCGACAGTATTCAAGAACAAGACGGTTTAATTACCTATACCGGCCCGCGCAGCGACACCGGCGAAACCGCAAACATTGTTGAAGTAGCCCTCGACCATGGAGTAAAGCTCAATCAGCCTGAAAAGCGCCTTGCCCACGGCCAGCTCGACTCCCCTAAATGGTTTGACACTCGCTTGGCCTGTTGGCAACAGCAGCACGAATTTGCCACCTCAGGCGCGGTTGGCTTGGTGGGTGCGCGGGTTGAGCTTATTCCTCACCAAATTCATATTGCGCACGAAGTTGGCTCGCGTTACGCCCCGCGCGTACTGCTGGCCGACGAAGTAGGCCTTGGCAAAACCATTGAAGCAGCGCTAATTATTCATCAGCAAATACTCACCGGCCGTGCCCAGCGCGTGCTTATTTGCGTGCCTAATTCGTTGGTGCATCAGTGGTTAGTTGAAATGCTGCGCCGCGTGAATTTGAGCTTTTCGGTGTTTGACGAAGAACGCCTTGAAGCGGTAAAAGAAGGCGCAGCCGATACCGGCGAAAACCCCTTTGATCAGGAGCAGCGCGTTTTGTGCAGCACCGACTTTATTGCCCAAACTGAAGTTTTAGAGCTTGCAGCCAAGGTAGACTGGGACATCCTCGTGGTAGACGAAGCGCATCATTTGCATTGGTCGCCCGAGTCGGCCTCACCGAGCTACGACGCAATAGACACCTTGAGCAAAATTGCCAAAGGCGTTTTGCTACTCACGGCCACTCCCGACCAGCTCGGCCACCAAAGCCATTTTGCGCGCCTGCGTTTATTAGACCCTGCGCGTTTTCATAGCTACGACGCCTTTATTGAAGAAGAAGCCCATTATGCAGAGCTTGCCGCCGCGGTCACGCCGCTCATTGAAGATGAGCCGCTTAGTGATGACGACGCTGCCGCTATTGCCAAATGCGCGCCGGGCGTGAATATTGATAAATGGGATTTATCGCAAGCTCAAGACCGTAAAGGCTTATTGCGCGAATTAATTGACCAGCACGGCACGGGGCGTTTGTTGTTCAGAAACCGCCGCGCTGGCATTGAAGGTTTTCCGGTGCGTAAAATTAATCCGTATCCGCAGCGCATTCCTAAAGAATACGACCTTGCCCTTGCTATGCAAGACGACGTGAACCAAGCGCTGCATCCGGAGCGCGCCAGCATGCTCGACGAGTCATGGCCTGCATACGACCCGCGGGTGGCGTGGCTATGTGAGTTTTTAGCCTCGCACAAAGACAAAGTGTTGCTTATTTGTGCCTACGCCAGCACCGCCTTACAAATTGCCGAGTACATGCGCGCTAAAACCAGCATTCGCCATACTGTGTTTCATGAAGGCATGAGCATTGTTGAACGCGACAAAGCCGCGCATTTTTTTGCTACCAATGAGCAGGGCGCGCAAATTATGCTGTGCTCTGAAATTGGCTCTGAGGGCCGAAACTTTCAGTTTAGCCATCATTTAGTGTTGTTTGATTTACCCCTTAACCCCGACTTACTTGAGCAGCGCATAGGCCGCCTTGACCGTATTGGCCAAACCCGCGATGTGAATATTCATGTGCCTTACTTTGAAAACACCGCCCAAGAGGTACTGTACAATTGGTATCACTACGGCCTTGGCGCGTTTACGCAAACCTGCCCGGTAGGCTCGCAGGTATGGCAAGGGCTTAAAGACGAGCTGCACGCCGCACTTGCCTCCCCTACCGATAAAGAAAACTGGCAAGACGTGGTAGAACAGGCCAATACCTTAAGCAAAGAGCTAAAAGCGCAAATTGAGCAAGGCCGCGACCGTTTATTAGAACTCAATGCCTCGGGCGGCGACAAAATAGACGAAGTAATGGACAACATTGTGCGCGCTGAAAACCCGGTTAATATGCTCAAGTTTATGACCCGCCTGTTTGACGCCCTTGGCGTGGTGCAAGATGAAAAAGATGATAATACCTTTGTGATACGCCATGGAGAGTCGATGCTGTTTCCGGTGCCGGGCATATCAGAAGAAGGTTTGGAAATTACCTATAAACGTAGCGTAGCCACGCAGTTTGAACATGTAAACTTTATAAGCGGCGACAGCGAGCTTGTGACCCACTGCATAGACAGCGTGCTGACCGACGTAGTAGGCAAAAGCAGCATTTGTTTTGTGAATCAAGAAGACACGCCAGTAGGCGCATTTTGGATTGAAATTATTGCCGTGCTTAATCCTGTGGCCGAGGCTAGCCTGCAACTGTATCAGTTTTTACCGCCCACCCCTATTAGAGTGTGTGTAGATGCAAAAAACCAAAATACGGATATTGAGTTTGAGCCTATTTTTAAGGTAAAACCCAAAATGGCGCAGCAGCTGATAGGCGCACTCATGCCGCAAATTACAGCAGGCATTGAAGCGGCGCTTAATGAAGCGAGCCTTGAGCTTAGCGATATTAAACAAGCAGCTCTAACGAAAGTAAGCACTAGCTTAAGTGGTGAAATTGAGCGTTTAAGCGAGCTTAAAAAACTTAATCCTGCAATTAGGCAAGAAGAAATAGACTACATTGTGCATCAGCAAGAAAAGCTCACTCAGGCGATTACCGACGCCGAGCCAAGTTTAGACAGCGTGCGCATTGTGGTAAATAATCGCCGCTAATGTTGTTTAACTATTTACCGAGCGCATTGTCTAGTGTTGTGCATAGCGCATCACCTAACGTTGTGCATAGCGTTGTGCCTCGCTTCATGTATTACTGAACATGGCGATAATTAACTACAAGCCGCCTATGCACCCATATTTGGATTTTGTGCATCGCGACAACGACCTACTCGTGCTCAACAAACCCTCGGGGCTGCTCAGCGTGCCGGGCAAAGCGCTTGAGCACAAAGACTCACTACAGCTAAGAGTGCAGCGCGTATACCCTAGCGCAACAGTAGTGCATCGCCTCGATATGGCCACGTCGGGCTTAATGCTTTTTGCATTAAATAAGGCGAGTCATCGCCACATATCGCGCCAATTTGAGTTACGAGAAGTGAGCAAAACCTATTATGCCCGCGTGTATGGGCATTTAAGTGAGCCCACAGGCAAGGTAGAAGCGCCACTCATTTGTGACTGGCCTAATCGGCCAAAACAAATGGTAGATACCGAACGCGGCAAGCCCGCACTGACCTATTTTGAGGCGCAAAGCCAAGGTAAATACTCAACCTTGGTAAAGCTAAAACCTCACACCGGCCGCTCGCATCAACTGCGCGTGCACATGCTACACATTGGTCATGCGATACTAGGCGACAGGCTATATGCCCAAGGCGAAGCGCTCATAAGCTCAAAACGCCTGCTGCTGCACGCACAAGATATAAGCTTTACCCATCCTCGCACCGAACAAACAGTATCGTTTTACTCACCCCATATGTTTGATGCAGAGCCCTAGCGCACCTAGCAAGCAACTTTTGATAAGTTTATTCCTGCTGGTAAATTTCAGCGATTAAGCATCATATATGCGCTTTTAGTGCCGATAAACTGCACATGAGTACATATTATTTGTTTAAAAAAAGTCATAAGCTGAGCCGATGCTTTGCCTTCGCGTTTATGCTACTTGCTGCATGGGCAGGCGCTGGTGTTTTGCCTGCTTACGCGCAGTCGGGGCTTGATTACATGGCAAACGATATATCAGCCACCATGCTTACCGACGAATATCAGTTGATTGACGTAGTGTTTGATGAAGGTAGCGAAAGCGAAACCAAACACCAGTTTCCAGTGTTTGTTACCCCTTCTGAAAAGGCCATAAGCATGGGCACTTTTTTTGTTGTGTCAGACGTGTCCTACAACGGTGCACAAATACAAAGCTTAAAAGACCTTGCGCAAGAAATGGCGCGCGTAGGCTGGCATTCGGTAGTTATACCGGCCCCGCAGTTGATGATGGTCATGGCCGATGTAGATGCCAAGCATGCCGCACAGCAGGCAAAAGACAATGAGCAAAACAAGGGTGAAGACAGCCCTGAGCAGGAGGAGAGCTCTGAGTCAGCCACCGAACAAAAGCAAGCAACAGACCAGGACAGCCCTGAGCAGGAAGACAGCCCTGAGCAGGAAGACAACCCTGATCAAGAAAACAGTCCTGAGCGAGAAAACAGCCCTGAAGACGCAGAAAACCCCGAGGCAAAAGCAGATGCTAACGCGGCGCCCGCCGCAAATGCCAACTCACCCAATATACAAACCAATTTAGCTGCAAAAGCGCATCAAAGTCAGTATGAGCTAGCCTATCAACATGCGTTTAGCGGGTACTTAAACATTTTTTTAAAAGCTGCCATTGATGCCACCGAGCAGCAAGGCTATCAGCTTATTTTTGCCCAGGGTATGAGCGCACAAGCCTTACTCGGCAACAGTCATTTAGTACACAGCGCAATTCGGACTAAAAGCGCAAATGAAGCAGCGCCTATTCCAGAGCCAATAAAAATCAGCCCCGACGCTTTGGTCATAAACAACGCATACTGGCCAGAACGCACCATTAATAACACCATAGCCATGCGCGCAGCTAAAACGCCTATGCCGCTACTCGATTTAGTTAGCCCGCACGATAATATGTGGTCTAAGGCCACCGAAGACAAACGCCAAATTTCGGCGCGCGTCGAAATTAAACCTCACTATCGCCAGCGCGACATTATTGCCACGCATCAAGGCCAAAACAGCATCAGCATGGCCCGCGAAATTTATGGCTGGGTTACTTTTTTGGGCTGGTAGGCAACACTTCGAATAAAACTTCATTATATTTTCATTACGTATTCATATACTTAAGACTAAATGCTAGATGAGCACTGGCGTTCTGTGCGCAGTGACTATACTGAGGGTAATATATGTAAACAGGCATCATGGGTGTTAGTTAGCGAATTCGTCGACCAAAAAGCAGAGCAGTTAGCATTCTATTTAGAATCCTACTGGCAGGACAAAGTTGCCTTTAAAGAAATGGACTGTTTTATTTGGGACGTGCTTGAAGAATGGGCCGCCATTAAAAATGCAGATACCCAAATGTATACGCATAAAGAACGTGTGTTCTGGCATGTTATTTATCAGGTGCAGTTTGTGGGTGGGCACAGCCTGCGACACGACGCCAGCGTAAGAGATGAAGTGCAGCTTTACACCCTCTATTTAAAAGGCGGCAAGCCTTGCCCCTTAGACGTTATTGGCATGCGCCCTTAACATCACTCACCGCCTAGTCAGCGCCTATTCAGCGTCCACTCAGTGCCTACTCAGCAAGAACGACTTTGTTGCGTCCCGACTCTTTTGCTTTGTACAGCGCTTGGTCTGCAGCCTCTAACCACATAAGTGGACGCGTGTAGCTACTGTTAAACTCGGCAATACCGGCACTTATCGTGAAGTTAATTTCAATATGCTCGTGTTTTACCGCATAGCGCTCTGCAACAAGACGAATACGCTCACCCACAACTCTTGCGGTCTCGGTATTGGTATCGGGCAGCAACACCACAAATTCCTCGCCGCCATAACGCCCCGAAATATCGGTTTCTCGGGTGGCTTTACGAATTAACATTGCCAACGACTGTATTACTCTATCGCCAGCTTGGTGACCGTGGGTATCGTTTACCTTTTTAAAGTGGTCAATGTCGAGCATTAGCACTGAAATTGGCTTTTTATTGCGGTAGGTAAGTTTAAACTCGCGCTCAAATCGCTCTTGCCAGTACCGACGATTAAACAATCCGGTAAGTCCGTCTACCCGGCTAATGACTTTGAGCTCTTCGTTAAGTTTTTCAACACGCTCTTTACTCATTGCTTGGTCGGTCATGTCGTAAACCAATATGCAGATGCGGTCTACTTGGCCGTTTGCCGACGCAATTGGCAAAATCGTGATGTTCTGGTACATGTGATCGGAGCTTGATGTGATAGGACGGCTGGTACCAAATTTAAACAAGTACTGACGCTGCTCCCAAATCACAAATACCGGCGTGTTCATTGAAAACACTGGCTGACATTTATTAATCAGCCACTTGCGGTCTATTTCTTTAAAATAAGCAAACAGTGACTTTCCTTTAATTTCACTGGCGCTCACGCTGCTATGGTTTTCCATAAACTGATTAAATTGATGCACGGTAAAGTCGGCATCTACTACCACTATTCCCACTTCAATTGAGTCTAAAAGTGCATCTTGCCAGTTATGCGCTGAGCTTGATGTGAGCGCTGAGCTTGATGAGGCCGTTGCTGCCATAGCAGCGCTTGTGTTTTGGTCCTTAGTATTAGCGCCGCTCATGACCTAACCCCCGTAGTCGCGGTAAGGCGTTCATTGTTTTGCTGGGCAACTAGCAAACGCGAGAAGGCCGCATCAATGTCTTTGTCGGGTATCACTAGCAGCAATTCAAAGTTAATATTTTCGCTCGACACCGAATATGCAATTTCGATTACCAGTACCTTTTCCCAGCGCGTGATGCTGTTGTCAACAATGTCGTCTAATCCGCAATGAATGCCAAGCAGTATGGGCGTATTGTGCGTAAAGTTTAGCTGCAACTGCTCTGACAGTGCGTTTAAGCAGGCACCAATAATAATATTCGACACATCCATAAGTGCTTCAATTTCACCGCCGTCGGTGCTTTGCTCGCTGGTATCAGAGCCTAGCAGCTGCTTAATTGCTGTTACGTTGGCATCGTTAAAAATAATTAAGGACTCACCCTTAATGGCTGAGCTCACAAAGCCTTTAGACACCGCAGACACTCGCTGCTCGCTGTCAATATTGGTAAGCATCATCGACAGCTCATTAGCGTGCACAATCGAAATATTGGGAATAGGTAAGTCTACGAATTTATTCAGTAACTTGGCGAGGTTTTCGCCGGCACGGCCCATGGCAACGTTGGCAACTTCTCTAAAGGCGTCGAGCTTTTCGTCTATGGTATCGCCGGTGATCACGCTGCTGTCTTCACTGCGTTTAACCGCGGTGGTTTCACCGTCGTAAATGCCGTATTTATCTAAAATCGCGGTGAGTTTGGCGTTATCAATTGGCTTTCTGATAAAGTCTAATGCGCCCATGGCCATCATGCGCTTACGCGCTTCTTCTTGCACATCTCCCGACACTACAATTACCATCGAAGGTAGGTCGCGTTTGCGGATCACCTCCATGGTTTGATAACCGTCCATTACCGGCATATTCAAATCGAGAAACAGAATATCGCCTTTACCCGCTTCAATTTGTTCAATCGCCTCTTGGCCATTTACCGCATACGAGATGTCTACATCCCACCCGTCTGGAAGAGAGCGTGCCATGGCTTTGCGCGCAAACGCAGAGTCGTCACAAATTAACACGGGAAGAGACATTACAAGTCCTTTTAAATGAGATTAGCTCAATGTATGGCGTAACATAACACAACACCCTTTTATACCGCAAAAGGATAGGCTATGGGCGGGTGACACTGATAGTCGTGCACCTGAAAATCGTCGGTACTTACCCACGTTTCAATATCTTTTAGCGACTTTATATCAGGGTTAATGCTCAGTGACGGCATCGGAAATGGCGCGCGCTTAAGCTGCTCATTTACCATTAAGTCGAGCTGATTTTCGTAAATATGAGCATTCACGATCTTATGATAAACCTTACCGGCTTTATGCCCGGTAATTTGAGCCATAAGCGCAAGCAGAACAAAGCACTGCGGCATGTTAAAGGTAAGCCCTAGAGGCACATCGCAGCTTCGCATATAGCTCGTTAAATGCAGGGTATCGCCGAGTAAAGAGAATGTGTGGGTATGCATGCACGGACGAAGGCAGCCTAAGTCAAATTCGCCGGGGTTGTAAAAGGTGATAATTTCGCCCCTGTCGTCAATGCCTTGGCTTAGATTATTTACCACCTTTTGAAGCTGGTCGAGCGAGCTACCGTCGGGCTTTTGCCATGCTCTGCCCTGCACGCCGTATACGCGACCCATATCGTCTGTGCCTTTACGCGCAGGATTTGCCAGCCAAGCTTGGTTTTCGTTTGCGTTGGCGTTCCAAGTGTTGCAACCAATGGCACGAAACTGCGCGGCGTTGTCGTAACCTCGCAAATACCCGAGTAATTCAGCAATGGCAGCTTTGTAAAAGCACTTGCGGGTAGTCACTAACGGAAATGCATTGGCACCTACATCATATTCAAGGTCGGCGTTTACCACCGTTAAACATTTAATGCCGGTGCGCTCATTAGTCACCCAAGTGCCTTGTTCGGCAATACGTTGGCAGAGTTGTTCGTATTGATTCACCGCGTATCCTTTTTATTTCTTTTTGGCTTTGCGTTTAACGCCAGCGCCAGTTTTATCATTAGCATGCGCAACTGCAGGATTGTTTTTGTAGGCGTATACCATTAGGCCTAAGCCCGCCAGCATCATCGGAATGCTGAGCATTTGACCTTGGGTAATAAGCGAGCCGTAAAGGTCGGCTAAGTGCGCGTCGGGCTGCCTGAAAAACTCCACTATAAACCTAAAGCTTCCGTAGCCAAGTAAAAACAAACCGCCCACCGCACCCGTTGGACGAGGCTTGGCAGAGTAAAGCCACAGCAATAAAAACAGCGCAAGGCCCTCTAGGGCAAACTGATAGAGCTGCGAGGGATGACGCGGATCTGGGCCTGCACCCGGAAACACAAACGCCCACGGCACGTCGGTTACCCGGCCCCAAAGCTCACCGTTTATAAAATTGCCAATACGTCCTGCCCCTAAACCAATAGGCACAAGCGGCGCAATAAAATCGCCCACATACAAAAACGACCAGTCCTGCTTTTTAGCGTACATAAAGGCTGCGGCAATTACGCCTAAACATCCGCCGTGAAACGACATTCCACCTTCCCATATCTTAAATAAATACAGCGGGCTTTCAAGAAAGGTTGAAAAGTTATAAAACAGCACATAGCCCACTCGACCGCCTAAAATAACGCCCATAAAGCACCAAAAAAGAAGGTCTGAAAGCTGGTCTTTGCTCCAGCCGGTGCGCGGCAATCGACGGGCGGCCAAAAAATACGCGGCGGCAAAGCCAATTAAATACATCAAGCCGTACCAGCGTAGGGCAAGCGGGCCAATTTCAAAAATTATTGGGTTTATTTGCGGAAAAACTAGGTGGGTTCCATCTGCCATTGGCTACTCAATTCCTATCATCATTCGAATGCTTACCAACACTAAAAACACAGCAAATATGCGTTTGAGCTTTACGGTATCCAATTTGCTTGTGAGTTTAGCACCGATGCGCGCGGTTAACATAGAAGTTATTACTATCCCAAGCGTTGCCGGCAAATAGACATAACCTAAGGAATACGCGGGTAAATAAGGGCGGTTCCATCCTGCATAAATAAAGCTGGCAGTGCCGAATATAGCAATTACTACGCCGCAGGCACTGGCACAGCCTATGGCTTTTTTAATGTTCACTCTAAACCATACCAAGGCAGGTACAATAAGCGCGCCGCCGCCAATTCCCATGAGCGCCGACACAAAGCCGCTACCTAAACCAATGCCGCCTAAAATGCCTTTGTTGACCTCATGCTCTGAGCGGCGGTGGCGATTAAACACCATTTGCAGCGCTATCAAAATCACCAGCGCGGCAAAAATACGCTGCAGCATCACCCCCGATATCATACTGGCAAACTGCGCGCCCGCCACCGCGCCTACGGCAATGCCAAACGCGGAATACTTGAAGATGTTTTTGTCGAGATTGCCTAAGGTGTAATGCGATCTGGCAGACGACAGCCCAGTAAAAATTACCGTAGAGAGAGACGTGGCCACCGCAATGGGCATGGCGTTTTCAATGCTCATACCCAGCAAATGCTGAAACAAAAAAATAAGGGTAGGAACAATAATCAAGCCGCCGCCAATGCCGAGCAGCCCGGCCATAATGCCAGCCACCGCGCCAATCCCTAAACACAGCAGCATTAGCAAAAAAACGGGGTCCATTTCTCCCATTAACGCGCGCCCGCGCGAATGAGTCCGCCGAGGCCTTTTGAGTCGAGGTATTTATTGAGTAAGCCCTGCACTTGCTCCGGGCTTTGTTGAGATAAAATTTCCGGCAAAAGAGGCTCAATTTCTGTAATTTTAGTATTGCGAATTACCCAATTAATTTTGCGTAAGCTGTGCGCATTCATACTGAGCTTGCGATAGCCCATGGCCATTAAAATTACTGCGCCTAAGGGCTCACCCGCCAGTTCTCCGCATACCGTAACCGGTACTTTATTGGCTGCCGCACTTTGCTGTATTTGACACAGCGCGCCTAGCACCGACGGATGATAGCTCGAATACAGCGACGACACGCGTGTATTGTTACGGTCTACCGCCAGTAAATACTGTGTTAAATCGTTGGTGCCCACCGAAAAGAAATCTACACGCTGGGCGAGTTGATCTAGCTGAAACATCACCGCGGGTACTTCAAGCATAATGCCCACGGCAGGCTTAGAGAGCATTTGGTTTTCGCTTGAGGCCTCTTCTTTTACCTCTAAAAAAGCTTGCTTAATTAAGCGCTTAGCCTCATCTACCTCATTCACGCTGGTGATCATGGGTAGCAAGATATGCAAATTAGACAAACCAATACTGGCGCGCAGCATCGCTCTGACCTGCACTAAGAATATGTCGGGGTGGTCGAGTGTTAAGCGAATTCCGCGCCAGCCCAAAAACGGGTTTTCTTCATTAATCGGAAAGTACGACAAGGGTTTGTCGCCGCCCACATCTAGCGTGCGCATGGTAATTTCTTTGCTCGGATGCTGGCTCAACACGCTTTTGTAAAGCTCACATTGCTCGCGCTCTGAGGGAAATCGCTCGCGCATCATAAATGGAATTTCAGTGCGGTATAAGCCAATGCCATCGCCCTGTTTAAACTGCTCCATTTCAACATTCGCAGTTAAACCTGCGTTGACCAACAAAGACATCTTTTTGCCGTCTTGGGTAAGTGATGCTCGGTCGCCCTCTTCGCGAATTTTACGATACAGGCCTTCTTCTTCTTCAATCAGCTGTTGATAATGGGCTTTAAGCGCGGTGTCTAAATTGAGCACCACCTCGCCTGAATAACCATCTATAAATAGCTCTTTTGCTTTGAGCAGGCTAATAGACACACGCTGCAGGCCCATAACCGCCGGCACGCCCATGGCGCGCGCTAAAATAGCCGCGTGTGAGTTGTTCGACCCTTTAATAGAAATGATGCCGGCTAATCGTTCCCGTGGGAACTCTGCTAGCATAGGAGCACTCACCTCTTGCGCAACCAAAATGCAGGCCTGCCCGGAGGGTACCTGAGACGCTAAATCGCCGTCTTGCTGCAGAATGTTATTTAAAATACGGTTAGACAAATCAACAATATCCACCGCACGCTCGCGCATGTATGGGTCTTCCATATTTTCAAAACGCGCCGCGTAACGCTCTACTACAAACTTAAGCGAGCTTGAGGCGTCCCATCCTTGATGGATTTCTTTTTCAACTTCGCGCCCGAGGCTGTTGGCATCGAGCAGCTGTTCATAAAGCTGAAAAATAGCGCGCACGTCGTCTGGTAACTTGTCACTCAAATCGGCCGACAGCTGTGCAACTTGTGCTCGCGTGATTTGCACCGCATCGCGGTACTTTGTAATTTGTCCTTGAATGTCAGTGTTTTTGCGCGGGATCAACTGCGCTAGTTCATGCTTAAAGTTAACCGCGTAACCTATCCCCATCGCCAAACCCGGTGAGCCCGGGATACCGTTTACAGTGCGTTGGTTAAAGGTGGTGTCAAGCTGAGTAGATGGCGTATCGCCGCGCATTTCAGCGTTTACGATTTCAAGGGCAATTTGCGCCGCCAGCGTCACTAAAAAGGCTTCTTCGTCTTCGCTAAACCGCCGCGCTTGGCGCTGCTGCATGGTAATAACGCCCAAAACCTTACGCTGATAAATTATCGGCGTACCAATAAAGGCATGATAACTGTCTTCGTTTACTTCGGGATAATGTTTAAAGCGCGGGTGAGACGGGGCATCTTCAATATTAAGCGGCTCCTCACGGTCGCCAACTAACCCAATGAGGCCCTCATAAAAACCAATTTTTACCTTCCCGATGGCGGTGGCATCTAGGCCGTCGGTTGCGGTCAATATTAAGTGCTGTTTTGCGTAATTGGTCAGGTAAATACTGCAAGAATCTACCTGCATGGTCTGCTTGACCATACTGACTAGTCGGGCAAGCGCAGCATCGAGGCCGGGGATTTGGCTCACTTCCTGAATGATTTGCTTGAGACTAGTTAACATAAAGGGCCTTCAGATGGGGACTGATATTAGCGTGATTTGCGCCTGCGCCCTTTTTTAAAATTATTCGGTGCGTGCGGGCGCTGAGTGGGCATGGCAATATTCACAAACTCACTTAACACTCTGCGATAAACGTCGCGTTTAAACGATACCACGTTACGAATAGGATACCAAAAGCTCACCCAGCGCCAGTCGTCAAACTCAGGATGACCACAGGCGGCCAAGTTCACGTCCTTTTCTTGACATGTTAGCTGGAGCAAAAACCACTTTTGTTTTTGACCAATGCAAACAGGATCACTGCCTTTTCGAATCAATCTTTTAGGAAGTTTATAGCGCAGCCAATTTCGGCTCACGGCAAGGATGTTTACGTCTTTTTCTTTCAGCCCAACTTCTTCGTACAACTCTCTGTACATAGCTTGTTCGGCTGTTTCGCCTTGGTCAATCCCCCCTTGCGGGAACTGCCATGAATGCTGGCCATATCGCCTAGCCCAGAATACCTGACCTTGTTTGTTGCATATGATAATGCCAACATTCGCGCGGAATCCTTCGGTATCAATCACTTAGATTACCTAGCGCGGTTATGCTTTAATATGTCATCATTCTTTCATAAACTTGAATTTATTCAAAGTAAATGTTCTTAAATAGCCCATTATTGTGATTAATCTATCGTCTCCTACCTCTGTAGAGGCTCTGCTGGAGCGCGCTCGCGACATAGCAGGCTTGAGCTTTGGCGAGCTAGCGGGCCAGCTAAATGTTGCCATACCAGAGAATTTTAAGCGGCAAAAAGGCTGGACCGGACAATTGATTGAAAGAGCCCTCGGCGCGAGTGCCGGCAGTAAGCCTATTCAAGATTTTCCGCAGTTGGGCATTGAACTTAAAACCCTGCCGCTCAGCTATGCCAATACCCCTCTTGAAACGACTTACGTATGCTATGCACCCTTAACCGACATTGCGGGCATTAGTTGGCAAACCAGTAACGTGCGCAATAAAATTAGGCAGGTGTTGTGGATACCGGTGCAGGGTGAGCGTGAAATTCCCGTGAGCGAGCGCATTATCGGCCATGGTTTTTTGTGGCAACCCACCGAACGTCAAGACGCCTTGCTGCAACAAGACTGGGAAGAGCTTATGGATTTGATTGCATTGGGCAAGGTAGAGAGCATTACCGCTCGCATGGGTCAATACATGCAATTACGCCCTAAAGCGGCCAACGGCAGAGCCCTCACCGATGCCATCGGTCATGACGGCAGCCTCATTAAAACCCGCCCGCGCGGCTTTTACCTGCGCAAAGAATTCACGCAATTGGTGCTTAATAGCGTATTTGGTCAATAGCGTATTTGGTCAGCAGCGTGTTTGGCCCAGTGTGCTCATCCCCTTTGTCATCAATCGGTAAGCTTTGTAAAGCTATGTAAATCTACTGAACCGAAGTTAAAAACGCCTGACTTAAAGCACGTATGACCGTGCTTTGAATGCACAGTACCTAAGGTGTTTTGTGTGTTTCCAAGCAAACGCCTTTTTTGCTTCGCTGCTAGCTTAATTTAACGTTCGCACGTCTCGGTCATCAACCCGTTGTAGCAACATTCAGCAGGCAATATGCCGCACTGAATACAATCATATATTTCATGGAGAGACTTGATGACAAGCGCCAGTTACACCCCTTTGTTTATAAGACTATTATTAATGAGCTTTTGGCTTTTAGCCTTAAGTGCCTGCGGTTCTAGCAGTAGCGACGATGATGAACCCGGCTACGTAAAACTTTATAACGCCTCGCCTAATTCACCCGATATATTTTTAACCCTCGACGAAGACCTAGACGAAGATTACGATGAAGAGTTGGAGCAAACATATTCGGGAGTTGGCTATTCTGAGGCGCTTCGTGATGTCGAGGTACCATCGAGAGACTACTATGTGGAACTGGCCTATCAAGATGAAGACAGTAGCCTTAGAACAGACCTAGCACTTATTTTTGAAAGTACACTTTATGTACCGCCTGAAACTATCGTCATGTATGTTCTTAGCGAAGACTTTCCAAACCCAGTCATCACTGAATTCCAAATACCGGTAATTGATGACGACGACGATACTAACGACGACCTGTTTAACTTACGTTTTTTAAACTTGCACCCCGATTATGCAAGCCTCGATGTGTATATGTCGAAATCGGATGAAACCTTTAACGAAGCGGTATTGATGGGTACGCACGGCTACTTAGCCTTATCTGACAATAACAAACTCGATGAAGACCAGTATACCTTCTACATCACGGAAGCTGGAAGCAGTGAGATTTTGTTTGAAT
Organism: Glaciecola siphonariae; assembly: GCF_042652645.1. Taxonomy (NCBI): domain Bacteria; kingdom Pseudomonadati; phylum Pseudomonadota; class Gammaproteobacteria; order Alteromonadales; family Alteromonadaceae; genus Glaciecola; species Glaciecola siphonariae. The sequence continues at coordinate 168,170 of NZ_JBHSGU010000005.1, forward strand.
CGGTGGAAGTGTCGTATCCGTTTAGCAATCAATATATTTTAGCAATCCGCCCTAACTTCGGTGCTGACAGCACGCCCTTTGTCATTGATAACATTGGGCGTACCTCAAACACTGAATATCAGTCGAGCAACGCTCAATCGCAATTTAGGCTCTACAACGGCATTGAAGTTAACGATTTGATGCCTAGCTATCGCGGCAGTATCGAGGTCAGCGCAGCCATGCCCTTGTTTGCTGATGAAACATTTCAAGTGCTAACGAGCAATCTTGAAGCTGGTGAGTTTACTGATTTCTTTATTACTGAAAATGGTGATTATGAATTTAACGTAAAGTCTGGTGGTACAAGCGATTACCTTTTACAAAACCAACTTATTAGCTTACCCGCTAATGCCCAGAGGACCTTATTTTATTACACCAGTGAAGAGTCGGTAGATGAAGACGGCGATGGTGACATAGACGAAAACGGCGACGGGATAATTGATCAAACCGAGGCCATTATTCAAACCTTAGTGGTAAATAACAGCAACCAAACGCGCCTGTACGACCACGAAATAAAAATAATTAACTTAGTTGATGATGATGAGTTTAGCGGCGTCACCTTTTATTTTGTGCAAAGCGATGAAAGTATTGAGACGGCTAGCAACCGACGCACCGCTGGCTTAGCAACCTTGCAAACTCTTATTCTTAGAAATAATACCTACGAGGTGTATGCAGTTGCCAATATTGATGGAAGAGAAATTATTTTAAACAGTAAGTTACTCACATTAGATGAGGATAGTCGCGAGCAGTTTTTAATTTTTGAACGTGAGCCAAACTCCGCAACAGGATATGAAATGCGCTTTGTGGATCAAACGCCTTAAATGCAGTTGAGACTCTAATGTCTACGCGGCATTGAACGTGACCAAGGGAGGGCTTAGGCTTAGGCTTAGGTTTAGGCTTGGATGCTGGTGAGAGTGAGGATGTGGGAGAGGGAAAGAGCGAGAGCGACTTGCTTCACGCTACCTTTCCAATCTCAAATCATCCCCGCTTTTTGCTCAAACGACGTTTACTTTGAGCCCTTTGCTAATACTTTCACGTTTTCAGGCGTTGTGTCGTTGAGCGCCTCTATTTGAGCTGCGCTGGGGGTCTTTTCTTGTTTGGTATTGTCGTTGCTATATTGCTCGTAGCGCTTCATTTCTTCTGCTTGTTCGCGCACGTCTTCAGAGTCTTGCTCTAGATAGCGTTCACAAGTGATGGTAATGGCGTAGCTAAACACTGCACCCACAAGCACCACAATCCAGCATAAATACACCCACACAAACAAAATGGGCACAACCGCGAGTGCCCCGTATATCACCTGATACGACGGAAAGCTCGACACATAAAAAGCAAAACCCTGTTTAGAGAGTTCAAACAACACCGCCGCCAGTACTGCGCCCCATATGGCATACTTTGCTCTTACGGGTCGATTAGGCACCACCATGTATAGCAACATAAACGCGCCGATGGCCGCTAAACTAGGAACGGTTTTTAAAAATGCAGTGCCAAAGCCAGGGGTGTAGTCGTCTGCAAACTCGGCAATTGTGGCAAGGTAGGAGCTTACCGCGATGCTCGACCCTATTAACAAAGGACCAAGAGTGATCACCATCCAATAAATGGCAAAGGTGTAAATCATAGGGCGCTGGGCTTTGGTTTTCCAAAGGTGGTTAAGCGTTTTGTCTATATTTGAAATTAACAGCAGGGCCACAACCAGCAAGGTACCAATGCTCACAGCCCCCATTCCAGAGGCATTGTTCACAAATTCGGTGATATGCGTTTGCACCACATCGCCTGAGGCCGGTACAAAGTTGCTGAAAATAAAATCTTCAAAATGCCCACGTAGGTCGCTAAAGGCCGGAAAGGCCGACATCACCATGAAAAACACCATGATAACGGGCACTAACGACAACAGGCTCACATAGGCCATATGGCCCGAAGATACAGTAATACGCTCAGTTTTTAATTGAGTGAAGAAGGTTTTGATGATGTCGATTACCAATGGCTTACGCGTTTGATAATACTGTTTTGCGCCTAACTTTGCGTCTAACAAAAAGCTCAATGTGCCGGTTCCCTTTGCGAAAGAACCTCTAGTTTACTCGCTATTTGCGCCAGCACCAAATTCCCTTGATGCTGCGTGCGCATATTCTTGTTAGCTGTCAACTAGCCCTGACGGCGCAAACCTAGCATATGACAAATAGCAAAGCTCAGTTCGCTTCGATTAAGCGTGTAGAAGTGAAAGTGCTTTACGCCCTCTTTAGCCAGCACTTTTACCATATCCATGGCGATATTTGCGCCCAATAGGTTACGGGTGGCTTGGTCGTCTTTGTCGAGCCCTTCGTACATTTTATGCAGCCAACCGGGCACATGAACATTAGTAAAACCTGCAAAGCGCTGTAGGGTTTGGTAATTAGTCACCGGCAGTATGCCCGGAACAATGTCTAAATCGATGCCGGCAGCAGCGGCTCGGTCTCTAAAGCGTAAAAACACGCTAGTATCAAAAAAGAACTGGGTGATGGCCTCATTTGCGCCGGCTTCGGCCTTGCGCTTTAAGTTGAGCAAATCAAATTGGTCGTTACGCGCCTCTGGGTGCTTTTCAGGATAGGCAGCCACTGAAATATCAAAATCTGCCACCTCTTTTAACAGGCTCACCAAGTCGCTGGCGTACATATCGGTTTTTTCAGTACCTTCTGGTAAGTCGCCGCGTAGGGCAACGATGCGGCGTATGCCTGAATCCCAGTAGTCTTGCGCAATTTGTTTAAGTTCGTCTTTGCTGGCATCAACGCAGGTTAAATGAGGAGCGGTAGGAATGCCTGTTTCAGTATGGATTTTTTTAACCACAGCGTGCGTACGGTCTCGCTCGCCGCTATTTGCGCCATAGGTAACCGACATATAGCTTGGGTTTAATGGCGCTAAACGTTCAACCGACTTCCAAAGCGTGTTTTCCATTTCAGGCGTTTTGGGCGGAAAAAATTCGAACGACACGTCGATGTCTCTGAGTTCAGAAAGCGATTGATTGAGCGCGTCGATGCCCTGTGCGTAAGATACCATAATAAACCTTTATAGACGTTTAGACGTCTAAACTACGCAAATAGCGTCTAGACGTCAAGCAGTTTACACGTCTAGATTGACCTTTTTATTATTCCAGTTAGACTTTTCATATAATTAAAATAAACAACGGCACACATTATGGCGCAGTGGAACGGAAAATATATACACCCTTATGCAGAGCATGGCAAAAAATCAGAGCAGGTAAAAAAGGTGACCGTGTCGATTCCTATCAACGTGCTTAAAGTGCTGACCGACGAGCGCACGCGCCGTCAGGTGAATAATCTGCGCCATGCTACAAACTCTGAATTATTGTGCGAGGCGTTTTTACACGCCTTTACCGGACAACCTTTACCCGACGACACTGATTTGAGAAAAGACAATCCAAATCGTATACCGGCACAGGCGCGTCAAATCATGCAAGAAATGGGAACCGAGGCAGAAGAGTAGCCAACACGCCCATTTGCAACGAGTTGGCCCAAGCCCTAGCTTTTAATAGTGGCGATAAAATCGTCAGACTGTTTTATGGCATCGTTCATTTCTTTGATGAGCGCATCCACATCGGTCTTAATAGTGCTTAATTCGCCTTGCAATGAACTTATCGCGTTCGCGTTTAGGTTATGCTTTAAATACAGCACATTGTCTTGTAGCGAGGCAAGCACGGGCGCCATACTCGCTTCAACCTTGCGCATCGACCGAATCAAGGCCTCATAATTACGTCGGGTAGTCCTGAGTTTAGATGAGCTATCTCGGCGCAAGTTAGCATTAGTGATTTCACCCAGCTCTTCTTCCCATTCTCGAAACAAAGACTCGGCAACCGCTTCTACTTTATTGATTCTATCTGATACTTCTTCGGCGCTTTCTTTGCTGTCTTCGTATTCGTCTTTAAGCTCTTCATATACATCTTGTAGCTCACCACCATCAAAATTAATCAGCGCGCTAAATTCTTCAAGAGCGTCTGCAAATTCTTCCTGCGCTTCTTTTTGCGAGTCTTGTGCATCTTCAACGCGGTCAACCAAGATGTCGCGCTTTTCTACGCCAATTTTATCCCACATACTAAAGTACGCATCGTCTATAGCCGATTGGCAACCCGCCATCAGCACGATTGCGCCTGCTGCTAAAAATATTTTATGAACCATGTTGCATCCTTTACCTGTACGTTAATTCATGCGATTGTAAGCATCAGCGCTTTACCTGCCTTACAATACCTGTTGAGCCTTTGCCTGCTTGTGTAAGCCTAGGCTTGAGAATGAACGTAAGCATACTACATAACAATAAAAAGCATAAGTATACGAGGGGATGACGTGTCTATTCAGTCTTTTAAACTACCCGTTTCCTATGGCCACACCCTCCATGTGGAGGTAGCAGGAAATCCAGACGGCATCCCTGTGCTGTATCTTCACGGAGGTCCAGGGGCGGGTATAAATGGTAATTATCAGTGGCCTTTTGACCTTCAGCGTTACATGGTGGTTGCGTTTGACCAACGCGGTTGCGGTCACTCGCAGCCTTTTGGCTGTTTAGAGCACAACTCCACTGACGACCTAATAGAAGACATCGAAGTGCTGCGCAAGCATCTTAATATTGATAGCTGGTATGTGTTTGGTGGGTCTTGGGGCTCTACTTTGGCCTTATGCTATGCCATTGCCCATCCGCTGTCAGTACGCACGATGATACTGCGCGGCGTGTTTCTTGCCCGCCAGCAAGATTTTGACTGGTTTTTAGAGCCTGGTGGCGGCGCGGCGCAAGTATTTCCAGATGCCTATAGTCGATTTTACGGGCAAGTAAGCGGTCAACTCAATCGCTCTGCTGAAATCGCCGACGCGTTTTTTGAACAGTTCAGCAGCAGTGACGACAACATCGCACGAGCAGCCTTGAGTGCTTGGTTTAATTGGGAAGGGGCCATTTCAAAACTCATCCCCGATAAACAACCCTCAAGCGAAATTGCGTCTAATCAGCAGGTTAAGAGTTTAGCCTTGCTTGAGTGTCATTACTTAAAGCATCACTGTTTTATCAGCGAAAACTACATCCTCAACCACGCCCATATTATTAAACGCATCCCTACTTACATCGTGCACGGCCGTTATGACATGGTGTGCCAAGTATCGGCAGCTTACCACCTGCATAAAGCCCTATCGCATAGCGCACTGCATATTATTGACAATGCAGGTCATAGTGCGTCTGAACCGGCCATCAAGAGTACGCTGAAATCGATTATGGATGAGCTGGCGCTAAACTACAGGGCGCAGGCGTGATTGGTCTGATTCAGCGGGTCGCAGGCGCTAGCGTAACGGTAGGCAACAAAACCGTTGGGCAAATCGATAAAGGCATATTGCTGCTGCTCGGTATAGAAAAAGAAGATGGCAGCAACGAAGTTGAAAAATTAGCGCGTAAAGTCATGAACTACCGTATTTTTGCAGATGAGCAGGGTAAGATGAATTTGAGCCTGCTAGATGTAGGTGCCAAACTCCTAGTTGTATCGCAATTTACGCTTGTAGCGCAAACTGATAAAGGCAATCGACCTGGATTTTCGTTAGGGGCAAGCCCTGAACACGGTGAGCGCATTTACAATCAATTTGTGCAGCATGTGCGCGAGCAGTACGGCCACTGCGAAACGGGTATCTTTGGCGCCGATATGCAAGTTGCCTTAGTTAACGATGGTCCGGTGACTTTTCAATTCAAGGTATAGTGCTGGGCATAACTTTGGTTTATTGTATAAGAGCCAAGCATTTATATGGATGAGCGAAGACCTTGTTTACAATAGAAAAACCTACGAGCGATCAAGATATTAACGCTTATTTTGCCTTTCGCTGGCTATGGCTGCGCGAGCCTTGGGGCTACCCAAAAGGCTCTGAAAAAGACGAGTACGAGGGCGTGAGTGAACATCGCATGGTTAAAAACGCCAAAGGCGAGATTGTTGCTTGCGGTCGTGTACATCTTAATACCACCGAAGAGGCACAAATTCGCCATATTGCAGTGGCAAAAGAATATCGGCGAAAAGGGGTTGGCCAAATAATTTTGTCGGCGCTTGAGCAGGTGGCTCGAGACATAGGCGCAGAAAGAGCAGTCACTAACTCACGCGAGTCCTCCATTGAGTTTTTCCATAGCAATGGCTTTGAGATTATTGACGAAGCGCCCAATGAACTCGGTAAACTCAAGCGCAAACAAATGCGCAAGCAGCTGTTTGATAACAACAAAATGGTGCTTCACCCTCAATGGTGCCGGGAACTGCAGCGCACGTGGCATGACGAAATTCCCATTTCTGAGCACATGGGCATTAAGCTGTATCAATACACTGAACGCACCATAGAAACCCGTGCCTCTCTAAACAAGAATATTAATTTACACGGCAGCATGTTTGCTGGCAGCATTTACTCGCTGGCCACCCTCACAGGCTGGGGCATGATATTTTTACAAATGAAGCAAAAAAAGTTGAAGGGCGAAATAGTGTTGGGCGATGCATCTATTCATTATCACAAGCCCATTACCATGAAACCGCGGGCGCTGTGCAATATTGAATCGCTTAATGCTAAATTTGACATGTTAGAGCGAGGAAAAAAATGCCCGGTCTCTTTGCAAGTCAATATTCTGGATGAACACAAGCAGGTGGCCGAGTTTTCAGGCCAATATTGGGTATTGCCGCCTAAAAGCTAAGCCTAAGACAAGAAAAAACCCCGCTTGTGCGGGGTTTTTTGTGCATATGTGATTTGGATGCTTTTTATTTAAGTTATCGATTTAGATCATCGCTGCCTGAAGTTTCTTCATGGCGTTCTTTTCGATTTGACGAACGCGCTCCGCAGATACTTCATATTCGTCTGCAAGGTCTTGCAGCGTCATCTTTTCATCGGCTAACCAGCGCGTCTCAATAATGTGCTGACTACGCTCATCAAGCGTTTTAATCGCTGCATATAAACGCTTGCTTGCCGCAGCGTCCATATCGTTGTTAATAACGGTGCTCTCTACATCTGCCGACTTGTCTTCTAAATACTGGGCCGGACTAAATGTGGCTGAGTCGTCATCGTCATTGCCTAAGTCAAAGGCTTGGTCTTGGCTGCTCATACGAGCTTCCATCTGCAGCACCTCTTTGGTACTTACGCCCAACTCTTCTGCGACTTTTTGCACCTCTGCATGGGTAAACCAGCCCAAACGCTTTTTAGCTTTGCGAAGGTTAAAAAATAACTTTCGCTGGGCTTTGGTTGTCGCTACTTTAACGATGCGCCAGTTTTTAAGCACAAACTCGTGTATTTCCGCTTTTATCCAGTGAACAGCAAACGACACCAAGCGCACGCCCACATGTGGGTCAAAACGTTTAACCGCTTTCATCAAGCCAATGTTGCCTTCTTGAATCAGGTCTGCCTGCGGCAAGCCGTAGCCAGCGTAAGACTTTGCAATGTGCACAACAAAACGCAAGTGCGACATAACTAGTTTACGTGCAGCTTCTAAATCGCCCTGCTCAAACAAACGCAAGCCCAAAGATTTCTCTTCTTCGGCCGATAGCATGCTAATGCCGGATACCGCTTGAATATAACTTTCAATGCTTCCGCTTTGGGGTACCGCTAGCGCGAGTGATTGCATTTTATCTTTCATCGTTACCTCATTCATTTTGTAACAGCCCTATGACTGTTCAAATGACCGATAGTTCGCCTAAATAATTTCGAGATCAGTCCGATAAATATAAGGATAGATTTCAAAAACTCAAGTGTTTGTTTATATCTTTTATTACTGTATACGCATATATGTAAAAAAGTATGCAAAAAAAGCGCCGATTATCAATCGTTCTGTGTTGTATGCGCTCATATAAAAGAGATAAACAAATCGTTAAAACCTCGCTGAGTCAGCCAGGTTACTGGTTACTTTAAGGACAATTATGTTTGCTTATGTAGCACGCCAAGCCATATACGACACAGAAAAACGCGTTTTCGCTTATGAACTTTTATTTAGAGACGGCGTGAGTAATTGCTTTCCCGATATCTCGCCCGACGAAGCCACCAGCTCAATGCTGGCGGAAAGCCATTTGTCGGTAGGCGTTGAAAATATCAGCTTTAATAAACCATCGTTTATTAATTTTCATCAAGACACTATTTTATACCGCTTTCCATCAACACTCGACCCTTTAAACGTGGTTATTGAAATTGTTGAAACCGTTGATGTTGATTCTGAATTTTTGAAAGCCTGCGAACATATTAAAAATATGGGCTATAAACTAGCATTAGACGATTATGATTTTGCTCCGCACTGGGACGCCATGCTGCCCTTGGTGCGCTATATTAAAATTGAATCTGAACTGCTTGATTTAGAAAATCCTCACATCGCCCGCAAGATACAAGAGCTAAAAGACCTCGACAAAATCTTAATTGCTGAAAAAGTCGAAACCATGGAAGAATTTGAACGCTTTAAGGCCGCTGGCTTTGAATATTTTCAGGGTTACTTTTTGTCAAAACCCGAAGTGGTTAAACACAAGAATGTAGAGGTCTCCACCACCTCGATTATTGAGCTCGTAGGTATTAGCTCGGCGCAAGATTTTGATTTTGAAAAAACCACTGCCGTTTGCGAAAAAGACGTTGGCCTTACCTATAAACTAATGCGCTTTATAAACAATCCGATGTTTAATAAGCGCCAAAGAATCGATTCGCTGCATCATGCTTTGCGTTATTTAGGCGCTGTAGAGCTGAAAAAATTTATCGCCCTGCTCGCGATTGCAAACTTAAAAGGCAATAAGCCTGCCGACCTGATTGTGTCGAGTCTGGCGCGTGCGCATTTTTGTAAGCTGATGTCTCAAGCCATGAAGCTGAAAGAAAATCCGCCAAGCAGCTATATCTTGGGCCTATTTTCGCATATGGACGCACTGCTCGACATGCCCATGATTGATATTATGAAGTCACTGCCATTTTCTGATGAGGTCAAAACCGCGCTTTGCGAGACCCATACCGACAGCAAGCTGGCGCTACAGCTGCGTATTTGTATGGCGTTTGAACGTGCAGACTGGGCGGTTATTTTTGAGCTTAGCCAAAAAGCCGATATCAAAGAGCCTGAACTGTTTGAAATGTACTATAGCGCAGTTAAATGGGCAGACGACATGAAGTCAATTTTGTTGGACGACAAAGGCTAGTGATTGTATTTGCTCGCGAACCGATATTCGACCTGCAGCAACGCTTATTTGCCTATCAACTTGTTTTCAGAGACGGTGAGCAGGGGGCCCTGCCTGAAGACTTCAGTACCGCTCACATCGATACTGAAGGTAACACTGAGCTAATTAGCAACACCGAAAAACGTGAACAAGCACGCGATGCAGATACCCCAAGTGCCGGCAGCATCGGTCTAAACGAGCTGCTAAGCGGCTTTACTTCAGTAGTAAGCGTATCGAAGCACTCCATTGAACAGGGGCTACCTGAAGATTTTACGCCGCAAGACACCATCTTAGAAATAGACAACTTTGACGAGAGCGACCTTGATTTTATTAGCACCCTAAAAAGCTTGCGCTCAGCAGGTTTTAGAATTGCTCTGCATAATCGCCAAAGCTTGTCATTGGTGAGTTTGACTCTTGCCGATTACTTAAAAATAGACACCAATAAAATTTCCCTTAAAGAATTTGAGCGGCTTAGGCTAACTGCCGCCGAGCACAATATACAAACCATTGCCACCAAAATCAGTGATGCTGATCAGTATCGTCGATGCGTTAACGCGGGCTTTCATTATTTTCAAGGCTATTTCTTTCTGCGCCGGGCGCACAATAACAGCGATGACCTCCCCGCAAATAAGCTCAGCTTGCTACAACTGCTTGCTCAAACTGCCGACGACAGCATTGATATGGATGCCATTCGCACCACCTTCGAACACGACGCCACATTGTCGTATTTGTTAATGCGCTTTATAAACAACCCGCTGATAAACAAATCACATAAAATTACCTCGATAAAACATGCGCTGACCTATTTAGGGGAAGTGATGCTGCGCAAGTTTGCCGCCATAATATCCATTGCGCAGCTTAACCAAGATAACGTGAACGAGCTGCTGCAGGTATCGTTAGTACGCGCAAAATATTGTGAAATACTGCAAGGTGACAGTGACAACAAGCAAGACGCTATGTCGGCGTTTATGACCGGTTTGTTCTCGCTAATTGACGTGATTCTTGATAGAGATATGGAAAGCTTACTGACGCAAATTCAAATTTCGTCAGACATTCAACAGGCTCTCGTTGCCCGCGAGGGACGATTTTTTCCGATGATCGGCAGTATACGCGCTTTAGAGTCGAGCTCATGGCTGCAATTTAAGGCTTTTGCTAAAGACTTATCGCTCGAAGAAGAAACGCTGCAAAGCTACTACGTTGAGGCGGTAAAATGGAACAATGCCTTGCAGCAAGGCGACTCAGATATGTTTCCGCGAGCAAAACCAAAGGGGTGAGGCAGGTATCCAATAAATTTAGCTAGGCATAGGCCAATGCAGTGTTTATTCGGGCTCAATCTCACTAACATGGCGCTTAACCGACAGCATTGACCCAAGCAGCCCCAAAACAACTGATAACAACAGCATGATAAACAGCGCTTTTGCGTCGAGTCCGGTAATGTCTAACTGCACTTGATACAGCGTCATAAAAGATTCCAAGCTCCAGCCAATCCACCAGAGTATGATTGATACTGTTATCCACGCCATAATGCCGCCGAGCAGTCCAAACCAAAATCCGGTGTATAAAAACGGGCGCTGAATAAAGGCGTCGGTCGCCCCTACCAGCTTCATCACTAAGATTTCGTCACGCCTGTTTAAAATATTTAATCGAATGGTGTTGCCAATAATCAGCACAACCGCAAAAAACAGCAGCAGGGCCAGCAACAGCGCAAGCTCTTTAGCTATGTCGAGTAAGGCATATAAACGCTCTAGCCATTCAATATCGAGTTTGCCAATTTCTACTTCGCGCTCTTTTCGCAGTTTGTCGAGCAGTATGGCCGCGGCTGTGGGCGTAGCATGTTTAGACGTTGGTACCACCAATACCACGTCGGGCAAGGGGTTTTGGTTTAGGTATTTAATCGCATCGCCCAAGCCCGACACTTCTTGAAATTCTTCTAGCGCGTCATCCGCACTAACATACGAGACACTGTCTATTTCGTCCCACACAGACAGTCTTGTTACGAGCTGCTGCGCGTTGGCTTCGCTCACATTATCATTTAAAAACAGGGAGATTTCGCTCGCCTGCTGCCACTGCTCTGATATTTGCTCGGTATTTTTTACCATGATGTAGAGCGTGCTTGGTAGGGTAAGGCTAAAACCCAGCACGCCAATAGTCATAAGTGACGCAAACGGTGTGCGGTAGAGCTCACCTAGGCTGTTGACTGCCTGACGCGCGTGGTCAATAAAGAACATTAGGATGCGCTGCAGCGGCCCAACTGAGCCGGATGATGCGCCCTGAGGGCGACCTTTAAACAAAATGCTCATCGTAACCGTTCCTCTTCGTCTTGGTCGAGGCCGTCGGTGATCATCTTGCCTTGCTTGAGTGTGAGCGTGCGATATTTCATACGCGCAATCAAGCCGAGGTCGTGCGTGGCAATAAATACAGATACACCCGCTTGATTAAAATCTTCAAATAAGCGAATGATTTCCATTGATAATTTTGGGTCTAGGTTACCGGTGGGCTCGTCGGCCAAAAGCAATGGCGGGCGATTAACCACCGCGCGAGCAATCCCCACTCGCTGCTGCTCCCCGCCCGATAACATAATTGGCAAATGACGAGCTTTATCTTTAAGGCCAACCATCTCAAGCGCGGCATCAACGCGTTTAGCGATCGTTTTGCGAGTATGCCCTTCAATCACCAACGGCAGTGAAACATTGTCGAACACCGACTTGTCCATGAGCAGTTGGTGACTTTGAAAAATCATTCCAATGTCGCGGCGTATGTAGGCAATTTGATTGCGCGTAATTTTTGATAGATTGTGACCGTTTATGAGCACATTACCGACCGTTGGGCGCTCCATAATGCTGATAAGCTTGAGTAAAGTACTTTTTCCGGCGCCAGAGTGGCCGGTTAAAAAGGCCATTTCACCTTGCTCTAAATGAAAACTCACTTTCGATAGTGCGGTTTGACCACCGGGGTAGGTTTTACTGACTTGCTCAAACTTAATCATCGAAACGTCTCATTGATATTTTTATTATTATCGTGCCTTTCTGCTCGATTCACCGCTGCCCGAATCGTCAAACAGTGCATCGACAAACGCGCCTGCGTCGAAGGGGCGAAGGTCGTCAATGCCCTCACCAATGCCAATGTAGCGCACTGGGATATTAAATTCATCTGCTAACGCAAAAATAACGCCACCTTTGGCAGTGCCGTCGAGTTTGGTTAAATTAATACCGGTGATCCCCACAGCCTCATTAAATATCTTTGTTTGGCTAACCGCGTTTTGCCCGGTGCTGGCGTCGAGGGTGAGCATAATTTCGTGGGGCGCTTCGGGAATTTGTTTTTTCATCACCCTAACGACTTTTTTGAGCTCTTCAATTAAGTTGTCTTTATTTTGTAGGCGTCCTGCGGTATCTGCAATTAATACATCAGCGCCTTTTGCTTTTGCTGAGGCAACCGCATCAAAAATTACCGATGCACTGTCTGAGCCCGTGGGCTGAGCGATTACGCCAATATTGTTGCGCTCGCCCCATACTTGCAGTTGTTCAACCGCTGCGGCTCTGAATGTGTCGCCTGCGGCTAACATGACCTTTTTGCCATCGGCCTGAAACTGCTTAGCTAGCTTACCGATAGTAGTCGTTTTACCGACACCATTTACGCCCACCATCAAAATAACAAACGGGGTTTTATTGCCCTCATCAGAGCTTGGAGCCACTAAATCCAGCGGCACACTAACGCTTGATAAAATATCGCGCATTTGTTGCTTAAGCAGTTCACCAAGGGCATCTCCATCTTTTAACTGTGACAGTTTTGCTTTTTCAGTGAGCTCCTTGATAATTTTAGCGGTGGTTTTAATGCCAACGTCTGCCACCAAAAGCTGCGTCTCGAGCTCTTCATACAGGTCGTCATCTATTGACTTACCTTTTAACAATGCAACAAAACCACTGCCGATATTCTCTTTAGTGCGCGACAGGCTTGACTTCAAGCGCGCAAAAAAGCCTTGTTGTGATGACGCTTTCGCTTGTTCTGGGGCTTTTTCTGGGGCTTGCTCAGGCTCAATCGGAAGCTCAGTTTCAAGCAATGGCTCGGATTCAGGTGCTGGCTCATCGCTTTGTTTTTGCTCTGGTACAGGCACCGCTGACGGCTCTGCCGAGGGTTCAATCTCTTGCTCTAAAAGAGCTTCTGCGGGGGCTTGCTCTAAAATTTGAGCGCCCTCGTTGGTTTGCTCTTGCGCGGCATCTTGCAGACTTTCTTCGCGCAGCTCAGAGGCTTTTTGTTCCAGCGCTTGCGCTTCTTCTGACAATGCGGCCTGTTCAGCGTCCATGTCTTCGGCGGCTTCATTGGTACTCGCCTGACGGGGTGCTTGTTCCTTTTGCTTATCTTGACTTGCTTTTTTGTCTTTGTTTTTAAACCAGTTAAACAACGCCGCTACCTCATTTACTTTTACGCCGATTTATTCCAACTATTGCCCCAAAAGGCCAATTGAGTATCAAACTAGCAGGAATTTCAAGTACACTATAACCCTTAATGATAGCACCATGGTGATACATGACGCCAACTCCAAAAGCCAATAGTCCAAAATCCAGTTGGAAGCGCAAAGCCAGCGTCGGAAAAAACGGCAAAGGTGCTAAAGCGCCCGTGCATGCCAACAGAAGCAAACCTGGCAGCATTCGTATTATTTCAGGGCAACATCGCGGTCGAAAACTACCGGTATTGCTGGCCGAGGGCTTACGCCCAACTACCGACCGAGTAAAAGAAACGCTCTTTAATTGGTTGATGCAAGATATTGCCGGGGCAAAGGTGCTCGATATGTTTGCAGGAGCCGGCAGCTTAGGCTTTGAGGCGCTATCGCGTTTAGCATCAACTGTTGTGATGATTGAAAACAGCCCAGCAAGCGCCACACAGCTTCAGCAAAACATCCTCACCCTAAAGGCGCAAGAACAGGCTAAGCTCATTCAGTCTGATGCCTTTAGCGCATTAAAAACGCTTAACGAAACATTTGATATTGTGTTTATCGACCCGCCGTTTCATAGAGGCATGGCACGCAAGGCGATAGATATGCTAATAAGCAACGAGCTGCTTGCGCAAGACGCCTTGGTGTATATCGAAAGCGAGGTGGATGTTGAGGCGCTAAACGATTTAACATGTTTAGGGCTAACTAAACTGAAAGAGCAGTCAACGCAGCAGGTAAACTATAGGCTATACCGTTTTGACGCTGAGGCTGGTTTGCCGGTGCCCTGAATCTGGTGCGTAGGTCAACGCCTAAACCTCTGAGATATGCTTATCAAATTATGGGATTGTTGCGTGACCGAGGAGTTCGTAGCCTGAGCCACGGCTGCGTTATCGATTCTTGTACTCGATGTTTGTCTTACTCGTACTAAATTTTTATCGTTTCTTGTATTAAAAACCGTCGATTAGAAAGTCTATAGCAGCTTTTATCTCGTCGCGATGTTTACTGAGGCCATAGTCAGGTATGAGTTTTAGTCGACGTTTAGATACAGTAGCAATATCAAGCAGGTCCACGTAGTAGTTATTATTGCCAAGAACACATGATATCTGCAGATTTTTAATCAGTTTTTCGTCATGTTTTTGTTTTATCGGTGCAACTAAAATGCTTTCAACATCGTTAAATACGGTGTTAGTTAGTATCACCATGAGAGAGGATGAATAAGTACAGACTGCAAACTGCTCAATCACCAAACTGCCCTATCTGCTCTGAAAACGTACCGTTTTTACTTATTGACTCGTTGTGCTTACGAATTGCTTCTGCATTTTGCTTAAGCCACCGCTCTTTTTGTTTTTGAGCAACAGCCTTACATAGCGCATCTTCAAACACCTCTGAAAGCCTTATGTTTAATAATTTGGCTTCGTTGAGTAAATGACGGCTTACCGTTGTATTACAAGACACTTTTTGGCGCATGACAATCACCTCACAAAAAAAGACACATAAAGTATGCGCTTAAGATGTGCGCATTACAATAGAGCTTGCTAATGCCATCCGATGAAACAATGTGCTGCCTGTTCATTGATGTCTATGAATTTACGAAGCACGAACGCAAAAAGCCATTCATAAAAGCATACTGCTCTCAACTGCCGGGTTAATACTCAATACCCAAACTGCTTACGCCCTGCTCAATCACTGCTTGACGCAGCGCTTTAATATCATCGGCTTTGAGCTTCTTTTGTTCGCATTCGCTCAGCAGCCACTGCAAGGATTCGAGCTCAAATTGCATCAACGGATGCGCCTTTAGGTCTGCGCCAGTTAGGTCTTCATTCTCTAGCACCCCTATATGGCGCTCTACACAGCCTTGGCTGAGCTTTGACACCATCACCGCACCGTGTGGCTCGTCATTGGAAATAAGCTGTAGCATTGCGCTACACGCCATACAAAAATCGAGCGCTGCATACACACCAACATTATCAAAGTCTTCTACATTGGGCGTGATTTCTTCGAGCTTTTCACCTTGCGCCTCTACGTTTAGCTTCATTGCTTTATTGGTAGACACCTCCCACAGGAGGTTAACGATGTTTTTTGCACTGTCGCCATGCTCAAGCGCCATCATGTCACAAAATAATAAATAATTTGGCAGCATGCGCTGAATGAGTGCGCTCGATAGCACAAGTGCGCGTGCCTTATCTAAACCGCGGATTTGTGCAAAGGTGTTGAGTTTGGTCATAGGAATCTTTTTAAGGTATTAGGCTATGATATGTTTGGCGTAAGAGCTTACACCATTGAGCAACATTTGTATGGCAATCATCACCAAAATCATCCCCATTAAGCGCTCAATTGCACGCAGGCCCTTTTCGCCTAACCAGCGATGGACACGATTCGACATCAGTAAAATGAGGGCACTTGCCAACCATGCTGCAAACAAAGCGAGGCTCCACTGCGTCATTTGCTGCGGCTCTTGATTCGCCAGTAAAATCAGTGCCGCCATGGTTGACGGCCCAGCAATCATGGGCACCGCTAGAGGCACAATAAAAGGTTCTTCACCCGGGGGCAGATTCATCACACCGCCAGGCTTAGGAAAAATCATTTTAAGCGCAATAATAAATAAAATAATACCGCCTGCGATACTTACCGTTTCTTGCTCAATTCTTAAAAAATCGAGCAAAGCCTGACCGCTGTGCAAAAACACCATTAGTATCATGAGCGCTATTAGCAGCTCTCTTAGCACCACTTTGGTTTTGCGTTTAGGCTCTATGCCTTTTAAGACCGACATAAAAATGGGTAAATTACCCAGTGGGTCCATAATTAAAAAAAGCATCGTGGCGGCGGCTAAAATATCGGTCATGGTAGCCCTTAGTTATCCTGTCATATTATTTTTTAACGACTTTTTGCTAATCTTTTGGATAAAACTGTCGTTACATTCTATACCAGAGCACACTTTACCCCGGAGATTACGTATGGCCCTTATGACGGTTGCAGAAGTCGCAGAGTTTTTATCTGTGCAAGACGTTCGTGTACAACGACTAGAGCGAGAAAGCTTGTTAATGTCTGCAGACAAAGATGCCGATGGCAATCCTTTATTTGAGCGAACCGACGTTGAAAAATACAAAGAATTAGCAGAGAGACTTGGCGGCATTTAATCGCAGCGCCAAGCCCTTATGCACCATCAAGGCTAATTAAGCCTAATATCAAACACCAATCGTTTATTTCATCAGCATGGCACAGATACTTCTAATGCCAATGCCTGTGCCTCCATTTGGCATAAGCTCGCTGCCATCTCTGTTGTAGGCAGCCGCCAAATCAATATGCAACCATCCTTTAGCATCGTCGCGCACAAAACGAGATAAAAATCCTGCTGCGTTTGACGCGCCTCCGCCCCCACCGCCTTTTTGTGGGCGACTGTTAGCCGTATCGGCAAACGGCGAAGGGCATTTGTAACGATGCATTGGCGCAAGGGGTAAGGCCCAGTGCGGCTCATTAACTTGCTCACTTAATGTTAAAAACTCTGCTCTGAGCGCGTCATCCATACTAAATACTGCGTTATAATCACGGCCAAGTGCCATGACCGCAGCGCCGGTGAGTGTGGCGGCGTCAATAATAATCTTGGCACCTGACTCGGTTGCAGCCATTAAGCCGTCGGCCAATACCAAGCGACCCTCAGCATCGGTATTGACTATTTCTACCGTAGTGCCGTTTTTATAGGTAATAATATCGCCTAGTTTGTAAGCGTGTCCGCTTATCAGGTTTTCTGCGCAGCACAAATAAAGCTTAATACGTTTATTCACGCCGTTCATGATAGCCAAGCCAAGTGCACCTGTTACGGTAGCCGCGCCGCCCATGTCACACTTCATGTCGAGCATACCTTCACTGCTTTTTATGCTATAGCCACCGCTGTCGAAGGTAATGCCTTTACCCACTAAGGCTATATCGGTTTGGGTTTGCGAGCTGGGGTTGTAATCAATCTCTAGCAGTACTGGCGGTCTTTCACTGCCCCGCCCTACTTCGTAAATACCTTGCCAACCAGCATCGGCAAGTTCTTTTCCGGTCCAGCTTTGCACTGAAATATGCTCAGGTGCCAATGAACTTAACCAGTCTTTAGCCTGTTGAGCAAGCGACTGAGGACTGAGTTGTTCAGGCGTCTGGTTCACAATATTGCGCGCAAAACTAAACGCTTGATAGGTGTTTTCAAGTTGAGCGCTGTCGCTGTTGTCGCACCAAATGGCTCGCGCTTTAGATTTGGGACCGCCAAAACTCGACGCAAAAGCCCACTGTTGCTCAAAGCTCCAGTCACCTTGCAAGCTTGCATCTGTGGTGATCATTGCTGTTAGTCGCCGTGCGCAAATCGATATCGTGCGCAGGCCTTGCTCTTCGCTGCTTTGTTCTTCATTGGGAATATGTATGGTTGCGCTTTGCCCTTCAAAAACTATTGGAGTGGCGGCCTGTATATGGGCAGGCAGGGCAGCTTTACTAAGTTTTACTACAAATGTTGACATCTTTCCTCCAGAATATGGCGCTTTGCCAAGATGCGCAGATCATAACACTCGGGCTGACACAAATGTATCGATTTACTTCAACGTTAATACGCGGACGGCTCATAAAACGATATAAGCGTTTTTTAGCCGATATCACACTCGACAGCGGCGAGACTATCACCGCCCACTGTCCAAACACTGGGGCCATGACCGGATGCGCGCAAGCAGGCGCTGTGGTCTATGTCAGCACGAGCGATAATCCAAAGCGTAAATACGCCCACACCTGGGAATACTCATCAGATGCGCAAGGCAATCTTATTGGCATTAATACTGCGAATGCGAATCGGGCGGTGAAAGCGGCCTTATTAGAAAGGCGTATACCCGAATTTCATCACTACGCCAATGTACTAAGTGAACAAACCCACGGCGACAGCCGCCTTGATTTTTTGCTCACCGAAGACGGCGCGCCCGACGCGTACATAGAGGTAAAATCGGCTACCCTCGCCGAAGGCAATTGCGCCTTTTTTCCAGATACGCAAACCCTGCGTGGGCGCAAACACTGTGAACAATTAGCGTCAATTGCCCAACTTGGTCATGCGGCCTTTTTGTTATTTTGCATACAACGCGAAAACATAACGCACTTTAGTGTTGCCCGCGATATTGACCCAAAGTATGCAGAAGCCCTTGAATACGCGAAAGAAAATGGCGTACAAATATTGGCATATACCTGCAACATGACGCCTTTGGGCATTGAAATTGCTGACCCTGTTCAAATTTCTTAACAAAAAAAGATTGCAATTTTCAAAAAAATGACCATATTACCGTCCTCAATTTTTTGTCGGCTTGGGTTTTAAAACACTTTTATAAGCGTTTTAAGCAAACAGCCTTGTGGACAATACATGTAGTAAAATGAGTTTGATAACTCAGGTGCCAAAACGGACGGCATAAGCGGTATACATGTTTTTGCTTAGGAGAATGGCAAATGCCAGAAAAAATTAAATCTATTGGATTGCTCGCACTAGCTGAGCTGTCGCCTTACGAAGAGAAAAAAGGCGAAGAGTACATGAACGATGCCCAGTTAGGGCATTTTAAGAAGATATTATTTGCATGGCGCGACCAACTCAGAAAAGAAGTCGATCGTACCGTTCACCACATGCAAGACGAAGCCGCGAACTTTCCTGATCCGGTTGACCGGGCGGCACAAGAAGAAGAATTTAGTTTAGAGCTGCGCACCCGTGACCGTGAAAGAAAGCTCATTAAAAAGATAGAAAAAACGCTTAAGCGCATTGAAGAAGACGATTTTGGTTTTTGTGATTCGTGCGGCATCGAGATTGGTATTAAGCGACTTGAAGCTCGCCCTACAGCCGACCTTTGTATCGACTGTAAAACCATGGCCGAGATTAAAGAAAAGCAGCTCCAAGGTTAGCCCACCGGCACAACAAATACTTTATGCTGCGTGACGCTGAGCTTACTGAGCAAAAGAACACAAAAAATGACACAAATCGGCCTTATATAGGTCGGTTTGCCCCATCCCCTTCTGGGCCCCTGCATTTTGGCTCTTTAGTATGTGCGCTTGCTAGCTTTCTTCATGCGAGGCAAGCCTCAGGCACATGGCTAATTAGAATAGAAGACATTGATACACCTCGTATCGACAGTGCATTTAGTCCTATCATTATTGAGTCTCTGGCCGCCCATGGCATGCATTGCGATGATGTTTACCCCAATCTTGCTGATGCTGGCGCTTGTGAGCCAGATGAAAACACTAAACATAAAGCGAATGGATGTATTGTTTATCAAAGCGAACGGCATCACTTATATCAAGATACACTCAACACTCTAGCGGCCAGCAACAGCATTTACGGCTGCGCCTGCAGTCGCAAAGATATACGTTCGAGGGCGTCTTATTACGACCAACACTGCAGAGACCTTGGCCTAAGTTTTGAACAACACGCCGTACGCTGGAAAAACCCTTGCATCAATAGCAGCTTTGAAGACTTACACTTTGGTCATTTAACGGTTGACCCGCGAATGGCAAACGAAGACCCGGTGCTGAAACGTGCCGACGGCATTTATGCCTATCATTTGGCAGTAGTGGCAGACGATATTGCTCAGGGTGTTACGCATATTGTAAGAGGCGCAGACCTTATTGACACAACCGTATTACATATTGAAATGTTCAAAGCCTTAGGCGCACAGCCGCCCACCTACCTGCATATTCCGGTTGCCGTAAGTGAAGCTGGGCAAAAGCTCTCTAAACAGCATCATGCTCCTGCTATTGACGCAAGCCGGGCAAGCGATAATTTAAAAAGCGCACTGATGTTTTTAGGGATGAGCACAGAGCAGCTTTCTCCCATTTCAAACACAAGCGATGTGAGTAAAATAGTGAGCTGGGCAATTGATAACTGGCGGCCAAATATGTTGCCTAAACAAACAGAAATTCTAACTTTTCAAGCAAATAACGTATACTGCGTAAATAATCCGCCGCAGAGCGTTCAATAAGGTAATTTCATAAACATGGCTAGTAGCGATTCTGAGCAAGCACTTAGGCTAGAGGCAAGCGTGATACAACGCGATGACCACACCATGCGCTTAAGTGATTTAAGTCCCAATACGCAAAAAGTCCTGCGCACACTTACCGCTCACAACTACGATGCATACGCCGTTGGCGGATGCGTGAGAGACCGACTTTTAGGGCTAGACCCAAAAGACTTTGATGTGGTCACCAACGCCACCCCTGAGCAAATTAAAGCCTGCTTTCGTAACTGCCGCCTAATAGGACGCAGATTTCGTTTAGCTCATATCACCTTTGGTCGTGAGATTATTGAAGTGGCTACGTTCAGAGGTCATCACGTAGAAGATGCAAAAGACAGCTTAGCCAAACAAAATAGTGACGGTCAGCTCGTGCGCGACAACATTTTTGGCAGCATTGAAGAAGACGCCGCTAGACGAGACTTCACCTTTAACGCCATGTACTTTGACGCCAGCACCGAAAATATTCTAGATTTTGCTGACGGTATAGAGGCCATAAATACTCGCCACATTAAGATGATTGGCGACACAGAAGTCCGCTTCAAAGAAGACCCTGTGAGAATGATCAGAGCCGCGCGCTTCAGCGTTAAGCTGTCAATGGCTATCCCAGACGATATGCAGCAAAGCATCCGAAGCCATGCGCATTTGCTGGCCAATATCCCACCGGCGCGTTTATTTGAAGAAGTCAGCAAACTTTTGCTGTCGGGCAAGGGTGAAGATACCTTTTTGCTGATGCAAAAATTAGGGCTATTCCATATTCTGTTTCCTGCACTGAATGGCATGCTCAACGACCCGAAGGGCAAAGAGTATCAACTCATTACCAAGATGCTGAAAAACACCGACGAACGACTGGCCAGCGGACAGCGCATTACGCCAGCCTTTTTATATGCCACGGTGCTTTGGTATCCCATGGAAGAGCGCACGCAGCAGCTCATGTTTGATACGCAAATGTCGCATCACGACGCAACCAACATTGCCAGCGCCGAAGTAATACACCGACAAGTGCAGCGTATTATGGTGCCCAAGCGTTTTAGCATCCCGGTGCGGGAAATTTGGGTTTTGCAAAGCCGTCTGCAAAAAAGATTTGGTAAGCGCCCCTTTCAGTTACTGACCCACCCTCGCTTTAGAGCCGCATACGACTTTTTGCTCCTTAGAGGTCAGATAGAGGGCGGTGATTTACTTGAACTTGCACAGTGGTGGACAGATTTTCAAGAGGCAAGTCCCGAACAGCGTACTACCATGGTTAAAGCCTTAGGTGCAAACCATAATGGCGCGCCGCGACGCAGAAAACGTAAGAAGCCAAAAGCATGATGTCAGATAGCGCATACATAGGGCTTGGTAGCAACCTCGCCTCTCCGAGTGAACAAATCAAACAAGCACTGGTTGAACTGCATGCGCATCACCAAATTTGTGTGCAGCGCTGTTCTCATTTGTATCAGAGCGCCCCTATGGGCCCGAAAGATCAGCCCGACTATGTTAATGCAGTTTGCCGCTTAACCACTTCACTGGCACCACTAGAGCTACTGGATATTTTGCAAGACATTGAGCAAAACCATGGCCGTGAGCGCATAGGAGAAAAATGGGGTCCGCGTACGCTCGACTTAGACATGTTGATGTTTAATGAACTAAGGCTGCAAAGCGAACGTTTAATATTGCCGCACTACGGCATGTCGCAGCGCGAGTTTGTTTTGGTGCCATTATTTGAAATTGCGCCTGATTTGATTATGCAAGACGGACAAAAACTTGCCACATGGGTAAGTAAATGCAATTTAGTTGGCCTTAAGCGCCTCCCCGGTGCTGTCGACTTTGCCAGCATCGCGGCCTAGTATAAATGCGTATCGATAAGTAAAAGGGCTGAACATGAAAAAAGTGACGGTGTCGAGCTTGCTGAAAATGAAAGCCGACAATGAAAAAATTGCAGCGCTGACCGCCTATGACGCCAGTTTCGCAAAGCTATTCGATGAGCAAAACGTTGACGTGCTATTAATTGGCGATTCACTGGGCATGGTCTTAAAGGGCGAGGACAGCACCTTAGGCGTGAGTATTGACGAAATCGCCTATCATACCAAATGCGTCGCTAACGGCGTATCGCGTGCCTTTGTGGTCGCCGACATGCCCTTTATGAGCTACGCCTCTGCCCAACAGGCTTACTCTCAAGCCGCTGTGCTGATGCGTGCAGGCGCCAGCATGGTCAAATTAGAGGGCGGTGATTGGCTGCTTGATACCATAAGCGGTCTTGTGCAGCGCTCGGTGCCGGTATGCGGACACCTCGGCTTGACTCCGCAATCGGTCAATGTGCTTGGCGGATTTAAAGTACAAGGGCGCAGCGATGAACAGGCAAATAGGTTGTTAGCAGATGCTAAAGCCCTCGAACAAGCCGGCGTTCAAATGTTGGTGCTTGAATGTGTCCCCTCGTCGCTGGCAAAACGCATCAGCGAGACGTTGAGCATTCCGGTAATTGGCATAGGCGCTGGCGTAGATACAGACGGCCAAATCCTTGTAATGCATGACATGCTGGGCATTAGCGCAAACTACATGCCCAAATTCAGCAAAAATTACTTAAGCGAAACCGGTGATATCCGAGGCGCAGTTGCCAGCTATATCGCCGAAGTAAAAGCTGGCCTATTCCCTAGTAGTGAACACGGATTTAATTAGTATGCAGGTTGTTAGCAGCATTAGCGATTTACGCGAAACCCGCCGCTCGTGGCAAAATGCAAAAGAAGTCATCGCTTTTGTGCCTACCATGGGAAACTTACATCAAGGGCATTTGAAACTGGTGAGTGAAGCCAAAAAATCGGCGACCAAAATTGTTGTATCGATATTTGTCAACCCGCTGCAGTTTGGACCTGACGAAGACCTCGACGCTTACCCGCGCACCTTTGAACAAGATAAAGCGGCGCTCGAAGCGCTCGGCGTAGATATTTTATTTACCCCCCGAGCCGAGGATATTTACTCTCGCGGTTTGGAGCAGCAGACCTTTGTAGAGGTACCTGGCTTGTCGTATATGATTTGTGGTGCCAGTCGCCCTGGGCATTTTCGCGGCGTAGCCACAATCGTGTGCAAATTATTTAATATGGTACAGCCTAATCAGGCTTATTTTGGTGAAAAGGACTTTCAGCAATTGCAGGTGATCAAGGCCATGGTCACCGACTTATCGATGAATTTAAGCATTCACGGCGTACCTACCATGCGCGAACCCGACGGCCTTGCAATGAGTTCTCGCAACCATTATTTAAGCGAGCAACAGCGTAAGTTAGCGCCTACTCTGTACGCTACGATTAGCGATATGGCGTCGCAAATTAAACAGGGCAGACGCGACTTTTCAGTGCTGATTAGTGAGGCTAAAGACGAACTTACACAAGCAGGTCTAAAACCCGACTATATTGAAGTGAGGGCAAGCGATAGCTTGCTTCAACCAGGACACGAAGACCAAAATATTGTGATATTAGCCGCCGCGTTCTTAGGCAAAACGCGGCTGATAGACAATATTCAAATTGCGCTTTAACTGCTTTTTTGATGCAGCAGCTCTGCCGCTTGCTTGGCAAAGTAGGTTAAAATTCCGTCGGCCCCGGCGCGTTTGAAGGCTAATAGCGATTCTAAAATAACCGATTCTCGATTGAGGTAACCCTTTTCAAATGCAGCCTGATGCATGGCATACTCGCCGCTTACCTGATACGCAAAGGTCGGCGCTTTAAGC
This sequence comes from Glaciecola siphonariae, assembly GCF_042652645.1. Classification (NCBI taxonomy): domain Bacteria; kingdom Pseudomonadati; phylum Pseudomonadota; class Gammaproteobacteria; order Alteromonadales; family Alteromonadaceae; genus Glaciecola; species Glaciecola siphonariae. The sequence goes on from NZ_JBHSGU010000005.1 coordinate 192,478, forward strand.
TCTGATTTGCAACGCTGCACAATATCTAAATACGGCATGCCGGGCTTAACCATCACCATGTCGGCACCCTCCTCTAGGTCAAGGCTAATTTCCATAAGCGCCTCATTGCTATTAGCTGGGTCCATCTGATAGGTTTTTTTATCGCCACCTTTAATGTTGGCCGCCGAGCCCACTGCGTCTCTAAATGGGCCGTAATAATTAGATGCATATTTGGCGGCGTAGGCCATGATGCATGTACTTTCAAACCCTTCGTTTTCGAGTGCAAAGCGTATAGCACCAATGCGCCCATCCATCATATCTGAGGGTGCCACTACATCTGCGCCAGCTTCTGCATGCGAAAGTGCCTGTCGAATCAGTACTTCTGTGGTTTGGTCATTCATCACATAGCCAGCGTCATCGATAATGCCGTCTTGACCATGCACAGTAAAAGGGTCAAGAGCGACATCGGTAATGACCACTACCGTGTCACCAAATTTTTCTTTTAATGCGCGGGTCGCCTGCTGCGCAATACCATTAGGATTGAATGCTTCTTTCGCGCTTAAGCACTTTTGCTCTTGAGGAGTTACCGGAAATATAGCAAAGCTGCTAATGCCAAGTGCTAAACACTGAGCAACTTCTTCAAGCAATAAGTCTATGCTCATTCGATAAATGCCCGGCATAGAATCAATAGCCTGACGCTGACCTTCACCGGGTAACACAAACATAGGAAAGATTAAGTCGCTGCACTTCAGATGATTTTCTGATACCAGAGCACGAAGCGCAGAGGTACGTCGCAAGCGACGAAGACGGGTATGTGGAAACATGGGCATCCTTTAAATAGACTTTATGCCTCGCCTTCACCTACCACCAGATTTCGGCCCTGTTGCTTGGCTCGATACAGCAAGTTGTCGGCGTGGGCGAGCATAGTTTTGTGGTCATCAAGCTGCTCGGGGACTTTGGCTACAAGCCCTATACTTACCGTGCACGCAATTTGCTGACCTTGAAATTCAATTATGTTTTGCTCTAAGGCTAGTCTAACACCTTCCATAATAGCGGTCATGTCATCTAAGCTTTTGTTATTGCCTACCGCAATAAACTCTTCACCGCCAAAGCGGCAAACAAATAAGTCATGCTGCTGCGCAAGGCTGCCAAGCATCTGTGCAAAAGCTTTGAGCACATGATCGCCACCCAAATGGCCATAAGCATCGTTGATGTGTTTAAAATGGTCTAAATCGAGCGCAGCAATGCCTAGCACCGATTGCGATTGAATACACTGCGCTGTAACCTCGCTCAAATGCTCATCAAAAAGATAACGATTCGGCAAGCCAGTTAAGCCGTCAACGTTGCGCATTTGTTTCAACTCGGCACTGGTTTTAGACAGCTCGCCAAGGGCGCTTTCAAGCTGTGCAGTTTGTGCCTGTACTTGTTTCTCAAGGCGCGCTTGTGCATCGCGCTGTGTCTGAATTAGTTCGTCTTTGGCCATCAGCATATCGCGCTCTTTGGCAAGCGCTAGCTCTTTGTCTTTGCGCGCATGGTATTTGTTTCGACGATACATATTGATGAGCGCCGTTCCAATGAGCAGCGTCTCTAGCGCGAAGGCGATAATTAAAATAAAAATGGGCTCTACGCGCACGGGTAAAAGACCAAAGCGCGCTAAGGCCGATAAAAAAACCGACATGCTCAGCACGCCCCATACCAGCGCAAAAAAATTTGCTCTGGCTTTGCCATGCGAACGGCTCATTAAACAAATCACTATCGACGTGCTGCTAAAAAGCGCTAATGACAGCACACTTACCTTCACCAATGCAGCGCTAGGGAAAAATATGCCTAAACCAACAAAGACCGCATATAGCCATATTTGCCATTTAAGCAGACGGGCGGCAAGGATATTGCTGTGCTTAAGGTGAAGTACTTTTTGCGTAAACAAAAATAAGCACAACGTCACAACGTTAATCGACAGTGTGCTTATTGTTTGCTGCAGATAAACTGAAGACGGCCATAAATAATGAAAGCCATGCCCGGTCACTGCGGCGAGGTGCAAACCAAACGCCAGCAAATAACCCGCATAATATACATATTCAGTGTTATTTGAGGTAGCAAACATAAGCAATGAGTAGCAGATTAACGCAAAAATATAGCCAAAAATAAGACCATGGAATAGCGTGAGATTGCTCATATGTTCTAGGTATAGAGCGCTGTCCCAAATATCAAAATTGAGGTTAAGCGCGATTGAGGTTTGCGCCCGCGCTATAACGGTGAGTTCACCGTCTGCCGAAGGTATCTCTAATAAAAAGGAAGCAGATGCAATGGGACGATAATAAAAAGGCTGAGTGTCACCAAATTGTGCATATTCAAGGATATTTTGTTGCTCGTCTACTATCCAAAGCTCCACTTCGTCTAGCAAAATATCGTCCATCAATAGCAGCCTGCGATTTACCCCATCGTTGTTTTTAAGTCGTGCTTTTATCCAATGCGCATCGGTAGTATTGCCAAAATTAAGTTTGTCGGCTGACCGCCAAGCAGATGGCGAGAGCGCAAGTACCTGCTCAATCGTCATCTTACCGCCACTGCTTGCTACGTTTGATTCAACTAAAAACGAGCGCGCACCAATATCTCGAGTCGCAGTCTGAGCAATACCCAACTGCACGCAAACGTAAATTAATAAGGTAAGCGACAAAGCAAGAAATGCTGTAATGAGCGGCTGCTGGCGCACTGAGGCTAGAATACTGTAGGGCGCCTCACTTTGCAGATGAGCGTTATCTTGAGTGCTACCATGCTCGCTTTGCTGGGCAAGCTTTTGAGTGCTTCGCGTACCCACTATCATGCTGAGTAAGCTTGCGCGATCACTTGATTACGTCCCGACTCTTTTGCCTGATAAAGCAATTTATCGGCAAAGGCTAGCAGCGCGGCTTGCTCGTCATCGTTCGACATGACTTTTGAGCTTAAGCCAATGCTCACCGTCATCGAGATGCGCTTACCCTCAAAGTTTACCGATGTTTGTTCAAGTGCGGACCTGACTCTTTCCATCAGTTTATGCGCACCCTCTAAATCGGTAGCAGGCAGAATAACCACAAATTCTTCGCCACCGTAACGACAGATTATATCTGAGGGGCGCTTTATGTTTTCTTGTAAGGTGCTAGCAAATACTTTAAGGCACTCATCGCCGGCCAAGTGGCCATGCTCATCATTAATTTTTTTGAAAAAATCGATGTCTAGCATGGCTAAGCTCAAGATGCGCTGCTCGCGGCGACTGCGGCGCGTTTCGGCCAATAAACGTTTGTCGAAATAACGTCGATTCATTAATCCGGTGAGCGGGTCAATGGCGCTTAAGCGTTCAAGCTCTTGATTAACCTCCGAGAGTTCTCGCATCGCAATTTCAAGTTCAAGCGTGCGCTCCTCAACACTGTATTCTAAGGCCTGCTGACTTTCTTGCTGCACTTGCAGTAGCTCGTCTTTGGCCGCCATCGCTTGGCGCTCGTTTTCAACGGCAAGGGCTCTTGCCTCTTCGGCTTCTTTATATTGAGTGCTGAAACTGATGGCCAAGGCAAGTGCAAGCAATAGCGTTTCGGTAATAGCGCCAACCATGAGCAAATAGCTCGAGTCCATGGGCAGTTCGTAAAGGCCAAAATTTTCGAAGGCCAGCGCAATACCCGACATCAGCAAAGCGGCCCACGCACCTGAAAAATAGCGCGCAATCAAATTGCCCTTTATCGCCAATGATAAACTTGAAACTAAAATGACCGGTGTGGTGCAGGCAATCATGACCAATACGCTCGTTAAGAGCAGTGAATACGGCATCACAAAGCTAGCTACAAATAGTGCATAAAACACATATCGCACTAATTTGAGCAATTTAAACGCGCGTATGCTGTTGTTTTTTAAATCCAAGACCTGAATCGAAAAAGTGATAATGAGAATGAGCGTCGAACACGCAAAAAATGCAATAGCGCGCTCCTGAAACCAAATGTTATCAGGCCAAAGATAGCGGAACCCCATACCGTGCAGCGTCACAGCCACCATGCCGATGCTCAGCACATAGGCGGTATAAACGGCAAAAATGGGGTTGCGCGTTGTCGCGTAAATAAATAAGTTGCTCAAGGCCATGGCAATCATGTAGCCAAAAAACAAGCCCATAAACAGTTTGTGCGAGCCGCTGTATTCAATAAAATCTGATTTTTCCCACAGCCTCAAGGGCGCTTTTATTGGCCCTTCGCCATAAAGCTTCAGTAATAATGTAACGTGAGTGGTTTCAGCATAAACTGGGAACAAAAACTGCTCGTGCTGAATAGGACGAAAATAAAAAGACTGTGTATCACCAACTGAATAGGTCGCGATTTGTTCATACCGAGCGCTGCCATCCTCACTCATGTGATGAGCGTAAACCCAAACGTCTGCGTTATCTAACAGGCCGTAGTTAAGTTCAAATAAGTACTGTTCGTCGACTAATAAGGTTTCGGTTTGCAGTTTTATCCAGTGAACACGCTCAGAGAGGCCTAAATTTTCTTTTTCAAAGCTTTGCCAGAGATTGTCATCTAGCGCTAACACCGACTGCTCATTGAGTGATTCGAGTCCTGCAGCGGGTTGCTCAACAAAATACCGCGCATCAAAGGGCAGACTTTTTTCTTCTATTTTTGAAGTCAACGAGACAGTAAGTGCTAATAGCCCAAGCACGAACAACGACACAATCGCCGCTATCCAATAGCTCCTATCTCTTGGCATCACTTGATTTGACTGCATTAACTTCCTTTAGTAAAAGTCTTTATAGGCGCTTTGATGCGCCCCACGTGAAAATAAAGCCTTGGCATTGCTGTAAGCCGCTGCCGCCACCTCTTCTACGTCTATCTGTTTTATCTCGGCCACTTTCTCGGCAATGGCACTTATATATTTAGGTGCGTTTTGTTTCGCACGCGGGCGAAGCGTTTTAGGAAACAAATACGGTGCGTCGGTTTCAAGCAGCAGTCGATTAAGTGGCAGCGACCTCACCGCTTGTTGTAAATCGGCGCCTCGGGCGTTATCACAAATCCACCCTGTGACGCCCACATAACAGCCAAAATCTAAATATTGCAGCATCTGCTGCTCATTTCCCGTAAAACAATGCGCCACCAAAAACGGTAAATCTTGGTAAACCTTGCGCAGCATCTTGCACTGTTGTTCAAATGCATCGCGCTCGTGCAGGTATACACCTAATTGAAATTCACGCGCTAACTGCAGTTGAGTATCAAAGGCCGCAATCTGATTGCTTTGGCTTGAGAAATTCCGATTAAAGTCTAATCCACACTCGCCCACTGCACTTATTTGATTATCGGCCAAAATAGCCCGAAGTTTAGCCCATGAATAAGCATCTGCTGAATCTGCATAATGAGGATGGACACCGGCAGTGGCGTGCAGTTGAGGAAGCTTAGAAAATGGGTTAGCGGCTGTTGAATTATTCGGCGGCCGATGTTGAGTCAATAAGGCGAGGGCCTTTTCAGACTCATCGATATCGCTCGAAATAACTAAGATATCGTGAACCTCAGCATCGGCCGCCTCTTGCAGAACCTGCGCTAAGTCAAAACGCGGGTCTAGCAAATTGACGCCAACGTCAAACCAAGGCATCTACTGAACTCTTTTTACTCGCACACGGCGATTGCTGCTCTCTTTTCCTAAGAAGTAAGCCGACAGCGCGCCCTTTTCAACATAAATTGCCATGCCTTTTTTCAAACGCAAACGGCTGCTTTCCGTTTCTCGCCATTTATGCCCATTGGCCAAGGTGAAGGTGCGAATGCCTCGATTATTCTCACTGATATCGTCAATTACGCTGTCGATTCGGTCTAATCGCGCTTGCTGCGGTGCTTCACGCTGCAGGTCCTCTGCGCCAAATTGGTCGATTAAATCGGCCTTGCTGCTGGGCGCTTGAGCAACTTGCTTGCTGACATCAGGCGCGGCAAGTGGTGTATTTGATGTTGCAGGTATTTGAGGCGTGCTTGTTTGCGAGGGCGCAGTTGTTTGCAATGGCAGCGAGACCGGCGAGGGCGCGCTTGCTTGAGCAGTCTCGTTAAAGGTTGGCGGCGCTACCGTCATTTCAGGTGTCTGATTCGCAGGTGCTAAACCTGATGCTGCTTTTGTTTTAGCGCTGCTAAGCGAATCGCTGTGGAAAAAATTATCAAAACACGCTAGCCGGACACTGTCATTTTCAATCGTGGTGCATTTTCTGGCGTCTTCAATCGACTGCGCTTGGAGATTCAAAGGCAGCAAGCCCCCAACAACTAACAATACTTGTACGCATGTTTTTTTCATTGTTCTGACTCCGCTTGCTGTTCTTGTTCTGCGCGCTTTTTAGTATAGAGGCTACCTATTATCACGCCAATCTCAAAGAGTAACCACATCGGCAAGGCTAATAAGGTTTGCGAAATAACATCGGGAGGCGTTAGCAACATGCCGACTACAAAAACGCCCACCACCACATAGGGTCGCTTTTTGCGCAAATTATCGGGTGTAGTAACACCGGTCCAGCACATTAAAATAATTGCTACTGGAATTTCAAAGGCCACGCCAAAGGCAAAAAATAACTTTAAAACAAAATTGAGATAGCTCGATATATCGGTGCTTATGAGCACGCCGTCGGGTGCGACGCTGTTGAAAAACATAAACGCCAGCGGAAACACCACATAATAAGCGAAGGCCATGCCTGAGTAGAATAAAAGCGTGCTGCTAACCAGAAGCGGTGCAACCATTTTCTTTTCATTTTTATAAAGGCCAGGCGCTACAAATCCCCACACTTGATACAAGACCACCGGAATTGCGATAAAAAATGACAGCACTAGGGTTAATTTAAAAGGGGCTAAAAATGGTGAGGCAACGTCTGTTGCAATCATGCTCGCGCCTACAGGCATACTGGCAACCAAAGGCTGTGCTAAATAGGCGTAGAGGTCTTGTGCAAAATAAAACAAACATAAAAACACAAATAACACCGCCATTAAAGCACGCAAAATTCGTGTGCGAAGCTCTATTAAATGGGAAATAAAACTGCTCTGTTCGGCCATACTATTTGTCTTTATCTGAGGAAGGAGTGCTTGTATCGCTCAACACCGATGACTGTTTTTTACCGTCATCGGTACCGCTTTGCATACTAAGGTCGGTGTCCTGCTCTTCAGGTGCCTGAGCTGTCGATGCTGGTGCTTCAGATGCTGGTGTTTCAGATGCTGATGTTCCAGATGATGGAGCCTTGGATGTCGATGAAATGGTGTTCGACGGTGTTTTATAAGGTTGCTGCACAGACTCCGCCGCTGCCCTTAACTCGTCTACACTCTTTTTGATATCGCCACCAATATTTTCCATCCCCATTTGCTCTGCTTTTTTTAGGTTTTCATGAAGCTCATGGGTTTTCAACTGCTGTGACACCTCTTCTTTAAAACCGTTAGCCACGCTTTTTATAGACTTAATGGTATCGGCGGTTGACCGAATAAATGACGGCAAGCGCTCAGGGCCAATCACTAACAAAGCGATTATCCCTATGAGCAAAATTTCCCAAAACCCGATATCAAACATAAGCGTTAGTCTTTTGAAGCAACCTTATCGTTGTCTTTGACTGAAGACTGCACATTTGAAGCAACAGCAGCATCATCTTTCTTGTTTTCAACGGCTTGAAAGTCGGCATCTTTTGCATCGGCGTCTTTCTTGTCGGCGTCATCATTCATGGCATTTTTGAAACCTTTTAGCGCTGAGCCTAAATCACCGCCTACGTTTCGTAGCTTTTTGGTTCCAAAAAGCAACACCACTATCAACAAAATAATTCCAATTTGCCAAATACTAATTCCCATGAGATTTCCTTTTGCGCATATTCATCTGACTTATCTACCTGATATAGATGTCAATAAATTGTAAATGTTCGATTTATATGGTCGTATTGTATACTGATGTCTGAGTATATCATTGGATAAGCTCATGCATCATAAAAATTTGCGGTGTGTTTTGTAACAGAAGGCTTGAGAGTTGAGCGTAATGTTTAAGCGAAAGTATTAGCGAAAGTATAAGCGCCAATTAACATCTGTTAGCCATTAGCATTAGAAGCGCTTTTACAGAAACAAAAGGGCAGATAAAGAGCGACTGAGATAGAACAACGAATACAGAGCGACAGACACGCAACAACAAACAAGGCGCAGTAGGTATAAACCAATTACAATGAAGACATCCACGTCACGTGATTTCAAGGTTTGCTTCACCATGGCAGTACTTTACAGTGCTGGCATTACAATGCTGTTGCTTGGGCCATACGTAAACGCGGAGCCAGCACAGTCGACTGAACTTGTTTCAACGGATGTACCTGTTTCAACTGATGCACTTGTTTCAAAAGAAAGTGTTACTCAAGTCGCGCAAGACGAACCTCAACCGCCTTGGCTTACCGATGATGAGACCGCGCCGCCTGCGCCAAGAACCAACTCAGCCACTTTTGAGTCTCGCTATCGGTACTGCACTGAAAAAGCATGGTTAGACGATGCATATTGTTATCTTAATTATGGGGTAGATTCTACTGCCAATACTATTAATAGCTGGTTTTTGCATAGCCGCAGCGACCCAAGTGTTGCGACCACCAGCGGGCGCTTGCGCTTTGGTTGGGAGCCGCGCAGTGGCGATTTAAGCGAGTTTGATTTGCGCTTTCGCATTCGCGCAAAACTGCCTGGTTTAAAAGACAGAGTAGAACTTTTACTGTCAGATGAAGAAGACAATATCAATCAGCAAGATATCAAAGCGGCGCAAAACAGTGACCTAAGCGCAAACGATCGTGCGGTGGTGGCTTTGCAGTTTAAGAAAAACAAAGAAGACCATCTTTCATACCGCATAGGTTTTGGTAGGGGCAGTCAGCTATATACGCGCGCTCGCTACAACAATGAAATCAGCATTAGCGATGCCACAAAATTTTATTATTACGCTGAGGCAAACTATTACTCGGGCGATAAATTTGGCTTTGAAGTAGACGGGGTTGTTAGCACGCAAATAAGCCCAAACACCGCTTTTGAACTAACCAATAGCTTTCAGTATCGAGACAATCGAGAGGACTGGTACTGGCGGCATGAAGCCCGGTATTTAGTCTTAGGCAAAAATGACACCAGCTATTTATTTACCGCGATGATTGATGGCCTAAGCCGCCCAGTATACCGAAAAGAAAGCATGTTGGTGAGCGCTCGCTACAAGCGCAGAATCCTACGAGAGTGGTTATACCTTGAAATTGAGCCATTTATCGTATGGCTGCGAGAGGAAGATTTTAGAACCTCCTTTGGTATCGCGCTGCGTGCAGAGGTGCATTTTTCAACCTAGCGAGTTCAACCTAGCGAGGGTCAGTACTTATAACATCTTCATGTCTAGCGTAGCGGTCAACAAATGCACAAAGCTTAGGATAGTTGTCCATCTTGTAAAGCTCGCGATAAATGATCCAGTCAAGCAGCGCAAACAAAGTCATGGTTAAAAAATCCCAGCGCGCAAAGTCCTTTGACTCTATGGCACTTTCCAAACTATCGAACACCGCCGCTATACGCTCTCGCTGCAAGCGAAAATAAAGCGCATCTTGGTCGGTATCTACGTTTGAACGTTTCAACAAAAATAAGTTCACAAACGAGTCGGTCGCCGCTTCAATCGCGCTTAAATGATTTTGTTGTGCAACTGACAGAGCATCAGCCTGCCCTTTGCTGGCTAAATATTGATAAATAACCCCTGAATCGAGCACAATCTGACCGTTGTCATCAAGCATCGGGATTTTAAGCGTAGGATTGTGCTTTACGAGCATCGCTCTGTCGGCGGGTGCGTACACATCTACAACAACAAACTCAAAATCCAACTTTGCCATTAGCATACGAAGTCTGCGGACGTAGGGAGATGGCTTTGAGCCGTATAGTTTCATCATCGATGTACTCGCAATGTTTACTTTATTGACTTAAACAATTAATGATCAAATCAGAATTAAATACTAAATGACGCGCCACACCCGCATGTTGTGGTTGCGTTAGGATTATTCACCAAAAAGCGGGAGCCCTCTAAACCCTCAGTATAATCAACAATTCCGCCTACCAAATACTGCAGGCTCATAGGGTCAACGACTAGTGCTACGCTCTCTTTTTCAATTGTCATATCGCCTTCGTTTACCTTTTCATCGAAGGTAAAACCGTATTGAAAGCCTGAGCAACCGCCACCAGTGACATAGACTCGTAGCTTTAAATTGGGGTTTTCTTCCTCAGCGACTAAAGAGGCGACCTTTTTCGCGGCTGCGTCTGAAAATTCAATCGGCATCGCTGTTTCAACTGACATGCACTTCTCCAAACTCGTTCATTAGGCATGATACATAATGGCGCGATTATCTAGTACCTGAGTAGTTTAATCAAGTATTCACTCATTATAGGCGTCTTGCCATAGAATCGAGGTGCTATAATCGCCCTGCTTCGTTTTATATCTATACACACTGGTTTCAATTTCAAGTGCTTGCGGTAAAAAGTCCTCCGGCAACGTAAAGTTTATGCTTACTACCTCAAAGTATTTAAAACTATAAGAAAGTTTGTCTGCACTCATTGATGCCAAATCCGATAAATTATAACGCACTGCGGTGTCATCTTTTGTGCCACTCAAGCTTATTTGCAAGTTGCCTTTAATCACTCCTTTAAGTTTTTCGCGTTGTAACATGACGAAATTCAAGGTGTATTCACGCACATTGGTGGTATCGAGCACTTCTATGCCCTCAATCATAAAGCCGTCTTGGCTCAATTCGGGCGCCATAATGCGTTGATAAAATCCGAGCTGTTCTTTTAGCGTATTTTCTTGGGCATTGAGCGCTAACAAACGCTTTTGATGTTGTTCATTAGCTAACTTTGCAACATCCAGTTCAATTTCCATCGTGTTCATTCGCGAATGGAGCGTTTGGTTCTCTTGAGTAAGGTTGGCAATGGATTGCTTCATTGCATTAAGTTCGCTCGATTGCGTTTTGTCATACCAAGTTGCGCTCGCAAACCCCAAATAAAAACAAATGCCGAGGGCACCAAGCATGAGGCCATAATCTTTTACAAAATTCAGTCGTCTGCCGGAAGGCGCTGGCTTATTAGGCGTGGCCGACGCACTCTCTGGCGATTTTTGTATTGAAGTAGCCGTAGCAGGCACATTTTTACTTTGTGCTGGCGCTGGTTGCGCCGGTGTGGCAGTTTTTTTATTCGACGCTTTTTTTCTTTCCGGTTTTGCGGGCGATTTAGACGCTTCGGGCTTGGTGACGGGTTTATCTTCGGGTTTATCTGCGGGCTTGGCTTCATTTTTAGCAGCGGGTTTTGCTGGGGGCTTAGTCGACTTGGCCGCGGGCTTGGCTGCGGGCTTCGCTGGTGGCTTGGCTGCGGGCTTAGTAGCGCCTTTGGTCGTGTGGTTTTTTTTCGCGCCCGTACTCTTTCCGCGCGGCTTTGAGGTGCGAGGTTTTTTTGCTTGTGAGCTTTTTGATTTGTCATCCGACATCAAAAATCTCTCCTTTGGTTTTTGCTTATGTTACGATAAATCAACGTTTTATAAGAGATGAGCCATGTCACTACAATCTCTCCGGCTGGCGCTATCACAACCGAGTACGTCCGTGCAGCTTTGCCTTGTGGGGCTGGCGGGTGGGCTAATATCCGCCTTTGTGATTATTCTCTTTCGCTGGCTGTTGTCATTATCGCACGTGTTTATGCTCGACGGAATTGGCAATTATGCAGCCCTTGTACCTGAATACCGTCTAGCGCTTCCTATAGTCGCGGTTTGTTTCATTATTGTCGTAGCAAAACTCACCGGATTTAAACACTACCGGATGGGCATTCCCTTTGTTATTCACAGGGTAAAGCAGTTCTATGGGCACATTCCCATGCGCACCACCATCAACCAGTTTTTTGGCGGTTTATTCGCCCTCGCCAGCGGCTTTGTTGTGGGCAAAGAAGGACCCACCGTTCATTTGGCCGCGTGGGCCAGTCATCTCGTAGGCCATTGGCTCAGTGCCCCCTTTAACAGCCTGCGTATACTCGCCGGATGCGGTATCGCAGCAGGTATATCAGCGGCTTTTAATACGCCTCTGGCCGCCGTAATTTTCGTAATGGAAGTTGTGTTACGCGAATACAAAGTGCATATTTTTATTCCGGTCATGCTTTCGGCCGCGTGTGGGTCGGTATTAACCCGCGCCGTTTTTGGCGATGTAAGTGAACTGAGTTTTTTAAGCTTTACGCCTGTACCGGTACAGCAACTTCCCTTTTTAGTACTTATGGGTATTGTTATTGGCGTCGCGGCATCTCAATTTAACCGTCAGTTAATGTGGCTCATGCGCTTGTTTAGGCCGGTTAACATGATGGGCCGATTATTCATTGCGGCGTTCGTCACCGGCATAGCTGGGTATTCTATGCCTCAAGCCATGGGCGCTGAATTTATAAACGTATACCATTTTATCAATAGCGAATTTACAATGCAGGGGCTGATGCTCTTGCTTTTCGTCAAATTTGCGCTGGCGATAGTTGCCATTGGATTAGGCGTGCCCGGCGGCATTATCGGTGCGGTTATGGTGATTGGTATGTTGCTTGGCTTATTACTTATGCAGCTCATGCAGCCTATTATGCCTTTGATGGAACAAGACATGACGACAACCTACGCCCTGCTGGGCTTAGCCGGTTTTTTAGCCTCAGTGCTGCATGCGCCCATGGCTGCCTTGACCGCCGCAATGGAGCTTGCGGCCAGCCCTCAAGCAGTTTTGCCTTCTATTATTGTGATTGTGAGCGCCTACGTTACCGCCAAACAAATGTGCAATAACAGGTCGGTGTTTATCCAGCAGCTTGAGTACCAAGGATTGCCCTATACCACTTCAGTGATAAGAGATGTACTTCAACAAACTGGCGTAATGGCAATGATGAAAACCGATATAAAGGTGTTTAAGTTTGCCGCCGACAAAGCGCTTTATGACCATCTTCAAGAGCATCCCGAGCAAACGCTAATAAATCAGACCTCTGATCATCTTTCATCTTGTCAAATTGTTGAGCTAAACGTGAGTTTACAAGAGAATGAAAGCGCCTTAAGCATGCAAGACACTCAAGTGCTCAGTCAGCAGCATACCCTTGCCGATGTATACGACGCCTTGCAAACTCGTCGTCAAGGGGCGGTGATTATTAGTGGATTAGACGGCAAAGAAATATGCGGCGTGATCACGTGGAATATGGTGCATAATTACATGCAGCGTCAGCAACATTAATTGACATTTTTTACTGGAGAAAACAGTGAGCATACTCTGGCTTAAGGCCTTTCACGTATTTTTTATGATTGCATGGATGGCGGGCATATTTTACTTGCCTCGTTTATTTGTTTATCACGCCGATACTGAGGTACAAGCCGTAAAAGACCAATTTAAGGTCATGGAGCGCAGACTCTGGCTTTTTATCACGCCGTTTGCCCTGCTAACGTTAATTCTAGGCGCCATTATAATGTATATATACGGGACTGACTGGCTCAAAGCTAGCGGATGGCTGCACGCAAAGCTCAGCATTGTTGCGCTATTTTATGTCTACCATATGTATCTATGGCACCTAGTAAAAGTGTTTGCTCGCGACGCGAATACTCACAGCCCTAAATTTTATCGCTTTCTAAATGAAGCACCAGTACTTGCCTTATTAGCAATAGTTATTCTGGCCGTTCTTAAGCCTTTTTAGCATACAAAAAAGCCCGGTGACTACCGGGCTTTTGATGATATCGAATGACAATTATTTGCGCATTTTTCTTAAACCAAACGCAACTAGCGCTAGGCCGAACAGCGAAAACACACCTGGAGCGCTAACTGCGTCAACCGCCGCTTGGCTTACACCAGTAGTAAAGTTATCCCATCTAGTAATACCGCCTGGATCCGTACCGCCCACACGTAAAGACGAAATAAACGTTGTTGGAGCAAAGATAACGCCAAAGAACTCTGTACGCCCAGAACCGGCAACAGATGTGAAGTTAAATGTTGTCTCTTCTAAGGTAAGTGCGTCGGTTAATGTGAGGCTCATCTCGCCGCCGTCATTGTCTAATACGTCAAATCCAACCGCATTTACGGGTGCAGGAAAAACCACATCAAATTGGATGAGCGGCGCGCCGCCTCTTGACCCACGAATTCGATCTGAGTCGGCTGTAATTGAACTTCCATTGCCAGTATCAGAATAAACGTTGCCGAAAGCTGATGTGATAGGACTGCCGCCACTGATATTATCTAAATCGTCGATATCAAAAGAAAAGAGCTCAGCTTCCCACGCTGCGCGAGCCTCTGCAACTGTAAGAGGAACCTCTGTGGTGTTAAAACTTGAACCTTGAAAAAGTAACGCTGCGTTTGCGCTTGCTGCAAATAAGGCTGATGCAAACAAACCTGCGAGCGTGATTGTGGTACGTTTCATTATATGCTTCTCCGTGCTAATAATAATGAGTGGTGAATTTAAATTTCACGTAAACAAGAACCGTGCCATTAAAAATAATACAATTAATTCAATAGCTTATCTGATATTTTGACCAAGTGAAAACTCATCTGTAAAATTATTCGACAGGGATTATGAAAAAATGAGCTCACTATTTAGACGCTTGTACCGACGCGGCCAATCATTCTTTAAAATCGATGGCCTTACGGAGTGAATGGTGGTGATTAAGCATTGCGCATCGCGCCGACTCGCTTTTAACAAATGTTTAAAAAGGAATTTGCAGCATGCACCGGGCGAAGGTATAACAAGATAAGTTAAAACAAGTTAAGTTAAAACAAAGTATGCTAAAACCAACCAAGCTAGAAAAAACCAAACTTATTTTTTGGGTGAGCCTTTTTGTAAGCATAGCTTGTTTTATTGGCGGCTATGCAGTCTCTCCCGAACAAGTAGCCATTCACTTTGGTGCAGACGGCTCAGTTAACAATACATCCTCTAGCTTTACTCTCTTGCTGATTTGGCTAGCGGTCACCTTATTTGCAGTTTTACCCCTTTATCTTATCGCTATTTCGATAAAAAAATTTCCAGAAGACAGCGTTAACTTACCCAATAAAGCGTTTTGGTTCGCAGAAGAAAACAAGGCAGAAGCGTTTCGAAGATTAGAAGCTTGCTTAATTAACTTTGCCAGCGCCACAACCTTATTCCTTGCAGCTGTGTCTATATTGGTAAGCCTAGCCAATCAAGACTCTGTGCCGCAGTTGAACATGACTTTTTTGAGCTCAGTTGTAGGCGTGTTTTTAGGCTATTTAATAGTGTGGACATTTCAACTGTTCAAAATGTTTAAAGTGCCGGTTTAATGTGTTGCCTCGTAATTAAATTACTACGTAAACCACTACGCTGGCGACTTAGGGTCTTGTCTAAACGTTTCAAACTGATTGGGTAAAAAAGCGGCTAAGCGCCCTGAAATAGAGACATATTGCAGTAATGTACTTTCAAGTGATTGTGCGATTAGCGGCAGCTTTTTTTCGAGCTCTGGCTCTGCACGTGCATGAGCCTGTTCAATGGCGGCTCGAGGGTCGGCAAAGGTTGAAAACACCAATAAGCAGTGTTTAAGGTCTTTTGCAAAAGCGGGGGCTTCAGCTGGTTTTGCTTGCTGCATATGTCGCCATGCGCTTGCCCAAAGCTTTTCTAAGGACTGATGCGCTAACATCACGCCCGCACAATAATCCTGTAAAGGGGCAGAATTGCTTGGCCCGTCATATTGAGCATAGTCAGGCACATGCAGCTGATTTTCTTTCATTTGCGCGAGGGTGTGCTTAAAAAAACCAAACAAATGTTCAAATATCTCATCGATTTGCTTGGCGCTTGCCCCTTGTGACTGCGCGATATCGCCTAGTGTCCATGGCAACCAAGTGTCTGGCAATGGAATATCGGGAGATGCGCATGCACCCGTGATTGCGCCCTCTACAAAATATCGAGAGCGAAGGTATTGAGCATGTTCTGGATGTGCGTATAGGGCTAGTAAATTCATCAATATTTAGGCTGTAAACCAACAAAAGAGCGTGTCATGATAGCGCAATACCGCTTGATCACCAAAGGAGTCTCGCTTTGCGCGCTGCAATCAAAGGCATCATCATCACTGCTGCATTTATCGGCCCCGGCACGCTTACTACCGCCTCATTAGTCGGTGCTCAGCTAGGCTATCAGCTTGTTTGGGCCTTGGTTTTTGCGCTTTTTGCAACCTGCGTTTTGCAAGAAATGGCCTCACGCTTGGGCTCAGTAACCGGCAAAGGCCTGTCAGAATCAATCTTATTGCTTTACAACAAACGTGCTTGGAAATGGTTTGCCAGTGCGTTAATTTGCATTGCCATTGGTGTAGGCAATGCCGCCTATGAGGGTGGTAACCTAACCGGCGCAGGCCTAGGGTTGAGCGCTAGCTTTGGCGGCAGTATAGCCATGTGGTCGCTGGCGCTAGGTGTCATTGCCGCGCTACTGCTAATCAGCAATCAACATAAGCTAATTGAGGGCTTATTAATTGCTCTGGTTGCGTTAATGAGTTTGGTCTTTATTAGTTTGATGTTTATAGCTGGTTTAGATTTATCCGCCTTGTACGAGGGAATTACCCTTGAGCAAGGGCTATTTAGTGACTATGCCCTGCTCCTCGCAATCATTGGTACCACGATTGTGCCATACAACTTATTTCTGCATGCAGGACTTAGCGCTAAAGACAGCAGTGCAAATGGCGCAGGTGATGGGTCAAACCAAGGTAGCGGCAAGACTGGTTTATTTGCCACAATTGGTTTAGGAGGTTTGGTCACTTTTGCCGTGATGTCGTCTGCAGCAACCGCCTTTTTTGCCACGGGTATTGCGATGGACCGCAACAACATCGCTAATCAACTGGCTCCTTTATTGGGCGACAATGCCAGCTTATTTTTCGCCTTAGGCTTATTTGCCGCTGGGCTCAGTAGCGCAATCACTGCACCGCTTGCGGCCAGTTACGCTATTTCGGGCTTATTCGCTTGGCGTGCCGAGCTTAGCGACTGGCGTTTTAAAGGCCTGAGCTTGGCTATTATTGCGGTGGGTGTATTGGTATCGGTATCAGGTGCAAAGCCCTTTGCAGTAATTGTGCTAGCCCAAGCTGCCAATGCCTTATTACTACCCATCTCAGCCATATTGCTTCTGGTGGTGTGCAACAACAGCAACATGATGCAAAGCGCTAAAAACACAGCGCTTAATAATGTGGCTGCTATCGTGGTGATATTAACAGTAGTGCTTTTGGCAGCGTATAAATTGCTTACCTTGCTTTAATCGTGGGTAATGTGCCTGATTAGCAAGCTGTATTGACCGACCAACTCCGTACTCAAGCTCTGCCGAGCTTCACCATGTTTAAAATAGATTTTTAGATTTAGATGTCAATATAACCCGACCCACCAAAGCAAGTATTAAAACAAAGCCTCCGATGACCATTGCATCTGGGTCAGACATTTCGCTCAGGGACAAGCCTCTCTTTGTTAAATACAAAAACATCACTGAACATGGCAGCAATAAAAAAATGTAAAGCGCGTATGCTTTATTTTTATAAACGGCAACGAGGTAGACTATGCAAAGCACTATTATGCCCAATAAGATGGCTGGAGGTGGGTAGTTAGTAGTTTGATTTTGCGGCTCTAGGCCCAAAAAAAGCAGATAGCTCACACCTAAAATACAAGCGATACTGAGTACAACGGTTGAGATTATTACAGAGTATTTCATAAAATTCCTAAAGAGGACGCACAAGGCGTCCTAAATTTGATTAGCTATATATTGCCATGAAACCGCCAGCAATTGCACCTATGCCCGCACCTACACCTAAGGCTGTAGCAGCTCCGCCTGCAGTTATTGTGGTTGGTGCAAACATTGCCATTGCAACCGGCGCTAAAAATAAAAAGCCACCGCTGGTCATTTCTGTTTCGTGAACACTTAATTCAGTCATATTCAAGCCTCCCTATTATTTTAGAGTATTGTAAGTAGCAATGCCGCTAAACGTCGCTGCAAATACAGCTAACTCACCGTAAACTGCAATGGCCAAAAAAAGTGGAACCCGACCGCTTACTTCACTCGTTTGATTGATTTGTAATTCAGTCATAATACTTTCCTTGTAGTTAATGCTTATAGTTAATTAAAAAATATCGAGTTTGAAAACAAATTTGTTTGTATTTTTACAAAGGTTATCTCCTCTCGACGTGTCCTTTTTAATCTGAATGTCCTAGGCGTGTATACCGCACAAAAATATTGATTGTTGATAAAGAGTATTTTTGCCTAAAACTAACTCATAGACCGCTAGAAAACTAAATCATTGAGTTAAAGTCTTTGGCATTCTCTCAAGCAATCTGCCTTTTGGCTCTAATCCTTTAGTTGGCTCAACAAATACTGCGGTGTGATTACTGCGTTTTGATGATTAGCAACAATCCGAAAAAGTCGGCGCCGAGCCACCTAGTTATTTTATCGTCTTTCGTCTAATATGGATGCAACAACAAATAATTTACATTTGTGAGTGAGCACCATGACCCTACCCTCTCTAAAGTCTTTTTATGCGCTTGTAACACTTCAATGCCTCCTAATAATGAGCTTACCGAGCCAAGCGAGCCAATTACTTAGGCAACCTAGTGTCAGTGAAGGCAAGCTTGCCTTTTCGTATGCCAACGATATTTGGGTAAGTTCCGTAGATGGCGGTGAGGCTAAGCGCCTTACCAGTTTTCAAGGCAGCGAGAGCATGCCCGTATTATCGCCTAATGGCAGCCATGTGGCCTTTACCGGGGAATATGCAGGTAATACCGATGTGTATTTGGTGAGTAGCAATGGCGGTGAGGTCAAACGCTTGACCTATCACCCCGGGTCAGACGTCGCGGTAGCGTGGACGCCAGATGGCGAGTCTATTTTATTTCGCTCTACTCGCAGTAATGCGCCGCGCGGTTGGGATAGATTATATGTGGTCTCAATTGAGGGCGGAACACCCTCGCGTCTGCCCATGAACCGCGCGTTTTCTGGCTCCTTCTCGGCCGACGCACAAAGCCTTGTATTTCGCCGCGCCGGTTTTTGGGACAGAGGGTGGCGCAACTACCGCGGCGGTCAAAACCAAGCCTTGCGCATGATTGACCTAAACACCTTAGAAGAAAGTGACTTACCTTTTGATAACGACTTCGACCTTGACCCAGTTTGGGAAGGTGACTTCATCTACTTTTTGTCAAACCGTTCGCAAATTGCGAATGTGTTTCGTTACAACACACAAAGCAAAAACATTGAGCAAGTTACGCAGTCAACCGAGTTTGACGTGATGAGCTTTGCCGTTGATGGCGACACGCTTATCTATGAGTATATGGGTGATTTTTATAAGCAAAGTGTAAATGGTGGGCAGGCGCAAAAGATCAATATCAGCATCGACAGCAATTTTTATTGGCTACGTGAGCAATATGTCGATGCCAGCAAAACCCTAGGGGCGTTTGATATCTCGCCAAACGCAAAGCGAGCAGTGTTTGAAGCCAGAGGCGATATTTTTACGGTTCCTGTTGAGCACGGCTCACCGCGCAATATCAGTGACAGCTCAGATTCTCGCCAAGTATCACCTTCATGGTCAAACGATGGAACGCGCATCGCATGGTTCTCAGACGCCTCGGGAGAGTATCGACTTGTGATTGCAGATCAGCGCGGTCAACAACTTAAAGAAATCAGCTTAAAAGAGAGCGGATTTTATCAGGCCTTGCAATGGTCGCCAGATGACTCACGCGTAATATTTACCGACAACAAACAACAACTCTGGATTGTTAATATTGATAATGGCAGTTCAAGACTTATAGACCAAAACACCAACGTACATGTGATGCCAGAAATCATGGCAGGTTGGTCACCCGACAGTAAATGGGTGGCCTACACCACCCAAAACGCCAATATGTTTCGGGAACTTTCAATCTATTCGGTAGACGGGCGCAGCACCACGAAAGTCAGCGACGGTATGGCAGAGATTCGCTATCCGGTTTGGGACGCTGCGGGCGATAAGCTGTATTTTATCGCCAGCACCGATTATGGTCCTCATGCTGCATGGCTCGATATGTCGACGATTTCTTTCAACCCGACTTATCATCTTTACTACATGTTGTTAAATGATGATGCCACTTCACCCATTGCGCTTCAAAGCGACGAAGAGAGCGCAAACGAAGGTGTTGACGAACAGGGTCAAGAGGAAGAAAAAAGTGATGATGCGGTAAAAGTTTCTATTAAGTTTGACGGTTTAGCTAAACGAGTCATGCCTTTAATGGCCCACAGTGGACACTTTAGTCATGTAAAAGCCGGTAAAGCGGGCGACGTATTTTATGTAACGCATTATCAAGACGCAAACGGTGAGCAACAAAGCGATTTAATGAAATACAGCAGCGAGCAGCGTCAATCAAGCAAGCTCGCTAGCAAGGTGCAGCAATACGACCTATCTTTTAATAAAGAGTCTGTATTGGTTAATACTCAGCAAGGCTGGCATGTGTTTGCAAGTGACGCCGGCTCCTCTGCTGACGATAAGCACCTTAACATGGACTTGAAAAAGCGAGTGAATTACGCGCAAGAGTGGCAGCAAGTATTTCGAGAAGCGTGGCGCTTTCAGCGTGATTACTTATATGTAGATAATTTTCATGGTGCTGATTGGGATGCGGTATATGAAGCTTATCAGCCCTTGGTGGCATCTGTTAGCCATCCTGCTGATTTAACGTATTTATTAGATACCATGGGAGCGGAAGTCTCCGTTGGCCACAGCTACACAAGCGAGGGCGAACAGCCAGAAATTGACGCAAACCAAATTGGTTTGCTTGGCGTTGATTTTGTTCAAGACGATGAGGGCGTGAAATTAGTAAAAATCTATACTGGAGAGAGCTATTTCCCTGCGCAAAATATGGCAGCTCCGCTTGCAAAAGTCGCTCATAAAATTGCTCCTAACAGCTACTTATTGGCCGTGAATGGACAAAGCGTGAATCCAAATAAGAACGTGTATGAGTATTTTGAAGGAACCTTAGGTAAAGTCACCCAGATTAGCATTGGCAAAAGTGCTGATGACGACAATCCACAGCATTTTGACGTTAAGCCAATTGCAAACGACATTGCCTTGCGCCGTAACGATTGGGTAGAAACAAATCGCGCCTATGTTGATAAAGCAAGTAACGGCAAACTTGCATATGTATGGATACCTAATACTGCAGAAGATGGCTACACCAGCTTTAATCGTTACTTTTTTGCACAATCCGACAAACCTGGCGTTATTTTAGATGAGCGCTTTAATCATGGGGGCTTTATCGCTGACTATATCATTAGCGTATTACGCAGAGAGTTAAACGGCTTCTTCAACAATCCTTTCAAGCCCACCCAACCCATGACCAGCCCTGGCGCAGGCGTGTGGGGAACACAGGTGATGTTAATAAACGAAGTGTCTGGCTCTGGTGGCGACATGCTGCCTTACATGTTCCGCTTTTATGATATGGGTAAGCTTATCGGTAAGCGCACGTGGGGTGGACTCGTCGGTATTTGGGGCGTACCGCCACTAGTAGACGGCGGTTACATTACGGCGCCTCGTTCCGGCTTTTACGATATAGATGGGCAGTGGAAAGTGGAGAATGAAGGCGTAGCACCTGATATTGAAGTAGAGCAGCTCACTATTCATACAAGTCAGGGTAAAGACCCACAGCTTGATAGGGCAATTCAAGAGGCGCTTAAAGAGCTTGAGGGCTATCAAGACCCCATTAAAGCGCAGCCCAAAGCACCCGTAAGAGTGCCACAGCTTTAGCTAACGGATGACCGCGACTTAGCCCCTGCCGCGCTGCTGGCGGGGGGAACAGTCACATTCTGCATCCAAATCGTTGGGTAAAACAACGCTCACTGTCAGCCCGCCATATTTATTATTGGTGGCTTCAATGTGGCCTTTCATGGCATCAATCGCTTTTTGTGCAATTGCCAAGCCTAGTCCTGCGCCGCCACTGATGCGATCTCTGGCCTTTGATACTCTAACAAAAGGTTTAAATATGTTGTTAAGGTCCGCCTCTGCCACTCCACATCCGTCGTCTTCAATGGTAATTTTAAGTGTATTCTCCTGTTGACGTAACGAGACCAGCACGAATGATTTTGCATATTTAAGGCCGTTGCGAAGAATATTTTCTAAGCCGCTAGATAAAAGTTGCCGGTTTGCATTAAACAAGCATATCTGCCGTTCATGATTATCAAATGATACGGTAATCGATGCATTTTCATAAGCGGCATCATCGACTAAGTCTTGTAACATTGCATCAATTTGAAAGACGTCTCGCTGCCTTGTTTGCCCCAACTCTTGTCTAGACAAGGTCAACAAGCTACTGATCATTTCGTTAATTAGCTTGTTTTCTTTTTCAATACGTTGCAGGTGCTCATTATCGACCGTGTAATTTGTGGAACCTTTGTGCGTAGCTTGCTTATTTTGTTGGTGAATCAAATCTAGCGCTATTGATTGTCTTGCTAGGGGCGTCTTTAGTTCGTGAGATATATCAGCTAACAGGCGCTTCTGAACCAATATCTGCTGCTCTATGCGCGCAGCCATCGTGTTAAATTGGCGTCCTAATTCACCTAGTTCATCTTTGCTAAGCTTTCCTTCCGGTATCCTATAGTTCAACTGCCCATTTGCCATCTGTGAAGTGGCCTCTTGCAAATCTTTAACTGGTTTCACCAAGGTTCTCACTAGCGCAAAGCAGAACAGCCCACTGAGAAGGACCGACAGTACAGCTAATAATTTTGGACTATATTGATTCGCACTAACAAACCAAGCAAGCGGTTTGGGCACTGCGCGAAAAACCAAAAAGCGTTCGTCGCCAATCGTTAGATTCAGGGGGCCGTAGTATGCCGCCGAACTCGTATCAAAACGTTTAAGTTCTTGCTGATTTCTGAAGATTTGAAGTTGAATGTTTGAAGGGATAACGGGCGGAGGAAGTGCAATCAAATCTAAATCATCTGAAGTATTTAACTCACTTGACCGCTCTAGTCCAAAATTTTCTGACGATGCAGGAAGTTGCTCGTGTACGGGCAATGCAATCAAGAATATCTTATTGTCAACAGAATACTCGTACAGAGCCTGCGCCTTTTGTTCGGTGCTAAGGGGGCCGGCGTTTAAAGATACAAAATACTTATTGATATCTTGTTCAATCATACTTAGTTCGACAAGTTGCGGAGGGTCTATGTCATGAATTTCAAGTTCGAAAAACACCTGCCTCGCCAAGTACGCCGTGGTTGCAATTAATATCACAGTGGCAAACCAGAACCAGATAAATACTCGCGCAAAGATGCTCGCTGTAGGGTTAAATCGAAGAAAAATTCGACGCAATGGATTAGAGTTCGTCAACGCCATTCTTGCACCAGCATATAGCCATTTCCACGAATTGTACGTATCAGATTATTGGCTTTGCATAGTGCGAACTTTTTCCTAAGATTACAAAAATGCATGTCAATGCTGCGGTCAAATTCACTCAGTGGGCGGCGAAAGACATGTAAGCTGATGTCCTCTCTAGAAACTACTTTACCTTTATACAAAGCAAGCATTTCAACGAGTGCAAACTCAGTATCTGTAAGTGCCAAAAGCATACCGTCATAGAAGACTTCCCGTAGATTGCTATTTACAACCAACTTTCCAATATTCAAAATGGACTTCACACTACGATTAGCAGCATAATTTTCACGGCGAATGTGCGCTCGGATTCGGGCGAGTAATTCTCTAGAACTAAAAGGTTTTGGCACATAATCATCGGCACCGAGTTCCAAGCCATAGACTCGCTCAAACTCTTCGTCTTTTGCAGTTAGCAACACCACTGGCACCAACTGGCGTAAACGAATTTCTTTTAATACTTCAAAACCATCCATTTTGGGCAACATGATATCTAGCAGTATTAAGTCGAAGTTATACCTGCTCAAGATTGCCGCCACGGCCTCCCCATCGTGTGCAACTGTGACTTGATATCCCTCAACCGATAAATACTCACTTAATAAGCCGGTTAACTCAACATCATCGTCAATAAGAAGGATATTAGATTGTTGCATGGGTATTGGACTCTCCAATCATATTCACTTTAAAAAAGGTGAAAGAAGACATCGCAAACAGCTAAACGAGTGCAACCTGCAAAGGGCTCTTTCAACGTGATTAAGTCCATGCAAATGTAGATTAGTTCAGCATCTTTACATTGATTTACAAATGAGCTTGTTTTGAAATAGAAGCGAGAGAAAGCACTCGTAAGAGTGCCACAGCTTTAGCTAACGGATGACCGCGACTTAGCCCCTGCCAAACCATTGGCTCGGGTTAAGCGCTTTTCCTTTGTGACGAATTTCAAAATACAATCCGGGCTGGGCTTGCCCACCGCTATTTCCCACTAAACTGATAGTATCGCCAGCAATTACGCTGTCACCTACATTTTTTAATAGCGCTTGGTTTCGGCCATAAACACTCATATAACCTTCACCATGGTCAACAATGGTCACTAGGCCGAAGCCTTTTAACCAGTCAGCGTAGAGCACTTTACCATCGGCAACTGAATTCACCGGTGTGCCGGTGGGTGAATTTATCACAATGCCTTTCCACCTAACTTGCCCTTGCCGGCGCTTACCAAACAAGCGGTCAATTTTGCCCGACGTAGGCACTAAAAGCTTTCCTTTTAATGCGGTCAGACCCGTCATTGCAACGGCCGCTTGTGTATTTCTAGAAGCTGCCCTGCGTGCGTTAATTTCGGCCTGCTCAATCGCCTGCATTAAACTTTGCTCTTGCTGAGACAGTTGAGCCACACGTGCTTGGTCGGTTTTTATCTGTGCGTCTAAGTTTTTCAAGGTCACTAAGCGCGCCTGCTGACGACTGCGCAAATCGTCTGCTTGGGTGCGCTGCTGAGCGATTAATACAATTTGTTCGTTTTCTTTGTCGTTGAGCTGTTTTTGAAGATTTTCAAAGGTGCGGATAAGGGAGCGAAACTCAGTTATTTGGTCGAGCCGAGCGTTATTAAGGTATTGATAATAGGTGAGTATCCGCTCGAACTTTCCGGCTTCGTCTTGATTAAACACCATTTTGGCAAAGTCGTAGTTGCCCGCCATAAAAGCACTACGAATTTGATTTGATAAATAACTTTGCTGTTCGTTTATTTTATCTTCTGTTGTGGCGCGCTCTTTTTCTAAATTAGCGATTTCGCTGCGGGTTTCAGACAAAGCGCGGTCGGTTTGATTAAGCACAGTCGCCGCTTGAGCTATTTGCAGCTCGGCAAGTTTAAGCTCCTGTTGGAGTCTCTCAGAATCTTCTAGCTTTTCTTCAAGCTGCTCTTTAGTTTGTTCAATCAGCGACTGTATGTTTTGTAAATCTGCCTGCTGATCTTGCGCGGCGGCATAAAAACTCGGCATAACTAAACCAATGCTCACGCAGCTTAACATCAGCAAGCGCAAAAATACGCGCTTGCTGGTGGCGGTTAAACCAAGCAGATGATTTTGCATGTCAGCGAGTAAGCCGCCTTGCAAACAGCGCCAATTAGGCTTTGAGCGTAACAATCGGCTTACCCGTCATTTCACTGGGTTGCTCCATACCCATTAGGTGAAGCATGGTGGGCGCAACGTCACTCAATGTGCCATTTTCGCGAGCTAGTGCCTTGCGGCCATAATAAATAAAAGGCACCGGCTCACTGGTATGCGCGGTATGAGCAACGCCGGTATCAGGGTCTATCATTTGCTCTGCATTACCGTGGTCGGCGGTAATTAAACATTCGCCCCCTACCTTCTCGAGCGCCTCAATTATGCGTCCTATGCAGTTATCAACTGCTTCACAGGCTTTTACCGCAGCGTTAAAATTACCGGTATGCCCTACCATGTCGCCATTTGGGAAGTTACAAATAATCGCATCAAACTCCCTAGACAAGATGGCCTCAACTAACTTATCAGTAAGCTCGGTAGAATTCATTTCTGGTTGAAGATCGTAAGTGGCTACATCAGGCGACTTTATGAGGATGCGGCTTTCACCTGGGTATTCGGTTTCTTTACCACCGCTATAAAAGAACGTTACGTGCGCAAATTTTTCGGTCTCAGATATGCGAAGCTGGGTTTTATTGTTTTTAGCAAGCCACTCGCCCATCACGTTTTCAAGCTTCTCTTGGGCAAAAGCGCACGGCACTTTTAAGGTAGTTTCATATTCAGTCAGCATCACAAAGTGAGTCTTCGCAAAACGGTTTCTTTGAAAACCCGAAAATTCCTCATCTACAAGGGCGTGCGACATAGCACGGGCTCGGTCTGCTCTGAAATTCATAAATATAATGCTGTCGCCGTCAGCTACGCCCGGATAGTTTGCGATTTTGGTCGCTTTTACAAACTCGTCGTTCTCGTCGCGAGCATAAGCATCTTCCAACGCGCTGTTTGCATCGCTGGCTGAAAAGTCGGACGTGCCGTCAACAATCACATTATAGGCTTGTTCAACACGGTCCCAGCGATTGTCTCTGTCCATAGCGTAATATCGCCCCACTACAGAGGCTATTTCTACACCCTCTAAACTGTCGCAAAGCTGCTGAGCGCTGGCTAGATATCCTTGAGCGCTGCGAGGCGGTGTGTCGCGACCATCCAAAAATGCATGCAAATAAACATGCTTCACGCCCATTTGCGCTGCGAGGCTCATTGCAGCAAATATATGATCTTGATGAGAATGCACACCGCCGTCAGACAGCAGCCCTAAGATATGCACAGCCTTATCGCCCGCTACGGCTTTATCAATCGCCTCGGTAATGGCCTGATTGTGGGCAAACTCACCGTCTTTAATCGACTTGGTGATTTTGGTGAAATCTTGATAAACCACTCTGCCTGCGCCTAAGTTCACATGGCCAACTTCAGAATTCCCCATTTGCCCCTCTGGCAAACCTACGTCCATGCCTGAACCGGAGATGAGCGTGCTAGTGTATTGCTCGCTTAGTCGGTCTAAATTGGGCGTATTAGCCGCCGCGATCGCATTGTTTTTTGTTTCTTTTCGATGGCCCCAACCGTCGAGAATAATCAGTGCTAAAGGCGTTTTTTGAGAAGTCATTGAGTTCCTTATTTGGCTAAATGCAGAAGGTTGAATTAGGGCAATGCAGCGCTACCAAGCACTGCAAGCATTCTGTTCATGTATGCTAATTTACCAGTATTTATACCGCGCATAAACAATAAAACGTGATATGTAATAGCACTATGAAAAAACGCACTGCTAAGCTTGGGCAGTTAGCGCGTGTTTTTTAGCACCGCTTTCTATATAATTCGCGTTCTTAAATTGCAGTCTACCTCAGTAGGAATATATCAACATGGACCAACTCATTGAATTTGCCAGAGATAATCTAATTTTATCCGCAATCTGGGTAGCCTTAGTCGTGATTTTGGCGTATTCGTTTATCAGCCCCCTGCTGTCAAAAACAAAACGCGTCGACAACCATGGCGCTACTTTGCTGATCAATAAAAAAGACGCCGTTTTATTGGATATACGCCCACAGAAAGACTTTAAAGCCGGTCATATCGTTGGCGCCCGACAAATTAAACCCGAAGAGGTGCGCGAAGGAAACTTTACAAAGCTTGAAAAGTTCAAAAACACACCCATTATTGTTGTCTGCGCTATGGGTAATCTGGCGTCAGGCACCGCCAACAAAATGGCTAAACAGGGCTTTACAGACGTTAACGTGCTAAGTGGCGGCATGAATGCTTGGCAATCGGCAGGTTTACCGGTCGAAAAATAGCCCCGCTTTTTATCAACTTTTAAGGTAACACCCATGCAAAATGTAGTGATTTACACCAAAGATTATTGCCCCTACTGCAAGCGCGCTAAAATGCTGCTCGAGCAGAAAGGCGTTGACTATACAGAGCACGATTTAATGCAAACACCCGACCTTAAAACCGAAATGGTAGAAAAGGCAAATGGACGCACTACCGTGCCACAAATTTTTGTTGGGCAGACTCACGTAGGCGGATGCGACGACCTTTTTGCTCTAGAATCGGCCAATAAACTCGACGCTTTATTGCAAGGATAAACGGTGTTTTGAAATGGGTTTCTGAAATTGCGTGTAGTCATTTTATACTGAAGCAATCAGACTCCTAAAGGCACATAAAACATAAGTAGTTCGCCGCATAGCTGCGGTGATTTTTAATTCACACTCTCAATAACAGGTAACACTCATGGCTGACGAAGCAAATAACAACCCAGCAGAAACAAAACAACAAGAAGTACAATTTAACTTACAGCGTATTTATACCAAAGACATGAGCTTTGAAACGCCTAATTCACCTGCTATTTTTCAAAAAGAATGGAAGCCTGAAGTAAAGTTAGACCTTGATACTCGCACCACTGAACTCGACAAAAACCTATATGAAGTCATCTTATCGGTTACCGTTACCGCGACGGTTGAAGGTACTGTAGGCTTTTTATGTGAAGTACAGCAAGCCGGTATTTTTGCCATTGGCGATATGCCAGACGCCAACAAAGCTCACATGCTTGGTGCATTTTGCCCCAACATGCTGTTCCCATATGCACGTGAGACAGTATCTAACTTGGTTAATCGCGGCACCTTCCCGGCGCTTAATCTTCAGCCGGTGAACTTTGATGCAATTTATGCACAATACCTTCAGCAGCGCCGTGAGCAGCAAGATGCCCAAGGCGACGCACCTAAGTTAGATGCATAGGCTGCGCACTTGAAATCTCCTGAGATAAAAGCAAGCGTAAGCGTTTTTGGCGCTGGCTCCTATGGCAGCGCCCTTGCTTTTTGTCTCAGTCGCAACCTTCACCCAACGCATTTGTGGGGAAGAAACAGCACTGATATTGCTTTGATGCAGCGTGAACGTTGCAACAGCAAATATCTCGACGGATTCACCTTTCCTGAGCATTTAGCACCCACGGGCAATTTAGCCGAGGCGATGGCGGCAAGTGAGTATTTACTTGTAGTGGTGCCCAGTCATGCTTTTGCAGATATGCTCAGTGCTATGAAGCCTTATATCAAAGCACATCATAAGCTCATTT
Organism: Glaciecola siphonariae; assembly: GCF_042652645.1. Taxonomy (NCBI): domain Bacteria; kingdom Pseudomonadati; phylum Pseudomonadota; class Gammaproteobacteria; order Alteromonadales; family Alteromonadaceae; genus Glaciecola; species Glaciecola siphonariae. The sequence continues at coordinate 221,356 of NZ_JBHSGU010000005.1, forward strand.
GGGCATCTAAAGGCCTAGAGCCTAACACAGGGCGCCTTTTGCAAGATGTCGTGCATGATATTTTAGGTGATGAGATACCAAGAGCAGTGCTATCGGGTCCTACCTTTGCTAAAGAAATGGCAGCGGGTTTACCCACCGCAATCACGCTGTCGAGCACATCAAGTGAGCTTGCCAGCGAGTTTAGCCAAATGTTGCACAACCCCAAGAGTTTCAGAGTGTATTTAAACGACGACTTGATTGGAGTGCAGCTTGGCGGCGCGGTTAAAAATGTAATTGCCATCGGTGCAGGTTTAGCAGATGGTTTAGGGTTTGGCGCTAACGCTCGAACCGCCTTGATTACCCGAGGCCTAGCTGAAATGACGCGTCTTGGGGTATCTTTAGGCGCCACGAGTGAATCGTTTATGGGCATGGCAGGCCTTGGCGACTTGGTACTCACCTGTACCGATAATCAGTCACGGAATCGCCGTTTTGGTCTAGCCTTGGGTCAAGGGCTAGAAGTTGAAGCGGCTATTGCCAGTATCGGCCAAGTGGTTGAAGGTTATCGAAACACCGACGAAGTGCATATTCTAGCAAAGCAGCAAGGTGTTGAAATGCCAATTTGCGAGCAAATATATCAAGTGCTCTACCACGGCAAACCAGCTAAAGAGGCAGCCCTTGCTCTGCTCAGCCGCGAACAAACTAATGAGTAGCAAGGGCTTATTGCAACAAGCTCAGGCTATCTAGCGTTGGGATAACCTAACTGGCGCCAGCTTTCATACACAAACACCGCAACCGCATTAGATAAGTTCATACTTCTGCTGTCGGGCGCCATTGGAATGCGCACTCGGCAATGCGGGGGCAAATCAAAAATAATCTCTTCTGGCAGTCCACGCGTCTCTGGTCCGAATAACAAGGCATCGCCCGCTTGGTAGTGAACGTCAGAATGGAAGGTTTGACCTTTTGTTGTGCAGGCAAACACACGCTTGGGCTGATGTATATCTAAATAGGTTTGCAAGTCTTTATGACGCGATACTTGAGCAAATTCATGATAATCGAGTCCTGCGCGCCGCACTTTTTTCTCTTCCCAATCAAAACCCAAAGGCTCAATTAAGTGTAAATTGAATCCCGTGTTGGCACAAAGTCGAATAATGTTACCGGTATTCGGGGGGATTTCGGGTTGGTAAAGCACCACATCTAGCATTACGTATATCTCAAGTAATAGAGTTCAATGAAAGGCGAGTAGTCTATCAGAGCTTTATCTAGTGCGCCTCAGCTTCGTCGGCTTTGTCCAAAAGAAATGCAAGGATAGCCTCTACCGCGGGGCGTCGATAGCGGTCTCGTTCAAACAAAATTTCATGCTGAGCACCGTCAATATTTAACAAGCTTGCCTGCGGCAGTTTAACAAACACCGAATCAATGGCTTTGTTATCTACAATTTGGTCAGATCCAGCTTTCAGCATTAATAAAGGGGTTTTTAATGCGCTGGCTTGCTGCTCAATGGTGTCTATTGCCTGCAAGGCCGCCGCTAACCATTGAAAGGTCACCCCACCTAAGCGCGCATCGACGTTATCATTATAATACTGTTTAAACCAGCGGTAGCGCACTTCGCTGCTGGTAAGCTTATTGTTTTTAAAAGGCACATCTTTGTAATCGCCTTGCCCTAAAAAGTAGCCCGATTGAATGCCCAACAGCCTGTGTATATAAGCACCAACACTCACTAATATCTTTGCTAAACCCGCTGGAATAGGTGTCGCAATACCGTACATTGGGGAGCATAACACGGCTTTGGAAAACAGTGCGGGGTGGCGCATTAACAGTAAAGTCGAAATGGCACCTCCCATCGAATGCCCTAATAAGTAATTAGGCAAACTTGCTTGACCATGGGTTTCCTGTAAAGGGTGCAATACTTGCTTAATAAGTGCAGCGGCATCTTCAACATATTCGTCAAAGTTAGACACAAAGCCATGCAGTGGATTATCGGTTAATCTGCTTGATTGACCTTGCCCAATGTGGTCAAAAGCAAAAACACTAAATCCATTGCGATACAGCTCATCGATAAACTCTGCGTATTTTACCACCGACTCAGAGCGCCCCTGCACGAGCACTATCCATGCTTTTGCGTCGGGATTAATCACGTAACGATAGTGCAGAAGTGCAGCATCGGGGCGTTGCCAAAAACCCGCAACAAGCGACTCGCTGATAAACTGCGGCAGTGACTCTTGATAATAAGACGCCAATGCAGTTTCGTCGTTGATGAACACCGGTGTGCTAACTCCTAACAAGCTTTTGGCGCAATGATAGGCACATCAATAGTAAAGCGCAAACCGCCTAAGTCTGATGTTGCTGCGCTGATACTACCGTTATGAAGCTCAATGGCCGCTTTTGCAATACTCAAACCTAGGCCAACGCCCCCATCTGCTGTATCAAACTCAGTATCTTCAGATAAACTCGTGCTCGATGGCGCCTGAAAAAAGGGTTCAAAAAGCTTATCGATATCACCAGGTGCAAGCCCTGCTCCGTCATCTTCAATGCTAATGCGCAGGGTTTCAGCATCCAATACAAAACCGAGACTTATACGACTTCGGGCATATCGGATGGCGTTGCGGGTTATATTTTCAAGAGCACTGACAAATGCCTCTTGATTTGCCATTAACTTAACTTGAGGCAAGGCCGAGCATGCTAGATTTTTTGACAAAGCTTGCGCCTCAAATTCAAGGTCGGCTATACACCTTAGTACCAGCTCATCTAGCGAGAGGTTTTTAAAGCCTTGCTCGTGCTCCGGCGCCATGCCACGTTTGGCGTTTTGCATGCGCGTTAGTTTTAAAATTTGACCAATGAGTTTGTCCATCGTAGTAATTTCATGCTCGATGCGGTCAAGGTACGCATCGCCATGATATTTATCTTGCAGCATGGCTCCGGCTAACTGCAGTCGGGTAAGTGGCGTTCTAAGCTCATGAGAAACGTTCGCGAGCAGCATATTTTGTTGTTGCAAACTTGTGTTGAGTTTGTCGGCCATGTCATTAAAGTCATTCGCCAACTGGCCAATTTCATCACGGCGCGAAAGGCTGCCATTGCTACTCCCTACCCTCGAGCGTAAATCGCCTGCTGCAAATGCACGGCTGGCTTGGCTAAGCTCACGTAAAGGTTTGGTCAAACGCCACGCTAGTAGTAAACATAGCAGCGAACCCACTGCGATTATCACCAATAGGGCAACACCCCACGACTCAGGTCTTCGTTCTTCCCGTTTTAATAAGCGCCCTACGAACAATTTATATGTGGCGTCTGGCGCTTTTACTTCAAAAGGCCCTACAAATTCCATGTTTGGGGCACTTATATGCACACGCTGGGTACTTTGAGCGAGTTCAAGTATGGGTCTTTTGTTTGGTAAAATTGGCGGCGGAAAGCCTAAAACTAACTCTTCGGTGGCAACATTCACGAGCATCAGCTGCCATTTTCCTCGATTCGCGACTCGTCGAAGCGCTCTGTTTGGCTCGATACCTCGCTCGAGGGCCATCTGCACAAATCCAGAAACTCGCTCACCCTGCTTAATTTGCTCCTGCGTGGCAGAAGATACATCTAAACCCGGGCGAATGATGCGTGCGAGAACAAACGCACAGACTAACAGCGTAGTAACCGATAGCCAAAACCAGATAAAAATTTTGCCAAATAGACTATTAGCCGGATTTAGACTTGTAAAGGCGCGCAATATCTTGGTCATTCTCGCTCGGCCACCATCATGTATCCGCTACCGCGAATGGTTTTAATGACATCGTTTATGCCTTGCTCGGCCAATTTTTTGCGCACATTGCTCATGTGCATATCCAGGCTTCTGTCAAAAGGCGCTAGTTTTCTTCCTAGCACAAGGCTACTAAGCTGCTCTTTGCTGAGTAATTGCCCTGCTTGCTTGAGCAGATGCACCAGCATAGAGAACTCGGTGCCTGTGAGCACTAGTTCGTGCCCATCGACGCTTGCACTATGGCTGGCTTCATCAATCTCAATGCCGTGCAGGCGCAGCAGTTTGTTTTTAACAAAGCTGCTTTGGCTTTGCGTACGTCGTAATAAAGCTTTGATGCGCGCAAGTAGTTCCCGGTGATTAAACGGTTTGGGTAGATAGTCGTCAGCGCCCAACTCCAGACCCAAAATCTTATCGTAATCATCGCCTTTTGCGGTAAGCATGATCACAGGAATACTGCTAAATTGACGCAGCTGACGCAAGGCTTCAAAACCGTCAATACTGGGCATCATTACATCGAGTAACAAAGCATCGTAGTCGTTTTTCTTAAGCATCTGCAAACCAAGTTCAGGCGTGTTTGCCACCTCAACTTGGTAATTTTGCTGACATAAGTATTCAGACAGTAAATGAGTTAATCCAATATCATCGTCTATTAATAAAATGGTGTGCATCTATCACCTTAAAACCGTGTGCTATGAATGCATAATAAAATATTGATACTACACACGCAGATTCTTTACACAAGCTTTACAATGGCTATGCGTTTCTTTGCATTGCACAGGCTATGATTTGTTCACTGAGGGTTTACAGCTTTGTGAGCCTTTATTTTCAGCCAAAATACATTAGCCAAAAGAGGAATTACTATGAAACGCACTATATTATTGACTGCATTAGCTATTAGCCTAGCCAGTGCAAACGCTTCATTAGCCACCGCAGCGCCAGGACATAACGGCCATAAAGGTCAGATTAGTAAGGCGCGCATATTTGCTGGATTAGACCTAAGCGACATTCAAAAGCAAGATATTCGTGAAATCATGCGGCAAGTCAAACAAGACAATGCAGTCTATGCAGCAGACATTGAGGCACTTAAAGCGCAGATGGAGGCCTTGTTTAATTTAGAAACTTTCGATGCTGCGCTTGCTCAAGACTTAGTAAGGCTTCGGACTGAGCAAGCCATAAACATTGAATTAAACATTGCAACGGCCAAACATCAAGCTTGGTCCTTGCTGAATGACGAACAAAAAGCTGAATTTGCAGCCAAGCAAGAAAAGCGCGCTGAAAAGGAAAGGCAACGCAAGGCTCTGGACTTCGAACGCTTACAAAAACGCCTGAATTTGACTGACGAACAAAGCCAAGCGATAAGCGATATTCAAGAGCAACATCGTGATGCTACCGCTGAACTGGCGCAAACGTTAAAGGCGTCAAAGGATGCTGAGAAAGCGCTGGTTTACAGTAACCAATTTAGCGAAGAAGCTTGGCTGACCATTGCTCAAGCATCGCAGAGCGCTGCAATTGAATTTGGTGTGGCTAAAACGCAGTCGCGCTTTGACATGCTGCAGGTACTCGATGATGAGCAGCGCGCTAAATTTAAGAAGATTGTAGACAGGGAGCAGTCTCGTAAAAAGCACGGTAAGAAGCGCAATAAACCGGCCAAGTAAACACAGTCACCAAGACCTAGGCTTGCAATGGTTTGTTCGAGTGTGAATCGTAAAAATGAGGGGGCATACGCTAATCTAAAAGCATGCGCGCACATGGATGTGCGCGCCTGAGCGGCCAGGATGGCGCAAAGCGACTTTTAGATTAGCGTATGCCCCCTCACTAGATTCAGGCTCGAACAAACCTAAACCCCAAGCGGCTATGTGTTGCGCTCTGCCGTGCTAACTCGTTAGGCCCTGATTGCAGTAACAGCCTCTCGCCTCTGCTCTGATCACAGCGCTATTTTTACCTATGCTTTCACTACGCGCAGTCCTCTGTTCCATTAATTCCTTGCGAATAACGGCATCAACTTCCCCCGCGCTGCTAAAGCAGCCACTGCCTTGCGCATACGGCCCATAGTAAACTAATTGCTCTTGCTCATTTATAACGGCAATGGCGGGGGTGGATGGAACTAGCGCTGTAAGAGAAGGGTGCTGCGACAAATCAATGTAATAGACATTGGTAATACTCGCATCATTTACGGCTGGATTGCTCTGAGTATTTTGCTTTGCTACCAGCGCATCGAGCTTGTTGGCATGAGAAGCAACCAATGACTCGCAAAAACACGGCTCGCTTGAACGAATATGAACAATGCGCTTTCCACGCATTGTTTGTGCCTTTGCCAAGCGCTCTACTAAGCGTTGCTCAAAATCTAGAGACATAAGCTGCATGGCCAAACGATTGTCATGATCAAAGTCGGTAAGCGTGAACCGATTCATTGCCATAACAAGAGATGAAGCCAGTCCAAACCAAAGCAGCACAAGCCCCCATTTGAGGCTTGTACTTATTTTTGATTTGACGCTTTCAGGCATGCTTAATTAATCTCAGCTCTGGATAAGCAACAGCACTGAAGTTAAATATTAAACTTGCGAAGTTGCTCTCCTAGCTCCTCGGTAAGTTTGTTGAGGTCTTGGACTTCTTGCTTCAATGATTCTACCTGCGTTTTTTCTTCATGGAACAAACCGTTTAGGTGCTCTGCAGATTGACTAATTGAAGCCGAGGTAGACGCCTGTGTTGAGGCAGACCCAGCCACATTTGTGACGTTGGTGTTAACTACGGCAATGGTGTCGAGCACCTGTTGCATGTTGTTAGTAGCGAGTTCAGACGATTCTACCGCCACGTTGACCATTTCAACGCAGTTTTCCATATTGTCTACCGAATGGTTTGCGCTTTCTGTTAATAAACTCGTAATTTTTTCAATCTCTTCGGCGCTCTCTTTTGATTTTATCGCTAGGTTTCGAACCTCATCGGCAACGACTGCAAAGCCCCTGCCGTGCTCCCCTGCTCGGGCAGATTCTATCGCCGCGTTAAGTGCAAGTAGGTTCGTTTGCTCGGCAACCGACTTTATCGACTGCATCACTTCAGAGATATTCTGACACTTGTGGCTCAAATCGCTTATCGCGGTAGATGTTGTCTGCAACGTTGATTTAAGCTGGCTTATATTATTTCTACTGTCGACTATCGCGGTGCGGGTTTCTTCGGTTTTAACCGTCGCACTGCTCGTATATTCGTTTGCATCTTGCGATAAGTTTGCGACGTCTTGAATACTATTGGTCATGTCGCGCATTGCGGCAGAAATGCTGCTTACTTGTTCGTATTGTGCATCAACGGTTTCGTCAAGCGCGTTTGATGAGCGTTGCACTTTTTCTGCGAATGACAGCAGTTGTGATCCTAAATGCGACACCTCCGACACTAGCGCTTTTACCGCCGTAAGCATCGCATTGAAATGCGCTAACTGCTTTGTATCTACAATGTGTTCGTCGATTAAGTTAATTTGACCATCGTCGCCAACAATGCGCTCAACTGAACTTTTGAGCAATGTGGAGGCGTCGGCTTCTTGCCGAGAACCGTGCGCGATAAAAGCAAGTACTGCGCATTCAGCAATAGCAAATGCAGCATGAATAATCAGGATTAAAAAGCTTGGGCTTGCATCCTCAAATACCACCAACGAGCCACCAGCATGCTGAATAATAAATCCGCCAATGTGATGTATAGCCACCACTAATGTGCCAGTAATGATCACCTTCCAGTCTCGGAAAAATGACAAAAACGCTAATAGCACAAACACCTGAAAGTGCATCTCGGTCATGCCCATTGTTTGTTGGATATGTAACGCCGCCATGAGCTGTGTTGCCATGGCAACCACGTGGCGAGACATCGCGCTTGCAGGGCTAGTTAGGCCAACGAAAATAGCGGGCAATGCAATGAGCAAACCTACGCCCAGTCCGAGCCATAAAGTGTCGGTGGCATATCCGATGCCCACACTCAGTAAAACCTGTACTAACAGTACATAACGAAATACCAGTTGAGTACGCGTGTATTCGGCAAGCAAAATCGTATTGGTCACAATAGACTCCAAGCAAAATGAGAAATTTTATGTAAGTCTGTATCGGCCAAAACGCCTTATTTTTTAGACTATTGCATGAAAAATAAAAAAGAAATTAAAATCAAATATTCATTCAAAAATAGGGCGAATTTAACCCAATTAATCTTATTTTATGAATATTTATATATTTATATTGCATATATATATTGCCATGTTAAGATTAAAGAAGATTAAATTTAACGTAGCTTTGCAATGTCGTGTTTACGACTTGTGGTTTGCGCAAAAGTCGGGCCATAAACTGCATAACTAATGAGTAGCATATTAGGAATATTGAATGTCACCAGTCTCTCCCAAGACGCGTTATGAGGATACTTGCCGGCGGTAGGTCACTAAGTACTGATTAACTCCTGTATGGTTTGATAACAGAGGACTAAACATAGTAGTCTGTTATCAAGCCCTTTTTTATTTCTGACAAAGAACATTTATGATGAAAACCTGTGTAATGGGCGCCAGCGGATATACTGGGGCTGAACTAATAAAAATATTGGTCACCCATCCAACATTTGACTTAAGCGCTTGCTTTGTATCGCACAACAGCGCCGATGCCCACAAAGGTGTAGGCGAGGTGCACCCGCAATTAGCCCACATTCAAGCAAACGATGCTCACAAAAATGCACTACTCATGCAGCCGTTAGCTGACGAGCAGGTCGAGCAAATAGGTCACGAACACGACATCATTTTCATGGCGCTCCCTCACGAGGTTAGCCACCATTGGGCACACTTGCTGCGCAATACTAGTGCTAAAATTTTTGACTTGTCGGGCGCATTTCGACTCAGCGATACCAACACTTTTGAGCGTTTTTACGGATTTAAGCATGCATATCCAGAATTAATGCAGCAGCGCGTATATGGCCTAGCTGAGTGGCATTACCAACAGATACAAAATGCAAAACAGTTGATTGCCGTACCCGGATGTTACCCTACGGCGTCTTTACTTGGCCTGAAACCCCTCATGCACAGTGCACTACTCGACCTTGAAAAAATGCCCATAATAAACGCGGTAAGCGGTGTAAGCGGTGCCGGGCGCAAAGCATCAATGACATCAAGCTTTTATGAGGTGAGCTTGCAAGCTTATGGCGTGCTCGGTCATCGCCATACGCCTGAAATTGAGGAGTTTGCCAACAGTGATGTCATTTTCACCCCTCATTTAGGTGCCTTCAAGCGCGGCATTTTAGCAACCATTACGGCCTTTACGTCAGAGCATGTCACCGAGCAGGATATAGACCAAGCCTTTGTCGATGCATACGCCAATAAGCCTTTAGTTCGTCTTTGTTCACAGTGGCCAAAGGTTGATCAGGTTGCGCATACACCGTTTTGCGATATTCATTGGGCCTTTGATAAAGACAAACGCTGCGTTGTGGTAACAAGTGCCATCGATAATTTATTGAAAGGCGCTGCCAGCCAGGCTGTTCAGTGTGCAAATATTATGTGCAAACTAGATGAAACAACAGGTTTAATACACGCATGAAAAACAAACAGCCAACTCTCGTTATAAAGGTAGGAGGTCGTTTTTTTGATGAACTGCTTGAGCAGAGCGAACACAAACATCCACTTTTGCACGCTATAAAGCAATTACAAACGAGCGGCGCCCGTGTCGTACTAGTGCATGGCGGCGGCGACCAAGTGCAGGCCCAGCTTAAAGCCCTAAACTTACAAAGTGACAAAATAAACGGACTACGCGTGACCCCTTTACACCACATGCCGGTAGTGGCGGGTGTTTTGTCTGGATATTTAAACAAAACCCTTGTTGCTCAAGCGGGCGGACTTGGCTTGTCGGGTGTTGGCTTAAGCTTAGCTGACGGCGATATGACCCGATGCACACCAATAAGCGAAGCCCTAGGTGCAGTTGGCGAACCTCATCCGAATAGCGCTGTGCTGCTCAATGCGCTTTTAGCCCAGGGGATGCTACCGATTGTCGCGTCTATCGGTGCAGACGATAGCGGCCAGCTTTATAATGTTAACGCCGACCATGGTGCAATATGCGTAGCACAGCTGCTTGATGCGCAATTGTATTTATTGTCTGACGTAAGCGGCGTTCTCGATGCGTCGCGCCAGAAATTACCGCATTTAAGTGCGCAAACAGCCCAGCAACTCATTGTGGATGGTGTCATTACCGATGGCATGATGGTTAAAGTGCGCGCCGCCCAAGAAGCAGCCGACGCGCTGCAACAAGCGGTTACCATCGGCAGTTGGAACGATGTCGCAGCCTTGAGCACTGGCAATAATAGCTTTGGCACACAAATACTTCCCGCAACCACCACATGAATAGAACAGGATTGACTATGCATCAAGATTTATTGAGCTTTGCTGACTGGTCCACCGAAGATGCCGGTAAATTGCTCGCATTCGCTTTGGACTTAAAACAGCAGCCACAAAAATACGGCAAATTGCTAGACGGAAAATCGGTGGTTGCCATATTTGAGAAGCCCTCCTTACGCACTCGCGTAAGCTTTGACATTGGCATCCACAAATTAGGTGGACACATGGTGTACGTGGACAGTCAGGGCTCAGAGCTTAAAAAGCGAGAAGACCCGGTCGATGTGGGCGCAAACCTTACTCAATGGGCCGACGCCATTGTGGCCCGCGTATACGCACATGAGACCTTAGAGGGTTTAGCAAGCGGTGCCGATATCCCAGTCGTGAACGCGTTATGCGACCGCTACCACCCCTGCCAAGCTCTAGCCGATTACATAAGTATGCATGAACATCTCGGCAGCGTGGCGGGTAAAACGCTCGCGTACGTGGGTGACGGTAACAATGTTACCCATTCGTTGCTCACCCTAGGTGTATTGCTTGGCTGTCATCAGTATGTGATTACGCCCGAGGGCCATGAAATCGACCCGAGTATTCGCGAGGCTGTCAGCAAGCTTGCTTTGGCAAATGACGTAGGCGTGAGTTTTGCGCACTCTACCGATGCCTTAAAACGCTGTGATGTGATATACACCGACACGTGGCTGTCGATGGGCGACGATACTCCGCTAAGTAAAATAAAAGAAGCCTTTATGCCATTTCAAGTCAATGCGGCATTAATGGAAGCTACCCAAGCTCGCTTTGTAATGCACTGCCAACCGGCCCACAGAGATTTAGAAATTACCGGCGAGCTCATGGATTCTGATAAGTCTTTACTGATGGCGCAGGCCAATAACAGAATGCACGCACAAAATGCCATACTTGCCTATTTAATGACCGATATGGAACTGTAAATGGCGTAATAGCCACGTTTAAATATCTACATATATCAATGTTAAGGGGACTATATGTCTGACATCAAAAAAGTAGTTTTGGCCTATTCAGGCGGTTTGGACACCTCGGCCATTGTGCCTTGGCTCATAGAAAATTATGGTTGTGAAGTAGTCGCGTTTGCCGCGGATGTAGGACAGGGCGAAGAAGAGCTAGAAGGCTTAGAGGCTAAAGCGATTGCCAGTGGCGCCAGTGAATGTCATATCGTAGATTTAAAAGAAGAATTTGTTAGCGACTTTATTTATCCCACCATTACAACCGGTGCGGTTTATGAGGGTGAGTACTTACTCGGTACATCTATGGCGCGTCCTGTTATTGCAAAAGCACAAGTTGAGGTGGCTCGTAAGGTAGGTGCAGACGCACTAAGCCATGGCTGTACTGGAAAAGGTAATGACCAAGTGAGATTTGAAGGTGCCTTTGCAGCCCTCGCACCGGAGCTTAGAGTGATTGCACCTTGGCGCGAATGGGACATGGTCTCGCGTGAAGATTTGCTTAACTACTTAGCCAGCCGAAACATAAAAAGCTCGGCCAGCGCCACAAAAATTTACAGCCGAGACGCCAACGCTTGGCATATCTCACATGAAGGCGGTGAACTAGAGGATCCGTGGTGCGAACCAAGTAAACAAGTTTGGACGATGACGGTAGACCCTCTAGATGCGCCAAATACACCCGAAACGCTAAGCCTTACATTCAACAAGGGTAAGCTCACCCATGTCAACGGTGACGCGCTCTCTCCTTACCAAGCGCTAGTGCGTTTAAATACCTTGGCAGCGGCCCACGGCGTTGGTCGCATAGACATTGTTGAAAACCGTTTAGTGGGCATGAAATCGCGTGGTTGCTATGAAACTCCGGGAGGCACGGTGTTAGTAAAAGCCTACAAAGCGCTCGAAACGCTCGTGCTAGATAAGTCGGCATTGAAGTATCGCGAACAAATAGGCCTAGAGTTTGCCCACGTGATGTATGACGGACGCTGGTTTACCGCCCTCAATGATGCACTTTTAGCCGGTGCCGCGAGCTTTGCCGAATTGGTAACTGGTGAAATTGTTGTAAAAATGTACAAGGGCAATGCAACGGTGATTCAGCGCAAGTCTCCCAACAGCCTCTATTCTGAAGATTTTGCGACCTTTGGAGCAGACGACGTGTATGACCAATCTCATGCTGAGGGCTTCATTCGTTTGTTCAGTTTGTCGAGCCGAATTAAAGCGCTTAAAGCGCAGGGCGGCGCAAACTAGCCTAACATGCATTAAGCGGTGTATTTATGCGATGTATGTGCCCGGTGTATGAAAGCAGCACATTTTTGCAAGATAGGGAGCGACACGTGCATGTAAGCTAAGCTGCATGCCAAGAGCCGCTAGCGTATGCAATAACACAGGCACCACATAAACAGGACAAAAAGAGGGATAAGATGGCACTTTGGGGCGGAAGATTTGCTGGCGATGCCAGCGCAATGTTTAAACAAGTTAATGATTCATTGCCATTCGACTACGTTATGGCCGCAGAAGACATCACCGGCTCAATTGCATGGTCGAAGGGACTTGTGCGCGCGGGTGTGTTAAATGACCAAGAGCAGCAAGACTTAGAGGCGTGTTTGCGGGCCTTACTCGAGCAAGTCGAAGCTGGCAGCGTTGACTTTAGTGCGTCTGGTGAAGAGGACATTCATAGTTTTGTTGAGGCCTATTTAACCGACAAGCTTGGCGATTTAGGGCGCAAACTGCATACTGGTCGAAGCCGGAACGATCAAGTCGCCACTGATTTTCGACTGTGGTGTAAGCGCCATCTTGCGGGTTTAAAACATGACTTAATTAACTTAATGGATGCCCTATTAAAATGTGCCTCGCGCCACGACGGCGTGATCATGCCAGGATATACCCATCTGCAGCGCGCCCAGCCAGTGCTCTTTACGCATTGGTGCTTGGCCTACAATGAAATGCTTAAACGCGACATAACGCGTATTGACGACTGCGTGAATCGTTTGAATCAGTCCCCTTTAGGGTGCGGCGCTCTGGCCGGCACTACCTTTGCCGTAGACCGAGAGCAGCTCGCCGCAGAATTAGGTTTTGCCGGTCCTTGCTTAAACAGTTTAGATGCGGTGTCCGACCGGGACTTTGTGCTTGAGCTTTTGTTTTGTGCCAGCACTGGCATGATGCATCTGTCGCGAATGGCCGAAGATTTGATATTTTATAATTCAGGAGAAGCGGGCTTTCTGCAGCTAAGCGATGCCGTTACTTCAGGCTCGTCTTTGATGCCACAAAAGAAAAACCCAGACGCCCTTGAACTGATGCGCGGTAAATGCGGGCGTGTATTTGGTCATTTGCAAGGCCTTTTGGTCACCATGAAAGGCCTGCCTTTGGCCTACAATAAAGACATGCAAGAAGATAAAGAAGGTGCGATAGATGCGGTCAACCAATATCATATTTGCTTGTGCATTGGCAGTGAAGTGCTCGATGGTTTAAGTGTAAATCAAGATGCCACACGCAAGGCAGCGCAGCAGGGCTATGCAAACGCCACTGAACTAGCCGATTATTTAGTCGGCAAAGGCGTCCCGTTTAGAACCGCTCACGATATATCCGGTCAGGCCGTCGTTAGAGCCCTAGCAAAAGGCGTCGCCCTTGAGGAGCTCAGCGTTGACGAGTTCCAAAGCCTGCACCCACAAATACAAGACGACGTCTATCCATGGCTTGAACTTGAAGCAGTGGTTAGTAAACGCAATCAGCCTGGGGGCACAAGTCATGCCATGGTAACCCAAGCACTCTATGTAGAGCATGAATACCTAGACAAACTAAAAGCCAGTGTGAGCAGCTAGTTATGACCTTATCTCACGAAGACAGCGTTCGTTTATTTAGAAGCTCAGCGCCCTACATCAATGCTCACCGGGGTAAGACCTTTGTGATCATGTTTGGCGGCGAAGCTGTGCTTGACGCAAATTTTGGTCGTCTTATTCAAGATATTGCCTTACTTCACAGTTTGGGCATGCGCATAATTATTACACATGGCGCTCGCCCTCAAATTGATGAGCGTTTACAGCTTAGAGGTCTGCAGGGGCGTTTTGTTGATGGTTTGAGAGTAACAAACAAGGCAACACTTGAATGCGTAAAAGATGCTGCGGGTTCGTTGCGCAGTCAAATTGAAGCCCTACTTACCTTAGGGCTGCCTAATTCCCCCATGCATGGCGCTCGCATTCGAGTATGTTCAGGCAACCTCGTGATTGCAAAACCTATAGGCGTGCGCAACGGCATTGACTTTGAGCATACCGGCCTTGTTCGCAGAATTGATGTAGAGGGCATTCAAGACCAACTTGAGGACGGTTCAATAGTATTGCTCTCGCCCATGGGGTATTCGCCCACCGGTGAGGTTTTTAACCTATCGCATGAAGACGTTGCTACTCAGGCAGCAATTGCTCTGGGCGCAGATAAACTGATCACGCTGTCGGAATTTGATGGACTATATAAAGTCGATGACCAACGCAATGAAAAATTCATACGCACCATTGAACTAAATGCATTGAGAAGTTTAGTCGATTCTGGGCAGGTCCTTGCTGAAAGTACCTGTTTAACCGCGATGATGGCGACTGTTGATGCCGGCATTGAACGCGCTCACTGTGTTAGCTATAAAGACAATGGCACCCTGCTCAAAGAGCTATTTACGCGAGACGGTGACGGCACGTTGGTCATGCAAAATCACTATGAGCAACTGCGCGGCGCGTCAATAGATGACGTGGGCGGCATCCTCAATCTCATTCGGCCGCTGGAAGAAAGTGGTGCCTTAGTAAAGCGCTCGAGAGAGCTTTTAGAAAGTGAAATTGAGCAATTTACCGTCATCGAACGAGACGGCATGATCATAGCCTGCGCGGCGCTATATATCTTTCCGGAAGATGCTAGCGGTGAAATTGCGTGTGTCGCTACTCATCGCGACTATCGCGGACAAAATCGAGGAGAACGACTTCTCGCTGCCCTTAAAAACAAGGCGATATTGTATCAGCTCAAACGCATTTTTGTGTTGACCACCGTGACAGGGCATTGGTTTTTGGAGCAAGGTTTTGATGAACAGAGCGTTGATATGCTGCCTTCGAGTAAAAAGCAGATGTATAATTACACCCGTAACTCAAAAGTATATATGTTAAATCTCGATAGCTAGCCATGCTTGCTGCTCGCGCTAGTTAAATGCGCCAGCGAATTCATTGGTGCGAGACTTTTTCTTAAGTTGATACATAGATTGGTCTGCAAGGTTTAGCATGTGTTTAACGTCTTTTGCGGGTTCATCAAAAACTACATGTCCGATACTAGCGCTTATATTTATACTCAAATCTTCGTTAATTTGAAGGTCGAGCTGATGTAAGCGCTCCCGAAGGCGAGTCGCTATGCCCTCACATTCATGCTGATTGTCGAAGTGACCAGCTATTACAAATTCATCACCCCCTACTCTCCCCACTACATCGACATCTCTAGACTGATTTTTGAGAATTTTAGCCACAATATCGAGGACTCGATCGCCACATTCATGGCCGTAGCTGTCGTTGATTTGTTTGAAGTCGTCTAAGTCTATATAGAGTAGGCTTAGCAGGCCGCCTTTGTTAGCTTGAGCGTCTAACAGCATGCCTGCTTGAGCAATCCAGCCTCGTCGATTTAAAACATTACAGAGCGAATCGGTATTGGCGTCACTCTCAGCCTGTTGCTTATCTATTTTAATTCGCTGAATGCGTGAAGACACCACAATAGCAAATACAAAGGCCTCAAGCGCAAACGCTATAATCAGGCCATATTGCTCCAAAAATTCTCCGCCATGCGCAATCACCACTCGGTAGGCCATCGCCGCCACCATCGAAAGTAAACTGAGGCAAACCAACCATGCCATGGGCACTCGCCGATACGTTTGGATCATAACTAATAAAAGTACTGCCACCATGATTGCAAGGGTAAGCAGTGCCATAAAACGACCAAGAAATGATGCAAGGGGTGAGTGCTCAGCAAAAAGCATATATATCGCAATCAACAAAACAACAAAAGCTGCCGGTATTAAACCAAAGTAGCTAAACTTAGGAAAGGTCGTATCTATATCTGTGATTTTACTGATAAATACGGTGGCCGCCATGACGGTAAGGCCGGCAAAGAGCACATACATTTGATGGCTCAACAGAAAGCTCTGATCAGGCAAAAATATGTGTAGTTGACCCTCTTGCAAAAGAAAAAAGGTTGCGGCACAGAACACATAGAGGCTGTAAAGCTGAAATGATCTATCGCCCAAAATACGGCCCATAAAAAACACATACAGCATTAACACCACGCATAAACCATAAAACGCCGCCATGGTGATATTGCTCACTAGACTTTTATACAAAAATGCATCGAGGCTTTGCCAATCTATCTTTTTACTCTCAAGTGCGTGGGTGTTCAAAACAAAATCTACGCTAAACGTGCCAACCGGCAGTAGATAGGAGGGTGATGTCGCCGCTAGGCGTTTAATATCGGCATTGCGATACTCAATTGAAAGGAGTTCGTTTCGGTCAAAGCTGATAACGCTAGGCTGATTTAAGCTGCACTGTACACTAATTTTGTTAATGCCTCGCGGCAGTGTAAGTGTAATCGCTTGTCCTTTGTTTAGCTCACGCATCGATGCTCGGTTTTGGTTCTTGTCGACGCCATGACTGTTGTCGATGCGGGGCCCGACCTCGCTAAATGATTGAATAGCGCATTTATCTATTTTGGCGGCTTGTTCGGCGCGAGCACTACTTAAGTCTGCGGAGGAGTCTGCAAATAGATAGAAATTGGAGATTAATACATCTAAATTTGGAGAATCTGAGCTCGATGCTTCTGGACTTGCTGCTTCACTTGGTGCTGTGCTTGGTATAGAAGAGTTTAGCGCATCAGAGCTTGACGCATCAAAACATGCGAAAACCAATACGCACAAACATGCTGTCGAAAGTCGTTTAAGAACGCTTTGGCTTTTATTGAAGAATAGAGTCATGTTGCCTCGCCAAAACAGTGTTTTGCACTTAATTATTTTTTGCGGATGTGCTCAAAAAAATAAGGGGCTAGACATACGCTAACATGCATCTTAAGCGTTTAAGTAAGCCAAGCAAAAAACCGTCAGCATCTTACGTGCCGTTTATTTTTATCTCAGACTACACGCGTATTTGACCAAATGCCATACTATTGTATAGAAAACATCCTATTAATAAGCACAAACAGACGTTCATTATTTCGGCACTTTTTCAGTACTTTGCGATAGTGTCTTTGTTGCTGTCTTTATGACTGTCTTCATCACTTTCATCACCAATGCGGGGCGACGAATATCGGCTGGGGGGCAACCTTCAGGGAAGGCATAGCGGCTTGCCTCATGGCTAAGCCGTCGCATTGTCTTTGTCTTTGTTTACAAACTTACTCGCTTAAACGCTCGATACTCAGCTTTCCAGTAGTTTCGCTCGATTTTGTCCAGCAGTGCTTCGTCACTAAGAGTGAGCGCGAGGTCTTGCTCCATAGCCACTTTCGCAACAGCGAAAGCAATCGCTTTGCTCAGCTCTGCAATTTTAGTTAGAGGCGGCAGCAAGTCCTGTGATTCGCCGCTCGCAAGCGGTGAGGCATCGGCTAATGCATTACTGGCAGCCATTAACATCTCGTCTGATATCAGCCGAGCTTTTGATGCAATTACCCCCAAACCGATCCCTGGGAAGATATAGCTATTGTTGCATTGGGCGATAGGATAGGTGCGCCCCTGATACTGCACCGGCGCAAACGGAGAGCCGGTTGCAATCACAACTTTGCCGTCGGTCCACTCAATCACCTGCTCGGGCCGCGCTTCCACTTGCCTCGACGGGTTGCTCAACGGAAAAATAATCGGTATTTCACAATGCTGCTGCATCGCTCGAATTACCTGTTCGGTAAATAATCCAGGCTGACCCGATACCCCTATGAGTAAGTCGGGTTTGGCGCAATTGACCACATCGAGTAATGAGGGGTACTCACCGCTGTATTGCCATTCCCTTAGGTTTTCTAAAGGCTGCTGCAATATTTGTTGAAAGTCTCGCAAACCTTGCATGCCTTGTGTTAACAAGCCGAAGCGGTCCACCATAAATACCTGTGAACGCGCTTGTTGTTCGCTTAAGCCTTCAAACTTCATTTGCTGAACCAGCATTTCAGCAATACCGCAGCCCGCCGAGCCCGCGCCAACAAACACAATGCGTTTTTCTGATAACTTTGCCCCGCGTGCTTTGCAGGCGGCAAGTATGGTGCCTAAGGCCACAGCGGCCGTGCCCTGTACGTCATCGTTAAAACAGCATACTTTATTGCGATAGCGTTTTAACAACGGCATCGCATTAGGTTGCGCAAAATCCTCAAATTGAATCATGGCTTCAGGCCATCGTCGCTGCACCTCATTTATAAAAATATCTAAAAATTCGTCATATTGGTCTTGAGATATTCTTGGGTGACGCGCTCCCATATACATTGGGTCGTCTAACAACTTTTGATTATTAGTGCCCACATCGAGCATGACGGGCAAGGTATAAGCTGGACTAATGCCGCCGCAGGCGGTGTAAAGCGATAGCTTACCAATGGGAATACCCATACCGCCAATGCCTTGGTCGCCGAGGCCAAGTATGCGTTCGCCATCAGTAACCACAATTACCTTTACTTTACGCTTGGTAGCGTTGCGCAAAATATCTTGCATCATGTGGCGTTCTTCATACGAAATGAATAGCCCGCGAGAAGAGCGGTAAATATCCGAGAATTGTTCACACGCCTCGCCCACCGTGGGCGTATAAATAATTGGCATCATTTCTTCGATATGCTGCTGTACCAATCGATAAAACAATGTCTCGTTATTATCTTGGATCGCGCGCAAATAAATATGTTTGTTCAATGGCTCCGAAAAACTGCTGTATTGCTTATACGCTCGGTCTACTTGTTCTTCAATTGACTCATAGCGAGGCGGCAGTAAACCCAATAAATTAAATGACTTGCGCTCGCGCTCGGTAAACGCGCTTCCTTTGTTGAGTAGCGGTGTTTCAAGAAGCGCAGGGCCAGCATACGGAATATAAAGAAAATCGTTATTGTCTGGTGTCGACATTGTCAAATTCACCTAGTCTTAGTTGTGTGTAAGTTTTGCGCCATCTGCTAGAAAATATCGTCGAGGATGGTTTCATCTTCTTGCTCCACTTCATTTTCAACTGGCAGCGATAAATCAGTATCTTGTGCATAGCTTGTAGGCTCAGTGCCCTTTGCAAAATACTCAAACATTGAAGATGCATCTGTTTTGTCGGTTAGTTTACCTGTGGCGCGATCAATTCGCACGCGTACTATGCCCTCGGGGATCATTTTTGTGCGCTCTGGGGTGTCTTCAAGCACCGCTTGCATAAACCTGATCCACGCAGGTTGCGCCGCTTTTGCACCATCTTCGGTGCCAATCAGCGCATTTCCAATCCAGTTGAAGCGTTCTGGGTTTTTATTAATTAAATTCTGGTTGCGGGTGGCGCGGCCGAGTTCACGAGCAGGATTATCGAAGCCCATCCAAGATGTTGCCACCAAATCGCCTGCAAAACCTGTAAACCATGTGTCTCTAGAATCATTTGTGGTCCCGGTTTTTCCGCCGATATCGTCTCGCTGTAGTAAGTTTCTTGCCCGCCATCCTGTTCCCATCCAATAGCTCGGAGTATTCCAGCTACCGTTAGTTCGCACAGCGGTCCGCAGCATTTCTTGGACTAAAAACGCGGTTTGCTCACTGACCACACGAGGCGCGGAGCGTGAGGCAAGGTTGTTTTGCGCCGTCATATCTTGAGCATCACCTGCCTCGTCGGCCGCAGAGTCTGATGAAGGGTCCTGATTTAAAGACGGCTGATTACCAATACTAAACTCTTGTGCCAATTGTGCTTCGAGTTCGTCAATATCCGATAAGGCATTGCTATCGGCTGCATCACTAGGTGCTTGTTTTGCCAGTTGCTCGTTTTCTAATTGCGTACCATCGTCTGTACAAGGGTCACAGGCAAGTAAGGGCTCGGCCTGCCAAATTATCTGTGAATCTGCACTTTCTATGCGTTCAATAAAATACGGCTGCACGCCAAAACCACCGTTGGCTATTATGGCCATGGCTCTGGCTACTTCAAGAGGCGTGTGCGATCCAGAGCCTAATGACATGGTTTCATCTCGCGGCACCTCATCGCGTAAAAAACCGAAACGCGTGAGATATTCTCGCGTGTTGTCCAGCCCAACGCCGCGAAGTAATCTAACCGACACCACGTTTTTAGATTTCCCAAGTGCTTTTCGCATGCGAATGGGGCCGTCGTAAACGGCGGGAGAATTTTGAGGACGCCACGCAATTCCTGATGATGCATCCCATTGATTAATGGGTGCGTCGTTAATGACCGATGCGAGGGTGTAGCCATTATCAAGGGCTGAGGCATAAATAAACGGTTTGATATTCGAACCGACTTGTCTTTTTGCTTGCGTGGCTCGGTTAAACTGACTGTCGTAAAAGTCATAACCACCAACAACCGCTTCGACGGCGCCGTCATATGGGTTTATTGCGACAAATGCGCCAGAGGCGTCAGGCATCTGGCCCAACTGCCACTGTTTATCATCAAGACGCTGGCGAACATACACCACCATACCTTCATGCAGAATGTCGCTTGCTTGCTCAGGTTCATTCCCTTGCGCGCTGTCGCTAATGTACTCCCGAGCCCAATCAAGACCGTCCCAATCCAAAACGAGCCTGCCATGGTCTTTGGTTAGCACCTCTGCGCTTTTCTGAGCAACCGAAGTCACCACCGCGGGCGTTAATATGCCAATACTTTTGTAATTATTGAGTGCGGCGAGCATTTGCTCTTGGTTAAGCGGCTCAAATTGACCATACCTCTGCTGAATTTGTGCCGCCTCGTCAGGACTAAGGGGGGCTTCAAAACCAAACTCTTCAAGCATTTTTTCAGTGAGCGGCTTGTACAACACATCGAGCGGCCCTCGATATCCGTGGCGCTCATCATAGTCATGAAGGTTTTGCACTACTGCGTTTTGCGCCGCCTCTTGATAATCTGAGTGCGCAGCTGCATAAACGTTAAAGCCGCTCGTCTCAGCAATTTCTTTACCGTATATTTCTACAAGCTCGTTATAAATGATGTCGGCAAGATAAGGAGCATCCAGCTCTATCTCTGCACCATGCTTACGCGCAGTTACCGGAGCGTTTGATGCTTCATCAAACTGTGCTTGCGTAATATAGCCCTCATCTAGCATGCGCAACAATACAATGCGCCGGCGTTCTTTTGAACGCTCTGGCTGACTAATCGGATTGAGCGCAGAAGGTGCCTGTGGCAAACCGGCCAGCGTCGCAACTTGCGCTAAACTCAGGTCTTTTAATTCCTTGCCATAATACACCTGAGCCGCCGCACCTACACCAAACGATCGATGACCAAGCTCGACTTTATTCAAGTAAAGTTCTAATATTTCATCCTTTGTTAATTCTTGCTCCATATGATACGCAATGAAGACTTCTTTGATTTTTCTAGAGTACTCTTTGCGTCGATTTAAGAAAAAACCTCTTGCTAATTGCATAGTTAAGGTACTTGCACCTTGTTTTTTTTCTCCAGTCACGGCAAGATTAAGGGCGGCTCTCATTACGCCAATAGGATCGACGCCCATATGTTCGTAAAATCGGCTGTCTTCGGTTGCAATGATAGCCTGTATTAAGGTCTCGGGGACATCGTCTAAGGAAACGGGTATTCTGCGCTTAACGCCATATTGAGAAATTAGCTTACCGTCTTGTGTGAAAATACGCATCGGGGTTTGTAGTTCAACATCTTTAAGTACCTCCACGCTCGGAAGGTCGTCTTTGAGATAGAAATACATCCCTAAAACGGACGCGACGCTCAAAAAGAACCCAAGTAAAATAAGGATTAAAATGACTTTTATATACTTCACAATAGCTTAGCTGCTCAATTAAATTAGAATTAACACTCAAATTTTATACGTATGTGCCGTTATCAACTACATACATTTTTATAAAAATCAGTATTATGCCAACGTATGATACTGCAACTAACTACAGGCCGCCATTGAATGAAATCGCTTTTTCAAAAAAAAGCTAAGACAATTATCGGTTTAGACATAGGCACAAAGTTCGTTAAAGCGATCAGCCTAGATGTGTCTAGCTCACAATGCAAAGTACTTGCTTTTGCGTGTGAGCCGATTGTTGGTGCTGCTTTTGCCGAGCGTGAAATAAAAGACTTCGACGCCATTAGCAAAGCCCTAAAAAAGGTACAAATGTCTGTTCGGTCAAAGAGCAAAGAGTGCGCCATTGCAGTAGCAGGCTCTTCAGTGATCAGTAAAATGGTTTACATGGAGCCAGACCAGAGCGACTTTGAACTCGAAACCCAGATTGAATTAGAAGCCGACAGCCTTATTCCGTATCCGCTTGACGAAGTTTATTTGGATTTTCAGGAAATCGCGCCGTCTAAGTCACACATCGGGAAAGTTGAAGTATTACTCAGCGCTGCCCATCGCGACTTAATTGACAGCCGCATCACCCTGGTTCGCGAGGCGCCATTTGAACCAGTAATCGTAGACATTGAGTCTAACGTGCTAGGTGATAGCTTTATGCGATTCGGCAACAGCGGCGATAGTGACATTGGTGTATGCATTAACTTAGGCGCATCGTTAATGCAAATATGCGTGACCGAAGGAAAACGCGTTATTTACAATAAAGAGCACAGTTTTGGTGTGAATAGCTTTATCCAAGACTTGGCAATGTTATATAACATTGATGGTCAAGAGGTAGAGTCACAACTTGCCAGCGGCACTGCGCCCGACACATGGTTTTCAGACAACCTTCCCGCGTTTATATCTTCCTTACAACAACAGATTCAACGAGCACTTCAAATGTTTGTTGCTACTACTCACAAACCCATGCCCTCGTCATTTACGCTCAGTGGCGGCGGCGCGAATCTTCCCAATATTTGCGAAGACCTCAGTAGAGACATGGCCATGAAAGTTCGCCGGTTTAATGCGTTTGAAAAAATGGAATTTGATTCACGAGTTAACAAAGAAAAGCTCTTGTCGGTGGCGCCGCAGTTGACCATTGCGACAGGCTTAGCAACGAGGAGCTTACACGCATGGCGCAAATAAACCTTCTGCCGTGGCGAGAGTCGCTTCGGCAAACTCAAAAGCAACAATATCTCATGTCGCTCGGCCTTGTGGCCGTGGCGGTTTTTGCAATATTTTGGCTTGCGGGAGAGTTTATTGAACAGCAAATCCGCAACCAAAGTGCTCGCAACGACTATTTAAGACAAGAAATCCAAGTGCTTGACGCCCAGATAGACGAAATCAAGCGGATTAAAGAAGCAAAAGAAGAGATCGTCGTGCGCATGGCGCTCATCGAACAACTGCAGGTTAGTCGAAACGTCACGCCAATTGTGTTTGAAGAACTCACAAAGCTAGTACCGGCAGGAGTATCGTTTAATAGTCTTAACCGCACCGGCAATGACCTCAAGTTAATTGGTATTAGCGAATCAAACAACCGCTTATCGGCCTTTATGCGCGGCCTTGAGGAGTCTGAGGTTTTTGTGAATCCGGTGCTTTCATCAATAGTCGCAGACGCGTCTACCTCAAACGCTATCAGTGATTTTGAATTAACGATGTCGTTAAGCGAAAAATACGCTCCTGAAGAACGTCAGGCTGACGCTAATGCAGGAGGACGATAATCATGGCTTTCGATTTTAATAAGTTAAAAGAGGTTAATGATTTAGACTTTGAACAGGTCGCAATATGGCCCAAAGAAGTCAAGATATTGGTCGCTTTAGTTTGCGCAATCATGGTAGGCGCAGGTTGTTACTACATGATTATTTCAGGCAAGCTACCGCAACTTGAGGCGGTTGAAAATCAAGAGCAGGACCTTCGTAGCGAATTTGAAGCGAAATATCGTATCGCAGTGAATCTTGAAGCGTACAAAGAACAGCTAGCGCGCATTGAGAAAGACTTTTCATCGATGCTTAAATCTCTACCTACCTCTAATGAAACACCGGGTTTGTTAGATGACGTTACTTTTGTAGGCACCGATGCTGGTTTGTCGTTTAAGTTACTCAACTGGCAACGCGAAATTCCAAAAGAGTTTTATACTGAGTTACCCATACAAATCGAAGTTGTTGGCGGTTATCACGAGTTCGGTCAATTTACATCAAATGTGGCCAACTTACCGCGTATTGTAACCTTGCACGACTTTGATATTACTCGCACAAACGGCGAACTAGCGCTGCGTATGCAGGCAAAAACTTACCGCTCAGAACAAACGGAGGGGATGCAATGAAGCGCATTTTAGTTGGTTTGAGCAGCGCTTTAATTTTGACAGGTTGTGGCGCAAGCATTGATGACTTAGTAACCTACACTCAACAAGTTAAAGCAAACACACAAGTAAACATTGAACCTTATCCAGCGTTTACAGAGTTCGAAAGCGTAGACTATGCTGCTCAAGGCACGCGTAGCCCATTTCAAAGGGCTACCAGTGAGCAACCCGTGGCGCAAATTGAAACAACACCCAATTGCACACAGCCAGATCGTAACCGAACTAAAGAAAAATTAGAGCGTTTTGGCCTAGATGCATTGCAAATGGCTGGTGTACTCGCTATAAACGGCAAGCGTTTTGCATTGATTAAGGCGAACGACCAAAGCTTACATAGAGTAGCAATCGGTAACTATGTTGGTCTTTTTCATGGTAGAGTTACGCAAATATCTGATAATGAAGTAAAAATACAGGAGATGCTCCCAGATGGAGCTGGATGTTGGCAGCCAAAAACTGCCACTATTAGCATGTCGTCTGCGGCAGGGGAAGAAATCTAATGTCTGAGCAATACATTTTTAATAAGAAGTTAAACCGTCGCAAACCGATATGGCTCTGGGCATGTGCCATCATTTTAGGCCTTGCTACCTTTAGTGTATTTTCACAAGACACACTTGGCATATTTGCTCAAGATGAAGAACCTGTGGCGTTAATCGACCCAGTAGGTGAAGCATTAGCAGCGCAAGAAGTTACGCTAAGCGATATTGCGTTTACACGCACTGGCGACACCGCAAAAGTTACCATTACTTTTGATAACGGCGTACCCGACGTGTCAATGGTAGAAGCGCGTGGCAACATCACCTTGAGCTTTGAGGACAGTGAATTAGCCGAAGAGCAATACGTTGAAATTGACGTTAGTCAATTCGGAACCGTTGTATCGGCAATTGAAACCTTCCAGCGCGATCTTACATCACGAGTTGAACTACGCTACGACGGTAAAGTGCGCGTGACCAAAGAACAAACCGACACCGGCTACGTATTCTCAATCGATGAAATTACCGCCGAGCAAATCGCCACAAGCGACAAGCAAGCGTATACCGGCGCACCTATCTCACTAGATTTTCAAGACGTTCCTGTTCGTCAGGTATTGCAAATCATTGCGCAAGTTAACGGGTTTAACCTAGTTACCACCGATACCGTAAATGGTAATGTCACAATCAGCTTAACAGCGGTTCCGTGGGACCAAGCGCTTGACATGATTTTGCGAATTCGCGGCCTCGATAAGCGCCTTGAAGGCAACATTTTGTTAATTGCTCCACGCGAAGAGCTTACCGCTCGCGAAACCCAAGAGCTACAGTCAAAACAACAAGTGCAAAGCCTAGCTGAATTAAAATCTGCTAACATCGCGGTAAATTATGCAACCGCCTCTGCCCTTGCTGAAATATTAAAAACGCAAGAAGGTGGCATTTTATCTGAACGCGGCACCGTAAGCGTTGATGAACGTACGAACACCTTGCTTATTCGCGATACTCAAGAATCAATAGACGAAGCACGCTTGGTAATTGAAACTCTCGACATTCCTGTTAAACAGGTGTTGATTGAGTCTCGCATGGTTACTGTGAGAGAAAATGCCGACGAGCAGCTTGGCGTTCGTTGGGGCTTTACCGGAACCGGCAGCGATAGCAGTGTATCGGGCTCAATAGAGGGCGCTGACGCAGCAGGCGGCGGTTTACTTCCTTCGATTACTGACCGTTTGAACGTGAATTTACCGGTATCAAATCCGGCCGGCCGCATTGGTTTTCAGATTGCTAATTTGGTCGACGGCAACATTCTAGACCTAGAATTAAGCGCGCTTGAATCAGAAAATAAGGGTGAAATTATCGCCAGCCCGCGTATTACCGTTGCCAATCAGCAAGAGGCGTATATTGAGCAGGGTACAGAAATCCCCTTCGTTCAAGCAACGTCTTCGGGTGCTACATCGGTAGAGTTCAAAAAAGCGGTGCTTAGTTTACGAGTCACTCCACAAATTACGCCAGACAATCGCATTATTCTGAATTTGGTTGTTACCCAAGATACTCGAGGTGAAACTGTATCCACATCAACCGGTCCTGCTGTCGCTATCGACACGCAAGAAATTAGCACGCAAGTGTTGGTGGAAAACGGCGAAACCATCGTGCTCGGCGGAATATTTCAACAGACCAGCACTAACGACGTATCAAAGGTTCCTTTGTTCGGCGATTTGCCGGTTGTTGGAAATTTATTTAAAACGTCACAAAAGATTGAAGAGAAGCGCGAATTATTAATTTTTGTTACACCAAAAATTATTATTGAAGGCTACTGATTTCAAAGACTTAGACTGAGAATGCCGGTGATTGAGCGATTAATCACCGGCATTTTTGCATCTGGGCTTGCAAAGTCTGGTCAATCATTGAGATAATCCGGCATCTCGATTTTCCCCGAGGACAAAACTCGTTCATAACAAGGCCACTTGTTATGGTCATAGTTGGCTACAAATAGCGTAATACAGGCCAACATTAACCACTTTATAAGATGTGAATTAGCAAAATATGGCTGAAAAACGTAACGTATTCTTAGTCGGACCGATGGGTGCTGGTAAAAGCACGATTGGCCGTCATCTTGCAGATGAACTTCACCTTGATTTTTTTGACTCAGACCAAGAGATTGAGCGCCGAACTGGAGCCGACATTGCTTGGATTTTTGACCTAGAAGGTGAAGAAGGATTTAGAAAGCGCGAAGAAACGGTCATTCATGACCTTACCGATAAGCAAGGTATTGTGCTTGCTACTGGCGGTGGCTCAATTGTATCGAAAGCCGTTCGCAATCGACTGTCTGCCCGCGGTATCGTTGTATATTTGCAAACAACTATCGACAAGCAGGTTGCCCGCACGCAACGAGATAAGCGCCGTCCATTACTACAAAACGACGATCCTGAAACCGTATTGCGCAACTTAGCCGAAGAACGTAATCCTCTTTATGAAGAAGTGGCCGATTATGTTGTAGAAACCGACGAGCAAAGTGCACGCGCGGTAGCTAATCAAATTATTAATAAAATAGGGCTGTAAAGCTTAAGGGATTAAAAGGACGCGACCGATGCCTACACTACATGTTGATTTAGGCGAGCGCAGTTATCCGATATACATTCAAGCCGGCATTCTTTCAGATGCCGGCTTTTTGTTTTCTGAAATTCGCGCAAAACATATTATTATTATCAGCAACACCGTAGTTTCTCCACTTTATTTAGACACGCTTGCTGGACGTGTTCAGGCTTTAGGAAAACGTGTCGACCGGATTGTTATAGCCGATGGTGAACAAGAAAAGACCTTAGCCAATTTCGAATACATTATGTCTAAATTACTCGCTATGCCTGCCTCTCGCGACGCCTGCATCGTTGCACTTGGCGGTGGCGTAATTGGTGATTTAGCCGGCTTTGTTAGCGCATGCTATCAGCGCGGTATCGATTTTGTGCAAGTTCCGACTACTCTGCTGTCTCAGGTCGACTCATCAGTAGGCGGTAAAACGGCGGTCAATCACCCCTTGGGTAAGAATATGATTGGCGCGTTTTATCAACCAAAAGCGGTCTATATTGATACCGCGACCCTATCGACTCTTGCGCCTCGGGAGTTTGCTGCCGGCATGGCAGAGGTCATTAAATATGGCATTATTTACGACCTAGCCTTTTTTACTTGGCTCGAAAACAATATAGACAGCATTAAACGCAAAGACAGCGACACCCTAAACACCATGATCGCTCGATGCTGCGAGATAAAGGCAACAATTGTTGCCCAAGATGAGCGTGAACAAAATATCCGCGCATTGTTAAACCTAGGGCACACCTTTGGTCATGCTATTGAAGCAGAGCAAGGCTTTGGTAATTGGCTACATGGCGAGGCAGTAGCCGCTGGCATGGTAATTGCTGCAAGACTATCGGCCATGCGTGGCGACGTAGATTTGACTGAGGTGACACGTATAAGCCAATTAATTGCGGCCTTTGATTTACCCATTGCAGGTCCAGGCAATATGAACGCTGCGGCTTATATCAGCCATATGCAGCGCGACAAAAAAGCAGTAAACAACGCGATGCGATTTGTTCTGCCCATTGGCATTGGCAAGGCAAAGGTGGTTGGGGATGTAAGTAGCGAAGCACTTACTGAACTTTTAGATGTCTCATAATTAGGTTAGTTATATCAGGAAGGTCAGGTGTCACAACTGCATGAACGCTTAGAGCACTTGGTGAATTATTCATCGCAGCTAATTTTTGTTAGCAGTGACTCTTTGGCTAATCAACAGCGAACGCTTACTGATTTTTTAGCGAAGCAGCACGAAAGCACTGAGGTGTCATTTTTTACTGCCTCCGCCGACCAAGAGCCCTCAGACTATCGGCGTATCATTTGCCGTCAGTTAGCCGACCATACTGTTGGCAGTTTTGTCAGGCCCCTGTCTGAATTACTCAGTGATTTAAGCCCTGATAAAGGCCATTTTTTAGTCTGCATTTCGCAGGCGCAACATATCGATATGAACTTTCTCAATGAGCTGTGGGAATGGGTCACCAACTCACGTGTGCAAAACGAAAATATTCATATCAATATCATTCTGTTTGCTGAACAAACGTGGACTGAAAACGCGCAAACATGGCTCCCCACCCATCATACCAATAAACCCGTGCTGCTATCATCTCAGTCGGTCGACGCAGTTGGCTTTGATGTAAATGCACTAGAAAATTTAATGGCACAAAAACGCGCTTTTTTTGCCAACGATGACGCGCACTCTTTGGTTCGTAAAAACTGGTTTATTGGTGCCGTTATGCTTGTATTTTTACTTATCTTCGCCACTCTCATTAGCTTGCAATACCCAGAGCATGTAAAAGCATTTATTGCAGGCGAAACATTGCCTGCGGCACCCGACAAGAGCCAAACAGCGCCTACATCAAGCGAAAATAATGAGCTTGAGAATAGCAACACAGCCGATAATGCCTCACTTGAAAACGCAGATGATACGGTATCAGCGGATACCGAAAGCGCCGTCTTTGACAGCACCGACGAGGTCAATGCCTCAGGGTATGAGTCGCAACTGGAGCTCGTTGAGGATAAACAAGGGATTGCTGATGCAATGCTGGTAAGTAACTGGCCTGGTGAAGACGCGCAAGAATTACCACTTACGCCTCGAGTACCGGCATCAACAGCGCCTCAAGAGCAATCAACTACAGCTAATTCAGCACAAAGCGATGCACAAGACTTTGCTGTCCCTGATATTGTGAGCGTTGACCAACTCAATACGATTTTGAGCGAGCAGCTCAACGCGCCGCAGGCAGAAGGGCAACAGCAAGGCGAAGGCGATAATCTTAGCTCACCCAGCCAAACCTCAGGTGCGCAGGTAAACAACGCTCCTGCTTCCAATGCCGCGCCTGCTAACGAGACCGCTGCGCAAACCCCTTATCCATTTGATGAAGCAGCTTTATTAGCGCTTCCATCAAACCAAGTCGTGTTACAACTTTCTGGCATTCAAAACCGCAGCGTTTTAGACAGCTATATAGGCGATAATCAGCTTACGCAAAACACATGGATATATCAAACACAGCGCTATGGCGGGCCATGGTTTGTCGTATTGTACAGAGCGTCGTTTGATAGCATTGAACAAGCCACCGAGGTAGTGGCTAGTTTGCCGGAGAGTGTGCGAAATTCAGGCCCTTTTGCAAAGCGGGTATCGCAAGTACAACAAGAAATACGTCAACCCTAGTGCCCGCTCAGTGCGCTCAGGTTCGCTTAAGTACGGCACCAATGCGTCCGAAGGTTTTATTGAATTTTTGCGTCTTTTTCCCGAAATACAAAAACACCTGGCCTCGCGTATTGCCCGATACATGTTTACCATCTCGATTTTCAAAGGCGATACGTTTGTTAACAAGGCATATCGCTGTGGACTCAAGCAACAGTTGCTGAAACCACTTAGTTTCAGTGGCGTTGTTTACCAGCACTATAGCTTCACTGATTTTCCCGTTTTTCCAGTGCTCCACGAATATATCAATCGACGCATTAATAAGCTGCCGGCTATACGGCGGGTTCATAAAAACCCTACCTGAATCTTCAAACCAAACCTGCTTAAACGCGTCACTTTTTTCATCAAAAAAGCGCTTTGCTTGAATAAGCTCATTGGCTTGTTTACTTGAAAAGGGGTCGAGGTCAATGTCGCCCAAAGTTTGCTTGACCAAATCTATGTACTTGCGAGGCGTAAACCATGAATCTGAGTCTCTGCCGAGGTCTTCATTACTGCCCGGCACAGCTCCAATGTATCCTAATTTTCGGCTATCGGCTTTGTTAAGCGAAGGCTTAAGATCCATGCTGCTCTCTTGTAGACGTTATGCAGCAAAGTCTGCATTAACCTAAATTTACATGCTAATTAGTGTAGTACATTCTATGATACAGGTTTTCAGGCGTATATACCCTGTTGATTTTTAGTTTGTAAATTTATACCTGCTTAAGTTGTTGTGTCTAAGTGCCGATAGTTTAAACAGATATGCGCTTTATGTACGTGGTTTTGTATGTAAGTTGCGATACACTTGATAATATTAGGTACGTAGACGTCTCGTTTACAGCCAAAGCAGCATATTAAGGAAGCTTAAACACAAGATTTATGAATATTTTGCACGGACTTTTATCAAAGATGTTGCTGTTGGTAGTTATCGTGGCTGTTATGTCACTCGCTGCCTCATATACTTTTGTGTCTATTCAGCAAAATAAAAATCTTGAAAGCAATTTAGATGAGCTAAAGCGGGCGCATTTAGAGACAAGCTACCTATTGTTCAACAATCAAATGAACGAACAAATATTGTCTGGCGAAGAAGTTATCCTGTTAAGCGCCCTAACCGATAAATCCCCCGAGCAGGTTAATGCTTTTTTCAAAGACATTTGGCCGCGTATTCAACTGAGCTTTTCGCTGTCTTCTATGTCGTTTTCAAATGGCAAACAACGTTTTTCGTTTGGTCAATTTCCAGAAAGCGAAATGAGCAATATGCAGATGATGGCCCGCAACAACCTGCGAGCACAGTCTGGCATTTTGTGTCATTTTATGTGTGAGTTGGCCGCTTCTGTGCCGGTGAAATTTCAGGGCGAAACGTGGTCTTTATCTTTGCTGTCGAGTCTCGACCCAACCATCATTTTACTTAATCAGGTAGTAGGAAGCGATATCGGAATCCTATCGCCTTTTGATAAGCCATCGCGCGATAATAATACCCTTACCCGCTATATATCTGAGGTAATGACCGGTGTTGAGAAAAACAGCAAAATTCGCGAGGCGGTGCTCAGTGAAGATGAAATAAAACGTTTGGAGAGTGACGGCTTGCTCATCCGTGCAGAAGAAATGGAATACTACGTTTGGTTTCAAAAATTTAGCGGCGTTGGCCAAGATATGACATTGATGTTTATGCGTGATATCTCTGGGAATCTCCTTGCTCAGCAAAGAGCACAAACCGAACAGGTTATCGTAATTTTTGTGACCCTTACCTTTGGCATTCTGCTGTTTTTGATTTTATTCTCCATCATTCCCATCTCAAAAATAAATCAATTAAAGCGCGCTATAAAACTCATTGGCGCGAAAGAGTATAATATTGCTCGCTATCGCCTCGGCAAGCGAGGACGCGCGCTTCTGCCCGATGAATTAGATGATTTGGAAGATGAATTTCGCCACGCAATTGACGTACTCGAATCTTACGAGCAAGAGCTGAGCAATTCACAAAAACGCCTAGTTCGACAAGCCACTATAGACTCCATCACCGGTTTGTTTACACGTAACGTGCTCATTGAAGACCTTGCTAATATGAATCGCGAGGAGCACATCACCAATGTTGCGATTTTCTTTTTAGACTTAGACGGCTTTAAACCGGTGAATGATAACCTAGGGCATGAGGCCGGCGATATCATGCTTAAGAAGATTGGCTATCGGCTCAAGGGCGTGGTCAATAAGTTTATTCGGGTTTATCGCATCGGTGGCGACGAGTTTGTTATTTGTTATTCAAACTACAGCTCTGAAAAAGCTTTAGAGAGCATGGCCGATGCTGTGGTTGAGTTATTTTCTGCACCTTTTCACATCTACGACACTAGCATCGCAATCAGTGCAAGTATCGGTATTGCATTTCAAGAGGCCAGAGCCATTGAGCCCGACCGGCTTCTGCGTTATGCAGACATTGCGATGTATCAGGCCAAAGAAGATGGCAAAAACTGCTACACCTTCTTTAATGAGCAAATGCGTAAAAGTGTTCAGCGACGCTTTACCATTAAAAATGATTTTGTAACTGCCTTGGCCGACGACCAACTATCGGTTGTTTTTCAGCCAGTAGTCAGTGCAAACACGCGTGAAGTGATAAAGCTTGAAGCCCTGTGCCGCTGGCATCACCCTGATCTTGGGCATATCCCGCCGCCAATCTTTATTGATGTGATTGAAGAAAGTGAGAACATGAACACTCTGTTTGAGTGGATAGTGGGTAATGTCTTAAACGAGCTCGAGTACTTAGACAGCGTTGGACTCGATAATGTAATCATTTCAGTCAACCTAAGCCCATCGCAATTGGTTAACGACACTGCCTTATCTATTTTAAGCTCTATGTGCAAAGAGCGCGGCATCGAAGCAAGCCGCATTGAACTAGAGCTTACCGAAACATCTTTAATTACAAGCTTTGAACAGGCAAAAACATGGATTGAACAGGCCACTGGCAATGGATTTAAAATTGCAATTGATGACTTTGGTGCTGGCTACTCATCTTTGTCTTATTTAACCGCCTTTCCTTACGATACCGTGAAGCTCGACCGCTCATTGCTCAATAATATCGACATCGACAAACGCCAGCAGCGGATCGTCGGCTCTCTCACACAGATGCTTCATGGCTTGTCGGTACCCATTGTTGCAGAGGGTGCAGAAACAGAAGAGCACTTTGAACAGTTAAGGATCCTTGGCTGTGACTATATTCAAGGATATTTGATTTCGCGTCCCATCGGGCATGATGACTTGGTTGTGTTTCTTAATAATCAAACGACAAAATAGCCGAGCAAGTTTGTTTGATTGCCTTATCCACTTTTGTAGAGACCACTCTTGTAGAGACCACTTTTGTAGAGACCACTCTTTCAAAGACTGCCCTTTTAAGATTCTTAGTATTAAATGCTTAGTTTCAAATTCTCAGATACAGCGAGACTTAGGTAACTAAAAGGGCAATCCCGAGAATAGACAATACCAACAACACCACCATCACCACACCCACAACAATAAAGGGCACTATGCTAGTGGATTGGGTAAA
Source organism: Glaciecola siphonariae (assembly GCF_042652645.1). Classification (NCBI taxonomy): domain Bacteria; kingdom Pseudomonadati; phylum Pseudomonadota; class Gammaproteobacteria; order Alteromonadales; family Alteromonadaceae; genus Glaciecola; species Glaciecola siphonariae. The sequence continues at coordinate 254,935 of NZ_JBHSGU010000005.1, forward strand.
ATCGTGTTCATAATTCTGATGCGTTTGTACGCCTAAAAAACTCGCTAAGACGCTTTTGATAATCTGCCATAAAGATGGAGAACCAAACAGAGGGTTTGGGCGCCTCATTCAGATGCGCTCCTAGGGGTTGCGATTGAGTAACTCTAATAAATCTACGAAATGAAACTGCGCTGATTCAGGTGGCTTAAACAGCCATGATACCCAAGAGATGGTTTGGTTGTTGCGATTACACATAACATCTACATCGGCATTACCGCGCTTGAGCGCATGGGTCGACAACGCTTCTGTGGACGCAAAAGAACTGGTGGTGTTATGACATGGCGCGTTAGCCGATGCCAACATTAAATACACAGAAACTACCACCGCCACGCTTGAAACCGCTAAGGTCCCAACCATTCGCTTTAAATAGCTTTTTGATTTATGCATATCACTTTCTCCGTGTAGTCGTTTTAGTGTAATCCAAAACATTAAAAAACGCCAACTCGAAGGTTGACGTTTTGACAGTGTTTATAACTGAAGGTTTATAACTGACGCGCTTCGTTTTAAAACGAGGCTGTAAGTCGTGTCAGATTAAAGGCTGAATGCACGCGAGATTGAAAAGTAAACTGACTCGTCGTTATCTAAGTCACTGTCACTTTTTATGAAAGCAACACCTACATCAAAGCCTTCAAAGGTAGTGCTGTAGCCAAGCTCCGCATAATTACCTTCGTAGTCGCCGCCAAACATACCCACGGTCGCTGAAAACCCTTCATGAGAAGCGGTTACACCGGTAAAGGTATATGAATCATCTGGGTCGCCTTCTCCGTCACGTTCACCTAAGGTGTATTCAACGCTCAAAAAGCCATAACCCGCCGACAAGTTAATTTCGTTATATTCAGTGTCGAAATCGCCTGTGTACTGATAAGTGGTTAGGCCTGCGCCTAAAGAAAGACCGTTATCAAACTCAAAACCATATCCGCCATAGAGGTCAATTTCTAGGCCGTCTTCAACGTCTGCTGCCCAAACGCCAGCGTAAAAACCGCCTGCTGACAAGTCAACGCCGCCATTAGCGGTCGCTGTAGAGTTTTGCACGATGCCGCGAAAGTGATATTCACTTAGCAAGCCAACGTTAGCTGACCATTCAGCCTCCGCCATTGCTTGAGTGCTGACAAGGGTAGATGCCAATAAAGACGCCGCGATGGCTGTTTTTTTCATGTTTAACATGTGAATTCTCCGAATTAAAAGTGTGTTGTGACCCGTTAACGTCGTTTTATTGTTATTATCATGTCGCTAGTTGGTGTGAATTTAGCAAAAGTAGTGCCTACAATATTATTTAAAGCACATTTTTGGCATAAAACATTGTTTATATTAAAATTAATTAAACAGTAACAATGTTAGATATCGACCTGACTAAGCAAAACATGAAGCTTTAAAGTGCTCACATGCACTTTTTTGTTACACAATCCCCAAATAGGGGCAATGTTTACCCTTTGCCTTGTGCCATTAGTTCGCTACACTTTTGTAGAATGTTTATCACCGGAGAACGCATGTTTAAGCCTCTAATTGCCCCTTCTATTTTATCAGCTGATTTTGCTCGCCTTGGGCAAGACGTAGACGATGTGCTAGCCGCCGGAGCAGACCTTATCCATTTTGACGTAATGGACAATCATTACGTTCCCAATCTAAGCTTTGGCCCGATGATCTGCAGTGCATTGCGCAAATATGGGATTAGCGCAGATATTGATGTCCACCTTATGGTTACCCCGGTGGATGACCTTATTGAGCGCTTTGCTGAAGCAGGCGCTTCTATGATTAGCTTTCATCCAGAAGCCGCTATGCACCTCGACCGCAGTATTGAATTAGTCAAAAGCCATGGTTGCAAAGTTGGCTTAGCGCTTAACCCTGGAACCGGACTGCACGAGCTTGACCATGTATTGCATAAGCTTGATCACGTCCTCATTATGTCGGTAAATCCCGGTTTTGGCGGACAGGCGTTTATTGAGCATAGTATTGAAAAAATTAAGACGCTAAAATCGCGCATCGACGAAGCGGGGCTTTCTGTTCGCATCGAGGTAGACGGAGGCATTAATGCAAGTAATATCGCGCAGGTTCGTAAGGCCGGGGCCGATATGTTTGTAGCCGGCTCTGCCATTTTCAACACCGAAAATTACGCACACACCATCGGTAAACTAAAACAACTTATTAGTTAGGAAACACTTGTGACAACACCAGCAAGACCAGTAGTTCTCAGCGGATGCCAGCCCTCTGGACAATTGACTATGGGCAATTATATGGGCGCGCTACGCCAATGGGTAAACATGCAAAGTACGCATGATTGCCTGTATATGATTGTTGATTTGCACGCCATTACTGTGCGTCAAGAACCTAAAATACTGCAACAAGCCTGCTTAGACGGACTTGCGCTTTACCTAGCCTGCGGCATCGACCCACAAAAGAGCACTATTTTCATGCAGTCGCATGTGCCAGAGCATGCTCAGCTTGGCTGGGTGTTAAATTGCTTTACCCAAATGGGTGAGCTCAACCGGATGACGCAGTTCAAAGACAAATCACAAAAAAATGTGAACAACATCAATGTTGGGCTCTATGCCTATCCAGTCCTACAAGCTGCTGATATTTTGCTCTATCAGGCCAATGAGGTGCCTATTGGTGAGGACCAAAAACAGCATTTGGAGCTTACGCGCGACATCGCGACACGCTTTAACAATATTTATGGTGAGGTATTCACCATGCCCGAACCTTTTATTCCAGAGTCGGGCGCGCGCGTAATGAGCCTTCAAGACCCTGTAAAGAAGATGTCTAAGTCTGACGACAATCCGAACAACGTCATAGGATTACTCGAAGACCCTAAAAAACTGACCAAAAAAGTTAAACGAGCGGTTACCGACTCTGACGAACAGGCGCGCATCTATTTTGATGTAAAAGAAAAGCCTGGGGTTTCTAATCTGCTGTCGTTGCTATCTTGTGCAACGGGCCGCAGCGTTGAGGCCTTAGTACCCGAGTACGAAGATAAAATGTACGGGCATCTAAAATCCGACGTCGCCGCTGCCGTTGTTAGCATGCTTGAACCTATTCAAAGTGAATATCATCGAATCCGCGCCGACCAGACCTACCTTACGCATGTTATGCAGCAAGGCAGTGCTAAAGCTCAAGCCATTGCGTCCGATACATTAAATAAGGTGTACCAAACTCTTGGGTTTGTGCAAAGGTAAACGCATTGGTTCTGATAATCGATAACTACGATTCTTTCACCTTTAACCTAGCGCGTTACTTTGAAGAACTTGAGCAAACGGTCACTGTTATTAAAAATGATGCTAAAACCTTACCAGAGCTTCAGCACATTGAATTTGAACATCTTGTTGTATCGCCAGGACCGTGTACACCCAACGAATCAGGGGTATCGCTAGCGGCCATCAAAGCCTTTAGCGGTAACAAACCGATTTTAGGGGTATGTTTAGGCCATCAAGCCATCGCGCAATGCGCAGGTGCAAATGTGGTGAGGGCAAAGCATATCAGGCATGGCAAAACTTCAAATATTCAGTGTGACAGCGCGTCGGTTTTGTTTCGCAACTGTAAGCCTGAATTTAAAGCAACGCGCTATCATTCGTTGCTTGTTGAGCGGGCGACTTTACCTAAACAGTTTACTGTGAGTGCTTGGTGTCACGATTTTTCTGAGAGCGAAATCATGGCAATTGAAGATAAACAGCAGCGATTATACGGTGTGCAGTTTCACCCAGAGTCTCTGCTTACCGAATGTGGTCATCAAGTACTTCAGAATTTTTTAACACTTGGATAGTGAATGAAAAAGAGCGTTTCGCAATTGGCCGGTGTATATAACAGCCGTTTTGAACAAATGCTGCTGTCGTTAGATGACGCTATTATTTTGGCTGGGCAAAAAACTGAAGCCATGAAGATGATGGAGGACTCAGAGCAGGCTGAGTCGCGTCGTAAGCTGCTTATGGTAGAAGAACTCGCCAATAAACAGCGCGAAATTGCAGCCACCGCAGAAAACAATTTCATGCACGAGATTGAAGCGGACTTTCACCGCACGCTAGTACCTGACTTAGAAAAACGCTTTAACGACATCGAAGACCTTTTTTACAACGTCTTAGACTTTGACCTTGCCATAGGCAAACTGCTTGATATTTTATATACCGAGTCTTGCTCTATCTCTCGCTTAGTGTCTTGCATAGAGCAAGTGCCATGGCTAGAGAAGAATTTGATCAAATTTGTACGCCAGCCTAAGTACCGTAGAGTGGATTCTCAGGGGCATCCGATTATTCTAAAAACCCTGCACAGCGCACTTAGCTTTATTGGGGTAGAGAGTTTACGCTCACTTATTCCAGTGCTCATTGCCAAAAACTGCATGCCCATACACTCAGACTTTACGCCTGACTTACAAAAACATTTGTGGCTGTACACCATTGGCACTGGCAATATTGCCAAAGCACTGGCCGAAAAACGCGGCATTCGCCCACACTTTGGGTTTAACCTTGGTCTGTTGTCGACTATAGGTCGGTCAATTATTGCTAACGTATATCTGCGGTCATTCGATGACAAATTACGCGAGCGTATTATAGACGCGCGTAAACGCAACAACCCAAACCAAGCTAAAGCACTAGCTTCATTAAAGCCTTCTCACAAATACATACTGTCGCTGTGGAGCAAACATGCGGCGGATATTAATGCCGGTATTTTCAACTTTTTAAAATGCAAATGGCTGCTCATTGGTATGGGCTTTGAGGACTACACATCGATTCAATCAATAAGCTATAAGTTTTTGGAAGAACACAACCTACACCCACTCACCAAACTCTTGTTCAACGCCCAAGGCTATATGCAGTTTAAGATGATGCAAACCCATAAGCTCATGAGTAAAGAAGCGTCGATGCTTTATTTGCGAAACTTTGGCATTAAATCAGATGATGTTGCTGTTGTGACAAAAATCAATCTGACGGGGATTGAGCTTAAAATCACCGAATCTCTGCCAGAAGAGAGCTAAAACTTAAGAATAAATGCGCTAATTTCTCTGTTTTAAACGATTTTTTGTATTATTTTTCACATAATTTTTTGCATGATTATGCGTTTATATGCACTCTTAATTTGTTAATGGCCTCTTCATACAATCGTGACACAGACTCTCTGTAATAGAGCAAAGTCGGCCTGAATGCTCAACTGACCCAATATTTTATTCACAGGGCATTTTTATCAATTTGCGCAAAACATTGCTAAATATAATTATTCATTTACCCTGCACAATTTATGCATAGCGCAGTAAAAACAAGCGCTTCACGCATTTTATAGTAGCGACTAGCGCGTTTATTTCTGGCATACTTAGCGACCAAATTGTAAGCGATGTGGCGATATCACTTGCCCATCGAACAAGACATATTAGCAGAGGTGTTTACATGCAAGTTACCCGAGAAACGTTTAATCAAGTAATGGTGCCTAACTATAACCCAGCGGCCATGGTGCCGGTGCGCGGAGAAGGCTCTCGCGTGTGGGACCAAGAAGGTGTTGAATACATTGATTTTGCCGGCGGTATTGCAGTAAACGTGCTCGGGCACTGCCACCCTGCCCTTGTTAAAACACTAGCGGAACAAGGCAATAAACTATGGCACTTAAGCAATGTGTTTACTAATGAACCAGCCCTGCGCCTTGCTAAAAAGCTAACCAACGCGACCTTTGCCGATAAAGTTTATTTTGCAAACTCAGGCGCAGAGGCAAACGAGGCAGCGCTGAAACTTGCTCGTCGCTTTGCGCTTGACCACTACGGCGAAGATAAAGACCAAATTATTGCCTTTACTAAAGGCTTTCACGGGCGAACCTTTTTTACCGTGACCGTTGGTGGTCAACCGGCCTACTCAGACGGTTTTGGACCAAAACCTGGTGCGATTGTGCACTGCGAATATAACAATATTGAAGCGGTAAAAGCGCTGTTTTCTGAACGAACCTGCGCGGTAATGATGGAGCCTATGCAGGGTGAAGGCGGCATCATTGTACCCGACCCGGAGTTTGTAAAAGGTGTAAGAGCCCTGTGTGATGAACACAACGCGCTGCTGATTTTCGATGAAGTGCAGTCTGGCATGGGCCGAACCGGCAAGCTGTTTGAATATATGAACCTAGACGTAAAGCCCGACATTCTGACCTCAGCGAAGTCGCTTGGCGGCGGGTTTCCGGTGGGCGCGATGCTTACTACTGATAAAATTTCGCAAAGCTTAAAACCCGGTACTCATGGCAGTACCTATGGCGGTAATCCGCTAGCCTGCGCCATTGCAGAGGCGGTGTTTGACGTAGTGAACCAACCGGAAATCTTAGATGCGGTTAATCACAAAGAAGCCCTGTTCAGAGCCAAGCTTGAAGAGATAAACAACAAGTACCACGTGTTTGCAGAAATTCGCGGTAAAGGCATGCTCTTAGGCTGTGCCCTTAACGACAAGTACAAGGGGAGAGCGAAAGACTTCATGACCGCAGCTAACGAGCAAGGACTCATGTGCTTAGTCGCGGGCATGGACGTAGTGCGATTTGCCCCCTCATTGATTATTCCTGACGAAGATATTGCCGAAGGACTCGCACGCTTTGAGCGCGGCATAGCTCACGTTATTGCTAACGATTAATTAGGCGGACAACCTATGTTGATTATTCGCCCAATTGAAGAGCGCGACTACCCTGCGCTCTACGAGATTGCACAAGAGTCGGGTATTGGCTTCACCTCTTTACCTGTGAACGAAGCGCTACTGCGTAAAAAAATCAGTGCCGCACAACTAGCGTTCGCCACCACTCCTACTCAACCAGGCCCGCAAAGCTACTTGTTTGTGATGGAAGATACCAGCACTGGCGAAGTTGTGGGCACCTCGGGCATTGAAGCCACCGTTGGCCTAAATGACGCATTTTATCACTATCATGTAAGCAAAGTCGTGCACGCATCAAGAGAGCTTGGCGTTCATAATACCGTAGACATATTGACCTTTTGTAACGACTACACCGGTGTAAGTGAAATATGCACCTTGTTTTTGCGAGAAAAGGCGCGCAAAGGCTTGGCGGGTCGGTTGCTTTCTAAGTTTCGATTTCTATTTATGGCTCAACATCCGCATCGTTTTTCAGAGACGGTATTTGCAGAGATGCGCGGTATTTCTGATGAAAACGGCAAGAGCCCTTTTTGGGAATGGCTCGAGAAGCACTTTTTCTCGGTAGACTTTCCTACCGCTGACTATTTAACCGGCATCGGCAACAAAGTATTTATTGCTGAATTAATGCCCAAGTACCCTATTTATGTGAACTTGCTCTCCAAAGAAGCGCAGGCCTGCATTGGTAAGGTTCACGAAAAAACAAAACCTGCGCTTCGCCTGCTGCAGCAAGAAGGTTTTAAGAATCGTGGCTATGTTGACATTTTTGATGCCGGCCCAACCATTGAAGCCGACGTAAGAAACATCACCACTGTGCGCAGAAGTAAAGCCGTGAAAGTAAGTGTATCTCAAGACTTTTCTGAGCAAGATTGCGAGATGCATTTTATCATTAACGACAAGATTAGCGACTTCAGAGCCTGTATTGCTCCAGTTAAGATACTAGAGGGCGGTGAGGCCCTTATTAGTCAAGACACCGCAGATGCTCTGCTTATTGACACAAACAGCACCGTGCGACTAGCACCGTGCGCGCCGCCAGCCTAACACCTATTATCGGGAGCCTACACATGCTACAGACTACCCAAGATCAGACCCATTTTATTGACGGACAATGGCACAAAGGCGAAGGAATGCTGTTTCATTCTATCGACCCTGCTAAGAATAAGAGCGTTTGGCAAGGCAATGGGGCAAGCGCAGCACAAGTTGAGCTTGCGCTTGAAGCTGCACGCAAGGCATTTATAGACTGGTCGTTGAGTAGCTTCGATTCTCGCTTAGCGATAGTGAAAAATTTTGCTGCGCTGCTTGAGGAAAACAAGGTCGAATTGTCTCACGCTATTGCCAAAGAAACGGGCAAGCCTCAATGGGAAACCGCCACCGAAGTGGCAGCAATGATTGGTAAAGCGGGTATTTCTGAACGTGCTTATCTTGAGCGCACCGGCACCGTTGAAAATCCGATGCCCGCAGGTAAGGCTGTATTGCGTCATCGACCGCATGGTGTTGTGGCGGTATTTGGGCCGTATAATTTTCCTGGGCACTTACCAAATGGGCATATAATTCCTGCCTTGCTTGCAGGCAACACCATTGTATTTAAGCCAAGTGATTTAACCCCACTAGTAGCAGAGATGATGGTAAAGCTATGGCATAAAGCGGGTTTGCCTGACGGCGTGTTAAACCTTGTGCAAGGCCAAGTAGACACTGGCAAGGCCTTAGCTAGCCACCCGCAAATTGACGGTCTCTTTTTTACCGGCAGCTCTAACACCGGCAAACTTCTGCATGAACAATTTGCGGGCAGCCCTGGCAAAATACTGGCCCTTGAAATGGGCGGCAATAACCCTCTTATTGTTACTGAGGTGGCCGACACTAAAGCAGCCATCCACGACGTTATTCAGTCGGCCTATGTTACATCGGGTCAGCGCTGCACCTGCGCACGAAAGTTGTTTGTTCCCAGCGGACCGGCAGGCGACAAGCTTATTGAAGACCTCATAAAAGCGATAAAACTCATTCGCGTTGGGCACTACGACGCCGATGAACAACCATTTATGGGAGCAATGATTTCAGCAAAGGCCGCCTCACTTATGGTCAGCGCACAGCGCCAGTTACTTGATTTAGGCGCGACATCGCTTGTTACTCTCGAGCAGCAAGACACCGACACCGGCTTTGTAACGCCTGGACTTATAGACGTTACGGCGATTACCGCTACCCTTCCCGACGAAGAGCATTTTGGCCCGCTTCTTAAGCTCATTCGCTACACCGACATTGACGATGCCATTGCACTTGCTAACGATACTAAATTTGGCTTATCGGCAGGCCTGCTGGCTGATGCGCAGTCAGATTATGATTACTTTTTGCCGCGTATTCGTGCGGGTATTGTTAACTGGAATCGCCCGATTACCGGCGCATCGAGCGCAGCGCCTTTTGGTGGAATTGGCGAGAGCGGAAACCACCGAGCCAGTGCTTACTATGCGGCAGATTACTGTGCCTACCCTGTGGCCTCAGTAGAGCTAGAGAAAGTGACCCTGCCCGGCACCTTGAGTCCTGGCTTGAGTTTAGATATTGAATAAGAGGCAATTATGCACACTAACGTAAACGCGCTGTTTAACGGCCTATGGCAAGATTACTTACAAATTACACCATCAGCAAAACGCATTCATGCCTTATTGGGCGACAAGAGCGGTAAAGCCGATATTGTGAACGACCATATTGCGCTGCGCACCTTTAATATCGAGAAGGTCAACCTAGACAAACTCGCAGCGCATTTCAAAGCTGTTGGCTACACCCAAGGCGGTGAATATGATTTTGCTGCCAAAAAGCTCAGCGCGCTGCATTTTCAGCACCCTGACCCAGAGCAGCCTAAGGTGTTTATCAGCGAGCTTAGAGTTGAAGAGTTTAGTGAGCAAACGCAGGCGATTATTCATAAACTGGTGGATCAGATAGAGCCAAGCGCCGTTGAAGCAGATGACTTTTTATATTCAGGCACGCATTGGCAGGTAAGTAGCGAAGAGTATCGCAAATTGCTCGAAGAATCGGAGTATGCCGCTTGGATGGCAGCGTGGGGTTATAGAGCAAATCACTTTACGGTAAGCGTAAACCACTTGCTAAACATTGATGAACTAAGTGAAGTAAATCAAATATTAAAAGACGCTGGCTTTGCTCTTAATACCTCTGGCGGCGAAATAAAGGGCGGCGAAGATGTCTGCCTTGCGCAGTCTTCAACAATGGCCGACAAAAGCGATGTTGCGTTTAGCGATACAACACTTAGCATACCCAGTTGCTTTTATGAATTTGCCCAGCGCTACCCAATGGCAGACGGTTCACTTTATCAAGGTTTTGTAGCAGCATCGGCTGATAAAATTTTCGAAAGCACTAACGCGAGTTAGTGCTAGAAGGTGTGTACAGATTTGAGCAATAGCGATTTTTAGGATTTCATTTGTAAAGAGTTAGCTAGCGCTCGCAGCCGAGGTGGCTAGGTCCGCTGACTGCTCTCGCTAGCCTCTTCCCGATGAGCAACATAATAATCCAATAGTTGTCGAATCAATTTCTGATATTGCATGTCGTTGTTAAGCGCCGCTTTTTTAAAATACTCAACACTTCTTTTACTTAGTGATATTGTGATTTTTGTATTTTCGTTTCGTTCTTTTAGTTCAGCTGGTGATGGCAAGAAATCTGTAATGAACTTAACATCACCAATATCTTCGTCACTGTAAATTATTTCTTTGGTCATAAAGTTTCTTTCCTTTTCGCCAATATCCTGCACCGTAGACACGTATTTTATTTTCGCGATATGTAAATCTTACCGTTAGAACGCCTGCTTTATTCTGATCCATGCCAAAGCAAAAATACCTTTGCTCAAACTCTGTACTATTTTTTCGTCCAAAGCAATAAGTAGAGATTCATCATAAAAAGCATCTTCAAAAGACACGCCATGTTTTAATAGATTTTCCTTATTTTTCGCTTCGTGCCATTCAAAGTCCGTTTTATTCATGGCTCTGGTATAGGCGAGATATTGCTAAATAGCCATATCAAGTTATTGGAAAGGCTAACGCTAGCCTATGCGTTGATTAACCCCAAACGACGCGAGATATGGCGGCGTTGACGTTTCTAAATCACCTGTGCGGTGATTAACAGATTAACTTCAAGTCTAAAATCTACGGTGAATTTCTAAATCACCTGTGCGGTGATTAACTTTTGACCTGCTTGTCGATGGTCGCGTATATCTTTCTTAATCACCTGTGCGGTGATTAACGCGAACCCCAAAGTATGACCGTTAATTCTTCTTTTCTAAATCACCTGTGCGGTGATTAACAATATCTACCCGACTCTGGACTAGGTGCGTATTTTCTAAATCACCTCTGCGGTGATTAACACTGGCAAGGCGAAAGCGCTGCCAACACCGACTTTCTAAATCACCTGTGCGGTGATTAACCCGCGTGGTGTAGCTGATAGTGATTTATACATTTTCTAAATCACCTGTGCGGTGATTAACGAGTATATTGCCGAGCAATGGCTATCTAATAATTTCTAAATCACCTGTGCGGTGATTAACAATACTCACTCACAATTGGCCTGACGTTAAACTTTCTAAATCACCTGTGCGGTGATTAACTCAACTCAAAGCGAAAACTACTGGCACTATTGTTTCTAAATCACCTGTGCGGTGATTAACAAAGCGGTTGCGCAAACTTACATAAATCGATTTTTCTAAATCACCTGTGCGGTGATTAACTGTACGGAGGAATTTTGATTCTTGATTCGGTATTTCTAAATCACCTGTGCGGTGATTAACCAGATATTCGAGCGTTTCCTTCTTAGCGGACTTTTCTAAATCACCTGTGCGGTGATTAACATTACTTCGACTAGTTTGATAAACGTTGTCTTTTTCTAAATCACCTGTGCGGTGATTAACCTTCGGTCATGCCCGTGACAGTTGAATTATCTTTTCTAAATCACCTGTGCGGTGATTAACTCTTGTTTTTGTCAGTCTTCAGGCTTTCGTCATTTCTAAATCACCTGTGCGGTGATTAACATCATTTCACCCTTTGCCACACCTATTTTAAATTTCTAAATCACCTGTGCGGTGATTAACTATATCGCCATGTTGGTGAGCATCACGGCGGCTTTCTAAATCACCTGTGCGGTGATTAACTGCCGATACGGTATTGAGCGCGTCAGCCATGCTTTCTAAATCACCTGTGCGGTGATTAACACACTTGGGTCTGATACAGGTCTTCGAGCTTTTTTCTAAATCACCTGTGCGGTGATTAACCAAATCCGATGCGTATGGTGTCCAAATCATAGTTTCTAAATCACCTGTGCGGTGATTAACGCTGACCTTTGTATTGCGTCCACACACAAGCGTTTCTAAATCACCTGTGCGGTGATTAACCTATTACCCGAACGGTAACGCACGCATCGTAATTTCTAAATCACCTGTGCGGTGATTAACCTATTACCCGAACGGTAACGCACGCATCGTAATTTCTAAATCACCTGTGCGGTGATTAACCATCAATCGTTGCGATGGGCTTGCTTATTGTTTTTCTAAATCACCTGTGCGGTGATTAACTTGAGCGTAACATCTGCCCCCGCTGCGACATTTTTCTAAATCACCTGTGCGGTGATTAACAGCATATCGCCCTAAACCCTAGGCTTACTATATTTCTAAATCACCTGTGCGGTGATTAACGAAATTCCAGACCGCGATGGTCTGGTAGCATCTTTCTAAATCACCTGTGCGGTGATTAACACAAGGCATCTCTAACTTAGCTCGGCAAGAGTTTTCTAAATCACCTGTGCGGTGATTAACTATAAATACTGTCTTTTCGAGTAAATAAGGCGTTTCTAAATCACCTGTGCGGTGATTAACTCGCTAACGGTTTCAATCTCCACGCTTGATAATTTCTAAATCACCTGTGCGGTGATTAACTGGCTACCAAAATCAACCGTCGCATCACCTTCTTTCTAAATCACCTGTGCGGTGATTAACACAAACCAGCAAACTCAAGAGTGTATACGTTGTTTCTAAATCACCTGTGCGGTGATTAACGTCGATGCTTTTCGCAAAGCCTGTCAAGCGGTTTTCTAAATCACCTGTGCGGTGATTAACGTTGTATGCGTTTTCGCTTTCTTTCGGCACAATTTCTAAATCACCTGTGCGGTGATTAACGTATACTGGCCGGTGACTTCTTTGAGATAAAATTTCTAAATCACCTGTGCGGTGATTAACACCCCGTAAAGAAAGTAGCAGCAACATCTACATTTCTAAATCACCTGTGCGGTGATTAACTAAAGAATCGACGCACTTTAGTGAGATAATTGTTTCTAAATCACCTGTGCGGTGATTAACACGGTATTACCGGCCGCAACATTCGCAATAGTTTTCTAAATCACCTGTGCGGTGATTAACCCTGCATTGTTCAAAGCGCACTTTAGACAGGTTTTCTAAATCACCTGTGCGGTGATTAACAGAAAACCCTGCTGTTTGCGTCTACTTTGAATTTTCTAAATCACCTGTGCGGTGATTAACCGATTTGCACGCCCGCGCCGTTTTCTAAATCCTTTCTAAATCACCTGTGCGGTGATTAACCTTTGTGTCTTGGGGGATAGCGGCAAAGTATTTTTCTAAATCACCTGTGCGGTGATTAACATTAAAAATAAATTCTAAATTGTTAAAGAGCAAGTGTTTTTCAAAAAAAGAAAACAAATAGAATGATTTTTTCTATTTATCTAAGTTGCTGATTTAATGAGGTATTTCGCAAGGGCTAGAAATATTGTAATTTTAACTTAAAACAATCGATTTAATTTCTGTAAACAAATAATCGAGGGCTCTTGTGTCTTTAATGTTTTTTACACAACTTTTACGCATATCACTTTGGAATAGGCCCTCGGAAGCCGACTTCATAGCGCTAGGCATAATAACTGCATCTTTTATAATGTCGGCCACATCAAATACTAGGGCTCCTCTGCGTGTAAAGCCATGGTTTACTGCCATTTGATAGGGGATACCGTAAGTCCACAAAACAACCGAAGCCAAACCGTATGCAAGGTAGTTTCCATTGTCTAAAAATGAGTTAAAGTCGTCACTCCTATCCTTTTTCCCAGGTTCTCGCTTAAATTTAATACCAAGATGCTTAGCATTTAACGCATAAAGCTTTTTTGCAAAATTGGCTTCTGCCGCCATAACACGCTTATTGTCTGTAGCAGCCTCAACACGATTTGCAAAGTCATTACAATAAAAGATTAACTCATCATTATCGTACCCAAACTTTTCCCATGCGGTTTTCACAAAGTTCGCGCGCGCATACTGAAATTGCTTTGACAATTCCAATCGAGATTGATCATCTTGCCACTTTGCTAAAAATGCATAAAAAAACTCATTTGGACGATACTCTGACTGACTGGCCATAAACAGGGGTGTTCCGTCACCCCCAGTAAATCCAACCATCACTCCTGCATCCCCAAGCATTCGCGCCGCTGCCTGAGAAATGCTCGTACCACTTCCTAGCAAAATACAACTCGTGTTCTGAACAGGAATGGAGTAAAACTGCGTTAAGTTTTGATTCCGCTGCATGCTATATGTCACGCGCTCATCACTTTGGCTGACTTTACAGTGTTCTAGAAAATAGAGTCCACTGCGTTTTGATGGCAAAACGTCAATGTCCATTCGGCGTATCTCTTTTTGCTAATCCATAGGAATTAGGGCTTGTCTGCTTTGGATTTCCTAATTTTCTTTCAGCGAAAATTGAAACATTTTGACCGTCTTTCTTAGCGATAAAATAGACAGTGCTCTTTGTAAGTCTAGTGCTCTCCTTTAAGCGGGCTTCATAGTGGGTCACGAAATCTCCGAGGCTGACTTTTCCATCAGATTTTTCCTCATCGATATGTTCAAACCTTTTGTTAAGATGAGCGAGTTTTTTTACTGCTTTTTTACGCGGTGAAAAATAATTTACTCTCAATAAAATTTGTTCGCAGTCGCTACACTCTGAAATTTCATCGCTATAGATGTTTCTAGCAATCATTTGTTGTATGTCTGCCTGAGCCAGAAAGTTAATTAGTTGTTCCTCGGGCGCGTAAAAAAACAGCTCATCCCTTGCCTCACTGATCCCGAGCTGCATCTTTGTTTGAGTTTTTCGCAAAAAACCATGCATACAACGAAACACTTTATTGTGAAAAAACATTCCGTCTTCATCAGGAAACTTTGACTTCAAGCTTAGCTTCTTCATCCTAAACTCCTGTTATCCGTTTTTACCTTTTCCTGAATATACACCGCCTCTGATGATGCTTGCTGTTAAATAGCAATGTTCATGTTGGGTGAGTTCCTTTTCAGAAAGCATTTTTTCAAAATGAGAAAAAACGTTATTTGAACGACGGTTTAAGCGCCCAAATTTTTTATCGGGCCCAAATGGGTCTACGGGTATGGGATGTGAAGTGTTTTCTTCATACCAAGTGTCTATTGTTCTTAAGGCATTACCTACTTTCTGTGTATGCAAGCCTGCCTGCTCTTTTTGAACTCGAAACAAAATTTTGCCATCTTCGCCTTCTGCAAACTCCTCTGATGGGTAAACTTCTTGGCCTGCACCAACTTCAACAATGTATTCGTAAGTTAAGGTTAATAAGTCTTTTATATTGCCCTTTAGCGCTTTTGAAATTCTGTTTGCGAGCGATTGAGCATAATTCGGTAAATCATCATCAAAACTTAAATCATGATCAACATCGTGAGTAAATGTATCGCCATCGTAATTGACGATAAGTTTAATATTAATTGCTCGTGCGTTTCTAAATAATGGACTACCATTCAAAAACCTAACAACGGTTCTTTTAGCAATCTCATCAATTGAATCTTGAGCCGCTTGTGAAGCGTAATACGCTTTTGTTTTTTCGATGACTTCTGGGTTGTTGCTATTAATCGAGTCGATAGTATTTACGAACTTTAAGCCACCGCATACATGCAAAAACTCGTGTTCAATGGGTAAAAAACAGCCGTCTACTCGCTGTATATTTGAGTCTGGAGTTGTATCTGGCGTTAGTTTGGCAATTTCAGAATAAGACCCTTTGGTGCCCACGAGCGATCTTGGTTTCACGTCGAGCGCAATTTTGCTTTCAGGTGCGCCAGATTCAGAACTGAAAAAACATGCATGGGTAGGATCGATTCCACCCGTTATTGAAAATAACGAAGGTAATTTAATTGTAGCCATTCTCGTATTCCTTTATTTTAAGTCACCTGTGCGGTGAAAAAATTAGAGTTAATAAAAAATTATATATTTCTAAATCACTTATGCAGTGAGATTTAAAGCTATCCATGCTGCACAAATATTCCATAGTCTTATTGAGTCAATTCAATACAATTTTCATGTTCCTCCCAATACCAAAACAATTCTTTGGTATTTTCAGCTCTGAAATAAACAAACTCATTCAAATTAATAACAGGCTCAGCGAATACATGTGGATGGCCGTTTCGTGAACCGTCTTTTTCAGTTGGTGCTCCTATGAACTGATAGCCCTGAAGATTAAAGAACAACCACCCCTTGTGCTTTTTGTAATATCGAGCACTTCCTTCTGCTTCTTTATCAATGTAAGTAAATGAAAATTCTTGCATAGCTTGGTCTATACCAAGCTCACCGCTTAGCTCTTCAAATCGCTCATAAGCTTGTTTTAAGACCCAGCCTTTTTCCTTTGAAAGACCTTCTTCTAAGTTGCCTCTGCTATCAAAAGCCTCTACAACTGGACTAGAAGTAATTTTCCCACCTGCGAATCGTGCTTGTTGTAAGAACAGACGGAATGCTTCGATTACTCCTTCGAGACTATCAAGCTCGTCTGTGAGTTTTAGTTCAAACACCAAGCTTGCTTGGATATTGGCAGTTGTTTCATTTAGTTGAAGTTCCGAAGGAGATATACTTTTGTGAGCGCTACCACCTTGGCTCGCAAAAGCAGGGAATGCTTTTTTACCCAAGTTGGTCGAAAATGATTTTACAATAGCGAATGCTTTTGACTTTTGACTGTCATGCATTTCTTCAGTAAACCCAATATCAAGGCCATGTTTAGAGGCTGAATTATCTAACCAAAAGCGAAACGCATCTATCAACCCAATAACTGCGCTCGTGGGGAATGCGTTGGTCATGTAACTTGTAGACACATTGCATGAATCTACCGTGACGTCCTTTGCTACCAAAAATAAACTAGCCATGTGATATAACCTCATTTCGAATAGCAATATTCATTTCTTGTGTTAACAAGCTTTGCGCATCTACTTGTCGATAACTTTTTAGATTCGAGATGATGAGGTCAAAAAGTCTCTCGTGATATTCGGCTAAATTCATTTGCTCTTGCTTAGGGGATTTTTGCCATGCCACTAAGCACGCTACAAGGTCATTTTGAATATCCTGCTCAAAATGCGCCAGCGATGACAGTTGTGATTTCGCGAAACGTACAAGCTGTCTTGCTATTTTGCTGCGTAGGGAATTAACGACTTTGTTTATACCTTCTTTCGTTTGCAAATCTACGCACGTTGTTATTTGCTGCTTCAATCCTCTTAAATCCATGAGTCCTTTTGTAGCAAATAAATACTCCATTCGTTGATTAAGCGAAGATTTGTTTGGGAAGGACATATTAAAACTTGTCAAGGAGCCTCCCTCTAGAAGAGCCGTATATGAGATATTCCCTGGCTTCGTGCCGCCTAAGTTTTTACTCGTTAAATGTGCACGCTTTTGCTTTACATATTTCAGGCGATTTAAGCGCGGCAGGACATTGTGATTAAACACGGGGGATAGAGAAATATAGCCGCCATTGTAAGGAATATTGATTTGTTTTGATAAGCCGTCTACATATGTAATTTCACTTGGCTTGGTGAAGTATTTACTTAGGTCTTGGCAGTACTCTTTCCCAAACAACTTGATGAAGGAATCACTTATATACCTACTTAACTCACTCTTTTCTTTTAAATGCAAAAATAGTGAGACGTCATTTATGAACAGGTTAAAGTGTCGATATTTTTTTGAATTTGAGCCATCTACTGCACTGAACGTTTTAGTTTGCAAACCTAGCGTAGAACTTGAAATGCCTTTTAGGCTAGATTCGATAGGTTCAGCCAAAAAGCTACTATCGCCAGTGTTAATAAAACCGCGATTTGAAAAATTTGAAGGTATTGCAAAATTGTTTGGGAAGCTTTTCCCGTTGTAACTAGCAAAACTCAGTAAGACAGCGCTTTCTTCTAACACCAATTCCGGTTTCTCTAGTGCATCTACACAGGAAAGGTGCAACCAAAAATTAAGGTCTTGCTGAACACTTGAACTTCTCACGTCAACAGCAACACCGTTTCGATAGAGTGTCTTAACATAATCGTCAATTTTTGACTCACCGGTTTCAACAAGGCTTGAGTTCTTTGCTAAAGCTTTTTCGAGAGCATCACTTTTCTTTTTTAAAAGCGTGTCGTTCATTCGCAGATGCTCAAGAAATTTAGTCCTAGGAATATTTATTTGTATCTGCATTTTTTCTTCCTATATTATTTTATATTAATATCGAGCTATAATAAAAAAATGTCAAGCGTGGATTTCGACCTTTATGAATGTGATCATCATTAATGAAAGTGCTAAAAAAGCGAAAAAACTAGCCAGCCGAGTTTTAGCTAACTATTTGCCTAACATCGGACGTAATGTTTTTAGTGGTGCTATCACAAGTGAAGCTCTCAATATCTTGCAAGCAAAGCTTAACGACGTATCGTCTAAAAATACTTGTATAGCTTGTTTTAAGGTATCTACTCGCCAAAGGCTCGAGTTGGTTTGGATTGTTGGTAGCAAGTTATATCATGATGAAGAGGGAAATTTTGCATTTAAATATACCCATCAACTAAGACCCAAAGAGCCAATGACAGATCACATAAAGTTAATCAGACAGTTTTTTATCACTCAAACCGAACTTGCTGCTTTGTTGCACGATTTAGGTAAAAACTTCATTCACTTTCAAGAAAAAATCAAACGAGCTGTTGACGGTAAAGCGGGTCCTATCGCAGACCCAGTCAGACATGAATATTTGTCATACCAAATCAGCAAAAGCATATTTAATCTTGCTGATGTAAGTTCAGCAACGATAGCAGAAGGGGAGATTCTGGAGTACTTAAGCAATTTGCGCATAAAACTAGCAGAAATTAAAGACAATAGCGCAAGCATTGATCTATTACATATGCATTTATATACAGCTGAAATCCCTGAGCTCTGGCATAAAAAAACGCTGCATGTATTTAGCCCTTCGCTCTACCTCATCTTAAGCCATCATAAAATGCCATTTAAAAAGCGGTCACTCAAAGACACTTACCAAAACCAGAGCGACCTTGAATCTGAGGACTACGGCAGCTTATATCAACTTTTTTCTAAACAAGAATATATTCTGCAAAATAAAGGAATTTTAGAAAAGCTAGACGCTTTGATTGAGAGAATACAAGGGTATTTCGAAGAGAGTGAAAAGCTTGACTCAAAGCCTTTGCAGAACCTATTGGCTTCACCAAATCTGTTTATGATGTTAAGTCACTTCATATGTCGCCCATCATTAGTGTTAGCGGATCAACACTTTTCAAAACAAGTGGTAAATGAGCCCGACATTAGTATTTATCGGAATCCGGTTGCAAATACTTATCGGGTTAAAGAATCAACAAATGCCTTTAATCAATCATTAGTTTCGCATTTACAAGGTGTCGCCAAACTTAGCCGAACAACAGCTCGGTTTTTATTTCATTCCAGTTTTCAGAATGATTTTTCAAGTTTGCCTTTCATTGAAACATCTCCCAAAAAGCTCGTAAAAAAAGTACCGGCGAGGCTAGCAAAATTTCAGTGGCAAAACTCTGCTCAGCAGGCCGTGCTTGAAAAAATCGATTACATTGAAAAAGGCGGCTTTCTTGGCTTTGTTGTTGCTAAAACCGGCGCAGGTAAAACGGTAGCAAATTTAAAAATCATGAGTCAGGCTAATAATCATCGCAACTTCCGCATAAGTTATCTTCTTGGAATGCGCTCATTAACCCTTCAGACATTCGATGAATATAAAGCAATGTTCAACTTTGACGATAGTGCGATGCTTGGAATAATTGGAAGTGCACTTACCAAACAAATTCACGAAAAAAATAAAACTAATGAGTTACAGAATGTCCCTAAAGGCGATGAGTTGAATGATCACGCTAATGATGATTTAAGTAATGCTGAAGCTTTAGAGCTTGAAGAGTCTGAAACAGAACTGTCTCATAAACTTGCTAACATCGACAACAAAATTCCAGATTTTTTGAAATCCGAAGGCAGGTTCAAAAAAACTCAAGACATCATAAGCTCGCCAATCTTAATCAGCACTATTGATTATCTTATTAGTGGCATGAACTCACCTAAAAGCACGGCCTCAAAGTATCTTATTCGCCTAATGAGTAGCGACATCATATTGGATGAAATAGACAATTATTCTGAAATTCAGTTACTGTCCATCGTTAGAATGATAACCGTCAGCGCGATGTTTGGAAACAAAGTACTAATAAGTTCGGCAACGCTATCGCCGGAGCATGTATCATTGATTAAAAAGGCGTATCAATACGGCTATGAGCAGTATTTGAAAATAAAAGGTCTGAGCCCTCAAAATAACAAGGTATTTATCGGTTTATTTACTCACTTTGAACAACTAAACCGAGTTGAAGCATCAGACACTTGTGATATAGATGCATTTTTCGCGGACTTTTCGCGAGACACTAAAAACGCTGAGCAAAAACATTACATCGCGCAGCTTTGCTTACCAAGCGATCATATAGCGGGTGCATATCAATGTATTTTGGATAAAGCACTTGAACTCGCAGATGTGCACAGCACCAAAATATTGTGCGCAGACGGCGAAGCAATAGAGTTCAGTACTGGGCTGATCAAACTATGCAACGTTAAACACATAATTCCGATGGCATTGGCGTTATTAAATAATGAACTAACAATCACTAAAAATGAGGATACCTTAATTAAATTTGCTTGCTACCACTCCAAACATTTTGATGCGCATAAATCTTATCAAGAATTTGTATTTTCGCAGTTATTAAAGCGCAAAGATGACAAGGATTTGGTCAATACCGAGACTTGGAAAACGATAGAGAAGCAAGCAAAAGCCAAAGGCGCCAAAAAGATAGTGTTTATTTTGCTCGCCTCGCCAATTGTAGATACTGGAAGAGACTTTGATTTTGATTTTGCCATTTCAGAGTTTAGGGACCATCGCGGCTTAGTTCAAACATGCGGTCGTGTGTTAAGGCATAGAGCGATAAGGGATGTTAAACATCGTCAACTAGGGGCTTTTAACCCAAATATATGGATGTTAGATAGAAGTCTACGATCTTACGAGCCAAACTCAAACATGCCGCCTTACTCCGGCCCAGGATTTCAAAACAGTATTGAATATAGTGGCGGCTCAATAAAACAAACAACGTTATCATTGGCTGATGAATATAAAGACGCAAGTGCGTTAGAGTTAAGTGAGTTTGAGTCGGGTAAAGCTGTTAATGCCAGCATATTTATGGATACTTCTCACAGTTCCGAAGCTCGTCGTTTAGAGTTAGAGAAAATTGCGTGTATTAGCCGAAATGAAGACTTAAAACCTGAAAAATTATTTGCCCCCCAAAATGTGATATCTTCTGAGTTTGCGGACGGTTTAAGCTTTCGAGATTCCTTAAAGAGGGAAGATACTTGTCTTTTTTCCTTGCACGAAGATGAGATAAAGCAGGTAAATATAAAACCTAAAAGCGGTGAATACAGCTACTTAACTGATGAAGCTAGTTTACTGAAATTCGATTTTACCCCTTTTAAAAATAAAGATTTATTGCTAGTTCAAAAATCGCTAATCGATGTTATGCGTCACTATAAGCTAGACGATGGTCGACTCCAAAAATTGAATGTTCCCCACCAAAGCAATAAAGTAGGGATAAACCGACTTATTTTTCATGAGTATTTGGGTTGTATGTAGCGAACATATCTAATATTTGAACAAGTTAAATAAGGTTAACAGTCAATATTATCGGCCAAAAGGCAACCACATTATCTCTACTCGAAACAGACGACCATTATTAAGCACTCTTGACTAATCAAGGAGATTACTGCCTGCGCAGTAATGACGGAAGTAATTTGCAATTGAATGTATTTGATAATTCTTGTGATAAGTTCAGGTAATACGTTTTGATGCTAAATTTTGTTATAAATTTTGGTGATAAGTTCTGGTGATAAATTTTGGGAAAAGACTAGGCCTTTTTATGCACATCGGGTCGATGGGTTTTTACCATTCCTTGCAAAAAGTTTCGCAGTAGTTGGTCTTGGCATACCCGATAGCTCCTATGGTCAGGCTTTCTGAATAAGGCGGTGAGTTCGCTTTTACCTGCAGGAAAGCCGCCGTTTCGGAGTATTTTAAGCATATCGTCTTGCTGATAACTCATGGCAATCTTAATCTTGCGCAAAATATCGTTATTGCTTAAGCGTTGTGAGCCTTTCAAAACCTGTGGCTCGCGCCCTTCCTGCTTTCCGCGTTTTTGAATAATAAGGCCATCTAAAAACAGCGACAAGGTTTTGTCTCGACAGGGCAAAAAGCCTTCTTCATCTTCTTTTTTCATCATGCTGCTTAAATAGCTTTCTTCTAACTCATAACCGGCCAGCTTAAAAATGCTAATGGTGGCTTTGTTATCTAGTGAAAGGGCAAAGCGCAGTCGGCGCAACACGTCATTTAATAGCATAAAAAGGTCTTTTGAAGTGGTAAATGTGGCTACTATACATCAAAGTGCCCGACATATCTTGAGCGAAAAGTCTGCGCTGCATTGCCTCAACTGTTCACTTAAGCGTAATTTATTGTCTTCAGATATTCGCCAGTAATAAGGCGTCATTTTAAGCAGATTAAGACGACTCTGTGCATCGCCGAGCATAAAAGAAAAGCTAAGGGTATGCGAAGCTTCAATAACAAAATGCTCCGGCGCTTCGGCGTTTGACTCGTGCACTTGCACATCCTTATACACAAATGCTTTGAGTTCGTGTAAATGCTGAGGGGCGGGCTCCACGCATATCCAAAGCGCATTAGGTTTAAGCACCCTTGCAAGCTCCTGTGAACTCGATGGTGCAAACACTTGAAGTGCGATGTCTACTGAGTCGTCTGGCAGCGGAATGTCAAAGCTACTTCCCACACAATAGTGATTGCCGGGGTGAGCACGTGCGGCTTTTTGTATCGCAGGTTTTGCAATATCCAAGCCTGCAACGTCCATATTTATCGATTGCTTGTTAACGAGCGCTTGAATGTATGAGGAGTAATAACCCTCAGAACAACCAAGGTCCAATAATAAGGGTACTT
Organism: Glaciecola siphonariae; assembly: GCF_042652645.1. Taxonomy (NCBI): domain Bacteria; kingdom Pseudomonadati; phylum Pseudomonadota; class Gammaproteobacteria; order Alteromonadales; family Alteromonadaceae; genus Glaciecola; species Glaciecola siphonariae. Next base: position 277,875 of record NZ_JBHSGU010000005.1, read on the forward strand.
GTTGGTCGGCGGTCTTCTCATAAGACGCAGCTTCTAAATGCGACAGCACCAAACGTGCGAGCTCATCGGCCAACGGCGCATAGGCGCCACTGGCTAAAAAAGCCTGTCGCGCTACAACCATCTCTTTACTATCACCAGGAGCCTTGCTTTTTTTATGCTGTGCCAACAGCAAATTCACATACCCTTCTTTGGCAATATCAAACGCATGATGGCCGTCGCATTTTAGCGTCCTCCCAGATAATGTTAGCAACTGCTTACATACCGGACATATCCAATTGAAATAGCTCATTAGATACTAAAACGCTTTTAATAAGGACTTAATTATCGTCATTGCCGGCATTTTTATCGGCAATATCGCTGTCTACATCAAATTTTGGACCGCTTTTCGATGCATCTTGTGCCACATTTTCAGAATCACTATTTTTAATGACCTCTTGCGGTAAGCTAGCGCTTACATCAGCAGCATTATCAACACTTGCCGGCTCTGGTGCCTTGCTAACAACTTCAACCTCATCGACTCTCTGCAATCCACGCGGAAGTTTATTACCTCGCCGGCCACGTTCTCCGTGATAGTGCTGCAAATCGGCTTGCGACAATGTCATGATGCGCTTGCCAGCCACCACTTTCACACTCGCACCTTCCGGCACCACGGCTAAATGCGTGAGGTATTCTTCGCGCGTTTTCGCTTTTGCAGACGGAATATTCATAAGCTTATTGCCCTTGCCTTTTCCTAAAACGGGTAAGTCTTTTAATGGGAATAAGAGCATTCTGCCTTGATTCGAAATACACAAACACCAGTCGGTCTCTAGATTGATAAGACGTTGCGGACACAGAATTTTAGCGCCCACTGGTAGCGATACGAAGGCTTTGCCGGCTTTGTTTTTAGTCAACATGTCTTCAAAATGTCCAACAAAGCCATAACCGGCATCAGAGCCCACTAGGTAGGCTTGCTTCTCGTTGGCCATAATCACATATTCGGCGCGCTCGCCGCCGACAATGCTAAATCGACCGGTAAGTGGCTCACCTTGGCTTCTTGCGGAGGGTAAGGCATGCGCATCGCACGAGAAGGTGCGCCCTGATGAGTCTAAAAACACCGCCGGTTGGTTACTTCTTCCCTTGGCGCTGTGCAAATAGGTATCGCCCGATTTATAACTTAAACTTGCGCCATCAATATCGTGGCCTTTAGCGCACCTCGCCCAGCCTTTTTCAGACAAGACAACAGTTACCGCTTCTGATGGAACGAGCTCTTTTTCAGTTAAGGCTTTGGCTTCTGAACGCTGAATAATTGGAGAGCGTCTGTCGTCACCGTAAATCTCGGCGGCTTCCAATATTTCTTTTTTCATCAATGTTTTTAAACGTCGGTCTGAGCCTAACAATAGCTCTAAAGAATCACGCTCTTTGCTGAGCTCTTCTTGCTCACCGGTTATTTTAACTTCTTCAAGCTTGGCCAAATGACGTAGTTTAAGCTCTAAAATGGCTTCGGCCTGGGTATCAGAAATTCCGAAGCGTTCCATCAATACAGGCTTAGGTTTATCTTCGTTTCTAATAATCGCGATGACTTCATCGATATTTAAAAAGGCAATCAATAAGCCTTCTAAAATATGTAAGCGCGCCAATACTTTATCTAGGCGATACTGTAAGCGGCGAGTAACGGTTTCTTTTCTGAAGGTGAGCCATTCGCTCAAAATGGTTTTTAAATCTTTTACCTGTGGGCGACCGTCTAAACCAATCATATTGATGTTGACGCGATATGATTTTTCTAAATCGGTTGTCGCAAACAAATGCTGCATTACCTGCTCAATGTCTACTCTATTTGAGCGCGGCGTGACCACCAAGCGCGTTGGGTTTTCATGATCAGACTCATCGCGTAAGTCACTTACAAACGGCAACTTTTTAGCCTGCATCTGCCCAGCAATTTGCTCTAGAATTTTTGCACCAGACGCTTGATGCGGCAAAGCAGTGATCACCACCTCACCGTTGTCCTCATGATAGACCGCTCGCATTTTGATACTGCCGCGTCCGGTTTCATAGATTTTTTGGATATCAGTGCGAGGGGTAATAATTTCGGCGTCGGTGGGATAATCAGGCCCCTGAACGTGGGCCAATAAATCTGACAGTTCGGCTTTGTTATTGTCGAGCAGTTCAGCGCATGCATGCGCTAGCTCTCTTGCATTGTGCGGCGGAATGTCAGTTGCCATACCCACTGCAATACCGGTGACCCCATTAAGCAAAATATGCGGCAAACGCGCCGGCAGTACTTTAGGCTCTTGCAGGGTGCCGTCAAAATTGGGCGACCAATCAGTAGTGCCTTGCCCTAGCTCGGTCAGCAAGACTTCTGAAAATTTAGATAAACGCGCCTCGGTATAACGCATCGCGGCGAAAGACTTTGGATCATCGGGTGCGCCCCAGTTACCTTGCCCATCTACCAGCGGATAACGGTACGAAAATGGCTGCGCCATTAACACCATCGCTTCATAACATGCTGAATCGCCATGGGGGTGAAATTTACCCAGTACATCACCCACCGTGCGCGCAGACTTTTTGTATTTTGCGTTGTTACTCAGGCCCAAGTCAGACATGGCGTAGATGATGCGGCGCTGAACTGGCTTTAAGCCGTCACCAATGTGGGGGAGCGCTCGGTCCATAATGACGTACATCGAGTAATTGAGATAGGCGTCTTCGGTAAAGCGTCCGAGTGACAGCTGCTCGATGCCGTCACTGTTTATTATTATGTCATTGTTCATAAGTTAACGGTCATATATCAAAAGTCATAGGGTAAAAAGTGTTTGAACAAGCCATGTATACTTATTCAACAGGAATCTTTATATTAGGCTCATGGTATCGCATTTTTCATAAAAGCATAACTTCTCATTGAATAAACTCATGTCGAATGTCGCGTTTTGTATGTTTCTCTGTTTGAGCCTGCTTGTGCTGCATGTTCCGCAGGCGCTCGCCGACAATAAAATTGTGCTTACGCAGACCGAAGATGCCGAATTAGTCACGCCTAAATTTGCGGTGTATTGGCAAGATGGAGAACCGTTGAGCTTCGACAGTTTTCGCGCCAATAAAGACACGATGCCGTACCAGTTTTCACAACAGTCTAACTTTGGATTTGTCCGCGACGGACTTTGGTTTCATGCTCGCGTGACCAATCAGACCGAGCTGAATGACTGGGTCCTATCAGTCAGATTCGCGCAGTTACAAGATGCACAACTTTATTTGATGTATCGCGGTGATGTGATTTACCAAGGCACCGACGGCATCAAAAATAAAACCTCCCGCTATGCAAATCCCACGTTCGAGTTTTCGCTGCCCAAAGATGAAACCATCGACATTTTTCTCTATGCCTCCTCATCGAGCATGTCACTGCTTGCGCCTATCTATATTCAGCCAGAGGCCGTGCACGATTTAACCAATCAAATTGACTTTTTATTGTGGGGAGGATTTTACGGCGCAATCCTGATCTTGGCTATGTATGCCATCACCTTTTCGTTTAATTATCCGAGTATTAACAATCTCTTGTTTTTCAGTCATATTGCCATTGTGCTTTTATGGCAACTGAACTGGAGTGGGCACAGCCATTTGCTTGGTGGCCAGTTTTCTGCACTATTTAACATTTTAAAGCCCGAAGAACTGCTCATATTGCTGGGCATTTCGAGCTCTGCCTTTACGCTCAATTTACTGCCAAAAACACTCTATTCCAAACAGCTCAGACTCAGTTTAATCATGTTTGTGGGCATTGCCGCGCTTGGACTGCTACTTTTACAAGTGCCCTCTTTATCCATTGAATGGCGCTTTATTGTGACGTATTCAGTTGGGTTTAGCGGTTTGGGCATCAACTTTTTAAGCGCCTTACAGGCTTTTAAACATCAATATGTGCCCGCCAGACCTATTATGATTGGTTGGGCCATAATGTCGCTTGGTGCAATCCTCAGCACCCTTTATATTTTTGGATATTTATCAACTAACACCTTTAACGCCCAACTATTTCAACTGGCGCTTAACATTCAGGCCGGCGCTTTTTTACTGGCAATTGTGAGTCGTACTCAAAGCGAACTTGAAACAGAGCTCGTCCAAGCAAGAGCAGATGCTGAAAACAACTTCATTTTAGTTGAAGAACAAAACGTACACCTCGAAATGGCCCGACGTGATGCGGTGAAGGCGAGTGAAGTAAAATCGCAGTTCCTTGCCAATATGTCTCACGAAATCCGAACTCCTCTTAACGCCATTATTGGCTTTAGCAAGGAGCTCGAGTCGAAGGTAAACGTGGCTGAGCGCGAAGAGCATATTAAAATTGTAAATTCAGCAGCATCCGACCTCTTAACCTTAGTTAACGACATTCTGGACTTCTCAAAAATGGAGGCCGGGCACCTAAGTCTTAACGCCAAACCGTTTCGCCCTAAAGACTTGTTTGAAGATATTGCTGCGACGATGTCAAAAACTGCGCATCTCAAACAGCTAGAATTTATTTACGACGTAGACGACATGCCCAAGTATTTGATCGGGGATGTGTTTAGGCTTAAACAACTGCTTACCAATCTAATCAGTAATGCATTGAAGTTTACAAATTACGGGCACGTTGCACTCAGAGCAAAAGTACTCTCGTTAACCAGTGTGGAATGCCTGCTCTCTATTAAGATTGAAGACTCAGGCATAGGCATTAGCGAAAACGATGTAAACAGTATTTTCACCGCATTTCATCAGCTCGATGACGAACTCAATCGCTCTTATCAAGGCACCGGACTTGGGCTAGTTATTTGTCAGGAGCTTGTATACTTAATGCATGGCGAGCTCACAGTGCAGTCAGCCCCATCTCAGGGCAGCACATTTGAAGCGCAAATTCCGTTTAAAGTGCAGCCTCTCACCTCAAACAAAAATGAAGTATTGCCGTTCATGGGCCGCAAAGCCTTTGTATTCGATAAATGGGAGGCCTCACGGCGCACGCTGGCAAGTCAGCTTAAGTTGAGCGGATTTGAGGTCAGTAGTTTTGAATCTTTACCGATATTACGTGAGCATCTAGTTGAAGACGCTTATTTATTTGTGACCTTAGCTCTGAAAGACGCCGCACAGCGTCATCTGATATTTGACCAACTCAAAGACTTTGCGCCAGCCAATACGGTACTGCTGTTCTCCGGCCCTTCGCCCCCTAACCCACTGATGAGCATTCTGCCGGTATCAACCAAAGTAGTTCGCCTACCGCTGACCGCTCGTAAAATTGCTGCACTCGAATCCACGGTGCAGCTTGCTAAACCGTCGGTGAATGAGCGTCAGATCATGCAATTGCCCAGCGTGAGGATGCTTGCAGTAGACGATATGGAGCTCAATTTACGGCTGCTTGAGACTTGGCTTAAAAAATCGCCAATCACCCTCGACTTAGCCTACGACGGCGCCAGCGCAATTAAAAAGTGTGAGCAAGTTGAATACGACCTCATATTGATGGACATTCAAATGCCCTCTATGGACGGTATTGAAACCACTAAACATATTCGCAAAACCACACGCAATATGGGCACGCCTATCATCGCAGTAACCGCCCACGCGTTAGAGGCAGAAAAACAGCACTTTTTTGAATCGGGCTTAGAAGACTTTTTGTCAAAGCCTATACAGCTCGACAACCTCATCGAACTCATTAATGAATGGTGCGACATGCCCGAGCAGAGTGTCGACAAGCTACCAGAGAGCATTGATTGGGAACTCGCTATGTTTCGTTCAAATCAAAACCCCGAGGTGGCAATGTCATTTATGGATGATTTTATTACTCACCTCAGCGAACATAAAAAAGACATTGCTCATTATGGCGATCATCATCAAATCGAAAACGTATTAGCGAGTATTCACAAACTACATGGCGCTTGCTGTTACACCGGAGTACCGCGTTTACAGGCAATGTGTTTTGAGATTGAAGCGGCGCTTAAAAAAGACCCCCATTACCATTACGAAGACAAGATTGAAGAGCTAGTCGCAGAAATGAGCTTGTTGGAAAGCGATTGGTCAAGGCGTCGCCAGCGTTTCGTGTAAGCGGCATTCATCGGCCAGAGCATTTAGTCTTGTATGGGAGCGGCGCTGTTGTGCGTATCGTCTGCCCGCACGGCAGATGCCTTTACACTGTCATGGCACTGACGAATCAAGGCTACAAATTCGTGGGCACTGCGGTCTAGCTCATTAACAGATATAAACACGTCATAACCGAGTCCGCTTTGTAATTTTCGCATGCGGTTGGCAAACATCGCCGTCACGCCTTTTATCAGCTCGCCACTTCGCATTTTGTATTTTGCGTCTTCAATTAGGTCATCCCCATAGCAACGACCTGATTCGCAATTAGACAGTTCAATTTGAGCAACTAATGGGCGCTGCTCCATTAGCAGATGCGTAATAAGGCGCGGCGAAATATTGGCCAGCATGGCCTCGGGGTCTTTCAGCCTAAAACCCACCATCTCTAAATCGATGTGCTCTAGGCCTTTGTGCACACGTGGTACGTCAACACGCTGCAGATTGTCCCACTCAATGCGCCATTTACCTAAACGATGGTGATACACAAGATGTTGTTTGGTGATTTCGAGGCTGTATTTGGGCTCGCGGATTTTAAAGAACCCCATAGTAAGGGCGATGATACCGGCGGCGATAACTAAAATACCTGCTAAAAAGAATAGCTCAGGCAATAAGGTAATGGTGAGATTCCCAATCATCAGCGCAACACCGCCGACAATAAGGGTGGTTATGCCGTTATGAGATGAGACTCCTCGAATATAGATTGTGTCGCTTGTTTCATTGCCAGACATAAAGGTATAGCACCATCATCAAAATTGCCCATATGATGATATACCGTGTTTGTCGGCAAAAAGCACAATCGGTATCCCACCACGCGGCTAATTTTTTAAGGCTTTGCGCATAAAGGCTCTGCGTTTTTCGCGAAGACGACATAGAGCGGCCACCAAAGTTGGGGTGAATATGAGCGATAGTATAACAGAAAAGCCGACGCCGCCTGCAATGACTACGGCCAGAGGAGGCCAAAAGCTTCCATCGGAGAACAGCAACAAAGGAATTAATCCGCCCACTGTTGTAAAGGTGGTCGATAGAATGTGCCGAGAGCAGCTCATGGTCTCATCTACAATTGCACCTATGTCGCCAAGCATGGCCTTTTCATTTGCAGCAATAGAAGCGATGACTACAATGGAGCCATTAATTGCTACGCCGATAAGCCCAGCACTGCCCAGAAGCGGGTTAAAGCCAATGGGTAATCCCGACAACCATAAACTTAAAAAACCCAAACCAACGGACAAGATGGCCACCGTAGCAATAACGCCGGCAAAGCGCACACTTGAAAAGCTCAATATCAACGAGGTGATCATCAATACCAATAACACCGGCGCATAGGTTGCCAGTTGCCCTAGGGCCTGTTGCTGTTCATCGGCGTCTCCAGCCATTTTAATTCGATAGCCCTCAGGCAGTGTTAGGCCCTTATTTTCAAGCGCCTCTCTTAGCGCATTGCTCGCGGTCACTGCCGGCACTCCGGGTAGCAAGTATGCCTGCACTTTGTTCACTCGCTCGCCGTTTTCTCGGGTAATAGAGCTGATACTAGGCTCAAGTTCAAAGCGGCCAAGACTGGCTACGCCAAGTGGTCCGGTTTGTCGGATGTTTTGATTAATTAACGGAAGTGCTTCAAGGGCGCTCAAACTGCTGCGCTGCGCATTGTCGATGCGTACTCGTACCGGCATTTCTTCTGTGCCCTCCAGTACAGAGCCTCCCGTTGCGCCAGACAGCGCAGTTTGCAGCTGCGCCGCGATTTCGTTAAGTGAAAGCTGAGCCAAATAAGTTTGGTTTTCTGACACCTGATAGCGCAGTTGCGCTTCGTTCATTTTTACCGACGCGGTAGATTGGGTCAGCCCCTCAATATTTGTCATGGCGAGCCGCACTTTCTGGCCTAGCTGGTCGAGCACCTCTAAATCAGGTCCATAAATATCCACTTCAATAGGTGATGCAATGGGCGGACCTTGTCCAAACTTGCGCACCACAATTTTTGCTTCGGGAAACCGGTCTTGTATCTCAAAATGCAGACGAGAGACTAAATTTTCGGCTGCCGCAACGCTTTGCATAGTAAACACTGCATTGGCAAACTCTGAACTATTATCTCGCGTCATCACTTGGTTGTAATACACCGACGGTGTAGACGCACCGATTAACCATGTGAGCTGTTCAATACTGTCTTTCTCACGCAAATATTCGTCAATCTCAAGGGTGAGCGCGTATGTTTGGTCAATCGAGCTTCCGCTGGGCAAAAACACGTACATTTCAAACTGGTCTCTATCAGCGCTAGGGAAAAACACGTTATCTAAAGTGGTCGACAGCACAAAACCGCTCAAACAAAATACGACAATGACCGGCAAAACCAATATTGGCTTAACGATAAATTTGGTCAACAAGGCCGAGAAAGCGCCAGAAATAGAGGGAGCTTGAAAGCCGCGTAAAAACCAAGGATGCTCAACACTATTGTCGCGTGGTAAATAACGCGCGGCCAGCGCTGCAATCACGGTAAGAGAAATTGCCAACGAACCCACTAAAGCCATTACCACACTGATGGCAATGCCCCCAATAAAATCACCGATATTGCCGTTCAACAAAAATACCGGCATAAAACCTAAAATGGTGGTCAATGTTGAGGCAAGTAGCGGCGCAAACAAATGTTTAATACTTTTTTGCAGCACCGCTAAGCGGCTCATGCTGGTGTTTTGAAGGTTTAAGCGTATTTCGTCGGTAATAACAATGGCGTTATCGATTAAAAGGCCAATGGCGATGATAATGCCGAATATCGACATTTGATGAATCTGCTGATTGAAAAAACTCAAGCTAAAAATAGCAAATGCGGCACAAAGCGGCAGCGCTAGTCCTACAATCCAAGCAGCTTTTGCGCCCATAAAAAAGAGCACCACAAACATCACTACCACCGAGCCAAGTAAGAGATTATTGCTCAGTTCAGAAAGTCGCTGCTCTGTGTATTTGTTTTGCTCAAAAATAATATCGGCCCGAACGCTTCCGGCAAACTCATTATTAAACTGCTGCGCCTTGCTAACAATCGATTCGGTCCATTGATCAACACGGACAGTGGTCTGCATGCGCAAGGCAACAAATATGGTTCGCTCGCCGTTTAGCAACGCGATATTTTGCGCGGGTTGGCGCTCAGTACGTTTGATATGGGCGATATCGTCTAATCTGAGAAAGTCGCCGTTATCAGTCACAATAGGCGTATTTGCTACGATAGACACCGACTCAAGCGGCTCTGCTACCTGCACTCGTATGTCGCGCTGAGCGTTGTATAAAACACCTGCGGGCAGTTTCGCATCGGCAGAGCGAATGCGTTCGCTTACCTGCTGCAGACTCATGCCTGTAAGCGCCAACTGCTGAGCATCTAAAGTAACCGTGATTTCTTCTTGTGGCTCGCCGTACACTCGCACTAATTCAGTGCCGGGCACATTACGCAAGCGGTCGGCGAGTTCTTGCGCCATTCTGCCGGTGAGAGTCAGTTCGGTGTTGTCTGCGATTTCTGGCGATACCGCAAAAATAAGTGTAAATGCCGTTGCGCCCCGCTTATCTTCTAAAACCGGCGGCATAGCACCCTCAGGAAAGCGCACCGACGCATCGTTAATAGCATCGCGTATTTTTGAAAATATTTGCTGATTATTACTATTGTCAACGCTGTCTTGTAGCTCAACAGAAATCGACGAGAACCCAGCCTTTGAGGTAGATTTAAGTTCTTTTACTTCAAACAGTTGCCTGAGCTCGTCCTCGAGCACGTCGGTCACTAGCGCTTCAACGCGCTCTGCCGATGCACCGGGGTAACTGGTTAGAACAATGACGTTGCGTAGGTCGATCCGCGGGTCTTCAAGGCGAGGTAAATTCTGCACGGCGGATAAACCTGCCACCAGAATGATAATGATACTAAGGGCAAGCAAGTGGCCCTTACGGAAAAATGCGGTGTACCATGGCGGACGTTCGGTAATATTAGCCATACTAGCGAGCTTCTTGTACTTGGGTTTTAGCGTTATCAGGCGCGATTGTGCGCACCTGCAAAACTTTTTGACCCGGCGTAAATCGATGCGTACCGTTTACCACCACCTTATCGCCATCTTGTATAGCCCCTGAAATGTACGCCCGCTCAGCGTCGAGATGCTCAACAGATACCGTGCGGGGTGCAAGGGTGCTGTCTTCAGACTGATATACAAGCACCGTCCATAAACCGCGCACGCCATTTGCAAGTGCACTCAAAGGCACCCATGCGCCGGTTTTATCTACCTCTAGGTCTACCGAAATACTGACTAAATCTCCACTTACCAAGGCTAAGAGCTGGTCAGGAGATAAACTTGCTTGATCTATTGTAAATACCGCGTCAACCGTGCGCGTGGCTAGGGTGCGCAGCTTAGCAATAGACTTTACCGTCGCCATAAACTGCGTGTCTCCCAACGAAAGTGGATAACGCTCCCCAATTTGCAAACCAAACGCGGTGTTTTCAGGTAAACCAAAGCGCGCTTCAAGCGTGTTGGCTGAAATCATTGAAAAAACAGCCTGCCCCGGCCCAAGCACCGTGCCTTCATCAGCAAGCTGTGCAAACACCTGCCCGTCAAACGGTGCCAACAACTGAGACTTTTGTTTTTCAACCTGCACACTGGCCAAGCGAGCCTCTACTTCGGCCACTAAAGCATTGGCCGCATCTAGCGCTGCTTTCGCCTCATCTAAACGCTGTTGAGGTTCGAGTTTAGCGTTTACCAAATCGCGCACTCGATTTAACGACAGTGTTGCAAGCGTAGCGTCAGCTTGTGCCCTTTTTAATGCGGCATCTACTTCATTTGCGCTCGCCTCGAGCCTCGCTAAATCAAGTGAGGCTAATAACTCGCCTTTTGCAACGCTTTGCCCTTCAGTTACGTATAATGACTGCAATACGCCAGCAAGCTCAAAGCCTAGGTTCGATTGTTTGGCCGACTCTACCTGACCATACACAACACGCTGACGGCTAAAACGAGACTGCATGGTGATTTCTTGAACCTCTACCGCAGCATTTTGCACCACTAGCATTTCATCGGCGGTATAGGCCTGTGAGCTGTCACTCCCTGAAAGCAGCATCAGTAAAGCTAGTAAGGCAAAACATAGCGCAGCGAGTGCAATTAATAAACGTTTAGGTCGGCGCAAAATTGCATCCGTGAAGTTACTCATATCGTTTCCTTTGCGCTACTTGTTTACGCATATTAGTCGTGTAGCTCGTCTCGCATATTGGCCATGCAAATTAGCCATGCAGATTAGCCACGCTGTTTTGCCCAAGCAGACCTTAAAACTATTGTCTGATATCTCATTTCGATAATGCTAGAATATAAATACTAGACTGTCTAGTCTAGTATTGTTAAATTTTCGTAAGGCGCGTTTAAGCAGCTGTTCTAATAATTCGAGGGGCGTGCTGATTATTGAACATTTAAGATCAAAAAACAGTGTGTTTGTGAGCTCGAATATTCGCATCTAAACCATAAAATTTGCTACACTGCGAGCACTTTCACTTTATCCCATATCTTTATGTCAGGCTTTACTGGACAACATATTTTAAGCGTTAATCAATTTGACCGCAGCGCGGTTGAACAGGTATTCAAAGTGGCCGATATGATGCTGCCTTATGCCAAACGTGAGAAGCGCACGCAGGTGCTCGACGGTGCTATTTTGGGCAATTTATTTTTTGAGGCCAGTACGCGAACACGTGTAAGCTTTGGAACGGCTTTTAATCTGCTTGGCGGTGAAGTCAGAGAAACAACCGGCATGAGCAGTTCAGCGCTGGCAAAAGGTGAATCACTGTATGACACCGCCAGAGTGCTTAGCGGATACAGCGATATTATTGCCATGCGCCACCCGGTTTCAGGCTCGGTAGCAGAGTTTGCCCATGGTAGCCGAGTACCGGTGATCAACGGTGGTGACGGCGCCAACGAACACCCCACCCAAGCACTGCTCGACCTTTATACCATTGCCAAAGAGCGCGCCTCACAAGGCGCTGGCATCGATCATTTACATATCGCGATGATTGGTGACTTAAAGTTTGGGCGCACGGTGCATTCCCTCGCTAAAATGTTGAGCCTGTTTAACAAGGTTAAATTCACGCTCATTTCACCAAGTGAGCTGTGCATGCCGTCGAGCGTGTGCGACACAATAGTGAATGCAGGCCACGAACTGATTATTACCGAACAGCTCGAAGGCATAGTTGAGGCAGACATTTGTTATCAAACGCGGATACAAGAGGAACGTTTTCCGTCGCAAGATGAGGCCAATAAATACCGCGGTAAATTTCGCTTGAACCAACAGATTTACACGCAGCATTTTAAATCACAGACGGTCATTATGCATCCCCTCCCACGTGACTCACGTGCTGAGGCGAATGAGCTCGACAACGATTTAAACATGCATCCTAATCTCGCCATTTTTAGACAAACTGACAATGGCGTATTGGTGAGGATGGCGCTGTTTGCACTCACTTTAGGAGTTGCCGATAAAGTCAGCGACTTTGACCGACCCGTGCATTGGTTCAGCAACAAACCTTTAGGCAAATAATTCGTAAAGACTAATAGTTAGAAAATATAGCAACGAGCGCCCTTCGCCATTGCAATAGCACTCACAAGCAACGAGAGTAAAATACAATCTATGACAAAATCTGAAATATTGTTCGAACGCGCACAAAAAACCATTCCCGGCGGCGTTAATTCTCCGGTAAGAGCATTTAAAGCGGTTGGCGGCACGCCCCGCTTTATTCAGCGTACCGATGGACCATATATGTGGGACGTTGACGGTAATCGTTACATAGATTACATCCAGTCTTGGGGACCGATGGTTTTAGGCCATAACAACCCAGTTATTCGTCAAGCGGTGATTGACGCATCTGAGTTTGGCCTAAGCTATGGCGCACCAACCGAAGCTGAAGTAGAAATGGCGGAGTTGGTATCGTCTATCGTGCCGTCTATGGAAATGGTGCGCATGGTAAACTCCGGTACCGAGGCCACTATGAGCGCCATCCGCCTTGCACGCGGATACACCAGCAAAAACAAAATTTTAAAATTTGAAGGTTGTTACCACGGTCACGCCGACTCACTGCTTGTTAAAGCCGGCAGCGGCGCGTTAACTTTGGGCGTTCCGAGCTCTCCCGGTGTGCCCGACGATTTTGCAAAACATACTCTTACCGTTGAATTTAACAATATCGAGTCGGTTCAAGCTGCCTTTGACGAGCACGGTGACGATATCGCGTGCATCATTGTAGAACCTGTTGCAGGAAATATGAACTGTATCCCGCCGGTAGACGGGTTCTTGGAAGGCTTGCGAGCGATTTGTGATTCGTATCACAGCGTATTGATATTCGATGAAGTAATGACCGGATTTAGAGTATCTCGCGGCGGTGCACAAGAGCGTTTTGGTGTAATACCTGATTTAACCTGTTTGGGCAAAGTGATTGGCGGCGGCATGCCCGTTGGCGCATTCGGCGGTAAAAAGCATATCTTGACCCACATCGCGCCCACCGGACCGATTTATCAAGCCGGCACGCTCTCAGGTAACCCAGTTGCCATGGCAGCAGGCCTAGCGGCTATTAAACAAATCGCAGCAGACGGTTTTTACGACTCTATTTTCGAGAATACGCGCAATCTTGCAGAAGGCATGCGAGACCTAGCGCACAAACATGGTGTTCCGCTCAGTATCAACGTGGCCGGAAGTATGTTCGGCATTTTCTTCACCGATGTGGAAAAGGTCACTAATTACCAGCAGGCCATTAACTGCAACACAAAGCAGTTTAATCAGTTTTATCATGCCATGCTCGAAAACGGGGTATATTTAGCCCCTGCCTCCTACGAGGCAGGTTTCGTTTCAAAAGCCCACACTGCACAAATTGTTGCTGATACTTTGGCGGCGGCCGATAAAGCATTTGCATCAATAGATAAATAAACTGGGAAGGCGCGATTAGTGCTAGAAGTATTGCTAGGCCTCGTTGTTGTATATGCCGTGATCATTACGCTTGTGTATATTCGCACGTGGAATAATGCTCAAAGCGCCGAATTAACCCAAAAAGCCGCATTTAAAAAACGCCAAGCCATGATGGACGCAACCATTGAGGCAAAAGCAGACGAGGCGATGCGGCTGCATCAGACCTTTCAAAAATTTGTTCCGCGCCAGTTTGTTGAGCACTTCGCAAAAACCGGCGGCACAAGTCTTGAGCTAGGCCGAGCAGACGAAGACCGTGTCGCCATTTTATTTTGCGATATTCGCGGTTTCACTTCACTGTCTGAAAAGATGTCGCCACAAGAGCTGATGTACTTTCTGAATTCCTATTTTTTGCGCATGAATGCGCCCATCCACCAAAACAATGGCTTTATTGACAAGTTTATTGGCGATGCCATTATGGCCTTATTCGACCGCCCCCAGGGCGATGATGCCGACAAAGCCTACGATGCAGTGCGCGCAGCGCTGGAAATTCAAGTAGCGTTAACGCTTTACAATAACCATCGTGCGAGCAGCCAATATGCGCCTGTGAAAAACGGTATTGGTCTGCATTTTGGGCCGGTTGTTCTCGGCACTGTGGGCAGTGATGACCGCATGGACACCACCGTTATTGGCGACACGGTAAACGTCGCTCAGCGTATTGAAAGTCTGTGTCGTTATTTTAATTCAGACATTTTAGCAAGCCACAGCGCCATCTTGCTGGCCTCAAGCAAAACCGAGTTTGAGTACCGACTGCTCGACAATATCGTTTTGAAAGGTAAGTCGGTGGCTACCCCAGTAGTTGAGGTAGTATCGCACCTGCCTGAAGCGGTCAAAGAGCAAAAGCTGCTGGCTGGCGAAGCCATTAAAGACGGCATTAAACTGCGTGAAGACGGTTATCTAAAGACCGCTCTGAGCCACTTTGAGTCTTGCTTAAGTAGTTTTCCTAACGACAGCGCGATAAAGCATCACCTGCGAATATGTAAGCGCGCTGTTAATAATAAAGAATGGGACGGCATGGTTCGCCTTTAAATCAAATTAGCGCTTTGTTTAATCTTCAGCATGAGAGCGAATAAAGGCAATTGAAGGGGCAAAGAACGACGCACCTGTCTCCGCGTTTGAATAGTCTAGCAAACGGTCATAGTGTCCATTCTGATCGCCGTATATTCTGCTGTGTAGCAAGTTTTTAAAGGCATTAGGATGGCTTGCACAGCTCACAAAATACAGGCCTTGCACGCTCATATTGCCATAGGGCATGCTTTGATTGAGCAAAATAGGAAACTGACCATTCGCACCGGTAATTTTTGTGCGAAAGGCATGAGAAGACAGCCCAGAATCAACCACGGGCAAATTATGCTCTTTGGTTTTACCCATTATATCTTCTTGGCGCTTTTCAGACAGTGCCTGCCATCGCGTCATATCATGACGATAGCGCTGCACATGAATATAGCTGCCGCCGATAAAATCAGCATCTTCTTGTCCGACTGTCGCAATCTCAAACTTTTTCATGCCGCGAGGGTTATCGTCGGTAATCACAAATCCGGTCAGGTCTCGCCCGTCTAGGTATCTAAATGCCCGTATTTGTTCTACCAGTTCGGTATGTAAACGCAATATTTCCATAACGCGAATGCCCACCGCATGGCAAATATCGAGGCGGTCGGCGCGTATTTGCACAAACAAATCGCAGGGGATCACCGGCGCACATCTATCTTCTGACTGCATATCAGGAAACGGTGCCAGCGCATTTGGCATAGCCCCAGGATAGAGCTCTGCCCAAAAATTACTGCCCACGCCAATAACGCCCGACACCATCGCCTCGTAATGCTCGTCGTCGAAATGGTCAAACATATCTAAGCATGCTGCAAGCTTGCTGCGCACAGCCGACATGTCGTCGTCTACTACGTTAAACAGCAAGTACTGGGCATGTAAATTGGGCTCGGCGCAGATACCTTTTTGTGGTTGCGTCATAGTGATTAAACAAACTTCCTAATGTTGAGCAAATCTTTGGGCTGTATCGCAAAGGCTCAGTAGCCTGCGGCCTGACCGTCTTTTCGCGATTCTGAGGCTCCATAGTATACCTGATTTTTTGCGTCAAAGAGAATGGCCTGATATCCGCCATACGCGCCGTTTACATCTTGTATGGTATGACCCATTTTCATCAGCTCACGCCGCGTTTTATATGAAAATCCCGATTCCAAACTCACATAACCGCCGTCGGTCATAATGTCACCTTCGGGGGTGCTCGAGCCTGAGTGAAGAATCCGCGGGGCATCTCCGGCTTCTTGTAAGTTCATGCCAAAGTCAATCATGTTCACAATAATCTGCGCATGCATTTGCGGTTGCGTTCCCCCGCCCATCACGCCGAAGCTCATAAGAGGCTCGTTATTGCGGGTGACAAATGCAGGAATAATGGTATGAAACGGACGTTTACCCGGCGCGTATTGATTAAAATGGCCCTCTTTGAGTGCAAACATCTCGCCTCTATTTTGTAACACAAAGCCAAGGTCGGTGGGGATCATGCCCGATCCCATCCCTCTATAGTTACTTTGAATAAGCGAAATCATGTTACCAAACTTATCGGCCACCGTTAGGTAGATGGTATCTCCTTCATGTTTGCCAGCATCAACACGCTTTGCTGCAGTAGTAGGTGAAATGAGCGCTTGGCGCTGTTTTGCATATTCTTTTGAAATAAGCTTTTGGGTGGGGATTTTATTGAAGTTCGGGTCAGCATAAAATTTCGCTCTGTCTTCAAAAGCGAGTTTTTTGGCTTCCACAAATGTGTGCACAAACTCAGCCGAATCACGACCCATTCCTTCAATGTCGTATAGCTCCAGCACGTTTAAAATTTGCAGCGCAGCAATCCCCTGCCCATTTGGCGGAAGCTCCCATACATCGTATCCGCGATAATTGGCTGAGACAGGCTCAATCCATTCTGAATAATGCGCGGCCATATCTTCGTAGCTTAAAAATCCGCCCTGCTCCTGCATAAATGCACCAATCACGCGGGCAATATCGCCTTTATAAAAAGCATCACGCCCTCCTGTGGCAATTTTTTCATAGGTGTTGGCCAACGCCGGATTGCGGAATATCTCGCCCTTTTTGGGTGTTTTTCCATTAATGGTAAACGTCTCTGTAAAACCTGGGTATTGTCCAATACGCTTTTGGTTAAGCTCAAAATAATAAGCAATGAGTTCACTTACCGGAAACCCATTTTTTGCATATTCAATAGATGGCGCTAATAGCTCCTGCATAGGTTTAGTGCCAAAACGCTCCGACAGCATAAACCAACCGTCAACTGCTCCCGGCACCGAAACGGGCAGCGGACCAAACTTTGGAATTTTACTCAAGCCCTTGTCGATAAAATGCGACATTTCTAAGCTTTGCGGTGAGCGCCCAGATGCATTAAGTCCATAGAGCTTTTTGGTTTCTGCATCCCATACAATAGCAAACAAATCGCCGCCAATGCCGCAACCGGTTGGTTCAACTAAGCCCAACATGGCGTTTGCCGCAATAGCGGCATCTATCGCATTTCCGCCCGATTTGAGCACATCTAATGCAACTTGAGTGGCCAGCGGCTGACTGGTAGCTGCCATGCCGTTTTGCGCTATGACCTCAGAGCGGGTGGCAAAAGGCTCGCCGGTAATGCGATCATAAGACAAACTTGCTGCACTGAATGTTAACAACGCGCTAGCAATAACAAGCGGTTTAACAAAGTAATGCCGAAAACAAGGAGCAAAAGTAGATACTAAAAGCATGGGTGACTCGCTATATAAGGTTTGTTGCACTAGGCGGTTTTATATTCATCATTGAGTGTAACCTCAAGGGCTCAACAAAAGAAAGTATTCACGTGAAGATTGACTGTACACAGCGTCTGGTGTGTGTTCAACTATTAAACTAAAGTATAGAATTATTCGGGGTTAACCTTGCAACATCATCCAATGATCAGATTGGCCATATGGTCTTTTGCCCTTTTTTGCATAGGATTGTCGAGCTTTGCCGCCTATTCCTTATGGCGCAGCGAGCGCACCGCCACCGAGAGCGAATTTGTAGAGGAAAGCACCGAACTTAATTATCGTTTGACGACAAAACTCAACGACATTGTGCAAATTGCAGTAAACAATGCCTTTTTAGCGGCCAATAGCCCGCTTCTGTCGCAAAGCCTCAACACGCAATCAAATATTGCGCCGCTGAAACAAGCATGGCAAAACATGTTTTTATCAACACCGAGCCTCTACCAAATCCGCTACCTCAATGAAGTCGGCGATGAGATCTACCGCATGGAGCGTGCTAAAGGCGAGCTCGTTTGGATTGATGAGGACAACCTGCAGGCAAAAGGTGAACGCGATTATTTTCAAAAAGGCATGCTGGGCAGCGAACTGATATACGTGTCGGCCATTGATTTAAATTTGGAGCAAGGGGCAATTGAATTGCCATATCGTCCTACCATTCGCGCGACGGCAAAATACTACGATGGAGAAGTATTGTCTGGACTGGTAGTACTCAATTTTGACTTACGCGCAGCATTTGCGTTTTTCCAGCAGCAGCAAGCACGTTTAGAGCATTGGGTAGCAAAAGACAGTGGCTTCTTTATCTCAACGCCTTCACAAAAAGAATGGGGTTGGTTAATAGAAGAGCCTACATTTAACATCAATAATGTATTTCCCGATTATGCCAATTTAGCCTCACTTAACGAGCTCTCAACATCGCAACTACGCGAACAAGACCGATTTGTTAGCGTATCTAATATTGAGCCGCCCATAAGCAACGTGCGGCTTGAGGAAAGTCGCTTTTGGGTGTTTTCAGTGATGAGCAAGTCTGCGCTGAACAAACTTGAATCGCTCTGGTGGACCTTAGTGATAAGCTTAGCTGTTGTCTGTTTTGTGATTATTGCAGTAGCCCGTTACGTAACCATGCTAGTAAAGCGCATGAACGAAAGCCAAATACTGGCCTTGCAGTTGGCAGAAGATGCGCAAGCCTCAGAGAAAGCCAAAGCTATGTTTTTAGCGCAAATGTCTCATGAAATACGCACTCCAATGAACGGTCTGTTCGGAATGCTGCAATTAACCTATGGTGAGCGCGATCAGCAAAAAATCAATCATAACCTCAAACACGCTATGCGCTCTTTTGAAGGGCTAAAACGCATTATTGATGACATTCTCGACTTTTCAAAAATTGAGGCCGGTAAATTAGAACTCGTTCAGCAGCGTTTTGGACTGGATGTTGCCTTGCGCGATACTGCCCAGATCATGGGCCGTGCGGCGTATGGCAAAAACGTTGATATGTGGATAGACATTGACCCAAATTGTCCTAGGGAAGCGATTGGTGACGTAATTAGATTAAATCAAATCCTATTTAACCTAACAAACAACGCCATCAAATTTACCGAAGAGGGCGAGATAAAACTCATCGTCAAACTGCTGAGCGAGACTAACGATAAAATCAACCTAGGGTTTGTTGTTAAAGATACCGGTATTGGTATGAGTGAAACGCAAGCGGCCGAGGTGTTTAGCGCATTTACACAGGCGAGTACCGATACGCATCGAAAATTTGGCGGCACAGGTCTTGGTTTGAGCATTGTAAAACAGCTCATTAACCTGATGGGCGGTACCATTAGCGTAAGCAGTGAAAGCGCAAAAGGCTCTTTGTTTTCGTTCGATATTTGGCTCAACAAAGCGCCCAATGCCAAACTCTTCAGTCAACCGGAAGTTGGCAATGACAGTGGCTATATCGAAGCCGTTTTAATTACCCCATCGGAAGTCGCGCTGACCATTTTAAAACGAAGCTGCTCCACGCTTGGCTGGATTTCTAGCGCGTTACCATCTTTGAGCGAACTCAAGACACTGCGAACAGGACAAAACGCACAGCGCCAAGTGATTATTATCGACGATAAAACAAAACTAACAGCAAACGACTTCGTTTTACTTAAACGCTACAAGCAAGAAAATGAGAGCACCGTGAGTGTGCTCATTGCTAAAGACGGCAACTTTACCATCAGCCAAGCTGACAAAACTGCGTTCGACAGCATTGTGTCGAAACCCTTCACGCCCTCAACACTGTATGACGCAGTCGTCTCCTCCACAGGTAGCGACAACCTGCGCCATAAGCCGCAAGGCAACATTGTTGACGTCACCAGCAGTAGCTTGAAAAGCAATCATATATTGATTGTAGAAGACAATGAAATTAATCAGATGGTTGCCGCTACCATGCTAGAGAATGCTGGGGCGACGGTTGCGCTGGCCAACAACGGTAAGCATTGCCTTGAGATGCTAGCCGCGCATCCGGGAGCTTTTGATGCCGTTTTGATGGACGTGCAAATGCCCGAAATGGACGGGATTGAAGCTACCCGCTTTATTCGTCAACAGTCTATATATGACAAGGTGCCCATTATCGCATTGACGGCAAACGCAATGGAGCAAGAGCGAAATTCATGTATTGATGCAGGTATGCAGTCGCATGTGGCCAAACCTATCGATAGGGCCGAATTAATTCAAACGATTATGCGCATGATACACGACTACACTGCGCGCTAATCATGGCTTGTCCCTAGATTCCAAACGCTGACATTGCTGGCGCGACATACCGACACGCCACATCATATCGTGTTACTTAAACTTAAATACGATTCGGCGTTCTTCGAACGATTCGAGAAGTGAATTCATAACGAAATCCCTATATTGCAATTTACCCGTAAGAAACATATTAGTTTCTTTTTTCTATAGGCAATATATGAGTTGCTTTATTAAGCTTTAAGCATTTCGGTAGCAAAAAGAAGTTAATATGTTGCTTTATATGAAAGAAATAATGCTGCTTTTAGTGGTAATTAAACTTTTATAATTCAAAAAAGGATGCAACAATTTTTAACATCTTACGTCAGTACATCGGCGAACATTTTATAAAAGGGAGCATTGGTGGCTGCAAAAAAAGCGACTATTAAAGATGTAGCGGCTTTGGCACAAGTATCGATAAAAACGGTGTCGAGGGTGATTAACAACGAACCTAGCGTAGGCGAAAAGACCAAACAGCGAGTGATCGATGCCGTTGACAAGCTAGACTATCAGCCTAATTTGGCGGCACGAAATTTAGCGGCCACGCGCACCTATGCCCTTGGCTTTGTATACGATAATCCTAATGCGTACTACATCATTGATATGCAAAATGGGATCTTAAGCGAGTGCCGTGCAAAGGGCTACGAGCTGGTGATCCATCCATGCAAATCAGACAGCTTTAATATTGTAGAAGAGTTAACCAATATGGTGAGGCGCTCACAACTCGCTGGCATTATTATATCGCCGCCACTGTCTGAAAATGCACAGCTTCTGAATGCTCTCGAGCAGCAGAGCATTCCTTTTGTACGCGTTATTTCAAAAGGAGATGAAACGCCGAGCGCTGCGCCTTGCGTGATGATAGACGACCGTACGGCAGCTTTTAAAATTACCGAACATTTAATTAAGACAGGTCATCGTAACATCGGCTTTCTAAAAGGCGATGCCTCGCATATGTCAAGTCAACAGCGTGAACTTGGCTTCATGGATGCACTGAATAAGCATGATATAAAGTGCACGAGCGATTACCTTATTGAAGGGCAATTTACCTTTGAATTTGGTACCAAAGGCGTAAATCAATTACTTGATTTGTCACAACGCCCGACGGCCATATTCGCGTGTAACGACGAGATAGCCGCCGGCGCGCTGTTCGCGGCAAGGCTAAGAGGGGTGAACATACCTGATCAGTTGGCTATCGCAGGATTTGAAAACAGTCCGTTTTCTCGACAGACCTATCCGAAAATTACCACGGCGGCACAGCCTACTGACGAAATTGCGAAGCTAGCCACCGCATGCCTGATACAGCATATTAAGTCAGATATGGTGTATGTTGCGTCAAGCCATGAAAGCACTACATTTACACCTGAATTAATCGTGAGGGAATCGACATACATAGCATCTACTGGCGATGCATAACAACACCGAAAGTGCTAACGCTCGGATATAAAAAAGCCCCGCAAGTGCGGGGCTGATATTGTCCAACTGTCGTTGGTAGCTACTGTTTATTGCTTGTTGTTATTGTTTTTATTCTTATTATTACAGTAACCGTCTCCCTTCAAAATGGTTTTAAGAGCGCGACTGTGAAAAGTCAGGATAAGCTTCTAAGCCACATTCGCTTAAATCTACACCTTCAAACTCTTCTTCATCGCTGACTCGCACGCCCATTACAGCTTTAATAGCGACCCATACAATTAAGCTTGTCACAAATACCCAAACAAAAATTGTCACGGCACCAATCAACTGACCCGAGAAAGACGAATTGTCGTTTGTAAATGGAACAAGTAATAGTCCTAATAGACCCACTACACCATGCACTGAAATCGCACCAACTGGATCATCGATTTTAAGCTTATCAAGCGTGATGATGCTAAATACTACCAATACACCACCGATGGCACCAAATAAGGTTGCCTGCCAAGCCAATGGGGTTGAAGGCTCTGCGGTAATTGCAACAAGACCTGCCAATGCACCGTTTAAGGCCATTGTGAGGTCGGCTTTACCGAACATAACGCGCGCTAGTAATAGTGCGGCAACTGAACCACCGGCCGCTGCTGCGTTAGTGTTCATAAATACTACGGCTACTGAGTTTGCTGACTCTACAGAAGCGGTCGCAAGCACTGAGCCACCGTTAAAGCCAAACCAGCCCATCCACAGAATGAATGTACCTAGAGTAGCAAGAGGCAAGTTAGCACCTGGGATGGCGTTTATTTTACCATCGGCAGTATATTTGCCTTTACGAGCACCGAGTACAAGCACGCCGGCTAATGCTGCTGATGCGCCAGCCATGTGCACGATGCCTGAACCCGCAAAATCAGAGAAGCCTAAGTCGCCAAGGGTATACATACCAAATACTGGGTTACCGCCCCACGTCCACGAACCTTCCATTGGATAGATAAAACCAGTCATTACCACGGTAAACAACAAAAATGACCATAATTTCATGCGCTCAGCTACCGCGCCAGAAACGATAGACATTGCGGTTGCAACAAATACAACTTGGAAGAAAAAGTCAGCAGATGGCGCATAAGTCGCAGCGTCTTCAGCAACACCCGTTGCGCCGTCGCCATTAATGCCGGTGAGTAAGTAGTCGCCGCCATACATGATGGCATAGCCGCAAATCATATACATGATGCACGCTATCGAATATAGCGCGATATTTTTAGTTAGAATTTCAGTGGTGTTTTTGGCGCGCACTAGGCCCGCTTCTAACATCGCAAAACCTGCGGCCATCCACATAACAAATGCGCCACAAATCAAAAAGTAAAAGGTATCTAATGCATACCCGAGTTCAAATGTAATTTCCATGTTCATTCTCCAAAAAGGTTAAAGGCCTACAGCGCGTCTGAGTCTGCTTCGCCGGTACGAATACGCACCGCTTGCTCAAGGTCGTATACAAACACTTTTCCGTCGCCAATTTTGCCGGTTTTTGCGGCACCAACAATGGCTTCGACTAAACGTTCTACTTGCTCGTCTTGAACGGCAATTTCAAGTTTTACCTTGGGCAAAAAATCAACTTGATATTCTGCGCCGCGGTAGAGTTCTGTATGTCCTTTTTGACGTCCAAAGCCTTTTACCTCTGTGACGGTTAAACCATCAATTCCAATTTCAGAGATTGCTTCACGAACATCATCAAGCTTAAAAGGCTTAATGATTGCAGTGACTAATTTCATAGGTTGCTCCTGCTAGATTGAATGTATTGCTAAGTGGGTTTGACTTACACGGTGCAATACAAAAGCAGTGCCAAGTGCTTAAGCGCTTATTTTTCAGTGAGTTAAGCAATAGAGTATGAAGTATGCTCGAAAAAAACGCACCATTGCGGTGCGTTTGAACCAAATTGGACTGCTTACTCAGCGCGCTTTTTTCATTTTTAGCGCCCTTGTTACCAGCAAAATACGATCAGGCAGATACTGTCAGGCAGATCGTACCGGGCAGCCATTACCATCCGAAAAGCCGCTCTAAAAACGAACGCTCTTTTTTAGGTGGTTCAGGCGGATTGTCTTTTAAGGCTTGGCAGGTCAGTGCTTCACCGAGCGCATCTTTGATTGCCGGCACACTAACCAAATTTGGGCAACCGGCTTGAGTCAGCACGCCAGTATCTTGATTAAAATGCGCGATGGTAAGGGTTGACGGGAAACTGCGCGACAGCGTTTTAGGCGAATTTAGCTTTTGAAATGCCGCGAATATAGGCAAAGCACCGCTGGCTCCTGACATGTTGACCGGCGTGTTGTCATCGTGCCCAACCCACACAGTCGTGACCAAATTGCGATCAAAACCACTGAACCAGCTATCGCGATAGTCGTCGGTAGTGCCGGTTTTTCCGGCCATGTTGAGCGAACCAAATGCTGCGCCAAGTGCCTTGGCAGTACCCTCTTTGGTGACTTTATGCAGTGCGTAGTTTACTAAGTAGCTGGCATCTTCGTCGGCGCGGCGCTGAAAGCTATCGGTGCGCTTCCAAATGAGCTGATTATCGTGGGTGCTAACTGCATTAAGCGCATGTAGAGGTTTGAGCACCCCGGTATTGCTGATCACCTGATAAATCTGGTTCACTTCCAAAGGCGATAGCTCCACAGCACCTAACGCTAATGAAGGAAGTGGCTCCACAGTTTTGTTGTAACCTAAACGCTGCAGGGTTGCACCGACTTCATCAAAACCTATTTGGGCTGCCAAATTTACGCTCGGCACGTTGTAAGACATTACCAAAGCATCTAATAACGAAACTTCGCCGCGAAAGGTCTTGTCGGCGTTTTGTGGGCGCCATTTTTTACCTTCTCTATCGTCAAACTCAACCGGTTCGTCGACTAAACGCGTGGCCAAATGAAAATCATAGGGGTTTTCAAGGGCAGCTAAATACACAACCGGTTTAATAAGCGACCCAATTGGCCGATAGGCGTTTAGCGCACGGTTAAACCCTGCAAACTCTGCTTTTTTTGAGCCAACAATGGCTCTTATTTCACCACTGGCAATATCACTCACCACCATGGCAGCTTCTAGCGCCGGCAGGTTGCGTGCTTGAGACTGACGCGCCACTGTAGTGCTGAGCGCTTCTTCAGCCCTACGTTGGGCGTTAATATCAAGCGTAGTATAAACCTTTACGCCCGATAGCCTTGTTTCGGCGGCAGGCACCACCGAATACAGCTCATCACGCACTTTGTCCATAAAAGCAGGATGCTGACCTGAAGCTAAGCTCGGACTTGAGGAGGTAACGAGCGGCGCGTTAACGGCGCGCTCATATTCACTTCGCGACAGATATTGCCCGTCAAATAATATCCGAAGCACGAGGTTTCTGCGCTCAAGGGTGCGGTCTTTGCGTCTAACCGGATGATAAAAAGACGGTCCTTTTACCATGCCCACTAAGGTCGCGATTTCGGTGATGTCTAGCTCAACAAGCGGCTTGTTAAAATAAAAATGGCTCGCTAGACCAAAGCCATGCACTGCTACGGCTCCGTTTTGCCCCAAAAACACTTCATTAATGTAGGCATTTAAAATTTCTTCTTTACTGTAACGTGCGTCTATCACAATCGCCATTGCCGCCTCGCGAAGCTTGCGAATATAGCTTCGTTCTCGCGTTAGATAGAGATTTTTTACCAACTGCTGGGTAAGCGTGCTGCCACCCTGCACAGTTCGCCCTGCCACAATATTGGCAAATAAGGCCCTGACTATCGACAGCGGAGCGATGCCGTGATGCTCGTAAAAGTCGTTATCTTCTACCTGAATAAGTGCGACTTTCAACATCTCGGGAATATCAGCATCCTGCATGAGCATGCGGTCTTCTGATAAACCGCCTACTAGTCGAGAAATTAGCCATGGCTCAAGCATCACGCTGCGCGCGTTTTCTTTACTATCGAGCAAGCGCAGCTCATCAATGCGTTCACCCTTCCAGTTAATCTTTAAAATACGTTCAGGTGCGCTTAAATCGGCGTACTGGAACGCTCGTCGGTAGATTGTAAGGGTGTTTTTACCAACACTAAATTCGCCTACCGCAGAGGCGTTAGCGACTTGCCGATAACCAAGCAGCGCAAGCTCGTCTTTTACCTCGGCAACGTTAATTTCTTGCTTTAATGTAAGCCGCAGCGGCCGCGCATAAATTTGTGCTGGCACCTCCCACTTATTGCCGGAAAACTGTTTTTTAACTTGCGCATCGATATACACCAAATACGCCGCCACAATAATGAGCATAACAAAGGCAAGCTTGAAGAAATGGCGTTTAAACCAAGCAAAGGGAGAGTATAAAATAGCGGAAATTTTCAAATGTTAAACATACCTATATAACAAAGATTAAGAAACCAAGACGCCAGCGCATTGTAGCAAAACCTAAGCTGATACATTAGTCGAAAAGACTAGACATTGTTCAGGCAGATGCTTAGGCTGAAAGTTCAACAAATGAGCATTAAGGCTGATGATGAAAGTAACCATAGATTTTGACCTTACACCTGCTGAAGCCCGAGAAATCTTCGGACTGCCGGATTTTAGCGGCTTACATCAATCTTTAACAGCAGACATGTTAAAAAAATGCCAGCAAGACCCACAAATGGCCTTTGATACTTTTATAAAGCCTGCAATGGAGCAAGGAATAAGCGGGTTCTCGGCCTATCAAAACCTAATGGCGAGCTTTATGAATCCCCGAGCGGCGAAAAGCGGCACCGGAACAACGAAAGAATAACCCACTACAGTGTGAAACACCTCACAAAAGGATATTAGCATGGGCACTGATGAAGCTGAAATTTTGGCTTATCTCGACAAGTACGCCACCGTATTTAACAAAATGGCGCAAGACATATTAAGCCGCGCCAATAAAGAGGGCATTGACGCCTATCCTAACCCTTTTAATCAGGAGCGACTTGAGCACCTACTTAGCGGTGAGACTAAAATTGATGCCAATAAATTGATGCAGCATCAGTTTGCCTATATGCAAAAGCAGTCTGAATTATGGCAACAGGCCAGTAAGGTCATGTTGGGCGAAGCGGTTAATGCGCCAACTGACACGGCTAAAAAAGACCGTAGATTTGCGCACCAACAGTGGGATGAAAATCCGGTTTATAAGTATATTAGAGACTCTTATTTGATTAATGCTGAAATGGTAACCAATATGGTCGACAGCATTGAGTTTAACGACCCGAAAGCAGCTCAACAGGCTAAGTTTTTTACTCGCCAATATGTTAATTCTCTCTCGCCTACCAACTTTGTATTAACCAATCCTGATGTATGCGAAGAGATTTTAGCCACCAAAGGACAGTCGCTTGTTAAAGGCATGCAGGCTTATTTAGAAGACCTAGAACAAAGCCCCCTTGAAGCGTTTAAAATGCGCCAAACCGATGCAGACGCCTTTACACTCGGAGAAAACTTAGCTTACAGTGCAGGTAAGGTAGTGTATCGAAACGAGCTAATGGAGCTTTTGCACTACACGCCAAAGTCAAAAACCCAGCACAGCATTCCGATGTTGATTACCCCGCCGTTTATTAACAAATACTATGTGCTCGATTTAGAAGAAAAGAAATCGATGGTGCAAGGGCTGCTAGATAGCGGTTACAGTGTGTTTATGATTTCATGGGTGAATGCCGAAAGCGAGCTCGCCGGCAAAGACTTTTTTGACTACATGCGAAAGGGGCCGCTTGAAGCCATTGAGGTGATTAAAGAAATAAGCGCTCAAGATAAAGTTAACCTGACTGGTTTTTGTGTAGGCGGCACCCTTGCTGCGGTGAGCGCCGCTTATCTACGCGCCAAAAACGATGCTAGCATCGCCTCACTTACGCTTTTAACCACCTTGCTTGATTTTTCAGAGCCTGGAGAAGTTGGTAATTATTTTTCAGAAGATATGCTGCCCATGATTGAGCAAAATGCCCAGATGAAAGGCGTTTTTGACGGGCGAATTATTGCCATGAGTTTCAGTCTACTGCGAGAAAACGCCCTGTTTTGGTCCTTTTTCATTGATAACTATCTGAAAGGCAAAGACCCTGCTCCTTTTGATATTCTGTATTGGAACAGTGATTCGACGAATATTCCGGCCGCATGTTTTAAGCAGTATTTGCACATGACTTACTGGGAAAATGCCTTAAAAGATCCAGGCAAAATAGTGGTCGACGGCGTAGCTATTGATTTTGGCAAGATTGATATGCCTACCTACTTTCTTACCACCGTAGCCGACCATATTGTGCTATGGAAAGGCGCATATGCGGGCACTAAACTTGTGTCGGGCGACGTTAGATTTGTATTAGGTGGCTCAGGACACATTGCCGGGGTTATTAATCCAACCAAAGGCGGTAAATACCCACATTGGGTGAATGACGAACTCGGTGATACACCTGAACAGTGGCTCGTAGGAGCAAGCGAGCAGAGCGGTTCATGGTGGCAAGATTGGCATGCTTGGTTAAAACCCTCTGCTGGCAAACGCAAAGCGAGCCTGAGCCCGGGCGCGCATGAAAATTACCCGAGTCTGGATGATGCTCCAGGAAAATATGTGCTCAAACGCGTAGAATGACCCTATCAGACGCTGCACTGAAAAATGGCGGAGCTTTTTTGGGGAATGCATCAACGGTCGTCTTATGGTGCGTTTGTGCGATGGCGCGTTGCTGCGTTGTAGAGTTGTTGCGTTGCTGCATGTGTTCATGCGCCCGATTCAAGTGCTATACTCCAAAAAGAGAGAGCGCATGGTTTGTAAGCAAGTTTCTGTTTTACGGTTTTAGGTAACATTTGCCTTACTAATACCGCTTATGGTCTTGTTAGTTTCTAAGTTTCTGGTTTTTGCCTTTTGTTTTTTAGCTAAGGAGCAATCAGCATGCTCTCACATCAGTTTTTTATCCGTTAAATTTTTTACTCATGAGATTTGTTGCTCATTAAATGTTGTTCATTAAATGTTGCTCATAAAATAATAAAGGCTATCTGCACACGTGATCATTATTAAGAAGTATCCCAATCGACGCTTGTACGACACCACAAAAAGTCAGTATGTGAACCTTGAATACATTAAAACGCTGATTAATGAACGTGATGAGTTTTGCATTGTTGACTCAAAAACCGAAGCCGATATTACTAAGAGTGTTCTGCTACAAATTATTAGCGAGTCTGAAACTAATGAGCATCAGTCGTTATTAACCGACGCTCTGTTGAAAAGCCTCATTCGTTTTTACGACAGTGATATGCAGATTTACGTGCGCCAGTACCTCGAACAATCGCTGGTTCAGTTTATTGAGCAACAAGACAAAATGCAGGGCATGATGAAGAATATGGTCGATAACTCGCCTATGGGAATTTTTACCAAAATGATGGAAAAGAACCTCGAGGCATGGCAGTACGACAAAAGTCGTAAGAAGTAAATACGCTATATAAAACAAACACTTGAACATACTTCCTCTGCTCGATAGAGTATTTTCATAAAAAAATGTTGCACTGCAACAAAATATCTCTTGATCTTTCCCATAGATTGACTATTATTTGAACATTCGCGATGTTGCAGTGCAGCATATTGTGATTTCGCACCCTATAATATTCAATGAGGTCAAAATGATGTTTGGTAACTTGTCTCAACAAATGAAAAAATCTACACAACCAGTCAGTACTTTGCTCGAAATGAATGCGAAAACTCTTGAGCTTGTATCTGAGCAACAAACCGTATTTTTTTCAGGCTTAATGTCTGATTCGAAAAAACTCCTAGCATCTTTGGGCTCGCAAAGTGAGCTAAACGGTGTGTTGGCGGCGCAGTCTGTATATGCAGAATCAGTGCGCGAGCGGTTTACCAGTGCATCAAAAAATACTTACACCGCTATTTCAACGATGAATAGCCAAGCGGCGAGTGTTATGAAGAGCGCACTAGAGCTTGCGGGTGAAGATGCCAAACAGGCGGTCTCGTCTGCCATGACAGCAACTAAAGCGCCTGTCAAAGCGAGCACAAAAAAAACAAGCGTTGCAAAGCCAACTGCTGCTAAAAAATCTGTAAAGGGTAGTGCTGTTAAAGCAAGTGATACTAAGGCGCAAGCTGCAAAGACACTTGAAAAACCTGCGGCCTCAACATCACAAGCTACAGAAAGCAAAGCAAGCACAAAACCTGTTGCTAGAAAAGCGAGCGTTAAAAAAGCGCCCGCTAAAGCCACAACCACGCGCAAAGCTGAGGCGGTAAGCGCCAAGGCTGTAAAAGCAGAAGCACCAAATAAAACAACACAACAACAGGTTAGTAAACCTGTTATTGAAAAGACTCGTCCTCAAAAGGCGGTCGCCCAGTTGAGTCCTGCCGACGTGAAAGCAGACTCAAGCAAAAACGCATAACGCAAAAAAGCTTATATCTACCTTTAATATTTTGGAGAAAAATAATGATTGAACAAATGAACGAACAACTTAAAGAATCACTAAAGCCTGTTACCGAGCTTGCCTCTTTAAACATGAGTGTTTTACAAGAACTTGCTGAAAAGCAAAACGCTTTGTTTACCACCTTATTGTCGAGCGGTGTGTCTTTTGCAGAAACAGCCGGTCAGCAAAAAGATGTGATGAGCCTTGCAGAAGCTCAAAAAGCATATCTTGAGACGCTTCAAGAAACCATTACAACGTCGGCTAAAGAGACTTACACGCTAGTGAGCGGCGCGCAGCAAAAAGCGGGCGCCATGATCAAAGACATTAGCGAAGAAATGACTTCAAAAATGACTGCTGGCGCTAAATAAGTACTGGCATATTAACGTCATTTTTGATTCGGTAAACGTCTTAAATGTGCTAGCATCAAGAGGATTTTGATGCTGTTAAAAAACTCTAATCAGCTGCTCAGTAGTGGACGTTGATTGGAGTTTTTTTTATCACCCTTCGGAGATGAATTATGAACTATCAGGCTTATGATTACCTTGCTCGCACTGGCCAAATGATGAATGAGGGCCTGAGTATCGTTAACGATATCGTGTCACATCCCTCCAACCCATTTTCGTATACGTGGAGTGGACGTTTGACGAAGGCGTCACTTGAAACCGCTATGCGGCTGACCCGCCGATACGACAAGCTTGGCTTTAACATTGATGAAGTGAGTATTAATAATCAACTGTTCAAGGTACGAGAAGACGTGGTAGTGAGTAAGCCCTTTTGCGACCTTACACACTTTAAGACCATTGGGCATACCGACAAAGACAAGGTATTACTCGTAGCACCACTTTCTGGCCATCATGCGACCTTGCTTAAGGGCACGGTAGAAGCGCTTTTACCTGAGCACGAAGTTTACATTACCGATTGGGCAGACGCGCGCGAAGTGCCGTTAGACGAGGGTCCCTTCTCTTTTGATTGTTACGTCAGCTATCTCATTGAATTTTTAAATTATCTGGGTGAAGACACCCACATGATTGCGATTTGTCAGCCCACTGTACAAGCACTTATTGCAACCGCGGTAATGGCCGACGAGAAAAACCCCAATACGCCAAAATCATTAACACTGATGGCAGGGCCTCTCGACACCAGCAAAAACCCAACTCGGGTCAATGAATTTGCTCATCGCCACCCTATGTCGTGGTACAAAAATGTAGCCATCATGACTGTACCGGTAGGTTATCCCGGTGAGGGTCGTCAGGTTTATCCAGGCTTTATGCAGCTAGGCGGGTTTATTTCAATGAACCAAAAAACCCATATGCAGAAGTATCAAAATTATTTTCAAAACCTATTGTTTGGCGAAGATGAAGACGCCGACCGCTTTCGCGCCTTTTACGACGAATATATGGCAGTGCTCGACATGCCCGCAGAGTTTTACTTAGAAACCATTGACCGCATCTTTAAAAACAATGAAATTGCCAACCGCAGCATCACATATCAGGGTAAGCCGGTTAACTTTGACGCCATCGACAATACCGCGCTACTTACGGTTGAAGGCGCGAATGACGACATTTGTGGTTTGGGGCAGACTGAAGCGGCGCAGGATATTTGCACAAAGATTCCTAAACACATGCGCAAACATCACGTTCAGGTAGGCGCCGGCCACTATGGCATATTTAGCGGGTCGATGTACCGCAAAAATATTCGCCCTGTGGTTACCGAGTTTATAAACAAATACGGCGTGAAAGAACAGGCAAGTGTAAGCAATTAAATATCAGTAGCCTGATCAGTTTCAATTGTGTTGGTGAACTAAGTTAGTTAGTCTTTCTCTAACCCAATTCATCAACACAAACGCATGGATAAGGACTATCTACCTTGAAACGCTTTTCTTGCATTGCCCTGATTTTTGTCGCCTTCTCATTTGTAGCTAAAGGCGAGCAGTTGCAACAGTACATTGAGCAACAGCGACAGCTATTTCCCGAGTGCTTAAACGAAAAAGCACAGGCGGCACTAAACGCTGGTGTGAGCGAACAGCGCGTTGAGGCTGAGTTTTCAAAGCTCAACTTTATTCCGCGTGTTATCGAGCTAGACCGCTCACAACCTGAGTTTGTATCGACCTTTCCAGACTACTTCAGTAAACGCGTAAACCAATGGCGCATTGATAAAGGCCGCGAAAAATATCAAATCTATCGCGAATTTTTAGATGAACTCACACAAAAATACGGCGTGCCCGGGCACTATATCGTTTCATTTTGGGGTTTAGAAACCAACTACGGCGGATACAAAGGCAATATGTCGACGCTCGACAGCTTAGCCACCTTGGCCTGTGAACCCAGACGCGCGACCTTTTTTACTCAAGAACTATTTTTAGCGCTGAAGCTCATGGACAGAGAAAATCTTAACAAAGCGCAGATGCAAGGTTCGTGGGCGGGCGCGATGGGTCATACACAGTTTATGCCTACCGCCTATACAAACTATGCCATTGATGGCGATGGAGATGGCGTGATCAATTTATGGGAAAGTGAAAAAGACGCCCTGGCGTCGGCCGCACACTTTCTCTGGAAGCTTGGTTGGACACCGGGACTACGCTGGGGCAGAGAAGTCATGCTACCAGAAGGCTTTGACTATAGCCTTGCCGGTCAAGGCGCAAAAACCGTAAGCCAATGGCAGCAACTGGGCGTAAGCAAAAGCGACGGCACAGCACTTGGGGAGTCAGATATTGAAGCAAAGCTGCTTGTGCCGGCTGGCGCTAGCGGACCTGCCTTTTTAACCTACAAAAACTTTAGAACAATACTGCGCTGGAATAACTCCGAGTTTTATGGCGTGGCGGTAGGGCAACTAGCCAATCGTATCATTGGCGGTCCAGCACTCACAGCAAGCCTACCCGACTTGCCCAAATATAGCATCGCTCAAATGGCTCAGGTACAGCGCAATCTTAATGCGTTAGGCTTTGATGTGGGCGGAGCAGACGGCATCATTGGCCCTGCGACTCGCGCAGGCATTAGAGCCTTTCAAACAAAAAATGGACTGATTGCCGATGGTTTTCCGTCACCCGAAACGGTCACTAAGTTAGCAGAACTGGCGCAAGCACTCTAAATATACTGATGAGGGCAGCTACCAATAATTAGCACAAATGTACTCCGGTAGATGCTCTCATCGCGTTGAATACATCAGCGCAAGCGCTTAGTACATATGCTGGCCGCCGTTAATTGAAAGCGTGGAGCCGGTGATAAAACCAGCCTCATCGCCTACTAAAAAGGCAACACTGTTGGCGATATCTTCAGGTTTCCCTAAGCGCCCCACCGGAATAGTCTTAATTATTTTGGCCAGTACTTCAGCTGGCACCGCTCTTACCATATCGGTATCAACGTAGCCCGGTGCAATAGCGTTCACAGTAATACCCTTGCCTGCGCCCTCAAGCGCCAACGCTTTAGTAAAGCCATGAATACCCGATTTTGCGGCGGCGTAATTCACTTGCCCGTATTGACCCGCCTGCCCGTTTACCGAACCCACATTGATAATTCGGCCAAACTCGCGCGAGCGCATGCCTTCAATTACCGCTCTGCAGGTGTTAAAACAGGAGGCTAAATTGGTTTGAATAACCGCGTCCCATTGCTCAAAGCTCATGCGATGCATGGTCCCGTCGCGGGTGATACCGGCGTTATTTACCAATATATCAACCGGGCCGTAATCGGCTTCAATTTTTGTGATTGCTTCGCTAACAGCATCAAAATCAGAGACATCAAATTTTACTGCTGGGATGCCGGTGCGCTGTGTAAACTCTGCAGCTTTAACATCGTTGCCGCCGTAATTTGCTATTACCGTGTACCCCTTTTCTTTTAACGTGGTGCAAATTGCCTCGCCAATGCCACGGGTACCGCCTGTTACTAATGCTATTCTTGCCATCACAACCTATCCTTTAAAATGTGTGAAAAACTACCATATCACAATCAATGGTCATCAGTTATGGGTTATAGCGGGAATTATTCAAAGAGGTAATGAGACTTTAGTAGGTTAAGAATTAAACACCTCACAACTTTGATATATCGCAAGATTTGTAGGCGCTTAGATGAAAACTAAACCTAAAGCGCTTCAGCGTGCGGGTATAGGTAAAACTCTTTATGCGGCAAAAAACATAATAGGCAGACTGTCAGGCCCGTTTTTCAGAACGAATTGCAAATCATCCGCTGTAAAACCCGCATTGGTCAGGGTAGTATAGGCAAGCTGTCTGGCAATGACTGTTTGCGAGTGATCGCAGTAAGTTTCAAGGGCCTTTTGAATGTATTGATTCATGATGATGCACACATTTATCAGACTAATTTAGAAGGTGTCATTTGATACGCAACATCTGTGCCTGAGCTCAGTATATTTTTTAATCGATTTGTAGATAATTGATTTAATTAGAAATTGGAGTGAATAATTTGTCCGCGTCTATTCGTTTAGTGATTGATTGCCCCGATCAAGTAGGTTTGGTTGCCGCTGTATCTGAATTTCTTGCCGCCCAAAGCGTGAATATTTTAGAGGCGAGTCACCATACCGACCAACATCTAAACCGCTTTTTTATGCGTCACGAAATAGAGGCAGACTCTGTTGCCTTAGATATCAATGAGCTGAGAGAGGCTTTTGCAAAGGTTGCAGCAAAGTACGACATGGAGTGGTCACTGCGTCACTCTAGCGAAAAACGTAAAGTAGCCTTACTTGCCAGCCATGAATCGCATTGTTTAAACGATGTACTGCATCGCTGGCACAGCGGTGAACTTTATTGTGATATCCCATGCATCATCGCCAATCATGAGGCTATGCGCGAGTATGCAAGTTGGTATAAGGTCCCTTTTCACTATATTGATTTTAGCGATAAACCAACGGCATTTGCTAAAATAGATGAGCTACTTAGCCACTACGACATTGATCTCACGGTGCTCGCGCGCTTTATGCAAATTATTCCAGAGGCGATGTGTCAAAAGCATGCGGGTAAAATAATCAATATACATCACAGTTTTTTACCCTCTTTTGCAGGAGCAAAACCCTATCAACAGGCCTACGATAGAGGCGTTAAACTCATCGGTGCAACCTGTCACTACGTAACGTCTGACTTAGATGAAGGACCCATCATTGAACAAGAAGTAATGCGCATTAGTCATAGCGATAGCGCCCAAGATATGGTGAGAAAGGGCAAGCGTTGCGAGGTAAATGCATTGGCAAATGGAATTCGCTATCATTTAGAAGACAGAGTGATAATTTGTCAGCACAAAACGGTTGTGTTTGATTAAGCATATGTTGCTAGCAAGCTTCATTGAGTAGCAAGGGACTGGATTTGAAAATCGCTGTGAACCCATCCATGGGCGCTCGGCAAAATCATCCACGATTTCGATGCTGTTAAACAGGAGTTAGCAATTGAGTAGCAAGGGACTGGATTTGAAAATCGCTGTGAACCCATCCATGGGCGCTCGGCAAAATCATCCATGATTTCGATGCTATTAAACAAGAGTTAGCAATTGAGTAGCAAGGAACTGGATTTGAAAAACGCTGTGAACCCATCCATGGGCGCTCGACGAAATCATCCATGATTTCGACGTTTTCAAATCCAGTCCCTTGCTACTCTTATCATTTGATAATTAAGAAACAAATAGATTTACAACAATAATAAACGACAGAAGGGTTCTAAAACGATGAAAAAACCAATTTACGGCGCCATTGCAGCGTCGGTAATTCTAGCCTTAGGCGCATGCTCTGATGCTGTGCAAAACTCGGCTAACAACAATTCAGTCGCCGATAGTGCGCAGACTCAAAGCATCGATAACGTATTGATGGCCGAGTTTAAAGGCCCGTATGGCGGCGTACCTGCATTTGACAAAATGGATTTGGCTCTGCTTAAACCTGCCCTTGAAAAGGGCATGGCACTGTCATTGGCTGACTATGAAAGCATCGCTAATAACCCAGAGCCGCCCACGTTTGCTAATACCATCGTTGAAATGGAGCGCGCCGGTAAAGAGCTCTCTACGGTGTTTACCTATTGGGGTATTTGGTCGTCAAATAAATCATCGCCAGAATTTAGAGAAATTCAGCGCGAAATGGCACCACAGCTCTCGGCTTACCGCTCAAAAATCACTCAAAACAAAGCCCTTTTTGAACGCGTAAAAGCTGTTTATGAGAGTGAAGAGCTCAGCACGCTTACCGACGAAGAGCAGCGCATTACTTGGATGGCGTACAATAGCTTTGTGCGCAATGGCGCTTTGCTCAATGATGCAGACAAAAAACGCTACGCCGACATAAACCAAGAGCTTGCCGCCCTACATACTCAATTTCAAAACAATGTGCTAGCCGATGAAGAGAACTACGTTTTATACCTAGATGAAAGCCAGCTCGGTGG
Source organism: Glaciecola siphonariae (assembly GCF_042652645.1). Classification (NCBI taxonomy): domain Bacteria; kingdom Pseudomonadati; phylum Pseudomonadota; class Gammaproteobacteria; order Alteromonadales; family Alteromonadaceae; genus Glaciecola; species Glaciecola siphonariae. The sequence continues at coordinate 314,538 of NZ_JBHSGU010000005.1, forward strand.
ACTGCCTGAGTCGTTTGTAAAAGCATCTGCAGGAGCCGCTAAAGAAAGAGGCCAAGAAGGTAAGTATGCGATTACTAACACTCGCTCGTCTATGGATCCATTTTTAACCTACTCGACCGACCGAGCCTTGCGTGAAAAAGTGTGGACCACGTACTATAACCGCGGCGACAATGGTGACGAGTATGATAACAACGAATTGATTAAACAAATTCTCACGCTGCGCCATGAGCGCGTTAAGCTCCTTGGTTACGACAACTATGCTCAATGGCGCTTAGAAGACCGCATGGCAAAAAATCCTGAAAACGCAATGGATTTGATGGAGCGCGTATGGCCAGCAGCCATAGCAAGGGTAGAAGAAGAAGTTGCCGATATGCAGGCCATCGCCGATGCACAAGGTGCTGATATTACCATTATGCCTTGGGACTACCGTTTTTACGCTGAGCAAGTGCGCCAAGACAAATATGCACTCGACTCCGACGAAGTAAAACAGTACCTGCAGCTCGACAAACTGCGAGAGGCGATGTTTTATGTAGCTGGCCGTTTGTTTAATTTTGAGTTTACGCCGGTGCCAGATGGCAAAGTGCCTGTGTTTCATGAAGATGTGAAAGTGTGGGAAGTAGCCGATAAAACCAGTGGCAAATTTATTGGCCTTTGGTACTTAGACCCCTTTGCCCGACAAGGCAAGCGGTCTGGCGCGTGGGCAACAACCTACCGCGGCTACACCACCTTTGACGGCGAAAAATCGGTGCTTTCGTCAAATAATTCAAACTTTGTAAAAGGAGCGCCGGGCGAACCTTCTCTTATTTCATGGGACGATGCTGAGACTTATTTTCACGAATTTGGGCATGCGCTTCACTTTTTAGCAGCCGATGTGGAGTATCCATCATCTCACTCTGGTGTGCGTGATTATACTGAGTTTCAATCGCAGTTATTAGAGCGCTGGTTGCTTACCGACGAGGTAATCAATCAGTACCTTGTTCACTATCAAACGGGCGAGCCTATTCCTGCAGATTTAGTGGCAAAGATTAAGCAGGCGTCCACCTTTAACGAGGGCTTCAAAACCACTGAATATATGGCATCTGCCATTATGGATTTGCTCTATCACACTACCGACCCTGCACTTATTGAGCCCGATAGCTTTGAGCGCGATAAGCTGCGTGAGCTCGGGATGCCTGAAGAAGTGGTAATGCGCCATCGTTCAACGCAGTTTGGTCATGTATTTTCTGGTGAAGGTTATGCCGCTGCCTATTACGGCTATATGTGGGCAGAGGTATTAACGTCTGACGCTGCAGAAGCCTTCGCTGAAGCGCCTGGCGGCTTTTACGATAAAGAAGTGGGCGAGCGCTTGGTGAAATATCTGTTTGCTGTACGAAACGCTATGGACCCTGCTGATGCGTATCGCGCCTTCCGTGGCCGAGACGCGAAAGTGGAAGCGCTTATGCGTGACCGCGGTTTTCCGGTAGTTGAAGACGATAAAGGCGATTAAGCCTTAGCGCCTTTAAATAAAAATTAGCCCACAGTAATGAGCTCATATATCTGAGCTCATTTTCGTTAGGTTGTGTTGGGCTGTTTCGCTGGGGTCTTGGCCATGATCTCTCACTTCATATAATTAATATTAAGTTCTTCGGCGAGCTCAGCCAATCTCTTGTCTAGCGTCCAAAGTGTTGTCTCTTCTGATAATAAGGTTGAGGTGAGTAAGGCGATGTCAATATACCCGCAAGCCCTTCCATATAGCTGCTTTTGTTCTATGAAGGTGAGTACTTCATCCATTGTTGCAATGGTAGCGACTCTTAAAACAGATAAGTCGCTTAATGTCTTTTTTCTTGGTTCAGGAGGCGTTCCGCAGGCTAATTCCGCGATTACGAATGGATGGCAACAAACATTGTCTGCATTCAGTAACTCAATCAATTTAACGTTGGAACATTTGAAATGATCTACCCAGACGGATGTATCTACCAGAACCATGATTTAACCTTTGCGTCTTGGTATATTTTTAATCTTTGGGGCCGCTCCACCAAGTTTTGCAAGGCGTTTTGCAGCCTGTAACCTAACAAATGTTTGCATGGCTTCTCTAATGACACTAGCTTTGTCGCTGTTGGGCGGACAAAACTGAGCAGCTTGTTCAAAAAGCTCATCTTCTATGCTTATTGTTGTTCTCATATACTATGTCCATCACGCATCTTTATTGATGCTACACTGTATCATAAATGATGCTAAAATAGTGAGGAGAATAGTCATCATCGCAACGAACATCTAGCCAAACTAGAGCCCGCTGTAACGAAAGGTAGCGTATAGCCTTAGTTTTACTTATACTTTTTTAAACAAAGGCAATGACAAAAGAACAAAATAAGCCGTGATTGTTGGATGAAAAACGGTGTTTGCTGAAACAAAAGGCTAAGGATGGGACCATGTACAGAATGATTTTGTTTATCACGATCTTTGCCCTGTCGGCATGTCAAACAACAGAAGCACCACAATCATCTATTGAAAAGGAGACCGGCGAAGTACCGAAACAATACATTGATCTGACTTCTCCCAATCCAACTCACGCTATCTTGGACTATTGGCAAATAAAGACCAGAGTCGACCCTAGATACCCTAGTACTGCCGCTCGGGATAAGCTTTCTGGTTGCGTTGAAACGATAGTGGGGATTGGCACAGATGGTCGTGCAGCAGAATTAGCCATCAGATTCTCTTATCCTCAAGGCGTATTTGATTCTAGTGCCGTGAAGGCCTTAAAAGAGTGGCGCTGGACGCCTGCGAATACGAATCAAGAAAGACATCCCGTGCTTGCCGTGGTTAAATTATATTTTTCTGTTGCTAATTCTAAAAACAAGAAAGCGGTAGAAACGTATTGTGGGGACAGTGGCCTCTAGCTTGATTGTTTAAGCAATTTTGAAGGTAAAACATTCAGCTTCTAATAAACGTAAAATGCACCTTTGCCGAACGCAAGTGTGGATGAATAGGCGAAAACAAAACTGATGTAAATTCGCAGTTTTTGCCAAGTAATTGTGTTGATGATTAGCTTGCCGACATAAGATGTTTTTATCGTTATGATGTTGAAAGCGGCGTTTGCGAAAACTGCATGCAAGGTGAACAAGCCATTGCTGGTTGTTCGGAAATGTCGTCTTTCGAAGGCATGATAAGGGGCGGAGATGCCGTCTTTCGACGGCATGACATGGGGCACACACCCGGTCGCTCTACACTACTTTTTTCATGTGCTAAGTCTTAATTTGTATTATTTAATATGTCGTCAGCCGCTTCCTTCACCGGCGGGAAAGGCTTTGGTTGTAATTCTGTTACAGGTGATTCAGCAATTTTCGTTTGCAACAGAGCAATTGCTGCTGCAAGTTGAGCGTCTTCACCTTTGTAAGTGGCATGTGGTAAGTTATCAACTTCTATATGGGGTGCAATGCCCTCTGCTTCTGTGATCCAACGCCCGTCCATCGCGAAAACTGGGAATTCAGCCACGCGGGCAATACCGCGGTCTACCAAACGATTACCACCCGACAACCAAACGCCAGCACCTGCTGTTTGCTTACCAATTACGGTGCCCAAATCAAGTGCTTTTATGCCTGCAGTAAAGGTTTCACCGTCTGAATAAGTAAATTGGTCTGCAAGTACAACTAAGTGACCTCTGAATGCTTGTTGCATATTGGTGCTTGTGTACCCGTTAGGCCAACGCCAAAACGACCATGCTCTGCGCATGAGTTTTTCAATAATCACACTGTCGACGTTGCCACCTCGATTACGGCGAACATCTATAATCAAGCCCTGTTTTTCATATTGAGCGTAAAAATCTCGGGCAAATGACGCAATGTCACCGCCGCCCATGGCATATAGGTGTAAGTAACCAATGTCGTTATCAGTAGATTGAACTTTTTTGAGATTTTTATGCACCCAATGCTGACGGCGGTATCTAGTTTCGCGATTTGCTGGTGCAGGGACGACAACGGTTTCAATTTTTTCGGCCTTTCGTCCTTTACCGCGCTGAATACTTAATAATACTTGCTGCCCTTGTTGGTTGTATAAAGCTTGCCGAAGTTGCGCCACATTGTTGACTGCTTGCTTGTTAACCGCGGTGATAATATCGCCATTGGCGGCATTTACGCCGGGTCGAGCAAGTGGTGGAGCTTGATCAAGCAGTTCCGTATCAAACATATAGATAGTGTCAATCAACACACCGTCTTTACTGTCACGTAAACTTGCGCCCAATACCGATGGGTTTGGCGCATTAGGATCGTCTTTGAGGTCGCCGCCGCGCACTTGGGAATGTAGCGAATTAAGCTCGCCCATCATTTGTTCAAATATATCGTTCAAATCTGAGCGCTCGGTCATTCTTGCTAATAAAGGCATATACTTTTCTTTGGTTTTTTGCCAATCAAGTCCGCGCATATTAGCGTCATAAAATGAGTCTCGATGCATTAACCAAGCGTCTTTGAACAACTGCTGCCACTCTTGTTGTGGCTTTATCGTTAGCTGCCATTTACTCAGGTCAATTTTGTGGTCATTCGCTTCAGAGGGAAAAGTATCACTTGCTGGAATGCTAAAAATTTGCGCTTTTTCTCTGGCGCCTTTGAGCACCATGACGTGTTTGCCATTAGCAGAGGCTTCAATGTAATTCACACCGTCAGTCATGTCTTTTAACTTGGCATCATGTTCATAAGCTAGGCTTTTCAGGTGCTGTTCTTGCCGTATGAGCAATGCTTTTTCGTTGGCAATTAGCTGTGCGTAATTGTCGGCAGGGACGTCGACTTTCCATAGCCGCTTGTGTATTTGGTCAAAGTCGATTTCTACTGATTTAGTTTCTTCTTCCTCTTCCTCATCTTGTACATCGCCGCTTTTGTCTTTAGTTGCAATTACACTCAGTTCAGTAGGTGCGGCAAAAGGAAATTCTGCATCTTTGTTAAGGGCTATTGCGTATATTTCTGTGCGTTTGTCAAAAGCTTGCCCCATATTTCTATCACCCCAAGGGCTGCCAGGACTCGGCGTAAAGGACCGGTCAGATAGAAAATAAAGCCACTTAGTATCATCACTAAAACTTGGTGAAAAGGACTGGTATTTTTCACTTGTTAGCAATGCAGCGTTTTTACTTTGTGTATCTTTTAAAAATATACGAGAGCGCTCTTGAGAAAATAAAGTCACTTCAAATGCAAGATAACGGCTATCTGCTGAAAAGGTAAGATTACTGATGCCATTATTGGGTTCATCATAAACCACCGTACTTTTGCCGCTTTTTAAGTTTAAAAACCAAAGCTGACCCGACTTTTCGGTATAAGCCAGTGTTTCGCCGTTTGGCGATAAGTAGAGGCTAGTTTTTAACACGTCGCCGTTAGAGGTGAGCTGTTTGGATTTATTACCGCCTTTTGCGTCAAAACGCCATATCTCATAGTCACCGCTTGCATCGCTAATAGCATAAACATATTTGCCATCATTGCTTATAACGGCGTCACGATTTCTAGAAACAGGGTCGCTTGCAATATTAACTAAGCGAGTCGATTGGTTGTTGGCAAGCGCCATTTTTCCGCGAGCAATCACAACGGCCGATTTGCCGTCGTTGGCGATGCTAGCATCCTCAAAATATTCCATGGGTTTGTTGATGTAGCGTGTGCGCAAATCAACAAAGTCAGATTGCAGGCTAATATCTATATTGCTCACACTTTCATTATTAATATTAAACAATTTAAGGTCAGCACCATGTTGAAATACGATTGAATCGCCATGAATACTGGCGTCTCGTACGGCCCAGTCTTCAAACTGGGTATGTTGTTTTTTATCACTGCCGTCGAGTTTCATCGACCAAATGTTGTCGATGTTATTTTGATTGCTGATAAAGTAAATGCGGTTTTGTGCTTCATTACTTGCTTCAAATAACATCACTGTGCGCGCCGAGCCTTCATGATCTGTGGTCAACCGTGTGGCTTCGTTGTTGCTATTGCGAAAATGTCGAGCTTCTAAATTGAATCGCCAAATCTCCCCCGCTGCACCGCCTTTATAATGATTAGCATTATCAGTAGATACTTGCAGGCCATGTTGTACAAAAACAAGGGTATTTCCATCGCTAGAAATAGAGCCTTCAACAGCATCAGACAATGGCAGGCTTGTGCTTACTAGTGTATTAACATTAACTTTTTTGAGAACCCAACTTGAATGCATACCCGTATCGTGTGTGGTACTAATTAACAGGTGCTCATCATCAATCCAGTTATGTAATTTTGTCGCGCCGAGTTCAAAGGTAATTTGTTTGGCCACGCCACCATTTGTAGGGATAAGGTGCACCGCTTGCATATTATTATACCGTGCGACAAAGGCAATTTGCTCGCCGTTTGGCGAAAAACGAGGACTACTTTCCATATTGGGATGGGTAGTTAAACGCATTGCTGGCGCAGTGCTACCCAGTTGACTTAACCACAGGTCGCTTTGCGCGACAAACACAAGTTTATTGCCATGACGGTTAGGGTCCCGAAAATATCCTATGCTTGAGCTTGAAAATGTACTTTCTGTGTAAGTGTTTGCATTTGCTTGAGCAGTTGCTGACGCTTTAACTGATGTCAGAGTGAGTGAGAATGCTAACAGGGTGAAAACTGCGAGTATTGAGTTGAAGCGAATTGACATATAACTCCACTTTAAATTGGTTGTGATAAGCGCCTTTTGTTATAATATATCAAAGTCTTTTAATAAAATCTTGTTTGTGTAGAACCGTTCATATTACTTTGGTTAATAGACTTCCAAAGGTAATGCAAGGTAAACAAGCTATTGGTGGAGGTCATGCATATGCCATCTTTCAATGGCATGACAAGGGGCAAACGTCCGGTCGCTCTGCACTCAGTGTTCAATTGAATTGACTAAGCCTTTTAAATGGCTGGGTTAAAAGGAATGATAATTCATCCAGCTTATTGCAAAAGAGACGTCACCAAATCAAAGGTTTTATCTACCGCCCCCCCATTTTCTTCGAGCACCTTTTTACCGGCTCGCCCCTGCTCAATCGCTCGCGCTGGAGACGCCATAAAGTCGAGCAGTACACGCTCACAGGCTGCCTCATCTTCAATCAAGATGAGCGCCGAGCGCTGAGTGAGCAGTTCAACAATACCCGGATTATTAAAAATACTGGGCCCCATCATCATAGGTTTTGCATACATCGCTCCCTCAAGGGCATTATGTCCGCCTTTGTCTGCAATACTGCCGCCAATAAAGGCAAAACTGCATATCCGATAACAAGGCGTTAAATAGCCCATCGTGTCTATTAATATGACCTGACTATCGCTTGTTAGCTCATCACTGAAGCGGGCAACACTTAAGCCCATTGATTTAATAGCAAGATAAACTTGCTCAAATCGATGAGGGTGGCGCGGCACAATAACGAGTTTCAGATGCGGGTGCTGCTTAAGCGCTTTTTGATAAACCGACAGCACAAATAACTCTTCGGGCTCATGCGTGCTTGCGGCAAGCCATGTAGCATCTGGCGCTAGCTTATAACGGCTTAGCAAGTGTTCTGCTTTTTGTGCATCGTCGTCACTTGGTGTTAAATCAAATTTCATGTTGTTGGTTAAACGAAGCTGCGACTTATATACGCCCAGCGCTTTAAAGTTGTCGTATGCGTTTTGACTTTGTGCACATATTACATCAAAACTTCGCAGCGCCGGACGCAGTAAAAAACCAAAGCGTTTGTAGGTAGGTAAGGACTCACTAGAGATCCTAGCGTTAATAAGTGCGGTGCGAATACCATGGCGGGCGCAGTAGCGCAGCATATTAGGCCATACCTCAACCTCGGTCACAAGCACCAATTTAGGCTTCAGTTTGGCTAAAAATCGATTCATAAAAAACGGCAAATCGAAGGGTAAGAAAGCATGCTGCACACTGTCTTTATAAAGATTATAGGCTAGCTGGGCTCCCGTGGTAGAGGTTGTAGTGAGGGTAATACTCATCGATGGATAAGCTTTCATGAGCTTGTTCACAAGGTGTACAGACGCATTAAGTTCACCAACTGACACGCAATGAACCAAAATGCCCGAGCCCTTAAAACTTGCAGGTAGCATACCGAAGCGCTCTGAAAAACGTCTTGGCGCGCTACCTGAACTTTTGGGCATGCTAAGTTTCTTTCTGAATAACAGCAATAAGAGTGGCAATGCCAGTGTAAGGAGCAAGGAATACACAAAGCGATACGTGCTTTGCAAGAGAGTTTCCGATTTATTGACTAGCATGATGGCGGTTTAAATATTGGGTAAGCCGAAGATACAAAAATATCGCATTAGCGCGCACTGCAAAGATACCGAGGATATTGATACAACACACCCAAAACGTTAGGTTCAACACGTCACAAGCATATTACAAAAATGCGCATTTTGCTAAGTAAATGAGCTTGTTAGCCGATAGCCAGAGAATGGAAATGACCTTTAGCTCGGCATATCACTGGCGATGAAATTAACTGAAAGCGCTGTATCGCAATTGCTTGCTAGTATTCGTGTGCTTTGCGAATGCGATCATGTGCAAATAAACGACAAAGGCATCCAAAGCTTAGAATATGCTTCAAGCAGCACGGCTGAACATATCGCCATTGAAAACATTCGAAAAATTCAGCATCAGCAAAGCACTCAATTTATCAGCGAGATAAACCACTCACACGGCGAGTATAGTGTGGCCATGTCGATGCCTTGCGATGAACAGATATTAGTCAGCGTTCAGGCGCATGAATCGCCCGAAACACCAAAACATGAACAACGTAAACACGTACGACCTGACTTACAAGATAGCCGCCAACTCGACATTGAGTTAGTTAGCTTAAAAGGATTTCCGCCTTGGTTAAATGCGCTATGCTCCGAATCGCACATCGGCACTGAGTCGCAAACTGGCAGAGAGCGGCAAACAGACAACTCGCAACCCCTCATATTACTGCGCTTATGCGCAAGCTTGTTCAGCAGTTTGAAAGTATTTTCACAATTTCATCTCTTAACTGTAGACGGTTTAACCAAACTGCAAAGCCGAAGTGCTTTGCAAAGAGCCATTGATGAAAACATTGATGTCTCGGGTATTAACCTATGCATGATTCACTGTCGTGATTTTCAAATCGTGAATCGTAAATTTGGCCAAGCTAAAGGCGACCAAGTACTCAACGAAATTGCCAGTATCATTTCACAAAATATTCGCTCGGGTGACTTAGCCTGTCGCTTCGGCGGGGCTTTGTTTGGCATCGCCAGCCATGCTCAAAGCGTAGATGAGGGCCTAAACCTTGCTCAAAAACTGCAGGGAGAGTTACACAACCGCCCGTATTTACAAAACGCTATTCGCCTTTCGTTTAATTTAGGCGTGTCGCATGTTAGCCAAACCGATATCAGCGACGAAGACAGCTCCGCCTCCTCAATGTTAATCAGCCGAGCTGAGCAAGCGCTTAAAGCAGCACAAACGTCTGACAAACCCAGTATCGTGCACTGGGAGGCCGACAAGTTTAAGCACGATGAAAACGAATTTAACTACATCGGAGGGATTTTCACCCCCGACAACGTTACCAACTATCGCAACATGCTTCTGCTTTGGGACATATCCTCCATCATTGCCGATGAACATGAGTTTAGTCGTTTATTGCTGCATGTGGTTGAGCGTTTGGCCTATACCTTTGAGTTCACCGCTGCTGGCATTGTGAGCCTTGATGATGACAAAAGCATTGAACAGGCAATTGCAGTATCCAAAATGGCTGAGGTTAACAACATCGAAGTCAATCAGCTTTCGCACCTAGACAGAATTAGAGAAATTGCCGAGGAAGCGATTAAGCAAAGCCAATATGTTGAGCAACAATACAACAGCGACCGTTTTTTACTTGTGCCCTTAGGAGCCGATTTAAAAGCGTGTTTTTTCTTGGTAGGGCAGCATGCAAACCTTGATTTAACCCGCGATTCAATGATGTTATTTGCGGGTTTTGCACGACAAATTGGCAAAGCCTTAAAGCGTAGTCAGTTAGAAGATGAACTCAACAAGCGTTTAGAGCTACAAAACGCCGAATTAGCACAAGAGCTCAGCACACTAAAATCTGGCCTGCAGTCGAGTGCGCTTGTATATCGGTCGGTGGTGATGCAAAACATTGTTAACCAAACCCAGCGTGCAGCAAAAACAGACACCACAGTGCTTATCACCGGAGAAAGCGGCACGGGCAAAGAAAAGCTCATTCATGCTATTCATAATTTAAGTCCACGTAACAAGCAGCCGCTAGTCATTGTTGATTGCGGCTCTATTCCTGAAACATTGATTGAGTCGGAGCTGTTTGGCTACGTAAAAGGTGCTTTTACCGGCGCACAAAACCACAGCACCGGAAAGATTCAGGCCGCCCACGGCGGTATACTAGTGCTCGATGAAATTGGTGAACTGCCAATGTCGATGCAGCCAAAGCTTCTGAGATTTGTACAAGAAAAACACTTCACGCCGGTGGGCGGCACTAAAGCCAACAAGGTGGATGTAAAAATAGTAGCGGTGACAAATAGAGACTTAGCTGAAGAGGTCAATCGCGGACATTTTAGACAAGATTTATACTATCGCTTGAATGTCCTCAGCTTACACAACCCTCCCCTGCGCGAACGCTTAGAAGACTTGCCCTTATTGTGTCAGCATTTTCTGAGCAAATTTGCCAGTCAGTTTGAAACCAGCCGCAAGTTTGTGCGCCCTGAAACCATTGAAAAAATGCAGCAATACCCATGGCCGGGGAATATTCGTGAGCTCGAAAATAAACTGATGCAGGCGAGTTTAATGTGCCAAGGCGATGAAATTCAGTTTGACGACATCAACATCGAAACTAATGTAACAAACGTCAAAATAGACGTATCCGAACGAGTCAATTTAGTTAACAACAAGGCCTACGACCCTAATCGGGCCGATATGCATGCCCATGACTATGCACAAGAGCATTCCAAGGTTCATGGGCCTTTTCATCAACAAGGCGATAGACCAGGCGATAGACCAGATCATGCACAATCTCGCCAGCAAGAGCATGCAGCAGCATCTTTAGTCTTTGCGCAGAATGAGCAATCTCATCTGGCGCAAACCAGCCTTGAAACATGGCAACAGAGCTTTGTAAAAAGCTTACATGTATTGCTTGATGAAATTATTAGCACGCCCAGTTTGTACCAGTTTGATATAGGGTCGCAGCTCGAGAACGACTTGTTCGCACTATCGCTAGACGCATGCAAAACCAATAAGGATATTGCCAGCCGCCTGCGCATTCCGGTCAGTACCGCAAGAAGAAAAGTGTTAAAGGTAAAAGATGTGAAGCGTCAGAGCGTTTCACCCGCACTGCCGAAGTGCTGGAGTGACGTGCACGCGCACCTTAGCGCGCTCGCTCAAGGGAAAGTGTTGGTAGACGCACCGCTCGATTATTTAAAACGCGCATTGCTCAGCGAAATCCTAAGAAAAAATATGGGTAATATGAGCCATGCGGCGCAGTTGATGGGCGTAAGCGAACCTACACTCTATAAATTAAAACGCCAGCTTTAGGGTTAGCAAGCGCTTCGAACAACATCCTCACGCTTAGCATCAAACACTCACGATTATTTTTTATTACTCACTACCTGAACGTGTCCGTTTTCAATGGCACTTTCAATATTGGAAACGAGCGTATTCATTACAGTAAACGGCACTGACTCCGGCTGCGGCAAGATACCCGTCCAAGCATTACGTCCCGCATCTTTCGAGCGATAAAGAGCAATATCTGCTAGCATATGAGCCTGCTCCCAGCTCAGTGAATCTGGTGAATGATGACTAAATGGATAGGCTGCAAAGCCAATTGAGCTAGACAAATGCATGCGCTGAGAGAGGCCAATATCAAAGCCCTCTTGCTCGATGCTGGCGCGAATGTTTTCTGCTAAATCTAAGATTTCCTGACGAGAGCTTACCTCGCCAATCACCAAAAACTCATCCCCGCCCCAGCGGATAACGATGTCGTTAATGCGGCAGACATTTTTCAGAAGATTGGCCACTTGCTGAATCATTTTATCACCCGCATCATGGCCGTAATTGTCGTTAATTGGCTTAAATCCATCTAAATCAAACATTAAAAATAGCAGGCGCGGACCTAACTCACTGTCGGCTTGCTTGCGCTCAAGCGCTTTTGTGAATTGTCGGTATATTTTACTGGATTTTTTCTCAATGATATCTGTTAAATAGCGCCGATTAAACAAGCCTGTCAATTGGTCGGTGATACTTGCCTCTAACAGCTTATTGTTTAATTCACTGAGCTCTAAGGTACGCTTGCTTACTTCCTTTTCAAGAGATTGACGATAGCGCGTTTCAGCCTCTAGTTTGTTTTTATACGAGCGATACACCAACAAAATAACCGTAATCGCCAGCAAAGTGTACACAGCATATGCATACATTGATGCCCATGGCGCGGGAGTCACGCGCAAATCTACATATGCAGGCTCCATATTCCATACACCATCGCTGTTTGCCGATATCACTTCAAAGCGATATTCGCCAGCGGGTAAGTTTGTATAGGTCGCTCTGGGCACATCCTTAACATCGACCCATTCATCTTCAAACCCCTGAAGACGGTATCGATACAAGTTTTTTTCAGGCGCCACATAATGCAGGGCGGCAAATTCAAATCCAATTAAATAATCACTGTAGTCAACAACGATGTTGTTTTCTTCGTTGACCACCGCGTTTATGTCGCTGTACTTGTCTAATCGCTGGAATGTACTGATGACTGTCTTGGGCTTATTCGCATTCAAGGTAATGTCTTTTGGATAGAATGCAGATACACCATTTGGCCCACCGAATAGCATCTTGCCATCGTGCAGTTTAAGATACGAACCTGAATTAAACTCGTCGCTTTGAAGACCTTGCGCATAAGTAAAGGTTGTCATTTCCAATGTATTAGGGTCAATTTTGCTCAAGCCCTTGTTAGAGCTAGCCCACACATAGCCATTTTCATCTTGCAGCGCACCAAAAACAGCGTTCGAAGTCATGCCGTTTGCTCTTGTTAAGCGCGTGAACTTTATATCCGCTTTATCTAAATCTGACTTTCTCAGCAGATGAATGCCACCGCCTTGAGTACCAATCCAGAAATTACCGTCTTTGTCTTCAAGCACGCTCCAAACAAGGTTTGAGCTCAAACCGGTCTTATCGTCTCGATCAACGCGAATACGAAATGCCGATTCGGTTTGTGGGTTGAATATCGACAAGCCCCCATCCCACGACCCGAGCCACAATCGACCGTCTCGGGCCTGCGTGATAGACATAACGCGGTCACTTGATAATGAATAGATATCGTCAGAATCAAAACGATAGGTTTTAATGGTATCGGAGGGCACATCTAACTTAGAGAGCCCGCCTCCGTAAGTTGCAATCCAGACGGTTTTTTCGTTTTCAGGGTAAATTGCTGTGATGCCATTTACCTGTAAACCCTCGTATGGGTTGTCTGAGGCTCGGTCAACGGTATAGTTTTTGAAGGTTTTTGTTTCGAGATTATATGAATAAAGGCCCGCGCCTCGCGTGCCAAGATAGACCGTATCAGATGATGTACCTGCTATTGACATAACGCGGTTGCGAGATTTAGGAATATCGTTTTTTTGTGGCAATGCCAGTGGCGTAATATTTCCTGTACTTAAATCAAGTATGTCGAGTCCGCTCAAACTAGCAATCCATACTGACTGCTCGCTGATTTGTGCAAGCGCGGTAATATTATTTCCCGTGAGGCTCTTTTGTTTGTCGCTATTTACGTAATAATGATCAAATTGAGTGGTGGCGGTATTCCACTTGTTAAGGCCCTTGAATGTGCCTATCCAAAGCACATCACTGTTATCTTTCATAATGCTAAGTACGGTAGTGTCCGACAGGGAAAACACCTCTTCTTTTTGGTGATTAAACACGCCCGTGTTGCCAGATTTATCTGCATAATGCAGCCCTTGGTCTGTTCCAAACCAAAGCACACCTAAATTATCTTGATAAATATCTCTTATCGAGAGGCCACGCAGGGGCACAAACTCTGTTAGCAACGAATTGAGATTTTTCGCGCGTGGCTTGGTTAAATCGAGCACATGGGCTCCAAGACCAGCCGTGCCAATCCACAGTTGCTGTTGACTATCGATATATAGCGCTCGAATGTTGTCCTTTTTCGTCACACCGTTAGCGGTAAATTCTTTGATGACATGCGTGAACGTTTCATTGCTTGGGTCAAATCGGTAAACGCCGTTTCTGTCAGAGGCTAACCACAATCCTCCTGTGATGTCTTCGGCTATGGCAAAAATATCGGCATCTTTACCGTCGCTACCCGTCAGATTAAAAGGCTTAAACCGCTCTACGCTTGGAAGATATTTATTGATACCTTTACGTGTTGTAACCCAAATTGTACCTTGGTGATCGCGCCATACTTTGCGCACTACCGAATCATTGATGCTGGTATCGCTGCCATCTGAGGTGAAATTTACAAAGGTAGATGTGACTGGGTTAAAGCGGCTCACACCACCACGACTTCCTACCCAAATGTGCCCCTGGGCGTCTTCGGTAATCGATGAAATAAAAGAGTTGATAATGGCGTTAGGATCGTCAAAAGACTGCGTAAACGAGGTGAACTTTCTTCCGTCGTAGCGATTGAGCCCTTCTTGAGTGCCAAACCACATGTAGCCTTTAGAGTCTTGATATATTGCAGTAACGCTCTGTTGAGATAAGCCTTGTTCTACATAAAACCGCTCAAAGCGCACATTTTCTATTGATGCATAAGAGAATTTACACAGTAATAGCGCACATATTAGTGAGCATGCAAGCTTGATTAGAAGGTGCATGCGTTTAGCACTGAAAACGTGTTTAACAATCAACATGATAAAAAGTCTTATGGTTGGCGCGATTCAACGGTATGTAAGGTTAACGGCATAGAGCATCACAGCTTTAACAAAAAAGCCATCTGTAAGACGGCTTTGTAGTCACGACTTAGTGTGCGAGCTTATTGCCACCCTTCTGTCTCAATTGGCACATCGTCACCTTCGGCTTGTGAGTTCGCTTCGGCACTGGTTACCGCTACATCTAAGCCTGCGCTATGCAGTCCTACGCTTTCACTTGTCCAATGCGAGCCCATCGGTTTAACCATTTCATTACTCCAATGTGCACTGTGCATACCTACGCTTTCATTCGACCAATGTGAACCCTCAAGCTCAATTACTTCATTACTCCAGTGAGCGTTGTTTGTATTAACCTTTGAATCGTTCCAATGTTTACCCTGATTTAATACCTTGCCGTTGCTTAACGATACCGTCCAGTAGTTGCTTTTCTTGCCAACTGAGCCTACAAAGTGTTTGCTCCCTGTTAAGTCGCTTCTGATATCAAGACCTTGGTTGGCGCACGCTCTAGCGCTAGTTCTTACTGCATCTAGCGCATTTACCATACCGCTGCCTTGGATTAGTGGCGAGTAAGCATATTTGCTCTTATTGCGTGCTACTTTGGCAGAGTGCAAAATTTTGCATTTCACATCGTCAGGACTAATACCCGGATATGCTTGAATAATTAGTGCGGCAATACCTGAGACGACCGCGGCTGATTGAGACGTACCCGACACCTCTGAATAACCTTCACCGGTGCTGCTTTGTCTTAACTTTTTGCTTAGGTATTTATCTTCTATTTTAACCGCGATATTAGTGCCAGGCGCGACCACATCAGGTTTAACAAAACCTTCGTAGGTAGGTCCTTGAGACGAGAAGCTTGCCACACGGTCATCGCTGGTATTGTAAGGCGAATCGTTATGCGATGAGCTTCCAACCGTGATCACATAAGGGTTATTGCCAGGTACCGTGATCCCCATTTGCTCGCCGTTGTTGCCTGCTGATGTCACTACCGTCACGCCTTTGTACCACAAGTACATAACGGCCTGATTGATGGGGTCATTCCAGTAACGCGACTGAGCTTGTGCGCCTAACGAGAGGTTAACCACTTTTATCTTGTATTTGCTTATATTCTCAGCAATCCAGTTTAATGAATCGAGTATAGCCGAGTAGCTGCTGTTACCGTTTTTATCAAATGCTTTAACCGATACCAAATAAACATCAGGGGCAACGCCGTTAAAATCTCTAGACGCGTCTTGCAGGCTGCTCGCAATAATGCCTGTAACGTGAGAGCCGTGCCCGTTATTGTCATCGTTGTAGTAGTAGGTTTCTTTACTTTCAAAGGCGTTATATTTAACCGCGATACGTTGCTCGCCCTCAGAATCGGCAAAAAGATACTGGCCTGAATCGCCGCCCATATTACTGCCGCTATCGACTACCGCCACCGTTACCCCGCGCCCGGTAATACCCATATCGTGCAATTCGTTGGCGTTTATCTGGGTGGTTACATAGGTGTCGATTGCGTATTTTTTGCTGTTAGACATGGTTTTTACTGTGCGATCATCAAGAATGCGTACGCCGTTTACTGTTTTAATTTGGTCTGCCTGTGCTGGCGTAAGCATCGCGCTGATGGCGTTTATGATAGGGAACTGACGGCTCACATCACCGCCCGCCTGCTCAACAACCGCTACTAGCGTATCGGCGTTACCGCCTTGAATAATGTATGACTTTGGAGCCTGCTGTTCACTGGCAGCCTGCGTGCCCATAAAC
This sequence comes from Glaciecola siphonariae, assembly GCF_042652645.1. NCBI lineage: Bacteria > Pseudomonadati > Pseudomonadota > Gammaproteobacteria > Alteromonadales > Alteromonadaceae > Glaciecola > Glaciecola siphonariae. Next base: position 331,100 of record NZ_JBHSGU010000005.1, read on the forward strand.
ATCGACGATTCTGACCATAGACCCGTTATTGCACCTACAGAAATACTCGCAACTGCTACTGTCGCGACAATCAAATTAATACGGCCTAAATGTTTCATACGTTTTGCTCCAATCTTAATAAACACACATTGATGTTTAATTCTGCAGAGGGTTTAGCATGATGCGTGCCAAGCTTATAAGTAATTTATAGCGTTGATTTAATTGAATTTTTTTGGAAATAGATTGAATTTAAAATATGAACTTAATAAATGAACCTGATATGTTCATTTATTTAGCCAAATGCGATGTTCAATATTTAATTCACATTCATTTTTTAAGTTTACATTTTAAGTAAACGAGGTATTCAACGTTCTGCTTTTGCCGCCGATAACCTGCCTATTAGGAAAATTGAAGGGGGCAGCGTGGGGCAAAAATTCTCAACCGCAGGTTTATTGCTGTGCCTACTAGCAGCGGTAATTTACTCCTTGGTGTCTTTGCACGAAGACGAGCAGCGCGGTTTAAGCTATTCCTCTTACTCGGGCTCAACGGATGACACCACACGCAGCGCGCGCTTGTCAGCCTCTAGACCGACGAGCGCTCAATATACAGTGCCCGCAAATACTGGCAATCGTGCGGGCAGCGCTAATAACATCGCAGCAAACAACAAACCTGAGCAAAATTCTAATGCCCAATCGCAAAGCAGACTGCCCATTTCTTTGAAGCTCATTGGCACGAATCAAAGCGCACGCAGCTCAGCGCTCATTGAGTCGCAAGGAATTGCGGAGGAGTTTGCATTAGGTGAGTTGATTTTTAACTGGCCAATTCAGCTCGTTACGATTGAGAGTGAGCAGGTAAGTGTAGGCTTTGATAACCAGATTTTTGTTCTTAATCTTGTAGGGCCTAATCTACTAGCAAAGGAGACGCAAGAAGAGGCCTTTGATTTTTATAGGATGAGCGCCGAAGACATTGGCACCCGCCCTAAAATTATTGAGCATATTGTTAACCTAACCCCTACCGACTTTATTGCTGATGGCATGATTGCGTCGGTGGGTATGAACCCAAGCTTGTTTGCACAAGCCGGTTTACAAGAAGACGATGTCATCAAGATGATAAACGGTAAAAGAGTTACGGTAGAAGATGAGCTTGCGGATGTTCAAAGCAGTCTGCAGCATTCAAGCACTATCGTATTTACAGTAGAGCGCAAAGGTCGCATGATTACTCTATACCTCGACATTCCCTCAGAAGCGCTCACCATTACTCGATAGGCCCTTACTTAATATATCTGTCAATAGGCCAGTCGATAGGCCACTCGCGAGGCCGGCAACACGCGCTCAGTAAAGCCTTGCGAACGGTGATCTTATTGGCCTCGCTTACAAAATATAAAAAAGCCGTCCACTGATATTTTATTCAGTTTGAACGGCTTTTGATCTTCTGACTAGGTTCCAGCGCTTTTTTTAGCGAGTCCGGGTTTAGCGGGTACGGGTCACAACGAGCTGTGCGCTAGGGTTATCAAATCGGTCGCTCTGATTGAGCACCGACGTGGCTAAGCCTTCCTTGCTGGCATCATTAGCGTTTGCGTTAGTAACAACACCTGCATGAATTCTAACCGCATCGACCAAATCATCTCGCGCAGCATCAAAACCTGCGCTTGCACCACCACCGCCTGCACCTGATGCTGCTGGTCCCGGCATTGTGGCCGCGGTTTCGGTGTTAGCCTCAGTGCCCGCATCCCATGTTAGCAGGCTGACTATCATGGTTTGCCCAACCGTCATATTGCTAATATCGACATTGCTCATACCAGCAAATGCGTCGTTAGTGTCTACTAGCATGCTGGCAACGCTTAGCCGTAAATTATCTGCATCGAGCGTGGGCACTATAAGTGATACACCGTCACTAGTAGCGCCTGGGCCTAACAGAGCGCCGTTTGTGGCCGCATCTAAAAACTGTACGGCGTCGGCTGCCTCAGACATCAACATGCTCGGGTCGCCACCTTCTGCAAGAATTTCTACGCCTAAACTTGCAGGCTGCGCCGCAGCAAAGGCCTCAAATCCGGGCTCATGGGCAATAAAAGCGGCAGGTGCAAGCGGCTGACCATGGGTTAGATTGGTGATGCTCACCGTATAAGCGGCAACTGCTGATTGCGGACCTTCTGGACCTTGCGGGCCCTCTGGTCCTTGTGGGCCTTCTGGACCTGCCGGACCTTGTGCGCCGGTATCGCCTTGCTCACCCTGAATACCTTGCGGTCCTTGAGGACCTTGCTCTCCATCGTCACCACTACAACCAGCTAATAAGGCAACGCCAATCACGACGGTAAGCGCTTTCAAATGAAATGTTTTCATAACTTACTCCTTATTATGCTGCAGGAACCACAATCGTGACTTTAGCCACAGGGTTTAACCAGCGATGTACGGTTGAATTAAGGTCGCTGGCGCCATCGGTGGCCGATGTATCTCCTAAAGTATTGCGGTGGATATGGACAGGGCCATCGGTGCCGTCAACAACCTCATTAGCGCCAATGGCATTGCCATCAGCATCTTGACCGACTTGCACGGCAACACCTAAACCACCAACACTCATGCTAGGCGCAATCGGTGGAGCGCCTGCTCCAGCTACGCCAGGCGCACCATATCCGCCAAGCGCCGTGCCGCCTACACCAGTAATATCCGTGCGCGTACTGTTTAACTCGTCGTTAAGCTCGGTGCCAGCGTCGTAAGCATTTAGATAATAGCTATAGGTGCCAGGCTCAGTAGGAATTTCAATACTGTCGAGACCCACAAAAGCGTCGTTGGTGGGAATAAGCATAGACGCTAACGACAGCAGAGGCTTATCCATAGTGTCAAAGGTATAGGTGAGCGTGGTGGCAGGTGCAACTAAACCACCAAAGCGATGCCACGTGTTTGAGCCATTGTCGGTATCAGCCGGACCTAAGACCGCTTCAAAATTTTGGCCGGCAGAGGCAGGCTCTTGTGCATCATCAATTACCCCTGCTTCTGCTAGCCATGCTAGCGCAGTGGAGGCCGGCGTGCCTACTTCAAACACATCTGCTGCATCGGTATGTGCAACTACTAAACGCGGAGTAAAGTAATTGCCTTGAGTTAAATTAGTAATGCTTATTTCAAGCTCAACTGCATGAACGCTTGAGAGTGTGCCTAGTGCCAATGCTGTCAAACCTGCGATTTTAGTGACTGCCATGCCGGTGCGTTTTACGTGAGTGTTTTTCATAGAAATTCCTTGTTAGTCGGTTTTGGATACAACAAGGACTACTCTAAAAGCCAGTTATCACTAAAGTGTCACAACTTGTTAACAATTCAACATTGATTTACAAGGTTCCATTCACCGAATTTTTAAGGCTAGTACAGAAGCTAATGCATCGCTGGTGGGCAGTAAGTTTCTTTTAATCTGAGCAAATGTCAGTAGAATAGGATGTGCGCTTATCATCTGCATTTGTTAACTGAAAGGACGCCACATGCAAGCAAGCATCAGCCTCAATGCTCACATTAAACCTCTGTTTTCACTCCCTCTTATATTGCTCAGCTGCGTATTACTATTTTCTGGATGCGCCAGCCATGATGATCAGGCATCACCAAAAGTATTTGTTAGCTCCAGTAATGTTATGGCTGATGTAGATGCCGCAATTTCGCGCGCGCAAAACAATAACACCCTTTTACTCATTGCCATCGGCGCACAGTGGTGCCACGACAGTCGTGGACTTGCCAGTACGTTTGCACAAGCCGACATGGCAGGCGTACTCAAACAATACTACGAAGTGCTTTATATTGACGCAGGTTATTACAAGGATTTACGCCCCGTGAGCCAACGCTTTGGACTCGCCAATTATTATGCAACACCCACCGTGATGATTATTGACCCAAAAACACAGCAGCTCATTAACGCCAACGACATGGCCATGTGGGGCAGCGCTGACTCGGTCGAATTAGACACGTATATTGACTACTTCACAGCTTACGGCAAAGGCGAGCGAGGGAGCTCGCTGCTTACCCAAAATATGAGCGAAGCAAATATCGCCCTAATCAAAGACTTTGAAACTAAGCAAGCAGAGCGTTTGCAATATGCCTACGGCATGCTTGTGCCTGGCATGCTGCGAGAAGATCTACGCGGTGAAACCACCGAAGAATTCACTAAATTATGGTTTGAAGTAAGAAATTACCGAATGCAGTTACAAAATGATATAAAAAGCCTGTATGAACAAGCGCAGCTCTCTCCCGAGAAAAAGGTCAAGGTGCCGAACTACCCCGCTTTTAGCTGGGAGCAGTAACTGAGTGTTAACACCATGCCTGTATACGGTTAATAAGACTTACCGCTCGCCAGTTAGCAAAGAGGCTTGAGCGTGTTTTATTTGTGTACTGGGTTTCATCGTAGCGGCACTTCTTTGTTAGCACAAACGCTGCAGCATAACGGTGTAAATATGGGCGGCGACCTTATGGGCGCCACCTACAGTAACCCACTAGGTCATATTGAAGACATGCCCGTAGTGAGGCTGCACGATAAAGTGTATAAGCTCAACGGCGCCGACTGGCGCTATCATGACTCAAGCCCGCTAATAAAACCGGTATGGTTACCTAACTATATTCAGTCTTACATGCAAAAGCGCAAAGACGAAAGCAGCACAGAGGACGAAATATTAGGCGTTAAAGACCCACGTGCAGTGCATTTTTTAAAAGACTGGCAGGTGGCGTCAGACGGCAAAGTTCGCTACATCTTTATTTTTAGGCACTGGCGTGAGGCGTGCTTTTCATTGTTAAAACGCCATTCTAGACAGTTTTTAAACACTGCTAACCCAATGGAGCGCTCGTCGCTACACTTATCATTTTGGCGCCAGCACGATTTAGCATTCAAAATGTATAAGAGTGCAAATAAGCGGATATTAGATTTTTATACGGCCAACAAAGACAAGGCTATTTTACTATCGCAGGAGGGATTTGTTGCCCTCGCTCAACAAGCAGACACTCATGCTTTTGCTAAGTGCGCGAGCAAGATAGGGCTTGATACTCATTATTTTAATGCACAAACACTGCAAGCCGACCTGCTCACGCAACAGTTACCACCCTACGCAGAAAACGGCATTGACCAAAACCTTGTAAAGGAACTCGATGCCCTTTACGAACGGCTCAATAACGCGGCCGACATTAAGCATTGCTTGAGTATAAATGAGATACAAACACGAATAAGCCCAAGCGCCTATGCATTGCCTAAGCATTTAGCACTTGCGCTTGGCGATGATAAACAAAGCCTTGAGTCTGGCGGCAACGATGCCATTAACGGAGCATCTTCGCCCATAGACAATATTTTTGCCAACGCAGAATTTGATTTTACTGAGCTAAAGTGGGCCGAGTTCAGCGGGGCGCTGTTGCGCTTGCCCATCCCGCGTATTTCCCCTAAGCCATTTTATGCTGCCCTAACCTGCGATTTAGATTTTAGCGGCAACGATAGCGAAGTAAAACCGGTGACTGAGCGCACTGGCGAAGATTATTACAGCCTAGCCAAGGTTGCCCACTACAAAGGGGTATGGCTAGTAGCGTATTTATTCCAAATGCGGGCCATGCTGTGCGATGCTTTTGTAAAAGGCCATGCCCTATGGGATGTGGGGGCTTGGACGATGTTTGCCGACGAACAGCCCGGGTGGTTACATGTGAACGACAGCGAGCTTTTGGGCAACAATCCGTTTAAATTGCAAAAAGCGCATCATTTGCATGAGCGGCAAATAGAAGCAGTGCCTCACTATTTAGATATCGCACACTTATCAAGCGAGGATTTATTTATAGCGGAGACGGAGGCTGGCACTCAAGGCGGCTTAGATGCATGCGCTACATTTCGTTTAAGCATTGATGAAACGCATACGTGGCTAATAACCAACGCTGGGCAAAACGCGCCCGAAGATAATGCGCGTATGTATATGCAAATAGCGAAGCAATGCACTAACAACATGGAGGTGCAGGAGTTTTGTTATATAAAAGCGCTCAGAGCGGCCCACCTGATTGCAGATGCCGGCACTCAAAGGGCTACTGTGCAGCAATGCTTAGCTTTGCTTGCCGCGCTTTACGTTAAAAACAATATGTTTAACTATGCAAAGGCAACATTTAATGCGCTTGGCGCAGCCGAGAACGAAGATGTCTGCGAAGATACGCAAAAGCCTGTGTTTAAAGCGCTACATTTTTTAGTACAAGAGCATCATTTTAGCCTATATGCAGAATGCCTTAATACGGTGACAGGAAAATTAAACAACGCTCGTAAAGCCGAACTGCAAAAAGAGTTGGCGCAGCAAAAGGCTTTGCTCCGGCCTGCATTAGGGCTTAAACACCGCTTTGCGCTGCTGCCCTGCAATCTCTCATATGAAAACATATTGCTTATTGGCAAAGAAAATCCTGAACGCTCCATTAAGCTTGATTTGCTCAACAGGCGACTTAACTTTTTGGCCAAAGATAATATGCAGTGGCTAATGGAGGGTACCCATGGCTTGCCCACCAATGCAAAATACGCTCTGTATCAGCTTATTAGCAAACATTGGCAAAAGCTCTGGCCTGAGGAGGTTTACCAATATGCCTTTCATGAAGCTCCTTCTGTAAGCGCATCGCTGCAAAAAAATACTCGTGTAGACAAAAATACTCACGTGAACAAAAACAATATTGAGGCTACATCGGTTTATACCTTATTAGTGTTTATTAGTGATCTCGACAGCTTTACCGCTTTTTTAGCGCTCCTAGCGGCAAGCAACACATTAACCAACACAGTAAGCAACGCAGCACCCAGCACAATAAATAATACTTCAACATCAGATTCTACACTGCAGTTACACTGCAAACTTATGCCCAGCGCTTCAAAACTTAAAGAAAGCGTAGAAGATACGTTGAGCCAATTTAATGTGAGCGCTTATATGGTTGATACACTTCCCCCGCAACGTGTGCATGAAAGTGTAAAGCGAGAGATATTGGCGTTTAGCGAGCCTAGCGAAAATAGGCCTGCTGAGCCCACCCATAACAAATTTGTTGGTGTTACCTTTTGCGAGCGCCAGAGCAGTCATATTCAAAGGGTAAAACAAATAACAAACTGGTACTGCATGTTAGGCTTTGAATTTAGTGTTAGCGCGATGCTCAGCAACACTCAAGCTGATATGGTAGTGCCTAATTATCACCCAAGTGAGCTGCACAGCATTCAAGACAAACCACTTTTTTACCCCCACATGTATAGCGCATGGTTTAAGCAAACACTCACAAAACACTGCTCAAGCATACAAGCGCCCGGCATAGAGATATTCTGGCGGAAGTTCTTGATGGAGATAAAAAAACAGCAGGCCATTGTAAAAATGAGCAATCAGGCATGTGAGGGTTTATTTGAGAACTCGCACAGCGACGATTAGCTTCTTGATTTGGTGGTATTTAATCATTAAGTTTAGGCCATGAATGCGGTATGCTTATAGCAGTGTTTTGATTTAGCTAAGAAAAAGGCGCGAGGCCTTAAGTAGCGTCGATTGAATTGGAGAATAAGTTCATGCAAAAGCAGGTTTTGCTTTGCCCCGACAGCGTGGTACTAGAGCGTGCTGCAAAAAAAAATGCAGTTGTTAGCGAGGGCGCACTGAGCAAACAATTAGTGTATGCCGAACCAAGCGAAAAGCTCGACCTAGGCAAACTTGTAAATGCTACAAACGGCGAAGTAAAAGTATTCCTTGCTGATTATAGCGAGCAAGCAAAGCTCCCTGTTCATCTCATCATTCCGTCGGTTGCAAGCTATCTTGCCCTGCACATAAGCAACAATGAAGTTGACGCGCCACAAGTAAATACCCTATTAAAAACATGGCAAAGTTACTTTGAGGCTTGTAAACAGCTTTTACTCATGCACCCCGATGCTTTTGTGGCTAAGGGGATTAGTGTCAGTGCCCACATCAATATAAGAGAAGCCGCCCAGCACGCGCTAAATAACGACGATGCCCTACTGCAACTGCACGAAGACTGGTCGACCTTTGTAGCGAAAAAAGACAGAGCACTGCGACCGCTTAACAAATATTTGAGCGAGCTTGGTGCGGACTTGCGTGAAGTCGCGCGTTTGCGTAGTGAGGTGGAGAGGCTTTGTGGGGAGCGGGATGATATAGAGCGTAAGTATATCGATGAGCTGAAATTAAGCGCTTCTGAACTTGCTGAGCTTAAATCTGAGAACGAATTGTTGCTTTTGCAAATTGCGCAATTGCAGGAAGAGCTTGAAGAAGTATATCTTAAAGGCCAATCTCGGGAAAAAGAGGCCCAAGGAGAGATTGCTCGGCTGGAAGCTGAGATAGAGTCTAGTTCTGCAAGTAAAGGCAAACAAGATGAACTCGAGACAGAAAATGAGCTACTTTTGCTACAAATTGCCCAATTGCAAGAAGAGCTAGAGCACTACTTCTTAGAGTACAATAAAGCTATTGCCGGTTCTAAACCGAAAAAACCTAAAGGTCCCAAGAACCAAATAATGATTTTGCAAAGCTCAATTGAGCATGGAAATGAGCGACTTACAATCCGCATTAAAAATTTACATGTGGGCGAACGCACTTTTAACTTGTTCGATTTAAGCATTGGCGCAAAGCGTGTGAGAGACGACGGCTTTAGTAACCTTGGTGTTTTAGAGTTGCGAGTACTTCCGGGCAAAAAAGCGCCTCTACAAGATTGGAAACCGAATAAACGTGACCGTTGGGGGCGGAAGCTTTATTTGGAGGTGAGTAAGCAGCCTGAAATACATCAAAAGACGCAAGTAGAAAAGCTGTCTTTGCAAGACCGTAAGTTCTTGAGGGAGTTACTCGCTCTGATCAGCGAAGGAGCAGACAACATTAGTTTGAACGGAGCTAAGCTGAACCGACCTATGCAGCATTGGCAAAGCCTATTGTTAGACATGAGCACGGCACTTGATGCAAATTAGTTTTGCGACCGTTAGGAGATAGATAGTGAGCGAATTGCTTAAATTAATTGGTGGCTTGCATCAGTCGTTTGATACAGTGGTAGTTGCTGGTAGTACTTATACTAGTAATTTAAAAGCACTTGAAAAGCTCAGTGCAGAAAGAATTATAATTCTAGAGCCTGATAGTAGAGCTTTTGCGAAGCTTGAAAAAGAGGCTAGTAAGCTAGATGCGCCATTAGAAATTAAACAAGTTGCCTTAACAACGAGCAGTGAAGAAAAAGTTTCGTTTCATCAAGCAAACGCTGTTGGATTTAGTTCGACAGAGCTTCCAAATAAAATAAAAAAGTTAAGACCTGGGCTTACGTTCGACAAACAGGATGTTTTTAATATCGATGTTAAAAACGTAAAAAACAGTTTTTCACTAGACGAAAACGCTGCCAATTTACTTATTCTTGACGTGAATGGTGCTGAAGGTGATTTGCTACAGCAGTTAAATCCTCATTTATTTGCAAGTGTTATTGCCCGAGCCAATACACAAGCTTTGTATGGTAAAAGCGAATCAATTAGCAAAATTAACGCTATTTTTTCAGAGAATAGGACGCCAACATTACTTGTCGCCGAAACTATACCTCCATTTGTTAACTGCGTTATTGCTAGGCCAGCCCAATGGCACGGGCTAAAGCAACAATCTGTTTTAAGCGAGCAGGAAAAACAAATAAAAGCTCTAACAACGGAACTAAATGAAGGCCGAGAAGCACGCTTAATCGCTGAAAAACAATTGAGAGAAGAGTTAACGCAAGAGCGCAACAACGCTGAAGAGGCAAAGCACGAAAGCCTAGCTGCAAAGGAAACAAGCGAGAAAAAAATAAAAGAATTAGAGCGTTCGATCGACTTACGGAACGATGAAATTAGCGAATTTAAGAAAAAGGTAACGGAACTTACGTCGTCTAAACTAAACCTTGAGCACGAACATGCTGAACATTCAAAGTCACTTTTAATAAAAATAGATAGTCTATCGACTCAGATAAATGAGCTACAAAGCAAGCTCACTGATGCGGAAGAGAAGAACAGTCAATTACACTTGGAAATTCAGCAATGCAAAAACGAAAATGAGAAGTTAGCGGTTAATGTTGAGGCTTTACAATCGGAAAATGCGACACTGATAACGAATATTGATAGCGAAACTAGTCGCAGTGAAGAACTCCAAGAGAAACTGAAAGAAGAACGAAACATCCAATCGAAACTTGTTGAAGAACACGATAAATTACAAAATGATTCAAAAAACCTGACTCATCAGATTAAAGAGAAAACTACGGATTTAAGTAAGTCAGAATCGCTTGTCGATTCATTGCAGAAAAGAGTCGATACACTCTCACAAAATTTAAAAACATCAAATGAAAAACAAGAAAGTGCGCTACAAACGCTGTCTTTGAATACCAAATTGATGACTAAACTTGAGTTAGATGCAAAAGATTTAAGAAAGCAAATAAAGAAAAAAGATAAAGAACAAAAAGAATTGAAAGAACTTATTCGTGAGCTTCATGAAAAATTAAAACTTGCCTCCGCTTTTTATCAGCACATTGAGCAAAGTTATCCAGAGTTGATTACCGATGGCACGTGACTTACGAGAATCCAAGATTAATAGTATTAATAACTTTAAGGAAGAGTTGACGGCTGCATTGGATCTAATAGAAAGCAGCAAACTTTCTGGGATTAAATCTAGAATCACTCCATCCCTATCACTCAGCGAACAGGCTAGAGAGACTGACAGTTTATTAGCTCGATGCGCGTCAGTAATCGATAATGAAAATAGAAAAGATAAACCTATTATGCGTGTCGTGCATCATTTTGCATGCAGTGGGGGCACGCTGATCTCAAAGTGTATTTCCACGTTACCTAACGTTTATCTTATGAGTGAAGCTCATCCTTGGGTCCCACAACATGTAGAGGGAAAATTAAGATATTCACCAACCGATATTACCTCACTCGCAAGCTATGCTGGCATCCCTTTTTCCCATTTGCTCGCCAAAAAGCTTTTCACTCAAAATCTAAAGATTTCGCATCAACATGTGTCTAAGTACGGAGGAACTCTTGTAGTAAGAGAGCATACCCATTCAGACTATTGTGTAGGTAAGAAGGTAAATCTTAAACTTACTGTGAACTCTTGCTTACAAAATGATTTTTTACTAAAGCACCTAGTTACTGTGCGAAACCCTGTCAATTCATACTTGTCATTGATTAGCAATAGATGGGCTCATTTCGAACCTCAGAGTTTTGACGAATATTGCCACAGACTCCTCAAATTTGTTGAAAACTATCCCAACAATTGTATTGTCAAGTATGAAGATTTTGTCGAATCGCCCAAAAAAACCATGAAAAAAATCTGCAAAATACTTGACCTTGAATACACTGATTCATTTCAAAGCATTTTTGACATTTTCAAAGTAACTGGGGATAGCGGCAGAACAAGTAATAAGATATCTCAGCGAGAAGACAGACCGATAAATAATGATTTAGAATATGCAATTAAACATTCACCATATTATGAACGTGTCGCTAAACTTCTTAGTTACTCTCAAGATATACTTACTAATGATTAACGGTATCCTTAGGTCATACATGTGATTTCAACGCTCAAGAACCGCCATTTAGGTGAGACTTGCGTAGTAGTCTGTAATGGCCCGTCTTTGAACCAGACTGATTTTACTTTGATTAGAGAGTTTACTTGTATTGGTTTAAACAAGATATTTCTAGGGTTTAGAAAATTCAGGTTTTATCCAAAATACTACGTAGCCGTGAATGAAAAAGTATTACGCCAATCTGAAGCTGAAATAAAAAAACTCAACTGCGTAAAGTTTTTAAGCAATCGATGCCCAGAATTATTTTCGGGTAACGCCCTAACGCATATTTTGAACACTTCCAAGCCACATGCAAGATTTTGTAAAGATCTAAACCTAGGTTGTGAAGAGGGGTGGACCGTCACATATGCCGCTCTCCAAGTTGCATATTACCTTGGATTCAGAAAGGTCATTATTGTTGGCATGGACCATCGCTTTACTTACACAGGTAAACCAAACGAATCGGCTATTATGAAGGGAGACGATATTAATCACTTTGCGCCTAGCTACTTTGGTGGCGGACAGGAGTGGGACAATCCTGACCTTTTGAATTCTGAGGAGTCATACAGAATTGCGCGTCAAGTTTTTGAAGCAGATGGACGCATTATTATCGATGCTACTGTGGACGGTGCCTGCGATATTTTCGAAAAGTTAGATTTGGCCTCTGCGCTTAAAGTTTGAAATAGTTATAAATAAACCAACGTGACCGTCTGTGGCTCGAAAAAAAAGGAATGGCTTAACCGAGAAACGAAGGGGATTTAATCATTGAGAACACATAGAATAGATACTACAATCCGAGGCTGACTCAACGCTTGTGTAACTGCGATTTCAAGGGAGTTAAGTTTAGATTTTGAAGTGGGCGGGATATTAATGGAATTCACATGTATACACAGAGTAACGATTGACGATGTGTCCTGCGAATTGGGTGAAGGGCCGATTTGGCATCCAGTTCGAGGTTCGTGGTGCTGGTTCGATATCCTCTCTAATTGTTTGTACGAGTATCAATTATTCTCATCTAATGTTGCTAAGTTATCTCAACACCCCTTACCATTTTCTGCAAGTGCCATGGCAGTTTGCTCTAACGGACAACTTTTAGTTGCACTTGAATCATGCCTTGCAAGCTATTGCCTGGAAACAAAAAAGTTTACTCCATTAAAGGAACTAAAGCTTGCCGAGGGTTTTAGAACAAACGAAGGCGGTATTGGCCCAAACGGCGATTTCTGGTTTAGCTCCATGGAAAAAAAACCAAGCAAACCTAATGGAGAATTATTTTCTATTGATTCCAACATGCAGCTAGCAAATCGTTTTAGCGGGATTGGGATTGCGAATACAATGGTTTTTGACAAGGTTCGTCAACGCTACTATGTTTCCGATTCCATGAAACAGCAAATGTTTGTGTGCGACGCTCAAGCTACTCAAATAGTATTGGATAATGTGTTTTTTGATGCCTCAAATACACCATTTACTCCAGATGGTGGCGCTCTTGATAGTAACGGTAATCTTTGGGTAGCCTTATGGGGCGGGCATAGAGTAATTTGCCTATCGCCTGAGGGCCAGCAAGTCCATGAAATAAAACTTCCCGTTCCTCAACCCACAAGCTGCTGCTTTGGCGGACCAAATGGCAAACACTTATTTATCACTTCAGCACGTCAGGGCTTGAGTGCAGACGAACTAAAGGAATATCCGCTTTCAGGCTCATCGTTTATCATAGAGCTAGATGTTGAAGGAGAAGTATTACCTATGATAGAGCTGAATTTAAAAAATGCTAGCTAGTGTAGTTATTCGAACTTACAACGAAGAAAAGTACTTAGATGAGCTACTAAGTGCCGTCAACAAGCAAAAATGCGCTGTGGTTGATTTAGAGATTGTAATTGTTGATTCAGGCTCAACTGATAAAACTCTAGAAATTGCCAACAAGCATCATGCAAACGTAACCCACATCAAAAAGTCTGAATTTACATTTGGACGTTCTCTGAACGTTGGTTGTGAATTCGCAAACGGCGATATACTTGTATTTGTGAGCGGGCACTGCATCCCTGTGGACGAAAATTGGCTGGATGAGTTGTGTAAGCCACTTATAAATAACGCAGTTGTATATAGTTATGGGCGACAGCAAGGACGAGATACCACGAAGTATTCTGAGTACAGACATTTCGATAAATGGTTTCCAGAGTATTCCAAACTTCCCCAAGAGGGATACTTTTGTAACAACGCGAATGCAGCGATTACTAGAGATGCCTGGCAAAAATTTAAATTTGATGAAGATTTATCTGGTTTAGAGGACATGCATCTGGCGCAGAAGCTTGTAGAAGCAGGCGAGAAAGTGGGCTATGTCGCAAGTTCGTCAGTGTTTCACATTCATGATGAAACTTGGCGTCAGGTTAGAGTTCGTTATGAGCGCGAGGCATATGCCCTGCACCAAATTATGCCTCAGGTACACTTCTCGTTTTCGGACTTTTGCCGTTTTTTCACTTCGAGCGTACTTACCGATTTTGGTGCGGCTCTCAAAGATAAAGTGTTTACTTCTAAGTTCGTTGAGATAGTACTTTTCAGATACAATCACTATTGGGGCACTTACAAAGGACATCATGAGGTTAGAAAATTATCCTCATCCTTGAAACATCATTATTTTTATCCAAAAGATTTAGACAAAGAGACTTATCATGAAACGGAAAATAGTAGCTCTGCTACCAATGAAAGCAAATAGTGAGCGTGTAAAAGGGAAGAACTTTCGTGATTTAGCAGGTAAACCCCTTTTTAAATGGATACTTGATTCACTGCTTAGAGTAGATGAAATAGACCTCGTTGTAATTAATACTGACGCCCGCCATATCCTTGAAGAGAATGGCTTAGCAGAGTCAGAACGGGTAATGATCCGTGACCGCAAACCAGAGATATGTGGCGATATGGTAAGTATGAATCTGATACTTGCAGACGACATGCAAGCAGTTGCGGCAGATCAATACATTATGACTCATACAACTAACCCACTAATTTCAGCCGCGACGATTAAACAGGGCCTTAAAGAGCTTGCTGCACAGCCTGATAAAGACTCACTTTTTACTGTGAATAAAGTCCAAACTAGGTTTTACAGAGAAGATGGCAGCGCCGTTAATCACGACCCTGCTAATTTGATTCGTACGCAAGATTTAGAAGCTTGGTACGAAGAAAACTCTTGCTTGTACTACTTCACATCAGAGTCGTTTAATAAAACCAAAGCAAGAATAGGCGAAAATCCCCTAATGATGATTACGCCTCCATTGGAGTCGTTAGACATCGACGAACCCCATGATTGGGAAATGGTTTACGCTTTGGCGCAATATTCAAACGCGCAGGAGAATCAATGAAAGTTTTAGTTACATGCCCACCTATGTTGGGATTGTTCGACGAGTTTGTAAAACCAGCAAAAGACTTAGGTCTAGAACTGGTCGCTGCTAAAACGACTCAAGTGCTTTCTGAGGCAGAGCTTATCGCACTACTCCCCGACTATGACGGTTGGATTATTGGAGATGATCCAGCTACCGAAACAGTTTTTAAGGCTGGTAAATCAGGTAGACTCAAAGCAGCAGTAAAATGGGGAATTGGGGTTGATAATGTCGACTTTAAGGCATGCGAGCAACTGGGCATACCCATTACCAATACTCCTGACATGTTTGGTGGAGAAGTCGCTGATGTTGCTATGGCGTTTTTGTTGGGGCTAGCGCGACAAACTTACTTTATCGATAGAGAAATCCGCGCAAACAATGCATGGCCAAAGCCGGCTGGAATGAGTGTTTCGGATAAACATATTGGCGTCGTCGGTTTTGGCGATATTGGAACAAGTCTCGTCAAACGCCTGTCAGGATTTGATGTTTCTGTTACCGTTTACGACCCTGGCGTAGAGGGAAATAAAGGTTTTTCATTTGTGGAGCGGGCGAGTTTTCCAAACGCTATTGAGAAGTGCGATTTTCTAGTCTTTACTTGTTCACTGAATAAACACAATTTTCAAATGCTTAACAAAGAAACACTCAGCATGATGAAAAAGGGAGCCATGGTAATTAACGTGGCAAGAGGACCTTTAATAGATGAAGCAGCTCTAATAGAGGCTTTACAAAGTGAGCACATCTTCGCAGCTGGATTGGATGTTTTTGAAGAAGAGCCTTTGCCAAACAATTCTCCGTTAAGGGATATGCCCAGATGTATTTTTGGATCGCATAATGGTTCGAATACAAAAGAAGGTGTTAGGCGTGCCACGTTAAAGGCTTTAGAGACGATATCGGGCTATTTTAATGGAATGTAATGGAAGGTGGGCACTAATTACTGGTGCGGCTGGTGGAATTGGCAAAGCCTTAGTTGAAGAGTTTGTCGATGAGGGTTACAAGGTAATATCTGCTGATATCGTCTTTGCAGAATCAAAATTTGTTGGTGAAAACGTATATGAGCTTCAACTAGATTTGGCTCAAATCGTTGATAACGCAAATGCGCTAGGTAGCTTAAAAGAGCAAATAGCAAACATAACTGGTGGTGAAGGAATAGCGGTTCTGGTAAATAACGCCGCAGTGCAAATTTTAAGTTCCACACAAGATATGACTATCGACCAATGGAATATGACATGGACAATAAACCTGCACGCTCCATTTTTGCTAATACAGACTTTTTTAGAAGACCTATCTAAAAATAAGGGTGCTGTAGTTAACATTAGCAGTATTCATGCTAAACAAACAAAAAAGCGTTTTGTGGCTTATGCTACATCAAAAGCTGCGCTTAGCAGTTTAACGCGTAATTTGGCGGTAGACCTTGGAGACAAAATTCGGATTAATGCAATTGAACCTGCCGCTGTGGGCACAGACATGCTGTTGGCGGGATTTATCGAAAGTCCAGAGCAATTGGCTTCATTAAACGAATTTCATCCTTTAGGGCGAATAGCAAATCCGAAGGAAATAGCTGAACTTGCAGTTTTTTTGTGCTCTGAGAAGAGCAGATTTATCCAAGGGGCTAGCATTAGTGCGACCGGCGGGATTGACGGATGTTTAAGCGACCCCGGCTAGACAAAGCTTATTGATTAATTGCCTGTTTGTAGGGTGTGGCAACAACAGTTGAAATAAGAATTTAAACGAGACTACGCATTGAAAACAATAAAATTTTTGCCCGCAGTTGAAACACAAGAACAGTTAAATGACTTGATTGCAAGAGCGTCTTGGCATCTCACTCTTTTAGACGATTTCTGTTTCAAAATTTATTTAGCTAACCATACTCTCAGCATCGAGAATGCCACACTTCCGTCTGGATTCGATCCACAAGTCAAAAGTAAAATCCATAGGTTTTTATCTAGGTGCAATTTTGTTCCGTCACAAGATTATGAAGAAGTGATAAAGGAAGGGGCTGCAGCATTTATCAAATGGGAAGAAGATAATTCTGACTTAAACGACCTAATCAAGAAATATGCTCGTTCAACCGTTTATAGAACCGACCCTACTCTTGTGCGGCAAGAGGGTTCATTTTACATTCAATGTGCCTTCGACCTCTCAGAAAACGACACGGCTTTAATATCTGAATCACAGAACAAATTTACTGAACTATACGCAGAACTTGGTAAATTCGATAATTGCTGGGTTCTTGCCACCGGTCCAAGTGTGGAGAAATACGTTGAACATGATTTCAATGATTCATTAACCATAGCATGTAACAGCACAATTTTTGATGAGGCACTAATTAAGAGGACACAACCGAAAATTTTAGTGTTTGCAGATCCCATATTTCATTTTGGAGTGTCTGAATATGCGGGGAAATTCAGAGACAAAGTTAACGAACAAATGAATACGTTGAAACCGTTTATTATCGTACCATTCAAGTACTATCGCTTGCTCGTTTCAATTTTCCCTGAACACAGGCATCGCATAATCGGGGTTCCGTTCAATAAAGTCTTAGATTTCAATCTGAGCCTTCAGAAAGAGTTTTATGTAAAAACCACCTCAAATATTTTAACTTTGTTATTGCTGCCTTTAGCTACAAGTTTTTCGGATAACGTCAATATTTTGGGTTGTGATGGCAGACCATTTGAAAATGACGATTATTTTTGGGGTCATGGTAAAAACGTACAAATTAATGACAAAATGAAAAATATCAAAATCGTCCATCCTGGCTTCTTTGATATCGATTATAACGAATATTATTTTGAGCATTGCCATACTCTCAAACGTTTATTCGAAACAGGCGAGCGCAATGGAAAGCGCTTTGCTCATCATGCTAGCTCTTACATTCCAGCCTTGAGAGACCGACAGCCTGCACTCAAGGAAAGGTCAACAGCAGAACAAAGCTTGTGTATTCTGGTCGAACCTGATGGCTTAGGTGAAATGGGACATTACGTTGATTGGCACAATCAATTAATCACTGAGCTTAAGGCAGACAATCGCGACGTAAGAATTCTGTGCAATAAAAAACAAGATATTGATTTATATAATGCTCCAACGACAGCTATTTTTACATCACATAGCTGGGGTATCAGTCGGGGAGACTGGTGCTTTGCAAAAGACTTCGACAAGCATCCTTCGTTTATACGTTTTTTTAGCGAGTTAAAAAGTAATATAGAACATCAGTGCAATGATTCCAAAGTATATGATGTTAGATTGTTCATGTACTACGGCTCAATTCAAATCCTCGCTGGACTTCACAAATTACGAAAAGACCTGAAAGAATCAAACATAGAGCTACATGTTTCCCTTTGTCTTTTCCATGAATCCGTAATTTTAAATGATAAAGCCAATGAACCCCGGCTGCCCTATCACGCTAGAGAGATTTTGTTAGAAGCATTAGCTCAAGAAGATAATTACACCATTACGAGTGTTACTGAGGAGCTAAAAAGTAACCTTCTTTCTCGTTTAGAAGTTTCGACAGGTGTTATGCCTAACCCGATCCCAGCAGGTCAACACAAGAGGGAGCAAACTTCGTCGAAGGACCGGGAAAAAACACATTTGAATATACTCATTCCTTGCGCCCTCAGAGCAGAAAAGGGCGAATCAGAAATAGTCGCGTTACTACTTGATGTGAAGTCTGGGGCTATAAACTTGGAAAAACAAGGTTTGAGAATAGTATGCAGAAAGCCAAAAGGCTTCACAAACATCGAAGGGGTTGATTGGATATCTGAAAAGACCTCTCAAGAAGAATACAGACAGCAGCTCGAAAGCTCAGACTGCATCATTATCCCTTACTTGGCGCCACAATTTAGCTATAGAACTTCGGGCATCATAGTAGATGCTATGTTTGCAAAGAAGCCGATAATAGCTATACAAGATACTTGGCTCTCTTCAATAGTAGCCAAGTACCGCTGTGGTTTAACCGTGAAATATAGATCATCAGCATCGTTTATGTCAGCAGTTAAAATAATTTCAAGAAACAAGAAATTTTTCGATAAATACTGCTCTGAGAGCTTCGAAAACTATCACAAAGAAAATAGCTGGGATAATTTATATCGCATGATGTTTAAGCCCAAAAAAGTTTTAGATTACGAGTAGAAAACCATGTTTGCATCGCAGTGTTTAATGATGGCTTATTTACATCACCAACTTCTGTATTTAGCTTATCTCACTGGCAATCAGCAACTGAACTGGTTTAATATTTGAGTGCACTCGAGAAATCGTTTTGACAGAAAATCGTTACTCCAATTTGACTGTTTAAAATTATTGTTGACGATGAATAGAATTAGTGGTGAAAAAACGGTTCAAATAAATTCACAGTAGAGAGATAAATGAAGAAGTTTTCAATTGAGATTCGACCTGCGGGTGTTAAGTATAAAAGCGGTACAAATATTTTATCCGATGCACTTGCAGAATCTATTCATCTTGAACATAGCTGTAAGACTGGAGAATGCGGCGTATGTTCAGCACAAGTTGTCTCTGGTTCGATAGAAAACGAACACGGTGAAGTAGTGACTGATGGAAGGATTCTCACCTGCCAATCTAAAGCAGTTTCAGATGCCATTATAGAAGCAACTTACTACCCTGAGCTTGCAAATATTAATGAACAGACATTACCTTGCAAAGTCTCGAAAGTTGACTACGTAACGGATGATATTGTCCGCTTATCGTTTCGATTCCCTCCGAATGCTACATTGGACTATTTAGCTGGTCAATATGTAGACCTGTGTTTTAAGGGCGTAAAGAGAAGCTACTCTATTGGAAATGCACCAAGCTCTTCCAGTTTTGTTGAGTTGCATATAAGAAATGTGGAAGGTGGTAAAATGTCAGAGCTTATTTTCAATGACTTAAAAGAAAATGAGTTAATGCGCATTGAAGGACCAAAGGGTACTTTTTTTGTGCGGGACAGTAACTTGCCTCTCATTTTAATCGCAGGAGGGACTGGTATTGCACCAATTAAAGCAATCGTTGAGGACCTCATTGCTAAACAAGACAAGAGAAAACTTTATATCTACTGGGGAATGCCTTCAATCGATGGCTTTTATTTAGATTATTTTCAGTCAATTGAGCAAGTGTACTCCAACGTTCACTACGTCCCCGTGTTATCAGGTGAAGAAACATGGGATGGGCGAAAAGGCTTTGTCCATAGTGCAGTATGCGATGACTTTGAAACATTCGAGCAGTATCAAGTGTACGCTTGTGGTTCTCCACTTATGATAGACGCTGCAAAAGCAGCCTTTATTGAGAAAGGGTTGCCCTCTGATGCATTCTTTTCTGACGCGTTCACTCCGGCAAAATAAGCAAATCAAAACAAATTATTGGAGACAGAAGTATGAAAGCAATTATTTTAGCAGGAGGCTTGGGTACGCGCTTAAGTGAGGAAACTGCTCTTAAACCAAAGCCCATGGTTGAAATCGGAGGAAAACCGATTTTATGGCACATTATGAAACAATATTCAGCTCATGGAATAAACGAATTTATAATTTGTTGCGGATACAAGGGCTATGTAATAAAAGAATACTTTGCGAACTACTTTTTGCACATGTCAGACGTTACGTTTGACATGACCCAAAACGAAATGAAAGTTCATCACAAAAGAGCCGAACCATGGACCGTTACACTTGTTGATACTGGCGATACATCAATGACCGGAGGACGTTTGAAACGCGTCTCTGATTATGTCAAAAACGAGAAAGCATTCTGTTTTACCTACGGTGACGGGGTCGCTGACATTAATATTTCAGAAACCATTGAATTTCACTTCTCACATGGAAAAAAAGCGACACTTACCGCCACATTTCCTCCAGGACGTTTTGGTGCTCTGGATATCAATGACGGAAAAGTGATAAGTTTTGAGGAAAAGCCTAGGGGTGATGGAGCCATGATAAACGGTGGCTTTTTCGTCTTATCTCCAAAAGTTCTAGAGCTGATTGATGGTGACGACTGCACTTGGGAGCAAGAACCACTAAGAAATCTCGCTAAAGACGGTGAACTCATGGCGTATAAGCACTCAGGATTCTGGCAGCCTATGGATACTCTTAGAGATAAGATCCAGCTAGAGAAATTATGGAACTCGGGCAATGCCCCTTGGAAAAGTTGGGATTAAAATTATGGTAGACTCGAGTTTTTGGCGCAATAAGAAAGTGTTTGTCACTGGCCATACTGGTTTCAAAGGTGGGTGGTTATCGTTGTGGCTACAAGACATGGGCGCTGAAGTAAAAGGATACTCTTTAGATGCACCAACTCACCCTAGTTTGTTCGAAGAAGCTAGTGTCGCGGATGGAATGATATCCGAACAAGGTGATATACGCGATTTAGAGAGCATGAGAAAGTCAATGATAGCGTTTCAGCCAGAAATTGTGATTCATATGGCGGCGCAACCACTCGTCAGGTTGTCTTATGAAGCACCTGTAGAAACATACTCTACTAATGTCATGGGAACAGTCAACGTTTTAGAATGCGTCAGAAGCCAATCTGGTGTAAAAGCTGTTGTAAACGTTACCAGCGATAAGTGTTATGAGAACCAAGAATGGTTGTGGGGCTATCGAGAAAACGAACCAAAAGGCGGGTATGACCCATATAGTAATAGTAAAGGCTGCGCTGAATTGGTGGCCGATGCTTTTCGTCATTCGTTCTTCAACCCCAAAGACTATAAAAGACACGGTTGCGCTGTGGCCTCTGTAAGAGCCGGTAACGTCATCGGCGGTGGAGACTGGGCTAAAGATCGCTTGATCCCAGACATTCTGAATTCGTTTGAAAGAAAAGAGTCTGTTAACATCAGAAGCCCATTTGCTGTGAGACCATGGCAGCATGTTCTCGAGCCACTTTCTGGCTATTTGATCGTCGCGCAGAAGCTTTACAATGATGGATGTGATTTTGCAGAAGGTTGGAATTTTGGTCCGGATGACAAAGACGCACGACCTGTTAAACACATAGTAGAAGAACTAGTGCGCTTATGGGGAGATGATGCAAGCTGGATACTTGATGAGTCCCCCCATCCTCACGAGGCCACTTATCTCAAACTGGACTGCTCTAAAGCCAACTCGAAACTTAATTGGAATCCCGTTTGGAATCTGGACAGCACCTTGGAAAAAATCGTGAAATGGCATAAGGCCTGGTTAGCAAACAAAGACATGAAAGTGTATTCTTTAAGTGAGATAAGAGAGTACATGACCAATCTCAGCGCTTAAAACAATTGATACCGTTAATTGACGCTGTATTTCGTATAAGTAACCTCACTTCACAACACATTGGAATAATTAATGAGTTTAGATAAATTAAGGGCTGAAATTGCCACACTAGTAGATAGATACGCAGCTATTGCATACGCCGAAAAAATGTTTATACCAGGTGAGACAGTGATCCCACCCTCAGGTAAGTTAATCGGTGCAAGTGAACTTAAAAACATGGTTGACGCGTCATTGGACGGTTGGCTCACAGCAGGAAGATTCAATTCTGAATTTGAATCTAAGCTTGCAGATTTTTTAGGCGTTAAGCATGTATTGACAGTTAACTCTGGTTCATCAGCGAATTTAGTTGCATTTAATACACTGACCTCTCCAAAACTCGGAGACCGAGCAATTAAAAAAGGGGATGAAGTAATTGGAGTTGCTGCAGGTTTTCCCACAACTGTTAATCCAAGTGTTCAATTTGGTGCGGTCCCTGTATTTGTTGATGTTGACATGAAAACACACAATATAGATGCCGACCTAATTGAGGCAGCTATATCGCCAAAGACAAAGGCTATAATGTTGGCACATACATTAGGTAATCCATTCAACTTGCGCAAGATCAGAGACATATGCGACAAGCACAACTTATGGTTGGTTGAAGACACCTGCGATGCGCTCGGTGCAAAGTACGATGGAAAGCTCGCCGGAACATGGGGAGACATTGCTACATTAAGTTTTTACCCTGCTCATCATATGACGATGGGTGAAGGTGGAGCTGTTTTTACTAATAATTCAAAACTCAAGATGATTGCGGAATCTTTTAGAGACTGGGGCCGTGACTGCTATTGCCCACCTGGTTGTGATAACACTTGCGGTAACCGCTTCGGTCAAGATTTTGGATCTTTGCCACATGGCTATGACCACAAATACGTATACGCGCATCTCGGCTACAATCTTAAAATCACAGACATGCAGGCCGCGTGTGGTCTCGCACAAATTGAACGGCTAGAGTATTTTATTGAAAAGAGAAACGCCAATTTCAAATACTTCAGCAATAAACTGAGTAGCTTGAGTGATTACTTAGAAGTCGCAGAGCCAACTCCGAACAGTGAACCGTCTTGGTTCGGTTTCCCCCTTACTCTAAAAGAAAGCTCTGGTGTGAAGCGAGTAGACCTCCTTAAATATTTAGATGAGCATAAGATTGGATCTAGACTGCTTTTTGCTGGAAATTTAATACGGCAACCGTATTTTGAGGGGGTTAATTATAGAGTCTCCGGTGAGTTAACCAATACTGAACGCACCATGAACCAGACCTTTTGGTTAGGCGTTCAACCAACGCTAAACGAAGAGCATTTTGATTTTGTGGTTGAGAAACTTGAAGAGTTTTTTGGATTAAACTTTTAGTTAAAATGGCATCAAGATTCGCAAGTCTGTGCTACTACGCAGACTTGCGCAAATCAATTATGTACGATAAGTCGAGTTGACTTATATCTATCTTCCCTGCGACAGAGCCTCGATGTATGAAGGGGCGAATACCCTATTAACAATCCTCACTAAGCTGCGCAAACGAAGGAAATACTTCGTCCCGACCAGAAATAATAGGATTTTGAATACCCCAATCAAAATTAAATGAGTTCCACAAAACACCTGAGTCTGCTTCCGCAGAATGTACAGTACTTGTCGAGTAAACAACCGTCGCTGAATTACTAAGGGTCAGAAATCCATGGGCGCACCCCTTTTCTATGTATACAGAACGACCATTTTCCGATGATAATCTGAAACTTATACTTCTGCCGTATGTGGCAGAATCCTTGCGTATGTCTAAGACGACATCCAAGATTTCACCACTTGTAACATAGACTAGTTTGGCATGATCGTGAGGCGGTTTCTGAAAATGCATTCCACGGATTACGTTTTTAGCTGAAACTGAGTAAAAGCTCTCTTTAAAATTCGTACTTAACCCGTTTTTTTCAAATGTTTCCTCATGAAAAGTTTTAACAAATAGACCCCGATGATCCTGAAACATTTTATTTTCTATTTCAAAGACACCGTTTATCACTGATTCATTTATTTGCATTGCTATCTCTGTAGTAACTGACTGTTCTATTGATACCATCTTGTATCGAGAAAGAAGGGCTCCAATCTAACATAACTTGTGCTTTCGATATGTCAGCAAAGGCAATAGGGATGTCTGACTCAGACCTCGCTCCCCATTTAACATTTAATATCATCGACAAGCTGCGCTCAATCTCCGAAATAACGTCTCGAATACTCAAAGCACTACCCGAGCCTAGGTTAAACAGCTCATATTCATTCTGATGTTCGATAGTATTGAACCTCTGAACAGCCCTTATATAAGCTCCAACAATATCTTTTACATAGATAAAATCTAGTTTTTGAAAACCTTCAGACAAATTTATTGTCTGACGCGAAAGCGCCTGCTTGATAACAAATGGGACTAGTTTATTGTTGTCCTTCTCTCCAAAAGGCGTAAATAACCTAAAGGTGTTTATTAAAATTTTGTCAGAATAAGTTTTAAGAAGGCACTCGAAAGCTGTTTTAGTTTTTGCATAAAGATTAAAGGCTGACAAGGGAGCATCTTCGGTGACAGGTAATTTTCTACAATCGTACTCAAAAAATGTTCCCGTGTTAATAAACGCCTTAAGACCATTGCTTACACCGACCTCAAGTAGTTCAAGAGGGAACGTTATGTTTGTTTCTACCATGTCAGCCACATCAGAGCTCTTTGTAGCTTTTCGATAACATGTAGCCAAATGCACAACCAAATCAATTCTGTTTGCTTCAAATATTGACTGAATTGATTGCTCTCCAATTACATAATTCTTTACTCGTGGACACACATCGTGGATTCGCCAGAAGTCTGTTGTATTCCTCGTCAAAATAACAACCGAGTAATTAGCACTTAATAGCTCTGTTAAAAGGTGGCTACCTAGAAAACCAGTTGCTCCAGTTACGAGAATCGTTTTAATTGTTTGCATAAACTAACCACATAATAGATGCTATGTCCGCTCGATACTTATTTTCTAGTAATAACATAGTGAAAAGTCCTCGCTGTTTACATATAGGTTGCAAAACCAAGAAATCTGAGACTTTAATTATCACTGCCGTAAAAATAATAGATTATTCTGTTAAAATAGATAATGTGCTAAAAATCAGGAGAGTTTCTAGCTTTTTGCCTTAAGACAGCAACTGGGCGCTCGTAGTTTTGTTCAGTTTTCTTTCCGTGTTCTTGCAGGAAATACGCCATCTCAGAGAACATAGAGCAGTTTATAGCCTCAGCAAATCGTGGATCCTCTGCCGCGACTCCTGTTCTAATACTACTTAAAAGAGTGCTGCAGTGGTACGTAATAAGAGTGTTTATTTTTGACAGATCGCTTTTGGAAGTTGCCTTTACTCGCATTAGAAAGTGTAAACAAGATTTCCACTGCTCCCATCGCTCTGGAAGAGTCGAAAACTTTAAAACCTCTTTCTGTGCGATATTTTCTTTCTGCAATTCATTTACTGTAACTTTCTCCAGAGCTGATTCTTTCTGCGCTTTTCTTTCAGAGAGTGGGGTTGAAACCGAGGTGCAATGGTTGTTCGCGAAGGCATGAAGTGCAATTGCGCGATGAGGATAGAGCTCAACAAAATTGTTAGTATTAATAGAATCATTTACAAGTTGTATTGATTCCCTTAACTCACTAACCTTATAAAGAAGACCTGACATGTAGTTTGTTTCGTGTACGTCGCTTGCAGTTGCAACTCTATCGACTTTGTTACGGAGAAAACCGGTCGGATTACCTTTTGGAGGGAGAACTGAGCCTATTATTAAGTCACAATTTTCCTTTTCGTAATATTCATTCAGCAGTCTCTTATGTTCGTCAAGAAGAGGTAAATCTTCATCTGAGGAAATAGCAAGCCATTGCGTTTTCACCTCGTTGAACAACCGTAGCATATTTCTTCCCAAGCCAATATTTTCGTTGTTCCGCATAATGGTTAAATTTGGGAAACGAAACTCGGACGTTAGCAAGTCATACGTTCCATCAGTTGATGCATTGTCAATCACTAATATTTCGAAGTTGAACACATCTTTATTTTTGTACAGCTCGGTTAAACGGTCTCTTATTATCTCTTTTCGATTATACGTAGGAAAACCGATCGTCATCAATTTTTCTTGGTGAGTACCCATATGTGTCCTTTTTTACAGTTGCGCTTGTTAATATTGCATTATTGAATGCAAAAGTTTGTCAATTTCCATAATCACTTAAGATTTAATTCGAATCCTTTCTCGATTAGATAGGCGTACTCAAAATGTTCGAGTCTCTAGTAATTTGTCCATGTGAAGGGAAAAGTACATTGCGTAGAAATGTTCGAAATAATTCATCGCTGCTTTCTTAAGTTGTTTTAATTATAAAACAGATCAACATATACGACCACCCTTATGAAGCCGCAACAGACTTTCCACCAAATCCAAAAAAAGCCAAAATATACATTATCTAAAAACGAAAATACTTATTTCGTCTTTTTCATGGCAGCATCATCGCTTTCTGGTGTTATCTGCTTACGCATTATTTCTTAAAGCCTCGCCACGTCTTTCACTGGCGTTCCTGATGAAATAATTCGCCACCAAAAATTTATTGTCAGTCTATAGCGCCGTTCGTCATTATAACTTTTACTATTTCGACGTTCTAGATGAGTCTTATTTCATTGGTGCAATTTAGCACTATCCGACGTGTCTTTTTCCCATTCTTCAACGATAATGACGTCAAGTAGCTTATATGCATCGTCTAAAGGCGTTGATCGAATAATAGGTACACATCCATATAAAAGAGTTAACCATGCTTTAGGGCTGGGGTCTAACCCACCACCTTGAACACACAGAGTAAAAGCGTGCTTTTGAATTTCTGTTAAGAAGTCAGAATGGGATAATTCTTCGGCAATATATGTACATTGATGCTTCCAGTGAGTCATAGCCAGGCTCGATTCAAATGGACTTGTGATGTGGGCATATAATCACCAAATTACGTTGCTCTATATACAGCCTGGCAAGCCAACACAAAACTTTTATATAAAGCGATTTAATCGCACAGGAAGATATAAATGGCTCAACATGCATATGCTTGAAAGTGTCGCACAGGTGCAAGAATTAGCCACACAGTGATTATGGATATACAATAAAACACGCTTTCGATTTGCCAGTTTAAGTTGGTCACCAAAACATGATTATTTCTCACCGACATAAGTTTATTTTTATTAAAACTCAAAAAACCGCAGGCACTAGCATAGAAGTATTCCTATCCTCTATCTGAATCAAAAGGGTAAAGAAAACAAACTCAGTTTACTCCACGATATAACTAAAACAATACTGCCTTGCATTTTTTTGCAAAATGCAAAAAATGCTGATTAGGACCGCGTTGGTTTAGTTCTGCTGTTATTGATATTCTTAGCATGAGATGATGTGTATAAGGTAGTAAAGCGCTCAAGACATTGAGGTTTATGCGTATTTAAAATTTGAACAGTGAAATCATGTGGAGCCAATGCTTGTAATATTTAGCAATACCCGGTTCGACTTATTTTTAAGAAAAAAGAGAAATTGATTAATGAAAAAAGCATTAATAACCGGTGTAACCGGCCAAGATGGCTCATATTTAGCCGAATTTTTATTGGATAAAGGCTACGAAGTCCACGGAATAAAACGCCGTGCCTCATTGTTTAACACTCAAAGAGTCGACCACATTTACGAAGACGTACACATCGAAAACGCTCGATTCAAGCTCCATTACGGCGACCTAACCGATTCATCTAACCTAATTCGCATAATGCGCGAAGTAAAGCCCGATGAAGTTTACAACCTCGGTGCACAATCACACGTTGCGGTCTCTTTCGAAGCGCCAGAATACACCGCCGACGTAGATGCACTTGGCACCTTGCGCCTACTCGAAGCAATCCGCTTTTTAGGCCTCGAAAAGAAAACAAAGTTTTACCAAGCGTCTACATCAGAACTCTACGGTGAAGTGCAAGAAATACCACAGAAAGAAACCACACCGTTCCACCCACGTTCACCTTACGCGGTTGCCAAAATGTACGCTTACTGGATTGCCGTCAACTACCGCGAATCCTATGGTATTTACGCTTGTAACGGCATTTTGTTTAACCACGAATCTCCACGCCGTGGTGAAACCTTTGTAACCCGCAAAATTACACGCGCCATAGCCAATATCGCTCAAGGTGCTGAAAGCTGCTTATATTTGGGTAACATGGATGCGCTGCGCGATTGGGGTCATGCTAAAGATTATGTAAGAATGCAATGGATGATGCTTCAACAAGAGCAGCCTGAAGACTTTGTTATTGCAACTGGCAAACAAATTTCGGTACGAGAATTTGTTCGCATGTCGGCACGAAATGCGGGGATTGAGCTAGAGTTCAGTGGCAGCGGAGTTGACGAAATTGCCACCGTTGTAAAAGTGACGGGCGATAACGCGCCTGCGGTAAGAAAAGGTGATGTAATTGTTAAGGTTGACCCACGCTACTTCCGCCCTGCCGAAGTTGAAACTCTTCTAGGCGACCCTACAAAAGCAAAAGAGAAGTTAGGCTGGGTACCTGAAATCACTGTAGAAGAAATGTGCGCCGAAATGGTTGAGCACGATTTAATTCAAGCGAAACAAGTGGCGCTTTTAAAGCAACATGGATTCACTGTTGCACTATCTAAAGAGTAAAAATGTGCTTCACCTTGACAATACTGAGAATGGTTGGAACTTAAATTGTTGAGCCAGCATGTATCACATATTTTCGTTCTATCTTTGCCAACAGATGTTGTTCGAAGGGAGCATGTTAGAACCCACTTTCAAATAAATGAGTTATATAACTATTCATTTGTAGATGCTATTGCTCATGATGCAATAGAAGTACAAGAAGCATATTTAAATGGTCAGGTGCAAACATATCCCGACTGCTTTAGATGTGGTAAACACGATTGCAATTGCACAAATAATATTTTAATTCCTCAACAAATCGCAAACTGGTTATCATTCAAGAAAATTTGGAAAATTGTTGCTAATTTAGATACTCCAGTCATGATTTGCGAGGACGATGTTTACTTTTACAATGGCGGTCTTAAATTACTGTCGAATCAATTGCATGAATTGCCTAGTCTAAAATCTCAATCTCCAACATTGATTAGGTTAGGCCACTCAGGAAGACAAACCGATATAGACTTGTCAACTACTAACAAGCTAGATTTTGTTTCTGCTGTTGTAATGAGCAACGTTGCTCACATTATTAACCCCTCATTTGCTAAGTTATTGCTAAAAGAGTTTAATCAAATTAAAACAACTTCGGATATTTGGGTACACAATGAGATAGGCAAGCGAACCGATGTAGTTGCTCTTACTACGTCCCCTGAAATTGCAACTGACCTCTCTTTCAATAAGAAATACGCCAAGTTTCCCTCTCAGATTCATCCTAAAGGTATAGATGAAGCTGACATTACAAGAGCAAAGAACCATATCAAAAGAGTTGATTCAGATATTGAATACCACCAAACCCTAGAAACTTGGCTAGGCAGCAAAGAAGCAGTGAAAAAATGCTACACATCTAGTGTTTTTCAGGCGCTTAAAGACAAACAGATTAGCTTGATTAAAAAGCAAAGTCCTGCTCAACCTAAAAGGCAATTAAATAGTCAACTACAGCAAAGCATTGAACAAGAATATGGTTTTAAAAATACATATGAGAATTGGTTGAGTGTAGACAAGGATGGTTCACCTATACCATGGATGACTTATAGTGCTATTTTTTACCTACAACAACTAGATTTGCGTGACTGCAGCATATTTGAGTGGGGAAGCGGACAGTCTAGTTTATTTTTTGCGCAACACTCATACAAAGTTATTAGCATCGAGTCTAACCCTGAATGGTATGAGCACATCAATGATGAAAAACTGAAAAATCAAACCGTTTTGTTAAAGTCTCCAACTGATTATTGCGAATGTATAAATGAGATGAATGAAAAGTTTGACGTTATTTCTATTGACGGAGATATTTTTCGTAGACTTGAGTGTGCTGTTTTTGCGCTCTCGTACTTAAAAGAAGGTGGGATAATATTACTCGATAACTCTGACTGGCTTCCAAATACTACTGAATTTCTCCGTTCTTCAGGTTTCACTCAAGTAGACTTTGCCGGCCCCGGCCCAATTAATAGCTATCTTTGGTGTACGTCTATTTTCTTCAAAGGGTCTATATCTATTAAGCACAAACAGCAAGCAAGTCCGGGCTTCCTTGCAGCTGGAATAAAACAAATTCGCGATCAAAGCATAAAGTTAACCCCTGCCAGTCAGCCAACAAGAGAGAAACTATTCAATGAGAACTATGCCCACTTTAAAAAAAGTATATTGCCCTCGTTTACTGATGTATTTGCTTCACAAGAAGGCGAAGACGTTTTACTAAGGCGTATTCTGAAACACCATTATATGAGTGCGGGATTATATGTAGATGTTGGAGCTCATCACCCAGTACGTTTTTCAAACACTTACCATTATTATTTAAAGGGTTGGCATGGAATTAACATAGACCCGACACCTAACATGAAGTCTCTATTTGATGAAGTAAGACCTAAAGATATCAACCTTCAACTTGGAGTATCAGATCAAGAGACTAGTTTAGTTTACTATCATTTTAAAGAACCTGCTTTTAATACATTTGATGAATCAGGCGTTGACTATGCGCTCACTAGAACACAATTAATCAGTAAAACTAAAGTACAGGTTGTTAAGCTATCCTCTATTTTGGATAAGTATTTGGAACATAATCAGAATATTACATTTTTCAGCATTGATGTTGAGGGCTTAGAGCTTAAAGTACTTAACTCGAACAATTGGACAAAATATAGGCCACTTGTAATTATTGTTGAAGCATTAACCAACGAACAGCTAAAGGAAATTGAAATGTTTTTGGAACATCATCAATATATCCGTGTTGCATCTACTAAAAATAGTTACTTTTTTTGTGAACTGAGTTTTTGGGATAAAGTAAAGTAGGACAAAGCGTACGTATAGTTAAGTGGGCAAAAAAAGCAAAAATAAGTATTGGGAAGAACTTCTAAATGAAAAAAGTATTTGTAGCAGGCCATCGCGGTATGGTCGGCTCAGCCATCGTCAGGCAACTAGAAAAAAGAGATGATGTGCAGTTAGTACTGCGCACACGCTCACAACTTAACTTAAGCAATCAACAAGCAGTTGCAGATTTTTTTAACACGCACGATATTGATGAAGTGTATTTAGCGGCGGCTAAAGTTGGCGGCATTGTTGCTAACAACACCTACCCTGCCGACTTTATTTACGAAAATCTAATGATTCAATGCAATATCATTCACTCTGCTCACAAAGCGGGTGTAAATAAGCTGCTATTTTTAGGCTCTTCTTGCATCTATCCTAAATTGGCCGAACAGCCTATGTTGGAGTCTGCCTTGCTGACCGGTACTTTAGAGCCTACTAATGAGCCTTATGCCGTTGCAAAAATAGCAGGCATAAAGTTATGTGAGTCGTATAGCCGCCAGCATCAACGAGATTACCGAAGCGTAATGCCTACCAATCTATATGGCCCTCACGACAACTTTCATCCTGAAAACTCGCACGTGATCCCTGCTTTGCTAAGGCGCTTCCATGAGGCAAAGCTGAATAACGACCCAAAAGTCGTGGCGTGGGGCAGCGGCAAGCCCATGCGTGAGTTTTTGCATGTTGACGACATGGCGGCAGCGTCTATTCATGTAATGGAGCTTGAACCGGAAATTTACGAAGCCAACACTGAGCCGATGCTAAGCCACATAAACGTGGGAACAGGCGTTGACTGCACCATTAAGGAATTAGTAGAAACCGTAGCGCGTGTTACAGGCTTTAAAGGTGAGATTGAATTTGATACCACCAAGCCAGACGGCGCTCCACGTAAACTAATGGACGTAAGCAGGCTCAAAAGCTTAGGCTGGGAATATTCTTTTTCACTCGAGCAAGGTTTAGAAGATGCTTATGAGTGGTTTTTACAGAATCAACACGATTTTAGACAAGCGTAAGGTATGAAATTGATTTACCATATATAGATTAAAGAGTTAGATATTAAACAACAACCATATTAATTTGTATCGCGGAAAAGGTCGTAAATCGATGAAAAACATCCTTTCAGGCAAAAAAAAGCAAACCACAAACAGCGAAACGGCCGCTGTGGCAAAAAAACACCCCGACATTGAATACCACATCGATGCAGTCAACCCACAACTCATCGCTGGTTGGGTTTGCAGAAAGCACGGTGAAGAATTTAAATCGTGCAAACTTGCACTGCGCATTAATGGCAAAGATATTAAAGATATGACAAGCAACATGCCGCGCGAAGACCTTGCAAAATTGGGTTACGGAGACGGCCTTCATGGTTTTGAAGCCTCGCTTAACTGGCAGAAGTTTGAAGTGGGTCACAACGAGTTGGAGTTAATTGTTGATGATACTTTAAGCTCCATACATGAATTTACGCTAAGCCAAAAAGAGATGATGGTAGCCATGTCGGACCATATTTGCCGACATGTAGACGAATCTATGATGCAGCTGATGCGCAATTTAGCCGATACCCTCGACAACCGCAATTAAGTGCAAGCGCTAAATTGCCTGAGTAGGTAAAAGCAAATGCGCATTGTGGTTCTCGACCCCGGCTTTGAAGATATAAGCTCGCATCACGCCAATGTGAATCGCGAGCTTTGTGAATCAGCAAGCGCGAAGCAAACTAAGGTCCTGATACTTGCATCAAAGCGCTTATCGCACATAGCCGATATTGATTTGCTTAGCGCTAACACAAGCGCATGGTTTGAAACGCCTTGCTACACCAATAAACTAAAAGCACTCACACCTGAAAAAGAAGAGCAGTTAGCCAATCAGTTTTGCCGTGAGTTACAGGCAGCGTATCGAGCTAAGCATATAACTAATTCAGATAGCCTATTAATTCATTCCTGTTTTAGCTTTCATATATTGGGCATAGCCAAATGGTTGCTTCATGCTCAAAATAGCTTTGCAGGAAAGATTTTAATATGCGGCATGTTTTATCCTGGCAAACAATTTGTAGGTAATGCCGACCAGCTCCAATATTTTCATTGGTATGTGAGATATCGTCTAGCCTTCGCGCTGCTAAA
The DNA here is from genome assembly GCF_042652645.1 of Glaciecola siphonariae. Classification (NCBI taxonomy): domain Bacteria; kingdom Pseudomonadati; phylum Pseudomonadota; class Gammaproteobacteria; order Alteromonadales; family Alteromonadaceae; genus Glaciecola; species Glaciecola siphonariae. Next base: position 364,302 of record NZ_JBHSGU010000005.1, read on the forward strand.
AAACGCGATAGCAGAGACTTCAGCAGATGTAAAATTAGCCACAAGTTGCCAAGACTACATTGATGCCTTTACCGCATGTTCAAATATGCAATTTATGCTGCACCCAGCAATTACATACACCCGCCCTACACCACGAGTTAAACAAGTACGCAAACGCGTAATTTTATACATCGGCACATTGAAGTTCGACAAGGGCATCGATTTTTTAATGCAGTGTTTGCCAGACTTACTCAGCAAACATCCAGAAATTGACGTTTTTATCCAGTTTAACGAGGAGTCGCCAAGTGCAAGTACGTTCTCGCATCATGGCAATACGCTTCGCGATTTAGTAAATAAACACGCTAATCTTAAAGTACATTGGGAGCCTTTGAGCCAAAGCGAATACGAACAGCAATTTGCCCTCAGTGATGCATTGGTGCTGCTTTACGACCAAGCCGAATACAAACACAAAACCTCAGGCCTGCTTTGGGATACGTTGCGTTACCCTCATATGAGCTTAATTTGCTCTGATGGCATATGGGCCAGTAATGAATATATAAAAGCTGGAGGGGAGCCGATTTTGTTTGGATACAACAATGGTGAGGCCTTTATTGCCGGTATCGATACATGGGCGAAAATGCCGCAAACGCAAGCAAAGTTAAATACCTACGGGAAAGAGCTAACTTCTTCTTTTGCTAGTTGGTGTTGTCAGCTGATCCTGCCAAATAGCTAAATCCACTGCAGTTATAAATGCGCTTTGATTTTTTCTTTGAGCTCTAATTGTAGTTGTTTAGGTGTATATTTTTTCCAATACTTTTGGCAAGAGGTACCGGAACACCATGCTTTTTAGCGAGTTCAGGCCATTTGGAAACCGCCTCAACAACCCTATCTATAATATCATCGATATCCTTTCCTGAAATTTTTGGCAAATGAATTTGTGCTAACGCTTTAAAATCAGCTCTCGTATGGCCAGAGCGTTTGCCATTTAACTTCATCCAGTGTTGTTCTACCCAAGGATTGCCTGGCTTGTAACTAAAAGCAACATCGTAAGCTGGCGTTAGCCGCCATTTGTTTTGCACCAACATAAATGCAAAATTTTTACTATGATCATCATGGTTGGTTGCTACATGATTAAACACCATACGGCGAAACAGCTCCAAGGCATCCTCTTTTGGTAGACGCAACTCTCTTGCAACTTTAAAGAGTTCTTCATAAGAATACTTTCCCACATCTTGATAGTTAACATGAGCCATGGCAGTAAGTGTTTGTACATGAACTTTTTCATTACCAACTCGGTCAAAACGTTTGGTAATAAAATGGCGACGATTACCCTCTTCAAGTAAACGGCATGGCATCATATTGATACCAGCCTCGCTAGCCATCAAATAGTAAACATACTCCATTGCACCATAACCGAGTGGATCACCAAAAGTTTGCTCTGTCGGGTCACGCTCCTTTACACCGTCAAACTTAAGCAAGTAGTGCGTATAGCCCGGTGGTACTTCTCCTTGCCCAGACCGAACGGTTTTGAAATCGTCGTCAAAAGCCAGAACGGCTTTAGGTCTTGCCCCACCTGCACTTGTACCAACAGCTAGTATAGTTAACTTCTATGGTCGCAACTACCAGTCTAACTCCTCTTCATTTAAAGTTTGAATCACTGTTTTACCACTTGCGCGTTTCTTTTGATTATCTTTAGCTTTTAGCAGTTGAATAGGAGACACGCCATAATCGGGGAATGCACTTAGAAATTGCTCGGTAAGATCTAGAGCTTTCATAATCGACACGTAAGTCTCTAGAGTACTTTTACCTGCTTCAGCTTTTTTAATAGCATTTAGCGAGAGCGATGCTAGAGTAGCTAAGTCTTCTTGCGTTAAGTCTCTATTTAATCGGTATTGTTTGACTCTGCTGCCGATGAGCTCGGCGATTTCTGCAACCGTCATAAAAGCCCTTACGAAGTATATTAAAACTTAAAAGTAGCATAACAGACTTTATAAGGACAGTTAAATTAAAAGCCTTTAGATATGCTATTAAGCGACAAAAAGCAATTAATAGCCCTTATTTAGAATATTAAAACTTACTTAAAACCCCTAGCTAAACCAAAACCCCATCAAAAATCCCCTTCATCGCCTCTAAACCATGCTCAAAAGAGTAGCGCTCCTCAACCAACTTGCCTGCCTGAGTAGCAAGCTTATTCCACAGCATCTCATCGTCGTATAAGCGGATAATTTGTTCCACCCATAGCTCTACTGAATTCGCCAGTAAGCAGCTCTGTTCGTTTACGAGGCCGGTTCCTTCGGCTGCAACATCGGTCAGTACAGTGGGTAGCTTGTACGACATCGCTTCGAGTACCTTGCCTTTTATTCCCGCACCAGATAACAGAGGCGCGATAAATACTTTATGCTCTAAAAATACGCTATCTAAAGACTCCACAAAACCAAGCATTTTGATGTTGTCGCATTCAAGCTGCTTCATGTTTGCGGGCATTTTACTGCCATACACGTATAAAATAATGTCGGGGCGTGCCTTGTAAAGCGCGGGCATTATGCTGTTACATAGGTACTCTAGGGCTTCTAAATTTGCGTTGTGAGTAAAGCTACCTAAAAAGGATATGCCGCTGCGCTCGGTAAAGCTTGTAAACTGTGCTTTAGGCTCTAAAACCCATGGCGTGATATACATTTTTTCACGCCCGCCAATAAAAGAGGCGATCACCTCGTGTTCAATGGGGTTGTAGCAAAGCACCGCATCGGCTTTTTTGCACACTTCTAATTCGGCTGCTCGGGTTTGTATGGCTTTTTCCATCAATGCAGCGTCGTTGGGTTTGTTTTCTGCTAATCGCATCTCGCGTAAAAAATGTAAATCGGCATTGTTAAACAGCACCTTGGCCCGCGATTTTGCTTGAATGTAGTCGATATACTTTTCGGCTACGTAGTAGCGCAATATATAAACCGCATCAAACTCCGCAAGCCGTTTTTGTAAAAACTCCCCTACCGACATATACATCGGCGCATAAATCGCTTCAACACCCATACGCTGCAACTTGCTAGTAAGCTTGCCAAAGTGGGCCATGTTTTCGGGTAAGAAGGTGAGCTTTGCGCCCATTGCTTGCATGAGTTTCATCTCTTGGAGCATGGCATAACTGCCGGCGTCTCGACTTGTGTCGGGTGAAATATAGTCAATAATTAAGACCCTGCTAGATACCTCACGATCTTTTTGCAGTGCCACATTGCGATTTTTGGCAGAACCATTGTTCTCAAGCATCTCAAGCCATTTGTGAGCTACCCGCAAAGGCTCAACTGCGCTTTGCTCTTGCAAGGTTTCGCCATTCCACAGCAGGACTTGCGAAAAGGGGCTGTAGTAGGTGTTAAAACCTGCAGCTTTGGCTTTTAACGATAACTCTACTGCAGATAGCTCTAATGAAGAGCAAGCCTCTGCTTCACCAAAGCCCCGTAACTGCTCCCACAGGGTTTTGCGAATACAAAGTACTTGTGGCCCAAGCGCATCTACGTAGCGATTATAATTGTACTCGGGCGCTAAGGGGTTATCGCCCTGCCCCACTTTATCAACTTCGCCATTGGCCCACACAATATTGCCCGCTGCGGCCAATTGGCCTTTTGCATTGGTCACTTTAGGGCCCGTTAAACCGATGTTGGCATTGCTTTGCATGGGGGCGATGAGTTCATCAATCCAATACGAACTTACTTCGGCTGAATCATCTACAAAAATAAGATATTGTCCGCAGGCAAGAGATGCTGCTTGATTGCACAATGCGGCATAACTCACTCTCTGTTTTTGACGCGATACAACAAGTCCTTCGATATAACTTTCAGCCTGTGCGGTTTTATCCTCGCAAGCGTTGTCGGCTAGTATCACTTCAAAGGGCGTTTTGTTAAATGCCAATATTAAAGACGCAATACAATGATATGTGCGCGCAAAGTCTCCTGAGGCAACAACAATTACCGATACAAGTGGGCTCGCTTGCGCTACTAAGCTAAGCTTTGGGAAGTCGCTTCGTGCTTGATAGCTTTGGCATAGCACATCGTGTGCGCGAACTATGTTGGGAAAATAGCTGTAATCTTGTGAGGCCGTTGCTGCATCAGTTTGATACTTGAGGGATTCGTAACGGGCATCTGCGCTGCGTGCTAAACCTAAAAATCCAGGCTCGTTATAAGAGTGTTTTAAATTCTCCCAAGCTGTCACAATAGGGTCAACAATGTAAGTTGCCGTAGCTAAAGCTAGCGGTGTGCCTTTGCTTATTAACTGAAAAAGATGGTGATGCTTGTCGGCCAAATGATTAGGTAATAAAAAGCGAATAGTGTTATTGCTAGCAGGAATGTTCGCGCTGGCGGCCACTTGCTGAGTTTCATCAATTAATAAGGAAAATCGACTTAAATCCTCAGCCGCACCGCCGTCTAACTCAGCGTACAAATAGCCCTTTGTGATGCCGCTAAACCTAGCTCGAAAACTTAAGGGCCGGTATTGCAGCCTAAACTGATTGGTCGTGATTGGACTAAGCGAATGACCTTCTATTAATACTAGCGCAGCGTCCATAGCAATGGCTGGGTCAATATCGAGGGTAATCTTAAAACTATGACGACCTTGATGAATGCCGTTAGTTTTTAAATCTTCTCGATATACATTGGCTAGGCCCTCGCCTATTTTTACGCCATCGGCCAATACTATAATAGAGAGCGCTTGATCATCTTCTCTTGCAGCCGCCCAGCCATACAAAACGCCTGCTCGTGCCTGCTCAATAAAGCCATGAAATGATCGTTGTGGTTGTTGTGATGGCGTCAAAAGTTAGCTCGACTCTGCATAATTAACTGACTCAAGCTAGGCTCATTCAAGCAGTGCTTGGTCAATACTTTCAATATCGGGAAGATACAAATACTGCGTGTTTTCATCTTCGTATAACTGCGCAATCGCATCCTCTAAGCCATCAAAAGATTCACAGCTTTTTAGTGCTTCTTTAAGTGATGATGCCATCGACTCGCTAAACCAGTTAAAAAACAAAGGAAAGCGTGTAACCGCGCGGGCATGGTCCGCCGAAGGCGAGCATAAATCTACTACGTGATCTGCAATTGCCCGAGGTGTTGCATCAAAAAACTTAAAACCAAGCCTAGCGTTACTCACCACGCCCCGCCCTTCAATAGGCGCTAAATACCACCTGCCAAAGCAAGATTGCATAGAGCGATAGCGGCTTTTCATGTTCGTCAGTGTGGTGAACCAGTTAGAAAGTGGCACAATGTTATCGCGCACAATAATAAGCTCTTTATTTATATCGAGCTGCTCCGACGCGGCTTTGAAGGCTTGCTCTAAATCACTACTGCTCGCAATTTGCGCCGACACAGAGCTAAGCATCGTGCGCTCACTTTGCGTTAAGCGTTTGTTCGGGAACAGACGAATATCCAAACCTGCTGTGTTGTCGTCAAGCTTTACATTCAGCGCATTATAAACGCGCATCGCCCGCTTGGCTGATTCAAAAAACACAAATACCTGCATCATTTAACCGCCTCCAGCAACTTCAAAATATTGCTCTCGTATGGCTCAACAGTGGTAATTTGATTGTCAGCTAGGCCAACATAGTACTTATTCAGCAAGGCCGGAATAAAAACTGGTGGGCGCTGTTCGGTATATCTTAAAATTAATTCCCAATCGACTAAACGCCGCATATCTTCTCTGAAAATGCCATATTTTTCCAAGGCGCTGCGGGTGTGACTAAATACGTTTAAATCTATAAAGTTACCGTTTTCTAAAGAGGAGCGGTTAAAGGGTAGTAGGCGAATATTGGTTCTAAATTCTTGCTGATTATAAGGGTCTACATACCAAACCTCTTGCCCTGCATAAGCCGATTCAGCCTCAGGATGTTTGAGATAATGATCAACGGCAATAGCCAAATAGTCAGCATCCCATTCGTTGTCGGTGTCGAGATACGCGATTATGTCGCCCTTAGAGGCTTTCAGCCCAGCATTACGAGCGGCCGACACGCCGAGATTCACGGGCTGTTTTATTAAGTTAATCGTTTGCGCTTGGGCGTTGTTTCTGCAAATTTCCTCTACCACGTTTGCGGTTTCGTCGGTGCTGCCGTCGTCTATCACAATCAATTCGTAGCGCGTGTACGACTGATTAAACAAAGACGTAATCGCCATCTTAATTTCTGATTGTCGATTAAACGCAGGCATGATCACCGAAACTAGAGGGTAGTTGCTATTATTAGCATCACAAAGATAGGCTGCCTGCTCAATAAGGCTGAGTTTTTGCGCTTTAATTTGAGCTTTGAGGGTTTTAGAGCGCTCGAACACACCGTAGGGCGTCATGCCGTTTACGTACGACCATTTAAAAAAGCTTTGGAGCTCGATTTTGGTATCAAAGTTTTTGGTATTTTTTCTTAATTCAAAACTACGTGACAATAAAATCCCGGGCCGACCACGCACTCTGATCACGCACTCACTAGCTTTCTTTTTCATCATTGCCGGGTCGATATGAAAAACAAAACCACAGTTTTCGTTGATGCCTTTTTGCCTAGCAAGCTCTGGCCTAAAATGAGAGGCAATCGCAATCGCCGCGCTCGAGTCGTTAATAAATAGCTCAAGTTCAACCGGAATATCTGGATGCTCGCTGTCACATGCCCAGCCCACTAATTTGCCGTCGCTGTACCCATCGATAAAACCTTTGACTTGATTGAGTTGGAAGCGCTTTTTGATGGTGTACTGATAAGGCTTTGACGGCGTTTGCAAAAAGCCCCCTAGCTTACCTAATTTTTTAAGCGAAACCGCGTTGATTAGCTCAACATTATTGGCATTAAATGCATGCTGAATGTCAATATCAAAGCCGGCTTGCACGTTGTAGCCAAGCTGATTCATATCATCGCGTCGCTTGTCGCAAGTAAAAGACTTTACAAAACGCTGGTTGATCAGCACCAGTATTTCGGCAGGCGCTGCATTTACCCCTGCATCACTTACTGCCCAGCCTACTAAGCCTTTTTTACTCCGCGCTTCAATATAGCCATCGGGTTTACCTTTATAATCCGACAGCCGATGAATTTGAGATAAAAAATCTTGCTCGCCCTTAACGCCATCGTATCCATGCTCGAAAGCAAGTTGGCAAACTGCTTTAAAACAGGCCACTAAACGAGGCGCTCGTTTGTTCAGCACTTCTACCCATGGTTTAACAAAACTGCTTTTGTATTTAGCTTCTGTTTTGCCGATGTCGTAATTATGTTTACGAGCAAAATGCAGTGCATTACGCAGCAAGTAATAGACGTAAGACAGGCTTGGTACACCGCCTGCCTGACTTTCTTTTAAGTGCAGCAGCGACACCCGTGAATTTACCAATAGCTGAGCGCCTTGTTGCTTGGCACTGCTTGTCCAGTCGGTTTCTTCAAAGTACAAAAAGTAATCTTCAGGAATATAGCCATAACGCTCTATTATATCGGCATGAAAAAACAAGGCGCACCCGTTCAGGGTATCGCTTTCAAACATGCCTTTAGGTGCAAAGTCTTTAGGTGCACCATCGAGTTCATGCTCAATCTCAAGCTTGCCATCGTTAGAGCGAATACTTGCTTTGAAAAAAGAGATGCTTTGATTGTTTCGCAAAATGAGCGGGGAGTATATTGCATTGGCTTGCTCGACGATGTTTTGCGTAAGCGCGGAAAATACATCGTCGCGTATTTCAATGTCGGGGTTGAGTATGCTGAATATTTTGAAGCCTTTGGCTTTTGCAATACTAATAAGCGCATTATTGCCACTGGCATATCCTAAATTAGATGCGCTTTTAAAGCTGTAATCAATATAAGGATTTGAACACAGTGCAATGTATTCTTGTTCATCTACCGAATTGTCGAGCACAAAGAGTTTAACGCTTTTCTTGGTAGCCATGCTTATCGAACGGCTAAGTGCGCGTACCTGTGCATGAGAGTAAAAGTTAACTACACATACTGCGATGTCGTCATCCGACGGTTGCTCAACGGTATTGTTGCAACTTAGATTAACGCGCTTGTTCTCATATTCGGCAATATATTCATTATGTTTCTGCGCTAAGATTGTTTTTGCTAGCGCCACTAATTGCTGGCTAGACTCTTGCCAATCGAGTGTTTTTGCAAATTCAAACGCTTGCTCACCTAACAGAGCAAGTTCAGGGCGAGAGACTTTACTGACCTCTTTAAGTACATGCTCTAATCCATGAACACCCTCTTGCTCGTAGGTAAAAACAAAGGGTAAATCAAACCACGCCCTAAAACTGTCAACTTTGGGGATGACTACAGGCCTGCCAAACGACAAACTTAATATAATGCTGCCTGAGGTTAGGACTTCTTTGTAAGGAAATACTAGTACATCCGACGCGTTCAAATATAGTTGTAAGTCAATATCGGCAATGTAGGTTTCAAACACATGCAAATGCGGTAGCGCACTGCACATTTGATTCACTTTGCCTATGTGATAAGGCCACACCGGTTTACCCGCAATTAAGCCACTCACTCTCTCTTGATGTGTGAGGCCATAAGATGCATCAACAAAATCGTCTAAGCCTTTGTAGGGGCGCAACTGCCCAATAAAGGAATACACAAAATGGTCGTTAGGTATCGACAGTTTCTCTCGGGCTTCAGATTGTGAAAGCTCGTTGGCGTAAACGTCGATGTAGTGACCATGCTTGATGTATCGCACCTTTGAAGGAGCAATGGCATAGGTCTGGTTAATCAGCGCGAAGGTGTTTTCATCATGCAGTAAAATAACATCAACGGCATTCGACAGGCTCTGATGAAACTCCAACTCAGCGCGCTTAAATTTAACATCGTGTGGCAGTTTATTATGGATAGTCCAAACGACCTTTCCGCCTAGCCCCTTAAATATTGCTAACTCGCTCAAAAAAGCCTTGGCCAAAATGCGATGCTCATGAGCACTTTGAGCAACACCAGTGATCACATTTTGCCAGTGCAAATGAAATATCGCCTGCTCGCCCGCATGCTCTCTTAAAAAGGCAATGGCACTGGTAATATCGGCATAAGAGGTGGTCAGATTATTTTCGGCACACTCACAGTACAGCAATCGTTGATAAGGATTGGTAGATGTGTAGTCTGGGAAAAAGAATAAATGCATGCAGCCTTCTATGTTGGAGACAAAATTGAATGACGTTTGTCACAGACGAATGCCTGAAGATTGAATTACCATCCGTGTACTAACTCATCGCTACTAAAGAATAAGTGGAAAGCAATGACTATGCAATAGTGGCAGAAGGCTTTGGGCGAACAACTGATAATTAAGTGAACTATTGCTCAAGCACGGTCATTAAATTTCAGCAAAAAAAAACGCCATCCAAAAGGACAGCGTTTCTAATTTTTAAGACTCAATTCAGTTTATATTAAACTTCGCGAGCTTTCTCTACTACGTCTACCAAAGTCCAAGTTTTGTTCTTAGACAAAGGACGACATTCTGTAATAGTGACGATATCGCCTTCGTTGCACACGTTAGCTTCGTCGTGAGCGTGCATCTTAGTTGAGCGCTTAATAAACTTCCCGTAAATCGGGTGCTTAACAAAACGTTCTACCACAACCGTGATGGTTTTATCCATTTTGTTGCTTGATACACGGCCTTGTAGTGTACGGATTTTCTGTTCACTCATTACGATTCAGCCTTCTGAGTTAAAATAGTTTTAACACGTGCGATGCTACGACGTACCGTTTTAAGTTGGTCAGTTTTTTCAAGCTGACCGGTAGAGTGCTGCATGCGTAAGTTAAATTGCTCTTTAAGCAAGCTTAACAATTCAGCATTCAACTCTTCTACACTCTTTTCTTTAAGTTCAGTCGCGTTCATTACATCACCGTCCGAGTTACAAAGGTTGTCTTAAACGGCAATTTAGCTGCAGCTAATTCAAAGGCTTCACGTGCTAACGCTTCAGGAACACCTTCCATCTCGTATAACACACGGCCTGGTTGAATTTGGCAAACCCAATACTCAACGTTACCCTTACCTTTACCTTGACGAACTTCAAGAGGCTTTTGAGTAATTGGCTTGTCAGGAAAAACTCGAATCCAAATTTTACCTTGACGCTTAACATGACGAGTCATTGCTCGACGTGCCGCTTCGATTTGGCGAGCGGTCATGCGACCACGGCCAATAGCTTTAAGGCCAAAAGTGCCGAAGCTTACTTTGCTACCCGCAACAGCAAGACCACGGTTACGACCTTTATGCATTTTACGAAATTTCGTACGCTTTGGTTGTAACATGATTAGCCCTCTCGCTTAGCGTTACGGCCTTTCTTCTTAGGTGCTTGAGCTGGCTGCTCTTGTTCAAGTGGTAATCCACCTAACACTTCACCTTTGAAGATCCAGACTTTAACGCCAATGATCCCGTAAGTGGTTAATGCTTCAGATGTCGCGTAATCGATATCAGCACGGAATGTATGCAAAGGTACACGACCTTCACGATACCACTCGCTACGTGCGATTTCAGCGCCACCTAAACGGCCACTTACTTCTACTTTTATACCTAATGCACCTAAACGCATTGCATTTTGTACCGCACGCTTCATAGCACGACGGAACATAACACGACGCTCTAGTTGGCTAGATATTGAATCGCCTACTAGTTGTGCATCAAGTTCAGGCTTACGTACTTCTGCAATGTTTACTTGAGCTGGCACACCGGCAAGCTTAGTAATGTGATTGCGAAGTTTTTCTACGTCTTCACCTTTTTTACCAATAACCACACCAGGGCGAGCAGTGTGAATAGTCACACGAATGCTTTTAGCTGGACGCTCAATCACAATCTTAGAAAGTGAAGCGTTTTTAAGTTCTTTAGTCAGATACTGACGAACTTGGTGGTCGCTATATAAATTGTCGGCATACTCTGCAGTATTTGCGTACCAGGTCGATGTCCATGGTTTGCTGATACCCAGGCGTATACCGGTAGGATGAACTTTCTGTCCCATAATCTACTCCTAGTTATCCGCGACAATCACGGTAATGTGACTGCTACGCTTAAATACGCGATCAGCACGGCCTTTGGCACGTGGCTTAATACGCTTCATAGTTGGGCCTTCATCAACAAAGATTTTAGCTACTGACAACTCGTCAATATCTGCGCCTTCATTGTTTTCAGCATTCGCAATGGCAGACTCAAGAACTTTCTTGACTAGCGCTGCGCTTTTCTTAGGGCTGTACGTCAAAAGCTCTAACGCTTTTTCAACGTGCAATCCACGAATTTGATCTGCAACTAAGCGTGCTTTTTGAGCCGACGTACGAGCAAAACGGTGTTTAGCTAATGCTTCCATTATTGTCTCCTTAACGTTTGGCTTTCTTATCCGCGACATGGCCACGGTAAGTACGCGTAGGCGCAAATTCGCCCAACTTGTGGCCTACCATCTCGTCACTGACAAATACAGGAACGTGTTGGCGACCGTTATGGACCGCAATGGTCAACCCAATCATATCTGGGATGATCATAGAACGACGAGACCAAGTTTTAATTGGCTTCTTGTCGCCTTTTTCCACTGCAGCCTCTACCTTCTTCAGCAAGTGCAGGTCAATAAAAGGACCTTTCTTGAGAGAACGTGGCATGGTGAATCCTCGCTTTTACTTGTTTCGACGACGTACGATAAGTTTATCAGTACGCTTGTTGCTTCGGGTTTTCTTACCTTTGGTAGGAACACCCCAAGGTGTTACTGGGTGGCGACCACCAGAAGTACGACCTTCACCACCACCGTGCGGGTGATCAACCGGGTTCATGGCAACACCACGAACTGTTGGTCTAACACCACGCCAGCGAGTAGCGCCAGCCTTACCTAGTGAACGAAGCATGTGCTCTGCATTACCTACTTCACCGATAGTTGCACGGCAGTCAGCTAATACTTTGCGCACTTCACCTGAACGCAAACGAAGTGTCACATAAGTGCCTTCACGCGCTAAGATTTGTGCATACGCACCAGCAGAACGTGCAATTTGTGCACCCTTGCCAGGCTTCATTTCAATCGCGTGTACTGTTGTACCTACTGGAATGTTACGCATTGCCATAGCATTACCAGGTTTAATAGGTGCACCAGAACCAGATTGGATTGCGTTGCCCGCTTGTGCGCCCTTAGGAGCCAAGATGTAGCGACGCTCACCGTCTGCATATAGCACAAGTGCAATATTCGCAGAGCGGTTTGGATCATATTCTAAACGCTCAATTTTGGCTGGAATGCCGTCTTTGTTACGTTTAAAGTCAATTACACGATAGTGTTGCTTATGACCACCACCGATATGACGAACTGTGATACGACCGTTGTTGTTACGACCACCGCTCTTGCTATTTTTTTCTAGCAATGGAGCGTATGGTGCACCTTTATGTAGGTCAGGGTTGATTACCTGAACAACGTGACGACGACCAGCAGAAGTAGGTTTAGCTTTCAATAATGGCATGTCTAATCCCCTTACTCACCGGCACCGACGAAGTCGATGTCTTGGCCTTCTTTAAGTGAAACGTAAGCTTTCTTCCAATCGCTACGCTTGCCAAAGTTCTGGCCATAACGCTTAGTTTTGCCTTTGCAGTTAACGGTACGAACATTTTCAACTTCTACTTCAAACAACAATTCAACTGCTGCTTTCACTTCCGCTTTGTTCGCATCTTTAACAACTTTAAACACAAATGTATTTGCGCCTTCAGCAGCTAAGGTAGCTTTTTCAGAAACATGAGGTGCTACTAGCACTTTTAATAAACGCTCTTGGTTCATGCTAAGGCCTCCTCAAGTGCTTTCACTGCGTCGGTAGTCATCATTACTTTTTCAAAAGCAATTAGGCTTACCGGGTCAATGCCTTGAACGTCGCGTACGTCTACTTTGTAAAGGTTACGAGAAGCTAAGAACAAGTTCTCATCTACTTCAGCCGTTACAATTAATACGTCTTTCAGTTCTAATTCATTTAGTTTAACCAGTAGCTCTTTAGTTTTAGGCGTATCTACACCAAACTTCTCAACTACGATTAAACGATCTTGACGTACCAATTCAGATAAGATGCTTTTAATTGCACCACGGTACATCTTTTTATTTACTTTTTGCTCGAAGCTACGAGGCTTAGCAGCGAATGCACGACCACCGCCAACCCAGATTGGGCTTCGGATAGTACCAGCACGTGCGCGGCCTGTGCCTTTTTGACGCCATGGCTTCTTACCGCCACCGCGTACTTCAGAACGAGTCTTCTGCGCTTTAGTACCTTGACGAGCGCCAGCACCGTAAGCCACTACGACTTGGTGAACTAGAGCTTCGTTAAATTCACGACCAAAAGTGGCGTCTGATACTTCAAGAGCGCCTTTGGCGTCTTTCAATGTTAATTCCATCAGTTCACTCCCAGTTACGCTTTAACAGCTGGTCTGACGATTACGTCACTACCAGGTGCGCCAGGTACGGCACCTTTGATTAATAAAAGGTTGTTTTCAGTATCAACGCGTACAACTTCTAAAGACAGGGTAGTCACTCGCTTGTTACCAAGCTGACCGGCCATTTTCTTGCCTTTAAAAACTTTACCAGGTGATTGGTTTTGACCAATTGAACCCGGTGCACGGTGAGATAGTGAGTTACCGTGAGTCATACGTTGGTGGCTGAAGTTCCAGCGTTTAATACCGCCTTGGAAACCTTTACCTTTTGATGTGCCTGCTACGTCCACTTTTTTGGTATCGTTGAAGATTTCAACAGTGATTTCACTGCCCACTTCCATTTCGTTACCTTCACCGTCTTCTAAACGGAACTCCCACAAACCGCGACCAGCTTCTACGCCAGCTTTAGAAAAGTGACCAGCGGCCGCTTTATTTACACGATTTGCTTTTTTGGTGCCAGCGGTAACTTGAAGTGCACGGTAACCGTCAACTTCCTGAGTACGTAACTGAGTCACACGGTTAGGGGTCGCTTCAATAACAGTCACAGGGATTGATACGCCATCTTCTGTGAAGATGCGAGTCATGCCCACTTTACGACCGATAAGACCAATCGACATTGTTATTACCCTCTCTTGTTAGCCTAGGCTGATTTGAACATCAACGCCGGCGGCCAAGTCCAATCTCATCAAAGCATCAACTGTTTTATCAGTCGGTTCAATGATGTCTACTAAACGCTTGTGTGTGCGGATTTCGTATTGATCACGCGCGTCTTTGTTTACGTGCGGAGAAATCAACACAGTGTAACGCTCTTTGCGCGTAGGAAGTGGAATAGGACCACTTACCTGAGCACCAGTGCGCTTAGCTGTTTCAACGATTTCCGCTGTAGACTGATCGATCAACTTGTGATCAAACGCTTTTAAACGAATACGAATTCTTTGATTTGGCATCGATTAAGCTCCAATCGAAAGAACAAAAAAATTCATCTTTTCACGCCCCTTTATTTCGTTTGAAATTAGGCTGAAAAGATGTGCGTAAACCGGTGATCCCCAATCGGGATCCTGTTCATAGTTAGCGTGCTAGTGTTCATTTATACATCGAAACACATAAATGAATACGTCGCGCGGTGCTTTCTAAAGGAGTGACACTTCAGGTTGTATAAACCATGAGAAGGCACTGATTGACCTAGACAAACACCCGCTAAACACGTCCTTGGGCTTCTTTATTACAACAGTTGCTTTGGACAGTGGGCGCGAATTATACAGAGATTTGACATATTGACAAGAACTAATGCAGATTTAGGCCTGAGTATTTACAAAATTCAATATCACCCGTTAATTTGTGTATTTTTTAATCAAAACTGATAACATGAACAGGTGTAAGCTGAGTTTTGTTCTCTTATTATGCCAGCTTCTTTGTTGGCCTTCTTCCTTTATAGCTTCTTCTATAGCTTCTTTATTTATAGAAAGAACAGCAGAGAAAAGACAACAAGCTAGCAAAGCGCCACTGATTAACCGGCTGCCAGCAAAACACCTCGCATCATTGTTAACGATGTTAAGGAATTAAATGACATCGATTAAAAAGCGTCGATGACAAGCTTGCTGAAGCAAAGATGTATATCTGAACAAGCGACGCTAAGAAAAAACGTAATAAGATGTGGACACATTGTTTAAGGAAAAGATAGGCTTAATGGATTTATGCATATATGATAATTAATCAATTAATTGTCTCTGCCGATATATCTACTAGCCAAATTTATTAATTTACGATTGGAATGTTGACTTTATATGTTCGATAGCGCTCCTAACTCTCCTTTGTTGCAAGCTTTACAGAAGCAATTAAAAGAGTTTCCTAATTTGATGGCAGCTTACGAGAAGCTCGAGCCACTTATTTTGGAAGCCTTTGGCGCTTCGCGAATGTCGCTATTCCAAAAACGCGCACAGCAGCAAGACTTGGTCGCCCGTTATAAAACAGGTGCTGAAACACGCGAAATTAAAGTGCCAATTAGCCCGGCATCTATCGCCGGTTATGTGGCGATGTCGCAACAGCCGCTTATTATTAATGACCCTTACGACGATATGCAGTTGCTGAATATTCATCAGCGTCTGCGCTTCGACAAAAAGTTTGACCGTGCAAGTAAATTTAAAACAGAAAATATCCTGTGTATCCCAGTTATGAATGCTGGGGTGATGATGGGCGTTATGCAAATCATCAACAAAAAGGGCGGCGACTATAACCAGCAAGACCTTGAAATGGGTATGCAAATAGGTGATATGCTCGGCGACAAGTTTCGCTACGAGCTCGGCGGCACTAAAAACCCCTTCGATTATTTGGTATTACGCGGCTTAGTATCTGAAAGCGTCATCCAAGAGGTCGTGAAGCTAGCTGATGTTAAACAAATAGTCGCGAAGCTTAACACTGAGCATCGTGTAGGCGAGAGAGACATTGGAAGTGCGCTGTCAGTACATTATCAGGTACCGTTTATTGACTACTTGCCCGACACATATCACATGTATCAGAGCAACAGTCGCCTCAACCTTTCTTATTTGAAACGAAATTTTGTTGCCGTTATTGCTGACGCACATGAAAACGCTGTCGTGTTAATGGCCGAACCTAACAATGCAGCACTTTTGATGGAAATCGAAAGCGCACTTGGTATCGATAGCTATGATATTGCCGTAGGTTTGCCAAATCATATTCTTCAGTATCTTGGAGAGAATGTTGGCGGTTCTGGTCCTGGCGACATGGACGACATTCTCGACGAAATCGGCACTACCGGTGATGAGTTAGAGGACCAAAGCGACGACTTAGCTGAAGATGCACCGGCGGTTGTGCGTTTGGTGAGTCGAATATTGCAAGACGCTAAGCGTTTGAATGCGTCAGATATCCACATCGACCCCGAAAAAGGCGCGCCCACGCGAGTGCGGATGCGTGTTGATGGTGTGGTCAGAGACATAAATCAGGTTCCAGCTTCGCACCACAACGCCGTTATTGCCCGTATTAAAATAATGTCGAGCCTGAACATTGCTGAGAAACGTATTCCACAAGATGGCAAGCTTGCGTTTAAGCTAAGCGGTCAGGCGGTAGAAGTCCGAGTGGCGACTATTCCAACCGTTGCGGGTGAAGGCGTAGTCATGCGGATTTTGGCTACCGGCGGCGCCATGCCCATTGAAAAAATGAACTTGTCACCCCGTAATATGGGGATGATTGAAAGCATGATCAAAAAGCCACACGGTATCATGCTGGTAGTAGGACCAACCGGTTCGGGTAAAACCACAACATTGCACGCAATACTTGGCTACTTAAACACGCCAGACAAGAAAATTTGGACCGCCGAAGACCCTGTAGAGATTACCCAAGCAGGCCTACAACAGGTGCAGGTTAGCCCTAAAATTGGCTTTACCTTTGCTAATGCGCTTCGCGCGTTTTTGCGTGCCGACCCAGACATTATTCTGATAGGTGAGATGCGTGATAAAGAAACCGCGCATGCAGGCATAGAAGCCTCACTAACCGGGCACTTAGTGTTATCTACTCTGCATACTAACTCTGCACCTGAAACTATCACTCGATTGTTGGATTTAGGCTTAGACCCGGTCAACTTCTCTGACGCATGCGTCGGAATACTTGCACAACGACTCATTCGTACGCTTTGCAGCTGTAAGGAAGCTTATCAAGCGAATGAAGATGACATCGCCTTTTTGAAGCGCCAGTACGGCGAAGATTACTTTGACGAACTGGGACTCGGCGATACCGTTACGCTGTATCGGGCAAAAGGCTGTGATAAGTGCGGCGATACAGGATACAAGGGCCGTACCGGGGTTCACGAGTTACTCGGTATGACTAACGAGCTTCGCTCGATGGTTTACAAAGAGGCGGCTGTGTCACAAATGAAAGCGCAAGCGATGAGCGATGGCATGCGGACCTTGACCCAAGACGCCGTGCTAAAGCTTATTAAAGGCGATACCGACATTGCGCAAGTGCAAATACTAGGCGGTCACGACTAGGTATTGGCTAGCTCTGCATCACCATGGATGGTGGGTAACCGTATTCCTTTTTAAAGCACTTACCAAAATGTGACGTTGAATTGAAGCCTACCTCGAAAGTGACATGTGTGATTTCGTGTCCTTCTAGCAGCAGTTCTCGCGCTTGTGAGAGTCTAAACCTCCTTAAACACTCCCCAAACGACATATGCATATGTTTTTGACACCTCCTTTGCAAAGTTTTCTCACTTACGTGCATTAGCCTTGCCGCATCAAACCGGCTGAAGCCTTCATGGCGATAATGCTGACTTAATATTTGCTCAAGCTGCGAACTGAAACTCTCGCTTGGGGAGTCTATTTTATGATCGTTAGCATCTAGACTTTCATTCAAGATTACGTCTTGATGAAAGCCTTGGCTTTCGCTGCCCTCACTTACTTTATTAAGCATGGCTGACTGATTGTGCTGAGCTACCTGATATACACCCGTGTGCGAATGTACTTGCGCATTGAAATTTTGCCCCTCTCGTGCCTGCTTTAACTCCCCTTTTAACACATCTCGGTTTTGTAATAAGTTATCAGTAACGGTTTTTAATTCGTTGATATTTAATGGCTTTTCTACTATGGCAGACACACCGCTAGCATACATTTTTACCCTGGCGCTTTGTTCGTTTGCCCCACAAATCATCAAAAAAGGAATGGTACTGGTCGCTTGGTGTCCTCTTAGGAATTTAACCAGTTGAATGCCCAGCGCAAACTGCCAGCTAAAATCAGCCAACACAATATCGGGAGTATGCTCAAATATGCTTGCCATCGCATCGTCAAAACCCGCACATACCGTAACATCATATTGTTGCGCAAATTGAGATTTGAGCAGCTCCTCTGCGTGTATATGCTTGCCAATATACATCACTTGCTTCTTGTGATTGTTTTTCGCCCGGTCCTGCACTTTTGAGTTTTCTTGCTGCCTTGCGGCAAAACGTTTACTTAAATAAATAGCAGGCCGACAAATTCGAGCGGGCATTAACAATCTAAGTCTTGTGCCATAGCCTAAAGCTGACGTTAGCTCTAGGCTCCCACCATAATAGCGAAGCAAGCGGGCAATAGAATACAAATTAAAGGCGGTTTCAGCGTCTGACAACCGTCTATTTCGGGTATGGCGCTTTTCTTTTGCGTATTGCGCAATCTTGCTGCACAACGCACTGCTCAAGCCTTTTCCTGTGTCGCTGACCTCAAAACACGCGAACTCATCGGTAAATGAAATCTTAAGACTTATCTGACACCCATCACAGTTATGCACAATGGCATTGAGCAAAACTTCTCTTAACATTTTTTCAGTCATGCCCTTTGGCATACTTACATATCCATGAGCGAGTTCTTCTACGTTAAGAGACTTATTCTGCTCTACCGCATAATCTTTAATCGCGGGTAATATGTCCATGAACACTTGAGCGGTATTAACATCACTTATTAGCTGATGCTTGTTAGGTGAATTTTCATTACGCTTTGACATAGGCGACACTAACTTTGGCATGGGGTGGCTTGAATGCTGCTGAGCGTGCTCAGGGGGCGCATCTAACAGCGCGCTCTGCCTGAGTTCTTCAGCTAAGGCCTTAAGACTAATGATGTTGGCTTTAGCGGGCGTTTGAAATATCGACGGGTATACCGTTTTGTCTTTCATGACGTACTGCGAGCGCACCATGGTGTCGACTACGTCTAAAAGTGAATCAGAAATATTGGCTAAATGCCGACGCGGGAGTGCTTTTGCATTTGAACGCTTAGGTTGATGCCAGTGTGCTGACACACCAGCGCTGGGTTTTTGATTTTTATGACCGCAATGCTGATTGCGCTCTTTATGCCGAGCATAAAAAGTATAACCAAAGCGATAAAAGCGCAGCAGCGTAGCGTAACTTAAGGCCATTGCGCTTATGATTATGAGGGTTATTGCAATATCGTTTATTGATATCACCTTTGCTGAGAGCCGCTCAAATGACAAAAGCTCTAACAGCAAGACTACGTGAACTGCATCCATTGCTTATCCTTAATTGCTAATCCATTATTTGTTTCTTATCTCGCTTGTTATTTTTGTTATTGTTTATTCATTCTTGGATGCCGGCTTATGAAACAAACCTAACATCGATAGTTAACGCCCATTCAGCGTATACAATTGTCTGTTTTTTCGACTAATCGATTTATTCGTATGAAGCTAAAAATTATCTTAAAAGCTTTTTCTCGTTAGCATTTTTATTGTGCTAACGGCGCAGGAATAAATCGTAGCGCCTTTTCATATTGCGTATTTTTTGAACAATACTCAAACAGCCATGCCTGCATGCCTGCGTTGTGGGCAGCTTCAATGTCGTATTTATAGTCACCAATGTATGCGATGCGCGCCTCAGGTATTTGCCAATCATTTGAAATTTTTAGTAGGGCCTCTGGATGAGGCTTCGGTAAGGCATCTTCGCGGGTTAACACGTGCTCGATAGGTATTGCATTTAGTTCAAGCTTTCGCTGCGTGGCCCTTCGGCAATTGCGCGTCACAATAGCAAGCGGTATGCCCGCCTCAATCGCTCGCTCAATGAAGTCTTTTGCGCCGGCGATTAAGCGGGAATTTTCAGCATCTCTTAATTCGTGCATGAGCACAAGCTTCGTCGCTTCCTCGCGCTTCTCGGGGGCGAGGGTGTTGATATATTCTAAAATGTCGTCGTCGTGTGGACATGCAATTTCTTGCTTCATGGCAGCAAAATCTAGTTTTGCGTGAACAAGGGTATCGTCTAAGTCAAAAATGATACCTTTTACTCGAGTGAAACAAAACACACGCCCTCCTCAGTTATTAACAGCTATCAAACCATCTACATAACTTATAGTTGTGTTCATGATTTTTAGACCAATAGCCTGTTTATTTATACAGCATATGGCGGTATAGTGTGGCTACTCTCTTTCATTAACGAGGAAATGTATATGGCCATTATCACGCAGTACGTTGTGCAACATAAAGGAGTCGATAAATTGGTAACCACCGACAAAAAAGAAGCAGACCAATACGACAAAATGTTAGGCATAGCCGACAATCTAAGTGTTTACATACAACAAAAAGGCATTGAGTTAGACGATACACTTGCCGAGGAACTTTCTATTTTGCTTGCCAAAAATAAAGACTCTGTGGGCAAATTACTTCGCGGTACCGATGCAGACAGTATTTTAGAAGCTGAAAAAGCAGACGTCGTTGAGATGAAAAAAGCGTAAAGACTGGTACGAGGAGTGAAACACTCTTATACTGCTAGTCATGCAATTACATACGCTTCGCGGATATATACAGAATATCTTTTTGGCAGAATACCCTCACGGTTTGCTTCTGCTGGATGGTGCCTGTAGAGCCGATTTTACTCTCATTGAAGATTTTATTGTCAACACACTTAATCGCCCGCTGTCCGATTTAAAAGCGCTAGCAGTCACGCATATGCATCCGGATCATGCAGGCTGCGCCCACTACTTACGTAAGCGCAGCGGATGCAAAATTGTGTGTGGTTTATTTAAGCAACAATGGTATAGCGGAGTAAGTGGGCGCTTATCTCATTTAGTAGACATTTATCTCGCGCTTTGGGTAGCCAAACGCCTTGGCAGAACCCGCAGAAACATTTGGTATCAAGCGCACCTGCGTCCAGATATCATGCTAAATGACGGTGAAGCAATTCCTGGCTTTGAAGACTGGCGACTCATAAAAACGCCGGGACATACGGCAATGGACGTCTCATTACTTAATGAGAAGCGCAATCTATTGTACGTAGCCGATTTAGTAGTGAAAGTAAAAGGAAAGCTGAGCCCTCCCTTCCCCGTTAACTTGCCTGAACAATACGCGTCGTCATTGCAAAAGCTCAAACGTTACACTCACTGCGATGTATTAATGGCGCATGTGCCCCAACAAAAAATAACACGCGACGAAGTAGATAATTTATTGGCATTAGCTCCCGAGAAAGCGCAAAACAATCGCCAAGTTCTGACAGACCTTGCTCGGCGATTAGCGCGCTTTAGGCCTTGAGGCCTCCAAGCTGTATCAAGCTATGCTTAACATCCTATTTATAACTTAAAAGTCGCTAACAGTAGCCCGATCACCACAGCACTCTGTACAATTAAGCCGTACCGCCTACCGTAATTTCGTCAATTTTAAGCGTGGGCTGCCCTACACCAACAGGCACTGACTGACCGTCTTTGCCGCATACGCCCACGCCAGCATCAAGGGCTAAGTCGTTTCCAATCATTGAGATTTTTTGCATCGACTCTGGGCCATTTCCAATTAAGGTCGCACCTTTAATTGGTTGAGTAATTTTGCCGTTTTCAATCAAATAAGCCTCAGAGGTTGAAAACACGAACTTACCCGACGTAATATCAACTTGCCCGCCGCCAAAGTTAGGCGCATATATTCCCTTATCTACCGACGCGATGATCTCATCAGGCGAATATTGCCCACCTAGCATATAGGTATTGGTCATGCGGGGCATAGGTAGGTGCGCATAAGACTCACGCCGACCATTGCCAGTAGGTTTTACGCCCATCAACTTTGCATTCATCTTGTCTTGCATGTAGCCACTTAGCTTGCCATCTTCAATCAACACGTTGTATTGGCTGGGCGTACCTTCATCGTCTATGCTGAGCGAGCCGCGCCGGTCAGCCAAGGTACCGTCATCAACTACGGTGACCCCTTTTGACGCCACCTGCTCTCCAATACGTCCGCTAAAAGTAGATGCACCTTTGCGGTTAAAATCACCCTCAAGACCATGACCTACCGCTTCATGCAGCAACACGCCGGGCCATCCGCTTCCTAGCACCACAGGCATAGCCCCTGCTGGCGCTGGCACCGCCTCAAGATTGATGCGCGCCATGTGCAAGGCCTCATCAGCTAATTGTTGATAACGTGGTATATCACTCTCAACAGGCGCACTAAAAAACTCATAACCGCGGCGCCCACCACATCCTGAAGCACCGCGCTCGCGCTTGCCGTCTTTTTCAAGCAATACGCTACAGTTTAAACGAATCAAGGGCCGAACATCACTCGCAAATGTACCGTCGGTTGCGGCAACTAGGATTTCTTCATATACACCGGTTAAACTAACCACCACTTGACTCACCGACGGTTCTTGTTTGCGAACATAGGCGTCAACCAAACGCAATAGCGCAATTTTTTCATCGTCAGACATGGCAAGAAGCGGGTTATTAGGGCTGTATAGCGCTTTAGTATCGCTATCGACAAAGACCGCCACTTTTACTTTTCCATTTGCTGGCGCAATGGTTCTTGCCGCCAAACATGCCTTTTGCAAAGCGTCGGTGTTTATTTCGTCTGAATAAGCAAAACCTGTTTTATCTTCGTTAACGGCGCGCACGCCCACGCCACGCTCAATGTTGTAACTGCCGTCTTTTATAATGCCGTCTTCTAACACCCAACTTTCGTGCTGACTCGACTGAAAATACATGTCAGCAAAGGTGTTTTGATGTTGCATAACCTGCTCTAAAAAGCCAAAAATTTTCGCTTTATCAAGTCCAGACTGATGCAATAAATGTTGTTCCACGGCCTTATTCAAATTCATATCTCTCTTTTTTATGTGAAGCAATCGGCATGTTTGCTCGAATGTCTTCTAATTGTTTCTTGTCAAAGCGTGCCGAGGCCCAGCCCTCGTCTTGTTCAATCACCGACAAACACTCTCCCCAAGGAGAATACACACATGAATGCCCAAAGGTTTTTCTGCCATCTGCGTGAATACCAACTTGATTGGCCGCCACAATATAGCATTGCAGCTCAATACTTCTGGCTTGTAATAGAGCATGCCAATGCGCTTTACCGGTGGTATAAGTAAACGCACTAGGCAATACCATCACATTTGCGGGCATTAAGGCATCAAACATCTTTGCGAAGCGCAAATCATAACACACCGCCTGACCCACAAAGCCCCATGGGCTATCAAATTTTGCTAAGTGCTTACCGGCAAGGGTGTACTTTGATTCTTTGTACGACCGAGTATTATCATCTACTTCCACATCAAATAGATGCATTTTATTATATTGGCTAATGCATTTACCGCTGGGATCATATACTAAACTTGCTGCATGATATCGATGACTGTTATCGCCTTTTAGCGCAACGGTGCCGCCAATCAAATACAGATTGTAGCGCTTTGCTAGCGCGCTTAAACGGGCCTGGACAGTTGCATCGACTGATTTGGGTTCAGCATGTTCAAGCATGCTTGCGCCTGCACAACCAAATTGACTAAAGCACTCAGGCAGCACTAATAAAGCAGGATGTTGTGTATTTACTCTGGCTGCAGCTATCAGCCTTTCAGCTTTATCTAGATTCTCAGCAATAGACGCGCTTGACGTCATCTGCAGTGCAATTAAGTCAACCACCGCCCTGCTCCATAGGCAACAAATCGTCTATTGTGGGAGGTAAAAAATCTCCCTCAATTGTGTCGGGCTCCACATTGCGCCGTGTGGGTAGTTCAACCTCAGTGCTTTCTCTTCCTGTTTCAATTAAAACCGGGTCATCAATCGTGCCCGAAACCGAATAGTTTACGTTAGAAATCACCTTTGTTGAGGTTAAAACCTGGTCAATGGCCAGTGCTGCTAAGGCCGACGGCGGGCTTACCGTGAAAAAGTAAACCAAAACGGGTAAGTTCCCGGTCACGTTGGGTGTAAAGCTAACATTATAATTTAGCTCTTTAGACACCAAGTCTGTATAGCCATAAATTTCAATATCGCCTGCGGCGCCGTCAATAGCGGTGTCTCGCGTATCTGCCTTACCGTCGGTAATCTGAATGCTGCCATTCATGTCGTCGTAGAAAAATCCTTTGGCAAATACGTCTCTAAAATCAAGCGATAGCTTTCGCACGAGTGAATTCAAGCTAAGCAGAGTAAAAATACGCGAGCCTTTATCGCTCACTTCGGTCAGGTAGCCGTCGGTAAGCGCCCAGTCGATTTGCCCGTCGAGTTGCTCAAATCCAAAATCCATGGGCGAGTCTTTCCAGGTTACCGCAAAGTCGATGTTCGCCTGAGAATCCTTAATGCCTGAATCAAGTCCGAAATCACTCAGCAGCCTACCAAATTCGGCACTACGTAAATCCCCTGCTAGAAAGGTGTAATGATCTTCATGACGCTTGTACCACTGTCCTGAAGCATTAATGGTTCCGTTATCTGTCTGCATTTGTACCCGCGTAATTTCCAAGCCGTCATCATTTGGCTGGGCCTGCAGGTTTATGCGCCCGAGTTTTGTATTGGCAATTTCACAGCTTTCACATGAAAAATCTATTAACGGCAGCGATTGCGGCACTATGGAGCGCTCAGTTTTGGTCGCATCCAGACTAAAATCAACGTCATTTAACTTTACGTAATCGGCATCTATACGCACACCCTTGGACACCCAATCATCGCTGATATCCATGGTGCCTCGCACTTGGTCGGCATCCACTTCAATGCGCCAGTCTCTATCAAGGCGTTTGGCCGTAAGGTTTACGTCGGTAACGCGGGTACCCGATACCAGCAGTTGGTCGGCCTGCGCAAAAATACGCTCCGGTACAGATAAAATGGCACTGCCCGAGTCTTCTAAACCACCTACTAAGGCACTCACCGACGCTATCCATTTTTCAGTGTCGATTGACGGCAAGTTTGCACTGATACTAAAGCCAACGCCCATTCCCACAAAATCGGTTTGCCCCAATGCAAGATGTGCGCGACTAAACTGCCCTTCTTTATGCGGCAAAACACCTTCAAACGTCACGTCACTGCCCAGCTTTAACTCAACCGTGGAGGCCATATTGTTGCCATTTGCTTTAACACTTAAGTCCAACACACTGTCTGCATGTTTTTGCAGCGGAAAGGGCAATTCAGAACCTAAGCGTAAAAGCTCACTATCGAGTTCCGCGGTATAATAATAATCTTCCCCCTGTAGCGATACATCAAGCGACAACTGCCAATCGACACCGCCACTAAGGTAGTCGTTAAGCTTACTCGCATGCATATCAAGAATAGGCGCGATATCCCAAGCGCCTACAATATCGATATCTAAGTCATAAGCGTCTTCGCTTTGCTCTGAGCCAAGGGCGATGCTCACGCTTTGATCAAGTAACACAGCATCTATACCGTCAATGCTCAAGGTTTCATTATCAAACGCAATGACCCCTGTAGCCTTCGTAAAATCAAGGTCCAGGGCTGCAATGCGAACATCACTGTTAGACAGTATCGCTTCGCCTACCGCTCGGGTATCGTCAGGTTTTGACAAGGGAATATACAAACCAAGCTTTGTGCTCACCGGCCCCGACACAACCACATCTTGTGATAACACTCGCCCTAGTGAGTCTTTCAAACTGCTTTGGCGCATTAATTTCGCCACCGCAGCGCCATCACTTGTGCCATCAGTTAAAATGGTGAGCATAGAATTGTTGGTAAGGGAGGGAATTTCGGCGCGCAGATTAGACAAGTCCACGCCTGCCAACACACCAGAATCCGCCGTCATGTATAGGCTTTCATTTTCAAACAGCAGGTCTATGCTTAAATTCGACAGTTCAGGCCACGCGTCCGAAAACACAAAATCGGCGTTTTCAATGGCCACCGCGGCCTGAAAGGTACCGCTGAAATCGTCAAATGGAAAGTTCGATGGCTTTCCGTGCCATAAAATATGAGCATGTTTAACGCTGCCTTCGCCAACAAAGGCATCGCTTAAATAACTTTTTACGTCATCTCCCATATACTGATTAGGCAGCAAACTGGGCACCTGCTTTAAGGGCAGCGCGCCGATGTCAGCCATTATCGATAGCGTTCCGGACTCACTGGCGTAACTTAAGTTTGGCCGCATGTTAATGCCGTCTACCAGCACCTGACCACGTGTACTGCTAAGCGACCATGTGGTGTCGGTCACCTTTATGTTAATTGGAATGTCGAGCTGCTCTAAAGCTAACGCACGATCAAACAGGCTTTGTGCTTCCAGCGCTGTATCTTTGCTACGTAAGCGCACCAAGCCGTGCTGTCCTGACCAGTATGAATCAACATACAGTTGCTCAATGCCCGGAATATCACCAACTTGATGCCACGACAGTCGCGTATCATTTGCGACCACCTGTAATTTTTGTTGCGTGAGATTAACAAAGAGCTTGGGCATCTCAACACTAGGATGAGATTCATTTAAAGGTGAATCTGCCGCGAATACTAAAGCGCTTAGCGGAAGCAAAGAACTTAAATTAAGCGGCTTTTTGTTATGTAAAGACACGCCTAAGGCAGGAGAGAATGTGCCTAACCATTCGCTGTTAAACGACTCATTATTGGTTTGCACGCTAAAGTCTTTAATTGCAAAGCGCCACTGGCTACTTTGATCATCGTCTAGAGCGGCAGCAAAACTCGCCGATACTTGGGTATTTATTTGTTGTTCTGTGTCGCGAGTTCGCCAGTCAAACTGACTGGGCTGAACCTCACCACGAATATCCGTGAATTGCCCTTGGTCTATTTGCGCCCAAACCGCAATATTCCCCTTACTAGTAACCAAGTTACTATCTAAGTTGGTAAACTCATTTATCCAAGGAGATATGTCTAAGTCAGTGCCCTTCGCATACAAAGTGCCGTCGTAACTATCTACATCACCTTCTAAATCGAGTACAAACGACGCGGTGTTAGAAGCAAAACCTTGCAATGACAGCTCGCCTAAACCCTGATGGCGATTACCAATATTCAGCCATGAAAGCTGTCGTATACGAATAGTATTCTGATTGGCATTATTAACTAGGGTAATCTCGCTATTGGTCACCGAGAAGTTACTTAACTGCTCGAGGAAAATACTTTCTAAGGCCTGTAATATCGGAAAATCCGTGGTACCGCCTTCTATGCGCTGAAGGTCTAGCAAAAGGTGTAAATCAGATAAATTAACATTGCGAGACTGCAGTTTGCCGCTAAATACTGATGACCAGAATTTTACCGACAAATACACATCACCCACTTTTAACGCAACCGGTGACTGCTCACCTTGGCGCAAGTGCACGTCGCTTAATTGAAGACTCGGCCCACTCGACTGCCAAGTTGCCGACACTGACCCTATCGACAAATCTAGGCCATACTGTGTTGCAACATAGTCTTCAATCACATGCTTTCTATCATCTAGCAGGGGCAGTGAATACCTTAACAGGCTGATGAAAAGCGCCACAAGCACTAAAAGAACCGCAATAAGGGTCCATAGCTTTCTGATGCCTAAAGCGATGATGCGATTGCTGCTGCTCACATCATTACCACATCAAACTTATCTTGATGATATAGGTGCTCGGTATGCACTTTGATTTGTTTCCCCACAAAGGCTTCTAACTCAGCCAAAATATGTGACTCTTCGCCCATGAGTGCCTCGGCTACTGGCACCGACGCATACACGACAAACTTATCTGCATTGTAAGCGCGATTTACTCTCACCACTTCTCGCGTTATTTCAAAACAGATAGTTTCAATGGTTTTAATTGTACCCCTGCCTCGGCAGGCCGGACACTCACCGCAAAGCTGATGCTCTAAAGACTCACGGGTGCGCTTGCGCGTCATTTCAATCAGGCCGAGCTTAGTAAACCCATAAATACTCGATTTAGCACGGTCTTTACTCATCGCTTGCTCTAATGAATGTAAGACTCGTCGCTGATGATCAGGTTCCATCATATCGATAAAATCAATCAGGATCATGCCGCCCAAATTGCGCAAACGCAGCTGCCTGGCAATTGCTAGGGTGGCTTCAATATTGGTATTGAAGATGGTTTCTTCTAAATTCCGATGCCCTACAAATGCCCCGGTGTTGATATCAATCGTGGTCATCGCTTCGGTTTGGTCAAGTATGATATAGCCGCCTGATTTAAGGTCTACGCGGCGTCCAAGCGCACGCTGCAGCTCGTTTTCAACATCGTATTGATCAAATATTGGCAGCTCGCCCTGATAATATTCTAACTTGCTGGAAAGCTCAGGCACGTACTCTTTGGTAAAGGCAACAAGCTCTTTATAGGTTAATTTGGAATCTATGCGGATGCGGTCAATTTCAGTGCCAACAAAATCACGAAGTACGCGTCGAGCCACTGGTAAATCTTCGTATAGCATATTAATTTTGTTAGATTTTTTACGCGAGGCAATTTTTGCCCAAAGTCGGCGTAAAAACTCTGCATCTTGCCGAAGTTCTTTACCGTTAACACCCTCGGCGGCAGTGCGTAAAATAAAGCCGCCGCTCTCATCACATAAATCGGCCACAAGAGACTTAAGACGCTCACGCTCGGCATCATCTTCAATTTTTTGAGACACGCCCACGTGGGTTACGCTGGGCATAAACACCAAATATCGAGACGGAAGCGTAATATCAGTAGTAAGCCGAGCACCTTTGGTGCCTAGCGGGTCTTTGACCACCTGCACCATAATATGCTGACCTTCACGAACCAATTCGCGAATGTCTTTTTTCTCTAGCTGATTGGCAGCGACTTCATCTTTAAGTTCGTCGTATACAGCAATATCTGAGGCATGCAAAAAAGCGGCTTTATCTAAGCCAATATCCACAAAGGCAGCCTGCATACCGGGCAAAACACGGCTTACTTTTGCGTTATAAATATTGCCAACGATGCCTTTTTTTGTGTGCCGCTCAATGTGCACCTCTTGAAGGATACCGTTTTCAATCAACGCAACTCTTGATTCTGAGGGCGTGACGTTGATGAGTAGTTCTGCGCTGATATCCATTATTTGTATGTCTCCAGCATTTTTTTGGTTTCGTACAAAGGAAGCCCTACCACTGCACTATAACTGCCGTTGATGCGTTTCACAAACTGTGCACCAAGCCCTTGAATTGCATACCCGCCAGCTTTGTCACTCGGTTCTTCGGTCAGCCAATAGGCGTGTGCTTGCTCAGGCGTGATATCAGCAAACTCGATGGTCGAACTTACAAGCTCAATAGATGTATGCTCTTTGCTTAAGCAGGCCACGGCGGTATGCACTTGATGCTCGCGTCCCGAAAGGCGCGCCATCATATCCAAAAAATCGCCTTGGTCTGTTGGCTTACCTAACACCTCACCGCCGCACTCAATGAGCGTATCAGACCCAAGCACGAGCACTCTGTCATCGGCTTGCTCGGAATTAATATGCGATGTTAAAACAAGCTCTGCCTTTTGCTTAGCTAAGCGCAATACTAAATCTTTCGCTGACTCACCTTCGAAAGGGCTCTCGTCCATGTCTGCAGGCTCAATTGCAAAATCCTCACAGATAATACGCAATAATTCGGCGCGTCTAGGCGATGCCGAGGCCAATATCACTTTTGCCATTTGCACTACGACACTCCGAGTTTACGACGGAATTTACGCAATAACCAAAATAACCAAGGCCATAGCAAAACGGAGGTCACTGTGGGCCACAAAAACTCTACTCTAAATTCGATGCTGGTGAGCCAGAACTGAAGCCAATAAATCAGAAGATGATAAATAAAAGAGAGCACGCCTATGGTGATGGCCAGCTGTAGAATCGACTGGTTGCGCATGCGCTGATAATTTGTTGCCACAATGAAAATGGGCACCGCTAGCGCAAAACTGTGGACGCCCAGTGCAGTCCCATAGAGTAAATCGAGAATAATGCCCGTTAACCCGGCAATGCCCACACTCACGCGATTAGGCAGCGCCATCGACCAATAGCATAAAATGAGCAAAAGCCAATCTGGACGATACATATCGGCCTGTGCAGGCATAGGAATGATTTGTAAAATCAAGCCAATCATGATGCTCGTAAAAATGAAGGTACGGTTACTCTTCATTTTCAGCTCCTAGGCCATCGAGCACTTGCTGATTCGAAATTGCCTCTTCAGGCGCTATATCTTTAGGCCATAACAGCAGTAAATATTTAATTCGGTCTAACTTTGCCAAAGGCTGCGCTTTCACTTGGGCGAAGGGCTGGCTTTCGTCGCGCACAATGGAGCTCACGCGGGCAATGGGATATCCTTGTGGAAATACATTGCCCAAGCCCGATGAAATTAAAATATCGCCCTCACGAATATCAGTACTGTGCGCAACGTGCTCTAAAGATAGTTCGCTCACATCACCAATACCCGACACAATCAGAGTAACGTTATTTCGGCTTATGCGAGCTGGAATTGCATGGGTAACATCTGAAATCAGCAGCACGCGGCTGTTGGTGGTGCCTACTTCAATTACCTGCCCTAAGATTCCGCTTTCATCTAGCACCGCCTGTCCGGCATAAACGTTTTCAAGCGCGCCTTTGTTAATAACGATTTGGTGGCTATAGGGGTTATTATCAACGGCCATTAGCTCCGCAATCATTTTGTGCATTTCCTGCTGTACCGGAGCGTCGAGCAGGGTTCGTAAGTTTTGATTTTCTTGCTGCAGAGTATTAAAGCGCTGTAGCTGCTCGCTCATCAGCGTGATTTGTGCGGTTAGTCGCTCGTTTTCATCTAAAAGGAATTCACGTGAAGTAAAGCGTGAAGCGCTCCAGTTGAGCACCGCACCTGGCATATCGGCAATATATTGTAAGGGGCTTACCAACGAGGTGAGGTACGCCCGGAACGTGCTCACGCTCTCTACTTTTGTATCAACGAACATCGCAATAACTGAAAAACCTAGCACGAGGGCTAGGCGAGTCAGTAAGGATGGGCCTCTTGGGAAAACTTCATTCATGGTAAGCGAGCAACGTCATGCTACCTTTTACTCGTAACTAAAGAGGTCGCCGCCGTGCATATCTATCATATCGAAGGCTTTACCGCCGCCCCGCGCCACACAGGTTAATGGGTCATCGGCAATCACAACCGGGATGCCCGTTTCTTCCATAAGCAAACGGTCTAGGTCTTTAAGTAATGCACCACCACCGGTAAGCACCATGCCGCGCTCTGAAATATCAGAGGCAAGCTCCGGCGGTGATTGCTCAAGCGCAACCATTACTGCACTCACAATACCCGATAAAGGCTCTTGCAGTGCCTCGAGTATTTCATTGCTGTTTAACAAAAATCCACGCGGAACACCTTCGGCAAGGTTACGACCACGCACCTCAATCTCTTTCACTTCTTCACCTGGATAGGCTGCTCCAATCTCATGTTTAATGCGTTCGGCCGTGGCCTCACCAATGAGCGAGCCAAAATTACGACGAATGTAGTTGATAATCGCCTCATCGAATTTATCTCCGCCAATACGCACAGACGACGAGTACACCACCCCGTTAAGAGAGATAATCGCAACTTCGGTTGTACCGCCACCAATATCAACCACCATTGAGCCGGTCGCTTCTGATACCGGTAAACCAGAACCAATTGCGGCTGCCATCGGTTCGTCTATCAAATACACTTCTCGGGCACCGGCGCCAAGCGCAGATTCACGGATAGCGCGGCGTTCAACCTGTGTTGAGCCACACGGTACGCACACAAGCACGCGCGGACTGGGGCGTAAAAAGTTGTTGTCGTGAACCTGTTTTATAAAATGCTGCAGCATTTTTTCGGTCACATAAAAGTCTGCAATCACGCCGTCTTTCATCGGGCGAATGGCTTTGATATTACCAGGCGTGCGGCCCAGCATTTGCTTGGCCTCGTGGCCAACTGCCGCGACGCTTTTAGGTCCACCAGCACGCTCTTGCCTGATAGCGACTACCGATGGTTCGTTTAACACAATGCCTTGATCTTTCACGTAAATCAGCGTGTTTGCTGTGCCGAGGTCAATAGAAAGGTCGTTTGAAAACATACCTCGAAGCTTCTTGAACATGGAATGCCTTTATTATTGTTAATGTAGGATGCGTTTGTCACTGTCTTAAATTCGTGACACGTAGTGACGACATAATTGCGTAACTTTACCAATGCACCGCGCTTTGAGCAAGCGCGCTTATTGGTTTTATTGCTTAAAAGGCCTCACGCCAATGGATTGTTTTATCGTTTGCTCGATAAAGTCCAAAACTTATTGCTGCAGAGGGTGTATCGTCAGCATCAATATCGCCGTCACCGTCCCAGTCCATATTTAAATATGCGGCCCAATCATTTGCTGCTGACGTGGGCGAGAGCGTGACAAAAAAACTGCCCACCTGAGCAGAACCCGAAGCTAAGACTGGTGCAAATAGAAAATCGTTCCCTTGAGAGTGTCCACCGCTAACAATATTGTTTGCCGTTACACCACTGACCCCCGCAGTTATATCATTGGGGCTTTGTGGGTCGTGCAAAATATCGATGTGCCCCGCGCTTTGCGACAGTGCCAACACGGTTGAGTTATCTTGCGTGTTTGTTTGCCAGCGGCCGTTCATCAAGTACTGCGTTTTGGCCTGCATGCGCAGTGCTTTGTCTTCGGGTCCAAAGGCATTTTCTAAAAACAAGCGCCCATAGCGCATCTGCGTGCCCGAAACATTGTTTATGCTAAAGCTGTCGCAGCCGTTCGGATAATTGCTTTGAAAGCACACTCCGTCTAAATCAGTAAAAAAGGCCGCGGCATAATTGATATTTACCAATGCATCGAACGGACTCGCGTCAGCACCTTGCGGCGAGGCCACTTTCGTGTAGGCCAAGGTCGGCCCTTTTAACCTCACCCACGAATTACCATTAAACTCGCTTTGCTTAGTTTGCTCAATGTTGGCAGCCTTCACTTTAGCTTGAATATCGCCAGAGTAGGCAGACGCATCTGTATAGCTCACATAGCTATCGACCTTGCTCGTTGTCATGGGTAAACGCCAAGCTGTACCCGAGTAATTTCGAGTAACCTGGCGTAAGTTGTTATAGGCAGTAATTTGCACTACGGGTTCAAAACCAGCGGCAAAACCATAGTCTTGCCCCACGTAGGTAAAGGTGCCGGCAGCAGGGCTTAATTGCGGCGTAAGGGAATTAGGAATATTCACATACAAGAATGCGGGAATGACCTGTCCAAAATTCATCGGCGTAGAGGCTATGCTTTTTCCTAAATAGTCGGCATCTCTATAAATAAGTTGGTAAGTGCCTACTTCTTCAAAAAATGCAGTGGATGAGCTAAACGTGCCGTTGACAAAATTCGTTTCACTCATGCTTCCGAATGCTTCGACAGCACTCGTTTGTACGGTATTTTGCGCATTAAACTCAAAGGCCGCATCTACTGCTTTTGAATTGATCGGCGCAATTCGCTTAGCGGCAAGTTGGGGCACATTGCTTCTATAGCTTGGAAGCACGCCTCCTGCAGCACCGAGCGCCTGAATTTGCACATTATATGTTTGCCCCGCAGTAGGTTTTGCTGGCGCATTAGTACTCAAACCAAAAGAATCGGGCACGACTTTTATCTGTGTACTGGCAGCGCCAATTTCGGCGCCGTTAATGGTTGCATTAGCCGTGAGATTGAGCAGCCCAACATCAGCATATGAAAGCGCGCTTAGCGAGGCCTCGCCATTAGCGTCAAATACTACGCTAATTGTTCCGCTGTGGGGTTCACTGCCGTCAAAGGGTATACCGTTTAATGGCGTAGCGCAGCTACTTGGTGAATAGTCGCTTCCAGCTTCACTCACGCAGTCGTAGCTGATGGTGACATCTTGCGCCTCAGACACCAATGCGTCGCAACTTTGCCCGTTGCTGCCAACGGCGCGCAGGCCAAGTTGTGCAAAAGGAGTTTCGGCGGTAAACGGCAGTTCGCTGAAATTTGTTGCGCCACTAGCGACATGAAAAAACTCCAAGCCTGCGTCGTCAAAATCAATGGTGCAATCTGGCGAGCAGGTCACAGGGGCCACCGGATTTTGTCCATTACTGCCAAATGTGAGGGTCGAGCTGGTATCACCCCCTCGGCTTAACTGCACCTCGGTAGAGCCGGTAAAGGTCACTTGGCTTTGTACAAATGACGCCGCTGGGAAAAGCTGCACGGTGGTCGGATCGCCGCTTAGTTCTGAACAATCCAGATTAGCACAGGCCTTTATCACAATAGATGGGCT
The DNA here is from genome assembly GCF_042652645.1 of Glaciecola siphonariae. Classification (NCBI taxonomy): domain Bacteria; kingdom Pseudomonadati; phylum Pseudomonadota; class Gammaproteobacteria; order Alteromonadales; family Alteromonadaceae; genus Glaciecola; species Glaciecola siphonariae. The sequence continues at coordinate 398,479 of NZ_JBHSGU010000005.1, forward strand.
GCCACAGACAAGTGCACTCTCTGGATGTTCTATCACATACCCTAGGGTAGAATTACAGCGCGTCGCTTCTGACATATCCTGAATCGCTTGCGCTTCGGTAATATTCTCACGGTAGATGCGAATGTCATCAAAAAAGCCGTCGGCCGCATTACCGGTCATTTCGTATACCAAGTAGCTGCTTTTATTGTCGCCAAAGGTCAAGGTGCCGTAGGGCGCTATATTGTCAATATTACTGTTAAACGTGCCGCTGTAATGCTCCACCCCATCCAGCAGAATATTCATTTTATTGGTGTCGTAGTTCCAATTCAGCGTAATGTGTACCCACTGCCCGGCCTGTATATTTGTGTCACTGGTGATAAAACGAATATCTTCGTCGTCTTCATCTTCGGCGCCAAATGACAGGGCGCCGGTACTGGTAATCGATAAATAAAAGAACTTATTGCCGCGGGTGGCATCGAGAAGCTGCTGTGGCCCGGCACTGCCCCAATCTTTATTCGAACGATACCAAAACGATACCCCGCCTTGATTGCCAATCTCATTTAAGTCGATACGGGTATCAAAGTTTTTAAAGCGGGTAACGCTGCGGTCGTTTGGCACCGACAGCGCTCTACAAAATTTGTTGTTACTAGGAAGTTCAATAGAGAGGTCACGCTGGAAGAAACCATCGTAACCGTTAGCCGTTGTATCTTCTACCACATTGCCGGTAATGCCTTCACTGTCAAAAGTATAGCGCGCTACCAAGCTTGAGCACGACTTGCATACATAGTCACTGTCGTTATACCAGCTCACCACATCTGCGCCAGAAGGCTGATTTCGATAAATCTTTAGGTCATCGATGTCACCCTTCAAGAAATTACTGAGCGCGCCTTCAAAATCGTCTGCCTGATTCCAGCCCCGTGAGCTTGCGCCAATGACGATATCGGCCAAATTGTTTTGCCAGCCGTTGGTAACCGTTGGCAAGCTGTCAACTAAGGCGCCGTCAAGGTAAATTCGCACCCCGTCACTGCCAAAGCTGTACACCAAATGATGCCACGTGTTTTCGCTTACCCTTGCTGAACCTGAGTTAAATGAGTCGGTGCCGCTGCTGTATTGGTGCCGACCTCTTACCCTGCCATTTTCGTCTATACGAACGTCGATATGACCATCATCCACACCATCGCGCACGTCTTTAGTAAACAGTACATTGCCATCGATAGTGCCAGAGCCCACAGCAAGAGCTTGGCTGCTATGCGATAAGTCTGGGATGTTAAACCAAAGCGACACCGCGCCGCCGGCGTTTTCAAAATCACGAGAATGAGGCACCCTTGCGTATGCGCTTGTGCCATCAAAGCTCAAGCCTTGACAAAAGCGGCTGCTGGTATCGGTACTCACACCATTATGTGTGCTGCCGTTGTTCTGACTAACAACATCAATCACCTCATTGGCGTTAATGCTGCACACGTCATTACTATAGTGCGAAATCAAAACGGGCGAATTCGAGCAGCTAGTACAGCTTTGTTCGGCTAAACCAAATAAGCGCTCAATCTGCAGAGGATTTAGCTGCGTGTCGAATATTTTAAATTCGTCAAAACTACCTTTAAAAAAGTCACGCAGTTGCAAACCGCGCTGGCCGTTTGACGATAGTTGAAAGCCTCTAGCATTCGCGCCAATAGCGAGGTCTAGGCCATTAGGGCTTAAACGAGCCGTGGTGTTATTAGTTGCGCTTGCTTCTTGGTCTCCATCGACGTAAATGTATATACCGTCGGGTCCCCAGGTAAGCGCCACATGATGCCACGTGTTCTCGGTAATCACCGCCGAAGTTGCAAGATAGGTCTCCTGTGCACCTAAATAGCGAAAATCAAATTTACCAGCGGCATCAACTAACAGGGTCATCCTATCGTCAATACTTTCCCAAGTGTCTTTTGAAAACAAACCAATTTTGTTGTTTAGAGGGTTTCCTCTGAACGTGAGATCTTCAACGTTCACCCAAAACGAAATTGCGCCTTGCTGCAAATCGAATAAGCCTGAGTCTTGAATGTCGATAAAGGTTCTGTCACCGTCAAATCGTGCACCTTGGCAATATTGCGCCATAAAATCTACTTCAATGCCGTTCCAAGCATCGGCATCGTTGCCGCCAACGCTGTCTTTTATTCCGCGGTCTTGCGACGGTGTTAAGCACATATCCATTGTGTATTCCATCACCGGTGTTGGCAACAGCGCGTTAAGACCACACGCGCCATTAAAGTTCGCCTGCTCTATATTGGCCACACGATATGAAATGCTAGTGCCGGTGCCGAGGGTTATCGTCTCGCCATTTACCGCCCCATAAATATTCCCGTTTGCGCCGATATTAATCGCACTTAGTGCATAAATGTAGGCGCTTGTATTAGTACTTTCGCCAATGCTCACGTCATTGAATGCGGTGATCACAAGTTGGTCAGCATCACCATTCGCGTTAATCGCTACGCCATCTTGTATGGTCAAATCGTTCACATACACTATGGCTCGCTGGCCGTTTTTTACCTTAATATTTGCGCCGTCAGCTAGCAGCATTGTGTTGATGTAATATACGCCGGCCGACAGCTTAATTTCTGCATTTGAGCTTAAATCAAGCTTTTCAATGCGCACTGTACCGCCCTGTCCCATCACGGTTATCTTCGCGTTTGACTGCAACACGAGATTATCAAGGTCTACCTGCTGCATGGTAGATGAGCTATTGATACCTACCGTTACGTCGGCTGAACTGGTGCTAATTTGAAAGCTCGGTAAATCAAAAGCGGGCGTATTAGTGCCCGACGAAACGCAGCTTTGGGTTTCGCAACTCGCGCTAGAGTCATCGAGCAAAATACCGATATCGATAGTTCCGTCACTGCCAATCAACTCACTATTTGCGGCAAATGAAATCGTGCCTACAGACGACGAAGTAGACGCAGGGTCTGGAAAGTAATTTAAGCACACGTTTGCAAAAACACTCGCGCTTAACATCGAAAGGGCTATAAAACTAAGCGCTCTATACATTCTCATTAAGGTACATCCTCCTGCATGGCGTCTACATAGAGGGTGCGGCTAACCACAGAGTCTCCGGTGTCGCAAAATCCTGTACTTGAATAGCGATAATATCGATAGTTGGCGTCATTAAAGTCAATATCGCTCGATGAGCACGACGCGCTATATCGGCAATTGGCAAAGCCGTTTACATTTGAAAAGGCTGCGCTGCTGTTTAAAGAGGTATCGCACGCTTGAGCCACACCGCCCACTGGGAAGCTTGCAGCAATGAGCGCTTCAATACCCGCGTGCGCTGCCTGCTGAGCACGTAAGCCATACACTTCATGCACCACGCTTTTGTTTGACCCTGAGATAATCGTGATCATGGTGCCTGCCAGCATAGTGAGCACCACTAAAACAAACAGTGCCATTACAATCATGCTCCCACGCTGGCTTGTTAGCGGGCCAGCGCTCGTACGTGATACATAATTAATTTGAGATTTATGGCACATTTGGAATATGCACCTCTTTAATAAAGCTTATCTGCTCATCGTCTCGGGTAAAAATAAAGCGAGCTTGGGTATATGCATTGCGCCTGAGGGCACTGTCTAACAATCGAAATGGGTCTTGTGCGCCAGCCACTAGAGCCGGGCTTGGCGATAAGACATTGCTAAGATGCTGCGCCATTAAGCTGCCGCCGCTGGTAAATAAGGGCTGAGTCGCACTGATGGCACTTTCATGGCGATATACGGCACCGCCGCGCACACAATAACTCACCGAAGAATCGGCAATATAAAGGCGCCGCGCAGGCGAATCAGTAAAAAAGCCGTCATTTACGGTCAACTGCACCACGCCATCGCTGTCTGCATTTGTTGCGCAATCGGAGTCGTCATCGCTACAGCTTAAAATAGAGCGTACGCGCACATCGTCGGCATTGGCAGGATTACTCACCCCATACACATGGTCGGGGGTTAATGGAAATACAATGGCAACATCATTGTTGTCTGGCACATAGGTGAGGCCTTGCAAATCATTATGCATTTCAACAAGGTCTACCACTGCCGGCGTATCGCCCACTTTGGGTATGTTTAAGTAATAGGTATTCCAATTAAGGGGCACAAACTGCAGGCAGTGGGTGTTGGCGTCGCCGGTAATTCTGACTGAATTAGGCACTGAATCGGCTAATTCGCGAGTAAAGCGCTCCACAAAAAAGCTACCCTCTCGCAACAGAGACTCGCGCTCGGTCATATCGATATAGGCAAACATGGCGCTTCTTACAAATCCAGCCACGCCAACACTCACAATGCCAAGAACAATAATCACCAGAATAAGCTCCACTAAGGTGAAGCCTTTAGCACCTTTTACGTTTAATCCAGTATTAGATGGCATTGAATGACAGGTGCGCATCATCAGTAGTTATCTCGGTACATCGCAAAATACATGGTGTCGCCAGAGGGTGTTTGTACAGCAATGGTAATCAGTTTGCGATTTCCCGTGTAGGTACCGGTGTCTAAACTGTCGTCGGCGTCAAGGTCATCGTCATTTACGCCATCGGCGTTATTGTCGTACACAACGCTTACCGCGGCGCTGAATCCCTCGTATACATCTAGGCCCGAAAAGTTCGTGCTAATACCTAAGGAGCTTGCAATGTCAGACCCTTGCAGCAGCATGCCGTGGTAATCGTCAACATCGTCGTAAGCATCGCGGCTCTCAGGTACGCCTAAAACCGTGTCTGGACCAAGCGCAGCACTTTGCGTGCAGCTAAGCGTATCGCCGCAAGGACCATTAACACCGCCAAATCCGCTATTTTCATCAAAGGCTTTTGCACGAATTTCTGTGCTTAAAGACTGCGCAAGCGTAACGGCTCTCACTTGCCAAATGGGATCAATGCCCTTGCGCACCTGAGGCATAAAGATATTGGTGAGCGCCGCCATGGCCACAGCAAAAACTAGCATGCCTACAATTAGCTCAATAAGCGTGAAGCCGGAGTGTTTGTGCCGATGCGGCGCCAGAAGCATATGCTTTGTGTTTACCCTAACATGCATACACATACCCTTGCGAGGCAACACACACCTTTGCCTGCATGGTGCCGACAAAACGTATTTCACAGCCGCCTGCACAGTTGCCAACATTGGTAATGGGCTGACCTAAGGAATTAAAGCTCAATCCACTCATCGATACACCCGAATCAAGAGCACTGAGAGTAATATTGTTTGCACTGAGTTCGTCAGCGTCGCTTCTTAAATATTTAGGAGCGGTAAAGTCAATGGAGTTGGCGCACGAGGACACCTGCTGCCCGTTTTGATATTGATGAACAGATGGCCCAAATGCACTAGACGAGCCTGTAGCAAAGTTCATTTTGTAGCAAAAATTGGGTCGTGTATCGTGCATCGACTGTATTTGCAATGTGCGCATGGCGGTTTGCAAGCGCTGCACCATGGCATATTCTGAAAACGAGTCGGTAGAAATAAAACGAGGGGCAGCGGCCACCGCAATAATCCCAATCACAATGACCACTGTGATCAGTTCAACGAGGGTAAACCCTCGTTGATTGGCAGATGATAATCGAGTCTGAACACAGGCAAACGGCATATCTCACTCGTTATCTACGTTAGTTTTTATTGACTAACAGCCCGTTACAACAGCCGCAATGGCAGGGACCTGACCTACGTCACCGGCGTTGGTGTAGCTCACGTAGCAATCCACCGACGCTGGGTCGTCACCGTCAAACGAAATTCTAAATTCGTTTGCCGAGGTTTGGGTGTAATCAAGCTGAGTATCGTCAAGGTCAACAAAGGTGTTGATGCCAGGCGTTGTGGAGCTAGTGCCGCCAGACGTCGTCGTTGTAGCACCAATACCACCAAATGAGCCCGCATCAGGGTAGCCATAGTTAGTTTGTACTTCTTGTGAAGCAATGGTCACTACCGCACTGCTGTCGCTTGTGGCTAGCTTTTGCACGCCGGCAATGGCCGCTTTTGCAAACACCAACTGTGCCCCGCCCTGTAGCGCTCCTTTCACGCCTTGCAGCGTTTCTTGGCGCGCTTCGGTTTGTATATCGATAAAGCGTGGCGCAGCAGTAACGGCCAAAATGCCAAGAATAACGATAACGATGATCAATTCAATCAAAGTAAAACCACGTTGTTGTTTCATATTGTTTGCCTCTTTAAATGTATAGCTAAGTTGTGGTAATTAGGATGCAGCACCCTGCATGAGTCAGTTGTTGCTAAATACTTGCACCTGACCGATACGAGGGTCGTAAACAAAACCGTTACCAATATTTGTTGTTAACGGCTGTGCCGAGCGATTCTTTACTGTTTGTAAGAGATAATAGTGACATACGTCGTTGTTAGCCGCGCCCGCGCCTTTGTTCACGTTGGTAAAATAGGTAAATTCCTCGGCGATAGCCGGGTCCCATAAAGACGTAATCGTTGGCGCGCTTTGCATGATTAAAGTAAAAATGCTTTCACAGTCTAAACGGCTCACATCGGTATCTTCGGTGCTGCTATCGTTGCTCATTTGCCCGGTGGGGTAGCCGGTGTCCGAATCAATGCCAATGTTGAGCCCTTCAACGGTCACAAAGGTTTGGTTAGCGCTTTGATTAAACGCAGGGCGGCCTTCAATTTCCCACTGCGCTCTTACCAAACCCACACCCGTAGCAAAGCCTCCAGACACGCCCTCAACGGTGGCATCTTCTGCGTCTTCGGTTACGTCTAAAAAACGTGGTATAGCAGTGGCGGCGAGTAAGCCAAGAATAACAACCACAATCACCAACTCGATTAAAGTAAATCCGCGCTGAGGCGCGTTATAAGGGTTTAACATGGTAGTGCTACCTTTATTTATAGTTTTAACAAAACACCCAAGGCTTGCAGATGAGGCTTAATGTCTCGACGCATCGCTTAGGTTGTAGCTCAGCATTTCGGCCGACGCTAAATCGTATACAAAGCTATGATTAGCTAAAATGTAGTTACATACAGACGCATTTGAATCTGAAGCAACATCACTTGTAAGTGAGCCTTGTGTTTCGCTTACCGGTGCATGAGACCTCACTTCTACAAAATGCTCCAGTGACACATCGTGCACAAACCAGCTTAAAAAATCGGTACAGCTAGTTTGGTTCGCTTCAAAGTCAGGTTTACCTTCGTCGCTCATCGTAATGTTCACAATGCGTTTGCCATGAGCGGGCGCGTAAGTAATTTGCGAAGGTCGGCCTTCGTTTTGCCACTGCCAGTGAATTTGCTCTAAACCCAAACTCACCTTATTTTGCACTACGCGCACGCTTAGCTTTTGCCACTGCGTGTCGGCTTTAAATAAATGATTGACTGTCAGCGTCATCACACTGGCAATCACGCCAGCGGTTAATAAAAAGTGCCATAATTTCAAAGAACGCATCTAACTTACTACTCCCATCATGTCCCACATCGGGGTAAATATGCCTAGCGCTAGCACGAGCACCATCACCGCGACGATGGAGATTAATATTGGCTCAATTTTTGAGGTTAAGCTTTTAATGTCGTATTCAACTTCGCGCTCGTAAAACTCGGCAACTTCAGCCAACAAATCATCTACTCGGCCGGTTTCTTCACCCACATGAATCATTTGCAGCACTAAGGGTGTAAACAAGCCGCTCGCTGAGCTTACCCGACCTAAACTCTCGCCTTTTTCAATTCGCCGACGCATGTTAACAATGGCGTCGTTCATATGAGCGTTACTTACCGCGTCGGCAACTAGCGACAATGCTGATGTAAGCGGCACGCCTGCCTTAAGCATCATTGAAAAACTGCGAGAAAACCTAGCCAATAAGGACCGCTCAACGATATCGCCTACAATTGGCATTTTTAGCTTCCAATAATCCCATCTCAAACGGCCCCGTTGGGTATTTTTATAATGCTTAGTTATGAAAAAACATACGAGTATAAAACCAATCAATACATACCATTGATTTATAAAGAAATCTGACATCCCCAGCAGTATCCGCGTCATCAACGGAAGCTCGGTATCAAATTTTTCGAACATGCCTGCAAACACGGGGATCACAAAAATATTCATCACAATCAGTGCCGCTACTAAAGCAAACACAACAAACGATGGGTAACGGGTAGCGGCTTTAACTTGCTTGCGAGTTTCTTGTTCTCGCTCTAAATAATGCGCCAGCTGCAAAAACGCGCTGTCGAGCTGTCCGGTGTTTTCACCTACATGCACGATACTGACAAACAGTTGAGAAAATATTTTGGGGTGCTGCGACATGGCAGAGGACAAATTACGCCCCTTTTCTAGCTGCTCAATAACATCGTACAAAGCCAGCTTTAAACGCAGTGAGCGTGTGCCGGCCAGGCCAGTAACAGCTCGAATAATCGGAATTCCCGCTTTTGTGAGGGAATACATTTGACGGCAAAAAATCACTAAGTCGTCTATGGCCACTTGTGGCGTGAGTATGCCAACACGCTCAGGTTTTGCCGCGACCTTCTGCTCTGGAGCGCTTGCTTGTTTAGGCTTAATTTCTATTGGCGTGATGCTGCGGGCGCGCAATGTTTGCGCCGCGCTTTGTTCATCTGCCGAGTCAACGCTACCGGTGGTAACCTCCCCCTGTAGAGTGCGCCCGGTATAGATAAAGCTTGCCACTAATCAATATCCTCTAGGCTTAATGACCCTGATGCGGGGGCAAAAGTGTTGGCCCCGAGTGAGCTTTGCACAAGTGACTCTGCGCCTATTTGATGCGTTTCTGTTGATTTTTGTGCAGCAACAAGGCCATTATCGCTGACTAGCTCTACCAGCTTGAGCACCTCATCGAGACTGGTAATACCCTCAACAGCGTAGTCAAGGGCCGCAAGCGCAAGAGGTTTGTAGCCTTCAGACAAATGTGCCTGTTTACTAAATTCGGTGGTGTCTGCAACTTTAAGTGCATTCATCATGGGCTCGTTCATTTCAAGCAATTCGAACACACCTATGCGGCCTTTGTAGCCGGTGTAATTGCATGATTGACAGCCCCCTGCGTGCTTAAAGTCAGCGTGCGCTAGCTCCTCGTTTATTTGTGAGAGCCAAACGCGATGTTCCGATATTGCCGGCGCAGTTTGCGCGCATCTATCGCATAATTTGCGCACCAAACGCTGCGCGACAATGCCTTTTAAAGAGCTTGCGACTAGGTAACCCGGAGCGCCCATGTCAATAAGCCGGATGGCGCTACTAATGGCGTCGTTTGTATGCAAGGTAGACAGCACTAAATGGCCGGTTAATGCCCCGCGCAGGCCAATCTCTACGGTTTCTTGGTCGCGCATTTCACCCACCATCAAAATATCTGGGTCTTGACGTAAAGTCGTGCGCAATACACTGGCAAAAGTTAAGTTAATTTTGCTGTTAACCTGCACTTGGTTAATCCGTGGAAGTCTGTATTCTACTGGGTCTTCAACGGTGATGATTTTAGTCTCAGGTTGATTGAGCTCATTAAGAGAGCCGTATAAGGTGGTGGTTTTACCTGAACCTGTGGGCCCTGTTACAAGCAACATGCCGTGTGGACGACTGAGTAAATGCCGAAATCTTTTCATTAAACCAGCCGGCATCCCGGTTTGTTCTAACGACAAGATACCCTCTGACTGGTCTAACAAACGCAATACCACCGACTCCCCATACTGGATAGGCATGGTTGATACCCGCACGTCGATATCACGCTGTTTTACTTTTATATGTGTGCGCCCGTCTTGCGGTAAGCGTTTTTCAGAAATATCTAAGCCCGACATGAGCTTAAGGCGCAAAACGAGTGCCGCAGCAATATTGTTTTGCGGGATGATGTTTTCTTGTAGTACGCCGTCTACGCGCTGCCTAATGCGAAGCTGATTTTCGCCAGGTTCAATGTGAATATCAGAGGCCTTGGCCATAACGGCATCTTCAAAAATAGACTGCAACAGCTTAGCTACCAAGTTGTCTTCGTCATCGTCCATCGTGCCGCCGAGTTGAAACTCAACGTCGTCGGTATACTCGTCAGCTAGCTCGGTAGCAAAAGAGGCGATTTCTTCTGTTTTGCGGTAAAACGTTTCGTAAGCTGCAAACAGCTGTGTTTCGCTTACCACCGCTAAATCAATTGGCTTGGGCAATTTAGCACTTAACTCATCCACCGCATTGATGTCGGCAGGGTCGGTCATTGCCACAAGTAGGCGTTCGCCTAAATCATCTATAACCAAAGCACGGTAACGACGTGCCTGAATTTCTGGCAGCAAACGCACTGCGTTTTGATTCACCCGATAATCGTTAATATCTATCGCAGGTACGTTTAAGTGTTTCGACAGCAGTTGCAAGAGCTGCTGCTCGGTAACGAGGTTCATTGCTATGAGCGTCGCACCGAGTTTACGCCCACTTTTGCGCTGTTCAGCGAGGGCGCTTTGTAGCTGCGAATCATCAATTAGCTCGTTTTGAACTAAGAGGTCACCTAAGCGAACTTTGATTCTTTGTACCATTAACTTTGCCTCGCTAAAATTGCAATTCGCTGCTCAACAAACTCTCCAACCTGCGCGGGAAGTTGATTCAAGCCCTTTACTCGTTGATAAGACGCAAGCGCTTGCTCACCGCGATTAAGTTTGTCTTGGCTAACGCCTAAACCGAGCCACCATTTGGCGTTATTTGGCTCTCGAGACACCAATAGTTTGTAGTCTTGATAGGCAAACTCATACTGACTTAGCCTTTCTGCCAAAGCCGCTCTAAAGCTGATTAACTCAATATTGGCGAGCGCTGGATAGGGATGACCGGCAAGAGCGGCATGTGCATCCTCAAAATCGCCGGTTTTAAAGGCCACGCGGGCCAGCATAATGCGCATCGCGTTGTCGGCAGGTGTTACGCGTAAACCGGCTTGTAAAAGCTGGCGAGCCTGCTCGTAACGAGCGCTTGAAAATAACAATGATGCAAGCTGCTTGCGCGCGCGCACATCCTCTGGATACGACTCAATCAAATTGGTAAGAGATTGAATTGCGCTCGGTGCATCGTTGTTGTTAAGCGCAATGCGGGCCTGTTCTCGTAAAGACGATATGCGTCCTTGCGACCCATTACTTGGCGCAACACTAAAGCTTGATTTTGCAGATGCTTCATCTTGTTTAGCCAATGAATTGGCTTTGCTGTTTTCTGAGGCGGCGTTTTGCGGCGATTTATTACTTGGTGCAATAGTATTCGATGCAATGATATTCGGTGTACTGGTACTGGATTGACTGGTATTGGCTAGACTGGTCTTGCTTTGTTCTGTGCGGGTTGTTTCAGCTTTAACTGCATCAACTGCATCGGCAGGTGGCAGCTCTTGTGCATGGCTAGCCATTGATGCGCCAGCTACAGAAGATGCAGGCGCAGAAGATGCTGGTGCAGATGCTGGTGTAGATGCAAGCGGCAAAGATGAATCCGGCGCAGAAGGGCTTGATGCAGATACGCGCGCTTCGGTAGCATCGCCATTGCTTGGTGTCTTCCAATCGTATTGGCTAAGTAAAATCGCCGTTGAAATCACGCATACTGAGGCCAAGAGCATCCAAGGTTTGAGGCCTTGTTTTTCTTGGGGGATATAGTCTGCGCCTTGCCCTGCACGGGTTTTACGGGTCTCTAGGTCCTGCAGCATCTTATTTACCACACTCATTGACGAGTCTCCTGTACCTGACTCGCCAGCGGCGCTTCGGCTTTCGGCGCGAGATCAAATTGGCTTAAACCCAAAGATAGCACCAGCACAGCGGCTGCGGGTAACAGCCACGACAACCATCGAGCTCGCGGCACAGCAAAGGCCGCTTCGGTATCTTTGGCGGCGTATTGAATGTGTTTTTCGGTGATCATATTTGTGCCCTCACCAAAAGCAAGCATGAGCGCCTTATGACACAAAATATTGACGACCCTCGGGGTACCCTGGCTCGCCACTTGAAGAGACCGAAATACGCCTTTTTCAAATACTTCACCAGTACTATGACCAGCAACACGCATTCGGTGGCGTACATACTGCTCCATCTGATGGGTGTCCATTTGCTGCAAATTATACGAAAACGTAATGCGCTGACGCAGTTGCCGTAATTCGGGGCGCGCAATCTTTTCATTTAGCTCTGGCTGACCAAATAACACAACCTGCATCAGCTTTTGCGATTCGGTCTCTAGGTTGGTCATGAGCCTGAGCGCTTCAATGCTCTCGTCTGGCAAGGCTTGCGCTTCGTCAATAATGAGCACCGCGCTGCGATTACTTTTACGAATTTCAATCAGCCGTTTTTGAATACGCTGGGTAAATTCTTGTTGGTCGCCGCCTTCACTTAGCTCAACGTTAAGCTCAGAGGCTACCGCCTTTCTAAGCTCAATGGGCGACAAATATGGATTTGGAATATAAGCACTTACAAAGCTTTTATCGAGCTCGTTTAGAAGCTTTCGGCAAATCAGTGTTTTACCTGTACCCACCTCACCGGTGACTTTAATAAACCCTTCTCCGGCTTTTAAAGCAGTGGTTAACACTTCAATGGCCTCTTTATGACTAGGCAAGCCAAAAAAGTATTGCGTGTTAGGCGTTAAAGTAAACGGTAATTCGCGAATGCCAAAATGGTACAAATACATTGCATTACTCCACGTATAACCAATCGGCCATCGTCGCTCTGCTCTGCTCGAGCTGCTGTTTCCAAGTGTTTTTATCTACCACTGTTGGCTTTAATAAAATAATCAGCTCTTTTTTCACCTCACGTTCACGCTTGTTTTTAAAGAGATTACCTAAACCTGGTATGTCGCCTAAAATCGGGGTTTTACTTTCAACCGTGCTTTTTACCGTTTGCATCAAACCGCCAATCACCACGACTTCTCCTGAATGAGCACGAATGATGGTATCCGACTCACGGATAGTGCTTTGTGCCAGCGGCAGAATGATTTGCTCTTCGTTGAGCGTAACGATTTTTTCTTGCTCTTCGGTCTCAATCACTGACGGGTGGATGTGCAGTAAAATCGTGCCTTTTTCATCAATTTGAGGTGTTACATCAAGGGCAATCCCCGAGAAGAAGGGTGTTAATTCAATGTCGGGCACAACCGACGTCGCCGCTGCAGTAATGGTATTTTGGCTCGATATGTCGGTCACAAAATACTCATCATCACCGACTTTGATCACCGCTTTTTGATTATTAATCGCCGTTACCCGCGGGCTCGACAAGACCTGCACATTCCCCTGCGTTGACAGCAAATCTACAACGCCACCGAAGTCTTCATTCAAAAAGGCAAGGCTTGTAATTCCGCCAATGCCTGCGGTAATTGAATTGCCAAGGGCCGCTGCCGTGTTTGAGAAGGTAATATCGGTGCTGCCAATATTCGATACGATTTGATTCCAGTTAATACCCTGTTGATACTCGTCAGAAAGCTCCACTTCTAAAATGCGCGCTTCAATCACGACTTGGCGAGTGAGACTGTCTTCGGTATCTGACAAAAACGAACGGATTGTTTTCAGCTCATCGGGATAAGCACGCACGCTGACCAAACCAGCCTGCGGCGATACAATAATAGTGCGCCCTTCAGCGGCATCACCGCCTAACATTGCGCGCAATCCTTCTTCCAAGCTTTCCCAAAAATTCGTTTCGCTGCTCGTGCTTATGCTAGTGCCGTTGCCAGAGCCTGCCAGGCCTGTACCTGAGCCATTGTTTCCGTTTAAACCAAGTGCTCCGTTAAAGCCATTTTGCTGTTGACCGCCCTGCTGATTGTTACCGCCACCTTGAGACACCCCTCCTGAGATAATACTGGTTTGTGTATTGCCATCTCGTTGCATTAAGAGGTAGTTAACAGCAAAGGTTTCGGTGCGCATACCGTTTGGCATAACGCGATAAATCGTGCCCTTTTTCTCGATATGATACCCGTACAGATCAGACACTAAACTAAAGATGTTATCTAAGGAAACCTGCTTTAAGTCCAAAGAAATACTGCCGGTAATATCCGGATGAACAGCAACCGAATATGGCGTATCTTTCACGAGGCCTGAAAAAAAGCTTGCCGCGTCAACCGCGCGAGCATTGATGTCGTACTTTTCTTCGGCAATGAGGTCGGTACCCGCAGTGCTTTGTAGTGGGTCCATTAATGTTTGCGACACCGATTCGGGCAAGGTAGTTAAGGCTTTAAGAGCATCCGGCTCTGCGGCAAAGTCTTTTAATGCCACTTCGTTGGCTAAATATTGCTCAACATGACTGGGCTCGCTGCTTGCACAGCCAAATAATAAAGAGCTGCTAATCGCGCCCGCGACTGCTAGTTGTATGGTTCGCTTTTTCATTTTACCACCTGCTTGCTCATACCCGCGTTGTTTTGCACCTGCAGTACAATGTCGTTTGCGCTGCTCGTTAGGTCGCTTAAGGTCACGTTTGAAGCTTCAATGCCCGAGACCTTCATGCCTAAAATTTCGTCACCTTGTTTTAGCACTTGGCCGTTGACTACTGCATAGCGCCTGTCGTTACGCGTAAAAATCGCGCTCACGTTAAACGGTGCGTTTACTTTTTGCAGCGGCGTAAGCTGCTGCGCGATAACACTAGGCGGTCTTGTAGGGTCTTGTTGTGCAAATGCGAGCATCGTCAAACTACTCAAAGCGCCCAAAATAAAAAGTTTAATTAACACCAATAAATGCCTCGCTAGTACTAAGAGTAAACACCTCAAGCTGGGTCGTCGCCAGCGGATGAGAGTGCACGTCGTAATGTAAATATTTCCAATAAAGCTGCCATTTCAAGGTTTCTGCATCGGCAAAAAAGTCGCGCGTCGCAAAGTAATCACCTTGAAACGTAATGTGTATGCCCTGACGATATAGCTGAACCGCACCTTGCTCACTTTGATCAGTGAACACTCTCGTTGGGGGAATCGACTCCATTTTTATTAACTTGAGACCTTCAGCCCGCTCAAACAAGTGCTCAAGTAAAAGCGGCATGGCTTTGGGCGACACCAAATGCACCAACTCTGAATCAAACGAGGCTTGGATATTTTCAAGCTGCGATTCGAGCGCGCTAATTTGACGCTTTACTGCCGCATCGGGGTCTTTTTGCACCTCCGACATGAGCTCAGCACTGGTTTGTTGGAGTGTGCTTAACTGCGAACTTTGAGTAATAAAACGCGCCTTTGCGTTTTTAATGTCTTTGTACATGGGCTCAAGCACAAGAAGAGTAAGCACAAAAATCACCAAAGCAGGAATAGCAATAAAAATTAACCGCTTTTCGCGCGGCGCGAGGGCTTCAAATTTTTCGCCTACCACAGCCATGCTCGATACATTCTTTGTGGTATTAGTTTGAGGCATTGCTACCTCCGTCTGCGACTAAGACATCGTCGGTTTTTTGTGTGCTGGTGAGATGAAAGCTCAATTCGCCGTCTTCTCTGATCAGCAGGGCGTCATCAAACTCTTGGCCGTTAAAAAACTGCGTCTTACTTAAGTCGCCAATCCACTGCGTAAGCGCCGAAGGCCTAGCTAAGCTGCCGCGGATCACTAGATCGTTTTCATTCACTGTAAACTGGTTTAACCAAACATGGTCAGAATCGGCAGTGGCCAAGGCATTAAATAGCTGAGCGAATGATTTTTGTTTAAGCTCGCCCATGTCTTGTACGCGCATCAGTAAGGTTTCTTGTGCCGATATTTGCTGCTGAAGCTTGTTTAACTTTGCACCTAAAATAGGGTTATTCACACGGGTTTGCAGCGCCGAGGTAAATTCATCAATATTGCGCTGCTCTTGCGAAACACGCTGTGCGATATTTTCTACATCGGTTTCTACAGCAGTACGCCAAGAATACAAACCAGCAAATACACCGCCGCAAACAAGCACGCTCATAAACACCAGTGCCACTAAATGCTGAGCGGTAACCCATTCAAATCTGGGCCTAAAATCTTGGTGGTATAAATTAATTTTATGCTTCATGGCTTAGCTCCTTGCCAACAGCGTTTTCAGATGCTTTGGTAAACGCGGCGCCTAAGCAACTAAAGCTGGCCATTTTAAAGTTAAGCTGTTGGCTACACGTGAGCTCTGGCTGCATAAGATCGCAAGGAATGCCCATGGTTTCGGCAATCACATTGCACACAAAGGGCATGTGCGCTGTGTCTAGTTTTACGAGAATTTGTTTTACCGGCGCTTGTCGTAGCTGACTTTCAAAGAAGTCCATAGAGCGCTGAAGCTGCACGGTGAGTGAGTCGATAATGCCCATGTCGAGCTCGGCTTCCGTAAAGCTGCCAATATTTTCAAGACCCTTTAGGCGGCGACTAAAGTAAAGCTGTTTGTTTTTAACGATGTTCAGCACAACGTCTTCACCGTGCTCTTGCACTAAAGTAATAACGGCATCGTTCGAATCTTGCATCAGCTCAATGGTCGCCAATTCTTCGACGGTAATGCTTTGCAGCACCAAATCAGCGTCAAAAATCTTTTGCGTAAGCTTTTCAATCTCTTTGCGCGCAATAGCAACGACCATCACTTTGTTTTGACCGGCCACTTGCACCGGCATGTCGGCAAAGTCGTAAACCATCTCGGTGCTACTGCCAATTGCCTCCTGTAGCGGCCATTTAAGGGCTGCGTGGAGTTCATCTTCTGCCACATCGGGCTTTTCGATTTGATGCACTTTGTACCAATGAGAGGTAAGTGTGAAGTAGCACGAGGTGCCTTGTAGCTTGTGCGCTTTGACATAATCAGCGAGCCCTTGGGCCCACGTTTGATGCGTAAAGCTCGCGTCAAGAACCCACTCAATACGGCTGTCTGTTTTTTTCAAAGCACACAGCAATACCTGTTCACCGGTAAAGGCAATACCCACCGAATAAAATTCAGAGGGCTTTCTAAGCTTTTGTTTTAAATACTGTTTCCAACTAATGCGCATAGTTCTCAGTTCTGTTGTATTCGCTTTGCAGGCGATTGAGGTGATCAAGTCTCACGTCAACAAAGCGTCAATTTAGCGGTTGCTGTAGGCGTTCATGCAAAAAAAACGCCAATATAGAATCCGCAGCACGAGTTACGTCTCAGTCAGGTTATCGGCAAAAAACGCGATAATTAAAGAAAATCATTGAAGAGATAGGGTATTCGCGACGAAAAATCAGGACGCATTAATTTGAATAGCCTGTTGTTTTAAATGAAAAAAGCGAAAAATGAAAAAAATTTAAGACTTATCTTTTAGTATTTACTCCACATCGCACCTTGCATGCTCTATACTTTGCGGTCAAAATTTCAGCATGTATGTTTAAGGATGGACCTAATGGAACCGAATAACAGTGGCGACGGGAAGTTACGCCTAGCAGCTTCGGAGCAAGCCGAAATTGCAAAAATTAAAGCTGACCCAACTACGGTTGGATATGCGGTTGTTACCAAGCGTGGCGACGAACTCGAATCTCAAGATTTGTGGGAAGACACCGCCCCAATTATGTCAAACTTAAGCGACATAGCTGACCAAATAGGTGAAAACCTTGGCGAAGAAAGCCCGTGCCGCCTTATTGTGTCGGAAAGCGTAGATTTTGAACTAACGTCGGTGTTTATGGAAAGCGCGCATGTTATCGCTTTAAAGCGCAAAACACGCTCTGCCATTGGAGGGACGCGCAATGCAGGTTAAACAGATTCTTGATAAAATTTGTGAACAAAACGAGTCTATCTACGGAGCACTTGTTCGCTCTCATGACCGCACTTTCCACAACTTCTCAGGCATATACGAGATGGTGGATGTTGACAGTATTACCGATATGGCAGAGCAGGCCTTGATGCTTACAAAAAGCCTTGAAGCTGGCGATAGTGAGTTTAATT
This sequence comes from Glaciecola siphonariae, assembly GCF_042652645.1. Classification (NCBI taxonomy): domain Bacteria; kingdom Pseudomonadati; phylum Pseudomonadota; class Gammaproteobacteria; order Alteromonadales; family Alteromonadaceae; genus Glaciecola; species Glaciecola siphonariae. The sequence goes on from NZ_JBHSGU010000005.1 coordinate 416,142, forward strand.
CGGTATTTTTTGAATATGAACAGCACAGTCTTTTTGTGCGACAAATAGACGCTGGCCTGTTTATTTTGCTCACCGCACCCATGGAGCGAGCGGTATATCGCAAAACCAAAATTGGCGTGAATCTGTTCATTAAAAAACTTTGCAAAGCGCTGAACGAGTCTCCTCTCAATGAAGATACAGCTAGCAAGGCAGTAAACGGCAGCGAGCCTATAAATGGCAGTGTTGCGACAAACGGCAGTGCCGCTGAGCCCATCATTGCTGTGCGTGACCAAGCAGGCGCTAAACCTTCGGCAGAACCCACTAGTGAAGAAGAGCCAGCTAAGAAGAAACGATTTTATCGCGGGCAGTTTTACTAAATACATGCATAAGTGCATGCATAAGTACATGCAATACACACGCGCTCTGGCTGCGATGCAGCTACATTTTCGCTAGCGCAGCGTGTTTAACATCTCAATAATAGGCTCAACATTTAGCCCTAAGTCGCTACGCCAAGCACTGTTGTGAACGGTATCACGATAGCGTGCTCCGTCGTCGCAAATAAGCGTAACAATACTGCCCTGCTCACCTTTGCTGTGCATATCCTGGGCAAGCTGAATTGCCGCGTACACATTTAATCCGGTTGACCCACCAAATTTACGATTGAGTAGGCTTTCAAGCCACAAAGCAGTGGCAATGCTTGCCTCGTCTTTAACCTTAAACATCAAATCTACAACGTGGGGATTAAACGAGGGTTCGTGCCGCGGCCTGCCTACCCCTTCAATATTTGATTTAGTTGCGCTGGCAGGTTCTGCGCCGGTTTGTTTAGCATTAAATACGTCATAGAACACACTGCCTTCTGGGTCGGCGACACACAGGCGAGAACTGCCATAATGCTGCGCCTTATATCGAATAAACCGCCCGATGGTGGCCGACGTGCCGCCAGTACCCGCACCCACCACAACCCATGCAGGAATTGGGTGTGTTTCTAGCGCCATTTGCTCAAACAAACTCTCTGCAATGTTGTTATTGCCTCGCCAGTCGGTTACCCGCTCAGCAAAGGTAAATTGGTCCATGTAGTGTCCATTGTGCACGTTTGCAAGGCGTTCGGCCTCTTCGTAGAGTAACGAGGATTCTGCAAACGCAATCGTACCGCCATAATGGCGGATGCTATTGAGCTTTTCAGATGATGTGCCCTCTGGCACGACGGCAATAAAGGGCAGGCCTAGTAAGCGCGCAAAATACGCCTCTGATATCGCGGTAGACCCTGAAGACGCCTCAACAATGGTGGTGCCCTCATGAATATTGCCGTTGCAAATACCATAAAGAAACAAAGAACGCGCGAGGCGATGTTTTAAACTGCCAGTAACGTGGGTAGATTCGTCTTTTAGATAAAAATCGATGCCAGGGAAGGCTGATAAGTTTAATTTAATGAGATGGGTATCGGCGCTGCGGTGGCTGTCTGCCTGAATGAGCGACACCGCTTGGTTGACCCACGTTCGATCCGCTGTAAGCGCATCGAACGAGGTGCTTTGAGAAATTAAGCCTATATCAATAGCGGGCTTATTCATTGGGTTTTTAGAACGGGCTAGAACGGAATATCATCATCAAAATCAAAGTCTGGCTCAGACATCTTTGGTGGCTGCGACTGCGGCTGCTGACCGCCAGGCTTGCCTTGCTGAGGTGCTTGCCCGCCGTTGTTTTGCGGCATTTGCTGATAGCCTTGGTTGTTTTGCCCACCTTGATTGCCTTGCTGGCCACGCTGGTAACCGCCGCCACCGCCTTGACCACCTTCTGAACGTCCGCCTAACATTTGCAGTTGGTCAGCGATTACTTCGGTGGTGTACTTGTCATTACCTTGCTGGTCTTGCCACTTGCGGGTTTGTAGCTTGCCTTCAATATAAATTTGCGAGCCCTTTTTTAAATATTCGCCGGCAATTTCTGCTAAACGACGGTACATCGTAATCCGATGCCATTCAGTGCGCTCTTGCTGCTGACCCTGCTGATCTTTCCAGCTTTCGCTCGTTGCAAGGCTCAAATTAGCCACGGCGTTACCGTTTGGCATATAACGTACCTCAGGATCGTTACCTAAGTTACCTACTAAAATGACTTTATTTACACCTCTTGAGGCCATGTTTATTCCTTTTTTAAATTGACTGCAACAAGGCTTGCGCTTGCGACAAATTAAACTGCTTGGCATCTACCTTTAGATAAAACGCGCCCTCTGTAGGGTCAGCGCTAACGTCTTTAACGCCGTCTAATTTTTGTAGCTGTTTGGTCAGTTCTGTCATGCGCGATAGCAACCTATTTGAGTCGCTATTGTGCTCATTGCTTGTATCTTCGTTATGTAAATTTGTGAGGCTAAGTGTAACGCGTTTTACCCTTTCGGTGCTAGCCAAACCTCGTGTTATTAAGCTACACACAAATATCAGTATCAAGCACATGATAAAGCTGGTTTGCGCGTCAAAATAGCTGTTCATTAGGCCAGAAAATAGCCCGCCTAAAAAGGCGCCAAAAAACTGATGGCTTGCATAAATGCCCATCGCGCTGCCTTTTTGCCCGGCTGGCGCAAGCGATGACACCATGGCCGGCATTTTTGCTTCCATGAAGTTAAAGCCACCAAAAAACAAAATGCCTGCTGCACAAATCATCCAATACGAGGGTACTTGCGTGATTAACAAAAAGAACCCAGTGCCCATGAACAAGAGCGCGATTTTAAAGGTGGTGCTCACCGGTAGCTTTTTGCTTAACTTCATAATAGCCACCAGTACCGCCACCGAGGCCAAGAGCACCACCGAATATACTTTGTAGTGTTCACCCAAAGGCATATTAAGGTTAATTAAAAATACAGGCACCTGCACAAAAAAACAGGTAATGAGTAAATGCACTAGAAGCACCGAAATATTTAGCTTCCATAGGGCAGAATGAGTCAGTAGTCCGCGTAGTTGATGGAGTTTTGGCAAGGCATCGCCGCTTGGACTGACTTGTGCGTGAGATGTATCCACTCCCCATTTAACCAGCGGAAAACACCCAATACACAGCATGGCAGTGACTAAAAATATACCCTGCAGGCCAATATTTGATGCTAGTATAGGGCCAAGCAACAAGGCTAGGTAGAATGAAAACCCAATTGAGACACCAATAATCGCCATGACTTTAGTGCGCTGTGACTCACGCGTAACATCGCTCGCAAGCGCCATCACCGCGCCGGCAATAGCGCCTGCCCCCTGCAAAATACGGCCAAGGGTGAGCATCAACATAGAATCTGCCGTGCCAGCAATTAAGCTGCCTATACAAAACAGCGCCAAGCCCAAATAAATAATGGGCTTGCGGCCAAAGAGGTCTGAAGCCATGCCAAACGGAATTTGTAAAACAGCCTGCGTTAGCCCATAACCGCCCACCGCCAATCCCACTAGGAGCGCAGAATAGTCATCAAAGCTTTTTGCCGCGACCGCTATCACCGGAATAACCATGAACAGGCCAAGCATTCTTAGCACGTAAACCGATGCAAGACTAAATGCTGACCTTAGCTCATTTTTACTGAGTGAATCTTGTGACATCACACCTAAAATTCTGATTATTAAATTGGGGCGAAGTGTACTTGTTTTGCGCTGACTTGACTATGACCTAAGACCCTTAGCACAAAATTACATAAAGCCATGGCGTAACAAATTATTGCTGATCTGCCTAAGGTTTGATGCGTAACTAATTGCTCATTTAATCGCAATGTGTGGCATAATTTACGTTTCGACGTTTCTGCAAGGGCGCGTCATTTTCTTGAAAATCATAAGCTGCATAACATAAGGTCCTATGGATAAAATAGAAGTTCGTGGTGCGCGCACGCACAACCTCAAGAACATCGACATTGATTTGCCACGCGACAAACTCGTGGTCATAACGGGCCTGTCTGGCTCAGGCAAATCATCATTGGCTTTTGACACGCTCTACGCAGAAGGACAGCGCCGCTACGTTGAGAGCCTATCGGCCTACGCTCGACAGTTTCTGTCGATGATGGAAAAGCCCGACGTTGACCATATTGAAGGTCTTTCGCCTGCCATTTCAATTGAGCAAAAATCTACCTCACACAATCCGCGCTCTACCGTAGGCACCATTACAGAAATATACGATTATTTGCGTTTGTTGTTTGCCCGTGTTGGTACGCCAAAGTGCCCTGACCACGATGTTCCGCTTGATGCGCAAACCATTACGCAAATGGTTGATAAAGTGCTCGAAATGCCTGAGGGCACCAAATTGATGCTGCTTGCTCCTGTAGTACAAGAGCGTAAGGGTGAGCATATAAAAACCTTGGAAGGTTTGGCTGCCCAAGGCTTTATTCGCGCTCGCATAGACGGCGAGGTATGCGACTTATCTGACCCACCAGAGCTCGATTTACGCAAAAAACACAGCATTGAAGTGGTAGTAGACCGATTTAAAGTGCGCGACGACCTCCAGCTTAGACTATCTGAATCTTTTGAAACCGCGCTTAACCTCTCAGGAGGCAACGCGAAAGTTGCCTTTATGGACGAGCCATCAAAAGAAGAGATTGTGTTTTCAGCCAATTTTGCCTGTCCGCACTGCGGATACAGCATAAGCGAACTTGAACCACGTATTTTCTCGTTTAATAACCCGGCAGGAGCGTGCCAAACCTGCGACGGCCTTGGGACACGACAATTCTTTGACCCACATCGGGTGGTAAGCAACGAAGAGCTTAGCCTAACCGGCGGCGCAATACGGGGTTGGGATAAACGCAGCTACTATTATTACCAAATGCTGATGTCGGTGGCAGAACACTACAGCTTTGATTTAAAAACGCCGTTTAACGAGTTAGACGATAGCGCGAAAGACATTGTGCTAAATGGCTCAAAAGGCACCTCAATCAAATTTAGATATATCAACGAGCGCGGCGATATTATGGAGCGTAAGCATCCATTTGAAGGCATTATTCCGAATATGGAGCGCCGCTACCGCGAAACCGAATCAAACACGGTGCGCGAAGAGCTGGGCAAATACATGTCGCACCAACACTGCAGCGCCTGCTCCGGAACAAGATTGCGTTTAGAGGCGCGCAATGTATTTATAAACGGCACCAATTTACCTAGCATTACGCGTCGCTCAATATCAGAGGCGCTAGACTTTTTTGCCAATCTCGATTTAAGCGGACAAAAAGCCGCCATTGCCGACAAGATCCTAAAAGAAATAAACGACCGCCTGCAGTTTTTAGTTAACGTAGGCCTTAATTATTTGTCGATGGAACGCAGCGCCGACACCCTGTCGGGCGGTGAAGCTCAGCGCATTCGCTTAGCGAGTCAGATTGGTGCCGGCTTGGTGGGTGTCATGTATGTGTTGGATGAACCCAGCATTGGCCTGCATCAGCGTGATAATGAGCGCTTACTTAAAACGCTGCGTCACCTGAGAGATTTGGGTAATACTGTGATTGTGGTTGAGCACGACGAAGACGCTATCCGCGAGGCCGATTATATTGTTGATATCGGGCCGGGTGCGGGCGTACACGGCGGTGAAATTATTGCCCAAGGTTCATTAGACGACATTAAAAACTGCGAAGCGTCTTTAACGGGCCGCTACTTAGCCGGCACAGAAGGCATTGACGTACCCGAAAAACGCACTCCCACTAAAGGGCGCAAATGGGTCAAAATGCTCGGCGCGACCGGAAATAACTTACAGTCGGTCGATTTAGCCATTCCTACCGGATTGATGACCTGCGTAACAGGGGTATCGGGTTCGGGTAAATCAACCTTAATCAACGACACGTTTTATCGCATTGCCCAGCGCGAGCTTAATCGTGCGACGGTAAATGAGCCATCGCCGTACAAGAGCTGCACGGGTTTGGAAAACCTCGATAAGGTGGTTGATATTGACCAAAGCCCCATTGGCCGAACGCCGCGTTCAAATCCTGCCACTTATGCCGGTATATTTACGCCAATACGCGAGATATTTTCAGGCACTCAAGAGGCTCGCTCTCGCGGCTACAAGCCCGGACGCTTTAGTTTTAACGTAAAAGGCGGGCGCTGTGAGGCTTGTCAGGGCGATGGCGTGATAAAAGTAGAAATGCACTTTTTACCCGACGTATACGTGCCATGCGACCTGTGCGCCGGCAAGCGCTACAACCGCGAAACACTGGAAATAAGGTTTAAAAACAAAAACATACACGAAGTGCTAGAAATGACGGTAGAAGACGCTCGCGACTTCTTTGATGCGATCCCAGCGATTAGTCGAAAACTGCAAACCTTGATGGATGTAGGCTTGTCGTATATTCGCTTAGGCCAGTCTGCGACCACGCTATCGGGCGGTGAGGCACAGCGGGTAAAGCTGGCCAAGGAGTTGTCTAAACGCGATACGGGCCAAACTTTGTATATTCTTGATGAGCCCACAACAGGTCTTCATTTTCACGATATTAAACAGCTCTTAGCCGTATTGCATCGCTTGAGAGACCATGGCAACACCGTGGTGGTAATTGAGCATAACCTCGACGTTATCAAAACAGCCGATTGGGTCATTGACTTAGGTCCGGAGGGCGGCTCTGGTGGCGGACAAATTATTGCACAAGGCACGCCCGAAGATGTGGCTCAAGTTACGGCATCGCATACTGGGCATTTTTTAAAGCCTATGTTGCCAAAAACAAAAAATCTAAAGAGTAAATAGGACATGAGCATGCTAACCGAAACCTTTGCCGTGCGCTTTTACGAAACCGATGCCTTAAAACACGTGAGTAATACGGTATTGGTAGGCTGGTTTGAAGCCGCTCGTTTTCCTATTTTTAAAATATTTACGCCCACCTTAGATTTAGACAATTGGCCGCTCATACTGGCCAATTACAACGTTGATTTTTTGCAGCAAATTTTTATGGACGCCGAGGTTACGGTTAAAACCGGAATATCGCGCATTGGCAATAGCTCCTTTGTGGTTTATCAAGAACTCTGGCAAAGCGAAGAGCTCAAAGCAAAGGGCACCACCACTTTGGTGCATTTTGACTATCAAACCCAGCGCTCGGCCGCCATTGGCGATGACGCTCGCGCTAAACTTAATGAGTTATTTGTTGAGGCCTAACGAGCACTAAATTACGCGCCGCTTTTTACCTCCGAGGCGCGTAAATCTTCCTATCCGAAACGCATAAGATGCAGTAATCTGTTAACCAAATGTTAACACCCCTAGGGTGTGTTTTTAGGCTATTTGGGAGATAGATAATGCCTCGGCTAAAGCAAGCACGTTTTATATTGATGTTGGTCAGCGCAGTGTGTTTAAGCGCTTGTTCTGATAAATCTGCAAATGAATGGCAGCTCAGCGAAAGTAACCACAGCGTGCGTCATGAAGCAGGTTTAGTTGCACACAACAACACCATGGTCTTACTTGGCGGTCGCGGCGAGCGTCCTATTGAGGTATACGACAGCGAAGCGCACAGCTGGAAACAACAACTTACCCCAGCGCAAGAGCTGCATCACTTTCAAGCGGTCAGCCATGATGGACTGATTTATATCATTGGCGCACTTACCGGTCCTTGGCCAGAAGAAACTGCCGTTAGCGAGGTACTCACGTACAACCCAGACACGCAAACGCTCATTGCGTCTCATAAAATACCAGAATCACGTCAACGCGGTGCGGCCGGTCTGGTCGTGTATCAAGACGAATTATATTTGCTCGGCGGCCTAACCAACGGGCACATGGGCGGCAGCGTGCCTTGGTTTGATAAATACAACCCACAAACCGGACATTGGCAAACTCTGCCTGATGCACCGACTGCTCGCGATCATTTTCAAGCAGTTGTGGTTGGCCATAAGCTCTATGCAATTGCTGGTAGACAGACTTCTCATGCCACTGGCGAGGGCATGTCGCTGACGCAAGCACAGCTTGATGTTTACGATTTTAACACGCACACGTGGAGCACTCTGCCCGCCTCAAGTAACTTAGCCGTGCCCAGAGCGGGAAACATGGCCAGTGCAATTGGCAAACATATTATGGTGCTGGGCGGAGAATCTAGCGCACAGACCCTTGCGCACAACGAGGTCAGCATTTTTGATACTAGCACCTTAAGCTGGCAAAACGCAGAGCCTATGCAAGAGGGTCGTCATGGCTCGGGTGTTGCCATTATAGATAATAAAATTTATACCGTGTCGGGAAGCGGCAAAGCCGGCGGAGAGCCTGAACTTACTACTATGGAGTATTTAAACCTAAACGATTTTGACTTAGCGAACACGGCAAATTCGGCAATTAGTTTTGGCCAAGCGTTTACCCTCGATATAGTCGGGCCAGAGGTGTCTGAAACCGACAGCGTTAATCCTTTCACGCAGTATTTAATGCGCGTTACATTTTCACATCCCAGTGGCCAAACCAAGGTTATTGAAGGCTATTTTGCAGGTGACGGTAACGCCGCGAACACTAGCGCAAAAGCAGGCAACATATGGCGCAGTAAATTTACGCCCCAGCGCACCGGCGAGTGGGAATATAGTGCAGCGCTGTATGAGGGTGAGGATGTTGTATTTGCAAGCGAGGAAAGCCTTACGGCGATGAGTCCTATAGCGCAGGCAAACGGTACATTTACCGTAGGCAAAGTACGTCCCAACGATGGCTTTTTTGCACAAAATGGCCAGCTCAGTGTGAAAAACGGTTATTTCTTCTTTCCTCACACCCAACGTTACTGGATAAAAGCAGGCGCCAACAGTCCAGAAAACTTTTTGGCTTATAATGAGGTTGATGGCACATACCGTGCGGCTCAACAAGCGCGCGATGGCGAAGCAAAAGCTCCAGACTTTATTCACGAATTTACAGCCCACGTACAAGACTGGAAAGCGGGCGACCCAACATGGCAGCAAAACAAAGGTAAAGGCATTATTGGTGCTATTAATTACATGGCCGACATGGGTATGCAATCTCAGTATTTTTTAACCATGAACATTAACGGCGATGGCGCAGATGTGTGGCCCTACACTTCACATGAAGAGTTTGAACGCTTTGACGTAAGCAAATTAGCGCAGTGGGACGTGATATTCAGTCATTTGCAGGCTCGCGGCATCATGCTGCATGTGGTAACCCAAGAGACTGAAAACGAACTCTTGCTTGATGGGGGCAATACTGAGCGCCTGCGCCAGCTTTATTATCGCGAACTGATCGCGCGCTTTGGCTACCATAACGGCTTGGTTTGGAACTTGGGAGAAGAGAACGGGCCTGCTGAATGGTCACCTAAAGGCCAAAACGACGAGCAGCGTATTGCAATGGCAGCATACTTTGCCCAAAACGACCCTCATAATAATCCTATCTTTTTACACACCCTGCCTAGCGCGAGCGATAAAGACACCATTTTACCGCCGCTTTATGCAAGTGCCTTCGACGGGATGTCGTTTCAAGTCGACAATCGAGAAACGGTATTCAGTGAGATTATGAAATGGCGACGCGCGTCAGTTAACAATGGTGTAAGCAATAATGACGGCTGGGCAATCACCATGGATGAAATTGGCATGTGGCACACTGGGGCTAAAGTAGATGCAGACGACCCCACTCACGACAGTTTGCGCCGGCACGCGTTATGGGGTGCATTAATGGCCGGAGCAACGGGCGTAGAATGGTATTTTGGTGCTCACCAGCCGCACAACGACTTATCATCAGAAGACTTTCGTCAGCGCGAAAATTTATGGAAACAAACAAAAATTGCTGCCGACTTTTTTAACGAGCAAGCCCTTAGCAGCCTCAAACCACTTACCGACGGTCAGGGGCTGTATCACATGCAAAGTGACACAGTGGATATCATTTACTTTTTACCCATGAGCAGCGCTGAACTGCCGCTAGCGGCAGGCCTTTACGATGTAACCTGGCTAGACCCTATCAGCGGAGCACGTATGCATAGTGCTGAGGTAGAACACAGCGGTGAAGGAATGTTGAAAATAAATGTGCCCAGTGATTTTGCACAAAAAGATACGGTACTGGTACTAGAACGAAAAACGCCTGCATAGCAGGCGTTTATTCAACATAGTAGGCGCTAAATACGCTCTTGTTTTAACCGCTCGCTAGTATTTAAACTGGCGCATGATGCGGCTAAAGTCTTCCGACAGCTGCTCTAACTCGTGGCTAACGTGAGTCAGTTTTTCGGAGCTTGAGGCAGTATCCTCGGTTCGGTTATTAATTTCATCTACGTTATGACTAATCGACTGAGCCACGGTTTGTTGTTCACCGGTAGACTTCGCAATTTGGTCGTTCATCAAGGTAATGCGGCTAATTGTCTGGGTAATTGCACCTAAACTGCTACCGGCTTTGTTTGCTTCATCTACACTCAATGAAGCTTGCTCTGTACCTTTGGCCATTACCGTTACCGCAGAGCGCGCAGCGGTTTGCAACTGCTCTATGGTGGTCTGAATTTCTTCGGTTGATTTTTGCGTACGAGAGGCAAGGGTTCTTACTTCATCTGCCACCACCGCAAAACCGCGGCCTTGCTCGCCTGCACGCGCAGCTTCAATTGCCGCATTAAGTGCAAGTAGATTGGTTTGTTCCGCGATGCCTTTGATCACATCTAACACCACGCCAACCTGATTCGAGTCTTCTTCAAGCTTTTTAATCACTACGGCGGTTTCGTCAACACGTGATGCAAGCACCTGAATGCTAGATACGGTCTGATTTACTACTCGCTGACCATCATCTGCCGCACCCGAGGCCTCTGTTGCAGCTTGAGCTGCTTCATTTGCACTTGCCGCCACCGCATTTACACTGGTGGTCATGTCATCTACCGCAGCTTTTGCATCAGCCGCCGACATTTGCTGTGCCGAAATAGTCGTGCGAGCGTTAGTGGATACCTGATTTAGGTTGTCGGCTAGGGCAGCAAGCGGCTGGCTAGCGTTGCCTATATCGCGCACTACGTTTTGTAGCTTTTCAACAAACTGGTTAAACCAATGCACCAAATCACCAATTTCGTCTTTGTTAGCGGTGCGAATGCGTACCGTTAAGTCGCCGTCTTCTTGGGCGATGTCTTTTAACGAGTTAACAACATTGAGTATGCTAGAGCGAAGGTTACGCACAATTGGAATGGCTACGGCAAGCAGCACAATTGCAGTAATCAGGCCCATAAATATGCCTACTTGGCTCAGGCGCTTTGCCGCGACGTTAGAGGTTTCAATGGCGGCTTCAAATTCTTCTAATTGGCTCTGGCTAAATTTGGTTAACGCGCCGGTTGCCGCGTCAAAATAGTCGTTCATTTCTTGGGTTAGGTCAGCGAGCTTAGAGAAGTCGGCGGTGTTGTTTACCATCGACTCACTTACCCCGTAGGCTACGTCAAAATAACGAGCAAAATCACTGAGGATGGGCGCTACGTCGTTAGCTAAATTTTGATCGAGCGTTCTAATCGCCTCAAGGTTCTCAATCGTGGTATTAGCTTCGGCCTTTGCTTTTGTGAGCGATTCTTCATCGCCGGTGGTAACTGCCGCGCTCAAGCTCGATTTTACATTTTCCATGTTCACCAAAGCATTGCGAGATGCTAGTAAAGCTGGGAATTGAAGCTCGCGTGCGTCTTCTAGTAGCTTTACATTAGTGCTGGCCGTACTTGCCGTAAAACCAACAAATACAACAAAGCTAAGTATAGCCATGCCCGGAATAGCAAAAAGCTTTTGCGCTATGGACAAACGGGCTAAAAAGCTTGTGAAAACATTCATAACATACCCACTTAAAGAATCTAAGGTGTTTAATTTAAGCATGTCATGAACGCTATCCTTACTCGAAGGCCTCCACTGACATACCTGATAGTCGATATCCTACTGACGCGATATCTCCCTGCCACCCCTCGGTTGACAAGGTTCCTGTCACCCAGATGGCATCGTATAGATTATCTATCGGCACGCCTTCAGAAAATATTACATAAACTATTTGATTTGATGGTGGAGGCGGTACATGCACGCAAGCACCAAAGTACGGCACAAGCAGAAATTCAGTAATCGCATCGGCGTCACCTTCGAGGGGTACAACGAAGCCCGGAATTTTCACCAGCTTTTGGTTCAATTCTTCAACTAAAGGCGCATTAGGCTGGGCTTGCGTCATGTTGCCATTGTGATCCATCGGCACTGGCGGCACCACAAAACCTTTGGGCACTAGGTCTTCCCAATACACTTCTTTAGGCTCGTTAGCCAAAGCGAAATTGGCACCTAATGAGGGTATAAAAAACACGAAAAATAAAACTGTCCCAATAACTTTTGGGTTTAACATGTTCATCTCCTGCTTTGCTTTGCATAAATCGGGTATGTTTGTATAAAAGAAAAGCCCGCAATGCGAGCTTTCATCTAATCTTGAGTAGTGTTTAGCTTTGGTGACATTACATACGTGACAGTCGTGCCGCAAAAAACGCTAATTAAGATTAATCGGCGTCTTTTTGGTAGCGCTGAGCACTCGACACAATTTCTGCTTTAGCACCTTCAATACCATCCCAGCCGTCGATTTTTACCCATTTTCCTTTCTCAAGGTCTTTGTAATGAGAAAAGAAATGCTCAACTTGGTCTTTAATGAGCTGCGGTACGTCACCGATATCTTGAATATCGTTATACGATTGAGAAAGCTTAGCTACGGGTACAGCGATTACTTTTGCGTCTTGACCAGATTCGTCGGTCATATTAAGCACACCAACAGGGCGACATTTAATGACTGAGCCTGCCAATAAAGGATGTGGCGTCATAACCAATACGTCTACTGGGTCACCATCGTCAGACAAGGTGTTATTTACATAGCCGTAGTTGAGTGGGTACTGCATGCAGGTGCCCATAAAGCGGTCTACAAACAAGGCGCCGGTGTCTTTATCAACTTCGTACTTAATAGGTGATGAAAAGGCCGGTATTTCGATGATCACGTAAACTTCATCAGGCAAGTTGCTGCCCGCAGGCACGTCATTTAAACTCATGTTGGTTCCTTCACTAAGTGGTATTAATAAGATAAAGCAATGTTGCAAGTATAGTGAATATTGCCAGCGCTATAAAGGCTTATTAAGCATGGAGGGCCGAATTTTACTCACTATTATCGCAACTGGCGGCTTAACTAAGTATCACTTAACGTAATACTCCAAGCAGCTTTCTACCTCTTCTTTTGAACCGAGCAAGGTCGGCACGCGTTGATGAATTTCACTGGGCATCACTTCCATAATACGGCCTTCGCCAGTAGAGGCTAGGCCGCCTGCTTGCTCAATCAAAAACGCCATTGGATTTGCCTCATATAACAAGCGCAGCTTTCCCGGAATTTTAGGATTACGCTTGTCAAAGGGATACATGAAAATACCGCCTCGACACAGCACTCGATGAATATCACCCACCATCGCCGCCACCCAGCGCATGTTGTAATCTTTCTTTCGTGGTCCGTCTGCACCAGCAATAAGGTCTGCAACGTATTGCTGAATGGGCGCTTCCCAATGACGCTGATTAGACGTGTTAATGGCAAATTCACTGGTTTGCTCTGGAATTTTTACGTTAGCTTGAGTCAGCAGAAAGCCGCCGTGCGTTTTGTCTAAAGTATATAAGTGCGTGCCGCGACCGGTAGTCATGGCCAGCATGGTTGAAGGACCATAAAGCACATAACCCGCAGCCACCATTTGCGTACCGGGTTGTAAAAATGCAGACGGGTCGTCAGGCTTCATCCATTGAGGAGCGTGCGCAATCGAAAAGATAGTACCAATCAAACTGTTGATTTCGGTATTTGACGAGCCGTCCAAAGGGTCAAAACTTACTAGATAGTTGCCGTCTGCGCTACATGGCACAACGTCTTCTTCTTCTTCAGAAGAAATCGCTTTTACGTAACCTGAGTCTCTTAGGGTGTCTTTTAAAATTTGATTCGAAATCACGTCCAATTTTTTTTGCGTTTCGCCCTGTACGTTTTCACTCAAGGTTGAACCTAACACGCCTGCCAATGCGCCTTGACTTACGCGGAACGAAATTTCTTTACAGCCCGCTAAAAGGGTACGAATAAGTAGAATTAATTCTAACGGCGCACCGTCTTGTTGCAGTTGGGAGTTGAGGCGTTTCATTAAAAACAAGCTTCCTTTGTTGAGTTGTTTGCGCAGACCTGAGTCGCAAAATAAGAATGAGATGGTACATAAACGAGCAGTAATTACATACGTATGCAAGCCTCTTTATTGTAACCATCTTAATAAATAGCTCAACTGCTGAATCTTAATTTTCATAATTCAAATTGAAAATATCCTAAATAAGCTCAGCTCTGAATAAGAAACACTGCAAACAATTGATTTTTATTACTATTTCCAATTTTAACATCCGGTGGTGTTAAAAAGGTGATTCACTGCGTTATAAGCGCTGGGCGATGTTTCTTAGCCAGAGCTGAGCTTGACTAAAAATCATAGATACGGCTTGTCTATGAGTTCTGATACACTTGCACTATTGCTTATTTGCTAAAGCTGACAACAAGAAGAATACGCCTATGCACGTACATATTTTAGGAATTTGTGGCACCTTTATGGGCGGCATTGCTGCCATTGCAAAAAGTTTGGGCTACACCGTCACAGGCTCCGACCGTAACGTTTACCCTCCCATGAGCACGCAGCTAGAAGAGTTGGGAATTGCCCTGTCTGAGGGTTACGACGTTAGCCAGTTTGACCCAGAGCCCGACATTGTAATTATTGGTAACGCCATGGCCCGCGGTAATCCGGCCGTTGAATATGTGCTCGACCGCAACCTCGCCTATACCAGTGGCCCGCAATGGCTGCTTGACCATTTGCTAAAAGACCGTTGGGTACTCGCAGTGGCGGGGACTCACGGCAAAACCAGCACTACCAGTATGCTAGCTTGGATATTGGAAGCTACAGGGCTTGAACCAGGCTTTTTGATTGGTGGCGTGCCTGAAAATTTTGGCATCTCTGCCCGCATTGGTAAAACACCATACTTTGTGATTGAAGCAGATGAATACGATAGTGCATTTTTTGACAAGCGTTCTAAATTTGTGCACTACCGCCCACGCACCCTTGTACTGAATAATTTAGAGTTTGACCATGCCGATATATTTGATGATTTAGACGCCATCAAAAAACAGTTTCATCATTTAGTGCGCACCGTGCCCTCAAACGGATTAGTGCTCGCCACAGCAGCCGAGGCTAATATGGAATCGGTACTTGAAATGGGCTGTTGGAGTCAAAAGCAATTTATCGGTAATGCACAAAAAGCAACATGGCAAGCCAAGCCCCTCAAATCTGACTGTTCTAACTTCACCGTTATTCATGAGGGCAAAACGGCTGGCGAGGTGCAGTGGGATCTCATTGGCGAGCATAATATGCACAACGCCCTCATGGCAATTGGCGCGGCGCATCACGCTGGCGTAAGCTTACCCGATGCCATAAGCGCACTAGGCACATTTAAAAATGTAAAACGGCGCATGGAAATTAAAGGCGTAGTTAACGGCGTAACGGTTTACGACGATTTTGCCCATCACCCCACCGCGATTAAAACCACCATTGACGGCTTGCGTAACAAGGTAGGGAATCAAAAAATTATCGCAGTATTAGAACCAAGGTCAAACACCATGCGTATGGGTGTTCACAAGAATCAACTTTCTCAGTCTTGGCAAGTGGCCGATGAGGTGCATCTTTTAGAGCCAAGCCAACTGACTTGGTCATTACAAGAACTGGTACAAAACAGTAAAGTGCCGGTGTATCTATATAAAAACGCGGAGCAAATTGTGGCGCAACTTATGACCAAACTAAAACCCGGAGACCACGTGCTTATTATGAGCAACGGCGGCTTTGACTCTATCCATAAGAAGCTGCTTAATGCCTTGGCAGAAAAACATGCGTAAGTCTATCACACTAGCCATTACGGGTGCTTCAGGCGCGCCATACGCTTTAAAGCTTTTAAGCATGCTTATAAAAGCCGACTACCATGTATTTTTGCTAATGTCGTCAGCAGCCAAAGTAGTATTTGCCACTGAAGAAAATATGCAAATACCCGGGCAAAGCGAGCAAATGGCAAAGTTTTTTGCCGAATATGCAGGCGGAAGCGAAGAACAAATCACCGTGTGCTCAAAGCAAGAATGGTTTTCACCAGTAGCATCTGGCTCTGCGGCGCCCAAACAAATGATTATTTGCCCTTGCTCAACCGGTACATTGTCTTCTTTAGCGGTAGGTGCGTGCGACAATTTAATAGAGCGAGCTGCTGACGTTGTCATTAAAGAGAAGGGCCAGCTCATATTAGTGCCCAGAGAAATGCCGCTATCGAGCTTACATCTACAGAACATGCTGACCTTATCTAACCTTGGGGTCACCATCATGCCAGCGGCACCGGGTTTTTATCATAATCCAAAGACAATTGACGACTTGGTCGACTTTGTCGTTGCGCGCATCCTCGACCATATCGGCCTTGAACAAGGCCTAGTGGCCCGTTGGGGTTATGATCAAAACAGGGGCGCGAAAAATAAATAACTAAGCCAATGTTTATTTTATTGGTGGAGTTTGTGTAAAGGATGCTTTGGCTGCTGTTGTGCATCTGCATTTAATTGACTTACAGAGGGGCCGCGTTTGAAAAACGCTGTGAACCCATCCATGGGCGCTCGGCGAAATCATCCATGATTTCGACGTTTTCAAACGCGGCCCCTCTGCAAATCAATCCATTTCGAGATTGCACGGCACAACAACAGCCAAAGCATCCTTTCCACAAATATACAGTCACTCTACTTTTTAGCTTTGATTAGGATAAAACCATGAAAAAACGCATTTTATTCGCAGCACTCTGCGCTATCGGCACCGCAAATTACGCCTACGCATGGGGCCAAACAGGTCATCGCGTTACCGGTGCAATTGCCGAGCAGTATCTAACTGATGACGCGAAAGCCGCAATTGCACGTATATTACCCAATGAAAGCGTCGCAGAGGCCTCTACTTATGCCGATGAAATGCGCTCAAATCCTGATCATTTCTGGCAAAAAGTAGCAGGTCCCTTCCATTATGTAACCGTACCTGAGGGTAAAAACTATGTAGAAGTTGGCGCGCCTGAGCAAGGCGACTCGTATAGCGCACTGACCGACTTTACCAAAACCTTAAAAGACCCCAAAGCAAGCATGGCCGATAAGCAGCTGGCTTTGCGCTTTGCCATACACATTATTGGTGACTTGCATCAACCTCTGCACGCAGGAAACGGCACGGACCGCGGCGGAAATGATGTGAAGGTACAGTTTTTTGGCGATGACTCTAACCTGCATCGCGTGTGGGATTCAGGGCTAATTGATCGCCGAGGCTTATCGTTTACCGAGTGGAGTCAGTGGCTAGGAAGCAAAATAAGCGAGCAGCAAGCAGAAGAATGGATGACCACCGACCCATTAATTTACATAGAAGAGAGCACCCGCATTCGAGATGAAATTTACCCAGAGGGTGAGCGCTTGTCGTGGGACTACCTTTACAACCACATACCAATGGTTAAGCTGAGACTTCAGCAGGGCGGCGTCCGCATCGCGGCATATCTCAATGAGGTCTTCGCAAGCGAATAAGCGTTTAGGAATTATGCCTCTACGTCGAGCGGTTCAGGCGATAAAATGATGCCTGTGCCGTCGGCGTAAACAAAATCTTCGGGCAACAGCGTAACGCCAGCAAAATTAACCGCAATATCTAAGTCGCCTATTTCTCGGCTTTCTGCACTTACAGGAATGGCATTGAGTGCATGAATGCCAATGTCGAATTCGTCGAGTAAGTCGACATCACGAACCGCCCCATAGCAAACTATACCTTCCCAGCCATTATCCACGGCGAGCTGCATATTGTCAGTGTCAATTAAGGCACGTCGAAGGGAGCCACCACCGTCGATAACAAGCACTTTTCCAATGCCGTTGGTGGCCAACACTTTATCTACTAAGCCACGGTCTTCAAAGCATTTAATAGTTGTGACCTCGCCAGCGTATGAAAAAGCGCCACCGTAGTTGGTAAAAATAGGGTCGACTACGTCTATGCTGTCGGCGTATACATCGCACAATTCTGAGGTGTTAATATCCATGCTGACTTAACTCTAGTTAGGACTGTCTTGGTTACCCTAGTGTAAAATACCACTTTAGTAAACCTTGAGCCCTGAATTAACGGCAATTTCAGTTGCATTTTAGCGCGTTGCAGTGCAAGGTTAGCTCATTACGATTTAGCTTTGATTTACACCATGACAACGCGACAAAAATTAGCCTTAACAGCAATGGCAACCTTGCTGCTTTGTGCTTGTGGTCAACGAGGACCACTCTACTTACCCGAACAAGCTGCGCCACAAAACCAAGCAACACCCACAACCGAGAGCGATGTTTCTAACGAGCAAGGGGTGTAAACATGGACTTTTTTGAATATAAAAACGGCGCCATGCACGCTGAAGATGTATCGCTTAGCGACGTTGCCCACTCTCATGGCACGCCCTGCTATGTCTATTCACGTGCAACACTAGAGCGCCATTGGCATGCATTTAACGACGCGGTAAGTGCTCACAAACATTTAATTTGTTATGCCGTAAAAGCAAATTCTAATTTAGGCGTGCTATCGGTACTCGCAAAACTTGGCTCTGGCTTCGATATTGTGTCTGGCGGTGAGCTTATGCGAGTAATTGCTGCGGGCGGCGACCCTGCCAAAGTGGTGTTTTCCGGCGTAGGCAAAACACATACAGAGATTCGCTTGGCCCTAGAAAAGGGCATTAAGTGTTTTAATGTTGAGTCAATTCCAGAACTCGAGCGCATCAACGAAGTTGCGCAATCGATGAATGTAAAGGCGCCTATTTCGCTGCGCATAAACCCAGATGTAGATGCAAAAACCCATCCTTATATTTCAACCGGCCTGAAAGCGAATAAATTTGGTATTGCCCACGAAGATGCGATTAAAACCTATACTGCGGCCAATGCCCTCTCTCACCTTGAAATTAAAGGTATGGACTGCCACATAGGCTCGCAATTAACCGACATCGCGCCATTTGTAGATGCCTTGCAGCGCTTATTAGGCTTAATCGACGAGCTAGCGGCATTGGGTATTCATATAGAGCATCTAGATGTTGGCGGTGGTTTGGGCGTGAAGTACAACGATGAAACGCCTCCGCATCCGAAAGAATACGCGGCGGCGATGGCAGAAAAAATGAAGGGCAGAGAGCACCTCACCCTTATTTTAGAGCCCGGACGAGCGATTGCTGCAAATGCCGGGGTACTGATCACTAAAGTAGAATTTTTAAAGCAAGGCGAAGAAAAAAACTTTGCCATTGTGGATGCTGCCATGAACGACCTCATTCGCCCTGCACTTTACAGCGCTTGGCAGAAAATTGAGCCGGTGACGCCGCGCGAGGGCAACAGCGCAATATATGACGTCGTTGGCCCGGTGTGCGAAACCGGAGACTTCATTGGCAAAGACCGAGCGCTTTGTATTATGCCCGACGATTTGCTAGTGGTAAGAAGCGCCGGCGCTTACGGATTTGTGATGGCGAGTAACTACAACAGTCGCTGCCGTCCAGCTGAAATCATGGTTGACGGTAGCAATGTGCATGTGGTGCGCGAACGTGAAGTGCTTAGCGACCTGTGGAAGCACGAGCACACATTATAATTGCATACATATAAAGGCAGTGAAGTTGTAATATGAGCCAGCCACCTAACAGTACGCCAACCAAACGTCCTATGCTTAGCTTTGCTAAAATGCATGGCTTAGGCAACGACTTTATGGTGGTAGATAATGTCACCCAAAATGCGTTTTTTTCAAAAGAGCGTATTATGCAGCTTGCCAATCGCAATTTTGGCGTAGGCTTTGACCAACTTCTGTTAGTCGAACCTCCATACGACCCCGACCAAGATTTTCACTATCGGATTTTTAATGCCGACGGTAGCGAAGTATCGCAGTGCGGAAACGGCGCTCGCTGTTTTGCGCGTTTTGTAAAACAGCGCGGATTAATTAACCGCAATAAAATTGTGGTTAGCACCAAAGCGGGCCGCATCGTGCTTTACCTAGAAAAAGAAAATCAGGTCACGGTGAACATGGGACGTCCAATATTCGAACCAGCAAAAGTGCCGTTTACCGCCAATAAACAAGAGAACATTTACATTATTCGCGATGCCGGAAAAACGCATTTTTGCGGCGTTGTTTCTATGGGCAACCCGCATTGCGTGTTACAAGTAGACGACATAGATACCGCAGATGTGCAGGGCATTGGCAGCTTTTTAGGTCAACACGAACGCTTCCCTGAAGGGGTCAATGTTGGCTTTATGCAAATTATTGACGACAGTAAAATTCGTCTACGCGTATTTGAACGCGGCGCAGGCGAGACCCTTGCATGCGGCAGTGGTGCTTGTGCGGCAGTTGCAGTTGGCCAAATCCAAGGTAAACTAAAGCAAGAAGTAGAAGTGGAGTTGCCAGGAGGTAAGCTCACAATTAAATGGCAGGGCGGCGACTCAGTACTCAAAATGACCGGCCCCGCAGAACATATTTACGATGGACAAATTCCTTTATGAGCAACAATCAGGTGAGCACCCAAGAGCAATTAACCAGCGACGCCGACACCCAAGATAAGAGCACGCACACAGAGCTTAGTACACAGGCAGTAGCAGAGTATTTGCGCGCCCATCCTGACTTTTTCTTAGACTGTCCCGATGTATTGGCCGACCTACATGTGCACCATCAAAGCAAAGGAGTTGTGTCTCTTACGCAGCTTCAGTCTGAACAATATCGCGACAAAATTAAGAGCCTTAAAAAGCAACTTGAAAAACTCATCAGCAATGCCAAACGCAACGAAACTATTTACACCACTTACGCAAAGCTTAACTATGAGATTGTGCAGTGTGAGAGTTTTGAGAGCCTTGAGGCTTTAATGAGCAAAGAGTTATGTGAATCCTTGGGCTTAAGTCATGCCCACATTTATCCGTTTATGGTAGATAAGTTGCCCGCTAGTAAGCTCATGCCTGAGATTCAGCAGAGAGGCTTAGTCGAGAAAAAACTTAATCGCAGCGACTACTATTTTGGACGTTTAGGGCTGAATGAAAAGCAGCTCTTGTTCCCCGGTGAAGTGGCAGAATCTGTGGCACTGACCACGATAGGAAAAAACAAGCCCATTGCTTTACTGGCAATTGCCAGCGCCAACCCGCTGCATTTTACCCCCGACATGGACACGACTCTGCTGAACTACCTGCGGGACTTCCTTTCTTTCCATCTTCCTAAGCTTCTTTAGGGCTTTATGATGCCGGTGCCTCCCTCCATAAGCGGCACTTCTGTAGATGACGCTCAGCATGATGACCCATGGGTTGCAGATTATATTCATGAATGCGCTGTTGTTCGTCAACTATCCAAACATACGGTGAACAATTATCGGCGCCAATTGCTCGGCATTCGCAGCATGCTTGAACTGAGTGACTGGCGCGAATTAGGCATCGAACAGTGTAAACGGGTATTGCATTTAGGGCATCAGCGTGGATTGTCTGCACGCAGTATTAACCTGCAGCTCACCGTATTAAGAAATTTTTGTCAGTTCTTAGTTAAGCAAAAGCATTTAGCCAGCAACCCAGCAAAGAATGTTCATTCAGTTAAGCAAAACAAGCCCTTGCCCAAACAGCTCAACGTAGACGAAATGGGCATGCTGCTTGAGTTTAAGCGCGATGACTTTATTGGCCTACGCGATAAAGCAATGCTCGAGCTGATGTACGGATGCGGGCTGCGTTTATCGGAACTTACAAGCCTCAACCTACACGATATAGAAGAGCATTCACAACAGGGGCAAACGCTGCGCGTAAGCGGAAAAGGCAATAAGCAGCGCATGATCCCCGTCGGCCGCAAGGCGGCGCAGGCTTTAGGTGCGTATTTGAAACTACGCACACAATACAGCGGTCTAGATGATGACAATGCACTGTTTTTATCTAAGCAAAAGCGGCGTTTGTCTAATCGCCAAGTTGCCAACAGACTCGAGCACTGGGCAAAACAGCAAACCCTCTATCAGCAAATAAGCCCACATACACTGCGCCATTCTTTTGCCACGCACGTATTAGAGTCAAGCAATGATTTAAGGGGCGTTCAAGAATTGTTAGGACATGCGAACTTATCGACTACTCAGGTTTACACACATTTAAACTTTCAACACCTCTCTGATGTGTATGACAAGGCACATCCAAGGGCCAAGAAGAAGTGATTGTTTACAAACCCCTTGGCATTATTAAAGCCATTACCTTTGATTTAGACGACACGTTTTATGCAAACTGGCCCTATATTGTTGAAGCTGAGCAACATCTGCGCGAATTTATTGCCGAGCATTATCCGCAAGCCGCTCACTATGATTCGGCAGATTGGCTTGCTTTTAAAAAACAGGCCCTAGAAGAAGACCCGGCGCTTCGCCACGACATGGGGGAACTGCGGACCCTTACGCTGACAAAAGCCTTTGTAAACTGCGGTGTATCTAGCGATAAAATTCCCGAAGCGGTTAGCCAGTGTTTTGATACCTTTTACCACAAACGTTCCGACTTTAGCGTCGACAAGTCTATTCATAAAGCCCTTCGCAAGCTGGCCAAGCGAGTACCGCTTGTGGCGATCACCAATGGCAACGTGAACGTGAAACAAATTGGTATTGCCAAATACTTTACGCATGTCCTACATTCAAGCAAATCTCGGCGCATGAAACCGCATTCTGATATGTTTATTGAAGCGGCCAGACTATTAGATTTGCGTCCCAATCAAATATTGCATGTGGGCGACAACCTAGAAAAAGACGTTTGGGGCGCTACACAAGCAGGATATTACTCAGCATGGTTTGCCTATGACCGCGACATGGTTTTGAGTCGTGAGACTGTGCGCACCCTGCCGCATCTGCAGCTGCAATCAATTGCGCAACTTAAGAAAGTACTTAAGGGACAAAAACAGGAGGACTAAGAATGTCAGACAATGCCTATACACCCCCGAGTGTTTGGACATGGGATAGAGAGAGCGGTGGCAAGTTTGCCAATATCAATCGGCCTATTTCTGGCAGCACCCACGAAAAAGAGCTGCCGGTAGGTGAGCACCCGTTTCAGCTGTACTCGCTTGCGACCCCAAACGGCGTAAAGGTGACCATTATGCTTGAAGAGCTCCTAGAAGCGGGTTTTGCCGAAGCCGAATACGACGCATGGCTAATTAACATTCAAGAAGGCGAGCAGTTTTCCTCAGGCTTTGTTGGGGTAAACCCAAACTCGAAAATTCCTGCACTCATGGACTACTCAAACGAGACTCCGCAGCGCGTATTCGAATCAGGGTCTATTCTTGTTCATTTAGCGGAGCGCTTCGACGCGTTTTTACCAAAGACAGGTCATGATCGCACCGAAACCTTTAATTGGCTGATGTGGCAAATGGGCAGCACCCCATTTTTAGGCGGCGGTTTTGGTCATTTTTATGCCTACGCTCCCGAAAAATACGAATACCCTATCAATCGCTATGCAATGGAAGTAAAACGCCAGTTAGACGTCTTAGACAAACAGCTCGCCAAGCATGAGTTTATTGCCGGAGAGCAATATACTATCGCCGATATGGCAATTTGGCCGTGGTATGGACTGCTGGCTCACGGCAGCTTGTATGAAGCGGGAGAATTTTTGCAGGTACAAGACTATAAGCATCTTCAGCGCTGGACCAAGCAATTACTAGAGCGCCCCGCCGTGCAGCGTGGCCGAATTGTTAACAAAGTATGGGGTGAAGATACCCAACAGTTGAAAGAACGCCACAGCGCCAGCGACTTTGACAAATAGCATGCTTAGCAACAAGCAAGACTGACACTTAAGCTAGCACATCAATGTGCTAGCGCCTTAGGTCTTCGTCAAACATATCTGGTTCTAGCACTAAACCTGGCTCGTCAGGATTTGGACAAGCTACAACCAAAAGCTCATCACCCTCGAGGCCCGTTGTCCATCGCTCAAGCCACTCATTAACGCCAATGCTTTGTGCTTTGCAGTCGGCCCAATCTCCGGTTGCCCAGTATTGTGCGTAATCCTGTGATGGCCATACCGGCACACAATCCTCGTCTTCTGTATTGAGCATCACACAACCGTGTTCGTCGGTGAGTATCCAGAGCAGTTGTGTCGTTTTGGCTTGGGCCAGCAAATGAGTATAGCGTTTGTCGGCTGGCATTTGCATGATTGAAAGCAGAGTAGATGTCATATTTAATCCGAACCTGCTTCGTCAGCCAGCACGTTTTGTTGCATCGAGTCGCACGGCATGTCACAGTTGGGTTTGCCAACCACTTTCGCTGGCACACCCACCACAGTCATACAAGCAGGCACAGAATTAAGCACTACGCTTCCTGCACCCACTTTTGAGCCTCGACCTATCTCGATGTTGCCTAGAATTTTTGCGCCTGAGCCTATCATTACCCCTTCACGCACTTTAGGGTGACGGTCGCCCTGCTCGCTTCCTGTGCCGCCAAGCGTCACTTCTTGCAGAATCGATACATTGTCTTCTACAACAGCGGTTTCTCCAATCACAATACCTGTGGCGTGGTCAAACATGACCCCTTTACCAATTTTCGCTGCAGGATGAATATCAACTGAAAACACCTCTGAATTGCGGCTTTGCATAAACAGAGCGAGTTCTTTTCGCCCTTTTTGCCACATATAATGCGCTAAACGATGCACTTGCAAGGCCTGAAAACCTTTAAAATGAATGAGCACCGGCAAGAAGCTAGATACCGCAGGATCACGCTGAACAATAGCCTGAGCATCGGCCACCGCAGCATCTACCATGGCAGGATTAAGTAAGTATGCCTCATCAAACATTTCACTTACCGATATAGCCGGCATAACGTCGTCGCTTACCTTGTTGGAGAGAATAAAGCTTAAAGACGTTTCGAAGTTATGATGATTTTGTACGCAGGCATGTAAGTAGCTTGCTAGCATGGGTTCTCGGCTTGCTACTTCTCGTGCTTCTTGCTTTATTGATAGCCAAAAAGCTTCGCTGCTAATAGTGTTTGGCATGGCTGGCCTATTTTTGTAAATCGAAATGACTGTGAGTTTATAGACGCAATTGTAGAACACATGGAGCCATCGTCCAAATAAAAGCAGATAATGGCTATTTTACGACTTGGTTTCGGCCATTTTGTTTTGCAGCGTAGAGCTTCTGATCGCTCGCTTTCATCCATTCGCGCCATGTATATTCATCAGACACCTCACACACACCTGCACTCACCGTTAAATCGATGTCTTTATGCAACTGCGTACTTTCGACCACCGCCCGCATGGCTTCGGCAACCGCAAACCCTTCGGCTTCCGACGCATTTGTCATCAGCAGTAAAAACTCTTCTCCTCCCACCCGAAACAGCTTGTCATTCGCGCTCATATATTGGGTAATCAACTGCGCAAAAGAGATAAGCACTTGGTCGCCAACGTCGTGACCATGGGTATCGTTTATTGGTTTGAAATGGTCGAGGTCGAAAGCACAAATGGTGGCGGTTTGCTTGTTTTTGGCGCACTTAGCAATAGTGTCGCTCAGGGTTGTGATGAGCGTTGCTCGATTTAAGCATTGCGTGAGTGGGTCGGTTTCAGAGCGAGCTTTTAACAAGCGTCTTTGTTTGTCTATTTCGCCAAAACAAAAATACATAAACAGGCTGCAGCCAAATAGGGTCACACTAAAACGCAAGTAAACCGCTTGTTCCAATGAAAGATAGGCGGCGGCTGTAACAGATAAAAACAAAAGGATATTAGCGTAGCGAGCATGTCTTAGGGGCAAAACTAAATAATAAGCACACACCGCCATGTAGGCCCAATACACACCCATCACGCCAATACTTTTAATCGCAAAAATCACTGACAGGCCTAGCGCAGGAGCAAGACCCAACAAGTTAAACGCCAGCACATATTTACCTTGAGTACACTTGTAAATATTGGCCAAACACACCACTAAAACACTTAAGGAGGCAAAACCCACAAACATTCTAGCGTTAACTAAGTTCAAAATAGCAAAAGGCGTGATAAGTAACAGGCCAATGGCAGAAATGGCAAATACTGAGCGCACTAAGAACTTTTCATGATGCGGCGTATCGGGCAGCCACGCACCAAAGCGTTTAGCCGAAGATGAATTAGGTCCGATGCGACTCATAGACGGTTCACCATTACATGCTCACCTGATTGCGGCCATTTTGTTTTGAAAAATAAAGCTTATCATCGCTGTTTTTCATCCATTCGCGCCAGCTTAAGTGCTTGTCAGATTCAGCTACACCAACGCTTACGGTAACCGGATGACCACTGATAATCTCAGAGCTACTTAGCGTTTCTCGAATGCATTCGGCAATGCTAGCGGCGTGTGTTTTAGTAGTATTGGGCATTAATAGTAAAAACTCTTCACCCCCTACCCTGAATAATTTGTCGTCTGAGCGCATATGCTGGGTAATGATGGCACTGAATGCTTTTAATACCTTATCGCCCACATCATGCCCAAAATCGTCGTTGATATGTTTAAAGTGGTCTATATCGAACATGCAAAGCGTTGATGTTGTGTCGTTGACGTGCTGTTGATGCGCAAACTGCGCAAGGGTATCTTGTAAAGACTGACGATTGAAGGCTCCGGTCAAAGGGTCGGTCAGCGACTGTGTGCTAAGCAAATTACGTTGGTTTTCAATTTCTCGAAAACAAAAATACATAAACGAGCCGCAGCCTAAACTGGTCACCATAAAACGCACGAGCACTTTTACGTCAACATAAAAAAAGGCAGTAACAGACGCCACAACAAATAGCACAATCGCGGCTTTTACTGCATATTTTAGCGGCAAAATTAAGTAGTAAGTACACAAAGCCATGTAGGTCCAAAAGGTGCCTATCACGCCAAGTTTTTCAATGGCAAACACGATGGAGAATGCGAGCGCTGGCGCTGCGCCCCATAAATTTAGCCATAGCACGTATTTACCTCTAAACGACGCGACTGTATTAAGTACGCATACAACAAGCACCGCAACCGAGGCAATGCCAATTAGGCTGCGACCTTGATAAAAATTGAGCCAAGAAAACGGCGCGATAATGAGCGCGCCTAAAATACACATTACCAAGACTGAACGCACTAAAAAGCCGTTCTCAACAGGCCCTTCTGGCAGCACGCTTTTTGCAAGCGCGCTTTTAATCCTGATAAGCGTCGGGCTATTACTCATGAAGCTGTATCTATCGCGGTGAATTTTTGCATATCTTTGTATCGACCGCCTAAGCATAAACTAAAACGGTTCATGCTCGGGGTAGCTTGGCCGTGTTATTCCTATATATCGCTTGTTTGAAATCCCTTTGTAGGACTCGCTTTTGGGTAATCACTTTTGGGGAATCACTTTTTAGCGATAACAAAGGTAAGAGGCTTACTGGCGCTTAGTTTGCCGCCGCTTATGGTGACCTTGTCGTCGCGCATCGCCTGTCGCACTTCGCTATTTACCTTATGCATAAATACAATGCGAACAATCACCACTAGCGCAGCAATGGGCATTAATACATTAGCAATGTAAGCATAAGCCTCTAGGCTCGGTACAAAGGTAACAGCCATGAGCAACAACAAAACAAACAACAGTACGTACATAGAATAGGGCCTAAATACGACAACAATTTCATTGTCGGTTTCTGTGCGTTGGTATAGTAGGTTCATGAATAATCCATCGCGCTGTACGCGCTGTTTTAAAAAGCTAATGCTCTAACAATAAAAAACTGTATAAATAAACAGCTATGTGATAAAAACATCACATTGTTTGCTACACTATTGGCAGCTTATTTTACTTAACGTTATTACGCAAAAACGACTTAAAGGTTTACTGAATGGATGTATCACGACTGCTCGACCAACTCAATGATAAACAGCGAGAGGCGGTGGCAGCGCCCAATGCCAATATGTTGGTGCTCGCGGGGGCGGGTAGCGGCAAAACGCGTGTGTTGGTGCATCGTATTGCGTGGATGATGGAAGTTGAAGCCATCGCACCCTTTAGCATTTTGGCGGTTACCTTTACCAATAAAGCCGCAAGAGAAATGCGCGGGCGTGTTGAGCATCTCATGAAAGCGCCTATGAACAGCATGTGGATTGGCACTTTTCACGGGCTCGCGCATCGACTTCTGCGCCTGCACTACGAAGATGCCGGCCTGCCGCAAAATTTTAGTATTCTTGATTCGGACGATCAGTATCGTTTAATAAAACGCTTACTTAAAGCAATGAACTTGGACGAGAAACACTGGCCGGCGAAACAAATCCAGTGGTTTATAAACGGCAATAAAGACGAAGGTCTGCGTGCGGCTCATGTTGAAACCCACAACGACCCAACGCAGCAAAAAATGAAAGAAATTTACGCGGCTTATGAGCAGACTTGCAAACGCTCTGGGCTGGTCGATTTTGCTGAACTCTTGCTGTTAGCCTTTGAGATTTTGCGCGACAATGAGTCGCTTCGTCATCATTATCAAAAACGCTTTAGAGCGGTCTTAGTAGACGAATTTCAAGATACAAACAACATTCAATATGCATGGCTGAAATTGCTCAAAAGCCCTGAAAACAGCATGATGATAGTGGGCGATGACGACCAATCTATTTATGGATGGCGAGGCGCTAACGTTGAAAATATTTCTCACTTTCTAAAAGATTTCCCCTCAAGCATTACCATTCGCCTTGAACAAAACTATCGCTCCACCAGCAATATTTTGCAGGCAGCTAACGCAGTGATTGCCAACAATCAGGGCCGCTTAGGAAAAGACCTGTGGACAGAGGGAGCAGAAGGAAAAAAAATAGCCCTATATGCCGGTTTTAACGAGATGGACGAAGCGCGGTTTATTGTGTCGCGCATCAAGCAGTTTTTTGATGATGGCGCCGCGCTGAAAGACTGCGCTATTTTATATCGTAACAATGCGCAGTCTCGTGTATTAGAAGAGGCTTTACTGCATGAAGGATTGGCTTATCGCATCTATGGCGGCCTGCGCTTTTTTGAGCGTCAAGAAATCAAAGACGCCTTAGCATACATGCGCCTTATAAATAACGTAATAGATGACGCAGCCTTTGAGCGGGTAGTAAACACACCTACTCGCGGGATGGGCGAAAAAACCTTGGCTAACATTCGTAGCCATGCCCGCGAGCACGAGCTGTCGATGTGGGATGCCAGTCAAACTATGCTCAGCGCCAAGCTATTGTCTGGCAGGGCGGCGAATGCGCTTCAAAGCTTTATTGACCTTATCAAAAAGCTGACTGAAAAAGTCGCTCCCCTACCGCTTGAGAAAAAAGCAGACGATATCATTAAGGGGTCGGGCTTATATGCGATGTATCAGGCTGAAAAGGGCGAAAAGGCGCAGGCACGAGTTGAAAACTTACAAGAATTAGTGACCGCCTGTAAGCAATTTGAGGCCCCAGAAGATGCCGAAGAAATGACCCCAATGGCAGCATTTTTAGCCCATGCATCCTTAGAGGCAGGAGATGCACAAGCCGACGCCGACCAAGATGCGGTGCAAATGATGACAATACACACCGCAAAGGGCTTGGAATTTCCCTTAGTCGTGCTTGCCGGTGTTGAAGAGGGTATGTTTCCAAGCAATATGAGTAATGACGAGCCCGGTCGACTTGAAGAAGAACGCAGACTGGCCTATGTGGGCATGACGCGTGCAATGCAACAGTTAGTGATTACCTATGCTGAAACTCGTCGACTTTACGGACAAGACAAATACCACACCGCATCGCGCTTCATTCGCGAAATCCCTACCGAATATATTGAAGAAATTAGACTACGCTCACAGGTGAGCCAACCCGTACACAACCGTTTTAGTGCCGCCAGTTCGCACGAGGCATTTGTAGATAGCGGTTTTACGCTAGGGCAGCGCGTGGCTCACAAGAAATTTGGAGAGGGGACCGTGCTCAATTATGAAGGCGCAGGCGACCACGGACGCGTGCAGGTCAACTTTGATGATTTTGGCAGTAAGTGGTTAGTGCTGGCTTACGCAAAACTGCAAAAAGTAGGCTAGCATTAAAATCAAGTAATAATAAATAAATGGCTAATCGCTTTTTAAACAATCGCTGTAGTATTGGTATACAAACGCGTCTTCTCATGGACGACACTGAAAAAAGGAATGATCATGGCCCAATCAAAAATGGTCCAATTAAAACGTTGGTTACTTACGCTTTTAATGCTTGTGTGCATTATTGCAGCCCTTGGCTTTGTTAAATTTACACAAATAAAAGCAGCCATCGCCTTTGGTGAATCGTTTCCCGAGCCCAGTGAAACGGTGCAAACCATGCAGGTAAGTGCTGCTCAATGGCAGCCGAAACTTGAGGTAATTGGCGAAATCAAAGCGATTCGATCAGTTGAGCTACGCAACGAATTTGAGGGCATTATCACCAAGGTTGCCTTTCCTTCAGGCGGCAGGGTAAATAAAGGCGACTTACTTGTACAACTCGACATTGCGCCCGAGCTTGCACAACTTGAAGCAATAAATGCGGAAATAGAGCTCGCCAAGCTCGACGTAAAACGTTTTTCAGACTTGCTCGAAGTACGCGCATCATCCAAAGACCAGTTTGACCGCGCAAACTCTCAGCTTATGGTTAATCGCGCCAGAGCGCGGGCTTTACAAGCCACTATAGACCGCAAGACCATTCTTGCACCCTTTAGCGGCACTACTAGCATTCACGATTGGGAAGTGGGTACTTACATCGCTGCGAATAGTGTAATAACCAGATTGGTAGGTGATTTAGACAGCGTGTGGGTCGATTTTTCTGTTCCGCAGTGGCAGTCGAACATTGAAATTGGAAGCAAGGTAAATGTTGCCGCGCCCAGTCTTATCAACGCCCCGCTTGAGGCGACTATCAGCGCGGTCAACCAACAAATAGCCAGCGGATCTCGAAGCGTTTTAGTGAGAGCTAAACTAAACAATACCATTGCCAAGTTTAAACCCGGCACGATTGTCAAAGTGCTTTTTCCAATTGATGAATATCAGCAGGTATTTCCCATTCCAAACGAGGCGCTGCGTTTTGATACCTTTGGCAGCTACGTTTATGTGTTAAACAAAGACGATAAGGGCGATTATCGGGCAAAACGCCGCCCTGTGTCGGTGGTAACCCGAGAACTCGATAAAGCGATGGTGACGCAAGGAATAGAAACCGGAGAGACGATAGCGACCGTAGGCTCTGCAAAATTGAGCGAGGGCTTATTGGTGTTCTCAGCAGACCAGCAAGCAAGTCGCTCTGCAGAGGCTAAGTAGTATGGCTAATTCTGATAAGGCTGCGCTTGAAGGCGCACAGAGCAAATCGGCACTTTCTGATAAAGAATCTAATTCCAAACTTATCAACACGCCGTCGGTCATGGATATATTTTCTAAGCGTCCGATTATTGCGGTAGTGCTCTCACTTGCCATTGTTTTGATTGGTATTCGTGCCTTTATCAACATCCCTGTTTTACAGTTTCCGCAAATTAGCAGTGCGTCTATTCAAATTACCACTCCCTATGTGGGCGCTTCAGCAGAAACAATACAGGGCTTTATTACCGAACCTATTGAGCGCGCGGCGTCGTCAGTGCCCGGTGTGGATTACGTCGACTCTAATACCACCCCGGGACTTAGTACGGTTACAGTGTGGTTGCGCTTGAATGAAGACAGTTCGTCTGCTTTAGCTGAACTGTCTTCACGTATTGACCAAATTCGCTTTGAACTGCCCGAGGGCGCAGAAGACCCGGCAATTCAAGTAGTGCGTGCCGACAGACCATTTGCCATATTCTATTTAACGGTTAACTACGACGAAGACCTTGCAGATATGTCGCGTTTGGAGGTTACCGATTACCTCAGCCGCAACGTATCGCCCACGCTAGCGTCTATTCCGGGTGTACAGCGGATTGGCTTAGAGGGCAGTCGTAATCCTGCCATGCGGATTTGGCTAGACCCTCAAAAAATGGCGGCTTTTGACGTGGCCGCGAACGACGTGTCGAATGCTTTGAGGGCAAACAACCTCATTGCGACTTTTGGCAACAGTGAAAACGATAAGCAGCGTATTGCTCTTTTAGCCGATACTAATTTAACGAGCATAGACGAATTTAAAAACCTCGTAGTACGTGAAGTAGACGGCGTACAAATTCGAATTCAAGATATTGCCGATGTTATGCTTGGCGAAGAAGAAGGCGTTGTGACCGCACGACTCGACAAAGACATTGTGCTGTATATTTCAGTGTGGCCCCTACCCGGCGCTAACGAAATAGAAATTGGCGACCGTCTCTATGTAATGATAGACGAAATAAACCGAACCCTGCCCCAAGGTCTTAGCATTACTGATGGCTATGACGGCACTTTGTACATGCGAGACGCACTCAAAGAAATCTTTATTACCCTAATTGAAACGGTCATTTTAGTTGGCATTGTTGTGCTTGCCATGATGGGCTCGTTTAGAACAGCGCTTGTGCCGCTTGTTACCATTCCCATATCGATTTTAGGCGCCATAGCCGCGATTTCTTTGGCCGGATTCTCGTTAAACCTGCTGACAATTTTGGCCATTGTACTGTCGGTAGGTTTGGTGGTCGACGATGCTATTGTGGTAGTTGAAAATGTGGCGCGCTACATGCGCTCCGGAATGGGCAGAATACAGGCAGCTCTCGCAAGCTCGAGACAGCTTTTAGCACCAATCATCAGTATGACAGTGACTTTAGCCGCGGTATATGCGCCTATTGGTCTATTATCAGGACTAACCGGCGCATTGTTTAAAGAGTTTGCTTTTACACTGGCAATTGCAGTGCTTATTTCTGGCGTAGTTGCTCTGACCTTGTCGCCAATCATGAGCGCTTATGCCTGCCCTGAGGGCGGTAAAGAAGGAAAAGTCACGCGTAAGGTCAACGGCGTATTTGAAATGCTGCAAGAAAAGTATGGGCGCTTGCTGGTACGCACTATCGAATATCGCTGGCAAATATTGGTATCGGCACTGGTACTATCGCTGCTAAGCGTGCCGTTTTATTTGCTGTCTCTCAAAGAACTTGCGCCCACCGAAGACCAGTCGAGCATCTCGGTGATCATCGAATCTGCGCCAGACGCCTCCATTGACTACACCATCAAGCATATGGATGACGTAGTAGATACCATGAAATCGCTCGAGGGCGCGAAATTCATGTGGCAAATCATGACGCCGTCCGGCGGTTTTTCGGGTGTAGACTTTACTCCGCTAAGTGAGCGCGAGCAAAACGTGCAAGATATGTACTGGCAAGCCTTCGGGCAGTTGAGCAGCGTGCCGGGCGTAAAGGCTTTTCCGGTGCTAGATTCCGCTCTGCCAACCGCAGGTAACTTTTCGGTTGAGCTTGTAGTACAAAGTACCGATGACTATATGCAAATGAAAGAATATGCAGATAAGTTCATTTCAGCGGCCTTGGCAAGCGGCAAGTTTTTATTTGCGAATACCGACTTAAAAATCGACCTTCCTCAGGCACGCTTTGTACTCAATCGTGAACATATTGCCGATTTAGGCATGGACTTATCGTCGGTAAGTCAGCAGCTTTCTACCCTTCTGTCGGGTAATTTTGTGAACCGCTACAACCAAGACGGGCGAGCGTATCGCGTAATCCCCATGCTAAAAGAAAGCGACCGTTTAAATCCTGATGCAGTGCTGGATTTGCAAATACGCACCCCAAGCGGCGATTTGATACCGGTGCGCTCAATCGCCAGTTTAGAAACTGAAACTGCGCCGCGCGTGCTCGCCAAGTTCCAGCAAAAAAATGCCTTCCGCATTTTTGCAGAAGTGGTGCCCGGCACAACAAAAGAGCAAGGTCTATCCACACTTGAAGAGATTGCGTCAGAGCTCTTACCCGCTACCTATTCAATCGACTATGCAGGCGAGTCGAGGCAAATACGCCTTGAGGGCAATACCCTTGAAGGCGTTTTGCTTATTGCCTTGGTGTTTGTTTATTTGGTACTGGCTGTGCAGTTTAATAGCCTGCGCGATCCGCTTGTGGTCTTACTTGGGTCGGTACCTTTGGCCTTATCAGGCGCGATGATGTTTTCATTTTTAGATTTCACGACCATCAACATCTACTCACAGGTGGGTTTTATTACCTTGGTGGGTTTAATCGCAAAAAACGGAATACTGATTGTGGAGTTTGCTAATCATATGCAGCGTCAAGGCTTGAACAAGCTTGAGGCGGTTCAAGAAGCTGCAAAGACGCGGCTACGACCGGTGCTCATGACCACCGCCGCCACGGTGTTAGGTCACTTTCCCTTGGTATTAGTAACTGGACCGGGCGCTGAGGCGCGTAACAGCATAGGTATCATTCTCGTTGCCGGTATGTTGGTAGGCACGTTCTTTACCTTGATTGTATTGCCGAGCGTATATTTAACCCTTGCGTCGGATCACAGCAAAGATGACGAGCATGAAGCCATGGCTAATGCGCCATTAACAGGCAATACTTAGTTAAGGCCGCATCCTAGTCTTAGTTAGGTTTTTAGTTAAGGTAACAACTGAGGTTTGAGCGAAGGTGTGAATTAGGCCTCAGACGAGGCCTATGGCATGTTGTTTTAAGCAATTCGCGCCGTTGCTTTGCTTGTCGGGCTACACAGGCTTAGGCACCCGTTTACTCTTGCGGTAATGATTGAGTGAGTCGTAGGTAAAAATTGCTAGCGCCGTCCACACCATTGCGAAGGTCGTAAGGCGCGCGTCGCTTAAGGGCTCATGATATACCAAGGTGGCAAGGCCAAACATGATAGAGGGACCTATGTATTGAAACATGCCCAAGGTAGAGTACTTAATGCGTCGGGCCGCAGCAGTAAAACACAATAGAGGCGCGGTAGTGAGCACGCCTGCAAACAGCAGCAAGTAATTTAAGCTTGCCTCGTTGGCGCTGAAGTCTGCGGTCACGGTCGCAAAAAAGGCCCAATAAATGAGTGCAGCCGGCAGCATCATGCTAGTTTCAATGAATAAACCAGGCATTGAGTCAACACTTACTTGTTTACGCAACAGTCCGTAAATACTAAAACTAAATGCCAAGGTCAGCGCGACATAGGGCGGCTGTCCGTATGAAACAACTAAAATACCCACTCCTACCACCGCCAAACCCACAGCAATTTTTTGCACAGTTCGCAGTCGCTCACCTAAAAACACCCTGCCCAAAAACACGTTGATTAGCGGATTAATGAAATAACCGAGGCTCGCCTCAAGTAAAAAATCATTATTGACGGCCCAAATAAACAAAAGCCAGTTACCGGCGAGTAAAATGCCGGCAGCAAATAAGGTCAGCACCACCCGCTTAGACTTTAAGGCAGTACTTACTTTAGAAAAATGCTTTAGCCCTGCGATTAAAATCAACAGCACCAATACTGACCAAACTACTCTATGCATAAGAATTTCAGGCGCTGGAATATGCGTCAGCGCTTTAAAATAGAGCGGCGCGATGCCCCACATACTGTATGCAGCAACGGCGAACAGCATGCCTGCTTTAGTTTGGTCTGATGAGCTCAAAGCGTCTCCCTTATGCGGACAATTAACAGGTGAAGTGTGAGCAAAAAAGCCTTACTTCACAAAGAGCGCGGATTGTCGGTTAAAGCCTAACATTACGCAAGGTCAAATATGCATACAATATAGCTCATTATTCGAACACATTAAGGCGCGTATGCAGCAAAAAACACCTTAACTCAAACTCTTAGCAGTCTGTCCTAAAGTGCATCATGATTTTAAAGTGTAAAGTCGGTACACTTGCGCCCATCAATTATCCTTAATAAGTGGCCGTTTTATACCTGTGAATGCTGTTGACGCTATGCCCGCAAACGACAAGATGCAAACCTGTCACAAGGTACTCAAAGAGACCTTTGGCTACGATGTGTTTCGCGACGGGCAAAAAGAAGTAATTGAGCAAGTGCTCGCCGGAAACGACAGCTTGATTTTACTGCCCACGGGAGGCGGGAAATCGCTTTGCTACCAAGTACCCGCGCTGGTATTTGACGGTGTTACCTTAGTTATCTCTCCGCTTATTTCATTGATGCAAGACCAAGTTCAGCAACTGCGCGAACAAGGGGTAGAAGCGGCCTATTTAAACTCCAGCTTGGCACAAGAGCAGGCCGCTGAGGTTATCGAAGCCCTTAAAAATAATACTATCGACCTACTATACGTTGCGCCTGAACGCATGTTGCAAAGCTACTTTCTCAATCTTGTTCGTCAATGCAATATAAGTTTAATTGCAGTAGACGAAGCGCACTGCGTGAGTCATTGGGGACACGATTTTCGCCAAGACTATCGCAATTTAGGTCAGCTTAAAGACGTGCTTGGACATGTGCCCATGATGGCACTTACCGCCACAGCAGATATCGCTACCCAGCAAGACATTTTGCATCAGCTTAATATGCACAATGCTTTTGTGCATAAAGGAGGATTTGACCGGCCCAATATTCGCTATAATCTTTTGCGCAAGTATAAGGGCTTTGACCAAGTGGTAAATTTTGTATGCCAGCAGTCAGGCAACAGCGGCATTGTATACTGCAACAGTCGTGCAAAGGTTGACGACCTGACTGCGAAGCTTAAACAGGCTGGTATTCGCTGCGATGCATACCATGCCGGACGCGACAACGAGATGCGCGAGTTGGTACAAACGCAGTTTTTAAAAGACCAACTACAAGTAGTGGTCGCTACTGTAGCCTTTGGCATGGGCATCAATAAGTCGAACGTGCGCTTTGTTGTGCATCACGACGTACCCCGAAGCGTAGAAGCTTTTTATCAAGAAACGGGCCGTGCTGGCCGCGACGGTATGCCAGCAGAGGCCTTGCTTTTATACGACGAGCGCGACGGAGCGCGCATTAAAAAATGGATCGCCGACGGCAGCACAGCCGACCGCTTTGCCATTGAAATGCATAAATTTGAAGCGATGCAGTCGTTTGCCGAAGCGCAAACCTGTAGGCGCCAAGTCTTATTAAACTATTTTGCTGACTATCGCGATAGCCCTTGCGGTAACTGTGATATTTGCCTTGATCCACCAAAAATGTTCGACGGCACGGTAGATGCGCAAAAAGTTTTATCATGTGTTTATCGCTTAAAGCTAGAGACGCGCGTACAGCATGTGATTGATGTACTGCGCGGATTACAACATAAAGGCATACTAGACGCAGGCCACGACAAACTCTCAACCTATGGTATTGGAAAAGCGCAATCTGATAGCTATTGGCATAATATTATTCAGCAATTAATTCATGTGGGTTTGCTGTTTATTGATATGACTCGCTCAGGCGTTTTATGTTTAACGCCAACAGCTAGAGCGGTGCTCAAAGGCGAGAAAAATGTTGAGTTAGCAGTACCGAAATTTGCAGTCACACAAGGCAAAAAGGATAAGTATGTACCCACTAACCTAGATACAAAACTGTTTGACAAGCTCAAAGCTTTACGTCGCCTCATTGCAGACGATCTCGACAAGCCAGCTTTTGTGATATTTTCTGATGCAACGCTTGCTGATATGACGCGTCAGCAACCCACCACCCCCAGCGCGTTTTTAGATGTCACTGGGGTGGGTGTAAGTAAATTAGAAAAGTATGGCGACGCCTTCATAGGCTTGATTAAAGACTACCTAGACGCACAGTAACAATTAAGCTACTCAGCACTACTGATTAATAGACGCTTCTGCCTCTGCCATTTTCTTCATTGCCGCTTGATAAGACGGTATCGCCTGAACTCTTGCCACATAAGCGCTCATATTTGGAAAGGCCTTTAAACGATCGGTTTTTTGCAGTGCCTCCATACCAAAACTCATTTGCACATCGGCAATGGTTGGCGAATCGCCCACAAAGAAGGTTTTATCGGCTAAATGAGCCTCTACAAATGCTAAATTACGCGATATCACCTTATTGAAATAAGCATCCAAAATGGCGTCTATCAGTTTGTTTGCAATAAACTTTACAAAAAACGGCTTCGCCTTCGCCCGCGCTTTGTTCATTACCATAGCGGCAACCAGAGGCGGCAAAAAGCTCCCCTCACTGTAATGCGACCAAAATTGCACTTGGATGTGCGCGCTCGGGTCGTCAGCCTTTAAAAGCTCTTTGGCATCCGCTTGCTGCACAATGTACTCGCAGATTGCACCCGACTCAGCCAACATTTCATCATTGTGCTCAAGCAATGGCGCTGAGCCTAAAGGGTGAAGACGCTTAAACTCCTCAGGCGCAAGGCTTGTTTGAGGGTCTCTGGCGTAAGCTTTGATTTGGTAATCAGCACCAATCATTTCAAGCAGCCAAACAATGCGCTGGGAGCGCGAGTCTTTCAAATGATGAAGGGTAAACATGAACACTATTCTTCCTTAAAACGTTAGGTATCTAATCCTTACTCTAAGAAAGGTCATTTAGTTTGTTTTACTCGTATGTTTAATCCCCCCGCCGCTTGGGTCCATGCTTGCATAAAAAGCTGCCAGATCGGCAATATCTTCATCGGTGAGTTTTCGTGCATGGGGCGTCATGGCCATATTCACTCTCTCACCCGAACGATAAGCTTGAAGCGCAAGCACCAAATATTGTTCCTTTTGACCGGCTAAATTAGGATAAATAGGCACAATTGAAATACCATTTTTACCGTGGCACTGTCCGCAAATAGCCGACTTCCCCTCACCTTTTGCAGGATCGCCAGATGCCATTGGCTGTCCACAGGCCGTTAAAAACAAAGCGCATAACAGCAGAATAAAGGTATAAGCATGTTTACCCATTCTCAATGAGTGGGCTAAACCAAATAACAAATAAAGACGTGACTGTGCGTTCTGCTGCATGGCGATTTTCCATCTGAATGTTGCTTTAAAATAAGCTTGTTTATAGGCAAAACCTAAACAAATCTAAATTTAGGGTATACAAATCTATACTTAGCCTACTAAACTGTCTTAAACTACAAAGGCTATTGGCGTAAAACAATGCCACATTACTTAAGCTATGCAAAGCTTAGCTGACGAGACAGCGCACAAGGAGAGGTAAGTCTATGTTTTTATGCTACTATCAAGTTTATCTCGCTCTTTTTATATTGTGCACACAATGATATTCAATCGCGTTATCGCGCTCGTTTGCGGCGTGATGCTGTTTAGTTCATTTATACTTATCTCGCTTGCTGAGGCGCAAACGCGCACATCTGAACATGCCGCTGAGTATACAGTTAGCGCAGATTTTGATACCTCTATTAGCCTTTCAAGCAAAGCCGAATTCTTGTTAACCGAAGAGAATCTGCTGTTATCAGATGTAATGCAGCAACAGCAATGGCAAACGCACAAAGAAATTGTCAATATTCCCGAAGGAGCTTCGCTGTGGCTTCGTTTTGAAGTTTTTAATCCTAGTGATAGTAATCGCTTACTCACACTCGTAGCCGGAAATGCATTTATTGACCGAGCGGAAGCTTTTTTACTCGACGAGCAGTTGCGCATTATTCAGTCATCCCGTCTGCAAGGTGATGTGCTCAATACCGCTACTTTGAGCCGAAACGGCTTTAAAATGTCATTTACCGCGCGCAGCGCCTCCACATTCGCTATATATCTGCAAATACAAGACGATGGTCTTTCGGTGATCCCAATTGAGCTATGGCAGTCACAGGCTTACACCGCGCAGGCAAGCGTTAGGCTTATATTATTGGGGGCGATGAGTGGCGGCCTGTCGTTGCTAGCGACCTACTTCTTGCTCACTTATGTGCTACGCAACGCACCCTCTCGTTTTTGGTTTTGTGTATTTTCTACAGCCGCCATGACAACCATGCTTTCTACGGAAGGCATATTACCGATGATGTTTATGATCCCCTCGTATGCCGCAGAGCTAACCGCAATTAGCCTCACGGTAATGCTGTTCGCAGCAATCAAGATTACGCGCATCATTTTTGAACCCGTCTCTAAAATATGGCTGCGAGCGCACTATGTACTGCTGTTGTTTCCTCTCATAGGCATTTTCATTTTCAATGACTTTTATCAACTTATTTCATTGATAGTTTTTTCTTGTGTATTTTTTGTGAGCAAGCTTCTCGCCACTTTAATTTATCGCAAGGGATTAGATTTACGCAGTGCCATTATCTATTTTTCAGGGTGGGTAGCACTTGGCATTGTGGGCATTATTGAATTGTTAACACTGCTGAATAACACAAGTCATCTGTCATTTGCTGCTCCCTATCCTTTTATCTTTAGCTGCCTAGGAGTAATGATGATTGGCGTTGCGATCATTAGTCGTGAACAGTCCATTCAAGCTTTAAACAGCCATAATCAAATGCAGCAAATTAATCATCTGCAGCAATATAACGACTTGTTTCAACATGCTGCTGAGGGATTGTATACGGCCAAACCTAACGGTGAGCTTATACACGTAAATCCAGCGATTTGCTCGCTGTTTGGCTATACCGACAGTAAAAGCTTTTTAAGCACACATCCTCATTTATCCAGCTTTTTTGCGAGTTCAAAAGACGCTGACCTACTTCTGGGCGAACTCAGCATTCAGCAAACTGTGTTAGGCAAAGAGGTTAAGGGTAAACGAAGCGATGGAAGCGAGTTTTGGTTTAGTATTTCTGCGCAGCTCAAAAAGGTCCAAGACAACGCTCTGCAATTTGGCTCTTTGTTTGACATCACCGAACGTAGGCTTCATCAAATAAACTTACAATACCTAAATACCCATGACCAATTAACGGGTTTGTATAATCGGCGCTATTTTTTACAAATTATGAATGAGCGCATTGAGCAAACGCGCGACTCAGATGCAGATAGCCAGTTTGCGCTTGTGTTTTTAGACGTTGATCAATTTAAAGTCATAAACGACACCTGTGGTCATTCTGCCGGCGACGTATTCGTTAAAGAGTTATCTCACGAATTGTTTGATGTAGTGGGCGATAAATATGTTTTTGCGCGGCTAAGCGCTGATCAATTTGGGCTACTGGTTGATTTTGACGACATTAACGAGATATCGGCGCTTGCGAGTCAGATGCTCGAGAAGGTGCGCGCTTTTGAATTTAAATGGGACAGGCATATCTTTACCCAGTCTATTAGTATCGGTATCGCGGCGTATGAGAGTAGCATCCCAAGCGGAGAAGAACTGCTATCTTATGCCGATACCGCTTGCCTGATTGCTAAGGAGAGCGGACAAGATAAAATCCATATTTACTCGTCTGAGATGAGCATGCATTCGAGCTACCAGCGAGACCTGTACTGGGTAAGCGAAGTTAAAAATGCGGTAAAAGAAGATAAACTCGAATTATTTTATCAACATTATCGCCCATTAGGGCATGCCGACGAACACGACTACTATGAAATCCTTGTGCGCCTGCGTACCAAAGAGAACGATTTAGTCGCGCCAGAGTTTTTCATGCCTAGCGCCGAAAAGGCCAACATTAGCCATCACATCGACAAATGCGTGATTGAGCATTACTTTCAATGGCTGCACGCGCATCCTGAACATATGGACACGCTCTGTAAGGCAAATATCAATTTGTCAGGCTTTTCACTGTCCGACGACGATTTCCGCTTTTTCTTGCTTAATGCCTTTGAAAAATATCACATCCCGCACGAGAAGATTTGTTTTGAGATCACCGAGACTATGGCCATCATTCGGATGAAAGATGCGATTGAGTTCATGAACGAGTTTAAAAAACTCGGCTGCACCTTTGCCCTGGATGATTTCGGCACGGGCTTTTCGAGTTACAGCTATTTAAAAAATCTGCCGGTAGACTATTTGAAAATAGACGGTAACTTTATACGCGACATCCTTAACGACAAAATTGACTTAGCCATGGTGACTTCCATTCGAGATGTGGCAGAGGCTATGAAAATAAAAACCGTCGCGGAATTCGTTGAAACAACAGACATTATGGTGCAAATCGGTAAGCTCGGCCTCGATTTTGCACAAGGCTTTTGTATCGCAAAACCCAAAGCTCTGGCACAATATCGCCCCTTTAAAGAAGAGCCGCCTGAACTATAAGCGACTAACGCCTCTATAAAGGCTTGCATTTATCGTTTTAAGTCCCATTAATGGCCTATTGTGGAAAATCGACGTACTCATGAAATCAACAACGCCCCCCTACCAGTTTGTTAGCGAAGCAAAATTGCCGACTCGATTTGGTGATTTTAAAATACACGGCTTTGTTGAGACACTTAGCGGGCAAGAGCATATTGCCTTGTCTTACGGAACTTGGGAAAACAGCGACATAGTGCCAATCCGCATCCACAGTGAATGCCTGACTGGCGATGCGCTTTTTAGCACGCGCTGTGATTGCGGCTTCCAGTTAGAAAAAGCCCTCCAAAATATTGTTGATAACGGCTGCGGCGTTTTGCTTTATCTTCGCCAAGAGGGCCGCGGCATTGGGCTACTGAATAAAATAAAAGCTTATAACCTTCAAGATGAGGGCTTTGATACTGTTGAGGCCAACCAGCATCTTGGCTTTGACGCCGACTTAAGAGATTACAGCATATGTAAACTCATGCTCGACAAACTCGGTGTCAATAAGGTTGAGCTAATGACCAACAACCCTAAAAAACTGGCGGCGCTAGAGGGGATGGGCGTTAATGTTGTGGCTAGAAAACCGATTGATCACGGCGTGACCAAAGATAACAAACATTATCTGATGACCAAAACCTCAAAAATGGGCCATACCTTTGACCCGGATAAACTCAAATAAAACGCTGTAAAGCGCTTATGCATATTTCTGATGAATCACCTGAGCAAAGCGACTTGCAGAATCTTCGTCCATATTGAAGTATAACGAGGGCTCTATGAGCTCAACTTCAATGATTTCTAGTCCGCGCTCAGTATTTAGCA
This sequence comes from Glaciecola siphonariae, assembly GCF_042652645.1. Classification (NCBI taxonomy): domain Bacteria; kingdom Pseudomonadati; phylum Pseudomonadota; class Gammaproteobacteria; order Alteromonadales; family Alteromonadaceae; genus Glaciecola; species Glaciecola siphonariae. The sequence continues at coordinate 458,688 of NZ_JBHSGU010000005.1, forward strand.
TGTCAATTCGCGCGTAGAGTGCCGGAGCAGGAAGGGCCTGAATGGTTTGTTCAGCCAATGCCAACATGGGCTCAGTTGGCACAAGCGACGTCAGTTGCCCCCCATGTTCTTCTTGTACCCGAAAATCATCTTGCGCAGGCATCTTGCAAATACCGTGGCTAAATGCATTACCAAAGTAAAAAAGTGAGTACTCACCTTGCGTTTTTACGCTTTTCTCGAAGGCTTGAATCATAAATGCTCTATCGGAAAATGTCTGCTCGAGACGTGTGGCAATCTTGCCCAGCTCTGTCTTAGTAAACAAATAGGTATGGTCGGCGTTCGCGCTTACCAGTGGTTTAATAATAAGCTTTTCGGTATTAAAGTGGTTAAACGCATCTTCTACCTCAGTGAGGCTAAAACGTTCAGGCCACAGAGTAGGCAAGGTTTGCACGCCTTTGTTTGAGAGGTCTTGAAGGTAAGATTTAGAAATATTCCAGTGCATAAGATCATATGCATTTTCTAATACAGCATTAGATTGTTCAATGCGCCGAAGACACGCTAAAAACGCGTCAGCATCATCTTGGTAGTCCCACGTACTTCTAACTACTACCAACTCAAACTGATTATAGTCGATGTATTTATTGCGCCAAGAAACATCTTCAACAGCCCAGCCGAGGCGACGCAAAAAGGGCTTTACTAAATCATCGTAAACAAAGAAATCTTCAAGATTATCAGTGCTTAGAAAGGCACAACGGGGCATGTACATACTCACACTACAGATACAGTGCTTAGGTTAGTGAATTTTAAACACGAGGTAAATGCCAAACGTATAATTTTGCAACGTGTCTTGGCAACATTCACTCACGCCGCTTACAGTTCAAACTCTAAACTACGCTAGAGTTTAGCTGCGTTTAAATTGCACATAATTGAGCTTGAACAAGACACGTAACGTACACAGAGCCTGTGCGTAGCATAAAGCCATCCAAACGAAAATGCGAACCGTTGTCACGTGGCAGCAGACTCGGCCTCGGGCACCCCACTTAACTAAGTTTTAGGAGAACATTTGAGCGTAAGCAGATACAAATTAACCATGATAAGCCTTAATAATATGACCCACAAAACACCTTGCAAAAGCCCTAATGTTACATTTTTTGCTGCGCCTTCAGTTTTTGCAGTGCTTGCTGCGTTTGCTGTGCTTGCTTTGAGTGCAATGCATTATGCAAAAAGTGCCGAATTGACCGCGCAGTACGATCTAGATCTGTTGAAAAACACGCAAGGCGGCATTAGCACCAAATTTGATTATATTGATTTACTGAGCCTGTCGGTAAGCGATACACACAGCTTTAACCGCGAGAGTCAACTGTCATACTTTGTGAGCGCTTTTTATAGCAACGGACACGCATTTTCCGAAGATATTGTAGGCGATGATCATGTTGTATCTAATTTAGAAGGCGGTGCTCAATTTGCCAAACTCGGTGAAGCATGGGTCGACTATCAATACCAAAACCTTTCAATTTTGTTTGGGCTTTACGATATAAATAGTGAATTTGACGTATTACAAAGCGCTAACTTATTTATTAATAGCGGCCATGGGATTGGGAATGACATTGGTCTTAGTGGACGCAATGGGCCCTCAATCTATCCCTATTATGGACTCAGTGCGCGTATTAAGTTAGCGCTCAACAGTCATCATACACTGCTAATTGCTGCCATTGACGGCTCTCCGGGCGATGCAAGCACGCCCTCAGCCCCTGCCATTAGCCTCTCAAGCGACGACGGTGTGTTTAGCATTGCTCAGTGGCAATACGAGAACGCCGACCACATATGGTTGCTTGGCGCTTGGCACTATACAAAATCGCAAGCTTTAACGTCAGACACAAGATTTGAGCGAGCACGCTCTGGCAACTGGGGGGCTTATGTTCGTCATGAACAAAGCCTGTTTACAGAGGTGTTTCAGCCGCAAATTAAGGGGTTTTTCCGCCTTGGCATCAGCGACAGTGAATTTAATAAATATGATGGCTTTGTTAGTGCAGGGATAAACGTATCACAAGTCTCCGGTATGCGCCGTGATGACAGCTTTGGGGCTGCCGTCGCTTATACCGACCTAGGTGACGACTTTGCAAGGGTAAATGCTAACACCGTGGATGGCTTTGCCAACGGTGAGCTAAATATCGAATTAACCTATCGCACTCGATTGCACAAATATGTATTTGTGCAACCTACCGTGCAATATATTAAGCATCCAGCTGGCATTGAGCAAGACTCGGCATTGGTCGCAGGGCTTCGCTTAAGCCTGCAGTTTGCGCATTGAGGCAAGCGGCCCTTTGAGGCGTTATCGCATTACTAAACGGCGTTTAAAAATACCTTGATTGAGTGCGTTCACAGAGTTAATTCAGCAATCGTGTTCATAAATAAAACAATGCTGTTGTGAAATTTCTCGTAGTGTCTAATTTTGTGACGTTAAGTGATAGCCTAGCTTTTGGACAGTTCATTACCCCAAGGAAGTTAGTATGTCATTTACCGTCAATGCCCGTAAAATCACGCTTAGCCTATTAATCGGCTCGTCCAGTTTGATGCTGTTTGCATGCGGCAGCTCCGGCTCAGATAGCAGCGCGCCAGCGCCGGTTGCTCCCCCCGCGCCGCCGCCGGCAACACCGCCGAGTTCGGGTGCTAGCGATACCAATGAGCTTATTAAAGTCAATCAACTAGGCTTTTATCCGGCAAGTCAAAAAATTGCAATTGTGCCTGACAATGGCGCCACTGAATTTTCGGTACTTAACAGCGATGGAGTCAGTGTCTTAGACGGTGAGCTTTCACAGGCAAATACATGGGACATGGACGGCCGCTCAGTTCGTATGGCTGATTTTTCAGCGCTTAGCACCAGCGGCACTTACACTATCGAAGTTGACGGCGTTAGCGCTTCTAACCCGTTCAGCATTTCATCGGATGTTTACTCAGATGCTCACGATACGGTTTTAAAAGCTTACTATTTTAACCGTGCAAGCACAGCACTAGACGCGCAATACGCGGGCGATTGGCAGCGCCCTACTGCTCACCCTGATACACAAGTGCTCGTGCATGCGTCAGCAGCTTCAGAGCAGCGACCTGAAGGCTTCGTATTGAGCTCTCCTAAGGGATGGTACGATGCGGGTGACTATAACAAGTACATTGTAAACAGCGGTATTTCAACCTATACGCTTTTAGCCGCCTATGAAAACTATTCCGATTTTTACCAAACGCGTTCGCTAAATATTCCAGAGTCTGACAACGCACTACCCGATATTATCGATGAAATTTTATGGAATCTTACGTGGATGCAAACCATGCAAGACCCTAATGACGGCGGTGTATATCACAAGCTCACCACACTTAATTTTGAAGGGGCGGTCATGCCCCACGAAGCTACGGCCCAGCGCTACGTCGTGCAAAAAAGTACCTCAGCGGCGCTTAACTTTGCCGCAGTGAGCGCTCAGGCAAGCCGCATTTTTTCATCGATTGACTCTTTAAGCGCGCTGTCAAGCGAACTGCAAAGCGCCGCACTTAGCGCTTGGCAATGGGCTCAGCAAAACCCAGATGTACCGTATATTCAGCCGAGCGATGTATTTACAGGACGTTACGACGACACAAATTTTAACGATGAGTTTTCATGGGCAGCGGTTGAGCTCTTCTTATTGACCGAAGACACGCAGTTTCTTGACCAATATTTAAGTCTAAACGTGCCTGCTACTACGCCCTCTTGGCCGCAAGTGGGTACTTTGGGCATGCTGTCTTTACTCAATAACGGCAAAGAACTGCTGTCTGAAGCGCAATACGCTAACGTGCAAGATAAAGTACTTGGCTTTGCTAATCAGATTTTAGCTGAACAAGGCAACGCCTATCAGGTAGGGATGACGCGAAGCGACCTTATTTGGGGCAGTAATTCAAACGGCTTAAACAAGGCGATTGTGCTGCTTCATGCTGCGCAGCATACAAGCGGCGATGCCAAACCTTACGTAGACGCTGCCGTAAATTTTGTTGATTATGTGCTCGGTCGTAACCCTACTGATTACTCGTATGTTACCGGCTTAGGTAGCAAACCACCTCTTGATATTCACCACCGACAGTCGTATGCAGACAATGTTGCCGCGCCTGTACCCGGTTTTGTAGCAGGGGGCGCGCAGCCCGGTCAACAAGATAACTGCAGCTATCCATCGAGCCAGCCTGCCAGATCCTATCTTGACGATTGGTGCTCGTATTCAACGAACGAAATCACCATTAACTGGAACGCACCAATGGTATATATGTTGGCTGCTATGGAAAGCGCCAACTAAGCTGGCGCAATTCAGCTTGCAGGGTGCTTATTTCTCACCCTGCAAGTGTCTTTTAAAAAAGTCGAGCATGAGTGTTTGACGATGCTCTACAGTATTTTTACCCTCCCGTATGCCGTGCGACCGATTCGGATACGACATAAACTCAAACTGCTTATTATGTGCCACGAGCTCATTGATTAATCGCTCAGCGCCTTGGTAGTGAACATTGTCATCACCCGTGCCGTGTATAAGTAAGAGCTTGCCGCTAAAGCCTTCAACAAAATTGATAGATGAAGTATTAAAGTAACTTTCAGGGTCGGTTTTAGGATGCCCTGAATAACGCTCCTGATAAATAGTGTCATATAAAGAAATGTCGGGCACAGGTGCAATAGCAGTACCTGCATGGTACTTGTCACCGTGCTTAAACAACATAGTTAAAGTTGAGCTACCGCCGCCCGAGTGACCAAACACGCCTACACGTTCAGTATCAATAAAAGCATAGCGCTGAGCCATTTCATTAAAGGCATCGACTTGATCTTGTGCGGTAATGCTTCCAATCTTTTTATAAATCGATTTGCGCCATTCCCGTCCTTTAGGCGCGCGGGTGCCGCGATTATCGACCGACGCTACAATAAAACCTTCTTGTACTAGTAGCGCTCTGTATAAATAACCCTCAGCACCCCACCTGTCCTGAACCGTTGAGCCAGCGGGCTCTCCATAGACATAAAAGATAATGGGATAGCGCTTAGATGGGTCTAAGTCTTGCGGTGTCATGATGTATGCATCTAGCTGAGTGCCATCTTGAGCACTTAGCGTAATAAACTCATGATTTGGTAAAGCCACCTCTTGCAAACGCGCTTTTAGTTTTTCATTATCAATTAATGCTTTAACACTCTTGTGACCTGCAACTTTTATGGTTTGGCTTATTGTAGGCGTGTTAAAGCTACTGTAATGATGCAGCGCGTTTGAAGCATCTTTTGACATCACATACGCATTGCTGCCTTCATATGCGTCGGGCGTAATTCTTCTAGGTTTCATTGAGCCGTCTAACGAGGCCTCAAATAAATAGCGCTGGCCAGGGTCATCCGGTGATGCGATAAAGTAAATACGGTTTCGAGCTTCGTTATAAGCCAGTAAGCTGATCATATCAAACTCACCTGGGGTTAAATCAACGATGTCGCTGCCGTCTTTAGATATCCGATAAAGATGACGCCAGCCGTCGCGCTCGCTGTGCCAAATGAAGTGTTGTCCGTCATTAATAAAGTCAGCGTCGTAGTAGTATTCAATAAAGGCATCATCGGTGTCGGTAAATACTACTTGTTGAGTGTTCTGCTCAATATTAAACAGCCAAAGCTGATTGCGCTGCTGAGGGCGATTGACCTCTTGCACCAAAAGTTCGCTGCCATTCGCCCAATTGATGCGCGGAATATAACGGTCTCGATTATCTCCTTCTAGCCCTAACCACTGAGTTTCTTGCGTAGATAGATTAACCACACCAACGCGCACTGCAGAGTTGGTCTCACCTGCCTTCGGATACGGGAAGGTGGTCAAGGTAGGGTAGAGCTCATCGGTATTGTTTATCATGGTAAATACCTCAACGCCGGAGGTATCTAACTGCCAATAAGCAATTTTTTCGCTGTCGGGCGACCATCTAAAGCCATCTGCAATGGCTAGCTCTTCTTCATACACCCAGTCGAAGTTGCCGTTGATGATAATATCGTTACCATCGGTGGTCAGCGTATGCACTTGGTCATCGTTTAGCGTTTGATAGTAGATATTGTTTTTGTAAACGTAAGCCACTTTGCTGGAGTCGGGCGAGAATTTAGCGAACATTAAACGGCTTGACTCAGGGTCTTCGGCACGCTTTTGCTTCTCAGCATCGGCTTGCTGGTCGTTAGAGGGTTCAGGCAAATTAACAAACGCAGTTTTCACCGCTTCTGGGCCAAGTTGCGTTAGGCTTTTAGTCTCCAAATTCAGCAAGAAATAATCACCTCGGCTGCGCGAGCGCCATACCTTTTTGGAGTTTGTGTAAATAAGTACCCACTTACCGTCATCAGACCAAATATAATCATCAACAGCGATGGGCTGAGTTTTACCGCGTGGCGTTAGACTTTCAAATGCAACCAACACTTTGCGCCCGCTTCCGTCCACGTTGTAAAAGACAATGTCGTTACCTTTAACCCCTGCTTTTTCTGGGTTGTAGGTAGCGTTTTCAGTTTCATCGGAGTTCTCATCACCACCATCTTGAACATCCTCTGTCTTTCTTGGCTCAAGTACGGTATAGCCAGAACCATCGTCTAACCATCTAAAATACGTGCCTCGCTGAACAGCAAAATACCGCTCAGCGTAAATTTTGTTCAAACTCAATGGTGTTTTTTGCTCAGTCATAGTGGAATGTGTCGCGCATGATTGAATGCTAAGTGCACTGAGCACTAGCAATAAAAAGGATAGTATTTTCATAAATAACCTAACCGTACACTATTGCAGCGTTTTACAGAAGGGGAGTGTGTTCGAGTCTAGCCGCTTCTGCTCATTTCTTTTATAGCGAAACAAGCTCATTACTAACAAAGATTACTGCCACATCAGCCCCAACTGAGTGCACATAACGCGCTTTTTGCGATTGCTTTAAAAGTTGCCTATATCAGCATGAATAGTTTCAATGCGACTTTTCGTAATGCTAGGGTCAAACTCCTCGCTATCTTCGCTGTGCTGCTCGTTTTGTGCTTTAACTGCGGTCGCTTCGGCTTTACCAATATTCATCATCTGCATTTTTAAATATATAGGCATCAATAGCGGAATAGCATCTGCAGAAGACCCAAATGTTTCGATGCGCGTTCTACCTTCATCAGATGAGCTGCGAATAAACCATTGATGCGTTGACGGGCGTCTAAACGCAATATCAGCCTTTCCATCATCGTCATAATCACTGGCAACAGGAATATCGCCATCGCGGGTGCCGTAGGCAATGCGCTCTAGCGTATTGTTTTCAGACGATAATATAAACCAGTTTCCAATACGTGGACGGTATACAGCTATATCCGCTTTGCCGTCGCCGTCGTAATCAGCAGGAACCGGCACATCACCTCTTTCTATCCCAAAGCGGATTTTTTTTACCTGCCCTGTGCTCGATTCTAATATATACCACGTCTGATTAGACACTCTGCGAATGGCAATGTCTGCCATACCATCGCCGTCGTAGTCTGCAACCGTCGGGATATCTGAAGATTGCAGTCCAAAGCGCTTCTTCCAAATGCTTCCGTCACTACTGCGCTGAATAGTCCACACCCCCGAACTTGGATTTCTTACGGCAAAATCGGTAATGCCGTCACCATCATAATCAGCCGGTACCGGCACATCATCAGCATGGTCACCGGTTAAATCTACCAGTACCGTATTGGTACTTGAAAGCCTTACATACCATGTTGCATTTGACGGACGACGCAGCGCAATATCGTTAAAGCCATCGCCATCAAAATCGCCTAAAAGTGGAATATCGTCACTGCGCCCAAAAGGCTCTGACCTAACGCCCTCGCTCTGAGAGTTGAGCACATAGGTTTTGCCATTACGCGCCAGTCTGAAGCTCAAATCAGCACGACCATCTCCGTTAAAGTCGCCTTTAACCGCCGGTTGCTGCGGTGTTTCAATAGCTTTAACGATGCGATTATTACTTAAATCAACCTCGTAGTTGTCAAGTGTATTTGCACTTTGAGCATTCAGAAAAATAGTATGATTACCGACGATTTCAATACGTGTCCTAATTGTAATTTTTGCTGTTTCCCAGTTTTCAGATAAAAATACAGTACAATTAAAACTTAAGTCTGGGTCAAAGGAACAACTGCGTTCAACTCCGGCGTCACTGGTGATTTGAAATTCGCTCAACGACAAACCTTCGCTTAAACGACCAAACAAATTGATGCTTGGATTGTTGGTAAAATCATCGTTTTTCGCACTTAAATAAACGTCATTGGTCACAATTGTCCCAACTGGTGCAACTGATAATTTGTCGCTGGTGAGTGAATAATCGAGTAAGTCCTCACTTTCAACCTTATGCAGTATATAGGCGGCAAAGCCTCGTATATTTAATTGATGGGGTATCATATACGTAACGCTCTTAGCGTCGCCAATATTGACATCTGCTGCCCAGATGCCACTCGGGTCGGTGTCTAAAAAGGTAATCGTTGCTGCAGCTTCGTAAGTGTCATCAGCACCGGTGCGTTCCCAATCGTCGCGATTAATATTGACATACTTGTAGGCCGCACCCGGACCGTTAAAAGAAAAAGACGCGTAAAGACTTGATGAACTTTCCTTAACACGAATTCTTATTTTGTATTGATCGCCTTGCGCTGGGTCGTTTGGTTTGGGCACGATGGTTAAACTTATAAGCTCAGGGGGCGTGCTGTCCAACTCGTTTAAATTCGTTACCATGAAGCTGATTGGATGCGTTGCTTCATCTTCATAATTGGGCAAATCGTATCGAGATACAAAGTTATTATTGGTATCTTCGGCTGAGCTAAATCGAATGCCCCACTCACCGGCAGGATCGTTACTATCAAAGTCTACAGGTATGGTCATTTTATACGTGTTTGCTTGACCTGTGGCCTCCCACCGTCCTTGATAAGAACCAAACCAAATATACTTGTCGAAGTTAGTGTCAAACCCTTCTGGCGATACAAGTTCAAAGCCTACGCTGCTAATAGTCGCTGCTTCATCATAAGCGGTTACGGTAGCAAAAATAGTGCTCGTCCCGCTGGTCACATCTACATCATAGCTCGACAAAGAAAAATCGATGATTGTTGGCGGCTCGAGGTCTATTTCGTTGGTGTTTTTTATCTCAATGTAAGGCGTAAAGCCATCGCGCGCGATGGTATCTGCATCAATATAGTCACCGTAGTTATCGGCTTTGTCGCTTATATAGTAAATATCAGCGCTCCACTGACCGGGCATAGCATTGCTAGACACTTTTACTGTTGAGGTAGCCTCATACACATGCTCTTCACTTGTTGGCGACCAAGCTTCTCGATATACGTCAAAATTCAATACTTGTGACGCTGAATTAAAGCCGCCGGTAAACGGTGAGTTTAACTGTCCAAACAAAAACGCCGGCCCTGTGCCGTCGTCAAACGCTCTCACCGTAATGCGTATTTCTTGCTCTGCATCTGTTACGTCTATCTCTGGTTTATTTATTGAAAAGCCCACAAGCGTAGGAGCCGTTCGGTCTATGTCTTGCTGAAGCTTGCCCGGCAGCTCGTTTTTCTGATTATTTTTATGAGAGCCTAGAACGTCTTGCGCTTGAGCGAGGCGTGTCTCCTGGCGTTTAGCGTTTGTCTTCTTCTCGCAGTTTACAAATGTTTGCACCCAAAAACGCTTCTCACGCTCGCCGGCTGCACTTTGCACTTTGTCTAGCAAGTATGGCGTATCGCAGCGGGCAAGAGAGGTATCTATGAGACTTGAATTTGGTGGTAGGTAGTCTGCTTTTGCGGAACCGACAACTGATAGAAAAAGGCAACAAACGGCCATTGAATATTTCATAAATTTACTCTTGCATGTGCGAATGTAGTACGTCTCTTAGCATGCCTAGTGTCGCCTGTCATATCGAGCAAACTATTAGGAAATTCGGGCTCAACAATAGGAGCATGCTAATAAATATCATTTAAAGGCGTTGTGGAGTGAGTCTGCGGTATTATTTACTGAAAAATAAGTCACTGAAAACAAGTTGCTGGAAAAAGCGGGTGGAAATACGCTTTTGTACCAAGGAATTCATCGAGGAATATCCATATTTGCCATGCAGCAGGTCACTTCCACTGTGCCAGAATCCTATATTAGGGAATTTCTGTGTATTTGCCAATGGCTATCTTTACCAATTGCTAATTGGCAATAAAAGTTCCGTCGTTCTGACGCGTGACTTCGCGCATTAAGGTAGAGAACTTAAGTACGTCTGTCGTGACCTGACCGTTTGAGCGAGAGAAACCTATGGCGTGAATGCGCGCAATTTTTTGACCGCTGCGGGCATTTGTATTCAACTGGTTGATGCTTTGTAAAGTTGCATCATAGGAGCCACCACTATAATCATCACCTAGCACATACAAGGCTAAAGACTGTGTTTTAGGGCCATAAATACGCAAGGCCGATTCTATTCCTTCTACCGGCGAGCTATTTGATGAGCCGTTCCATGTGCGCAGGGCCGTAAGCATAGCTCTGCGCTGTGCCGGCGTGTCATTGCGCCAACGGCCGCTTGTGCTGCTTACAAGAAATTCGCCGTTGTCTGACATTATTTGAAATCCTTTTACGGTAGGATGGTTGTTTAGCACTTCGTCCATCGTGCGCAAGACTCTCTCCCACATCGCTTTCATGCTACCTGAGGTGTCTACAATAAAAATAACATAGTCAGTATCAACCGGAATGCCGCCCACCTCTTCGTCCCTTTCGGGCGCTGAACTATTGCTAATGGCGGCGCGTTCACGGCGAGCTTTTACTTGCTCTAAGCCACTGGCTTTATCGCGAAGCTTCGCTAAATCCTCTTTTGCTCTTGCCACACTCGACTCAAGTTGCTCTAGCAAGGCTTGACTGCTGAGCGCTTGCGCCTGAGCTTGCCGCATCGCCTCAGTGTCAGCAATAAGTGCCTGCTGCAGAGCATCTACTTGCGCTTCGGCTTGTGCCGCCGACTGCAACAAACTCGACACCTGACTTAGGTCGCTAAACTGGCCATCATCACCGTTACGCGCCAATAGTATGAGCATCACAACCGCGCCAAAGGCACATGAAATCACGTCTAAAAAAGACAAACTGAACACTTCGATAGGAGTGCGTTTTGTTTTCATGGCCACGTACCTGCTGGCGCAATAAAAGTGCCTTGAGTGCTATCGGCCCAGCTCCAATACAGCGCTGGCGCGGCTGAGTCACCCTCCAATGGCAACAAAATAATGTTGGTACGCACTCCTTGAATTGGGTTTGCCCGCATAGTGTGCCCGAAGGCTGCAATTCTGCATTCGCCGGTAATAGTGGCCTGCTTGCCCTTAATCGGTTTACACCCACGGCTTTCGTTAAAGCCAGAATTAGGATTGATATAAGTGGGTAAACCATCGGTAATGATATACAAGTCGCTTACGTTGCCCATTGTGCGTGTCATCTGCTGCAAGGCCTGCTGCAAGTTGGTTCCCTCGGTTGGAACAAGTCTTGACGCTTGCGTGGCAATTGCATTGAGCTCTTCTGGATTTTGCTGCCGGCTTATTGGCTTTCCTAAGACCTGACTGGTGTCATTAAAGGCAAGCACTGATACCTCGGCATTTTTTGGCAAGCGCGCCAGTAGCCAGTTCAAAATAGCTAAACTCCTTTGCCATTTAGGGCTCGACCGTTTTTTATTGTCTGACGCAAGTTTGGTTTTTATGACTTCAATTAACGACTCATGCGTCATTGATGCGCTCATATCTAGCAATATGCCAATACGCTGCCCCTGAACTTTGAGCCCCACGATGTAGCTTTCTTCACCGGCCCCGGTAATTTCAATCACGTCGTTGGCCGTTTGCGGACCGGCCGCGGCAATTGCGCTTTCAAGCTCAGCAATAACCGCAATTTTGTCGCGCAGCGCTGCAGTTAAGGTATTTTGCTCCGATGTGAGTTGAGCAATGCGGGTGTCTAATTCAGAGGCTTGCATACTTGATTTGGCCAGTGCCTGTTTAGCCTCACTGGCAAAGCTCTCGAGCTCACTGCTTTGCTCTGCGCTCTGCGCAATTTCTTGTTCTAAACGCGCTAATTCCTCAACAGGAATGTCGGTGTTGTCGCTGAATTTGACTAAAATTAAAATCAAAATTACCGCGCCTAAACCGCACGCCATCACGTCTAAAAAAGCCAGATTAAAGCCATCTTCCCTGCGCTTTTTAAATATACTCATCGCTTAGTGGGCACTTGGCTTAGTTATGTAGACGGGTAAGAAGGTGTTTTTCGCAGTTTTTCCGCGTGTTGATCACCATCTCATCTTGACGATTATTGAGCATATGTAGCAAGTACATCAGTACAATTGATATAAGCAACGACACCAATGTTGAATTAAAAGCCACACCGAGCTTATCAACCATTCCAGAAATATCGCCGGCTACAGCTTCTTCTGCTTTGGCAAGCGCGGAGCCTATTCCGCGCACAGTGCCGATAAAACCAATGCTAGGTATTGCCCAAATAAAATACCTAATAAGACTGTTACCAGACTCTAACTGTGCGGCCAAGGTTTCAATACTCTCAGATATTGCCTGACTCGCATGCTGCACGTTTTGTGTATTTTTGAACCTACGAAGGCAGTTAATCCACGTAGCCATAGACGAATTTTCAGCATACTTGCTTGCTTCTAACTCCTTCAGCGCTAAGCTGACATTGAGCACATCATCACCATCAGCACGCCCGCTCGCTTTAATATTTGCTGACTTTTGCGCACTGTGCGCTTTTGTCTCTTGATCTGTTGATGATGGTAAGTGCTCACTTTTTTCTGAATCAGAAGCAGCTAAGGAGTCTTTTTCGTCGTTCTGATGTGTTTCTGTGGTTATTTCTGCGTGTGTTTCTGCGGTATTCGCTGACGCATTTGACGCTTGAATAAATCTTTGATTTGCGCCAAAACCGGCTAAATAGTCCATGGTGAACAGCGGCTCTTCTCGCAGCACAATGCGTTGATATTTATAAATGATTAAAAACGCGCAAAACAAGCCAATGCTCACGCTCGCCTGCTGTTCAAAGTCTTTAAAAATGACCCACAGGTTGCTCGTAGCGCCACTACCTTGAGCGGCAATGGCGGCATCCGCAAGCGGGCGCACAACGCCCTGATACAGCACATGCACCAGTGCGACAATGCCCAAAAATACTGCTGCTGTGATCGCACCAGACGGATTCATGTTTGAATTAGAAGATTGTTCACGCATCTTAGATATCACTCGGTAAAGTAGCAGGAGAGTCCAAACTTATTTGCACCGCCACGGCACCCGCAGTGCCAACAATAATGAGTGCCAGCGCAATATAAACCCCACGCAGTATGCGCAAGGAGCGCTTAGAGCGCACGCTCTTATGTGTGTCTCTGTTTGTTTTATTGTTAAAGCTAGGCATGATGTGCCTCCCTTTGTGCTAAATAAGTGAATTTAGTTATCGTAGCGCGCAATTCTAAACCCAATGGTGGGCTTTGCAGACTCACCTACCTCTCGAAATGCAGCCCTAAGTTCGCGCAAACGCCCCGACGTGTAGTTGCCCCCTTTTACCACATGCTGAGTGCCGCGAGGCGCGCCCATATAATCGGTTTGAACATTCTGCGTATCGGGCAAGGCCGTTGTATAAAAGTCGTGCACCCATTCACTTGCATTGCCGGCCAAGTCGAATAAACCGATGCGGTCAGCTTTAAAGCTGGCAACAGGCGCAAGGCCTGCCTGACCATCGTTATATTGCTCAAGTAGTATTAATTGATTGCCCTTTGCGCTTTCGTCCGCAAAATTGCCGATATTAGTAGGAATGCGCGTTTGGTCGCCCCACACATACACGGTACTGCGGCTTCGTTTAGCTTTTTTAGCTAACCATTCCCATTCTGCCTCGGTGGGCAGTCGGTAGCCCGTTGACGCTGTATCAAAACCTGTGACTTTTGCGCCGCTTACTTTATAAAAAGGAGGCAAGCCTTCTTGCACACTTAGCCAATTGCAAAACAATGCAGCCTGATCCCATGTTACTTCTACTTGCGGCAGCTTACTATTGCTAGCTTGACCTGTAAAAGCCGCAAACTGTGCTTGCGTGATTTCAGTCTCAGACACCCAAAAACTGCGCGTAAAATCCACTTTCACCTGATGCTCATTTCGCCTGCGGCCTGTTTCGTTTGGCGGTGAGCCCATAACAAAGGGATCTGGGTTAAACTTTAACAGCTTAATACCCAACTGATTTGCCGCCAGAGGTCGCCCTTCTTTGCGACGAGCGTCAAATTCTGTGAGCAGCTTCACTTCCACCTTTAACTCTCTGGCACTGCTGGCTGTGACGCTTTGTGTCACGCTTCTGTAGCCCTTTTTAGACAAAACAATCGTTAAAGGCTTGGCCATCAATTCAAATGCTCGTCCGTCAGGGCCAACTTTACCTTGTGCCTTTGAGTCAATACTTAAATCGGCCTCCACGTTGCTCGCTATCCATACCCTACCTATTTCGGGTTCGAGGGCTATCGACATCGACTGTTGCTCTTGCGGAGCAAGCTTTATGCTGCGTTTAAATGGAAAATACCCGGGTTTCCGATATTCAATAGAATGACTTGTATTTGCATCTAATGAGTGAAGACCCAAAGGTTGTTCTAGCTTGTTTATCAACAATACACCGTCGTTAGGCGATGCACTTATGTTTAATTGAGATTGAACGGGCAGTAAACGGTAATTTCGCTCAGGACGTATGGCCGTAGAGCTCACTTCAATTTCATCTTCAATGCTTTGATATCCTTGCAATAAACTAGTAAGTGAATACTTGCCACCGCTTAACTCCACTACAAGAGGGCTGGTTCCCTTCATTTCATTATTTATGAATATTTCAGCACCGCTAGGCTGCGTGTTAATTGAGATAGCGCCCTGCACTGGCTCTAACTTAACAGCGACCTCAAGTCGCTCGCCGCGCTGTGCATTAATGGTGGTGGTATAGGGCTTGTAATACGGATTATTAACACTCAGCTCATATTCGCCTGCCGCGACTGAGTAATTAAGATTATTGCCCACCTGTACAAGCGAATTTTCAATATACCAGCTGGTTTCGCCGCTAAGTGCTGCGCCCTCAACTTCGATTGAGCCGATAATTTGCGCAGGGCTCGGCTGTAAAATCACCTCTATATTGCTTGGACTGTCATTTGATATGGCAAGCGAAGTCGTTTCAAAAGTCTGTGCACTCACGCTAATGTTCACGGTTCCGCCTAAGGTATATACCTTATGGTTGGCTACGTATGCACTGCCGCTATCGACTTTTATTGTTGCGCTGGGCAATGCCTCAGTCGGGCCAATATTTAGCACATAGGCTTTAACCAAAAACAACCACGACAGCACCGCTGCAAATACAAAAAATGTAAACACAGCGCCGAGCAGATATATACCTGCGCCTCGTCTTTGCGCTTGTTTAATGCGGTCATCTATTTGCATGCTTACTTCCTGTTCGCCGTTTAATACTTGCTGGTTGTTGTTTCGTTTTGCGCTTGAACGTACGCAGGCTAAATTTGTTCGTCGCACTTAATTACAAGTTCAAGCGCATCACTAAAGCCTACTTCAACACTAAGGCGTTTGGTTCTGTAACCTGTGCGCTTGCCTTCAAATATATAATTACCTGGGGTGAGCTCAATGGTTTTTTCTTCTACTTTTCCTACAATGCCTACGCCAATCACCGTTATGTGCGTTTGACCATCGGAGCGCACCGTGACGGGCATTTTTGCAGAATATCGGTCTATTAAACCTGCGAGACTTTGCGCACTTTGCGCAAGTGCCTTTGATTCAGGCAATAACGAAATAGATTGTTTAATCGCCTCTTGAGCCGCCGCACGAATATTTGGCTCTGCCAGTCGCTCGGGCCGTAAAATAAAGCGATTCATGCTCTGCTGTGCGCTGAGCACTTTATTTGCTTTCACGCCGGCCTCTAATAGCTCCGCATCCTTTGGAAACCTTACTCGGCTCTGTTCCACAAGCTTTGCCACTTGTTGCCATGCATCGTCACTTTGCAGTTGCTTAACGCGCTGTTTTATATCCACAAGTCCTTGCATAGCCAGTTTTTTATCTAAAGCGGCGCGCAGTGCAGCAATTCCCTTGGCGGATGCTTGTATTATCTCAGCTTGTTTAAGATAAGTAGTGGCCTCGTTTATGTCATCACGCTGCAGAGCTTGTTCGGCTTTTTGAAGAGCAAAGCCCAAACGCTGTTGATTCAAACGATTTACAGCGTCTTCAAGGGGCGCTTTTATATCCTCGCGAGATGGGTCTGCGGTGATGATTTTTTGCATCAACGCAACCTGATTCTCTAGGTTGTTTTCAACCCGCGCCACTTTGAGTTGCGCAAAATATCCTTGCACCTGCTCATATACTGCCAGCCGCGAGCGCAGGTGCTGACTACTTTCATGTTGTGGTTTTATTTTGTCGGCTTGAGATAGCGCTAAGCGAGCCTGCTGAATCTGCTCCTGCTGGTATAAACTCTCAGCTTGCGCAAGCTTGTCTTTGTGCGCCTGATGCCATCCCAATATAAATGCGTCAACATCTGCGTCGAGCTTGTTGAGTTCACCTAAGGCCTGCACAAAACCGGCATTGGCAAAGAGCGCCAAGGCACGCTCTTTAGCCGCATTCATGTTGCTGAGCTGCGTTGATTGCCAACCAATCTGCGCAATGTTAACTAAGGTTGCAGTATGCTGAGCTTCAAAAGCAGCTAAGGCTTGTTTAAATGCCTCGCGAGCGGCTTCTTGCTCAGCGCTAGAGTAAGCCTCACTGAGCTCAGCCTGCACAGCGTCAGCACTGCCGTTATCACTATGGCTATCAGACTTTAGTGCCACGCCAATGGCCACCGCGCACGCAACTGCCAGCAATATTGCCAAGATAAAAAACAGACGTTTTATCTTATTGACTCGTTGGCGCTGCTGCTCTTGAATAAAAGCATCTGGCGAGGTGCTTTGCGTTTGCTCTGCCAAAAGTTACTTCCTGTATGTTTAGCCCATTTTACAACTGCGTATCAGGGGTGCTCTCAAGCGAATAAATGTTTCTCAAGTGCGTTTTCCACTGCATGTATTGCTCGGTCGCTGTACCTTGAAGCTCAATGGTGTTGTCTTCAAATTCCATTTCAGTTGGACCAACGCTTAAATCTACTGCCTGCCCCTGCTCCTCTATCACAGCGTTGTGCACCTTCATTGCTGAGTTTGATTTAAACGCCTCGTTTATTGCCACCACTGACCCAATACCGCCTAAAACTGCGCCTACTTGCCCGGCGCTGGAGCCGCTATTTTTTGCTAGTATAGCCGCCAATATTCCCAAACCTATACCCGCGGCAGCGCTGGCGTTTCGCTTAAACGCGGCTTCGCGGGCCGCCTCTAGCTCGGGAAGCGTTTGCTCCTGCCATGTTTGATAAGACGGGCCGACTTGGGCATCAAATACTTCATATTGATCTTGCAAGCGGTCTATAAATAACAACTCTTGCGCTCTCAACTCTTCAATTCTAGCAAGCATCGGGTCGCTCTTATCAGGCAAACCATTTAATTCAAACTTATAGTAGCGCTGGCCGTTTTTTCGCTTTACGTCAGTCTCAATATATTGCCCGAAGGCTTCAGGGCTGTAGTATCGGGCATATCGCATTAACGACATGTCTTTGATTTGTTGTTTGTCTTGTTCGCTGAGCTTACTTAGCAGCGAAACTACATATCCACTGATTTGTTTAAAGATAGGTTCGTAGGGGTTTTTACCGCTGTTTCGCTGATCTCTAAAGAAGTTTTGCGATACCTCATGTTTAAATTCTTGTATGCCCCAAATCTCCCCTGAGCTATCAACCACCGTTACCGACGCTCCCACAACTTCGCTATCTGAATGCGTAATGGTACCTAATACAAATAGGTCAGAGGGTGTGCTGGCGTCAGGCACAACTACCACTGAGCCAAATACCTTTTCGCTTTGCATCGCTTTTTTGGTTTCTACGGCAAATAGTTTTGCTTCGGTGCGCCTCAACTGCGGCCAGATACCCTCATCATCGAGCTCTTCATAATCAATCTCACCAGTATTTCTATCCATCGGGAAGCCGGGATCAAAAGTCGGGATTGCCACGTCTAAGAATACCGATGCATTTTGCAGATTTGCGTTAGCGTCTGCATTTTGCGCTCGTACCTCTGGCGCGCTTGGCCCGACTAGTAACGGTCCTTGACTTCGATTAGCGTTAGATTGACAGGCTGCCAAAACAAAGCTCAATAAAAATAATGATATTAGTTTAACCCGCGCAAACCTCTTACCATGCTTGTCTGTCATCTACCGATTTCTCCTTCATTGCTCAATCTATCCAATGCTTAACTTGTGCATCCGTAGTCTGCGTATTGCTTTTCCAGACCATCTAACGAACTGGCCTCGGCTTTTAGTATCTCTTCATATAACAGCGTGCAAATAATACTATCGTTATCTTTTGGTGCAACCACCTGCCGCTTTATCCTGCTTGATGCTGAGCTAGGCTGATTTGCCGGCGAACTGCCTGCTTGTGACTGAGCCCTTTGTCCTTCATTTACCGCATTAGTAGTGCCTGTAGCAGCCTGTTCTTGTCCATTGGCATCAGCACCAGTGCCAACTCCAGATGAGTCGCCGCTAGCCGTGCTTTGCGCAGACCCTGCGCCACTACCACCACCCGACATCTGTTGCACAACGGTATCTACGCAGGTTGCGTATGAATCAATACTCTCGCTCAAAGAAGCGTCCATGCGGGCTATCTTTTCTTCGCGCGTTAGCAACAGCTCATCAATTTCGCCAATACTCACCTGAGTACATTCATGGGATGCCACCGGAAACTCGCTATTACTGGGCGCTAACTGCGCTTTTGCTCGTGGAACACTTGCTAATAAAGCGCACAGCAATAAGCCGGACAAACTTAATATAGCAGTGATGTTAATACGCCTATTAGAAGGTGTCGGTTTAAATACAAAGATAGTGCGTATTTGCGAAGCTAATGAACTCAAATGATTCTTCCTCATTCAAAATAGTGCACGCGGAGCGCTTTTACGCTCACATTTCTTACATGTTTTAAACTAAGAGTATAGATATAGCGGTAGGTTCAGGCTATTTTAATTTTGAGTATGGCACAAGTTCCGCCTGAACCATGTTTGCATCTATAAAAGTTGCATCTATAAAAGTTTCGTGCATAAGAGCTACGTATACAAAAGTCGCGCATACAAAAACGGCGCCTCATTCGGCGCCGTTTTATGTTGTTAATGCGAAGTGTCGTGTAATTCGAACCTGAGCGAGCATTTAAAACTGCGGTGAGACGCTAGCCTAGCTCAGGTATTCATATTTTCGTTATTTCTAGTGCCTGTTTTACGCCTTTTTTTACGCCTTCTTACACTAGAGCATGGCGACCCAGTTCATCTTCACTTACTTTTGCACCTATCGCCATTTTGAGTTTTGCTGCCATACTGGGGTCTTTCTCCCAAATTTCGACACTTTCAACATCAAAACGCAGCACCTGCATGTTGTCATCTAGCATGCCGTCTTTGTACCATGCGCTGATTGAGGTAGAAAAGTGGTCTTGGATTGTCGTTTTATCTGTTTCAACCACCAAGTAGCCTGAAAAGCTGCCAAATAGCTTATGATCGCCGCTTACAAACTGCGCCATTGCTTTACCGCCGCCAGCGATGCGATTGTCTTTAGTCGTGAAAATCCAAAAAGCGTCATAATTATCATCTTCTAAACAAACATGCATTGGCTCGTTGTGATCGGCGTTTTTGTTAAGGCCAACCATCATGTTGGGCGTGTCTTGAATTTGTTCAAACAAAGCTGAATGTAATGTGTTAGACATAATGCATCTCCTAATAAAGTTGTTTGGGCGTTGCTAGCAAGACTTAACCGCTAACTTGACCTCAATTGGTCGTTTTTTTACCAATGTCTTCATAGTAGATGCTTCAACTTTTATGCCAGATAACAAATACAGGCTACTGATTGATAAATAAGCGCTTTATGGCCTTAGGCGTGCAAAAAAGCAAACCATGTAAGAATATAATGCCCAAGACTCGGTAAAAGTTTCACAGCGCGCTTGTTTATAAAAGCGCCTATCTAAAAGGCCTTAAATACATCGTGCACCGAAGCAAGATAATCTTCATTGTTTATTTTATCTTGGTCAAACTCAGGGATTTGCTTAATTTGCTGCTTATTTAACTCACAAAAAACCGCTTGGTCTTTCCAACTTACCGATTCGAGATATTCGGGCGGTAGCAAGGTTTTACGACCACCTGGGAGCCAGTTTCTAGTGTCAATTACCAAGTACTTGATGCGCCATGAATCGGTATCGAGAATAAAATCATGAACGTGCCCTTGCATGCCATCGGTTTCAACAAGATTGTAGTGTTTTAACTCGTCAATAGAGCGCAGATGAGGGTCTTGTTCGTCGCTAGGTGTAGCTTTGTCCCTTTTTGCATCATGCTGAGTTTGCAAGCGCTCTTGCTGTGCTAGGTCTAAGGGGTTTTGAAAATCTCCCCACAGGCCTAAGCCATTCCAATAATAGCCATAGCCGAAAAAATCAAACATCACTTCTTCAAATTGACGAGAAACAGGCTTGTGGGTCTCAATACTCGGACTATTTTGTACGTCTTCTTTGCTTAACGATACGTGAACCTTTTCATCGGCTACGTTAAGCAACTGCAGTGAAATTGGGGTAATCAACACTTTTTTAGACAGCGGCATCCAACGCTTAGTATCAACTGTTAAATAACGCACCGCCCACTGCTGGTCGTCAAATAACACATCTTTTATAAATCCGATGTCGCCATCGAGGGCTTCAATGTCGTAGTTGAGCAGTGAATTTAAACTAATATTCATAGTATCTCTCCCGTTTGATTTAGCACTCACAGAGATTAAGCAAGGCACAATGCCTGTGTATGATTTGCATGCTCCTAGCGTATCTTCATGTTGTCGCGTTTTATTTTTAAATACAAGTCGTAGCAACTTTTGTACCGCTAAAACAGTTAGCGAATGAGGAGCAATAAATTTGTTATTAAACAAAGAAGCATTTGTGTGATGCTTCAGGTAAGCTAAAATAGAAACTCAACTAAGGTGAGCAAAAACATGAAAGCATCCATTACAAGATTCAGCGCTACTGCCTTTTTAGGCCTTAGCTTTACGCTTGGCGGCTGCATGAGCAAGGGCGTTGAAATGACCGACCAACAACAGCGCATGGCGCGTTGTGATCAGTATGTCGACATGTCTCGCGACCAATGCCTGCGCGGTGAAAATGTAACGATTGACGACTACAAAGAAGAGTATAAAGACTTCGAAAAAGACGTTCGAAATAAAATGAAGGCAGAAACGGAGCAAGCACAAAAAGCCGCGGCTGCCGAAGAAAAATTAAAAGCAGAAAAGCTAAAAGAAGCGCTCGAAAAAGCCAAAGCTCAAGCAGATAAAGCCAGACAAGCGCAAATTGAGGCACAAATACAAGCGATTGAAGATAGCAGCAAAGACTAAAAAACCTGCTAACCTTGCTCTAGCGGAATTTTCACACTATATGCGACCAACTCGTAGGCTAAGCCGGCACGAATACTGTCGGCACTGCTTTTTAAATCACTGTTGAAATGCGCGGCCTGTTTGGCACTAATCGACTTTTTAACAAGCTGCGCATTAAGCAAAACGGTTTTGCCACCACTGTCTGTTGGGATAAAAAATCCATAGTCTTTAAACGATACTCTGTACACCTGCTGACCGGCCTGCGCGATAAAAAAACAGCCCTTTTGTTGACACACTTTTGTAATTGGCAATTCGATTTGAAATTTTTTGCCAACTAAATCTGCAGGAGCATCTGCCAACTGCTTAATGCTAATTACGGGAAGTTTTGCGTCAGTGGGCAAGCCAAAGGTTTCACTCACCTCATCTTTGACTACAGGCTCAGATAATCTAATGGTCTTGGCATGTAGATTATAGGCGGAGCTGATACCAATAAGCGCGAGTAAAGTCAGTAATAGTGTTTTCATAAATGCTCATTAAGGCCTTAATGGTTTTTGTTGTATATTTACACGCATAGCTCGCAGCAAAAAATGCCCACCCTATGCATGCGGCCAGCCAAGGCCAAGTTATGAATATATCCAATTGCTGTAGCACCGCCTAAGCTTCACATTTTGAGTGTAGGCGTTTTTTAATTTTTATCCAGCTTTGTTTTGCAACGCTTGTTCAAGAAGCGATTCAATGCGTTTTACGCTGGCGAGCAACTGCGTCATTGTCTCTGGCCCGTCAGTCTTTGCGCTGCCCAATTTGTTTACGGGGGCATTGTTTTGAAGGCTATCTTTTTGCTCAAGGATGCGCTCGCGAAAATGTTCTGCGTCTATCACGCCTATCATCGACACCAATGCGCCGTGTCCCGACTGACCAGCAGTTTCGAAATTCAGTCTGTACAAGCCAAAAGCACGCATGAGCGGCCCCTGCACCATACCCACGTCTGTAATTTTTTCGAGCGGTATAGACTTTTCAACCTTGAACAAAATGCCACGCTTTACCACCAGTTTGCGCTCTAATAAATCTGCCGACATCGCATCTAGCATGCGCTGCCCAATAACAAAAACGAGAATCGCAATAATGGGAATAAGCGGAATAAACACAATACTCAAACACGACACCAGTACAAACTGTACTAACCAATATGCTTTAACCTTTTTATCGAAACTTGCGCTGGCAATCACATGGTCTTTCATTTTTCTTCCTTGTTACACTTAACTAGCTTAGGTTTGTCGTCTTTGTTTAAGATTTTGAGCTACATGTTGCGCGTTTAGTGCAATTCAGCCTCAGCGAGCTTGGCTTTAATAAAATCACTGTGGCGAATGTATAGTAAGTCTGCGACTTTACGGATGATATCATCCTCATACTTATCTAGGTTGCCATCTGCATACGCCACCTTCCACATAAGCTGCACAAGATTTACCCGCTGATCGTAATCGTAATGTTCATTTATCAGAGAGGTAAATGGGTAAACCGATGTGCTTTCTTTGTCGCTTTGTTCACTGCGCTCAACAAGTTCGGCCAATTCGCTTTCAGACAGTGTAAAGGTATCTTTTAAAAGCCCTTGAATCTTCACTTTTTCATCTTCTGTTTGCTCAAAATCGGCGCGCATTACTTCCATTAGCAGCGTCGCGCAGGCTTCTTGCAGCTTTTTTTGCTTCGATTCTTCGGTCTCAATTTCGCTGCTAGGTTTAAAAAACGATGTTAGCTTCGCGAGCATCTCGATGTCCTTTTTTAATAAAATTTATTTTATATCAACTTTGGTACGCATTTATCCTCTTATCTAGCTCATATTTTTGCAAGTTTTGCCGACATATAGAGCAGTCGTTCATTAATTTGCAGTCTATGTCTAAAATAACTACCCGTCAGGTTTCTCAATTAAAAGATGTCTTAAGTGATGCGCAGATTAAGTGCGTGGCGCTCGTTAAGCAGGTGTCTAAACCTAAAACGGTGGACTGCACTGCAGACGAATCGGATACCCATGAGTACTCCCAAGAGCATTATATTATTGCGCAGGTAGACGCATTAAATATTGGGGCAGCAAAGGGCCAGTTTGCCAGTGTAGAAGTTGTAATAGACACCGACTCTGCCCTAGAATGCAGCGGCATTTATACGAGCCTACAGAAAGCAAAAAACGATGGTGTGTATGTTGTATTTGACGCCGCATTCTTAGCGGTCAGCAACAATAGAGCGCTATTGCAGGGTGCACGCGCAGAAATTACCAACGTCAAGCACAATGCGTATTTTAATTTAATGTCTTTAGGTTCGCTTACCAAATAAAACCTTGCTGCGATGTCAATTTGCGGTGGCGTTTTTTTACCCACTCTCTGTTATTATCCTCGCTCCATTTGACTTTTCACGTCGTAACTTATTTACGCTCTAAGCCAAGCACTAGGCAGATTTCTATGAAAGCATGTAATCAATGCGGTAAATGTTGCATCAAATATGGTGGCGCAGACTTGAGTGCTAATCCAGAAGAAATAGCACTATGGGAACTGTTTAATCCTGACATTTATAAGTACGTAAACGGCACAGAGATTTGGTATGACCCAGACACAGGTGAACGTTTAAGCACGTGCCCCTTCTTGGCTGTTGAGCAAAAGGGTATTGACAATAGCAAGAATGCACGCGGTGTTAACGCAAATGCGGGTTCTGCGGCTACGGTAGAGTCACAGCTTAAATACACGTGTACGATTTATGAGGACCGTCCACAAGATTGCCGTCATTATCCAACCGACGTGGCAGAAATGATACGCGATGACTGCGAAATGATAGAGGCCGTTGATATAAGCAATCAGCCGCGCGCTCAAAAACATCTTGATGCACTGATGGCGGATAGCCGTCCTGCAAAGCAATAATACCCATTCAAGTTGCAGTTTTAATCAGCAAAAGCAAACATAATTGAGTTAATTGCACTAAAATGCTGTATATTCCGCACTCATTTTTTTTGACTGTAGAGCGCAAGTTTTGGCTTTCACGCCATGAAATTAAGATAAATGCGACTTAGCTACACAGGATTACCTATGAAATTTTCAACGCTCAATCTCGCTGCTCCTCTTGCTCAAGCTATTGCCCGTTGCGGCTATGATGAGATGACACCGGTGCAAGAAAAAACCATTCCCAATGCAAGACGCGGGATTGATTTGTTGGTTCATGCGCAAACAGGCACGGGTAAAACTGCAGCTTTTGCCTTACCGATTTTGCAGCAGATGCTCGACAAACCAAAAGATCGAGCATCGGCAAGCCCTCGAGCCCTTGTGCTTACGCCTACTCGAGAACTTGCCGAACAACTCGCAGAGGCCTTTGTGCGTTATGCGCAATTTACTCAGCTAAGCATTTGTGCGGTTTATGGCGGTGTGAAAATGGGCGGGCAAAGTAATAAACTCAAAGCGGGTGTAGATATTCTCATTGCAACACCTGGGCGCTTGTTAGAGCACATGGCGCTAAACAATCTTACGCTCGCGAATGCAGAGTTTGTGGTACTCGACGAAGCCGACCGCATGCTCGATATGGGCTTTATAGGCGATGTCACTCAAATCATGGAACATACCGCAAAGAAACGCCAAACTCTGCTGTATTCAGCCACGAGTTCGCCGGCGGTCAACGAGCTTTGCCACAAAATATTGAACAATCACAAAGAAGTGCGCTTAAGCAAAATTAATGCGACTGCTGACACAGTAAATCACGTGATGTATCCGGTAGAGGAAGCGCGTAAAATAGACCTGTTCAAGGCGCTACTAAAAGAGCACAACTGGTTTCAAATACTAGTATTTACAAGCACTAAAGAGCAAGCCGATAGGCTTATGGCGGCGCTTAAGCAAAGCAAGATTGAAGCGGCTGTGTGTCATGGCGACAAAAGCCAAGGTTCGAGAAGACGCGCGCTGGCAGATTTTAAGTCTGCCAAGCTTCAGGTGTTGATTGCAACTGAGGTAGCCGCTCGTGGCCTTGATATTCAAGGGCTCGATTTTGTACTTAACTACAATTTACCGTACTTGCCCGAGGATTACGTGCACCGTATTGGTCGCACGGGGCGCGCCGGCAATACCGGCAATGCCATTTCATTTGTAAGCAGGGAAGAAGAGCGAACAGTTGAACGCATTGAAACGCTCATTGGCACAAAAATTAAACGCGTGGTGAAAAAAGGCTTTGAAGTGAGTGACCGCAAAAGCCTGCTCAAAAGTATTTCAAGCAAGCGCCGCGTGAGCAAAACTAACAAAGTGAGCACCACACGGATCACTGGCAACAAAGTCAGAGCCCGCAAGAAAACGTAAGCAGGATGACAGACAAAGAGCTGAGGTTATTTATCTTCGTTCTTGAAATGATAGGTTAAGCCAAGCCATATTAGGTTGTCGTCAAAATCGCCGTAGCTATATCGCTCCCATTCAAGGTTAGCCTCAGTGCGATCGGCAAATTTATACGTTACACCTAGCCCCAACAATAAATCGGTGCCGTCTGTTGCGGGCAAGCTCGGTAGTGACTGATTCGCAGTTACGTTAAATGAGTCATACTCGCCCTCCCACTGAAACACACCCGCTCTGCCATACACAAAATAGTCTTCGGCAGTGTAGAAGCTATATACTAACGCCAAAGAGAAACCGTCTACCGCGCCTGGCCTAACCGCTCGGGCAACATCAAAAAACCGAGCTGGGTCGTTAGTGACGGTAGAAAATGCCACCTCAGCATCAGCTAGTCTGGTGTAGCCAAGTTCTAGCGCAAGCTTTGTGGTTAGAGATGCACCGATGCTTGCTTTAAACGCGAGGCGGCTATCATCCTCATCAATGTCAAATACATCAAAACCAAGCTCGTTAGCGGCACCCTGCACATCTAAATCAGAACCCCCAATAGCGGTGCCCACTGAGCCGCTAATGTAAAAAAACTTAAACGCACAATCATCGTTCTTGATTCGCTCAGCGCATCGTGACTTGTTAGTCAATGGCGCGTTACCAGCGCTCGCGCCTGCCTTATTGTTTTGCGCAGCGGCATTCATACTCACAAAAACACAGCTAAGCAAAATCATGAACACAGTTGTCAAAGTCGTTGTTCGTCTCAATTTGCACATTGCTCTCATCTAATTTCTCCACGCATTGTTTTTGTTGTAATTTTTGTCGTAATTTTCATAGCAATTATCCGCGGGAAACGCTCTGAACGAGCGGCTCAGACTTGGCGCTGACGCTAATCGACGCCAAGCCGCAATGATCAACAGCATAGTGATAAAATAAGCACCTAAACTTCCGCCGTCTGATTTATTTTCAATGCGCACCGTTTGAGCCGCGATATTGATAGTAATCACTGCACTGTCGGTTAAGCCTCGTTCGTCGGCAATCGTATAATTAATGATTGCTCGCACTACAGAGCCAGAATTTGGCGTAAACTCTATTCTTCCGTCTGCTCTTATTACCACTGTACCGTCGTTTGAGGTCGCCTCAATGATCTGAAGCGGTCCGTTTTCAGGGTCGCTATCATTGGTCAGTGCGTCAATCGTTATACCCGTGCGAGTTTGAGCATTAAATACGTCATCCACTGCAATGGGAGGGAAGTTGTTTTTCACGGTAACGCGAATAACGGCTATGTCGGTGCCGCCGTTTGCGTCAGAGATACCATAAGTTATCTCGTCAATACCTACAAAGCCTGGGGCTGGTATATATACTACCTCCCCGTCTTCAACGGTAACCGAACCGAAGAACGCACTGACCGAGGTGATGGTCAACGGGTCATTTTCCGGGTCGGTATCATTTGCCAAAGCGTCTATCGTAACCGGCACATCAACAAACGTCTCTATCGCATCGTCTACAGCATCAGGTAAAGAGTTCGGCTGTACAAATACAACGCCGACAAAACCGGGGTCTATCACATTTGTATTTGCCACGGCATCTGCATCGTTCGGACCGCCGTCTACAATTTGCAATTGCACACACCAATAGCCTTCTATCAAGCCATTCTCCCATAGCGCATCACCAGGAGGAGGACAGAAACCAGGTTCCCCAGGCGCCGAAGACAAGGTGTTCTCGCCGCTTTCATCAAAGAAATCCCACCCGTCTGTTATTGTATATTTTCGATACACCGCACCTGTAGGAATAGGTCTGCGCTGCGGCAAGACAACACGATATGCCTGACCGGCTTCAGGCAGGCCATATGCGATAAAGTCAAATATGCCGCCAACGTTTGTTGCTATAGGGTCAGGGCTAATATTGTTTAATTCACTTAGCAGTGACTCATACAGCAAGGCCCCGCCACTTTGCGTACCGAAGGCAAAGTTGCCAATCCGTAAACATACGCCAGGGTCACCCTCGACGAGATAGCGGTCGATTGAGCGAGCCTCTTCTGGCAATACATTACACTCCGATGTGGCATCGAGATAATCCGCGATACCATCTCCGTCGGTATCATTGAATCCCTCTATTACATCCGATATTCCGTCCAAATCTGTGTCGTCGTCTCCAAGTACAGGGAAACTGTTCACAATTTGTATGAATATCACCGTTGTGTCGCTAAAGCTTGGATCATCAATATCGGTAATACTCACATTGATTTGATACACGCCCGGGGCGATACCTGACGGATCGAAGGTAAAGGTGCTATCGTCCACATCAATGTCGCTTAGGGTGAGCTCAGTATTCGACCAGTCAAACTGATATTGATTGTTCGGATCAGGATGCCTTATCGCGCTACTGATCACGACAGGACCACCGTCAGCGAGCACAACGTTACGCGTTTCACCGTTTTGTGTGGGAATTAAATCAATCTCTGGGTCGATGTTGCTCTCACCAATGTTTACCACATGCACAAAGCGGCTACCGATGTTCACTTCATTAGACAAGGTGATAACGACCGTTTCAGTGCCCTCTTCTATACCATCACTGAAACTATCGAATTCAATAAATGTTTCGGTAACGTTATCAAAAGTAACACTTCCTGATATCAGTTCATGATCAGATGAATCTGCCGTGCCGCTGACAGTATAAGGCACCTGCAATGGATAGCTTGGCGCTTCGCCATTTAGGTGAACAGATACTCGTATACGACTGCCCTCCAAAACGGTTTGGTCATTTTGAATCGTGATCAATGGGTTAACAAAGACGTTTTGGCTGGCGATAGTTCGACGGCCTTCGCTATCTTCGGCCACATAAAACACGGTATTGACACCCGGCTCGTACAGCACTAAACCGTCTATGATAGATACTGGTAGCGGATTACCATTGCTATCTACGGCGCTCGCCACGCCTAAATCCACTTTAGTAAATAAGCCGGTTGCATCAATAGTGATATCCGCAGGCACATCAATCACTGGGTTCAGACTTTGTCCATCGCGGCCAACGCTGACTAACACTCGCGCTGTAGACCTCAATCCATCTGCATCGGTAATGGTATATTCGATAATGTCATTTCCAACAAATCCAGTGAGCGGCACATACACCAACTGACCGTCAACAATACTGACACTGCCAACCGAAGCGGTAGCGCCTATAATTGAAAGTGCGTCACCGTCGGGGTCTTCATCGTTCGCCAACACGTCAATGATGAGCGAAGTTTGTGAGCTATCCATGTCAACAAAATCGTCGTTCGCGATGGGCGCATCATTGACCGGTGCAACTTCAATCGTTACGGTGGCAATCTGAGACGTCGCCTGGCCATCACTCACCTCATACGTAAAGGTAGTAGTGCCCACAAATCCCTCTGGTGGAATGTATGTAAAGTTTGGCCCGCTTCCAGACAGCACACCGTTTGGCTGTGTCAAAATGGTATACGTTAATTCATCGTTTTGCTCATCAGATGCGGTAATGTCAAGTAATAGACTCGTATCCTCATCCGTAACAAAATCTAAATCAAACGCTACGGGTGGCGTATTATCAATCACCACATTTATGGTCACCTCAGCGCACACTTGAGCACCTTGGTCATCCTGTACGCACACCTGTGCAATCACCGTTCCTTCAAAGCCCGGTGGTGGCGTGAAAGTAACGGTTCCGTCTTGATTAATCACAATAGTGCCCACAGGCACAGTGGCACTGCTTAAGCTCACATTGGTAGAGTCTACGTCCTCTACAAGGCTCAGAATATCGATAATAGAAGCGTCATTGCCCGGCACCGTTACGTCAAACGGCTCTAATTCAGGCTCGTCATTTTCTTCAGCGACTGTTACATCAATGGTTGCGGTCACCGTGCCGCCATTGCCATCGTCTAGGGTGTAAGTAATTAAAGCCGAACCAACGAAGTTCTCAGGCGGGGTATAAAATACGGTGCCGTCTGGACCTACTGTGACACTACCTTCATCAACACTGATACTCGATATAGTAAGCGTATCATTATCGGCATCTGAGGCAGCGTCAATCACATCGATATTTAATACCGTATCTTCTGCTATTGTTTCGCTGATATCTTGTGCGGTAGGCGCATCATTTATCGGTGTTACTGTTACCGATACGGTGGAGCTAGCCATTTCACCGCTAGTATCTTCAATCACATAGTTAATAATCGCCGTACCGTTAAAGTCTGCATTCGGTGTGAAGAGTAAGTCACCGTTTGCGTCAATACTCACAATACCGTTTGAAGAACTCGCCTGCACCACGGTTAAGGCTTCGTTGTCAGCGTCGGTATCATTTGCCAATACGTCTATGGTAACGGCTTGATCTTCACTTGTTGTCGCGGTATCAGGGTTGGCAACAGGCGCATCAACAGTCGCCTGAACGTTGATATTGACTGTAACAGGCACTGACCCACCATTTCCATCATCAACAAAATAGGTGATAGTGACCGGGCCATTGAAATTAGCATCAGGCGTGTAGGTAAGCGTACCGTCCGCATTCATGCTAACCGAACCATTCGAGACCACTATGTTGGTGATGCTCAATGGGTCACCGTCAATATCACTTGCATTTAGTAATGGGTCAATAATAAGCGCAGTGTCTTCTAGTGTGACTAAGGTCTGGTCGCTCGCAATCGGCGCATCATTAACCGGAGTTACCGTTACGGTAATTGTTCCAGTTGCTACCTCTCCGGTGCCGTCACTGAGCGTATAGTTAATGCTCGCTTCACCTGTAAAATCGTCATTCGGTGTAAATACTACATCGCCATTACTATCTATACTGGTAACACCATGCGGCGATACGGCTGCTGTAATTGACAGAGGGTCACCATCAGGGTCGCTATCATTCGCTACGGCATTTATCGTTACCGGCGTATCCTCGGGTGTGGTGGCGGTATCTGGGTTAGCCACAGGTGGGTCAATGGTCGCCTCAACGTTGATATCGACCGTCACATTGATCACTCCGCCATTTCCATCATCAACGGTATAGGTAATGCTAACGGGACCATTAAAGTCTGGGTCGGGCGTAAATGTGATAGTGCCGTCGGGATTTGTCACCACACTGCCGCTACTTGGCGTGATTGCCGATACGGTAAGTGTATCGTTGTCTAAGTCTATACCGTTGGCGAGCGGGTCGAAAGTGACCGGCGTATCCTCTAGCGCTTTTATAATCTGGTTAGGTACAAGCGGAATATCGTTAACCGGTGCAACAGTAATGCTGGCGGTACCAGTATCGACTGCGCCTGTGCTATCAACCACGGTGTAGTTAATTATCGCTGTACCGTTGAAGTTAGGATTAGGTGTAAAGACAACATCGCCTGATGGCAACACTGACACGGTGCCGTCGTTCGAGCTTGCATTGGCTACTTGTATTGTGTCGCCGTCTGGGTCACTGTCGTTTGCGAGCAAATTAACCGTTACCGCAGTATCTTCTGTGGTTGTCGCGCTATCGGCATTAGCAACAGGAGGGTCGTTCACTGGGCTTACATTTACCGTTACCGTAACGGGCACCGAACCGCCGTTTCCATCATCTACGTTATACGTAATGGTCACCGGACCGGTATAATCGGGCGCTGGCACAAAGTTGAGCGTTCCGTCAGGATTGATGCTTACAGTGCCATTTGAGGTGCTTAAGTTACTGATGCTCAAAGTATCGCCGTCAATATCATTGGCGTTTAACAATGGGTCTATTGTAAGAAGCGTATCCTCTGGAGTGGTAAGGCTCTGTCCTGCCGCCGTTGGGGGGTCGTTAACCGGCGCAACGTTCACCGTCACCGTCGCAGTATCTGTACCGCCGTTGCCATCATCAACTGTATAAGTAATAGTCGCAACACCTGTGAAATCTTGATTGGGTGTGAAAACTACATCACCATCTGGCGATATGCTGACTGTGCCTTCGCTTGAACTGGCGCTGCTAACACTGAGTGTATCGTTATCAGCATCTGTGTCGTTAGCGAGAACATCAATGGTCACAGGCACATCTTCATTAGTATTGGCAGTATCTGGATTTGCCACCGGCGCATCCGGACTTGGCGTAACATTTACCGTCACGGTTCCTGTTGAAAAGCCACCAGCACCGTCTGATATGATGTAAGTAAACACTTCACTTCCAAAGAAGTCTGGTAAGGGCTGATAGTCAATAGTACCGTTTAAGGCATCTAACGAAATGGTTCCACCCGCACTGCCCGCACCAACCGACACAATGCCAAGAGACTGTCCAGAATCTGCATCAGTGTCGTTTGACAGTGGCATAATGGTGATGGCGCTGCCATCTTCGTTCATTGTAAGCGTATCGTTGCTCGCGATTGGCATACGATTGTTCAAAACAAGCACTACATCGTTACTTGCTATAGTTTGAGCTAACAATATTTCGTTGTTGTATACGAGGTCGCTACCCACGGTAAACGATTCAGTGGCAGCGGTAGGCACAACACCCGAGCTATCAAGCTGAACTGACAACACATAACGCGCAAAATCAGCATCATTGTCGGCGCTGTTTATGTTGCCTAAGTTCAAAGAAACAACACTGCCATTGACGCTTACCGGCGCAGACACAAAACTGCCGCTGGTGGTGCTATTAACGTTTCCAGGATTGTTACTTGCACCTAGGGCACTATCAAACTCTCGTTTAAGCATGGCGCTAGAACTTACAAGCGTAAAGCCAGCAGGGAGCTCAAACTGTAGTTGTGCGTCTCGTGTCAAACCAGCAGGTACAGTCGCGCTTAGCTCTAGTGTGGCGACTTCTCCCTGAACAAGATTGTTGGCGACCGTGGCACTGTCTGACGTATTGGTCAAGGTAGTGCTTAAGGCATAACTAGGCGCGCCAGTGACCGAAACATTGATAAGGGTAGGCGTTGCCCCATCGCTGAGTTCGCCATTTGAATCGGAGTCAACGCTAGTAAAGTTATTTCCAGACACATTTTGCTGTGATGAAATCACGGTATTTACCGACAAGGCATCAATCACAACATCAAAGCTAGTGTTGACGGTTTCTCCCGGCTGAATACTGCCAACATTCGCCTCGAAACTATTCGGCCCAGCACTGCTTATTACGCCTCGACTGGTTTGTTCAGAACCGGCTACTAAACTAGTATCGGCCGGCACAGTTTGCCCCGAAATCACATCATTGGCTGCGGTAGCACCGGTATTGGTAACGCTCGTAAGCAAACGCACGGTATCGCCCGGGTCAACTAAGCCGTCACCATCTATATCATTTGTTAATACATAGGTTTGCGACACCACAATTTGTGGCGTCGGCGTAACATTTGCCGCTACCGCAGTAATGGTTGTTGCTTGTGCGCCGTCGGCAGCGTTACCGTTGCTGTCCGACAAAATGCGCTCAGTCTGGTCGCTTTCTAAACTAGCCTGAACACTAAACAACTCAGAATTAGGATTTGCATCAAAATCGACAAGGGGCGCATCAATAGATACTTGCAATGTCACTGTCACACGCTCGTTTGGCTCAACTTGTGCCAAGGTAACATCCACGTTTGCAGCATTTACACCCGCACTGTCGGCAGGGTCTGGCGGTCCGCTTACGGTTAAACTATTGGGCACATAAGATAAACCGGCTGGTAGTAAATCTGCGAGTTCTACCTGTGTTAAGGCCATGCTACCGATGTTGCTGATGGTGTAGCTAATCTCTAGCACATCGCCCTCGCTCACCGCCATATTCGCATCTACGTCATTTAACAAGCTAATACTTTGACTTAACGAGACAGACGGCGTCAGCGTGCTCACTGAGCCTACGCGTATTTCATTGGCTTGATCGCCATTGGCGTCATTTCCATCAGCATCGGTGAGCTCTGGAATGGTGCCATCCGAGTCAACAACGCCCTGTGCCTGAATCAGAGTGCCGGGAGGCGTGCCGGCGGCCACTTCAAAACTGAAGTTGATGTTTGTTGTTGCGCCCGGCTGCATTTCTCCAATATCAACACTCATACCTGAGGTGTCGTCTACTGTGCCACTTGAGCTACTGAGTGAACCCGCAACATAAGCTGTGTTAGCCGGAACAGCTTCATTGAACGTCACGCCCGACACGCGCGGACCATTGTTAGTCACCACAACGGCCTTATCTAATCGGTCACCAGGGTCTGCTAAGCCATTGTTATTTACATCAAGCGCTAACGTTAGGCTTTGTGTAGCGTCAATAAAGCTAGAGTCATCCGACATTACAAGCAATGTGCTCTCAAAGTCATAACTTCTATTTTGCGTTTGCGTGCCAGCGACGGACGAATGCACGCCATTATCAATTTCAAATTCAAAGTTTGCACCAATAGCAGCACCGTTATTTAACTGCGCCTCAAATACAAAGCTGCGCAAACCGTCTGCTGTTGAGAGTGTTCCCACATCCACGATGAGTCGCGTAGGGTCAGTATCGTCAATGATGCCAGGGCCGGCTAGGGTGCCCGCTTGATAGGTAAATCCGCTTGGTACAACAATTTCAAATTCTGTATCAAATGCATCTGCAGCCAAATTAGCCGCGCTAATGTCTACCGTGAATGTTGCAATGTCTCCAAGAGTAATGACGTTAGAGCTTGCGCTGATAGTGGCTGTTACGCTGGGCTCAACAATGTCAATATCGAGCGTACTTGGCCCAACATTGGTACTGCCGCCGGACGCGCTGGCACTGTTGCTCAACACAAGTCCGTCTACGTTGGCTGGAATATCTTGCACACGCGCTTCTAAGGTCACTACAATGAAGTCATTGGTATCATCAGCATCGGCAACATTCGTTAGCGTGCCAAAATCAATATCCACGTTATTACCGGCGCCAGCAAGACCCGACGCACCTCCGGTGTAGCTTATATTTGTGCCAGACTGAATATTAAGGTCTACAAACGACAGGCCAGTTGGCAATGCATTGGTGATCAGGGTATTTGAAAGTTGCCCCTCGCTCACATCTAAGCGAATATCGATAAACACCGACTCTCCAGGCGCAAAGTCGTTGTCAGCATGGATTGGATTGAGCGTAGTCTGGATCGCAATGTCATTAGCCAAGGTAATCGCGCTAGATGCGGTTTCATTGTAATTATCCAGCGTGCTGTCGTTATCATCATCACTGTTGGCATCTGCGCCAGAACGACTGTCTGCCGCTTGATTACTGTTGTACGATACATTCAATGCATTGCCTAACTCAGCGCCTGCACTGGCGGTATTGCTGACTATTACCGAGTACTCAAGCGTGATAGAAGACGATGGCGGCATGAGCATATTGCCAGACAGCGACAGCGTATCATTACTCACCACGCTCGTGCTTTGAGCAAAGTCAGCATCACCTACCGGTTGATTAGTGCTAGAAAGGAGCACTTCATTGTTTGGATTCACTACGCTGACATTAATAAAAGATGAGCCTGAGGTAGCGCCACCAAAAAGGTCTGCTTCAAACACGTCCGCAAAGCTTACGTTATAGGCGGTAGCCTGCGCAGATGTATTGCTGACTTGCGTTCTGTAGGTAATGGTATCGCCCGCATCAGAGTCGATGGCGCCAACAATAACGGTTTGAGCTAGCTCTATATTTGCCTCAACAACGAGTGTTGACGCTTCAGCGCGTGGAACGTTCTGGCCACGACTGGCGTAATCTAAGCTAGCTTGGGCACTTAATCTTGTTCCATTTTGATTGCCCAAAATATTATCAACAATCACATCAATTTCGATGCTTAAGGTTTCTGCATTAACACTTGCGTTCGCTATCTCACCAAAATTTAGCACTATTTGGCTAGTGCCGGCACCCGGCGTTAGCACCGGACTTAACGAACTCGAAAACCCAGTGGCTGGCGGCGTTAATCGAATAGGAGCGTTGTTATAGCGCAGGCCGTTTGGCAACTGCAAGGTCACGATAAAATCTTCAGTCGAACCGGTGGGTAGGCCGATTTCACTGGTTAATGTAAGCAACTCACCAACTTGACGTGTATCCTCACTCGCTGACAAATTAATTGATGGCGATTCTGCGGTCACCGTTGCTGTATTAATCATGAAGTAATCGTTGACCGATTGCCCTGAGGTATTCACAACGCGCTCACCTGTTCGCTCACCGTTATCAGCATTCGGTAGCCCGGGCGTTGCGTTAGCCGTGCCCTGCGTGCCCGGCAAAGAACTAGCTATTGCAGTCGCTCTTGACGTAGCTTGTTCTTCGAACCGAATTGCCGGGTCAACAGTCGCTTCAAGTTGTATCGTGATGTTTTCATTCGGGCCGAGATATTGCTCGCTCGCAGGCAAGCAACTCGTGTCTACCGTAAGCACTTGCCCTGACAAGGCAGCACATGCGGCAATGTTTGTGTTACCTCGCGACAGGACGGCCGACTGCAGCGGCAGGGTTACAGGCGTCAACTGGGACGGAATTTGTTGTTCAATTTCAAAATCCCACGCTCGAAGATTGAAGGTGCCTCGCAAGTTACGTAAAACCACTTCATATATTACGCTGTTACCGCCTGTTACTGTTGACGGGCGAACAGTATGACTAAAGCGCAGATTGGGCTCACCGATGTTTGCGCGAGCAGATGTGCTATTGTTTTGCGCCACCGACGCTTGATTAATATAAGCAATTTCAGCAAGCACCGATTTTCTGTTAGCCCGATTGTTTACCCGTGTATTTTCCACAAGAATGTCGAAGGTGATAGTAATGGTTTCATCATTACTGTCGTCATCGTTGTTGCTTATGTCGCCTAAGTCAAAATTGAGCACTCGACCGTTAATGACCGGGACAATCGCTGCGTCGCTTGAACTAAGCGCACCTTCATTTGCGCTAGTTAACGAGGTGTCAAAGTCAGCCTTAATGAGTGCTGTCCCGTCAAGATAAGCGAAGCCGTTTGGCAAGCTAACAGATAGCAAACTGTTAGCGGGGTTGGCAACGGTGAGCCCCTCTGGCAACTGCGCATCAAACTGATAAGTAACCACCTCGCCTATTGCAAAAATGTCTCTAGATGTTGTACCCGTCCAACTTTCACTGGTGTTAATCACGCGCAGATTACCGACAGTTGGGGCAAGTGTGTTTAAGATTTCGTCGTCTGAACTGGTGCCGACTCTCTCTACCGCTGGCGCGCCGTCTAGACTGGAACCCGTTGCATTGCTGGTCACGGTAAAGTTAGAACCGCTTCTCACCCCATCTTTCACAATCGCACTGTAGCTAAAGGTAATGCTGTCATTCACATTCAGCGTTTGGTTACTTGCCGTATACGATACCGTGGGCGAGCTGTAGGCAAAGGTATAGGGGCTAGGAGTGGTCACGGCGCTAACAGTTGTTAAATCAAATAAGTCGCCGTTTACTATGCTGTCAAACTCAACATCATAGGCTGGTGCTGTGCCTTCGTTTGTAATGGTAACAACAACCGTCACCTCATCTCCCGCTTGAAACCCACCGGTAGCGCCGTCAGCATTAGTAGCGACAGTATCTACACTTAGCGAATGTTCAGCAAAATCGCTACTTACATTCGATGCTGCGATGGCGCCTATTCGGTCAGTAAAATCGGCGTTTGAGGTAAGTTGCTTAGTTTGAGTTGAGGTGATTGCCTCGTTAGAAGTTGAATCCTGAACTAACGCATCGAAGGTAAAGCTAAAGGTATTATTAGTACTATCGTTGTCAGGATCAGTTACCAGCGTGCCGGCAAAACTAATCTCTACTTGCGGACCGTTATCTACCGTACCAGTAGCATTCGCCGACGGCGATGTGTCAACGGTGCCGCCAAAAGATGAATCGTCTAACGCTATGCTGCCGGCAACAAACGAAAATCCGGCGGGCAGACCTAAGTCGACCGTGAAACCATCAATCTCACTTTCAGGGAGCGTGACCTCGGTAGAATATGTAACTGTATCACCCACAACCACGTTGCCAATAGACCCCTGCGGGCTCACTGAGTCAACACTTGTGCTGATGCTTAAGTTGTCTACGGTCAAGCTCTGTTCGGTTTCGAGATCAGGAAATGGAGCAGCAGCAATGGCAGCAGCCCAACTTGCTAGGGCTTTTGAAGTTATGGCCTGCACGGGAATAACATTATCGGATATTACGCGTTCAAAAATCACTTCAATAATGGCATTAGGCGCAACAGGCCCGGTAATGGTGAAGTCTTCTGTTGCAAATGAGCCGGTAGTGCTTGCCGTCACGCCTCCAATTTCAGCAGACACCAACACCGCGCCTTCCAAACCGATAGCTGAAGGTACTTTTACCGCCACATCAAAAGCATCTGCACCACCTACATTAGTAAGCTCAAGTGTATATTCAACAGTGCCACCAGCGTCTTTTTGAGTCGGTAGAGTTTGCGTTAACGTCCCTTCTAAAACTGGTGCTCGAGCCTCAAACGAAGCAGGGCTCACTAAGGTATTTTGCGCGCCGTCGGTGTTCGTATTAGATACCTGCATGATGTTGGTCAAGGTTAATCCGTCGGCGTAAGGCGACGTGCCTATAACTGCATCGATATCGTATTCAATGATGCGACCAGCTATATTGTCTACATTGCTAAATGCCAGTTGAATAGAGTTAGTACCTGCATCGATAAGCACTGATGTTGGCGATAGACCTAAAGTGTCGTTTGGACTAAACCGTATATCTTGAGAAAAAGTCGACGAAATATCACTTACATCAAACACTGCCAAAGGCAAAAAGTCGGTGACGGTAAAGCTTGAAATATCCCCAGAAGGTACGTTTATTCTCAGGCGAAACGTTATTCCATTACCGGGGTCAAAATCTGTCGCACCGCCCACAATAGTTTTGCTAATCGAGATGGGGCTGATGCTAACGCTCGCACTCGAACCTTCTGAACAAGAAGAGGCGCCTGCGGTTAAGCCATATGATAGGCTGCTGCTAACGGGCAGAGTATCGCCGGCAAGAACAGCTTGTGCGCTTTGCCTGAAGACTTGTTCGACTACTGCCGTATAAATGATTTGAATAGACTGACCCGCCGACGCGCTGATGCCTGCC
Source organism: Glaciecola siphonariae (assembly GCF_042652645.1). Classification (NCBI taxonomy): domain Bacteria; kingdom Pseudomonadati; phylum Pseudomonadota; class Gammaproteobacteria; order Alteromonadales; family Alteromonadaceae; genus Glaciecola; species Glaciecola siphonariae. The sequence continues at coordinate 497,337 of NZ_JBHSGU010000005.1, forward strand.
GCGCTTAGGTCGTATACCACCGATACTGTGCCGTCGGCATTAGTTGTGGTGCTTGGCGTAATCGTTTGTGTTGTGCCACCAACAGACAGGCTGGTGTGACTATTAAATGCAAGTCCATCGGCTAGAGTATCGCGTACGATAAGTTGATTTGGCGTGCTGTATGCACTTATTTGGATATTATTGGTGATAGTAAACACGTCACCAGGATTCACCGCATTGCCCGTAACCTCTTGTTGCAAAGTAATGTGCTTGGCAACAAAGCTAGCATTGTTACTCGCAGACGCCAGAGGACTGCCCGGAGGGAACTCTGCATTTGCATCGCCTTGATGCAAAATAGGCAAAGCAGCACAACTTGCGCCATTTAAAACATCGTCTACCACCGCGGTATAGCTGATATGCAAGTCGTCATCAGCAGCCGTTCCTGTCACATTGCTGCAGTCTACTGATAGCGTTCCGCCGTTAGTGCCTACGGGAGGTGAAGAGTTAAGCGTGCAGCCTGTTCCACCCGTAATGGTGGGAACAGAGCTTGCGAGCATTTCGTTTTGCAGTAATTGCTCAATATTGACTTGCGATATAACACTGCCATCAGCAACGTCTATTTTGTGGATAAAGGGCACATTTACAGCTGGATTAGGTGCGATTTCTTGTTCTGGAGAGGCGGCGGTAAACGTGTAATCGTAAAGGGTCGGCGTGATAGATGCAGTATCTACCGCGCCAACAACAGGGCCATTTGCGCCTGTTGGCGTATCACCGAAACGATATACGGGCGTAATCGAAACATCCAGCGCTTCGCCAATGACCGCGGCAGAGGCAATTGTGACGCATAAGTTTGTACTTAAATCTGGTCCATTTTCTACGACAGAACCCACGCTTTTGCGTACAAGAAAAAACGACTGACCGGGCGAGCCAGTTACCATTGTTTTAGTGAAGGGGTCTTCTAATTCAAAAGGGGACGTGCTGGGAAACACCCCCACATTTGTAACGCTCAGAGCGCTGCCAAATAAACTTGCCGAGTTAAGGGTGAGATTGTCGTCTGCAACAACTCTAAAATAGGGGCCAAACCCGGCAGCACCGGTGTGAGAGAGGCCGGCGTCAAAACATACCTGTTCTCCGGCTAAACCTTCAGCAGGCAGGCCATTAGAGGCAACCGGAGTAGTGGCGAGAGCGCCAGAAGAAACAAAGGAGGAAATCAACAATGCCGAAATGGCCGCTATTTTACCGCGCGTTTTCATAAACGTACTCGCCTAAATGTGTCCAAAACTGCGCCATAAATGGCGCTTCCTAATTGCGAGTACTAATTTGCCAAACTGGCAACAGATAAATCTTTGATTATCAACAGAGACACTATAATGTCATTCGCTTCCCTGCCAATACGATATTATCAATCTCACATATGTCGTTGTTTTTATTGAGAGAACTTATAGTATTGTTATACAAACGTCAGACGAACACTTCGCCCCCGTTTTTTATTATGCGTTTCTCAACCACTATTCAATAACAGAGTGCATATCGCTTTTGTAGGCCCTAGAACCAGAGAGCAGGCGCCTAATAGCGGTATTACAATAGCAAATATACGGCGCTAAGCAATATAAGGAGCATGAGAAAATACGAACTCTATACTTTAGTTGCAAAAAGCACATAATTCTCTATCTTCGCTATTCGCTAGGTGCTTCGTTATTCAAAAGCAGTTATCCAAGAGCAAGCTAGCGCTTCAAGACGCTAACATACTGAGGTATGGCCCTTTATACCCTACGAAGTAGAATTTTTTACTATCCTATATGATCTGAGATTGTGGCTTTTAAAATGAATAGAGATTCTGAACTAGGTTTTACGCTGATAGAGTTGATAATAGTAATTGTCATCCTAGGTATTCTGGGAGCGGTTGCTGCGCCAAAATTTGTGGACATCGCAGGCGATGCTCATAGGGCTCGGTTAGAAAAACTCGCCAGTGACCTAAAAACAACAGCCAACTTAGTGCACGCAAAGGCGCTTACACAAAAGAAAGCTAAAGGATTGCAAGAAGTTGAAGTGGATAACGTTACTATCGAGACTCATTCAGGTTATCCGTCAGGCTGGTTCGACCGTTCAGTGAGATTCCTTATTTCATTAGACGACCAATTCAATACCCAACGCTCGAATATGTGCAACAATGATTGGTGCGGATATGGAAATGCGACACAACTTCCTGACGGCACTCCAGTGCAAGGAAGGGCTGCGATTATTTTCCCAAATGGCTATGATGCAACCAAAAAATGCTATGTAACTTACAACAATGCTGAGGATGGCGAGGCGCCCACCGTTCGCATTTTCTCGAGCGAGTGTTAGGTAATATATTCAAGGAGCATCGTTTGCTCGTTCAACATCCCCCTGTTATGGTGTAAAGCGGATTTACGGCAAAACAGGGGATATTATGGCAATTCGATGGGGTAACTACCGGGTTAAAGGTTTGTATGATGAATTGGTACGCACTGCTGGAAAACCACGGGAGTACTCACAGGCACTTTGCGATTATCTTGCCAACTTAAGCGACAAAGAAGTCAACGAACTTAAAGCAGCAGCAGATTCTGCCATTCATGTAATGGGCATTACATTTAGAGTATATAACGATGAAGAAGGCTCCATTGACCGAGCATGGCCCTTTGACATCGTTCCTCGCCTGATTGATAAAAAAGAGTGGGACGGCATCGAACAAGGGCTTAAACAAAGAGTAAAAGCCCTGAATATGTTTATTGATGATTTGTACAATGACCAAAACATCATCAAAGACGGCGTATTCCCTGCCGAAATGCTAAAAAAATCTAAGAATTTCCTCGAACAATGTAAAGGATTTAGCCCGCCTCACGGTATTTGGGCTCATATTTGCGGCTCTGATTTGGTGCGCGACAATCAGGGCGTAGTATACGTACTGGAAGACAACCTGCGAGTGCCTTCTGGCGTATCGTACATGCTTGAAAATCGCCACGTCATGAAGCGCGTGTTTCCTGAAATGTTTGAAAAATACAGTATCTTGCCAGTCGACGACTATGCATCGCAGCTATACGACATGCTCGTTGAAATGTCGCCTCGACAAATTGAAGAGCCAGAAATTGTAGTGCTTAGCCCCGGCATTTATAACTCCGCCTATTTTGAACATGCCTACTTAGCGCAGCAAATGGGAGCTGAACTAGTCATTGGAACTGATCTTGTTGTAGGAGACGATGATTGTGTTTATATGCGAACCATAAGCGGTTTATCACGGGTAGATGTTATTTATCGGCGCATTGACGACTGGTTTATTGACCCAGAAGTGTTTGATCCTGAATCTTTGTTGGGGGTTCCGGGCATTATCCGCGCTTGGAAGGCGGGTAATGTGGCCCTTGCAAATGCGCCAGGCTCGGGCGTTGCCGATGATAAAGTCGTGTATGCTTACGTGCCTAAAATTATCGAATACTACCTTAAAGAAAAAGCCATATTGCCGAATGTGCCAACATACAAATGCAACAATAAAGAAGAACGAGAATATGTGTTAGACAATATCGCCGAAATGGTAGTTAAACCCGCTAACGAATCGGGCGGATACGGCATGTTGATGGGCCCGCATGCCAGTGCGGAAGAGCACGAAAAATTTAAGACTCTTATTGAAAAAGACCCTCGCAATTATGTCGCTCAGCCAATGCTTACCTTATCAACCGCGCCCACCATGGTTGGTACCAAAGTTGAGCCACGACACCTAGACTTGCGACCATTTATACTGAGCGGTAAGAACGTGACGGTTACCACTGGCGGGCTGACGCGAGTTGCCATGGTAAAAGGTTCGATGGTAGTCAATTCCTCTCAGGGTGGCGGCAGTAAAGACACGTGGATAGTCGATATGGAGGGAGATTAATGAATATGCTTTCAAGGGTAGCGAGTAACATATATTGGATGGCACGCTATTTAGAGCGAGCTGAAAATACTGCGAGATTAATCAATGTAAACTCCCATTTATTATTAGATTTACCGGCGCGCGTTAAGCTTGGTTGGGAGCCTATTGTTGATATTTTGTCATTCAGAAGCACGTTTTACGACAAACATGAAGTGGCAGATGAACACAACGTAGTTAGCTTCATATTGACCGACTTCGACAACCCCGGCTCAATCGTGAGTTCCTTAAGCGCAGCGCGAGAAAATGCACGAACCGTAAAGGAAATATTGCCTGCCGAAGCGTGGGAACAAATAAATGAGCTTTACCTATATATCACAGAGAATGATAACTTAGCCTTTGGTCGACGTACTCGATATGACTTTCTGAAACGTATCATTCAAGCAAATCAATCAATTACCGGTCTTCTTACCGGCACAATGACCCATGACGACGGCTATGCGTTTTTGCGCATTGGTCGTAACCTCGAGAGAGCTGATATGTCGACTCGGATTATTGACGTGCGCTCTGCGTCTTTGCTGCCCGACATTGATGATGAGTCCAGCGCTTTCAGTAATATTCAATGGATGAGCGTACTTAAATCGATGAGTGCCTATCAAATGTATCGTCGGGAAGTAAGAGTTCGAATCAACAGACAGGACGTACTGGCATTTTTGCTTTGTGAGTCTCGCTTTCCTCGCTCGCTTCTGCACAGCCTCGAGCAAATAGAATACTCGTTATCGGAGCTGCCGCACAATAAAGCACCGGTTGATAAAACTCGTCAACTTAGGAGCTATCTATTGAATGCTAATCCAGCTAAATTAAAGCAAGACAAGCTACATGAATTTATTGACGACATTCAAGTTGGCCTCATTGAAATAGATTCAAGTCTCAATGACACTTATCTGTGATACTGTCGCACGCTTAATCTTCCAACTTGGAGTGACTGTTTGAAAACTTTTGTTTGCCGGTGTGACAACACCTTACACTTCCCAAACACCTCGTGCGTGAGATGTCATTCGGTGCTGGGATTTTTACCTGACGTGCTCGAACTTGCACCGGTAAACCAACTAAGTAACTCTGAGTATGAATCTCATATTAGCGGCAATCGCTATCACAAATGCATAAACTACAGCGAACATGACGTGTGCAATTGGATGGTCGACACGCAAGATAATAATCCCTTGTGCCGCTCATGCAGACTCACTCAAACCATACCCAACCTTGGTGAAGAGAAGAACCTCAAACTGTGGTTTAATTTAGAGTCGTCAAAACGACGATTACTCTACACGCTTATGAAGCTCAATCTGCCGGTGGTTAGTAAACAAGAAGACGCCACCAAAGGCATTGGATTTGCGTTTTTAGAGGACCAAACAGAAGATGCCTTTGGCAACGAGCTTTTTATCAAGCAGTACGTAACCACCGGACATAGCGGCGGCTTGATTACAATTAACATTAATGAAGCTGACCCATCGGCACGGATTGAAATGCGTGAGAAAATGCAAGAACGCTACAGAACCTTGCTCGGTCACTTTAGACATGAATCGGGCCATTATTACTGGAACTGCCTGATTGAAAATAGTCCGTTTATTGAAGAGTATCGAGAGCTTTTTGGCGATGAACGCATAGACTATCAACAAGCCATGCAAAGCTACTACAATAATGGACCAGCTAACAACTGGCAAAATGTATGGATCAGCGCTTACGCTAGTATGCACCCATGGGAAGATTGGGCGGAGACTTGGGCGCACTATATGCATATGGTGGACACCTTAGAAACCGCTAACCAGTTTAAATTCAGCATTGCTGGCAGCCAGCTAGCTAATCCGCTTCATGCGCATTTTTATAATAACGCGCTTACAACTGAGAAGAACTTTACCAAGTTATTTGACGACTGGTGCAAACTTACCGCCGCCCTAAATGCGCTGAATCGTAGTATGGGTTTGGATGATGCCTATCCGTTTGTCATATCCATTTCCGCCTTGAAAAAGCTACGTTTTGTGCATCGAGTCATTGAAGAAACGTCGTTCACGCGAGACGACTAAGAGCTGATGCCAACATTATTGAGCTTCAGTCTGATGGCTTTTCCCAATCAAAACGTGGCAAACGCTTGAATGCTCTTTTTAAACCCTCGTTCCATTGCTTTTGTAGCGATTTATACATAGGCGAGTTGTGAGTGAATGTACTCTGATAAGGCCCGCTTAAATCGTTGCTGGTATGAATGGCTAGCTCAATGGGCGGCCCCACGGAAATATTGCTGCGAATTGTTGAGTCTAGAGAAACTAGTGCGCAACGCGCTGCGTCTTCAAGACTTGTACTGGGTGAAATGACTCTATCAAGAATCGGTTTACCATATTTGTTTTCACCTATCTGTAAGTAGGGCGTTTCTGGCGAAGCTTTAATATAGTTCCCTTGAGGATATACGTGAAAGATTGCACAAGCCTGCCCCTTCAACTGCCCACCAACAATAAAGCTGCACTCTGCACTCATATTGCTTTTTTTCATGGCGGCTTCATGCTTGCTCTGCTGCGCCTGACTTAACTCCCCAATATAGTCGGCTATTTCATGCAGATAGTTAGCTTTGAGTAAATTAAACCCTGTATTGTCAGTTTCTAAGTCGCTGGAAATACGATTTATAACCGCTTGAGAAGTCGCTAAACTACCCGCGGTGAGTATATAAATGCAGCGGTTTTCTTTAAACAAAAAAGTGTGCATCTTGCTATGCGTTGCTACATAGTCCACGCCCGCATTTGTCCGTGAGTCAGATGCGAACACAATCCCTTTGTTTACATGCAACGCTAAACAGTAAGTCAAGGTTAATCCCCCAGTTTATCTAACAGCGATTATATTAGCCATGCTTTAGCTCAGAGCAAGCTATACGATATATACCCTCGCTAAAAATCTTGCAGATTAATTTTTGCTAGTGTTTTTACCTTTGGCAAATTAGCCTCAATGTTTTTCTTTCGGAAATCTGCCGCTGATAAATGCTCATACATCATCCGCGCAAAGTCTGTCGGGGAACTAGGAATATCATCTGGCTTTATCTGACACTCAATGCTGTCTAGTAGTTGCAATGGCCCATCAAATTTCCCTGCATAAGGAAAACAAGTTGTTGGTACGCCAACGCCAATCGGGAAAAGGCCCATATGCAAGGTCGTTGAAAAATAATAGTAACACTTCGACATTAGTGCTTTTAATTCACTTGGATCGCCCAAATACTCAGAAAAATATGACAGCGATGGCGCTTTCTCAACTATGCGTTGGTGGATTGCTTCTCCATACTTTTTCGCATCTCTATCGTTATTGGGAATAAACAGTACTTTTTTCTCAGCTTTAATTGCCAACTCGTAAATGGCTTGGGCATAAAAGTCAAAACGAGCGTCATTATTTTCGTTGGCAGAAAACAACAGATTGTTGAAGCTAAAGCCTAGAATGTTGCCTGCGTTCGCATTCAAAAACTCATGTAAGTTTGCATCGTCTCTTATCGCGCTCGGTTCAAACAAATAAGAAAGGTCAGCGCTACAGTGAATACGCTCAATATTCGCTTTTTGTAGACGCTCGAAAGACACAGGGTCTCTGGCAACCAAGTGAACGTTCGGTGTAAGCTCACTTACCCTTTGCTTCAGAGCGTCGCTTACCTCGTTGATACTAAAACTCATGACATTGGTTTTAATGCCAAGACGGCCTGCTAATTCTGCAGCATACATTTTTGCTGCGGCATCTGAACGACTATAATAATCATCAATGCTGTCTGCCCCAATAAGGTGAACACGCTTTGCCGTTTTTAAATCAAAGAGCCACGTTAAACTCGACGCTAAGTCTCTATTTACCTTAAACAATTTTGTGTGTTTGTCAGTGATGATTAAATTCGGAAATTCAGGAAACTCTTGCACATAAGAGTCTGTCATTTGCACCAGCACAACATCATCTTCGTATTTGTAAAGCTCGCAAAGTGCGCCGAGTACTAAACCTCTGTCGCCAATATTGATGTTGTTAGGAAAAGGCGGACAAATTAGAAATACTTGTGATGGCTTTGTGAAGATGCGCATCAACTTGACGAGCACCGTATACAACAACACAATTAACGACTTAAGGAAATACTTCACATTCACGATACTACTCCATGTATATCTATTAAAAATTGGGACTAAATCACGTCTTATGGCTGACTCTGTTTTCAGCTTTCATTTATGGTCTACGTTTATGGTTTCGGGTTATAAAATGCTAGCCACTTGGACGTGCGAGCTAAGGCGTCATCTCTTGATACAGGTTTATACGCTTTAACATCCTCTTTAAATTGCTCGCACGAGACTAATGCTGAGGTTGACGCACTGATGGGCGAGACAGCGTCGCTTTTGTTTTTTGATTTATACACCACGCCACTGTTGTCTCTGAGCTTATTCTCAACCGAGGGCAGCTTAGCTACTAGCCATCGAAACGGCTTTCCAATCAATGGGCTCTTAAAGACTTTAATAAACAGTTTGCGAAGCTCTTTGGATTTAACAAGGTCTTTGGCATCTTTAAAGATTAGCTGCAAAGTATTTTCTGACGAAGCAGTCTCTTGATGCACTTTAAGCTTGCCTATTTCAAGTTTGGTCTCAAAGGCATGAGTGAAATATGCATAAAAATCTTGATAGGTATTTTTGTCATCATCATTTATAAAATAAACCTGACGAGCTAATTTTTCGCTTGAAAGGCAATGCAGTATTGCCATAACCACATTATCTACGTAAACCGTGTTACTCGGACACTGCGCGGTACTCTGCGTAAACGCCATACCTTGCTCAACAGCTTGGCGTCCGGCGCCTATATTGAAAAGCGGAGAATAGGGACCGTAAATATTGGTGGGCCTAAGTACTGCGCCTGTTAAGGTTTTACGTTGCAGCGCGTCTAATACAATTTTCTCAGCGTCACGTTTGGCGCGGCTATAAATATCATTGCTGGTACTAAGGCGAGCGTTGTCTTCGGTCATTTTTTGCTCCGAAGATGCTAAATCTACGCTCGCTAGACTGCTTATGTGCACGAACTTGCTTATGCCGGCCTCCTCGGCCAGTGTAATGAGGGTTTCGGTGCCTTTTACCGTGGTGTTGTAAATTAATTCGTCATCACCATACGCCGTGCCAACCGCGCAGTGTATGACCGAGTCACAACCCTCTAAGGCTTGTTTAACACTACTAGGGTCGTTTAAGTCGCACATGCGCATGGCAACATCATAGCGTGAAATACGTGTGGCATTGTTAGGGTTATTTACCGCTGCAATTACCTTGCAATCGGTACGCTCTAAAAGCGTTTCAACGATGCGGCCGCCTAAAAATCCGGTTGCTCCGGTTATCAGAACTTGTTTAACCCCGCTTAGATCTGCAATAGAAAGCGCAGATGTATCGCCCCAATCATAGTTAGTTTGTGATTTTTCTGCGTAACATTGGTCAATAATTTGTGCGGCTGCGATAACGCTGGCACATGATAACTTTGGCTCTGTGCTCTGCTCAATTGCGTGCAGAAAATCATCGTGCTCTTTTGCAAAGGTCTCAAACCATTCTTCGTCTTTTGTATCGCTTGACTCGCATTCATATACCACCGAAGGTGTTGCGACATCTTTTGCTGTGCTTTTAGGGAGATTAGGCAAAACCTCAACCTTGAATCGCTCACCAACTGATAAACGCAGCGCTGCTTTTTCACAAAATACGGTTAGCTCTCCCCCTAGCTTACGAATCCTTGAGAGCTTTACATCACCTTTAATTTTTTGCCGTCCAAATTGAAAACTCAATTGCATTTCGCAATCTGTTTCGATGCCGCTTACCGCATCATCGCTATATTCTAAAAGAGATACTTTATGGCCAAATAATTCACACAGCCAATCAAGCGCGTGTGGTCCAAGGTCCATAAGTACGCCGCCTCCGGCGAGTTCTTTTTTCATATTGCCAAGAGAGCTTGCGCTCCAACTGTAGGCATCGCCCCACAAAAACTCAAAGCTCTCAGCTTTTCCCCAAACCCTATCGGCAATCAGCGATTTTAAAGTTTGTAGGCTCGGATATAGGCGACGATAAAGCGACACACTTAACACGCAGTTGTTTTGTTTGGCAAGATCAGCAAGAGCAATAGTCTCTTCTACGCTAAAGGCAACCGGCTTTTCTACTAGCACATGCTTTTGTTTTTGTAATAAACCTTCGGTGATTGCAAAGTGAAACGCCGCCGGAGTGGCAACAATTGCAGCATCATACTGAGCGACAGGGATTTGCGACAAATCTGTAAACGTATGCAAACTAGGATATGCATCTTTCAAAATCGATAAGGTTTTTTCAGACTTATCGACAATCCCAGAAACCTCGACATCATCTCTTCCTAGCAGTATTGGTAGGTGCCATTGCTGCGTTATGGCGCCTGCACCAATAATTATGACTCTTTGCTTTTTCATACGAGTTTTCCGGTCCCTGTGTTTTCCTTCGAATTAGCATAGACTTGAGTACGAAACGCTCTCGCCCACCCCAATCATTTATCACGCTACGATATCTTGATACGACTACGCTTTCAACGATTCTAGTTTTACAAAATCGTCCTAAAAATTTCCGTACTTGCTGTTTTTGCTGTTAGTGCTTTGGTGCGCAAGATGAATATGCGCCAAGTAATTCACTTCAACGCTTCTATCTCTAACAGCGCTTGCTCGATAGCAAATATATGTTCATCGTGCTCGCCGTGCTTTCGAAGCGCTTCGGCTAGGTCGTAGACATAGTCTTTGTTTTCGCCGCTTGGCCCCTCACTTTCATATATATGGCGAGCAAGCTCTTCGGTACTGGCGTCACCTAGAAAGGCTTCGTTATCAGGCGTTGCCATGTAAACAAGGCCGCGCACAGTAGAGCCTGTTGCGAGCGTAATATCAATTTCTTCTCTTAAGTAGCCGTTTTTTTCACGATGATCTAAATGCTCAAAGACGTCTGGCGTCACTCGGTACGCCATGCCAAAACAAAGGGTGTTGCCTGAGGGGGTGAGTGTGGCTACGCGGCCGGGGCTGCTTGGCGTGCCGCGATGGTCACTGCTACCTTGCCACATTCTGCGCTCATAACCTTTAATGTGCGCGGGCGATTTATCGAGATACGGAAAATCGACTTTATAAATAAGTGAGCCATATCCAAAAACCCAAAGCTCTTCAAACTCGTCTAGTTTATGGCGCCCACTGTTAAGTGTTTGCGTGTCGTAAGTCATAAAACTCGCTTAATTTAACAATGCGTCAGTTAACAATACTTAATTAAGCGATGAAGATAACAAAAAATGCCAAGCAAGGCAGATTATTCTTAGCTTGCTTGGCAATTTATTTAACAAAAACGATTGTTTTGCGTTGGCGTCAGTTGTTTAAGGTATCGTAAACGTTAGCCGACATACTCTTACGATTACTGTTGTCGACAGAGCGTACTCTCGCTCCCCAGCTCCACCAGCGCCGGCCTGTAGACTCAGCAAAATCTATGACTAAACCATTTGCCGACACGTTATTGATAATGGGTGCATACACGCCACCAACACGGTCGTTATTAATGTGCTGACTGTGGTTGACTCGCTCACCTATCAAAACAGGAAAATGATTGGCGAGTAGCGCAGAAGGTGCGCGCGCTGAGCGCAGCACGCCGTTGTTTCTAATGCCCGATGAGCATGAATTATAATCGCCTTTTCGATTTGAACCGCATGCGCTATGCAAAGGCACCACGCTGTCGTCTTCACCTTGAATGAATGGCTTGGTAATGCCTGCAAATTCAGAGCCGGTGCCAACAAATCTCAAACGCGGTACACCTTGGTTTCCTTGAGCGATTCGTCGAGCATTAGTAGGGCGTAAATCATTTACAACCCCTAAACCAGAGCTGCTTGGGTCAACCCCTAAAAAGGCACGCACTACTTGGCGGATTGTAAAATCGACGAACCCACCGCCTGAGGCCACATTCGCCGCTAAGTCGGCCAACTCAGTGCCGCCGCCTGCTCCGGCAAAATCAATTACTGCCAATACTTTAACGCGGTTTCGGTCAATGCCCCATTGTCCCAAGCGATTCAGTGCATCGCGCAATACTAAATCACCCGTTGAGTGCGTTACCCACACGCAGCCTTGTATGCACAATCCACTTGCCTCTAAACGCTCGAAGTGGCGCTTAAATTGGTCTTTTACACCACCGCTCACTCTGTCTGCGCTTGAGTAATAGTGATGTTCATCGGCACGTGAGGTCCAATAATCTGAAAAGTAGTTTCTGGATTGTTGCAATAAAAAGGCTTCATTAGGTGGGGTATTTTGTAAGTCTGTAAACTGAAAACCATGCACTAAAATCACTGGTTTCCCAGCAATAGCAGCGTAACAGCCGGTCGATACAAACAGCAGGGTGAACAACATGGTAAGTGTTTTCATAAGTTTTTCCTGTAAGTTGTGTGAGATGCTTTATCAGCATTCTTTTTAATTTGCACCACTTATACTGCCTAGTTGACGCAAAAATGATTCTCGCTCCGCAGCCAGCGGGTCGAAAAATGTTTTATCTTCGTAACGGTCAAATCCAAATCCTTCTACCTCGTAGCTTTTTGCTTCGCTATTCCCTGCTTGGTCAAATTGCTCACCCTCTTCAGCACCGCGTTTAAGACGAATATTAGAGAGTCGATAAGGTCCTTCATTGCCCTTAAATTTCAATGCCTGAATATGCGCTTTCAGCACAATTTCCTGACTGCCTGACGACAGCCTAGCCTCTTGTTGAAGTTGAATTAACGGAGTGTCGTTGTTTTGGTCATACAACACCGCAGACACGTAAAAATAGCCGCTCTTATGCACGTCTACATTCAGCGGAATATCAAGATATTCATTGTTTGGGTTGGGATTGTCTAAACCGGTTACCGTGGCTGAGGGCTGCGTATATTTGAACACTGAACTTGAAAAGAAGACTTCATTATCCACGGTTACATAAGCGTTAAGTTGAAGCTCTTCCGGCAATGAACCATATTCGAAAGTGCTCGCTGGTATGGTTTCGTTTGCCTCCCATTGACCGCTAAAATTGCTCTCTACGTCGATTGTCTCAATAGCGGCAGCGTTAGCACTATCCGACTCGACCATTTCTACACTCACGTCGACATCGGCATCACTCGGTACGCCCGCTATTTGCACAAGCACCTCAACATCTTGTCCAGTGAAGTACTGATACTCGTCGGTTGCAAGCGCTAATTTGATTTCGCCATAGGCTTGCGATGGCAATGAGAATTCGGTCCAGGTTTCAGCAAACGGTTCGTACACAACAACTTGCTCAGGGTGCAACACCGGTTGAGATTCAAGAGGAAACTGAGACTGCTGAGAAAAAGCATCGGCAATATCACTAATTTGCGTTGCTAAAGTCGCCAGCGCTGGCTCATCGACTTGCGCGATCAGCTGCGTAGTAAGCTCGGGTGAAGGCTTATTTGGAGCGGGCGTTGGAAGTGGCGCATTGAGGGGTGTCGTTTGTTCGTTGTTTGTATTTTTATGCGCATCAGACGCGCCGCCGGCATCAGGCCAAGCGAACCAAATTACCCATGCGCAAATCACTATTGCAGATAATATCAATATTAACGGTTTAGACATTCAACTCATCTGGTCATCCGATCACATGAACAAAATATAACCGTATATTAATAAAATGTTAAATATTTTATTTTTTATTTACATATACTTTTGGAAACAGATGCTTACTCTTAAGCTGATGTACTGACGATAAGCATTTGCTTGGGCGGTATCGATTTGCGCTTAATTAATCCCTAAGCCAAAGCACGGGGTGGCGGATAGGCCAATTACGATTTATTCCATATACCGCGCTTTAGGCAGCCTCAGTTTTGGCAGAAGATAGCAGAAAATTCAAACAACATTAGCCTAAGTTATTGCTCAATACGCTCAAGCCTGATGGCATCAACAATCACATTGCCGTTTGCGCCCTCTGTATCAAAAAGGGCTCTGAATTTGCCGTGCGACAAGTCGAAGCTACCCAATGATGTCCAATCTCCAAAGTCCTTTTTCTGGTTTAAGAAGATAATTTGCTCACCACTGGCTGTATCAATCATAAGTTTTGCGTTTGTAGCGTGACCAGAATCGGGTTGACCACCAAAGTCCGCGTGCCATCGTCCAAATATTTCATATTCTCCTGCAACTGCTAAGTCTTTCTCAAACCTTGCTGTTGCACCACTATTTGGCCTCATAAAGACATAATTTTTACCAACAAAGCCACCCGGGAAACCAGCGATAGTGTTTACATCCCCAGAAAATACTGCGTCTTGAGTATCTAAAACAATCACATCGCCTGCTACGGTGTTTGGACGGATAGCCGAATAACCGTCAGCGATACCCATATTGCCCGTACGGCTAAGGCCATCTCTTGTTTCCATCACAGTACCCACTAATCCGCCGGCCGCTACGCTGCGTGAAACAACAACTGAGAAGTCTGCATCTGTGGTCATGTACTGAGGGACGGTAAGACTTGAGCTTTGATGAAAGTGCCCGAGAATTTCGGTTTTACCGCCATTTCGGGTCAGTACATGGGTGCCATCACCCTCGGTTTTATAGCCGAGTACTTTGAGAGTGCCTCCGTCGTTTACAATATGCGCCTCGTAGTCAGTATTACGCGCGGCAGTATCTTCAATATTAAGTTGGCTTGCCCAAACATGCTGATTTTCGGTGATGCGCAAAGCGCCTGCTACCACATCGGTGATGTAAACGTCGCCCGATACGCCTTCTATCGGTTCATAATAAAATCCAGCTAAGTTGTTTACAAAAAGAGGGCGTGCGCTTTGATGAATTATCTTAAATTTGGTCTCAGCCGCAGGTGAAAATGAGTTTTGTAAGCGTTCAATTGTGACGCTTGCGCTTGAGCCCTCAGCAACAATAATGTTGCCGCCGCCCAAGATTTGCGCTTCGGTCCCTAACAGCCTCTCTACCGAACCGTGTATTGTGACATCACCAAGTAGTACCCATGTACCATTTGCCAAATAGACGGTGCTTGCATTTTTAGCGGCAGCAGCATCAATAGCGGCCTGAATCGCTGCGGTGTCGTCATCTTCAGCAACAGGCGCATTAAATGTTCCTTCTCTAATGCCCACCTCACCGCCAAAATCTAGCGCAGAAACCCACTGCGAAAGATTGCGCTCAAGTACTGGTGGCGTTAATGCCGCTTGAGGCAATTGCAGCATTGTTTGCGCTGCATCGTCGAAAAGCGTGAATGGTCCACCTCGTAACAGGTTACCTGAGCCCAACTGCCAAAACTCATTGATCACGCCGTCTGAGCTTACATCTACCAAACGGTTTCTATCAAAGAAGTTGTTTGTGGCACTGAAAGCACGGTCGAAGCCTTGCACTACAACGTTGTGTAAATAGGCAGAGCGGTCGTTTTCAATGGCATTGGCACCAGCATTTTGCGCAGCCTCTATGCGACTGTTTGTAAGCACCAAACCGACGTCGGAGGAGCGGGGTCCATTGAAGGCTAATGGCGTGTTTTCAAAATGCACATTATTAGCAAACGTGTTTTGCGCTTGATTGGATAACCACGATACTTCGTTTTGCTCGCTCAGAGTGATACCGTCGAAGGTCATGGACGCGGCCAAAAATGAACTTCTTATTCCAATATCGAAGCCTTCGATTTCAACATTTTTAACTAGCAAAGGTCCGTTGTCGATAATTGAGCCTAAGTCTAGCCCGATTCTCGCATTGCCATCTTCACTGATAATGGCCACATCAGAGACAGTACCTTGGTTGTTGGCAGCATAAATAAGCCCTGTTGCATCGTCGTTTTGTGCGCCAACGATTAGGGTCAGGTCGCGCACGGAGTTACGAAAATATACGCCAAAGTTGATTGCGCCATTGGCGACTTGGCTTGCTTCATCGAAGCTTCTAAAATCGAGCAAAGCCCCGTTTAATCCGCTGTTTTCAATTAACTTGATTTTGGTAAGCGCTTTGCCCGCCCCCTGAACAATAGTAAACCGAACCAGTCCTTGGTCTTCATTTGGTCGAAGCGTGCTGGAGATATGATAAGTACCTTGACCAAAATAGAGGATTTTTTGTCCGCCGGAGAACGAGTCAAAAGCCGCTTGAATGGCTGCGGTATCATCTATGCCATCATCAGGTATGGCACCGAAGTCGTCTACTCTCACTACACCTGCGTCGGTTGGGAAATCTATGGCCAGATTTTCAGGGCTGTTTTGCTCAGTGTTAAAAATAAAGCTGCTTTCTTTTAGGGTCTGTGCATCAACGCGCCACAGCTGCACGACCGTACCTTGGTAGGATATGCGCGTGTCATTTCGATATTGACGTATTTCAAGCTCGGAAATATCTCTCGCATTAAATTTAAGTTGGTCAAGGTCAAGCTCAAAATCTTCTATCTGGTTAAGGTCATCATTTGAGCCAAATGAAAATATATCCCTACCTTGCCCGCCCTGTATTTTGTCATTTCCAGCGCGGGGCGAGATGGTGTCGTCACCCTCTGAGCCATATAGTTTATCGTCTGAATCACTGCCGATGATGATGTCGTCACCGTGTTTTGCAAGTATTCGCACAGAGACGCCGCTTGAGCTAGCATCTAGTACATCAGCTCGATCACTTGCATCAACCGACTCAATATTTGAATCACCTAAACTAAGACTCAGTGAACCATCTTTAGTGAAGATAACTTTGTCGTAACCTTCTCCGCCGTCGATGCTGATGTCATCGGCATCTACGTACAGGCGGTCGTTACCAGCGCCCCCATCAAATTTATCTACGCCTTCATCGCCCCATAAAGAATCGTCTCCAGCTCCGCCAAAGAGAATGTCATCCCCTTCGTCTCCCCCCACATGATCGTTGCCATCTGAGCCATAAACAGTGTCGGCACCGGCGCGTCCACGCAGAATATCGTTGCCTGCATTGCCAACTAAGGTATCGTTGCCATCTCCACCGTCTATCCGGTCTTTAAGTTTACCCCCATACAAGAGATCATTTCCTGCTCCGCCGTGGAGAATCGTCTCAATATTCAGCAGACTTGCATCAAAAGTATCATCGCCTACATCGCCATAAGCGAGCTCAAGCTGCGAGACCGACATATCAACACTCACGCCCCGCGCGTCTCTTACAAACAGAGTATCGCGCCCAGCACCGCCGTTAATAAACAGGTCGTCAGCATCTACATACAGTTTATCATCTCCTTCTCCTGCCGAGAGGCGGTCGCTGCCACCGTCTCCCCACAATGCGTCATTTCCAGGTCCGCCAAACAAATGGTCGTCACCTTCATCTCCGCCAACGTGGTCGTTACCGTCGCCGCCGTATACTTCGTCGTTCCCTGCACGGCCCCGCAGATAATCATTCCCCGCTAAACCGTTTAGCGAGTCATCTGCGCTCGTACCATTGAGACGGTCGTCAGATGCGGTACCTGTTACAACATTGTTGCCATTAGCACCGGCAATAGTTGTGGTATCTGCCGCGAAAACAGGAGAAGTTAAACAAAAGGTAAGAGCTGACGCTGTGGCGAAAACTGAAGCGACTTTGGAGAGGCTAAAGGTGTGCATAACAAGTCCATAAATGATAGATGTATCATTTACCATATTGATATGTTTGTCGTTAGTTTGTCAACAAGATTTTTGCTCGAATGGGTGCAAAGCAATAAACGCATCGATAAACGAAAAAGCTACCGAGCTTGATAGAGGATTGGAAAAATGGCCTAGGGTTAGTTAAAAATCCTAAAAACGCACTCATTCACTCTTAAAATAATGATAAAGCGTTTGATTAGTAAATTCTGTCCAGCTATCTTGGTTTTGTAAAGCATCTTATTTGTAGAATTGGGAATGATGGAATGTCAACAAGTCCTCATCGTTTAGAAAAAGAACTGTATGAATTAGTTGAAAAAGATGAGCAAATTTTCAAATTCATTGAACAATCTAGTCTTGACGGCATGTGGTATTGGGATTTAGAGAATCCAGAACACGAGTGGATGAGCGAACGCTTTTGGACCACTCTTGGCTACGACCCAAAAGAGATGAAACACTTAGCATCTGAATGGCAAGATATTATCAACCAAGAGGATTTAAACCTCGCATTCGATAACTTCACGAAGCACTGCGAAAATCCTGAACATCCCTACGACCAAATTGTGCGATATACCCACAAACAAGGGCACACTGTTTGGATAAGATGCCGCGGACTTGCAATACGCGACCACGAGGGCAAAGCTGTTCGTATGCTCGGCGCACATACCGACCTCACTGAATTAAAACATACCGAAGAAAAGCTACTCGAAACGCTCAAATCACGAGACTTGTTTTTTGCAAAAATGTCTCATGAGATACGAACGCCACTGCATGGAATAATTGCACTGACAGACCTACTAAAAACCTCCAATCAAGACCAGTCACTCACAAAGACCATTGAGACCATATCGACCTGCGGCGAACAGCTCCTTGTGCTCCTAGACGACTTACTGACTATATCAAAGCTAAAAGAACAAGCGCTGTACTCTAGCCAAGAGCCAGTTAGGCTCTCAGAAGTGACGGCGCACATTGCCGATTTATTTACGGCAAAAGCGAAAGAGAAACAACTGAGCTTAACTATTGATATGCCTGAAAGCACAGGTGGTTGTGTCATCATGACTGACAAAGTGCGACTAATACAGATTCTGTCTAACTTGGTGAACAACGCAATAAAGTTCACGACTAGTGGCAAGGTCACGCTTGATGCTGAGTGCGTGGCTGACTCAGTAAAAATAATAATAAAAGATACTGGCCGCGGTATTGAAGACGTTGACACAGTTTTGCAAGCCTTTAAACAAGAGAAAGCGAATCCCTATGATGATTCTGGCACAGGCCTTGGGTTAGAAATTGTCAGCAGATTGTGCACAGAACTCGGCCATGATATGCATATCGAATCTACGATTGATAAGGGCACGACCGTCACCATTACTTGTGCGCTTGCAAAAAAAGCTGCGTCTGTCGACACAATTAAGCAAACAAAATCTCAATCTCAACACAGTAAATTTTCTTTAAACAGCATTCTAATTGTTGATGACAATGACATTAATCTTGAGATTGCTTGTACTATGTTAGAGGGAGTGGCCCATAAAATAGACCGTGCTCACAATGGAGATGAAGCCGTTAAAAAAGTCATTCAAGAAAATGGATACGACTGCATTCTCATGGACCTTAACATGCCAATCAAAGATGGCTTTCAAGCGACTAAAGAAATACTTCAATTAGGAGAGCTAGAGCTTATACCTGTAATTGTTGCAGTCTCGGCAGATGCCTTTGACGAAACGCTCGACACTTGTAAAAAGGTTGGAATGAAAGGACATTTGAGAAAACCATTTACTCGCGATAGTCTAATAAGTGGTTTACATGAAATCATCTTACGGCCATCAACTTAAGCAGGTTTGACAGGGAGCTCGAGCGTTAAACCGAACTCCCTTTTTTACGTTTGTGCTTATGACACAAATCGATATTATTAGAACACAATATTAGACAAATCAAAGATGATTTCACCGGCACAGTGCATATACTCTGATGCAGCCCCACCCCCACATGTCCACGTCGAAATATTAAACGCAGCGTCGTTATACGCTTGACTTTCAGTTTGCATGAGCGTGTTGTTTACCTTGAGATAATCAAGCTGCACGTTGTAGTCGATACCCTTTGCAAAATCATAAACGTCGTTGATAAACACAACTTTAACAATAGACGACGCTTGTAACTCAGTATCCACCGTGTAAGTTTGCATTTGCTTACTAAGCTGCCATTGTTTTACAACAGTATCGTCAACGACTAAAGATACGATCTCATTGCCAGTGTCGCCTCTTGCTCTTATTCCTAAAGTGTGAACATCGCTGTCGTTAGGGTTACGTCCTAAGTCATTACTCACCAAAAACTGATCGATGGCATATCCATCTTCGCGCTTCCTTACGCTCAAGATTTGTTCTCCTTCGACCATCTTAACTTGTCCAATTCTAACCCAGTGCCATTCATTGTAATTTTCTGGTCTGTTGTCGGCAGATTTTAAGCGCACACCGTTTAACGCAAAGTGCGCGGAGTTACCGGCTCCATCGGGTGCAAATCGTCTTACCCAAATTGCATAGGTACCTGACTCATTCAGGTCAAAGCTGTAGCTTATCTGGGGAGACGTTTCATAATTTGCTTTTATTGAGTTCTCAGGGAAAAACACATAGCCAGTCGATGAATATCCATCTAATTCATCGCCTATAAACCAAGAGTTTGTGCCGGCATAATAACGTGTTTCAATCTTGTCATAGTCGGTCGCCTCTATGGTCACGGTGCCGTTGTCGTCACTTACACCGCCACCAAACAGCGACCACTGAGATAAATCGTAATGTCTTGTCTTATCCTCAAAACGAACGGTCATTTCTCTGGAGCCAGCGCCTTGATAAACGAAAGGGTTCTCAACTTGCGGCCAGCTATTGAAGTCCACATCCACGCCGTTCAAACGTTGATATGTATTAAATTTGGCCTCCATTTTATTGCCATGTAAATTCACATAACCCAAGTAAGTTTGGCCGCTCGTACTAAATTCAGTTGCATCAAACCGCGGCAATACTGCTTGCTTAAAGGCTGCTAATTTTTGTGCAGGCGTGCCTTGATAGTCGTCTGGCGATGCAGTCTCTACAACAAAGCCTATTTTTCCCGCCCGCCTTTCAAAGCTGGTCATGCCATTATTCCAAGAGAATCCCTTTGTGAGCATGATGCCAATCAGTACTCCATCGTAATGCAGATAGACTTTGCCACTGTTAGAGTTATCAATAAAGGCTAAATAATTATCGGGAATATAACCCTTTAAAAAACGCGCCTCGTACCCTGTTGGGATATTATAAACGCCAATGACCGTGCCCGCGTCTTGCATGACTTGCCCAAATTGCGAAACACCCCAGTCTGGATTGCTTGTGGCTACATTTTCGTACAAGAAGGGGTTTTTAATCGTTAATATGCTGCGCTTTGAGCCACCACGCCACGCAATGCCCCACTGCTCATTTTGATTTTTCCATTTTTTTGCGCTTGCTGGGACTGGCGGTCTAAATTCAACTGCCTCGCTATAAACAGCATACTCGGGTGTCTTATATAGTTGCGCGTATTTTTCGTGGCGACCACCCTCATCAATAGATGATTTTCTCTCGCGTGAAACGTAAGACTGATTACGTTGACTTGCAATTGATACAAGCTCTGCGGGCGGGCGATAAGGTGAAATAGCGTGCATAACGGCTCCAACAATAAGGTCAGGATGGTTAATCGCTTTTGGTTTCACGCCGCCATAAAACATATAATGTACATAGTCCATGTGCACATAAGTATTCTGGGAATGCGACGGTAACAGAGTACTTCTATCTTGGCTCGCTACCCAATGGCCGTCCATCCATTCGGCTGCCGACGACGCTAAAATCCACTCAGCCGCAACAAAGGACTTCTGTTTGATGCTATTTGGGTCTTCCACAGGTGCAAAATCAGCTAGGGTGCGCAAGGCCCCGTAGTGAAACAAGGTATATGTGGACGAGTTGTATTCATAGTCCCCATATTCAGCCATTGTTTCTAGGGTATTTAAAATTTGTGCGCTACCGTCAATATCATCAAACTTGTATGCTGAGGCAAACTCTTCATTTGGCCACTCTAATGCGGCTAAATAGCGAGCACTCGATGCCATCGCGTTTTTGTTGCTAGTATTGTGTATACCCCAAGAAGGCGTTGTAGTGAGCGTAATGCGAAAGTCGTCTTTTATTTCTGTGGGTAAATAAGTGTTCCACCTCAGGTAGACATCCATCGCGCTCCATAAAGCAAAGGCAATATCCTTATGATCAGTATCGTTACGAATATCACTTAAGCCGTCGCTTACATCCAAAAGAGCCTCACTTAAATAAGCGTCTTCTTTTGTAATGGCATACATTTTAAATTTGGCTGAAGCCACGTGAAAAGCATGCTTTTTATTATTAGTATTAAACTGTGACGCGCGCTCTATAAGCTCTAGCGCTCTTTCCTCAAAGTTCTCTCCTGCAATAGAGTGAACACTAATGGCACAAGCAATGATGACAAAGCTTACCTGGAAACGAGTAATGCTAATATTAAGTAAACGAGTGAGCCGTGATGTGCGTTCCATAAATTTCCTTATTTATTATGCTAGAGGTTTTGCTAAGGGTTTTGTTAAGAGTTTTGTTATAGGTGCGTTGATATCTTTAATCTTAATATGATAATCCTATCATTTAATGATGCAAGCACATATGTGACGATTTTGTTAATTATCTGATTTCTTTGGCGCATTAAATGCCAGTAAAAATTACACAGACATTTTTGATGGTATAACACGTGATAAGTATTTCTTCATAGATATACGCACGCATGCGTTAAGGACATATAAGCTCTCGCAACTATTGTTCACTGGATTTCGATAACAAATGCATGCATCTAATAAGGGCTTTACGCTCATAGAGTTGGTTATTGTTATTGTAATTTTAAGCGTACTTGCGGTGGTCGCTGCGCCACGATTTGTGGATATCAGCACAGATGCGAAAGTCGCTAAATTGCAAAGCATTTCTGCCTCTTTAAAAGACGGTTCAAAGTTAATGTATGCTGAAGCATTATTAAATAATATGGCCAAAGGTAGAGAGCGAATTACGCTTGACGACGGCAACTACGCGATTTTAGAGAATGGCTATCCCGTTGGCGATTGGACGCAAGGGGTTCGGCACTTAGTCAATATTGAATGGGGAGCATTTAATAGTGACCGAGTATGTGAGGAAGCGATTTGTGCATACGGCTATCAACGCTCTATTCCAGGGAAAGCAGATTTGACCATCACAGGATACGCGGCTGTCGTTTATTTAAAAGGATACAAAGACCGCACTGCCTGTTTAGCCTACTACATTAATAACGAAGATGGCTCACCGCCGATTGCAGGCACAAGCACCGATGAATGCTGAGTAGAACAATTATTGTGTGATTTAAATTAAGCGTCTGGCGTTGGGTCATCAAGCGCAAAACTTCTTTGGAAGAATTTATCGAGTTCAATATAGAATTCGGTAACGTTATCTAAATATCGGAAGCCATGCGTTTCATTATCAAAAGTCATTTCGGTATAGGGCTTTTGATATGCATCCAAAACCATTTTTAGGCGGTTGAAGTGTTCAATATCAACAACATTGTCTTTTTTACCATGACTTATAAAAATAGGAATTTGCAGTTTTTCAGCTTGATATACGGGTGAAAAATACATGAGCTCTTCCAAGTCAGTCTCTGGGTCTCCAACAATTTTTTTCATCATTGAGTTTTTTGCCCGAGACCTTAACAACTCTATTTCGGTAAAAAGAAGTGGCAAATCACTTACACCCGCATAAGACGCTGCACATTTGAACAAACTAGGTCTATGTATTGATGAAATGAGGGCAGAATATCCTCCATAACTGATTCCGTATATGCATACTTTATCTTTATCCACTGAACCTAGCTCTATGACTTCTTGGATGCTAGCTTCAATATCGTCCTCAATAAGTCTACCCCACTGTCCCATGCCCATATTGAGGAAGTTTTTCCCGTAGCCAGACGAGCCTCTGTAGTTAGTTTGCAACACGGCATACCCTAAAGCTGTAAGAAACTGAACGTGACGGTCGAAGTGTCTTGTATCGCGAACAGAAATTGGACCGCCATGCGGCATCACAATTAGCGGGGGTTTATGGGCAGAATCGTCCGTGATAACAGGCAATGTTAGGTATGACTCAATTTCTTGACCATCTGATGAAATGGCCCTGACTACTCTACTCTCGCTATGATTATATTTTTCTAACCATGGTGCTTTTGACGCAAATTTTGTTAAGAGCATATTTCCGACATCAAAAATAAAGTAATCGCCGGGGTTTGAATTTGCAGTTGTTTCAACAATCAACACTGACTTATCCGCATTGTAGTCAACAATGTATGGAATGCTTGTTTCAAATTCCTGCTTGAGTGCGAGATCTAAACCTTGGTCAAGAGAATTAAAGTACAGCGTTTGTAAGAAACCATCTTCGAGTATAGATATCCCCAGAACTTCGGATTTATCGGAACTTGTGATCACCGAATTAATGTCGTATGAGTCATGACAAAACACTTCGTCCATATACGTTTTCGAGTCAACGTTGTATGTATATAAACAGATTAAATCGCTATTTTCATTAGATAACACATACACGGTTTTCCTGTCTCTTGAAACAACGACAGGCTTGAAAACTGTATCCAAATCACCCTCCCAGAACACTTCCCACTTGCGCTTTTTTAGTGGCTTTAGGTAAGCTCGATTCACTCTGTCTTCGTCGTCATGGCCATATCCTATTACTATATTGCCGTCTGCATCTGTTAACCAGTGAGGGTTTTTAGGCGCTCGTAAATTCAATCGCTTGTTGCGTTTAAATTCAGCAGCGGTGCTTTTTGACGATACATCTAGCTTAAACAAATAGGCTCTTTCATTAATCCATTTTTTTGCTAAAAATATATTTTCTTGGTCTCGCAGGGGATCAAGAATAGTCACGCCCTCAACAAACATTTTGGTGTTTACGCTACTCAATTCATTATCAGAAAACACTAGTTGCGAATGAATAACCGCACTGCCTTTGCCTGATATAAACGCTTGAATTATGATGGATTCATTATCAATCCAGTAGTAATCGTCAAGCTGCAATGCGTCATTAAACTTGTCGACTATTAATGCCTTAGACAAACCGGTTCTCGTATTAGTGACAATAAACTGTTCGTGGGTACCGGTTCTTTGCCTGTAAGTCACAAATGCCCCGTTAGGCGATATTTTTACTGACTTCGTTTGCTGAATTCGAAAAAAGTCATTGGCGATATTCGCAACATCGCGTTTTGCAGTTGCCGCAACATGCACATTTTCGTTTTCTGTTGCGCTTACTGCATCCGTCAGAACAGATATGAAGCTTGAGAGTAGGATGACCAGTAAATAGGCGAATGATTGATTAAGCTTCATTGTCCATCCTCTTGCCGCATGAGCTTGTTATAAAAAGCAATAAAAGGATCGGGGGATATGCCAGAAAATATCAATGGATACTGTTCAAAAATTTCTGGGTAATGCTCGTTTAATTTTTCAATGACTGAGCTACTGCGGTTAACGTAATTGTAACGCGCAGTGGCAAACCGGTAATTGATGTCTATTGCAAAATGGCCACCGTAATTAATCACGTCAGGTTTTACATGGAGCTCAAAATCATGCTCTTCAAGATTAAAGTAATGGTTACTGCGGAAGTTAATCCTACTCCATTGATATTCCCCTGCGGGTAATTTTATCAAAGAAAAATTCAAACCAGATTCTAAGTCACGAACCTTATGGCTTTCCCCAAATGCTTTTGTCTCTTCAAGTTTCACATCGAAGGGAACATAGCCCTCAATTATAATTGGAATAACGACATAGCCTTCGTTTTTGGCTAAAGGTTGCAAGGAGCTTGTGCTCTGAGCGCCCAAACCGAAACTAACTGCAAATAGAAACAGGGAAAAACTTAGGATGGAGAAATGTGATACTAGTTGCTTTGGCGAGAACCGCTGGCAACTATGTATAGAGTTGGGATACCTCATACCGACTTCCTTTTCTAGCTTGTTACTTCCTTAGCATGGCTCAATAGTATTACAGGCTATAAAAAATAGAAAGGGAGGTGCTTATTTGCGAAGAGATGCTCCCACCAATGACTTGAGTAGCGCGTTCACCTGTGGCCGATATCACCGCAATATGCGTTTTTGGGGGCATTGGCATACTTTTCATCGGGGCATCGCTATACCCCGATGTTTTCTCTACAAATCTTTGGTAAACAAATTAACGCTCAATGCTTAATTTGCATTCTCCAAGCTGTACTTTTGCGAACTCCAACTAGTTTCTAGCGGCGCTTGCACAATCGGCGACCAGTCGTTTGCATTGGTGTGCAAATAACGCTTTGACCACAAATTTTGCAAACGATATTGACCGTTAACCTTGGTAACGTTCCATTTTTGAGAGTTCCAGCTTGTGTTGAGCGGTGCGGTATAAATATCATCCCAGTTGTTGACTGATGCTGCCGTTAAGTATTGCTGAGTCCATACATTTTTAATGCGATACTTGGTTCCACTCACTTGTTCAAACCGCCACTTTTGCGAGGACCAATTCGCGTTTAGAGGCGCGCTTTGCACAACCGACCAGCCCGATTTACTGCTTGCATGAATGTAACGCCCTTTCCAACCATCTTTTATACGCTTAATGCCGCTAATGGCGTCGTTTGGAGGTTCTACCGGGTCGGTGCCGCCCACGTTATTTAAATATGCGTCGGCAAATCTTTTACCGAGGTCTTGTAGACCTTGTGCGTTAAAATGAATTCGATCATCAGGATAAACCGCAAGGTCGTCTGTATTCACCAAATAGCCATTGGGGTCTGACTCAGTCCAGTTTACTTGGGCATTACGCACACGATTCCAATCACTGCTGGATGTGAAATCAGAAATACGCCCTACAATCACCGGTATGTTTGCACCAAAGTCACTGCGCACCTTGTCGAACAAGGTGGTTAGGTTGTTGCGATATTTAGTTGAAAGGTCGGGCGTAGCGTCTGACTCGCCCTGCATCCATACAAAGGCTTTATAATTTGCAGAAAGACCGTACTGGCGCTGCAGGCTGTCTTCGAGCTTGGTTTTTTCTCTCACTAAATACGGGTAGAGGGCGTTGTCTCCCTTACCACCGTTACCTAAAAAGTCATTGTCGAGGTTTTGGCCGCCAAGCGCCCATTTGAGGATAAACGTCGGTCTGCCGGTACTGTCAGATATTCGTCTAGCGAAGGTTACTTCTGGACCAAAGCCACTGAATTCTAATTGGTTTCCATATTTGTTGCTGTTTGGGGCGTCAATATTGACCCAAGAACTGCCGCTGTCGAGCACAAGTCCTGCAACGTACAAATCGTTTTGTTTACCGCGAAGCGCGCTAGGCAAACCGTTTTCGTTAGTACCATGACCCATCATATTTGATTGGCCTGCCAAAATATAAACGTCCGCCTGTTGGGCATAGGCACTTACAGACCACAGCAGCCCTAACACAGCGAGCAGCAAAGTTATTCGTTTCATAAAAATTCGTCCACAAAATAAAAAATGTTGATTGATAGTTAGCCGCGCTGGGCTAACAATGGCATCGAAGACTACAGAACGAGGAAAAAAGACAATATCTCAACGACTTAATCAAGATAAAGTAAGCGATAAAGTTGCGAAATTATTTTATTTAATTTGCGACGTTGTTTTTTAACAAAGTTTTTACATTCAATCCGCTATTGTTGCAGAACATCAATTGTATGTTCCTGCAAAAATTAGTCTTGCTAGCGTGTAAGCCCAACTCCCCGTTATCGAGAGCTTGTTACATGTCTTTTCATTGTAAACACAAAGCTTTAGCATTCATCAAGATGCTTGAACTTTCAATTAGTCGAATTAAAATCTTCAATTAGACGGTGTATTATTTTCAATTGGACGGATAAAAACTTTCAATTAGCCGAAATAAAACCTATTATTGGCAACAGTAATAATTACCTCGATTGATTTCTTAATGATTGAACGCTTCGTTGAAAACAACCTATTAGAGGCACTTAATGACACTCCCGTTGTGCTAATTCATGGATCTCGCCAATGCGGTAAAACAACGCTAGCACAGCTTGTAGGTAACAAACTTGGTTATTATTACCTTACTTTTGACGATGCCAACCAACTAAATGCTGCTAAAATCGATCCTGTAGGGTTTATCGATAATTTGCCTGAAAAAGTCATCATAGATGAAGTGCAGCGCGCTCCAGAAATATTTACAAGTATTAAAGCAAGCGTTGATAAAAATAGAAAACCGGGACGTTTTATATTAACCGGATCGTCAAACGTGTTGCTTCTTCCTCGGCTATCTGACTCGCTCGCGGGTAGGATAGAAGTTATTCACTTAAGGGCTTTGTCACAAGCAGAGATTATAGGTGAGCAGTCAAGCGTGATGCTAAACATATTTTCACGCACCTTAAATCAAAATATAAAAACAACGGGATATACAAAGCTCGGAAAAAAACTCAATACATTAATTACTTCTGGCGGTTACCCTTCTGCACTTAATCGAACGAGTGAAAACAGAAAAATGGCGTGGTATAGAGATTTTATAAACACGCTAATTCAACGAGATATCAAGGATATTGCAAATATTCAGAATGTGAGCATACTCCCGAAATTACTGCAACTGTGCGCCAGCCAGACTGCTCGATTGTTCAACGTATCTGACTTAGCCGCCCCATTTTCATTAAGTCGCCCCACTATAAAAGAATACATCACGCTACTTGAGCAAATATTCTTAGTTGAACAAATTCAACCATGGCACACTAATCGCCTAAGTCGTTTAATAAAAACACCCAAACTACATCTATCCGACACAGGATTAGCGTGTTCTTTACTTAACGTAAAAAATGATGACTTGGAAAAAGATAGAAATTTGATAGGACAGCTTCTTGAAACTTACGTTTATCAAGAGTTGCGAAAATACGCTAGTTGGCAAGATGGTAACGTAGATATTTACCATTTCAGGAATAAAGATAAAGTAGAGGTCGATTTCGTTATTCAAGATGGCAGATATATTACTGGCGTAGAAGTAAAAGCGTCTGCGACCATCCAATTAAGCGATTTTAAAGGGCTAATTAAGCTGCGTGATGCCCTCGACGATAATTTTGCAAATGGTGTCGTATTTTACGACGGGGAGGCAATACTTTCTTTTGGGGATCGCTTGTTTGCAATACCTTATGCAGCATTTTTGGCAAATAATGCTTAGCCAAATAAACGAGGTAATACTGTGTAAGCTCAACCCACCGTCATCGAGAGCTTGTTACATAACTCTTTATTGTTACCACAAAGCTTTGGCATGCACTGAGCGACGTAGTCGGCCTCAGTTTGTTTGACTATTTGCTTCACTTTTTCGCGAAGCCATAGCAGGCCTTGGTCTTTATCTTGGCGCGGATGCCAGTATAGCGTAGCGCCGGGTGGCGACATTTCGATAGGGGTCAGTGTACCGGTAATATCACCTTATATAATACCATCAGCAACGCCCCCTAAAGGTGCTACAGCAATCAGGTCGCTGTTCTTTAACAACGGCACGATCATTCTAAATTGATTAACCGTCAT
The DNA here is from genome assembly GCF_042652645.1 of Glaciecola siphonariae. Taxonomy (NCBI): domain Bacteria; kingdom Pseudomonadati; phylum Pseudomonadota; class Gammaproteobacteria; order Alteromonadales; family Alteromonadaceae; genus Glaciecola; species Glaciecola siphonariae. The sequence continues at coordinate 526,324 of NZ_JBHSGU010000005.1, forward strand.
CGCGATGCGTCTCGACAAGCCGCGCTGTGCGAGTACTTCGTCAGTAAAACCGGTTACATCACCCGATAACGACACAAGGCGTATTTTTGTTTGTGAGTAACACAAATACAAATAATACGCAGACTATGTCAAAAAAAATCTCTCAAAATAAAGGACTTGCGCAAAACGAGGCTGACTTAAACGCTGCAGATAAACATGATTTTCCGCAACAAAATAGTATTAACTTAACAAAAAGTACTGACTTACAAGCTATTGAGTTAAGTGAAATTGATTTAAACGAATCTGACCAAATCAACTCAGAATCGAGTGATGCTTATACAGAAATTAAAGAGCCGTCGACTATATTTGAGAATGATATAGTTTTTAGTAGCATTGAAGAGGCTCATGATTATTTTGTACTAGCCAATGGGGCGATCATGAAAAACAGTCTGCAAGTGGTATTCGCAGATACTGACTTTACAAACGTTTTAAACGGTTTTGATCAATTAGCTTCTGATGAAAAATCGTCGAAACGAGTAGCAAATCTCAAGCATTATTTTTATGACAAATTTTCGGATAACACGCACTCCGAGCGATTTAGTTGCGCAGGCTCTATTTGCGCAGCAACGTTTGTAAGCTCAGATGGCAATTTGGAGCATTATCAAACACTTTCTGAATTTGACAAAAACTATATTTTTACAAACGTGACGAAGAACGAATACGATGAATCGGTATATAAAATGATAATCGTAGAGACTGACGATCCTTCTACACTTAGCATATCTAGTAATTAAAATATTGGCTCGCGATAGATTTATATACACTGAAATTCAGGCTAGCCCAAAAAGTGCTTCAACGTTTCGGTGATTATATCGAAATCATTGAAGTTATTTACGGCACTAAAAGATAGTATCCAAGAGACTGTAACTAATTCTGTGAAACGGCCTTTGGCGGATATTTTGACTCAACAATTCGTTTACCAAACTCTTTTGTGAGCGTCCAGTAAACCACGCCTTTAAAATAAGATTCATGCCGTCAAAATGAAGCCTCCATTATCAAACGGAGGCCATTATGCCTAAAAAATATAGAGCCCAAGAAGAGTGGCGGCGCATTTTTGCAGAACAACACGCCAGCGGTTTATCTATCAGAGCGTATTGCGAAAGTATAAGAAATATTAACGTAATACGCTAAACATAGTGACAGCTGTATTTGAGTCCAGTTTTACGTTTTCCTGATAGGTGTTTTGAAGAAAATATGAAATGAGTTGTTGGCAAGATAAGTAAATGAACTGACCTTTGATACTGAAATTCGAAATGAGATATATGGAAGTTCTTGCCTCAACATATTGCATGTTCAAGCTCTCGTTTTTTTGTAACTTATGCGCCAAAGTCAAAATCTCGTTGGATGGTGTAGTCGTCAATTATTGAGGTTTGCACGGTTTTAAAAACCGGCGGGGCTCTACAAGTATTGGCGGTAATCAGTGAGTCTAGATTATCTAAATGCATTAGTATTTTGTAGATGACCGCAGGGCTGAGCGGTCACCGGCGGTAATACAAGCAATAATTTTGACGTTGGTCTTTTCACAAGCCTCACATACGGTTATGTCGATATTAAATACACTCTTTAGCCTTTGCGCCCACGACATAGATTACAAACTTCTCCTGTTGGCGGGAGAGATGGAATTGCGCACAAACATATACGAACTATGATTTGCCTTAGGAGTATGACTATAGTGTTTATGGCACACGTCTTCCTATCAGATTATGGATGTGTTGTTTTATCATTTACTTAGGCCCTCTTCCATTTGATTATTTGTGTCATATATAGTCATGGCACATAATGACCAATATTGGAGAGGACCCTTGAATAATGCTAAGTTCTTCTTTGTGCTAAGACTGCAAAAACATGCCATCTATTGGCACTACCGTACCGTGAACAAAGCTTCCTTGAGTACCTGCAAGTGCAACCACCATCTTGGCGATATCATTTGGCCGTCCAGTGCGTCCCATTGCGGCTAATGTGCCAAAGTAGCTTATTTCGTCCTCCGAGAAAGAACGGCCTATAAATCTGAAAAGATCGGTATCAAGAATCGCCCCAGGAGCGACTGCCAACACTCGGATCCCGTTCCCCCCAATTTCTTTGGCTACACCCTCAGTCATTGTATCTACAGCACCTTTTGTTGCCCCATATGGTACTTGCGTGTTTGGAGCATGACTCCCAAATGCTGATGAGGTGTTGATGATTACACCTGAACCTTGGCTTTTCATATGTGGTATTTGCGCTTGCATTGCAAAGAATACCCCGTGCAGATTTGTATCAATGATATCCTTGTACTGAGCAGGGTCGACATTTTCAATCGGACCAGGAGGTATGGCAATGCCCGCGTTATTAAAAGCTATGTCTAAGCTCCCAGAGCTATTTGCTGTTTTGTCAATCCATGTTCGAAGTGCCTTGGGATCTCGCACATCAACTTTACTGAACGTTGCAGTCCCACCGCTTGCTGTTATCTCGCTTTCGACTTGTTTTCCGAGTGACTCCCGTCGCCCACAAAACGCAACATTTGCACCATGTCGTGCAAATTCTCGAGCTGTCTCTGCGCCAATACCCGACGTGCCTCCTGTAATTAATACCGTCTTTCCAGAAAACTCTCTTGATAATGGCTGTGCGTTTTCTTGAGCATTAGCGGCTCCAGAGATTCCGGCTGTGGCAGCCAGTGCTGCGCCGGCTGCAACGGCACCAACTATTTTACGCCTAGACAGGTCGGGTTGATTATTTTCATGATTATCAATTTTGTTTGTCATATCTTATTTCCTTACCTTTACAATTGATTTAAAACCATATTTAGAGAGTATGACAACGTGATAATTCACCAATTCCCTCACGATTGCGTGTTGCTATTACAATTGGAATGAGTCAGTCGTTTCTTCCGAGTGAGTGTGCGGTTGCATCAATAAACTCTTGCGGTGCATAAGAATTAGGTTTACTACCCACCGTCGCTCCGCCAGTTATCATGGCTTGATTTTCTTTTGACATTAAATCGTAGGGAAACCCCAAATTGGGTTTGCTCGCCGCGTTAAGCTTAGATAACTGTTGATTTGAAAGTGAAAAATCCAATGCGCATAGGTTGTCCTCCAACTGTTGAGGCTTCGTAGCTCCTACTATGACTGAGCCCACGCCGGGGCGGTTAGCTACCCAGTTTATTGCAACCTGCGCCATGGATCGCCCAACATCTTTTGCTACCTTCTCAAGTTCATCGACTATTCCCCAGTTGCGTTCGTTGAAGAGGTCGAATCCTGGGTTTCCCTTGGCGGCCTTATTGGTGAGACGACCTACCGCAGTAGGATCATCGTTATCGATACCTCTTTTATACTTACCTGATAACAAGCCAGATGCGAGCGGAGACCATGCGACTAATCCCATTCCGTAACGGATCGCCAAGTCTTGATATTCCCCTTCAATGTTGCGTTCAATTAAACTGTATTGAAGTTGCAAGGCATTGATTGGCTTTAATCCTTTGGTTTCTGCAAGTGTTTGCATACGAGAAGCGTACCATGCTGGAATATCTGATAATCCGTAATGAAGAATCTTGCCCATTCGAACTAAGTCGTCAAGCGTGCCGATAACCTCGTCTGGCGGAGTGATCCGATCCCAAAGGTGAAGGAAATAAAGGTCGAGGTACTCAGTACCGAGATTTTTAAGAGAAGCATCCACAGCACGCATAATGTTCTTACGCCCATTGCCTCCTGAATTTGGGTTTCCGGGATGTTGATTAATAGAAAATTTAGTTGCAATTACAGCTTGATCTCGAATGTTCGCATCTTTTATGAACGCTCCAAGCAATTGTTCTGATTGACCATTTGTGTATATATCTGCCGTATCAAAAAAATTACCGCCTGCGTCAATGAAGGTATCAAATACAGAGCGTGCGATTTTTTTTTCTGAGCCCCAACCCCAATTATCGCCAAATGTCATTGTTCCAAGGCAAAATCGACTTACTTTAAGTCCTGAATTTCCAAGTGTGTAATATTCCATTTTTTGCACTCTAGTCGTCATCGTGACTTTTGTCATACGTGCCTTAAAAGTAATTGGTTTAATGGATTTGCAAAAAGTTTGTTGGTCAATTTCAAGATATGTTGCTGCCTAAATCATATAGCAAGTGAAGGAATACTTGCTCAAAAAGTCATAATTACTTGTTTTCCACTTTAAAAAAGTCATTTATGTAAAACGTCTCTTTAATTCAAAACAATTTCTCTACCCTCATTCACTTAATCTAATAGTGGAATTTAGATGAAGAGAGGATTGATTTTGAAACTGACAATTACCTTTGCCTTGAGTGCACTCTCGCTGAGTGCAATGTCACCCGAAGTTCTTGGACAGCAAGAGCCAGTTACAAATGAAAATATTGATGAAGTCATCGAAGTCATTGAAGTGACTGCATTGAGAAGAACAACAAACGGCCGAAACCCTGACCTTGATCTAATTGACGTTCGCAGAGTTGAGGTATTAAGAGGACCTCAGGGCACACTTTATGGCGGTAGCTCTATGGGAGGAACGGTTCGCTATATTACAAACAAACCTGAATTAGGTGTTACTGAAGCATGGATTGACGCAGATGTCGAACACACTTAAGAAGGAGGATTGGGCTATCAATCTTCGTTTATGTTCAACACCGAGCTATTCGACGACGTAGCCATAAGGCTTGTTGGTTATAACCGCGAATTAGAAAGTATAAGAAATATTAACGTAATACGCTAGACATAGTGACAGCTGTATTTGAGTCCAGTTTTACGTTTTCCTGATAGGTGTTTTGAAGAAAATATGAAATGAGTTGTTGGCAAGATAAGTAAATGAACTGACCTTTGATACTGAAATTCGAAATGAGATATATGGAAGTTCTTGCCTCAACATATTGCATGTTCAAGCTCTCGTTTTTTTGTAACTTATGCGCCAAAGTCAAAATCTCGTTGGATGGTGTAGTCGTCAATTATTGAGGTTTGCACGGTTTTGAAAACCGGCGGGACTCTACAAGTATTGGCGGTAATCAGTGAGTCTAGTTTATCTAAATGCATTAGTATTTTGTAGATGACCGCAGGGCTGAGCGGTCACCGGCGGTAATACAAGCAATAATTTTGACATTGGTCTTTTCATAAGCCTCACATACGGTTATGTCGATATTAAATACACGCTTTAGCCTTTGCGCCGGTAACCGGATGACCACGACATACTTCGCGCATGGTATGACTTACCTAGTTCTTTCATATGCTCTGCTAAGCGAGGGCTGTTCTTACCGCGTCGTGAAGCCGTTACCTCGGCACGCACCTTAGCATTGGGAGCAAATACGCCATAAAACCTTGTTAAATTCAGCCTCGGCGGTGGCACCAGCGCCGCGAGTTTGCCAATAAAATCAAGCGGGGAAAAGAAGACGTGCGTAGTGCCGTTACTATAAAGTGTCTTAAGTTCATATCGGACACTTCCTGAATTAGTGAGACTCAATCGTTGTTCACTGATAGCAGGTCGTGCGATGTACCGGCATAGAGTTTCCAGCTTTTCAGGTTCGTGACTGTCGGCAAACACCCCAGCGTGTAAGCTAAAACCCTCTATTTGGGCTAAATGACCATAGTTATCTTCGTCTTTGGCAGGCAAGGTTTGCAAGGTAAATACTTTTTTGCCCATATCTGGCCCTTTCTGCATGGTGTGGTAACGACTTTTCTTGATGCGAAAGCTGCTTTAGAAATTCAGGATAGTGTCGCTCGACGAATTGGTATAGTAATGTCCGTTCTGGTCGGTGTCGTTGATAAGTATGAGTGTGAGCGGTTAGCAATGGTTTCCTTACCAAAGATTGGCATCTCAGTGTGCAGTTGTTTCGTCAAGTGCTACTTGATATTGTCATTGTTACAAAGTCGACCGGTAATTAGAACTACACCATGCCTTGGTAATCACACTAATTCAAATCACAGTTGACCCCGGGATATCCCTTTTCGGAGCAAGGGATGACGCCTTTCTACGGTCAAACAAATTTATATCTTCAAATGACCGCTACTTTTCTATCAAACATAATGGACCGACAGACCTATGTTTGAGGTTATTATAGTTTTTCTTTCAGTTCCTCTATTATCTTTTCCACACGCTCACTTTCGCCCTCTATCAAAATAACTTTTTGATAGTTTTCTATAGCGAGCGTGATTTCACCTTTTTCGACATAGCTCTCAGCCAAGCTACTGTAAGTATTAGATGATTCTGGATACATTTCTACGTTTTGTTTGAAGGACGTTATAGCTTGATCGACTTTGCCTTCTTGTAAAAAAGCGTAACCTATATGATTAACAAGGCCTTCAGGTGGTCGGTATTCATAACCCAGTTTTTTACTCCAGGTATCATAATGCTCATTTAGAAGAGCCGGGTCATCAAGAATTTTTCCTATATCAACATTATGACCTGAAAATAGGTACCTTAGCCCATTGTGTAAAGCAATGAGTGGAACAGAACGATGATCCTCTGTAGGAAAGTACTCTATTGATGAATAAAAGGTGTCGTTGTTCCAAGTCGACAATTTTGCGAAAAAATCCCGTTGAGATCCTATCATTGTAGACGGTCCGTCATCTTGGCCATTATTGGCAGAGGCTATGTAAACTCCCGTCTCTCTCTTCGGCTTTTGATTCAACATATTTGCTAATTGTTGGTTCAACCACTGATTATGCCACCAAAGCGCTGGATCTATTGAAATATAAGATTGAAATAAACCTGGTTCTTCAAGTAAAGAATAAAGTGCGAACAGCCCGCCAAAAGAGTGACCTACAATGACATTATAGGGTGCCGCTGGATAATCCTCTTTTATTTTAGGCATCAATTCTGTTTTTAAGAATTTGAGAAAAGTTTTACCGCCTCCACTCGTTTTAAAAAACTCTGGTGTTTCACCGTTTTCGTCTATCGCTTTACTCGGGGTTAAATCTCTGATCCTGTCGGTATTTAATATTGCGACTAGGATCATTCCAGGTATTCTCCCATTCACGATTAAATGGTCTAACACGCCTACTGTTGATTCAAAATGAGTGTCTCCGTCTAATAAATAAACAACGGGATAGAGGTTGCTTTTATCGTAACCTTTGGGTGTTGATACCCAATACTCCCTTTCTTCATCTAGAACTTTTGAATCAATCGACAATATTTCACCGATAACAATATCTTTATCGTCAGCCTCTGCATGAATACTCATCAGCATTGCCAGCAATACAACTATCAGCGCTCTTGTCATAATTTCCCCTATCAAACAAGGCATTGGATTAAAATCTATCTTAATCATAGAAAGAGTAAGATTTAAAGTATTTAATAAAGCGATAAAAGAGCTTTACTCTCTAATGCTACTGCAGCTCAATGCTTGCACAGCCGCGCCAATTGTCTTTTAGCGCCGGTGAACGCGCTCTATCAGGCAACAAAGTACGTTTTCCAACCAACTGATGATTTTGGCCACTAACTTATACTAATCAGTATCCAACCCTAGAATGCAAATAGCCGAAAAAACGAGGTAATGCCGTGTAAGCTCAACCTATCTTCATAGAGAGCTTATTACATAACTCTTTATTGTTTCCGCAAAGCTTGGGCATGCACTGAGCGACGTAGTCGGCCTCAGTTTGTTTGACTATTTGCTTCACTTTTTCGCGAAGCCATAGCAGGCCTTGGTCTTTATCTTGGCGCGGATGCCAATACAACGTAGCGCCGGGTGGCGACATTTCGATAGGGGTCAGTGTACCGGTAATATCGCCTGATATAATACCGTCAGCAACTCCGCCTAAAGGTGCTACAGCAATCAGGTCGCTATTCTTTAACAAAGGCACGATCATACTAAATTGATTAACCGTCATCGCGATGCGTCTAGACAAGCCGCGCTGGGCGAGCACTTCGTCAGTAAAACCGGTTACATCGCCCGATAACGACACAAGTAAGTGCTGTGCACCTGCAAATTCATCTATGCTTATCTTGCTTTTCGCCAGTGGGTGTCCGGGGCGCATTACGCATAAATAATTCACGTTAAATAGCAGCTCACTGCGTATGGTATTTTCAGTATTTATACCCGCCCCTATTACCATATCAACGGTTGCATCATCGAGTACTTGTTTAGTGTTGATGATGGTGTAGGGGATCATGTGAATATTAATATTGGGCGCTTCTTGTTCGATGATTTTACGCAGCGGCACCATCATCATGTTAGCCACAATGTCGGCAGCCGAAATTCTAAATGTGCGAGTAGAGCTTGCGGGATCAAACTCGTTAGGTTTAATCACTGACGACAAATCATCAATAGGTTGCTTAATTTGCTCCCACATGTTACTGGCTTTAAGTGTGGGTTTGATATTGCGTCCGTTTTTTACAAATAAATCATCCTTCCATGCGACGCGCATTCGGCTTACAGCATTGGAAACCGCAGGTTGTGTCATAGCCAAGCGGTCTGCGGCGCGACTAATGCTGCCCTCGGTCATGATGGCATCGAAAATGATTAAAAGATTAAGTTCTTGTGGGCGCATAGCAATAGCCTTTTTTGGAAAGAAAAGCAAAAACATCACATTAAAAAATGTATTTCATATGTTTATATAATTATATTTATGTTTTGTCTAGCCCTATTATTGCCTCAACAAAACAGGTTGAGGAACCCAAAATGAATAATTTCAAGCATCTCTTTTTTACCTTTTTAGCGCTAAGCGCGCTAGCAGCATGCGGTACCGACAATCAAACCGATACCAGCAATTACGCGCCGCAAGTTGATGTAGCTAATGTGGCGGTTGCTTCTATCGCTAATTGGCATGAATTTACAGGCACCATGCAAGCGCCAGAAACAATTGCTCTGCGCCCACGTGTGTCGGGTTATATTGACCGCGTTCACTTCGAAGAAGGCTCATTTGTTGCCCAAGGCGAATTATTATTTAGCATCGATAGCGCGCCATTTACCGCTGAGGTAAATCGTCTAAAAGCTGACTTATCAATTGCTACAAGCCAACAAAATTTAGCGAAAAAAGAATTTGAGCGAGCTAATAGCCTCATTAAGAAAAATGCAATATCAAGAGAACTGCTTGATACACGAAGCGCTGCAGTTGCCCAAACTAAAGCGCGCGCAGATGCAGTTAGCGCCGCACTGGAAGCTGCACAGCTACAATTAAGCTATACACAAATTACGGCACCTATATCTGGCCGCGTATCTAATGCTTACATTACCCAAGGCAACTTTGTGAATGCGGGTGAGTCGGTACTAACGAGTTTAGTGTCGTCGAGCCAATTGCACACTTATTTTAATGCTAATCAAAGCACTTATTTGGCCTTTAAAGAAGCGCAAACCTCAGCGAAAGCCATGCCAGTACTGATGAGTGTTGACGGTGGTCAAGCTTATACTATAGGCGGTGTGATTGATTTTGTTGATAACCGCATTGACCCGCAAACAGGCACCATCCGTGCTAGAGCCGTATTTGACAACCAAGATAGCCAATTTGTACCCGGTTTATTTACTCGCCTCCGTGTGTATGGCAGTGCATCAGAAGATGTTGTTCTTATTCAAGACCGCGCAGTAGGGACCGACTTAAACAATAAATATGTGCTGGTATTAAACAGCCAAAACCAAGTTGAGTACAGAGCCGTTACATTAGGTGAAAAAGTATCTTCTCTGCGCATTGTGACTTCTGGCTTAGCGCCAAACGATAAAATCGTGGTTAACGGTTTACAGCGCGTGCGCCCTGGCGCTGAAGTATCGCCTCAAATGGTAAGTATTGCGTCTGAGCAAACCTTAAGCCAGATTAATCAGCGCCAATCACAAATTGCTGCCATGCAGGCCAATATTAACAACAGCGTTATCGCGTCAGTGAATTAAGGGGTAATCGAATGAATTTTTCTCAATTTTTTATTCGCCGTCCTATATTTGCGGGCGTGCTTTCAATCCTTGTTTTTATTGCAGGTGCGTTAGCAGTATTCCAACTGCCTATCACCGAGTACCCAGAAGTAGTGCCGCCTACGGTTGTGGTATCAACATCTTACCCAGGCGCAAACCCTAAAACCATTGCCGAAACCGTGGCCTCGCCTATTGAGCAAGAGTTACAAGGCACCGAAAACATGTTGTATATGTCGTCGCAAGCCACTACCGACGGCCGCATGACCTTAACCGTGACCTTTGCCATTGGAACTGACATCGATTTGGCAGAGTCGCATGTTAAATCAAGAGTCGACAGAGCACTCGCTCGTTTACCGCAAGAAGTTCAGCGTATGGGCGTGAGCACTAAAAAGTCGTCTCCCGACTTAACCATGGTGGTGCATCTAACGTCGCCAGACGACCGTTACGACATGCTCTATCTATCAAATTTTGCGCATATTAACGTGAAAGACGAGCTAGCCGGTATAAACGGTGTGGGCGATGTACAACTTTTTGGTGCAGGCGAATACAGCATGCGCGTTTGGCTTGATCCAAACAAAGTGGCTAGCCTCGATTTAACGGCCATGGATATTGCCAATGCAATTACTGAGCAAAACCAACAGGCTGCAGCTGGTAGTTTGGGCGCGCAACCGAGTGGCGAAAACGCATTTCAATTATTGGTTAATGTAAAAGGCCGCTTAGAAACCCCAGAAGAATTTGAAAACATTGTTATTAAAATTGGCGAAAACGGCGAAATTGTGCGCCTTGGTGATGTGGCCAGAATTGAGCTGGGTGCCGACTTTTATGCACTACGTTCGCTGCTCGATAATAAATCGGCAGTGGCTTTACCTATCTTTCAAGCGGCTGGCTCTAACGCGATTGAAATCTCTGACAACGTAAGAGCCAAAATGGCAGAGCTTAAAGAAACCTTTCCACAAGGAGTGGACTACCAAATTGTGTACGACCCAACGGTATTTGTGCGTGGCTCGATTGAAGCCGTAGTACAGACATTATTTGAAGCGGTATTATTGGTTGTATTGGTTGTTATCTTGTTTTTGCAAACATGGAGAGCGTCGATTATTCCGCTGGTAGCAGTGCCAGTTTCGTTAGTGGGTACCTTTGCAGTAATGCACTTACTTGGCTTTTCCTTAAATGCGCTTTCGCTATTTGGTTTAGTGCTGGCAATAGGCATTGTCGTTGACGATGCTATTGTTGTGGTTGAAAACGTAGAACGGAATATCGAAGAAGGCCTAGCGCCTGTAGAGGCCACCCAAAAAGCAATGAAAGAGGTCACCGGCCCTATTGTTGCCACAACATTAGTATTGGCTGCGGTGTTTATTCCTACTGCTTTTATGTCGGGTTTAACCGGGCAATTTTATAAGCAGTTTGCGCTTACTATCACTATATCGACTTTTATCTCAATGTTTAACTCCTTAACACTTAGCCCTGCTTTGTCGGCATTGTTGCTTAAAAGCAAAGATGCGCCAAAAGACCGCTTAACTTGCATCATGGACAAAGTGTTTGCCAAAAGTGTGTTTGCTCCTTTTAACCGTTTCTTTAATTTTACCCAACAAAAATACATGCTGGGTATTAAAAAGATACTGCGTTCGGGCGCCATTGTAGGTGTGCTTTATGTGGGTTTAGTGGCATTAACCGGTGTTCAACTTAATAATACGCCAACCGGCTATGTGCCAAGTCAAGACAAGCAGTATTTGGTGAGCTTTGCGCAACTGCCCGACGCCGCCTCGCTCGACCGCGCTGAAGACGTTATTCGTGAAATGTCAGAAATTGCCTTAAATCACCCGGGTGTTGAGTCCACCGTAGCCTTTCCTGGCTTAAGCATCAACGGATTTACCAATAGTACTAACTCGGGCATTGTTTTTGTGACCTTAAAAGATTTTGACCAGCGCGACTCAGATGCGCTCAGTGCAAACGCCATTGCTGGCGACTTAGGTGCGCAGTTTGGTGCTATTCAAGAAGCCTTTATTGCGATATTTCCACCACCTCCGGTGCAGGGTTTAGGCACAATTGGCGGCTTTAAACTGCAATTGCTCGACAAAGGCAACTTAGGTTACAACGCTTTGTATGATGTTACTCAGCAAGTTTTGCAACAAGCATGGCAAACACCAGAGTTAGCCGGTGTGTTTTCTTCTTACCAAGTGGATGTACCGCAACTGCAAGTGGATATTGATCGCGACAAAGCCAAAAGCCAAGGCGTATCAATTAGTGACATATTCCGTACTATGCAAGTGTATCTTGGTTCGCTATACGTAAACGACTTCAATCAGTTTGGGCGCACCTATCAGGTGAATCTGCAGGCCGACCAAAGTTTTCGTCAAGAGCCTTCGCAAATAGAGCAGCTCGAATTGCGTAACGCAAGCGGCGACATGGTGCCACTCGGTTCGTTTGTAAGTATATCTAACGTAGCAGGCCCTGACCGCGTAATGCGTTACAACGGCTATACCACGGCCGACATTAACGCAGGCCCAGCACCGGGTATCAGCTCTGGTGAAGCACAAGCGGCCATGATAAAAATTCTTGAAAGTACATTACCGCTTGGTGTTGATTATGAGTGGACTGACTTAGCTTATCAGCAAGAGTTGGCGGGTAACACGGCGCTGTTTGTATTTCCGCTTATTGTATTGTTAGTGTTTTTGGTGCTAGCAGCACAGTATGAGAGTTTAACCCTGCCCATCGCGATTATCTTAATTGTGCCTATGACCTTACTAAGCGCCATGACAGGTGTGATGATTTACGGTGGTGACAATAATATCTTCACTCAAATAGGTTTAATAGTGCTGGTGGGCTTGGCAACAAAAAATGCGATTTTAATTGTCGAATTTGCAAAAGAGCTACAGCAGTCGGGTAAGTCTGCGTTTGATGCGGTAATAGAAGCCGCCAAGTTACGTTTGCGCCCTATTTTGATGACATCGATAGCTTTTATCATGGGCGTTTTACCCTTAGTACTTGCCAGTGGTGCCGGCGCAGAAATGCGACAAGCAATGGGTGTTGCTGTATTTGCAGGCATGATTGGTGTCACTGTATTTGGCTTATTGCTTACGCCGCTGTTTTATCGCTGGCTAGCAGGCAAACAAACGGGCATGCAAACGACCATGCCGGTTGAGTAAGTTATACACGCCTAAATAGTTTCACGCGCGTCAAAGCATTGCCTTGCTTGTAAAGTCAACACTCGCCTTCCTCAGCCTTGTTGATAATACAAGTAGGGCATTTTTGTTGCTTCTTCTGATTTGTCACCGTTGCTCTGGTTTCGATTGGAAACAAAACTATTTAATTGGCCTAAATGTGCTCACGACGCTCGAAAGCAGAGTTTTAAAATGATTCAAAAAACAAAGGTTGGCCCGAAGGACGCAGTGCAGGATGTTTGAGGTAAAAACTTCGTTTTTTGCATTGTTTTAGACAGAACCTTGCGATTTTTTATGCTTTGGTCTCAGATAAGCTAGTAATTCCTTGCCATGAGAGCAGAATCTCCTATCCTAAGATCACGTTTAATGCGACACGCTCTCAATAGGAACATCGCGACTATGGCTCAACGTTCTGTAAACAAAAAACTATATCAATCTCTTTTGGCAGTAGCTGCCAGTTTTCTTATCGCAAATGCAAGCTATGCACATGAAAGCTCTGAGGGGAATGCAATTGAAGGAAAATTGCACACTCACCATCATGGCAATGATGGCCACACAACGGAACACGAACACCACCACGGTGCTGATGGTCACATGAACGAACACGAGCACCATCATGGCGACGATGGACACGCAAATGAACATCAACACCACCATGGTGACGACGGGCATGCCGATGAATACGAACATCACCATAGCACGTCAAGCCATGTTGAGGACGAAGCGCACCATCATCAAGACCATGCTCACAACAATGAGCATACGCATCATCATGGCGTAGATGATGGTCATGCCTCAGAGCACGAACATCATCACGGCGACGATGGGCATAATAACGAACACGAACATCACCACGGTGATGACGGACACGCTGACGAGCATGAGCACCATCATGGTAACGATGGTCACCAAAATGAACATGAGCATCATCATGAAGATGCTTTAGTAGAAGATGATCACCATCACCACGAAAAATAGATGGAAATTAACCTACCATGTGCCTGTATTTTCCATCGATGCCCAAGGCTCTACTGGGGACAACGCATCCCCCGCCTGCAGGATTTCGATTGAGATGCCATCAGGGGATTTTACAAAGGCCATGTGACCGTCGCGGGGCGGGCGCAAAATAGTCACGCCATTGTCTTGCAGCTTTTGGCAAGTGTCGTAAATGTTTTCTACCCGGTAAGCTAAGTGACCAAAGGCGCGCCCGTTGCCATATTCCTCTTCGTTGTCCCAGTTATAGGTCAGCTCAATTAAAGGCGCTTTACGTGCCTTGGCATGTTCGATGTCGTCTGGTGCGCATAAAAACACCAGCGTAAAACGGCCCTTTTCATTCTCATAGCGATTAAATTCTTTCAAACCGAGTAAGTCACAAAAAAAGTGACAAGCTTTATCGAGGTCCTTTACGCGTAGCATGGTATGAAGGTAGTGCATGGGTTTTCCTTTTTAATATAGAGTTGTCGTTTGATAGCTTTTATTATTTACTGAGAAGGTATCAATGGGAGCTTTAACACAGCTCCACGTCGCAAACGCATTTGGTTATCTATATGTCCTACGAAGCGAGGAAGTTCATCGGTAGTAACAAAATGCATATGCACATGATTTTGCCCTGCGGTGGCGCGCCCTGCATATGCTTGAGTGAAAGCACCCACAGCATGAATGGCTCTGCGGTTCAGGCCACCTTTCACCTTTTGTCTTAGAAAACTGCTAAGCGGATCAGGGCTTAAGTTGCCCATCCCCCCCACAACAAACCAGTGAAGCTCTTCAACTTCAGTAAGCAATTGAAACATTGAGCCTGTTTCAGTGTCGATATTGTGCATTTGTAACTGCTTTTCTAAAAACACTTGAAACTGTTCAAAACTTACAACCGATTCTGGCACCGCAATGTCTCGCCACCTCGGAATATGCGCATAGACCAAAAAGTCAAACTGCTGCTCACCGGCATCGACATGCTGTTTTTGCGTCGCATATTGGAATTCTTCAAAACCAGAGCTATAAACTTGACTATCAATTACTACGATTTCTTTGTTTAAACCTTTAGGCATGCCTAGACCGTACAAGTGTTTTTTCGTTGTCAGCGCAGACGAAGCAATTTCCTTATTCAAGTTATTCGTAGCGATATATCGGAGATCGTTGTGCACATTAATCACCTTATGCTCATCAGCTATGGCGATGCGGTGCAATAGGCTTAAGGCCAGAAGCAAAAAGCTTGTGGAGATAAGTTGTTTACTCATTATTTGGTACCTGAGTTTTTGCTGCCTAAGCTGAGGCTCGCAATCACATGCTGCGCTATCAAATGTGACGATGCAGGGTTTTGCCCAGTGATCAAGCTTCCGTCTTGCACAACAAAAGGAGTAAAGTCGTCACCGTACTCATACTTAGCTCCCATTCGAATCAGTGCATCTTGCAGCAAAAAGGGAACCTGCTCAGTAAGGCCAGCGGCATCTTCCTCAGTATTGGTAAAACCGGCAACACGCTTGCCTTTCACCACATATGCACCCGTAGAGTCTTTTACCCCAACTAGAGCAGCTGGTCCATGACAAACGGCAGCAACAATGCGCTGTTCGTCTAGGGCAACTGAAATCGCGTCTGCTAAAATAGGGTGGTTTGGAAAATCCCACATGGCGCCATGGCCGCCAGGAAAAAACAGCGCCTCGTATTCGGCAAAGTTCACTCCCTCAATTGACACACTTGTTTTAATTTTCGTCATGGCGTGTTCGTCTTCAATGAAACGCTCAACGGCATCAACGTTTTCATCCTTGTTATTGCGACTTCTAGGATCAATTGGGATTGCGCCACCAGCGATCGATACAATATCCACCTGATAGCCGGCATCTACAAACTCATAATAGGGTACCGCCAACTCTTCAAACCAAATTCCAGTCGCTTCGGTCTCTGGCGATGAAAGCGAACCCATGCTGGCATGTGATGTGGCAATAATAATAATTTTTCCGATACTCATATTTGTCCCCTCATTAAAAAGTGGATAGTTTGCTTGCATATCATCGATAAATAAATTAAACATATTTCATTGTTGTGATAATTATTTTTATGGCCGTCATATGCATATTGAACATCTACGCACCTTTATCAGCGTATATAGGTTGGGAACAATGAGACAAGCGGCACAAACACTTGGCATGACTCAACCAACCGTTACCCAGCACATTCAAAGTTTAGAGAGCCACTTAGGATATCCTCTCTTTAGTCGAACGAAAAAAGGCGTTAACTCACTGCCGGCTGCTGATGATTTGGCAGCGTCGGTTTCGACTCATCTTGACGCTTTGAGCAATGCGGTTGAACAGCGACGCGGCTTAAGTAAAACCTTAAGTGGCGTTGTACGCATTGCCATGCCTGGAGAATTTGCAGATTATTGCAGCTCAGTTACCTGTGCTTTGTCGCTTAGGGGGATAAGGCCCCATTTGCAACTGGGAGGAAGGGCAAGGTTGTATCAAATGTTGCTCGATAATGAGATTGACTTGGCCATTACTGCCTCCAGCCCAGACGATCCTAAACTTGACTTTGTAAAGCTTGGGAAAGAACAACTCATGTTAATCGCACACCCAAGCATTAAGCATCCAAATGAAAAGGAGTTTGATACACAAAGAGTGCTGAAGTATCCCTTAATTGCCTACGATGCAGACTTAGCGCTTGTGGCTAATTTTATGGCACAATTTGCTTCCCAAATTGTTCTACCGGAAGCACAGATTTTTTGCCCCGATCTACGAACCATAATCAAAATGTGTGCACAAACGCCATCTTGGAGCGTAGTCCCTTTCCACATAGCAGAGCATCACTTAAATAAACGCAGTGTTGTGAGCCTAAGTGGAGACCGTTTAAACAATGACTTTTTCTTAGTGTGGCAGCGCAAATCCCTGCGTTCTCAACGCATCGCTTTTGCAAAGCGATATTTAGAGGAGCATGTGAGTCACTTACTTAGTCCGAAAATGATAAAATAGCGCAGCATATTAATGCTGCGCTTTTCATTAAGCCTTACTGAATTAGCCACATTCTGGCTTTTCTACCGGGCAAGTAAAACTTATGCCACTTACTTCTGATATTTTGTACGTTGCTGCTTAAGGTGTCTTTATAGTTGCGATACCACCATAAGTTTTCAGCATTTGTATTCACCCAAACGTCTTGACCTGAGCTGCATTTGTTAATGCCAACAATGCCAACATGCTCTCTATTGAACAGGATTATGCAGTTGTTGTGCTTGATCACGTTCTGTGAGCGACCTTGCGTTGCATTATGAAAACGCAGCATGCCCTTAATATCATTGTTGTTATACAAATCATTCCAGCGATTATCACCACTCTCGTTATGATCAGAATACACCAAGGGCGTGCCACCATCGCGACCAAAGATATAAGCGTTAGCGAGGCGCTCATCTGTGGCGTTAAGAATTTGATAGCGGAATCCAGCATTTAAAGGAATATCATGCGTTACGCTAAAGGTAATAGCCTTGCTGCCAGACAGCGCTTGACCGTAGGCACCCGGGTTGACCAACTGACTCATAGAGCCACCATAGCCCAAAGCACTGCGAATTTGCGAAAACAGCGGAAAATCATAGGCTGAGTGCCCGGTGGAATTTAAATACGGCGCAAGAAAATTATCATACTCAGCAGTACCTGCACCGCCGGTGGTAATAATCTCTCCAAATATGTGCATACCGCTTTTAATAGAGTTGGTGAACACCCGATTGATATGATAATTCGTCATATGCTTTGCGGCGTCTATCCTAAAGCCTTTTACACCCCAATCTTTAAGTTTTTGCAGGTATGCCCGCTGCTGACCTAACACGTAGTTATTTGGGTCGAGGTCGGGAAGACCCGCATCACCATTGCCGCCGCATAAGCGCCAATACTGAACATCACCTGGGTTGCTGTAGTTAGAGATACAGCCTGGCGGGTGAAAATCATTTGCCGACAAAAAGTTATAGTTAAGATTGCCAAAGAGCTTATTGCGGTTTGCCTCTGTCCAATTTGCGCGATATTCGTTTAAAACATCTGTGCCAGGATAATTGAGGTCTGAGCGCTTCCAAGACTCATTAGCCATGTGATTAAAAACAATATCGGCATAAACGTCTACGCCGCGAGAACGAAGCGCCTGAATCATAGCTCTAAAGTCTTGTGTGTCGCCAAGTGGATTATCAATAACTCGATAATCTTGGGGCTGATAGCGAGCCCACCATTCATTGCCAGACGACTTATAGGCAGGTGAGACAAGCACTTTTTTATAACCTAAATTGGCGATTTCTTGCGCTTTATTGGCGACCTCGCTGTAACGCCAATTAAAGGCATGTAGGATGGCTTCTGCACTAGCTGTGTGCGCCACAATGTATAAGATAACCGCGACAATCCATTTGCCATATCCTTTAAGCATTGTTGTGTTAGTTTTCATGATAATGCTCCAAAGTTGTATGTGTAGTAGTAGGCGAATCTGGAAAAATACCGCTCTCAGTTGCTTTAATTTATTGCTCTGAGATTAGCGACAGCGATTTAGGCCAGCACCTCTTTTTATTCATACACGCATTAACATATAATTAACAACTTGTGCATACGTATTCATCTAAATAAATGTCTCAACACAACAATTTAAACAGGATAGTAGCTATCAATTAGCACTTGCTCGTGGAACTTGAGTTCAGTATCTGGAGCATCACGAAACCCGCTTTACAGCGCTGCTGTCGTGTTTTAAAAAGTAATTAACTTTAGTTTTATGTATATTGTTCAATATACATAAAATATGTGCTGACCTTATTCGGGTTTAGCGTAGCAGGATTCCTGGCTTGGTGGCTGTCGCTGGCTTAGAGAATGCGCGCAACATGCTGTTTGTAATAACGGTTTTAGCATCGTATATTTCCGTTAAATTTACTATCAACGAGGTAGAGCAAAGAACCAGACAGCAAGTCCTTAGTGAAAAAGAAACTTAATACTCATGGAATTTTCAGTCATTCTATGATCTGAAAATAAAAAATTAAAGCATCCAAACATTTCAAATATTCCGACTTAGTGTCGGATAATAGGCTTTTGCTTATAAAAAAACAGAGGATTAATGAGTGAAGAGAGATAATTCAACAACAGAAAGACTGTTTAAAACTGCGGGAATTTGTGAAGGTATGAATGTTCTTGAACTTGGGTGCGGTCCTGGTGAGGTCTCGGAACTTTTATGTGATATTGTTGGCTCTTCTGGTAGTGTCCTAGCCATTGATCGCAGTAAAGAAATGTTATCGTTAGCTCAACAATATATTGAAAAAGCAGGGAAACAAAATATTCAATTTTCCCAAGCTGATTTGACTGACGCTCCCGAGTTCCTTAAAGACGTTGAGCTTTCCTCATTTGATGCAGTGGTAGGTCGCCGAGTGTTAATGTATCTCCCCAGTCCTGATAAAGTACTTGCAGAACTATTGCCTTGGTTGCGGGAAGACGGTTTAGTTGTTTTTGAAGAAAGTGATTCTACTATTTGCCCAGGAGTGGTTACAGCCATGCCCGCTCACCAACGAGGCGCTTCTATGCTCGATACAATGCTTCACAAAGAAGGAGTTGATCAGTCTATGGGATTTCATCTGCCATCTACTTTTTCTAGGGCTGGGCTAAAATTCGATGCAATATGGGCAGAGGCAGTCATTGATGGTCAGGGTGACCAATACACTCTCGGCGAATTACTGCAATTGCTTAAACCAAGGCTAGAGTCATCGAACGTTGCAACCGCTTCTGAAATTACCAAGTTGATAACTCAAATTGAAGTTGAAAAGCATCCCGAAAATGTATTCGTGAGTGCACTACGTTTCTGCGCTAAAGGTAGAAAAGAAAAAATTGAGAATGGAATTAACGACAAGTAGCAGTTTTTTGTATTTTTGCGTTTTTTCAAAAGTAGTGCCTGGCTTACAAATCGTGAGATTGGGAGTATTGTGCAATACTATGAGAGGATCGTGATAGGGTCTAAGGAGCAACTTTGCTAAGCTTTCATAAAATAATTGTGGAGGCTAGTTATGGTTCAGAAAGTTTGGTTTATTACAGGTGCATCGCGAGGGCTAGGGCTAGATATGGCTCGTGCTGCCTTACGTCATGGAGATAAGGTAGTGGCGACCGCAAGAAATGCGAAGGGCTTGGTCGAACGCTTTGGTGAACATAAAGACTTAGTTGCCCTTGATATGGATGTTACTAATCAACAAGGTATTACTAATGCAGTGACCGAAGCGGTGAAGCATTTTGAACGGATTGATGTGCTAGTAAACAACGCTGGTTACGGTCAAATGGGGCGATTCGAGACAGTCAGTTCTCGAGCTATTGAGCGTCAATTTGCGGTTAATGTGTTTGGTGTGATGGATGTTACGCGCGAGGTTTTACCGCTAATGCGTAAACAAAAGTCAGGACATATTTTTAATGTCTCTTCTATCGGCGGAGCACGCGGTTACGCCGGTTCATCGGTATATTGTGCAAGTAAGTTTACGTTGGAAGGATGGTCTGAGGGCCTGGCAGACGAGCTGGAATCATTCGGAATCAAGGTTACTATCGTTGAGCCTGGATTCTTTCGGACTGATTTTCTTGACGCTAGTTCAGTAAGCTACGGCGATATTGACATTCCAGTCTATGCAGACAGCAATGCCGAACACAAATCGATGTTTGACGAGATTAGTCACGCTCAAGCGGGAGATCCCGCCAAGCTTGGTGATGCTCTTGTCACTCTCACCCGAGAAGAAAATCCCCCAATGCGATTCGCTGCCGGTTCGGATGCGCTGGAATTTATTGGAAGTGATTTCGCGCGACGCCTATTGGAACTCGCTCAGTGGTCTAAATTAACTTGCTCAACAGACATCAGTCAATGAAAAATTTTATAAACTTTATTACAAGCACATTTTTATTTACTCCGATTACGGCTTTTGCGCTAAATGTTAGCGCGGAAGATGCTTCAGTGAAATTAAACAGCAGCTTGTGGAGATGGCGTTCCAAGAATGGGCTGATGGCACTGGCGACCCATTTTCGCTTCTATCAAACGATATGGCGTGGACGATAATTGGTTCGACACGAACGGCTGGTACCTACAACCTCGATGAGTTTAAAGCACTAGTAGAGCCTTTTAATCAGATTATCGCTCAACCCTTGCGCCCGACAAAATGGAAAACATTTGCTGATGCTGATACCGTGGTAATACACTTCACTGCACAAACACCATTGAAGACGGGCGAGCTTTATACTAACGAATACGCTTGGTTTTTTAAGTTCCGGCAAAGTAAGGTAGTGAACGTTCGGGCTTTCCTAGATTTACCTAAGTTTGAGCGAGCCTTAGATGGAGAAAAACTTTAAGGCGCTGTATTACACACAGTTATAGTTATTTGCTTACTATTTAAATTGAATATAGATAGATGAATAAAGAAAAGGCATCGGCTCTCAAGCAAACCAAAGTTGAAATCGATACAAGTCACATTGTTTCGACAACACTTCAGCACATGGTTAGCCCAGATCAGTACGAAACGATCATTCCAAGGTTAAATCTGTTCTATTCACTAAACCCGACAGATCCGGTTCCAGCATTTTATAGGCCATCGTTTTGTGTGATTGTCCAAGGTGCAAAAAGTGTTCATGTTGGCGCGAATCAAATTCGCTATGGGGCAGGTCAATATTTGATTGCTGGCTTCGACGTGCCGGTGATTGGGGCAGTAACACGGGCGAGTAAAGAAATACCTTATATCTGTGTGCAACTTATGTTTGATCGTGATGTGTTACTAAAAATGCGTCATGAAATGCCACCGGCTAAGCCGCTTGTATCAGTGGGTATAGCAAATACGTCGCCGGGCTTATTGTCCGCAGTGGCACGGCTGGTTTGTTTACTCAATGAGCCAAAGCATATTCAGCACCTCGCACCACTTTACGAGCAAGAAATTTTGTATTGGGTATTGCACGGACCGTATGGAGCGCAGCTTAGAAAATTTGTGGTAAACGATAACCGTACTGAGCCGGTTGAGCGAGCCATAGATTTTCTAAGCGACAGCTATGCTGAACCTTTTGATCTTGCTGCGTTACTCAATATCACCGCTCGTAGTCGATCTTCTCTTTACCGAGATTTTAAAGATGCCACTGGCGTCAGTCCTTTACAATTTAGAACCAGGCTGCGCTTACAAGAAGCACGACGACTGATGATTTCGGATAACCTTAACGCAGCGGATGCGGGGTATGCAGTTGGTTACGATAGTCCTTCTCAACTGAGTCGAGAATACAGAAAACTCTACGGTTGTCCGCCGATCGAGGATATATCAAAGCTGAAGGATGGAAGGTCGGCTCTCCAAGCAGAACTTAGTCGTAAGGACGCGGAGTAACTTGATAATAAATGATGAGTTTTATTGGTTTTTAAACCGATTACTTTTCGCTATCTCTATTGCTTGGAGCATCTTGAGCACGCAACCATGGAACATACTCTTTTTCAAAGCCTCAACCGAACCCTTTTTTAAGCTGTTGATAAAGTCTTTGTGACTTGCTAACCGCCTTCCTCTGGCCATGTTGCTAAACTCTTTTTAACGCAGATAATATTAGCTAAGTTTAATTTTTCTTAAGTTAGAACTTTGTTCTGACTTCCCAACTCACACCGCCTGCCCTGCCACATATCCGCTCGACCATGCCCACTGGAAGTTATACCCGCCTAACCATCCGGTTACGTCTAGCACTTCGCCTATAAAATAAAGACCGGGCTGCGATTTGCATTCCATTGTTTTTGACGACACGTAGTCGGTATCAACCCCGCCGAGCGTCACTTCTGCGGTGCGATAACCCTCTGTGCCGTTTGGTTTGAGCTGCCACTGCATAAAGGCTTGAGCCGCTTGTGCGAGTTGCTTACCTTGATATTGCTTAAGGGGTTTGTTTTCTACATTCAAATAGGGCAGTGCGCTTTGTACAAACCGCTTTGGGTAGACTTTTGCCAGCGCGGTCGACAGCTGTGCGTCGGGCGATTGCTGTTGCTCTTTGCTCAGTACCTCATATAAATCGCCATTGGGATATAAATTAAAGTCAACCGCTTGACCCGGCTCCCAATAGCTAGAAATTTGCAAGACCGCTGGCCCGCTTAATCCTCTGTGGGTAAACAATATGTTTTCGTTAAACTGGGTATTGTTGCATCCGGCTGATGCATCTACCGAAATCCCGCTGAGCTCGCCAAGCACGCTTTTATCGTGTTCATGCAGGGTAAAGGGCACCAGTGCGGCGCGCGTAGGTATAATAGGAATGTTAAATTGTTCAGCCACTTTGTAACCAAAGGGCGTTGCACCAAGTTTTGGCATGCTCAGTCCGCCGGTAGCGATGACTAGTGAGGGAGCGATATATTCACCCTTGGCGCTTTGTACGTAATACAAACCATCTTCAAAACGAATGTCGCCCACTTCACAGCGATTGCTCACCACTACATTGGCCTGTTTGCATTCTTGCATCAGCATATCAACAATGTCTTTTGCGGTGTCGTTACAAAAAAGCTGCCCCAAGGTTTTTTCATGGTAGGCAATTGAGTATTGCTCTACTAAGGCAATAAAATCCCACTGGGTATAACGACTTAATGCCGACTTGCAAAAATGCGGGTTTTGCGAAATAAAGTTCTCTGGCGACGCATACATATTTGTGAAATTACAGCGCCCGCCTCCCGACATGAGTATTTTTCCGCCAAGGCGCTTGGCATGATCTAGCACCTCGACTTTACGTCCGCGTTTGCCGGCTTCAGCGGCACAAAAAAGACCCGCAGCGCCTGCACCAATAACTACCACATCACGATGCTGACTCATATTGTTTCCTGCTTGTGCTGCGAGTCACCCTGCGGCGCATCTTCATGTGGTAACGCTTCATCATGACTTCGTTTAAATCGCTGAAACAACCAACCGATGCCCACTAAAGACAACCCTAAGCCAATAAATGATAAGGCTCTGAATAAACCTTCTAAGTTAGACATATCAATTAAGAATGCCTTTAGCACCACCAGCGCAAGGATAGAAAATCCCAAGCGATTAAGGCTGTTGCGCATCAAATACTGCGCCAGCACAATGACCGCAATTGCGATAACCAGCCATAAAATAGAATAAGTATATAGCTCTGCCTGTTGCACACTTGCTGCAAACAATGAAAGTTCCGCGTTATACACTAATCGCACCACGCCATTGATATACATAAAGAGCATGGCGCTAGCAATGATAGATGCTGGCTTGACAAAGTCTTTATGAAAAAGCTGCCATTTAAGTCCTGCACCTAGCGTTAAGGCAGGTATCAGCCAAAGAGGAATTAAGTAGTTAAGCCATGGGCTCGTGCCGGTTGGCTGCGCGCTTATAAATGGCGAATTGAAAACAGACACATCGATATGTATCAAACCGGCGCCAAACATCAGCAAAACAGCGAAAATGCTGTAGAGCAATTTGCTTGATACGCCTTTTGCGTGCTCCGGTGCATCGAGTGCTTTAGCACGCCACAAGTAAACAGAGGCCAAAATTAACCAGTTCATTGACAACAACACCGATTGTTCAAAGCTAAGGGCGCCAAAATCTGGGTACCCGCCGGTTAGTAAATAGCTTGTTTCAGTGGTAACAAAAAGCGCAGCTAAGTGCAGTAAGGCTCCGCCCAACCAGATACGCGTGCTAGGCTCTGTAATATGTCGACGCGCAAACCACAAAACCGCAAAAACTAATGGATAAATGACCATTGACCAATGTATGCCTAACAAACGCTCGTCTGCATATTCAGGTAGCCAAGGCGCGAAACTTAAGCGCGCCAACACCACTAACATCGCTGCTTTATACAACCAGTGCGGCAAGGTGAGCAGATACTTTCTGCTCAGTACCGCCATTAAGCAAATTTGTATGGCAATTGCGAGTGTGAGCACACTAGCCGACAGCAACATGGTAAAGGTTAGCGTGAGCGCACCATTTGCTAGCAGCAAATATGCAAGCTTGTTAAAGTCGCGTGAGGCTTTGAGCGCGAAATAGGCGAACACCAGACCAATAATACCAAGTTCAAGCGCAAACAGTGGATAAAGCAAGCTAGCAGCGTCGGCATTACTTAAGGCATAACTAAGACTCATAATGCCAAGAGGTCCCACTACGAGCAAAAGAGCAAACGCCGGACGCTCTGGGCGAAGTCTCATCATCAAAAAAGCGTAAACAAGCCCAATGAGCGCGGCAATCTGAGCAAGCAAATAGCCGCCGGTGAATACAAATACATTGTCGCTGTAATCGTAGTTTTGCGGCATCAACAAATACATAAAAACCGTAAAACCTAGCGCTAAAAACGGCCATGTATCAAAAGCACTGTGCCTAATTGGGGCTGCGAGCATGAGCGCAGAAAACACAATGAGCGTCCACAAATAGGAGGGATAAAAAGCACTGTCGTAATAATAGGCTAAGGCGTATAGAATAAGGCCTGCAATGGGGAGCAAAATGCCCAAATGCTCTTTGCGCGGCATGAGCATCTGTTTTACCGACAGCGCGGCGTCAAAGCGTTCGCTTAAATTCCAGCCTAAAATAGGTAGCAGCACAAACAAATACACCGACAGCAAAGCAAACGCGGTAAGCACGCCAAGATTTTGATAGCCTTGGGTATCGAGTTCATACATCAGCGCAGATTCACTCGACACATAAATCGCTATCACAAACCAAGCCATATGCCCCAACAGGCCGAGATACCAAAGCCACGCGCGTTGTACAATCTGATGAATCCATATCGCTGAAAATGACACCGCACTTACGTAAATAAGCAGTATCAAAACATTGTTCGAGCCGGTGGATATTAACGCGGGCACCGCATAAGCACCTATTACCCCAATGGCAGCCAAAATTGGCCCCAAACGCAGTGACAGCCATGCCGCAGATAACGAGATGATAGCCAGCAAAGCAAAGGCAACAATAGGTGAGAGATATGCATAAAAATCAAAGGCCACCAGCACCATGGAAAAACACGTAATGACCCCTCCACTTGCAAGTGCTGCGCTTATTACCGGTGTATTAATGTTAAAACGCTTGGGAAAACGGTAAAGATATTCTGCTGCACCCACCAAGAGTAATCCAAAGCTTGCACCTAATATAATGCGCAGCTGCGGCGGAAACAGCCCTGCTTCAATACTGTATTTAGCTAGGAACACACCGCCCAGCGCAAGAACGATTGCACCCAACCAAAGTAAACCATTTCCCATCAAAAATTTTTCTAGCTGAAAACCTTTTGACACAGATTTATCGCTTACTGGTGCAGATGTTGATGTCTTGGATGTAGATGTCCTGGATGTAGACGTCTTGGATGTAACTGCCGCTGATGCTGAATTAACAGGCTCATTCGAACTAGCTGGAGTAGCGCTTGGTAATACAGGAGTAGGTTCGGTTTGAGGTAACACTGCATCACTATTTGCAAGGGCTTGGGCTTGCTCACCTACTGATGTCTCGTCGTCATTTTGGTCTGCAGTTTTGCTCACACTTGGGGGAATTGTTTCTGGTGTTGTGCCCGCTACTTTCTTTTCAAGCTCAACTATTTGCGCCTGGTGTTTGAGCAATAATGCCTTGAAAGCCTCTAGCTGGCGTCTTAGCTCACTAATTTTGCCAATATGCACAAAGCTTAATATTGAGCCACCAAACAGCGCCAACACAATCAATATGCCAAATAATACCCATGCTTCCATGTAATTTACGCCCTGACCTGCATCTTATGTCGAGATTATCGCACAAGTGCGGTAAATTCTTTATTAGTTTGAACCGTAGAACAGGTAGAGCATGTCAAATAGTTTGCAAAAGTCGGTGATTAAAAGTCACGTAGCGGTGGCACAAAATGCATCCGGTCGAAGTTTAAACGTGCCGATTTACCGCATAAGCGATGAATTACCTGGCCCAACAGTTTACATTCAAAGCTCCATTCACGGCGCTGAGGTGCAGGGTAATGTGGTGATTTACCATCTCATTCAGGCGCTTAAAACGCATCAAATCCATGGTGACATTATCTTAGTACCTAATTGCAATCCGGTTGGTACCAATATAAAAGCTGGCGAGTATACTTTGGGACGATTTGATCCTGTTAATGGAACAAATTGGAATCGGGGTTATTTTTATGACGAAACGCTCGTTAACAGCTTTGTCAGCAGTGTAGATGCTCAAGACACAACAAGCATCATTAAGCAGAAGTTTCGCCAACAACTTAAACAGAGCATTGCCAACAAACTTAACCAGCCTTGGGGCCTTGGCTTGGCTCAGCAGCTCAATCTAACCCTTCAGCACATCGCGATTGACGCCGACATTGTGCTTGATTTGCACAATGGGCCGGTGTCTACTCGTCACGCCTATATTCCTGAATATGCGTATGCCGCGGCAAAACAGTTTTCCATTCCTCATTGTATTTTTATACCTAATAAATTTGCGGGCGCACTCGACGAAGCGACTTTCTGCCCATGGTGGAGCTTACAAGATGCGCTTAAAGAAACAACAGGAAGATCCCACGACTTCGGTGTTGAGGCTTTTACTCTAGAGATGGGCAGTCAAGAAGTAATAGATTTTGATGAAGGGCAAAAAGATGCTGAGAGCATTTTGGGATATTTGGCGTGCAAAGGCGTTTTGCGCTATGAAGACTTTAGGCCTTCTGATATGGAGCGAGTGGGCGTAAAGCTTGAAGATTATAAAACGCTGTATACCGATTTCGGTGGTATGGTCGAGTATTGCGTAGCACCGGGTGAACGCGTTAACAAAGGCAGCGTAATGGCACGCGTTCTCAATATTGACGAACTCGACAATCCAGACGCCGTTCATGAAGTGCTAGCACCCTGTAATTTGATTGTAATGCTTCACTTTCCATCTGCGTCAGTGCTCAGTGGCACACAACTGTATAAGTGCTTTACGCAATATTGGACTTTATGACTTTTTTAAAACACGGCTATACGCTTAGTGAGGTTTTTTATACTGGCTGACACTGCGGACACCAATATATCCTGCGTCCGTTTCTTTGCCCTTTTTCTATCGGGCAAGTGCATATTCGGCACGCCTCGCCCTCTCGATTAAACGCCATAAAACGCACGCTCTCATAGCTTCCCTTTGTTTTTGCTAGCTTTTTACTCAAACTATCAGGCACAGTATGTCCTCGCGTATCATAAGCGCGCCTACCTACAACTAGCGTTTGTTTTGCCAGTGCGGCGAGTTTCTCGCGACTTAACTGTTTAGGTTTAAAGTCGGGATGAACGCCAGCTGCAAATAAGATTTCGGTGCGTAAATAATTGCCAATGCCGGCAATGAAATGTTGGTCTAAATAGAGCGCGCTCAAACCCCTATTACAAAACCGCTTTGCCTCTAATTGCTTGCGCACCTCTTGCCAACGTAAATCGGCCTGCAAAATGTCCGGCCCAATTTTACTCAAAAACGGATGAGCACTTAACTCACCGCGCTGATACACTCCAATATCAGACGCACTGTATAAAATAGCGCTCTTGTCTTGAGTGTGTAAGGCTAAGCGCAAGGAGCGTTTGGTATTCGGCAACTGGCCGCGTTTGGCAGTTTTCCACACGCCATAAAGCTGATTGTGCGAATAGATGGTTTGCTGATTATCAAAATGAATCAGCATCGCTTTGCCACGCGTTTCAACTTGTTCGACTACGCGGCCTGTCAGCTGTTTAGCTGGCGCTTCAAGATGAGGCATACCCACATCAATGGCTTCAATCTGCTTCCCTTCTATTACTTTTGCGATCTTATCGGCGGCTAATCGAATCTCTGGGCCCTCTGGCATACCGTGTCCTCTTACGTAGATAGATGTTTAGTGATGGCTGCGCGAATAAAAAACCCCGCGGCCGACACAAGTCAAACAGCAGGGTTTTGCATTATTTAATTCAAGCGTTTAGCTTATCGCTAGCGCTTAAAACCTTCTATTAAAGCGCTTTTAGCAAGGTCTCTGCATCGCTTACCTCAAAACCGCCGCCCTCTTCAGCGTTAAGTACTTTCACTACGCCATCATCAACTAACATGCTGTAGCGCCTGGAACGTACACCGCCAAAAGTATCTGTATCCATGCTGAGACCAAGAGCTTTGGTGAAGCTCGCATTGCCGTCCGCTACCATGGTGATATGCTCTGCGTTTGAAGCCTTACCCCACGCGTTCATTACAAATGCGTCGTTTACCGACAAACAAATGATTTCGTCTACGCCTTTGGCTTTGATTTTATCAGCTAAGGCAACAAATCCAGGCAAGTGAGCCTCTGAACAGGTGGGCGTGAATGCGCCTGGCACAGCAAATAATGCGACTTTTTTGCCCGCAAATAAGTCTTTCGTGCTGGGGTTTTTCATATCAGAGCCATCGATGTGGCTAAGTGTTGCTTCTGGTAGTGTTGCACCTACTTCAATCATAATTATTCCTTAAGGTTGATATAAACCAAATAGTGAATGCAAAAGAGCATATATTTGCATATTCGTTTGCCGTTCATATACATGGAGGGCGAGCCGCGTAATTCAAGAGCGCAGCTTAGTTTAGTATGTATACGTCAAATCGATGCTTTTTCGATCTTATTGCCATGGTAGCCGTCCGATTTTGCTGATTTGCCAGCTCTGGAGCACTATTGGGACGCTTTACAACTATACGTTTAGCATCTGTTTTGAGTGCATTAGTAAGTAATTGCTCACTGTCGCTGTCAGGACCGAGCAACATCTGAAATGCCTGCATTTCTTTTTTCACGAGCGCCGACTTTTTCTTGTGCGGAAACATCGGGTCAAGATATACCACATCGATGTTTTGCGGCGCGCTGCTGTTGATGGCTTCACACAAAAAATCAGTAGCATCTTGCTTGTGCAGTTGCAGCGATTGGGCAAAGGCGTCATCTGCATCTTCTAGGCGCAGTAAGGCATCTTCAAGCAATGCCGCAATCACGGGGCTACGCTCAAGCATGGTTACCTTAGCGCCCACGCTAGCCATTACAAAACTATCGGTGCCCATTCCTGCTGTGCAATCAACGACATTCAGGCTTTGTTTGCCCTTAATGCCAATCGCTTTAGCAATAGCCTCGTTTTTCCCCCCGCCATGTTGCTTGCGATATTGCAGTGCTGCCGACGCGAAATCTACGCGAATATCCGACCATGAGGGTTCACTACTGAGCCGAAGCGCTAGCCCATTTTGGGTATACACTAACTGCCATTGAGCCTGATTAAACTGTTTAGGCGGCTTATTGGGCTTAATTTCATGCACGCTGAAACCGGTCTTAGCGCTTAATGCATGCGCTCGCTCATGGGCAAGTAATGAGCCCGTATCTTCAATTAAAATAACAGTATGAGTCATGTGTGGTGAATACTTAGCATCTAGGGCGCGCGGTTTTATACATTATGACTTTAACGGGCGCAAAACTTACAAAAAGGTCTCGGCGTCTTGTTCATCCTTTGCCGCGAGTTCGATATTGCTCAGCGTCACTCGCGCAATTTGGGTAAGCGCATCTTCTGTAAAAAAGCCCTGATGCCCTGTAATCATCACGTTCGGAAAGCTCTGTAAACGTTGAAACACATCGTCATCAATTATCTCGTTAGAGCGGTTTTTGAAAAACAAATCTTCTTCCATCTCATAAACATCTAGGCCCAAATATCCAATTTTTTTGCTCTTTATGCCGCTAATAACCGCTTTGGTGTCAATCAATTTTCCGCGAGAGGTATTAATAATCATCACGCCGTCTTTCATGCTGCTAATGCTTTGTTCATTAATCATGTGCTCTGTACTTTCATTCAGCGGGCAGTGCAGAGTGATGATGTCAGATTGCGCCATTAGCGTGGGTAAATCGGTATAGGTCACCGCTTTGTCTTTAAGCTCGCTGGCCTCAAATATATCGTAACAAAGCACCTCGCAGCCAAAGCCGAGCAGAATATCAATCACCGCTCTTCCTATCTTACCCGTACCTAACACGCCGACGGTACGCTGATACATGTTAAAACCAAGCAGTCCATTTAGGTCAAAGTTATCGTCGCGCACTCGGTTATATGCTTTATGAAGCTTGCGATTTAGCGACAACATTAACGCCACAGCGTGTTCAGCAACAGCCTCTGGCGAGTAGGCAGGCACTCTAGATAAGCTCATACCCTGCGATTTGGCGTAATCAATATCAACATTGTTGTACCCTGCGCAGCGAAGCGCAATATGCCTAATATTCATGTCGATAAGTAAATCGATGACGGCTTTATCGACTGTGTCATTGACGAATACGCATACCGCATGTGCACCTTTTGCTAATACTGCGGTGTGTTCATTGAGCTTCGCATCATGAAAATCGAGCGCTATGCCATCAGGGCAATGGCTTGTAAAAAAAGTCTTGTCATAATCTTGGGTACTAAACATGGTGACTTTCATGTGCTTCTCTCCTCACGCTCTCTAAAATGACTTGTTTATCGCTTGTGCGCACACTTTAACCGCTTATGCATTGCTATAATCGTCCCGGTAAGGAAGCCAGCGCTGTATTAATTGCAGAGCATTACTTTGATGGTTGCGCCATACATACTCTGCCATCGTTTTAATTTCATCCACTAAATATGCGTCTCTTACCAAATCTGCAATTTTAAGGTCGGCTACGCCCGTTTGCTTTGTACCTAGTAGCTCACCTGGGCCACGTATTTCTAGGTCTTTTTCAGCTATGTAAAAACCGTCGTTAGATTCACGCAATACGCCCAGTCGCTTAGTTGCAGTTTTAGATAGCGGGCTGGAATACATTAGCACGCAGTGACTTTCAACTGAACCTCTTCCCACCCGACCACGCAGCTGATGCAGTTGCGCAAGGCCAAGTCGCTCTGGATTTTCAATGATCATCAAACTGGCATTGGGTACGTCTACGCCAACTTCTATAACGGTGGTGGCAACCAAAAGATCTAAGTCTCCAGCTTTAAACTCATCCATGATCGATTGCTTCTCTTGCGCCTTCAATCGACCGTGAACAAGGCCTACTTTTAACTGCGGCAGAGCCGTGCGAAGCCCCACTGCGGTGTCTTCTGCCGCCTGACACTGCAGCACTTCCGACTCCTCAATTAGCGTACACACCCAATATATTTGGCGTTTATCTTCTAATGCCGACTGGCGCACGCGCTCAATAATATCGCTTCTGCGAGAATCAGGCAGCACGGCAGTTTTCACCGGCGTGCGACCCGGCGGCAGTTCGTCGATTATGCTGGTATCTAAATCTGCGTATGCCGTCATCGCAAGGGTGCGCGGAATGGGGGTGGCAGTCATAATAAGTTGATGGGGATATTTACCCTGCATTTCGCCTTTTTTGCGAAGGGCTAATCGTTGATGCACACCAAAACGATGCTGCTCATCTACAATGACCAAGGCTAGGTTATGATAATGCACCGCATCTTGAAAAATCGCATGGGTTCCCACCAATACCTGAATCTCTCCTGAGGCTAAAGCTTCTAGCGTCTCACTCCTTGCCTTGCCCTTGAGCTTACCGGCTAGCCAGCCAACTTTTATGCCGAGCGGCGTAAACCAGTCGCTGAAGTTTTTCGCATGTTGCTCCGCTAATAATTCGGTGGGCGCCATTAATGCAACTTGATAGCCGGCGCCTACCACCGATAGTGCGCCAAGCGCCGCGACGAGAGTTTTGCCCGAGCCAACATCCCCTTGCACAAGACGCATCATCGGCTGACCCGAGCGCAAGTTAGTTTCAATTTCTGTCACCACGCGGCTTTGAGCACCGGTTGGCGCAAACGGAAGGCTGCGCAAAAATGTTTCTTTTAAGGGGTCGTCAGGCATTACCGCAAAGCCAGGGTCTGCCTTTGCTTGACTGCGTACCTTTAGCATACTCAAATGATGCGCTAGAAGCTCTTCTACCACCAAACGCTTTTGTGCCGGATGCTTGCCTTCGCTAAGCTCATCTATCGCCACATCAGCCGGCGGTCGGTGCACTAAAAATAATGCGTCTTTTAAACTAAGCTGTTCAGGATAAAGCTGACTCGGAAGGTAGTCAGCTAACGCACCTTTAGCAAGCTGCGCGAGCGCTTGCTCGGTCAGTTTACGTAAAGTCAGCTGGTTGACGCCTTCGGTGGTAGGATAAACGGGCGTAAGGGTCTCTTCCATACCGGCTTTGCTGTCACCCTCAATGATCTTATATTCCGGATGCGCCATTTCCATGCCAGCAGCACCAGGGCGCACTTCACCAAATGCGCGAATGGTATTGCCCGTGGCAAATCCCTTCAATTGCGCTGCAGAAAAGTGAAAGAATCGCAAACTAATGCTACCGGTACCGTCATTGAGTTTTACAATGAGCATGCGTTTGCGACCATATTTAATGTCGGCGCTAATGACCTCTCCTTGTACTGAAACGTGCAGGTAGCCATGCAGCTCGGCGACGCTGTATAAGCGAGTGCGGTCCTCGTATCGAAGAGGCAAATGAAAAATGACATCTTGCAGCGTTCGCAGCCCAAGTTTCTCAAGCTTTTCGGCAACTTTGGCGCCCACCCCTTTGAGGGTAGTCACCGGCGTATCGGTAAGTGACTGCATGCAATAAAAAGCTTGTTAAACAAAGGTATGCACAAGATTATCAAACTATCTTGCGGTATACACCTGTTCTCTCGATAAGAACTGAATAAGCGCACTGGGTTTTGAGCAAAAATACATCAATATTTTTGCTCAACCCTCTATGAAAATTTTAAAAGCGGAGTACACTCCCGCCGTTATCACTTCTTGCAGAACAGACCATGACAATTGGTTTTCACGAACAAAAAGAAAAGAGCCTTTTGCGCTTAAGTTTTTATACCGCAGGGTTCTTTGTGTTGCTAGCATTTGGCTTCGCTTTTGTGACGCATTCAGACGCTATTTTATTTGATGGTGTGTACTCACTTATTGCTTTTTTTATGGCGCTTATTACCCTAAAAGTAGCTAACTTGGTACAAATGCCAGACGACGACCGATTTCACTTCGGCTATACCGCAATTGAACCTACCCTTAACTTATTTAAATCGCTGATTATTATTGCCACATGCTTATACGCCGTTGTGGGCTCTGTAAGCGCGCTGTTTAGCGGTGGAAACGCTGCACAATACAATTTGGCAATGATTTACGGCGTATTTGCCACGGTGGGTTGTTTTGCCATTTCGTTTTACATGACCCACCGCAGTAAATCGCTGCGCTCAGACCTTGTTAGCGTTGACGCACACACATGGTTTGTAGATGGTGTGCTCAGCGCATCGATTTTACTCGGGTTCGTGATTGCCTTTAGCCTTGAGTCATTAGGCTTTGCACAATTTGCTCCCTACGTAGACCCTGTATTACTGATTGTTTTGGGCCTTTCGATGCTGCCAATTCCGCTTAAAATTATGCTCGAGAGCCTCAACGAGGTGATTCACAAGGCACCACCGGAATCGGTTACCAAAGTGATTGAGAAACGTCTCAAACAATCGCTCGACGCTGTGCCTTATGAACATGTAGAGGTACGTATCAGTAAGTCGGGAAGAGATATTTATTTGCTGGTGCACATTATTGTTGATAAGTCTTTTGGCAAAGTTACGGTGGCTGAGCTAGACGCTATTCGCAAGCATTCTGAAACCACCATGCGCGAATGGAATCCGTCCATTCTGATGGATATTCTGTTTATATGTGACCCTAAGCTCGCCGACTAAAAAGCGCGTTTGATAAAGCAAAAGGTTCTTGGAATTTGTCCGATACCCTTACTAAGCCCAAATCGGAATTCAACATGTTAGGAACCAACCGTGAGCAGACTTATTTTAACCGGCGACAAACTTCCGCAAGGAATGGCAATTGCCGAAGCCTACAATATGATTCAGTTTACCGGCACAATTGAAATATCAGACCGCGGAATTGTGGTGGGTTTGTTTGAGCGCAAGCGCACCGATTATCAAGATATTATCGACAACTTCTCGGCGCAAGCACCTACCGATGCAAATGCAATTGTTGGCGTGCAGGTATCAACATCTACACAATCCTTTGGTGATGTAACCTATCTATACATCACGTACATCGGCACGCCAGTGATGCTTGAGCATGAATAGATAATGAGAATAAATAGACAAATGGCGCACTAACCAAGCCTTGCCCCGAGCGCAAGTTTTGTTGCCACATGCGATTTAAACGCCGTTGCCGCCGCTGACTTGTGTTTGCCTTTTGGAAACACCCAATACCAACTATTTGGAATAGGAAAGCCTTTTACCGGCAAGGAAATTAAATTTCCCGGTGCCATATGATTGAGCGCATGGCGACTTAATATGGCAATACCTAAACCCGCCATCACACTTTCTTTTATCGCTTCATTGCTAGCAATAGTCGCTGGCTGCTGCATCTGCAAGCCCTGCTGATTAAAAAAACGCTCTATCGCATAACGCGTTCCAGAGCCGTTTTCACGCATAAGTAAGCGCTCACCTTTTAGCATATCCCAAGTAATTTCTTTTTCGTTTCTTAAGGGGTGATCTTGTTTTGCAATAACGACGAGTGGGTTCTCAGTTAAAAATTCAGATTCGATATCAAGTTCTTTGGGGGGATTGCTAAACACATACAAGTCATCAAGATTCTGCTTCAGGCGCTGAATAATTTCAGCGCGGTTACCAATTTGAAACTCAGGCTCTATGTCAGGATAGCGCTGACAAAACTCGCCCAGCCAGCTCGGAATTAAATATTTTGCAGTAGTGACCACGCTAATACGCAGTTGCCCCACCGACAAGCCCTGACGCTGCGCCAATTGGGTCTCTAAATTATCCATCACCTCAAACATATCACGGGCCGCTTTGAGTACGTCTCTTCCGGTATCGGTCAAATACATTTGCTTGCCGACCTGCTCAAAAAGACTCACGTCTAACGCTTGAGCAAGCTTGGCAATTTGAGTAGACACGGTGGGTTGCGCTAAATGAAGTGCTTTGGCGGCGAGTGTTACGCTTAGGTACTCTGCCACGGTCATAAAAATTTCGAGTTGGCGGAAGGTGGTTTGCCGCGTATGAAAGCGCCTTGCCCAAGTCATATATCTAATATCATCTATGAATACTAACGATTAAATCTATTATTGCAGATTGAATTTTTCATTACAATGCGGTCATCGTTTCGCACATAAATACAAGATATAAAAATATTGGAGCACTTATGACAACGAATAAAACCCCTATCACCATCGCATACGGCGACGGAATTGGACCATCCATCATGCAGGCCACCCTTGATATTTTGGAAGCGGCTGGTGCGCAAATTGCCCCTGAGCCCATTGAGATTGGCGAAAAAGTGTATTTAAGTGGACAATCCAACGGAATTGAAGCCTCGGCATGGGAGTCTTTGCGCCGCACCAAAGTGTTTTTAAAAGCCCCGATCACTACGCCGCAGGGCGGTGGCTATAAAAGCTTAAATGTGAGTATGCGCAAGGCCTTAGGTTTGTATGCTAACGTGCGTCCGTGTATTGCTTATGCGCCTTTTGTACGTACTAAGCATCCAAATATGGATTTGGTCATTGTGCGTGAGAACGAAGAAGACTTATACGCAGGAATTGAGCATCGGCAAACTGAAGAAGTGTATCAGTGCTTAAAACTCATTACGCGTCCTGGCTGTGAGCGCATAGTGCGCTACGCCTTTGAATACGCTCAGCAACAAAATCGTCAGCGCGTAACCTGTTTTATCAAAGATAACATCATGAAGCTTACCGATGGCTTGTTTCACCAAGTGTTTAGAGACATTGCAAAAGAATATCCAGACATTCAACACGACAGCATGATTGTTGATATTGGCGCTGCGCGGGTCGCCGATACGCCAGAAGCGTTCGACGTAATTGTTATGCCTAATTTATATGGCGATATAATTTCAGATGTCGCCGCTCAAATCGCTGGCTCTGTTGGTATGGCGGGCTCCGCAAATATTGGAGACCATTGCGCCATGTTTGAGGCTATTCATGGCTCAGCACCAGACTTAGCGGGTCAAAATATTGCTAACCCGTCGGGCTTGCTGCACGGGGCAATTCAAATGTTGGTGCATATTGGTCAAAGCGAGGTGGCCGAGAAAATCCATCATGCGTGGCTTGCAACCTTAGAGCAGGGATTGCACACCGCCGATATTTATAAAGAAGGACAAAGCAAGGCTCTTTTAGGAACCACTGAGTTTGCCAAAGCGGTAATTTCGCGATTAGGGCAATCACCTAGCCAACTAAATGCACCCTCTTATGCCGGTAGCAAACCACTTGTATTGCCGGCGGTTGCTCATAAAACACCCTGCGACAAAGAGCTGGTAGGCATTGATATATTCTTGCAGTGGCAAAAAGGCGAGGCACAGACTTTAGGTGAGGAACTGAAAACCTACGGCAGCGACGCGCTGGATCTCAAACTTATTACTAACCGCGGTGTTAAGGTATGGCCAGAGGGATTTCCCGAAACTTATTGCGTTGATCACTGGCGCTGCCGGTTTATGTCGCCCAATATGCATCTTGATTTTGCTGAAGTCCTTGCCCTGCAAACGAGGCTTCATGACGCAGGTTTTGATGTGGTTAAAACTGAAAACTTATATAACTTTAACGGTGAGCCAGGATACGCCGCCGTGCACGGATAGCAATTAACGAAGCAAACTACTGCGCAGTTTCAATTTTGTGTGCTGCGTAGTACTATTTTGCTTTACTGACTAAGGACGGTGTTATGAATCTTAGAGAAAGCCCTCACCTACTATCACGCAGCGCATTAGCTGCTATCGGCCTAACAATACTGTTGGCGCTAAGCAGCGTACTTTCGGTATCTGCAAGCACGGCAAAAGACGCCCTAATCGACGCTAGAATTGCAAAAACACAGGAATTTGTGGCTACCATCAAAGGTCGAGATTTAGAAGCTGCAAATGCTTTGTTTGACCTTTTCGCCTTTACCGAGCGCGTTGCACAGCACTTGAGGCTTGAGGGCAACGAAAAACGTGCATTTACAAAGGGCTTTTATCAAGGCTTGCAGGAGCAAAACTTGGTAAGCTAAATATTTAGAATGGCCTTGTACGATAACGCTCAAATTGGCTACAAACATACTACGAGTAATGCTTACCTTAAAGATACCCCTGTCATTCGTATGGATTATCAAGCGGGCGCCATTGAGTTTGTTATGCCTGTATTTGATGATGACCTCAACATTGTTGATTTTTTTATTGGTAGTCGCGGTAACTTCTCTTCTATCGGCGTTGCCCGCATGGCAAGTTTAATGAGTAAGCCATCGGGCCCTCAGCTCGAAAGTCTGTTTGACATAAATTTTGTCGATGCCAGTTTAGTAGGTGCAATAGGCGAGATAGTAGGTGCATACAGCCAAAATGAATTTGCGCTTGCTTATGAGAAGCTAGAAGCTTTGCCGCCTGAAGTAAAGAACACTCGCGCCCTTCTAGATTTCGCTGTTGGTTTGGCGCAAACGGTGAGCGAAGAGCAGTACATTGAAAAACTCAGCGCCTTGTATGAGCATCATGGCGATGACCCCTCAGCAGCGTTCGTATTAATCGATTACCATTTTTACAACCAAGACTTTGAGAAAGTGCTAGCGTCTATCGACAGCGCTATGATTTTGGTTGGTAAAGACGGTGCACTACTGCATTTAAAAGGCGCCTACTTGGTGATGATGGGCTTAGACAAGCAGGGCCGCGCTTTTGTAGAGGAGTCTATTGAAGTTGACCCTGAGTTGATGTCAGCATATTGGACCTTGGCGAGCATTCAAAACCAAGCAAAAGAGTTTGAGCAACTCACGCAGACGCTGGCAACAATTGAAAGTCAATTTGACTTGTCGATTAAGCCAGAAGAATTGCGTGCCAACCCAGGCATGGCAGACTATGTTAAATCAGAAGCATTTAAAAATGCCTTTCCGGGTGGATAGAAGCGAAACCACGGCAGCGCCTTTGTACTAATGATCTTCAGGGACGAAACATGAAAAAACTCAACATAGTTGTACTACTGATATTACTCTCACTCATCGCTTTTTTTGCGGGGCGTCAAAGCGTTGCTCCAAACATATACGATGACGCTGGCAGCGACATGCGTAAAACTACCTGCGACCTTAACCAACGACCCAGCCTCTCTGAGACTATGCAAACAACGCGCGCAAACAAGCCTGCTGCGCTCAACTGTGACGCGCAGATTGCTGAAGCACTGTCATCAGTCGGTAAAACCAGCTTAGCTGTTAACAATACAGAGGGTACTCAAAAAGCAGAACTCAAACAGTTGGAGCTAGTCGTCCAAGATTTAGCCCAGCGTTATCGTAGCGTGAGCATAAAGCTAGAAGACGCGTACCGCTCATTAGAAGAGGCCGGCATAGAAGTAGAGCAAGCCGTCACGGCCGAGCAAATTAATGAAAATCTAACGGCCCCTTTTAACACCATCGTCAATAGTGCTGGCATGGCATTTAAAGAACAATATGGCGAATTTCTTAACGAAGAGCAGGATTTTGACTGGGCTATTCAACTAGAAACCCGTATTTCAGATTTTATAAAGCTACATACTTTATCTCAAGAGATACAGCTGAGCTCAGTGCAATGCCGCGCGAGTAAATGTGAAATGTATGGCTTTGAGACATCGAACAAGCCATTCGATACCATCATGCGCGACATGAAAACGCAAGATTGGTATCAAGACAGTGGAAGCTACAGCATGTCGGGCGACTCAATTCCCACTGGCCAGCCTGCTGATAGCCAGTTTAGTGGATATTTTTATTCTATTGTTTCCTTTCCAAGACAATAATTTATCAGACCAGAGGAGCAGGCCTTGCTAAATAAACACCTTGGATTTGCTTTAAGTGTAGTGGCCATTGGCCTGTTTGTGCCCGGTATTATTTTGCCTATGTTCACGCTCAGCATGGACATGGCTGTAGCGATTTCAGGCACCGGTATTGATGCACAATTAGTTGACCGTGAGCTGTCGATTCTTACCACCGTGCAAAAGCTATGGGAGGATGAACGCCTGTTAGTCGCAGCGCTTATTTTTATCTTTTCAGTGGTCATCCCGATTACCAAGAGCCTATTGCTCACGGTGGTTTATTTTGCAAAGACTCAGCGTTTACAACAGCAAATCACAGATTTTGTGAGCGCCATTGGCAAATGGTCTATGGCAGATGTGTTTGTGGTAGCGGTATTTCTAGCGGTCTTATCAACTAACTATACTGAAAATGCACAACAGCAAGAAATGTCATTTTTAGGCATGCGCATCGGCTTTGAAATTAGCACCCAAACACTCTCAAATGTTGGCGAAGGGTTTTACTATTTTACTGCTTATTGCCTAGTGTCCCTTGCGGGCTCCCAGCTCATGTTGCGTGGAATTAGAGCTCAAACAACAAAAGGCGCTTAGAACATTCTACAGCGCCTTTTGTGTTTTACTTAAATCTTATTGCTTAACTTAAATCTTACTGCTTAACTAATTTTGCTGCACTCAACACCAAAGCCGCAGATGGGCGTGTTTTAAAGTCAGGGTTTACATAATTGAACAAAACCGTGCCCTTAGTATCTGTAATAAAAATCGCAGGTGCAGGTAACACAGCGCGTTCAGTCGTATCGGCGCTTAGTTCAATTTGCATACGGTCTTTATATAACTTTCGGGTTTCGTCCGGCACGTAAAACCCGATGCCAAAACTACGAATTGCGTTTAGTTCAGCGTCAGAGATTAGCTGGGCGGCAAATTCAGTTTGTAATTTTTGTGCCTGCAGCTTCTCTGGCGTTTCGGGGGAAATAGCCAATATCTGATAGCCCTCTGCCACTAATTCTTGCTCAATATCTTTAAGCTCAGCTAATTGACGAGAGCAATACGGACACCAGCCACCTCTATAAAACACAATCACACTTGGCTTTTGCATAAGTAAGGCCGGTAAGCTTACCGGTGAACCGTCTGCGGTTTTCACCATTACATTTGCTACCGTAGACCCGTTTAATATGGGCGTCACGTTTTCTGCTGTATCTGCGATTTGAGTTCGGTCTAGCGCATTCGCGTGGAGCGAAGTAAACGCAAGCGCAACGGCCACGAGCGCCAATAATCTAAAGTAAAGTGTTTGCTTGAAAATGTTTTTCATGAAATATCCCTAAGGTGAACAGTATCGTCTTGCCAAACAAGACCTTTGAACCTTACAAATAATTTCATTGTTTTTGATTTAAACTCACGCTGGGCGAGTCGCGCGCTGCTGACTGAGCAAGTTAAGAGAACTGCAGAGCTTGCCACCACTGCTCGTCCGCCTCAATACAGCCTTGTTCATTGATGCGGGGGAAGGGTAAATTTCTGCGTTTACATTCTTTGTAAATAATTGGAAAACCGCCCTGAAACAGCGTCTCTTGGATATGCTGCTCACTCACTTTTTGAATGTGATACATTCCAGCCGCCTCTCGCTGACGCTGAGCCTCGTATAATATTACTGCCGCTGCAACAGATACATTCAGCGATTGCACCATGCCAACCATCGGTACCACGACCGATTTATCTGCCAAGGCCACCGCTTCATCGGTCGCGCCAGTTTTCTCTTGTCCAAGCAAAATAGCTGTAGGTTGGGTATAGTCAATATCTCTAAAGTCAACGGCGGTATCGTCTAAGTGAGTTACCAAGACCTGCATATTTTGCTGATGCAATACATTAATCGCTTCGCTTAGGCTGCTATGGGCGTGAGTTTTAACCCATACCTGTGAGCCCATTGCCGTGCCCTTGCGCAGCGCTTTATTTTGCTCCCAAACAGCGTGTACATCGCAAACACCCACCGCATCTGCGCTGCGAATAACCGCGCTTACATTATGTGGTTTATGCACTTCTTCAAGTAAGAGGGTCAAATCGGGCTGGCGCTTAGCAAGCACCTGATTAATTTTTTGGTAGCGCTCTGGGCTCATGCACTGTTGCATTGCCTAATCCTTAGTTTATTCAGGAAGAACCATTACACCGTCAATCTCAATCTGTACAGCTTTTGGCAAGGCGCTGACCTGCACCGCTGCGCGCGCTGGATAGGGCTGTTTGAAATAACGCGCCATGACTTCATTAACTTTGGCAAACTGGCCCAAGTCGGTCAAAAAGATGTTCACTTTTACCAAGTTAGACATATTACCGCCAGCGGCCTTCACCACTGCTTGAATATTTTCGAAGACCTGAACCGCTTGTGCTTCAAAGTCTTCTGAGACGATTTCCATGGTGCTTGGCACTAATGGGATTTGACCTGACAAATACACCGTACTTCCGGCTTTTACGGCCTGACTGTATGTACCAATCGCTTCTGGAGCATCATTGGTTTGAATGATAGATTTTGACATAAGATTTCCTTAGTGTGTTTCATTGCCAACGCCACGGTGCGCCTGATTACACGCAATACCTTTACGGCTATTTTGGCTTGTATTGGCTGTGTCTCGATATGTTTTGCAGCTCAGGTAAGGCGCGAATTTTGCGCATAATGTTCGCGAGGTGCAAGCGGTTTTGGGTGGTAAGTTCAATATCAATTACGTAGTGGTTATCGTCGCGGTCTTCGGTCTGTAGGTTGATAATACTAGAGTCACAGCTCGCAATTGCTGCGGTGAGCGCTGCCAGCGTGCCTTGTCGATTAATAAGTTCAATTCTAAGTGCCGCTTTAAAGTCGCCTTGTGCGTCTTCATCCCATAGCATGGGTAAAACGCGATTTGGCTCTTCTTTACTTAGCTTACGAATGTTAGTACAGCCTGTTTGATGAATCACCACGCCGCGCCCTGGGCTTAGAATAGCTACAATTTCATCATCGGGGATAGGGTGGCAGCAGCGCGAAAAGTGCACCATGAGACCTTCTGTACCCTTAATGGCGACTTTGCTTTTCTTCTCGGGTATTTCGGTATTCTCGCCCACTAGTCGACGCGCAATCATGGCGCTTATTTCGTTGCCCATACCAATATTGGCAAGCAGTTCATCAAAGTTTTGATATTTTGTTTCTTCGACGACCCGTGCGATGTCATCTTCGGCAATTTCGTCCAGCTTTATTGCGCCAAGCGCATGCCGTAATAGCCTGTTGCCCATATTCGTAGCATCATGGGCATGCTGACGTTTTAAATAATGCCGGATATTCGAGCGAGCGCGAGCGCTCACCACAAAATTTAGCCAGTTGGCATTCGGTTTAGCCCTAGGCGAGGTGATCACCTCAACACTTTGGCCATTATCAAGCGGCTTGTTCAGAGGGAAGTTACGATGGTCGACCCGCGCACCCACGCAGGTATTTCCCACATCAGAGTGCACTGCGTACGCAAAGTCCACGGCAGTTGCGCCCATTGGGAGCTCAATAATGCGGCCTTTTGGTGTAAACACATAAATTTCGTCTGGAAACAGGTCTGACTTAACACTTTCAATAAATTCAGCCGAGCTCGACGAGCGTTGCTGCAACTCAACCACCGACTGCATCCACTGATTGGCGCGCATTTGAGCGGTTGTGCCGCGATCGTCTGCCTCTTTATAAAGCCAGTGGGCTGCAACGCCTTTGTCTGCCATGTGGTCCATTTCTTCGGTGCGAATTTGCACCTCAACGGGAATGCCGTGAGGTCCTTTCAACGAAGTATGTAACGACTGATACCCATTAGAACGCGGAATCGCAATGTAGTCTTTAAAGCGGTTTTCAATAGGCTTGTATAATCCATGAATAGCGCCCAGCACCCGATAGCAATTGTCGACTTTATCTACCACGACTCTGAAGCCGTAAATGTCCATCACCTCTGTAAACGACAGCTCTTTATTTTTCATCTTACGGTAAATCGAATATAAGTGCTTTTCTCTACCGGCTACGCGTCCGTCAATGCCGAACTCTTTAAGCTTGTTTTGAAGCTCCAAGCGCGTTTTCTCAATCACTTCTTTGCGATTGCCACGCGCTTGCGTCACGGCCGATTTCAAGGCCCGATGGCGCATAGGATACATCGCCTGAAAACCTAGATTTTCCAGCTCGTTCTTAATATCGTGGATACCCAGCCGATGGGCTAGAGGCGCGTATATTTCGAGCGTTTCAAGCGCTAT
Source organism: Glaciecola siphonariae (assembly GCF_042652645.1). Classification (NCBI taxonomy): domain Bacteria; kingdom Pseudomonadati; phylum Pseudomonadota; class Gammaproteobacteria; order Alteromonadales; family Alteromonadaceae; genus Glaciecola; species Glaciecola siphonariae. The sequence continues at coordinate 570,180 of NZ_JBHSGU010000005.1, forward strand.
ACGTCGGCGCTTGTCGGGCCTTAGAGACCCTAAGGTGCGCATGTTGTGGGTGCGGTCAGCTAGCTTGATCAGAATCACGCGAATGTCTTGCACCATGGCCATCAGCATCTTACGAAAGTTTTCGGCCTGCGCCTCCTGCTTACTGCCAAACTTCAGTTTATCGAGCTTACTTACGCCCTCCACCAGCTCGGCCACTGTCTCGCCAAACGCTAAACTTAAATCTTCTTTGGAATACTCGGTATCTTCAATAACGTCGTGTAATAGCGCGGCCATAAGCGTTTCGTAGTCTAAACGCATATCGGCAAGAATACCGCTTACCGCCACTGGATGTGTAATATACGGGTCGCCGCTCGACCGCGTTTGCCCATCGTGCGCATCGCGGGCAAGCACGTACGCTGCCTGAACATATTCCACTTGTTCTACAGACAAATACTCACTTATTTTTGCTTTCAGCCCTTCAAATAGGTACACGTAAACACTTCATAATCATGTATGGCTTAAGAATACGGTTATTTTACCAACATGCAAACGCAAAAACGCCGATTTTCATCGGCGTTTGGATTTATTTTTGTACTTACCCGAGCAAATGAGAAACTGGTGCTCGTTCAGCCGCAATATAAGGCGCTTGTTTCGGTGTTATCCGGCGCTATATGCGTTGGAATTTGCGTTTAGCTATTCGCTAAAATGCTCGCAACTGATGCAAACTCTGCCGCTTCTTGCTCACGCTGGTCTTGCAAATCAGTCGCTTGAACGGTTTCAGCATTCACTAAACCTAATTCGATTTCTCGAAGGGCTACTACCGTTGGCTTATCATTGCCCATTTCAACTAAAGGGTCTTTACCTTCAGTGGCAATCTGACGGGCGCGACGAGCGGCCACTAACACTAAGTCAAATCGGTTACCGATTTTGTCTACTGCGTCTTCTACTGTTACACGTGCCATGAATGCTCCGAAAATTGAATGTCGATTTAAAAATTGGGTCGCGAAGTATACTGCATAAAACTGATATAGCATAGTACAAATATATGTCTAAACAAGTTTATCTCCGGCAAGAGGCGCGCTTCTGTCTCTACGTTGCTTTAAACGTATGTTTTAAACATAGACAAGGCGTTGGCGTCGAAACGGTTTAAATTCATAAAAATGGTGTTGATCTCCGGCTCACTTAAGCCAAACCATCGCGCTAGGTCGGCTCCCATCTGCTCAACACTAAGCTCAGGCACCATTCGCCCGTCTCCCATGTCGTCGTTGGAGTTAAGGGCTAATGAAGGTAGTCGACCAAATATCTCGCCACCTTTTACCGCATCGCCCATTACCATTTGATGACCGCCCCAGCCGTGATCAGTTCCATCTCCGTTGCTCGTTAAAGTGCGACCAAACTCAGACATCGTAAAGGTGGTAACACCTTGAGCTAGGCCTCGTGCGTCAATATCTTGTTGAAATGACTGCAAAGCATGGCCTAAATACTGCAATAACTGCGGATGCACAGATGACTGATTATCGTGGGTATCCCATCCGCCCATACCAACAAAGTAAATTTGCCGTGGCTGTCCCAAAGCTTGCTGACTTGCAATGAGTCGAGCCACCATTTTTAACTGCTGCGCCAGATTATTATCTTCGTTATAGCTAACCTCGGTAGGCGCCACAGAAGAAAGTGCCTGTATCAGCCGCTCATTATTTTGCGCCGCACTCTGCAGTTTACTGGCGTATGCTCGCTCAAAAGGATGCTGTACATCCTCAAGCAAGCGGCTAAACACATCAATGCGACGAGCGTTCCAGTCTTTAGTCGGGTCAAGCGCTGCCATTTGTTCCGGACCGGAGGCGTCAACAGAAAAGGGCTGAATGATGGTGCCCGCCTGCATTAAGTTGTTTCCGTTAATCGACAGATTCATCGATAGCGGGTCGCTGGTGTCGGCAATCAAATCGGCCATACGCCCACCCCACCCGGTACTAGAGCCGGTATACCCAAGACCGCTCTGCCATAAACCCTGCTGATCATTGTGGGAAAACAACTGGGGGGGCAATAAAGACGGCTGGTTTTTTATCATGGCTTTTGTAACAGGCTGCGTCATCGGACCAATATTGGCCACAAGCGATAGCTTTTTCTCGTCAAACAATTGCGCTAAAGCGCTCGCTGCCGTTGGCATACCCACACTATATGGTGACGTGCTGTTTGGTGAGATGCCCCTCACTTGATCTGGCGAATACGCAAGATTTTGGCGCACACCTTTATATGTTTGATAGTCGCCCGCTTGTGTTGGCACCAAAAGATTATATGAGTCACAGCCGCCGAACAAAAACACACAAACAAGGGCTTTGTTATCGCTAAAACGGCTCGAACTTTGCGCTAGTACACGCTTGCCCAAACCTAAATGCAAACCTAAAGATGCGGCAGTAGTGATGCCTGCTGCTCGCGCGAGGCTCGTTTTCAAAAATTGACGACGTGATTGCTTAGCCATAAAAACTGCTCCTAATGCTGCAGCGCAAACTGCGGGGATGCAGTGATTAAAAACACCAAGTTGGCAATGCGCTCACTGTCGTTGCGCCCTCCACCCTCTATCAGCGCTTCTTTTAGAATTGCTTGATAGTTTTCACTCATGCGCCCAGACATGAGCAAGAGATTAAGCTCGTCGATAAGCGCATCAGGGTCGTCAACTAATGCCGCCTGCGGGCTAAAATCAAGCACGATTGCATCAGCATCCACGCCATCGGGCTTATTTATATATGACCATAAACCGAAGTAGGCCATAAAGTTTGTTTGCCTAACAGCAAACGTTTCGGTCACGATTTGCAGTTCAGGTGAACGCATGTTTGCATCGGCAAGCTCGCCAGCAGCAGTATAATCAGGTAGGTAAAAGTTAAACACTGACGGCGCGGCGAGTGGCGCTTGGTTAAAATAATATTCTGGCCAGGCTTGTTTTATTCGACCGTCTACATGGCTTGCCAAAAAGGCGCGCCATAAATGGGTGCCTTTTAAAATAGGCTCTTTGATTTTGCCAAAACGCTCGGGCATGGTCATATGCCCTTCCCGCGCCTCTGCATCCATAATCAAGGCTTTCACAACCGCAGATAAATCGCCCCGTACGCCGGCACCGTTGTCGTTAAAGACAGACGCAACACGTGCAATATATTCGGGAGTGGGATTACTTGTGACCAAACGCATAATGAGGTGTTTAGCCACAAATGGTGCAAGATTTGGGTGGTTAAATAAGCTATCTAGCGCCATTTTTAAATCTTGTTCTGCACTCTGATTTGCCGGCACGATAACGCCGTTTAGCAGCGTTTTCTCAGATTTATCATGCCGAGTTTCTACGGCAGTCATAGGGGCTAGAGTATTGTAGTTTTCCCAGTATTTATACCAGCTTTGCTCGCTCGTGCCGTTAAAATGCCAGCCAGTAAATACCTTGGCGTAGTTTTCAATGCTGGTTTGATCATAGGTGGCAATAGGCTGATTGTTTTCATCTAACTTGGCGCTTGCGTCAAGATTAAGCTCGACTAAACCAATTGAAAATAGCTGCATGACTTCTCGTGCGAAATTTTCGTCTGGTCGAATATTTTTGTCCTCATCGGCCTTCTCGTTACCAAGCATACTCAAGTACATGCCCATCAAAGGCGAGAGCGTCACTTCTTCAAGCAAGACGCGATAATTGCCGAAGGCATTTTTTGCCAGTAGGTCGTAGTAGTTAACAATCGCTTCGTGTTCGTCAAAAAAATTACTTCGCTCTGAGATGACCATTAGCTGGCTGAGCGCAAATGCAACGCGTTGGCGCAGTTGGTCCTCACCATATAACGCAGATTGCCACCATGCTTCCATGCGATGTAAACGCCAAATCTCCTCGTCGTCGACCAAGGTAGATTCAAGCTGTTTAAGCGTCTCTAGATGCGACGTTGCGGGCATGGCAAGTTGAGCGTTAAGCCATTGCTCTTGGCCTAATTCCACCACCGACTCGATGTCTTTTAATGTAGGGCCGAAGGTGGTTTGGCTAAGCAAGCGCGCGGCCTCAACGCGCTGTTCCCAAAGCTGCTCTGGTGTTGGTGGCGGCGCAGGAGCCGGTGCGGGTGTTGGTGCAGGCGCCACGGGAGTTGCCGGCACTTGCTCACTGGCATTGTCAGAACCACCTGAACAGGCGCTTATGGTGACACTCACTGAAATTAGTAGGAAAACGTGAACAAATGCTTTTAGCAAGTTACTGCCGCCTGAGTGGGTAAATAAACGATTAGCAGTATGAATTGTCATGCAAACCCCAAAAAGTGACTATCTTTAAATAACGATCTTTTCGGAGTAAAGACAGACTTGATAGTACTGCCTAAAATTTAACCGACTTGTGGGGCAATAGCAAACTCTTAGACTCAGTTGCCTACTTGCCCGTAAGCGACGCCAGTAGCTCAGCGTGCCTTGCCTGCTGCTTATTGGCCTTTAAAGACTGACCATTGACGATACTCACAAAGTCACTGAGGGCTTGCTCAAAATCGTCATTTACCACTAAATAATCAAACTCTTTGTAGTGCGACATTTCCGATACCGCCTCTTGCATGCGCTTATCAATCACATCGCTTGAGTCTTTACCGCGTCCTATTAGTCTCTCGCGCAGACTTTCAATAGACGGAGGTAAAATAAAGATGCTCACCACATCGGGGTTAACTGCCTTGATTTGTCTTGCACCCTGCCAGTCTATGTCCAAAAACACATCAATACCCTGACTGAGTTTATCGCTAATGGCCTCTTTTGATGTCCCGTAATAATTGCCGAACACCTTTGCATACTCATAAAATGCATCTTGCTCTATTAACGCCTCAAAATCTTCTATGCTTGTAAAGTGGTAGTGTTTTGCGTTTACTTCGCCCTCTCGCGGAGCACGTGTGGTGTGCGACACCGACAGTTGCGCCGGGTTGCTGAGTTTATTTTGCGCGGAGTATTCGAGCAGAGCGGCAATCAGACTCGATTTGCCTGCACCCGACGGAGCAGCAACAATAAAAAGATTGCCTAAAGCTTGGTTTATCATGACGTATGCACGCTATCAGTTAGTCTTGAATTCTTTGGGTATGATAGCATATAGCGAGTGTCTTAAAACATAAGGAAAAATATGAGTCAGGAACAATTGCAAGGCGTTATTCAAGAGCCAAAAGGTGAACACAAAGCGAGCATAATCTGGCTACACGGCTTAGGAGATTCGGGCAATGGTTTTGCACCAATCGCACCAGAGCTCAAGTTACCCGACAGTCTGGGCGTTAAGTTTATTTTTCCGCACGCGCCCATTCGGCCGGTCACCATTAATAACGGCATGGAAATGCGAGCGTGGTACGACATCAAATCAATGGATATGGAAAGCCGAGCGGATGTTGCCGGTGTAATCGAGTCATCTAACTTGGTAAAAGCGCTAGTTGAAGCGGAGATTGAAGCGGGCATCGCGCCCAATAAAATATGTTTAGTTGGCTTTTCTCAAGGCGGCGTTATCGCCCTTCATTTAGGCACTCGTTTTGATAAGCCGCTTGCAGGTATTGTCGCCCTATCAACATACATGAGTGCAGCACACACGCTAAGTGCAGAAAAACACGAAGCCAATCAGCACACGCCTATTTTGTTTTGCCATGGTCAACAAGACGAAGTCGTACCGCTGTTTTTGGGTCGAAGCGCGTATCAAACCTTGAAAGAAAACAGTTACACGGTAGATTGGAAAGAATACATCATGCAGCACAATGTTTGCCTACCCGAAATTAACGATATATCAAAATTTTTGCAGAAGCAGCTTGCGTAGCGCTTAATTAATAAATTCGTAAATATTGGTTAACCTAGTTGGCGCTTTTCGTTATGATTTGCGCCACTTATCTGTTTGACCTCGGAATGCCAATGTCTCAATGCGCTCGCATCATCAAAATCGCTACACGCAAAAGTGCTCTTGCAATGTGGCAAGCGAACTACGTTAAAGCCAAACTTGAACAATATCATCCAAACGTAAGCGTGATGTTGGTGCCAATGTCAACACAGGGCGACCGCATCCTCGACACCCCCCTAGCAAAAATCGGCGGAAAGGGTTTATTCATAAAAGAATTGGAAATTGCTATGCAGCAAGGTATTGCTGACTTAGCGGTACATTCTATGAAAGACGTACCCGTGCAGTTTCCAGAGGAATTTGGCCTGCACGCTATTTGTCCGCGCGAGAACCCATACGATGCCTTTGTATCTAATCACTATAAAAATATTGAAGACTTACCCGAGGGCGCAGTATTGGGCACCTCTAGCCTTCGTCGTCAGTCTCAAATTCGCGCCCTGCGCCCTGATTTGGTGATAAAAGACCTCCGCGGTAATGTGAATACCCGCCTTGGCAAACTCGATGCTGGCGAATATGACGCCATTATCCTGGCCGCCGCGGGCTTAATTCGCCTTGATATGGCTGAGCGTATCGCACAAGAAATATCACCCGACATATCATTACCGGCGGTTGGTCAGGGCGCGGTAGGCATCGAATGCAGAAATGACGACGACGAACTCATTGCACTGCTAGCCCCGCTAAATGATGCTGAAACCTCCTGGCGAGTTAAAGCCGAGCGAGCCATGAATGCGCGCTTAGAAGGTGGTTGTCAGGTGCCTATAGGCAGCTTTGCGCAACTAAAAGGTGAAACAATCCATCTGCGCGGTTTAGTTGCCAAACCAGACGGCAGTACTATCTTATATGCCAGTGCCGAGGGCGATATTGACGACGTTGAACAAATTGGTATTGAGGTCGCCGAGGCGCTGCTTGCACAAGGCGCACAAGATATTTTGTCTGCCCTGCACCACGAATAAACGAAGCGCTTAGATGTTTTTAGTATTACGGCCTCAAGCAAAAGCAGATGCAAGCTGTGAGGCGCTCAAAAACGCCGGCTTTGAGAGCTTTGCGTTGCCGGCGGTGCATATCAACATCTTGAGCACGCAATTTAATCGTCCTAGGCGCATCAGCGCACAGCGCAATTCTCAGCAACGCAATTCTCAGCAACAAACTTCGCTCAAGGCCAGCATTGATGAGTTGGCCAATACACATGCCAATACGCCAATAAATACACAGCTAAATACACATAAGTACGACGTAATTATCGTTACTAGTACATACACAGAGGCATTTCTACAGCAGCGTCTTGCAAATATCGCTAATGAAAAAACACATTTTTTATGTGTGGGTAAAACAAGCGCCGCAATGATAAGTAAGTGCTTACAGAAGATTAATCTGACCGCCAAAACAAGTGTCGCTCAGCCTGAAAATTCAGAGGGTATCTTGGCCATATTGACAGCGATAAATGTTACGCATAAGTCTTGCGCATTAGTGAAAGGCAAGGGAGGGCGCAAGCTTATTGAGGATTATTTAGCGCAAAAAAGCGACTACACAGATATCTTTGAAGTTTACGAGCGCGTCACCTCACTTCGCCCTCAAGACATTAATGACGTTGAGCGCTTGCCAATTAAGTGTATTATTGTGACAAGCGTAGATATTGCTGAGCAGTTATTAACGCATTTTTCTGCGCTTTGGCTAAAAGCGCGCATTTTTATGGTAGCCAGCCAGCGTATTTATGACTATCTTTTAGCTGAGGGCATGACACATATTGTGCTTGCCGACGGGGCATCTTCTTCTGCTATCGTCGCATGTGCAAAACACTTACATCAATCGGGAGTCTTGGATGACAAAGGCGAATGAATCAAAATCGGTAGCGACAGCTTCAACCACCAAAAATATTGAAGACGGCGTGGTGATCGATTCGCAAAAGTCTGATTCGAATGAAGGCACATCTAACAATTCTTCGAGCTATCAGGCAAAAAAGCATAGCTCATCTAGTAAGGATTCCGACACACAGAAAAAGCATGGCCGTAAGGCACTTTGGTTCTTTATTCTACTGAACTTTTTATTCATATTACTAATGGCTGCAGCGGGCTATTGGTATTACTTAAATGAGCAGAACACACAAAGCGCCCTCGACGACAAGTTTGTACCTCTAAATAACGCTATCGCTAGCAGTCAAAGAGCGTTAGACGAGCTGCGAGCACGCATTGAACAAAACACCCAAGAGCTTGAAAGCAGCGCTCAGTCAAACGACAACCTGCTTGCCCAAATGCTGGCAAATAATGAAGCGCTTAAGGCAGTTGAAAGGCAAGTATCTGAAGTATCAGGACGACGTCCCTCAGACTGGTTACTAGCTGAGGCGAATTATTTAGTCAATATGGCTGGTCGTAAGTTATATCTTGAACAAGACCTTCGTACGTCAATGACCTTACTGCGCGAGGCTGACGCGCGTTTACAAGACTTAAATGACCCGTCTTTACTGCCTATCCGCGCGTTGATTGCGTCAGATATACAGGCCCTAAGTCAGGTTAATCCTGTGTCGACAACGTCAATAGCGCTTGCTATTTCTGGACTGCTACCGCAGGTTTCTCAGCTACCTCTAGAGAATTTAAAGCTGCCAGAAGCCGCTGTTGAAGAGGATGCCGAGCTATCTAATGACATAGCCGACTGGCAAGACAATTTAAAACGCACTTGGCGTGCGATTGTAGGTGACTTCATTAGCATCAAGCGCGTTGAACAACCTTTGTCGCCGTATTTATCTGAACGCCAGCAGTGGCTCATTGAACAGCAACTCAAACATGCCCTTACTCAGGCAAAAAGTGCTGCACTAGATGAACAATACACCCTTTATCAAACTGCGCTTCAGCAGGCTATGGCGCTCATAATTGAGCACTATAAGATTGACGAAAATGAAGTTAACCAGTTTATGAATGCCCTGCAGCAGCTACAGAGCACTAATTTTGAGCGCGACTTTCCAAAACAGCTGAGTAGCGTAGAAGCCTTAAAAGACGCTATTGAAAGGCGAATGGAGCGTCAATTCAACAACCGGGATGACGTTTTATGATTAAACTGATTATTCTGCTGGTTGTTCTCTTTTTCGCCTTAATGTTCGGTCATACGCTGGTCGGTCAAGAGGGGATGGTGATAATTGCACTGCCCGACACCGTAATAGAGCTGTCTATCATCAGCGCAATGATTGTGGCATTTTTCACCATAGTGGGATTTTGGATCCTGACTTATTTTGTAAAACGTGTCATTCGTTTGCTCATTGGTTCGCGTACTTGGTTAGGTAGCTTTTCAAATCGCCAGCAAAACAAGGCCTTTCATGAAGCACTTCAAGCGTATTTAACTGGCGATTTTACGCAGGCAACCGCGCAGCTTAAAAAAAGCTTTGGCGGTGATTTTTCTGGCAGTAACTATATGTTGGCGGCTGATATTGATGCGCGAGTAAACGAAGGAAAAAATGTAGAGGCTTTATTGGCAAAGGCGCAGGTTGACTCATCCACAAGCGCCGCTGCTTTGTTGAAACAGGCCCAGCTAGCGCTAATAGACCAACAGCCACAAAAAGCCATTGAAGCACTCGATCAGCTCTCTGAAAAGCAGCGCAAACAGCCTACTGCTGTGCAGTTGAGGCTCCAAACCCTGGCTAAACTAGAGCGTTGGGCTGAATTAAAAGACGTCGCCTATGCCAATAAAAAAGCCATGCTTGACGATCATTTGGTGTGGACGCAAAGGGCAACTCACGGCGAATTTGCTGAAATTGCCAGCAAACAAGGCGCCAATGCCTTAAAAGAAAAATGGCAGAATTTGTCTCGTTCAGCCCGCAAAGATGTAGGCAACCAAGCTTGTTACATTCAGCTTTTACTCGACCAAGGCCTATCAAATGATGCTGAAACTGCCCTTGTGGAGTTTGCTAAAAAACAGGAGCATGAGGCCTATTGGGGCTTGTTTAAACAACTCGAACACGGCTCTCCAGCAAAAGCCATACGGTTCATTGAACATAAAATAAAACAACAGCCAGAGCGAGCGGTTTTATATTCGGTGTTAGCCCACTTAGCTTATAACAGTGCCGATTATAGCTTGGCCAAACGCGCCATTAACAAGGCCATTGAGCTTGAGCGCAGCGCGGCTGACCTATTGCTGCTTGCAGATATCTTGGAAAAAGAGCAGTCTTTTGAGCAGGCTAACCAGCTTTATAAATCTTTGGTTAATGCCCGTTAAGCTTTGCAAAATTTGAGCATTTATCAATGAGTATAGCGGCGCAAGGCCGCTATACTTTTATTTGCACATGTAATATAAAGTCGAAGCGCTTCTCAAGCGTTTGCAGCTTGCTTATTGAGGCTTCATCTAGCACGTGGTCTTGTGGCAAGATAAGGATGTCTTTGTCGTTAAACAAGGACTCTTTCAGCACCATACCTGGTTTTAAGTCGCTTGTTCTTAAGCCATCTGAGGGCCCGGTATCAACCTGCTTGCTGGTGACTTTTATGAGAGCATCTACCACTTCTCTGCTGTAGCGCAAACCAACAAAATTATTAATTTTCTGCGCGGCGGTCTTAGCATCTGATTTTTCTTGCTCTATTAAGCCCGCTTGGTAACGGAAATAGTCTCGCGCCACCGACAATATTTTTGCACCAATGGGAATTTCGTCTTCTTGGATATGACGCGGATAGCCCTTTCCGTTTACAAATTCAAACTGGTTAGAGACGATGTCGGCCACCGATTGCAATGCTTGGGAGGGCGACAATATCAATAGCGCCTGACTACCCTGATTCATATACTTGTCTTGTTGATTCGGGTTAAGTTCGCTAAAAGGCGTGTTGTGCACCTTAGCGTCGGCGTCTAACATACCAATCTGATGGATAAGCCCAGCATACGCGATGTCGCTAATGAGCTTTTTCTCTAGGCCCAACTGCACAGCTATCTTTTCTGCCAGTTGCCCCACCCTTTTGCCAAGGCCGCCGTTAATGCTAGGCAGCGTGCTAATCATGTTGTAGACCACTTTTCGGGTTGACTGAGCGCTCTGCTCGGCGCGATTTAAAGCCGCTTTTATCTGTAAGGTGCGCTGCTCTACTCTGGCCTCCAGCGACTGATTCACTTCTTTTAATTTTTGATTTTGCAAAGTAAGTTTATGCTGCAATTCGTCACGCTGAGCATGCAGTTTAAAACGCTCAATGCCCTGATCTACGGCGGCAATCATGTCTTCATTATCCCACGGCTTTTGCATAAAGCGATGCACTTTGCCTTGATTGACCGCCGATAAGGTTGTTTTAACGTCTGCATAGCCCGACAGTACAATACGATATGTTTCCGGGTAAAGCGTCGCCACTTGCTGTAAAAAATCGGCCCCGCTCATTTTCGGCATTTTCATATCCGATACCACAACGTGCACTTCTTGTTGTTTCATAAAGGCAAGCGCTTTATGGCCATCATCTGCGAGCACTAGCTTGTATCGTTCGCCGTGAAACACGCGTTTCATTGCGCGCAAAATGCTGCTCTCATCGTCGATAAACAATATCGTATGTTTTTCAGCCATTACAAGGTTTCCTCTAAACAAGGTTGAAATTCAAGCGGAAGAGAAATGGTAAAAATAGTGCCTTTACCCAATTTACTGCTCACGGCCAAATCACCGCCATGCTCTTTAATGATGTCAAACGATATAGACAAACCAAGCCCTGTACCCTCGCCCTCTGGCTTGGTCGTAAAAAAGGGGTCAAAGATGCGTTTGATGTTTTCTTCTGGGATACCGCTTCCGGTATCTGCTATCGTGATTTTAATTGTGTCTTTATGCTGGGCGGACTTAACTATTACTTTACCTTGCTCACTTATGGCCTGTGCCGCGTTTACAATCAAATTGGTCAATACCTGATTAATTTTACCCACATTGATACAAACCTCTGGCAGGTCGCCTAAAATTACCTGTATTGCACCTCGGCTTTCAATCTGCTTTTTAGCCATCTTCACTGTAGTTTCAATGCATCGGTTTACATTAAACAACTGCTTTCGGTCGGAGTCCACGCGAGAAAATACCGTCATGTTTTGCACAATCTCGATGACGCGGGCTAAGCCTTCTTTAATGTCTTTGAGCAGTTCACCGGCATCTTCTGATATAAAGGCAAAGTCTTCTTGTTCACACAATCGACTTAAGTCTTCTAGCCTTTCAGCTTTGTCTTGGCTTGGGCCGTCTTGCAAAACCTGACTCACTACCTCATATAGCTCAATAAAATGCGATGTGTATCGGTCGAGCGACCCAATATTACTTTTGATAAAGCCAATCGGGTTATTAATTTCATGGGCAAGGCCAGCTGCTAACTGCCCCATTGAGGCCATTTTTTCAGTTTGCACTAGCTGCTGCTGCGCTAGTTTTAGCTCGTCAAAGGTTGTTTGTAGTTCGCTGTTTTTATGTGCCAACTGCTCGGTGCGGCGCTCAACAAGCTCCTCGAGTTTTGCATTGAAGCTTTTCAACTCATCTTGATACAGAAGCGTTTGCTGATTTTGCGCTTCGAGTTTTTCGGTCAGTGTATTAAACGCCTTTGCCACATCGGCAATTTCGTCATTGCTGTCTATATCGATTTGCGCACTCGAAAAGTCACCGGTTTTTAACGAACTCTGAATGTCTTGAGACGCTCTTTTTAACTTGTACAAGCGATTGGTTAAGTAGCTACCTAAAAACCAAGAGAACATGCCTACCAGCAGCATTTCAGTAACTGCGATACTCAAAGTCCAGTTGGTAATGCTCGCTAAGCTTTTTTGTAGCTCGTTGATGCTAATGCCTACCTCAACCGCGCCATAAATTTCGTCCCCCTCAGCAATTAAGGCTGAGCTGTCATATACCCCATCGCTAACTTGAGACAATTCATAATCTTCAATAAAAGGCTCTTCGAGCAGGGCCTGATTGCCCTTTTGAGCAAATACGTTCCCGTCTCTGTCGAGCACTCTTGCGTATGCAATGTCAGGATTTTTCAGTACTTCGTTTAAAAATGCGTCAAGCGAGGCCAAATCAAAAGACAACACCGCGTCTTTACTCATGGTGGCAAACAAGGTAGAGGTGGTGGCCGCGCGCTTTTGCAAGTTGTCGTTTAGGGTCGCGGTAAAAAAGCGCGTTGCCACAACAATAAGAAGCAACAATAATGCGCCCTCAATGAATGCGGTACCCAGAATTGTTTTACTGCGAAGACTGAGTGCTGGCATCGATGTTTAGGTCTCTAATCATGTCCCAGTCAGCATCTAGGGCAGGGCCAAAGGGCTTGGCAAATCCAATGGCACCGAGCAATTGGGCGTCTTGAATTAACATCAACTCGCGCATAATTATTTGCACAATGTCTGCAGGCATGGCCGAACTTACCGCAACCGCGTGGGGTGTATAACCTTCACTTTTCCAAAGCACGCGAATGTGGTCTTTTACCTGTACTGGACTGGCGTCTAGCGTTCTCACAATACCACCGCCGGCCTCGAAAAAGCCTTTCGACACGTTCAGATACACTGAATCGTGAGACTTAACGTAAACCGGAGTAAAATCTATGCCCTGTTTTCGCAAACTCGCCTGAGGAATGAGGGCTGCAGCAAATGCAAGCGGCGCTGGGAAGGCCATTTTCGTTCCGTTTAATTGCTCAAGACTGGTAATAGACGAATCGGCATTAACAACGATAATCCCTTGAATTTGCTTATCGATTTGTTTCGCAATGGCTTTGTAACCGGCTGATGCAGAGAATTGTACGTAATGATAAGGGTTCATGTAGGCAATATCGTAAGCTTTATTTGCAAGGCGTGCTTCAAAGGCTGGTATATTCGGTGCAGTTTCAAACCGAATGTCGATGCCTGTTCTTTCACTCAACTGCGCAATGATGGGACCCCACGTTGCCGCGAGTTTTTTAGCTGACTGCTGAGGCACCACCCCAAAGCTTAAAGTTTGAGGCATACTTTTCGTTTCTGAACGTGTTTCTTGGGCTGATAGAAGCGTACTTGAGAAACTCACGGCGATTAAAACAAGTACGCTGAATCTAAGGCTACGAAAAAGCACGGCTGCTGAGCCTTTTACCGCATCGGTGCATGTAGTGCATGTGTTCATATTTAGTTTCGCTTCAACATGTATATACAACTGATTTAGCTTAATCCGCTATCGCTTTGTGGCAGGATGAGCTATTGGGCGTTTACTTGGCTTCTCTCCAAAGCCTTCGCAAAGTCATTTAACGCAAAGGGCTTTGACAACATCGTCGTATTGCTGCCAACTGCCTTGGCCTTATTTTTAGCATTGCTGTGCTTTTGCTCGCCCTTTTGATCGCCCTTTTCGTCGCCATTGAAAACAATAAAATGAGGCGTGTAATCCATCAACTTTTCAATGTGCTGAGAGATATTTGCAGGTGCCGCCGAGGCCACATCCGCATCTAAAACAATCAGCGATGGCTTGCTCAGTGCAATTTCAAACCCTGCTTCAATACCGCTGGTAAACCATGAGGTATTGAAGTTCGCGTCACGCACCATTCGCTTAACGTGTTTTAACAAGTACTGGTCTTCGGTCACAATTACGCAAAGATGCTCTTGCGCAGGCGCTATTTCAGCGGGAACAGGAATTTTGTTTTGATTTAAAAACAGCAGTAAATCTGATTCGCTTATCCGGTTATTGCCTCGACCCGGTAATTTAAATGCGTTTAGCTTTCCCGCACCAATCCAACGGATGACCGTACGCGAAGTAACGTCACAAATTTTGGCTACTTCACCGCTTGAAAATGTTCTCATAACTTACCGACTACTTGACTGGTATATTTGAAAACACAATAGCAAATTTAGAGAAAATTGACGACATTTGCGACACATACGAAATAATACTTAGGTATGTGATTATAGTCCTAAGCACTTACAAGGGGACACTATCTGATGCGACAACTACCCCAAGGGTACTCTTACATGCCCCTCCATAAGCACCCTTGCACTTCTGCTCATAGAAACCTTTTTTACCTGCCAAGTACCTTGATGATGTTCAGCGCTTGCGCCCACAGTAAGGGTGCCTGAGGGGTGACCAAAAGTCACTTCCTCTCGCGCAGCCCCCCCTGCTGTCAAGTTAACCAGTGTATTTTCGATAGCGGCGGCAGTCCCTATCGCAACCGCGGCTGTACCCATCATGGCGTGGTGGAGTTTGCCCATCGATAGCGCCCTAACGAGAAGGTCTATGTCGCTCGCTGCAATCGATTTTCCGCTTGAGCTTACGTAAGTGGAGGGAGGGGCAACAAAAGCAATCTTTGGTGTATGCTGACGCGCAAGCGCCTCTTCTAGATTAGCAATCAGTCCCATTTTTAGCGCGCCATGAGCGCGAATAGTCTCAAATCTTTGCAGTGCATCAGCGTCATTGTTAATCGCGTCCTGCAATTCAGTGCCGGTGTATCCGATATCTGCCGCATTCAAAAAAATAGTGGGAATACCGGCGTTAATAAAGGTGGCTTTAAACGTGCCTATACCGGGCACCTCTAAGTCATCAACGACGTTGCCGGTGGGCAATACATCACCTTCATCTCCTGAAGGTTCAATAAAATCGATTTTGATTTCAGCGGCTGGAAACGTCACGCCATCTAATTCAAAATCGCCCGTCTCTTGCACAGCGCCCCCACTCATTGGCACATGTGCAATGAGGGTTTTTTGAATATTTTCTTGCCAAATTCTGACTTCACAAATGCCGTCTTGCACCAATCGGTTCGCATCAACAAGGCCATTTTCAATCGCAAATGACCCCACCGCGGCACTCAAATTACCGCAGTTACCACTCCAGTCTATGTGCGGCTTATCAATCGCCACTTGACCGAACAGGTATGTAACATCATGGTCTGCCTTGTCGCTTTTGCTTAAAATAACGGTTTTGCTGGTACTTGAGGTTGCCCCGCCCATGCCGTCAGTGTGCTTGGCATATGGGTCTGGGCTACCTATTACGCGCAGCAGCAATGCATCGCGAGCAGCGCCAGGCTGACGTGCAGACTTAGGCAAATCATCTAGTACAAAAAATACGCCCTTGCTGGTTCCACCTCGAATATAGCTTGCTTTAATTTTTTGTTGGGGAGCGAATGTACTCATAAGTATCCTTATAATCCTTTAGCCACTAATCGTTTTGGTGATTGTGTTGATAATTATTTTAGTGACCACTTAGCTAGCGGAGGCTAAAAAATCTTGAGCAAAGCGCTGCAATACGCCACCAGCGGCATAAATAGATAGCTCTTCGGCAGTGTCTAAGCGACAGGTTACTCCCACCGTAAGTTGCTCACCGCTCGCTTTTGTGATCACTAAGCTCAAAGTAGTGCCGGGCTTACACTCTCCAAGCACGTCAAAGGTTTCAGTGCCGTCCAAACCTAGACTTGTTCTGTTAACGCCCGCTTTGAACTCTAGCGGCAGCACACCCATTCCGATTAAATTTTGGCGATGGATGCGCTCAAAACCTTCGGCCACAATAATCTCAACGCCCGCTAGCCTAACGCCTTTTGCTGCCCAATCGCGTGAGCTTCCTTGGCCGTAGTCTGCACCAGCAATAATTATCAACGGCTGTTTGCGCTGCATGTACGTTTCAATCGCTTCCCACATGCGCATGATCTTACCTTCTGGCTCAACCCGCGCATATGAGCCTTGCTTCACCTTACCGTTCTCAATCACCATTTCGTTAAGCAATTTGGGGTTGGCAAAGGTGGCTCGCTGCGCCGTCAAATGATCGCCTCGGTGCGTTGCATAGGAATTAAAATCTTCCTCAGGTAAGCCCATTTTGTGCAAGTATTCACCGGCGGCACTGTTCATTTGAATAGCATTAGACGGTGATAAATGGTCGGTAGTGATATTATCGCCTAATATAGCCAGTGGACGCATGCCTCGCATACTGCGCTCGCCTGCAAGCGCTCCCTCCCAATAGGGTGGACGACGAATATAGGTCGACTTTTCACGCCAATCATAAAGTGGGTTGAGGTTAGCCTCTTCCACTTTTAGGTCAAACATAGGTTCATAGACTTTACGAAACTGTTCTGGCTTAACCGACGATTTTACCACCGCATTTATTTCTTCATCGCTAGGCCAGATATCTTTTAATAAAATCGGTTTACCCTCGGCATCAAAGCCAAGCGGGTCTTTTTCAATATCAAAGCGAATGCTACCGGCAATCGCGTAGGCCACCACCAGCGGAGGTGACGCTAAAAATGCTTGGTCGGCATGGGGATGAATACGGCCGTCAAAATTACGATTACCAGAAAGCACCGCAGTGGAGTAAAGCTTACGCTCCTTAATTTCTTGTTCAATTTTAGGGTCTAAGCGTCCACTCATGCCGTTACATGATGTACACGCAAATGCGACCACATCAAATCCAAGGGTTTGTAACTCCGGTAATAAAGAGGCTTCTTCCAAATAGAGTTTCACGGCTTTAGAGCCTGGCGCTAAAGAGGTTTTCACCCATGGTTTGCGCGTTAAACCAAGTCGGTTTGCATTGCGGGCAATCAAACCGGCTGCAATCATATTGCGCGGGTTGCTGGTGTTGGTGCAGCTTGTGATAGCGGCTATGATCACAGCGCCATCGGGCATGCGGTTAGGCTCAAGCACATATTTGCCAGCAATCCCTTTGCTTAATAAATCGCTAGTGGCCACCCGTGCGTGTGGGTTAGAGGGGCCGGCCATGTTTCGCACCACACTCGACAAATCAAAATGGAGCACTCTCTCATATTCGGCATCTACCATATCATCTGCCCACAAACCGGTGTGTTTAGCGTAGTTTTCTACCAATTTAACCTGTTCGTCTTCTCGACCGGTTAAGGTGAGATATTCGGTGGTTTGCTCGTCAATATAAAACATGGCTGCGGTGGCACCATATTCAGGTGTCATATTTGAAATAGTCGCTCTATCGCCTAGGGTTAAGTGTTTGGTACCTGCACCAAAAAACTCTAGATAGGCCGATACCACCCGCTCTTTGCGCAAAAATTCGGTCAACGCCAGCACAATGTCGGTGGCGGTAATGCCCGGCTGGGGCTGACCGCTAAGCTCAACGCCTACTATGTCGGGCAGGCGAAGATAGGAGGCTCGCCCCAGCATCACGCTTTCGGCTTCTAATCCTCCCACGCCAAGCGCAATCACGCCTAAGGCATCTACCATGGGCGTGTGACTGTCGGTACCCACTAAGGTATCTGGAAAGGCAACGCCATCGCGCTTTTGTACAACCGGCGACATGCGCTCAAGGTTGATTTGGTGCAAAATACCGTTACCTTGCGGTATCACATCTACATTTTTAAACGCAGTTTTAGTCCAATTAATAAAATGGAAACGGTCTTCATTGCGCCGGTCTTCGATATCACGATTCTTTTGAAAAGCGTCTTGCTCATAGCCGGCATGTTCAACCGCTAGAGAATGGTCTACCACTAACTGCGTTGGCACCACGGGATTCACCTTGGCCGGGTCTCCGCCTTTCGCAGCAATCGCATCACGTAAGCCAGCGAGGTCAACTAAGGCGGTTTGCCCAAGAATGTCATGGCACACAACACGGGCCGGAAACCACGGAAAATCTGAATCTCTACGACGATAAATTATCTGCTCTAGCGCACCTTTTAGCTCGTTGGGCGGACATCGACGAACCAAATTCTCGGCAAGTACTTTGGATGTGTAGGGTAAGCCCTTGTAAGCATCTGGCTTGATCGCGTTTACCGCCGCTTCGGTGTCAAAATAGTCTAACTGGCTGTTTGGCAAAGGTTTACGATACTCGTAGTTCATACTTTCCTCGATTTGGTTGCAGGCATTGCGCGTGTTATCTGACTTTCATAGATGCTGGCATGGTGAATAAAACGAGCGCTAAGCGCGCTCATCCATTGCAGGTACTTCACGGATATCTTCGCCGGTGTATTCGGCAGACGGTCGAATAATACGGTTATCTGCGCGCTGCTCCATTACGTGGGCTGCCCAGCCTGTAAGGCGAGACATCACAAATATCGGCGTAAAGAGTTTGGTCGGAATCTGCATAAAGTTGTAAGCAGATGCATGGAAAAAATCAGCGTTACAAAACAGTTTTTTCTCTCGCCACATGACTTCTTCACAGCGCACCGAGACCGGATATAACACAGTGTCGCCCACTTCGTGAGAGAGCTTTTCAGACCAGTGCTTGATAATCGCGTTGCGCGGATCTGAATCAGAATAAATCGCGTGCCCGAAGCCCATGATTTTTTCTTTTCGCGCGAGCTTGCCCATCATTTCTTCTTCAGCGTGTTCAGGGGATGTAAAACTTTCAATTAGCTCCATCGCCGCTTCGTTCGCGCCTCCATGCAGAGGGCCTCGCAAAGAGCCGATTGCGCCTGTGATGCACGAATGCATGTCGGATAATGTTGATGCACAAACGCGCGCTGTGAAGGTCGAGGCATTGAACTCGTGCTCTGCATATAAAATTAGCGACACGTGCATTACCTTCTCAAACAATGCACTTGGCTTTTTACCGTGCAGAAGATGCAGAAAATGTGCGCCAATTGAGTCGTCGTCGGTTTCTACGTCTATACGGACGCCGTCGTGGCTGAAGCGATACCAATAGCAAATTATCGAAGGGAAACACGCCAACATGCGGTCGGTAACTTGGCTTTGCTGTTCAAAACTATGCTCCATTTCAAGATTACCCAACATAGAACAGCCTGTACGTAATACATCCATTGGGTGGGCATCGCTTGGAATGCGCTCCAGCACGTCTTTAAGAGCCTGCGGAAGACCACGCATAGACTTGAGGCTTGCTTTGTAATCGCGCAACTGCGTTTCGTTCGGCAAGTCACCTTCTAAAATAAGATGGGCCACCTCTTCAAACTCGCATTTGTCAGCTAAGTCTTTCACGTCGTATCCACGATAGGTTAGGCCAGAGCCCGACACACCTACGGTTGAGAGCGCTGTTTTACCTGCTACCTGACCACGTAAACCTGCTCCGCTTAATACCTTTGCCATTCTCTACTCCTGCTTAATAAGGGTTGTATGCTGTGTAAACTATTTTTTGTCTGCGAATAAACTGTCGAGCTTTTGCTCGTATTCGTGATATCCCAAATAATCATAAAGCTCCATGCGAGTCTGCATGGTGTCGAGCACCGCCTTTTGGTCACCTGTTTCCAAGATAGACTGGTACACGTTCTCGGCAGCCTTATTCATCGCGCGGAAAGCACTCAAGGGGTATAGCACCATTGCAGCACCCCACTGACCAAGCTGCGCCTTATTCCAAAGCTCGGTTTTTCCGAATTCGGTGATATTGGCCAAAATGGGGACGTCCAGTGCCTGTGCAAACGCCTCATAATGCGCTTGCGTCTGTATCGCCTCTGCAAAAATTCCGTCAGCGCCGGCTTCAACATACGCTCGAGCTCGCTCAATGGCTTTTTCCAGACCTTCTTGAGCAAAAGCGTCGGTGCGCGCCATGATAAAAAAGTCAGGGTCTGTGCGAGCGTCAACTGCCGATTTAATGCGGTCGACCATCTCTTGTGTGCTTACAATCTCTTTGTTTGGGCGATGCCCACAGCGCTTTTGCGCAACTTGGTCTTCCATGTGCACTGCCGCGGCTCCGGACTTTTCCATATCACGAATGGTTTTGGCAATATTAAATGCGCCGCCCCAACCCGTATCGATATCGACCAATAGGGGCAAACTGCTGGCAGCGGTAATACGCTGCACGTCAGCGAGCACATCATTGAGCGATGTCATGCCCAAATCAGGTAATCCATAAGAGGCATTGGCAACCCCACCACCAGATAGATAAATCGCTTGATGCCCAATTTTTTCGGCCATAATGGCTGTATATGCGTTAATGGTTCCCACAATTTGTAATGGATGATTGTTTGCTAGCGCCTCTCTAAAGCGCTTGCCTGGGCTGTGGCTCTGCTTAGTCATTAAGGGTCCTTAATTTTGTTTCAATATTGTTTTTTGAATACAGGATATGCCGGCGCATCAATAGTTCTGCCAGTTCCCCATCTCGATTCGAAATAGCCTGCACTATGTTTTTATGTTCGGTAAATGCGGTAGTAACACGAGGCCCTGCCATGCCTAACTGCACGCGATACATGCGCACCAGATGATAAATATTATTACTTAACATGCTGATTAAGGGCTGGTTGTGACTACCTAGTAAAATGCGATAATGAAAATCTACGTCACCCGCTTCTTGGTAATACGATTCGCCGTCTTTTACCTCTTTAAAATGCTCTGACAACAAGGAATTGAGTTCACTTATTTCGTCGTCTGTCATATTTTGCGCCGCCAATCTTGCCGCCATGCCCTCAAGAGCCTCTCGTACCTGATATAGCTGCACGAGCCCTTGATGCGTCAATGTCACCACTTTCGCGCCCACATTTGGCGTGCGCTCTACCAAACTAGCAGAGCTCAATCGATTAATTGCCTCACGCACAATGGCACGGCTGACGCCGTACATTGTCGACAATTCAGTTTCGCTTAGCTTAGCACCGGCTACCAACACACCTTCAACAATATCAGCCCTCATGGCAATAAAAGTCTTATCTGATGCAGTTATAGGCAATTCTGAAAAAGGCGACATTACGGCACTCATTAAGCAAGATTGTCGACAATATAGTGAAATGTATCATCACATGCAAGTCAGCAAGCAGAATTTATGGCGGCAATTGCGTAAATACTTCTCTTCCTTAGGTGCCAAGTATTCTTGCAAACTGTACAGGCAAGTATTTGTAGATTTTAAGCGTTAATCGGTGTGTTGGGTTTTTAGATATGAAGACGCGAAGCTGCTAACCAAATGCGCGGCTAATGCGAAGACGCCAGACGCTTTTTCCAATTTCCTTCATGATCGCGCAGGCAGGCTTGTTCTGAATCAAATACGATATGGTGCTTAGGGGCTTTTAATAATACACCCGCTTTGAGTAAATCGGCGTGAATACGCTTGGCAAAAACACTTAAATAGCCCTCAGACGCCGCATCGGTAGTAAAAACACAGCGGATTTGTAAGCTCGCTGGAAAATTAGAATAATCGGCGGTGTGGGTCAGCCATAAAAACTCCGGAGTCAGCCCTTTAAGATACTCACACGACAGTGTGAGCGCCTTAATAACATTGGCATCTAGTTTCTTAACTGTCTTTTTCACCCTTGCGCTCCCTTAAACACTTAAAAGTCTATCTTTCCTCGTAGTACCTTTTTTGTGCCGGTACGTTTTTTAGCATCTACACGCTTTTTCTTAGCGTTAAGGCTAGGTCGCGTTGCCTTTCGCGGTTTCGCTTCTGCCATTACCGACAGTATCAGTGCCTTTAAACGTTTTACTGCATCTTCTTTGTTAAGTTCTTGGGTGCGATGCGATTGCGCCTTTATGATGACAACGCCGTCTTTACTGATTCGGCTATCGTTGAGGTTTAACAGCCTAAATTTATATTTGTCAGCTAACGACGAGGCCTGAATGTCAAAACGCAAATGAATGGCAGTAGCAACTTTATTGACGTTCTGACCGCCGTTGCCCGCTGAACGTATCGCACTTAATTCATACTCAGCTTCAGGAATTTCTAGGTGTTTTGCGCTCGCATTATTCACAGTGGCTAGGCTCTATTTGATGGGTTTTGCGTGACCTTGAGCGACGCTGTAGCGATACTTACCTCAACAAAAAAGCAAATCATGCCACAAGATAATAAACCCACTGAGGTCACAAAACTCAAAACAATATAAGGGTTGAGCGCAACATTGTAATAACCCTCTAGCACCAGCAAGAAGATATTCAGGCAAACCACAACCGCCGCACCCGTCAGAAAATTAATAGCCGCATTTGCCCACTTCATTCTGCGCGCCAATGCTTTAAGCTCAGCGTCGCGATTGCGCTGACAGCTCGAGGCCTCAGGCATATCGTACCAGCGAACGCGGTCGACGATGCGAGCTAAACGCGCAGTTAACGAATTAAGTAAAGTCCCAATACCAACAATCAAAAAAACCGGTGTAAGGGCATGCTGAATTAAAATTAGTGCGGTGTCTTGTGCTTGCAAATTGCGCTCAACTTTGTGCGTGTACGTTCACGGCTTATCAGTATTTCACGCACTACAAAAATAGTACAGGGCTGCATTCTTATAATGTTATGTAATGTGTTGTGCATAGCCTTTTGATGCCATCAGAAATATATAAAAACCGCCCAGTAAACCTTTTACCTATTTTTAGCGACTCAGTGAATATTACCGGCTTACTAGAATTTAGTGAATTTCACCAAGCTTGCGTTTATTACACCATCTTTCACGATTACAAAGAATGGTACGCTATTGATTTTACTAGATTTCATAGTTTGGCACAGGTGATGCTATCTACAATGCAACACCGTTTAAAATTTAAAATAAACGCTAACAAAATAACTGACGCACTGCGTAATTAATTTATCCAGCGCTGAGGTTAACTAAAGGACACATTATGACTAAGCAAATCAAACTTCCTGTTTTCGCCTTTATGGCGCTCGTAAGCTCAAGCCTTCTTCTGGCAGGGTGCGTTATTCACGTTGGCGCCAGCGACGATAAAGGCGGGTATTCATACGCAAAAGAACGCAATTACTCCAGCACCAATAAAAGCGTAAAGGTGGCCCAAGGCGTGAGCGCAGGCAATGTTTCTTCGGTCAATGGTTCAGTCAAGGTTGAAGATAATGCTAGCGTTGAAGAGGTCAGCAATGTAAATGGCCGCATTTCCATAGGCGAAAATGTCACCGCAGCCGACGTAAGTGTCGTAAACGGAAAAGTCAGTATTGGAAAAGGGTTTACCGGTCAGGGCAATATTGAAACGGTTAACGGCCAAATTAAAATCGATAGTGACTCATCGGTAACAGGCAACATTGAAACGGTTAACGGCGATATTGAGCTTGAGGGTGTTTCAATAGGTGGCAGTGTGTCGAGTACGAACGGCGACATCTCTCTCTTAGACGGTAGTGTAGTAAATGGTGACGTCATCTTTGAAGGACGCCCAAATAAGAATAAGTCTTGGAGAAACAAAGCGCCTACGCTTAAAGTCGACGCAGGCTCAACAATCAAAGGGAAAATAATAATATATAAAGACGTAGACTTTGATTTTGCAGACAGCGCGTTAATGTCTAAGGTTGAAAGACGTTAACAGAAGTTTATGCAAGTAGGGTTGAGTTAAACTGCATTTAATTTCTTAGTTCTTTATTAATTTATTCGAATTGCAAAAAGGTTAAACAGGCGTTCAAGGTTTTTTCGTTTCATACGATAAGCTATAGTAGTGACGATTTACACGTAAAAGAAATACGTGATGAACCATCTAAGCAAAGGACGCCTTCTCTTGAGCGACAGTAAAGCCCAATTAGCCAGACTCGAACAACAACTCATCCGCGAGCGCACAGCGCGCAAAAAAGCGGAAGATATGTTGCGCGTGAAAACGCGAGAGCTTCATGCGGCGAGTGAATTTGGTGACTTTATGACCGAGCGCTTGGATTTGGCCATCGCATCGGCCGGCGAAGTCGTTTGGGAATACGCCATTGCTGAAAACAACTTTTATCAGTACGACGGTTTCAAAGACGGGCGGGGACGCATAGATTTAGCAGCAAGCTACACGGACGTTGTTAACTCCTATCATTTTGACGACCAAAAGCTCGCCGATAAATTGTGGCAGCAGCTCATGAACGATGAGGTCTCAACCATAGAATTTATTGCTCGACGATATATCCCTGCTCATAAAATGTTTCGCTGGAATCTCGTGCGCGGAAAAAAACTGCACGATAAGAAAACCGGTAAAGCGGTTAGCGTGATTGGTATGTTTCGAGATGTGCACGAACAGCAACTTGAACATATTGCGTATCGCACCATCAAAGGGACCTTTGATGCCAGCCAAGTGCCCGGCTTTATTTGTGATTTCGCTAATCAATTTATCATGGTTTCTGATTCGTTGTGCTTGCTCTTGGGCATCGAAAAAGAAAGTCTCACGCAAAAGCAGCTGCATACGCTTCTGCCAGTTGAAAAAATCAAGCAATATCAAAGCGCCGATGAACTAAGTTTTGTTGCCACTTTGAATACGCCGAAAGGCGAGCAATCATTCTTATTCAAATACTCACCACTGGTTCAAGCGCCTTTGAACGACGGTTCACTGCAATATGCGGTAGGGTTTATCCTTCCACAAAAATAACAGCCTTACTTTACGCGATTCATTGAAATTTAGCGCGATTTCATCAACACTACGCTTACCATATCGCAACAAAGATCATCATGAAATTAGAGACTATCCGCTGTAAAGCCGCTGTAGCTTGGGGCCCTGGCCAAGATTTAAAAATCGAAACCGTAGATGTCGCACCGCCTAAAGCTGGCGAAGTGCGCATAAAGTTAATTGCGACTGGCGTATGCCACACCGACGCCTATACCCTCTCAGGCGACGATCCGGAGGGAGTATTC
Organism: Glaciecola siphonariae; assembly: GCF_042652645.1. Taxonomy (NCBI): domain Bacteria; kingdom Pseudomonadati; phylum Pseudomonadota; class Gammaproteobacteria; order Alteromonadales; family Alteromonadaceae; genus Glaciecola; species Glaciecola siphonariae. Next base: position 595,316 of record NZ_JBHSGU010000005.1, read on the forward strand.
CCGAGCATTCTCGGTCATGAGGGAGGCGGTATCGTCGAATCCATTGGTGAGGGTGTCACTAGCGTAAAAGTGGGCGATCATGTTATTCCACTGTACACCCCAGAGTGCGGAGAATGTAAGTTTTGTCAGTCGGGTAAAACCAATTTATGTCAAAAAATCCGTGCCACCCAAGGGAAAGGGCTGATGCCGGATGGCACTTCCCGTTTTTCGATTAATGGCGAGATAATTTATCATTACATGGGCACATCTACGTTTTCTGAATACACCGTGCTGCCTGAAATTTCTTTGGCAAAAGTCAATCCAAAAGCACCACTTGAGGAAGTCTGCTTACTAGGCTGCGGGGTTACCACCGGAATGGGTGCCGTTATGAACACTGCAAAGGTAGAAGCAGGTGCAAGTGTCGCGATTTTTGGCTTGGGCGGAATTGGCCTGTCGGCAATTATTGGCGCTGCAATGGCAAAAGCATCTCGCATAATAGCCATTGATATAAACGAACGTAAATTTGATTTGGCAAAGCGCCTAGGCGCCACCGACTGTATCAATCCAAAAGACTTCGACAAGCCCATCCAAGACGTCATTGTAGAGCTTACCGACGGCGGCGTGGACTATTCATTTGAATGCATAGGCAACGTTGACATCATGCGCAGTGCGCTGGAGTGCTGCCATAAGGGATGGGGTGAATCGGTGATCATCGGCGTTGCCGGTGCAGGCCAAGAAATATCAACACGTCCGTTTCAGCTCGTCACCGGAAGAGTATGGCGCGGCACGGCGTTTGGCGGCGTAAAAGGACGTTCAGAGCTACCTGATTACGTAGAACGCTATTTAGCAGGTGAGTTCGCTCTCGATGATTTTATTACTCACACCATGAGCCTTGAGCAGGTAAACGAGGCGTTTGAACTCATGCATAAAGGCGAGTCCATTCGTTCGGTAATACATTTTGAGCAGCAAGGTTAATCCATGTCGATAACACTCCTTAGCAGCAACGCCAGCTTTGGTGGCTGGCACAAACAGTATTCCCATGCATCGAGCAGCAATCAGTGCACCATGCGCTTTGCCATTTATTTGCCACCACAAGTTGAGCAAGGGCATAAAGTACCGGTGCTATATTGGCTGTCAGGCCTTACCTGTACCGATGAAAACTTCATGCAAAAAGCCGGCGCACAGGCCGCTGCAGCAAAACTAGGTATTGCTATCGTGGCCCCCGACACCAGTCCTCGCGGCGATGACGTTGCCGATGCCGACAGCTATGACCTCGGCAAAGGCGCAGGTTTTTACGTCAACGCAACACGCATGCCGTGGGCAAAGCACTATCAAATGTACGACTATATTGTGCATGAGCTTCCGGCATTAATTGAAAGTCAATTTCCGGTAAGCGATAAACGCGCAATTTCTGGCCATTCAATGGGTGGGCATGGCGCGCTCAGCATCGCACTTAAAAACCCAGAGCGCTATACGTCTGTTTCGGCATTTTCACCCATTTGCAATCCAGTAAACTGTCCTTGGGGGAAAAAGGCCTTTGCCACTTATTTAGGTGATGACACAAGTACTTGGCAAGAATATGATTCATCGATACTGATATCTAAAGCAAGTAAGCACTTACCTATGCTTGTTGACCAAGGCAGTGCAGACGACTTTTTGCATGAGCAGTTAACACCAGACGTTCTTACCAGCGAAGCTCAAAAAGCGGGATATCCGCTTACCTTGCGCATGCAGGACGGCTACGACCATAGCTATTACTTTATAGCTAGTTTCATTGAAGAGCATATTAATTTTCATGGCAAGTGCCTGGGCTTGGCGTCTAAAGCGCCTTAAAATAGGCATAAAGCGCCTGTTGAGGGGCAAGTTGCATATCGCTCAGAGATTTTAAGGATATTTGAGCGATAATGCTTTGGCCTTGTGCATCAACAGTGAGCACTGCACGATTATCGACTTGTTCAATGTTACGCAGCGTTACCGGCAAGCAATTCAGCATGCTTGAGCGCAAATCACCCTGCCGTGCAATTACAATAGACTGGGCTTCTAGCAGCAATCGGTGGGTGATGTGAGCATCTTCGGTAAACCTTGCATATACGGGTGTATTAGTGCCTTTTAGGCAAAATTTGCTCAAATGATTGCGTGTATCTTGGGCAATAAAACTTAGCTCTAACGCTGAAAAGCCATTCACCGAGCCATTTTGCATCTGCGCAAGGGCCGCGCTTGTTGAGCCATGTTCAACAATCTCGCCATCTTGAATCTGCACAAGCGTATCGCTCATTAAGGCAAGTTCCCGATGCGAGTGGCTTACCATCACAATTGCGCGCTGTCCTGTCTGGCAAATCTGCCGCAACTGTTTATATATCCTATGGCGCAATGCCCAATCCATCGCGGAAAAGGCCTCATCAAGCAGCAAAATCGGCTTAGCCGACAGCAAGGCTCGTGCAAGCAAGCCCCTTTGTTTTTCACCGCCTGATAAAATATGGCAAGGGCTGCGTAACAAGTGCTCAACTTCACATAGCTTGACAACTTCGTCCATCGTGATGGGCTCACAATCATCAAAGCCATATTTTTGCCTAAGCTTAGCCGATGTCTTCGCGCGCCAAATCGATTGAGCAAATACCAAATCAAGGTTTGCTTGCAAACTAAGATGCTCAAATAAAGGTGCATCGCTGCCAAGATACACACAGGGGTTCTGCTGAGTGCTCAGCCCGTCAAGCGAAATTCCGCTAAGGCGAAGCTGTGTTTCGGCTTTACTCAAGCCCGCCATACGTTTTAACAAGCTTGTTTTACCCGCGCCAGAATCACCCAATATGCCTACCACAGCGTGCAGATCTAGATTTAACGACAAATCTCGATGCTTTGATGAAATCTTGGGCGCCGCTCTCAAGTTCAGGCTTGGCGTACTGATATTGAATATCAACGCGGAGCTAGCATCATAAGCGGTATTGTTATCGTTCATGACTACCAGCCCATCCTAGGTCGATGCCTAACATTAAACTTATATAGCAACACTAGGCTGATAAAACTTAAGGAGAGTAAAAATGCAGCAAGTGTATGGGCCTGCGCATAATTGAGCATCTCAACCTGATTAAACAGCGCGATAGACACCACTTGTGTCTCACCTGGAATATTTCCACCGATCATTAAAATCAGACCAAACTCCCCTAGAGTATGGGCAAAACCAAGGGTGGCCGCGCTTATCATACTTGGGCGTATTGCTGGCAAAAGCACGTAAAACCATGCCTTGGTTTTTGATAATCCTAAGGTTTGCGAGGTGTCCATTATTTGATGACCGCTAGTACGAAAGGCCTGCAATAGAGGCTGCACAACAAATGGCAAAGAATACACCACTGAGCCGAATAAGATGCCGGCAAAACTAAATACAAACTGCGTACCAGTCGCGCCAAGCCAGGCCTGCCCAAGGAAAGTATCGGGTGAAAATGCCACCAGTAAATAAAAGCCAAGGACCGTTGGCGGCAACACTAAGGGCAAGGTGATGAGCGCCTCAAACACGCTTTGCAGAGGACCTTGATAGCGCGCGAGCCACCAAGCCAGCGGCAGGCCAAACGCAAATAAGATGGCAACTGTAAACAGTGCTAACTTAAGCGTCAGAAAGAGCGCTTCCCATTCTACCGCTGAAAATACGAACTCAGCCATCCGTTGCGCCTATTTCGAGATAACCTAGCGCGAGCAGTTTCTTTTGCACAGCGTCAGAACGCAGATAATTCAGCAGCGCTGTAGCGCTAGCAAAGCCCTCAGCATCGGGCTCAAGCAACACTACGCCTTTTTGTAAAATAGCGGGATAGCTGCCGCGGGGCAGCGCAGTAAAGCGAGTATACAAATCGTGCTTGTCTGGAAATTTAGCCTGCGCCTGAACCAGCATCGATTGCGCCACAAAGGCTATCTGGGCGTTGCCGGTATCTACAAATTGGAAGGTTTGAGCGATATTGTTTCCATATACTAGTTGAGTCGCTATTTGTGAGTAGTTAGGAAGAGATTTAAGATAATGCTCAGCGGCTTTGCCAAAAGGAGCAGTTTGAGGGTTAGCGATGGCAATCCGCTTCGGCGGTTCGGGTGTAAAGTGTGCACGAGCTGGCAAATCATTCTCGGATGGCCAGATCACTAAAGACCCTCTAGTGTAAGTAAGCGCTTGCTCGCCTAATCCTTTTTCAATTAAAGCTAGGGGACGCTTGGCGTCAGCAGACAAAAACAAGTCATAGGGCGCCCCATTTACAATTTGTGCAAACAACACCCCCGAAGAGCCAGACACTAGTCGAATATTGCCGGTACGCCATTCATCTGACTCAGCAATGATTTGACTTAGCGGATAATAAAAGTTACTCGCCACAGCCACGGTTAATGTGGCGCGGTTGCCCTGTGGTTTGGCGCTGATGCCCTGCGCCTGAGCATAGGCGATCGTCGAACAATACGCCATTATTAAGGTGAGCAAAATCACGGCCGAAGCCGCTTTACAATGAGGTGGGCGTGTCAGTCGAATAAACATCGTTGTGATCTGCAAAGGCCTCATAGGTCGCTTATGTTCCAAGCTGTTTTGCTCATAAGAGCAAGATAGCATCTTCAAGAAATTCGATAAAGTACGCGCATGTTTTAGCTCGCAGATACCTCTAAACCCTCAAGCAGAGCATTCCACGCCAGCATCAGGCATTTCTTTCGAGCGGGGTGATGGCGCACGGCATCAACTGGTTTTAACAAGGCTGGAACCTCAGCGTGCTCGCCCTCTATCCACTGCGCCACACTTAATGCTATGCGCTTCGCATCATCGATGCTTTGACCATGCACCGCTTCGGTCATCATTGAGGCCGACGCAATGCACACCGCACAGCCGCGCCCCCTGAATAAAATCGCTTCAATGCTGTTCGCTGAAATATTAAAGCCAATTTCAATATCGTCTCCACAGCGAGGGTTACTCCCGCGCTTTACAACCTGCATCCCTAGCAAATCGTGAGAGGCCTTATTACGAGGCTTTTTAAAATGATCGAGTAAGTGCGCTTTATAAATCTGCGTTTGAGACATTAGGCAAATACCGTTTGGGCATGACGAAGTGCCGTGATTAGAGCAACTATATCTTCAGGCGTGTTGTACACCGATATGCTGGCTCGCACGGTCGAATTAACATTAAAGTGGGCCAGCAAGGGCTGCGCACAATGATGACCTGCGCGCACAGCGACTCCGGCATCCCCCATTATGTGAGCCAAATCATGAGCATGAATATCGTCATGATAAAAACTAATGATCCCTGATGATACATGCTTCAGCGGGGTGAGCAGCTTTACTCTATCAAAGTCTAAAAGTGCTTGATAGAGCTGCAATGCTAGGCTTGAGATATATTGCTTCGCCTGATGCTGACCTATCGCATTTACAAACTCGCATGCGGCGGCAAAACCAATCGCCCCTGCTAAATTTGGTGAGCCTGCTTCAAAACAATAAGGAGGCTCGCTCCAAATAGTTTGTGCAAAGGTGTCGGCGGTAAAATCGACCATTCCTCCGCCTAGTCGCAATGGCTGCACGTCACCTAGCCTATGTGGCGCGATATACAGCAAACCAATGCCGGTAGGGCCAAACATCTTATGGGCTGAAAACACTAAAAAGTCACAGCTTAGCGATTCAACATCGAGCGAATGCGTCACCATGGCCTGAGCCGCATCAATCAAAATAGGGATGTCATGCTCTCGCGCCTTTTTGCATAGGGCGTAAACATCGTTGTTTGTGCCTAGCACGTTTGAAGTATGGCTAAGGGCTATCATCGCGGTATTGTCGGCAAATAGGCCATGAGCACCGTCAATATCCAATTCGCCGTTATCGCTAAGCTCAATAATACGCAAATTCGCCCCTGCCTTATCGCAGACAAAGAGCCACGGCAGATAGTTAGCATGATGCTCCATCCGGGTCACCCAAACATTTTGCCCCGCGGACAAACGCGGCAGTAAAAAACCTTTCGCAATCTGATTGATGCCGTCGGTTGCCGAGGCATTAAATATAATGGAAGCGGACGTTTTAGCGCTGATAAAATCGGTCAGGGTTTGGCGGGCTTGTTCATAACGCTGCGTGCTTTGTTCAGCAATTGGATAAAATCCCCGATGCACAGGACTACAATAGCTGCGCACGGCGTTGTCCATAGCCTGCAATACACTTAGCGGCTTTTGAGAGGTCGCAGCGTTGTCTAAGTAGCTCAACTTGCGAGTGAGCGCGTTATCAAAAAATATAGGGAAACACGCTTTAACCTTTGCCGCATCGAAGGGCACTGCAGCCTCTTCGGCTGCGATGGGTTCGGCGCGCGTGATTGGTGTCACCGTCAATCGCTCGCCATCAAAGAACTAAGTTGGTGGATAGTTGCTGTGTTGCCGCCAGCATCGTCATTAAGCAGCTTATCTCGATTGCGTATGCCCGTGCCGCCTCGCCTCAATAGCGTGATTTCACTTAAAATGCACAAAGCGATTTCTTCGGGCGTTTGCGGGCCTAAATCGATGCCTGAGGGCGCGACCACTCGGCTAATTTGATCTTCCGTCATGCCCTCTTCGCGCAAATAGTTTAACACCAAGCGCGCTCGTTTTCGTGAAGCTATCAGGGCGATGTAGCCGGCATCGCAACTGAGTGCCTGTTTAATCGACTCATGATCACCCTTGTGCTGAGTCGCAATAATCACATAATCACTTGGTTTAGGTTTAAGCTGACTATAGTCAATGTCATCAGTTATGATTTGACCCGCCGCAGGAAACTTATCCGCTGTCGCCCCCATATCATTAACCACAATGCGATAATGTAGGATATCGCCCATTGCACATATCACCTCCGCAACTTTACCATGGCCCATAATCCAGATGGTTGGCTCTGGCAGCACCGGCTCAACATACACCTTCATACCGCCGCCGCAAGGCATACCCGCGCCCAACATTTCATCGTTCAAATCAATTTCCATCATGGCAGTTTCGTTACTCGTAATGCACTGCACCGCTTGCTCACAGGTACTCGATTCTGCACAGCCACCACCAATCCATCCACTTATGACGCGCCCATGCTCATCAATAACGGCTTTAGACGAGGTCTTAGCCGAGACTGAACCATAGGTATCAACGACCGTCGCAACAGCAAATGGCGTTTGCTTTTGCTGCAGGTCATTCATGATGTCATATATACTGCGCGGCATAACTATCTCAGCTTGTGATTACTTACGTCAGAAAATAGGGTAAATTACTAAAAGCTTGAGTTTTGACGCAGTCTCACTCAAGCTATCAGATTGTATATACCTAAACAGAAAATGTACAAGTTGGCGTCAGAACATAGTTGTGAACCAACATGTAAATAATGACACAAACAAGACTCGAAGCTCATTTATCTATGGCGTCATCACCAAGCTATAAGCGGCGCTATTCGGCGCAAGTCGACGCAAAGCAGTTTAACGCGCTATGATTTATGGGCCCCAAACTTTGATTTGTTATTGGAAAGGGTCAAATTAATGCTTCAAGACAATTTTGGCCGACAGTTCCATTACTTGCGATTGTCGGTCACAGAGATGTGCAATTTCAGATGTAATTATTGTCTGCCTAATGGCAATGAGTGTGACACTTCAAAAGGCAATATGACACTAAATGAAATTCACACATTAGTGCAGGCTTTTGCGCGCTTGGGCACAAGCAAAATTCGCATTACCGGCGGAGAGCCCAGTTTACGCAGAGATTTAATTGATATTATATCAATGTGCAAAAACACCCCAGGCATTGAAAAAGTCGCCATGACGACCAACGCATTTAGACTTAAAAAAGATGTACAGCGCTATGCTGACGCAGGCTTAGATGCGCTGAATGTGAGTGCTGATAGCCTCGACCCGCGTATGTTTGCTGCCATCACCGGTAAAGATAAATTAGAAGACATTCTGGCAGGGGTAGAACACGCGATTGCCGTGGGCATTAAACACATCAAGTTTAATTCGGTTATTTTAAAGCAGTTCAATCTTGGCGGCTTGACGCAATTTTTAAACTATTTAAAGACTCACGCAGTTACCTGGCGCTTTATTGAATTAATGCAGACTGGCGACAATGCATCATTTTTTGCTGCGAATCATGTTCGTGGCGAAGATGTAAAGAAAGCACTATTAGCGCAAGGCTGGCAGCGAATGGTGCGTGAGAAGCATGCTGGCCCTGCACAGGAGTTTACCCACTCAGACTATTTAGGTAAGTTGGGTTTGATCATGCCTTACAGTAAAGATTTTTGCACTACCTGTAACCGTTTGCGAGTATCGAGTTCGGGCAAACTCCATCTATGTTTGTTTTCGCAACACGGTCTGAGTATTCGAGATACGCTTTCAAGCGGCGATATAGAAGGCACTTGTGAGGCCTTGCGTGCGCATTTAAGTTTAAAAACCGCCAGTCATGAATTGCAAAAAGGCTTTACAGGCGCTACCAAACAATTGGCTATGCTTGGCGGGTAAGCCTTATAAGCTTAGCTTGATGAATCTACGCTACCTTGTCTAATAAGGTGTTTTAGGAGAATAAATGAGTAAAGCAGACCGACGTTTTGAGGCGCTAAACATTGCGGTAATTACAGTGTCAGACACCCGTACAGAAGAAAACGACAGTTCAGGTGACTACCTTGCCACCCAAGCTGCGCTTGCAGGTCACAATGTGGTGTTCAAAAACATAGTAATAGACGATATTTATCAAATTAGAGCGCTTGTTAGTGCGCACATTGCCAATGAAAACGTGCATGCAATTTTAATGACGGGCGGAACCGGTTTTACCCACAGAGACTCGACTCCAGAGGCCGTAACGCCGCTATTCGATAAACACATTGAAGGATTTGGTGAGCTTTTCAGGCATATCTCATATCAAGAAATTGGCACATCTACCGTCCAGTCTCGCGCTGTTGCCGGTTTCGCCAATAAAAAAGTGATTTTTTGTATGCCTGGCTCAACCGGCGCATGTAAAACAGCTTGGCAAGGCATTTTAAAAGAGCAACTTGATTCAACCCATCGCCCCTGTAATTTTGCGCCCCACGTTTTACCAAAAAACTAGCTCTGCTTGGAGCGTGCATGAAGTTTGACAGCTCGTGTTTAGCTGATGGCTTTTAACTTTTTAGCCTTAAGTTTCAAGGTTCAAGATTCAAGTTAGCGAATCGTCGAACAGCTTAATTTGCACGCTTTCGCCCGCCTTAACGCTGCCTCTGTCGCGCTCCAGCACAATGTAACAATTGCTATTGATAAAACTTGAAAATATGCCTGAGCCCTGTGCACCGGTTGAGCTAACTTGCAGCTCTCCAGCATCGCTGACTGACCACTGGCCGCGTTGAAAATCTACTCTTCCCGGCTGTTTTCTTAAAGGCTCTGTGCATATTGCCGACACGGTAGGTACGCTAATAACATGCTCGCCCGACATTTGTTTGAGCGCATCAGCCGCAATCTGATTAAAGGTCACAAATGCCGACACCGGGTTACCCGGTAAGCCAAAGAAAACGCTATTCGGCAAGCGACCAAATGCCAAAGGCTTTCCTGGCTTTATGGCTAGTTTCCAAAAATCTATTTGCCCGCGCTCAGCCAGAATATCTTTAACAAAGTCGGCTTCACCTACAGATACGCCGCCAGTGCTTATTACGCAATCGGCGAGTGCATCGGCCTGCATAAACACCTCGCGTAGGGCTTGTGGCTTGTCTGGCACAATACCCAAATCGATTACCTCAAACTGCATTTTATGCAGCAAAGCAATAATGGCCGGTCGATTGCCATCGTAAATTTTGTGAGGCTCATAGGGCTCGCCCGTGCGCAATAGCTCGTCTCCCGTTGAGAAGACCGCGACTTTAAGTTTTCGATAAACGCTGACCTCATCACACCCTAACGAAGACAACAAACCGATGTCGGCTGCGCAGAGTTTTTTACCTTTTGCGATCACCAAGCTAGCTTGCCTAATGCTCTCGCCGGCGAGCCTTATGTTATTGCCCTTAGGCGGCACCTTAGAGAATGAAAGCTCGTCACCATTGAGCGCTGCATTTTCCTGCATCACGACGGTATCGGCGCCTTTTGGTAGGGCTGCGCCGGTCATAATGCGCACACACTCTCCTTTATTAAGCGCCTTGAGATATGGATTTCCTGCAAAACTTTTTCCCACCAAGGTGAGAAAAGGCATGTCAACGGCGTCTTGCCAATTAAAGGCATACCCGTCCATGGCAGAGTTATCAAATCCGGGGACATTAATTGGCGAGTGAAGGTCTTGCGCCAACACCCTCCCTAGCGCATCAACCAATTGCAGAGATTCAGTGTGTTCAAGGCCTTTGACTAGCGCTGATATACGCAATTTAGCTTCATCAATTGGCATTAGGCCGGGTTGTTCACATGACGCCATCATTAACCATCCCTCACAATAAAATAACAGGCATAAAAAAAGCGACTATAAAGTCGCTTTTTGGTGTTTAGTTTCAAGTTTACTGCCTAAACAGTATCTTGATACGCTGCTAATTAAAGAGCAACGATGTTTTCTGCTTGAGGGCCTTTTTGACCGTCTGTAACAGTAAACTCAACTTTTTGACCTTCTGCTAAGGTTTTGAAACCGTCGCCAGAAATTGCGCTGAAGTGTGCAAACACGTCAGGACCTGATTCTTGAGCGATAAAGCCGAAGCCTTTTGATTCGTTAAACCACTTTACTGTACCGTTAGTTCTGTTAGACATAATAATATCCTGTTGTAAAAAAATTTGATTATTAAAAGTGCCGCAATGCAATTGCAATTAGGCGTTGTAGCTGAAATTAGAGACTGATACTTAGTTACTGCAGGACGTGTATTACGAATAAAACCGCGTAATGTAGGTTAAAGAATAGACTTCTCTCTAGCTGGCGCATAATATACCGAAACAATTAGTGCTTGTAAAACATTTATTTTCTGTAATCGTTAAAATAATCTTTTTATATCAACGATTTTCTAGCCGATTGTAATCTAAATATCCGGCCTCTACTTTTACACCATTTTCAATAAACGCATGCATACGGTCGCTAAATTCCCAAAACGCAGGGTTGGTTCTGCGCATGCCATATTTATTCATAAGCGCCGTGTAATCTTCCGACGTTTTCATTGCTAGCACCTCAGTAACAAAGGTATCTAGGTCATTCACCGACACCCGCATAAGGGCGTTTGGGTAAGAGCCTACTAAGCCGCTCAGCACCGTCACGTTATGTTCTGTTGGCAACAATTCTAACTGTTCACCAAACATCGACGTCACGCTTTTGTGTGCATTGTTTTTTATGAGCGAGACATAATTGTAGCTGTCTTTGCCTGTTTGAATTTCAATCATTGTTAGCTCAGCAAGATGCTGCACCCCTTTTCCTTTAAACGCTTGCAAACGCGTAAGTGCCGCGGCTACCTTATCATTGTGTATATTGCGAAGGTCGTGGCGGTGAGTTAAGGCAGGGCCAAGATGTGCTTTCAATTTTGCGTAAAGCTCACGCTTAGGATCAGCTGTCGCATATTCTATTGAAGTACCGACTTTGGCGTAATACGAAGCATCTGCAAAGTATTCGCGTACTTCCTTTTGATCGCCTTGATACCATGTATTAATCGCTGTGTTGCGCGTATCTTCTGGCAGAAAGTCTAAAAATAGATTTTCACCGTCCATGCGCAAAAAATCCATATATAAACGGCTCAACAGCTGATGCCCAGCGTTGCCATAAACGTCATATCCAGCTACCAACAAATAATAAATCCGCTCTAACAGCGGGTAATCAATCACCCAAGCTGTCTTTGGGTTTTGCCCTAGCAGTCCTTTGTGTACCGATGCATTGTCAAAATGCCTAAATACTGTGAGGGCTGCATTGTTATTGAACGGCGTCTGCTGATTGTTCTCGGCTTGGATGTTATATTTTGAAGGTTTACCGTTCCATATGATTTGTTCGTTAATTTTTAAACCGTCTTGGTCTTTACTAACAAAATTATCGACGATGAACTGCTGCTTTTCTTTTGCTGCAAGCTTGGCTTTCTCGGCATATCTCATCCAATTCGTTAGCGGCATAAAAATATCTTCTTGCGCACTGGGCAGTTCAAGCTGGTCGGCTTGAATATCGACATGCTGCGCCAACTTTTGATTAATGGGCAAGTCGGGGTTCACAAAAAACACCCAAAAATGATCGCGGATAACATTTACCGCTACCTGCCCTCTGCAAACCGGCCCTTTAATAAAATTCATAATAATGAATTGCGCTTCGTCTAGCATAAATTTATAGCGCGCCTCTAGGGGCAGTTGCTCAAATGCTTTGAAGGGATTGGCTGCAACTTTCTCAGAATAGTCTGGTAAATAGCGTACTTCGTAGGTGGCTTGGTAAAACAGCTCGTTCCATCTATCTTTGCGCGCCTGATTTAAGGCATAAGGTAGGTGCGTTTTGCGAACAATCGTTTCTAAATACGGTACCAGTCGATAATATACCCGTTCATTGCTGCTCTTGTTGCCATATGGCGGGTCATATGGTCGGCGGGTTGCAATCAGCTCTACCGGTTGACCTGGCGCTGATGACGAGCGAACCAAACGAAAATACTGCGGCTGCTGAGTATCATCCTCCAACTCACTAAAATAAATATTTGCCAAAAATAGGTGTTCGTAAATATATCGATTTACAAGCTGCTGCTTACGCGCTGGGCCATTCAAAAATGCTTCCCACTGCTTGATTTTTTCAAGATATGGCGCTGGCAAACTCTGACGGGCAGTGTATCTCGCTCCCTGCTCTAACCACGTCTTTAATATAGTCTGCTCGGCACTCGCTAAGCCTGGCAAGGCATAGGGCATGCCCCATAATGGATTGTCTTGCGTGTATAGATGCATTTGTTCTGGACTTGCGCAGACCTCAGTGCGGTCATAACCAAGCGTAAAATCGTCAGGCAATATATCGGTACTGGGCTGAGGATGTTTCTCTTTTAAGCTCAATAGCTGGTACATCAAACTCGCATCTTTGTTTGCTTGGACACTACTGCCGTGCTCGTTTAACACCGGAAAAAATGCTTTCTCGCGCCATTTTTCTGTACTTTGAGCGTCTTCAAACAGGCGCGTCAGAGGCGCATGGTTAATGCGCGCTGCATTATAAACTTTACTTTTTGAGGCGCCGCGATCAATGCCCTCAACAGCCGTCATTTTTAACTGACACGGTGCATCAAAACAGCTGTGGCAAACTACACATCGCTGTTCCACTACCGGCTTAACGTCCTGCCAATAGTCAATATTGTCCTCGGGTAAATCGCTCACAATACGCTGCTGGGGCTGCGCTGCACCGAAGCGATCCTGTAAATCAGATGCAGCTAGCGTTGCACAAGCGGCAATCAAACATATCCCTAAAGTAAGGTAAAATGGCTTCATGTTTTGGTGAACTCTTTTAGTGAATCAATTGTGGGACGACATGCTTGCACCGGGCTTTAGCCGCGTTATGCCGCGTTGTGTCGCGCTTAAATTACAGTTAAGTATAGTCTGGAAGAAAAATCGTGTTGAATTATAGACAATTTAAGAGGTTTTGAAAGCGCAAGGCATTCAAAATATTGCACATGCTGTGATATGGTGCTCACAGACATAGGTGATGGCATGCACGCATTTGAATTTAATACAACTAAACGCATTGTTTGTGAACAAGGTGCGCTTGCTCATATCCAAGCGCATTGCGCACAGCTTGGCATTAAACGCCCTCTTGTGCTCACCGACCCAGGCATAGAGAAGTGTGGGTTGCTGGGGCGCTTACGTTCGTATTTATCGAGCAGCAATGCATCTCACGGGCATTCGGCGTCTTTCGATTCATGTATTGTATACTCAAAAGTAGAGGCTGACCCTGACGAGCGCATCATGCGCGAAGCCACTGCGCTTGCGCTCAAAGAAAACGCCGACGGTATTATCGGTTTTGGCGGCGGCAGCGCCATGGATACCGCCAAAGTAGTATCTGTTTTAGCCACTGAAAAGCAAAACTTGAGCGCTTTATACGGTGTGGAGCAAATAACAGCGCCCCGCCTGCCCCTTATCCTTATTCCTACCACGGCAGGCACCGGTTCGGAAGTTACGCCCATTGCGATCGTTACCACCTCAAAAAGCACTAAATCAGGCATTGTTTCTCATGTTTTGCTGCCCGACATTGCCGTTCTTGATGCCGAACTCACCGTAGATTTACCCGAACACATAAGCGCAGCGACGGGAATCGATGCCATGGTGCACGCTATAGAGGCCTATACGGGTAAACATAAAAAAAATCTGTACAGCGATATGCTTGCCAAGCAAGCCTTGCGATTATTGTCACAAAATATCGAAACCGCTACCTTTAATGGAGGCGATCTTGGTGCACGGCAAAATATGCTGCTAGGGGCCTGTTTAGCTGGACAAGCCTTTGCAAATTCACCTGTCGCCGCCGTGCACGCGCTAGCGTATCCGCTGGGTGGGCATTTTCATATTCCACATGGACTTAGCAATGCCCTAGTATTGCCTCATGTCCTTAGGTTTAATGAGCAAGTGGCCTACCCACTTTATAGTGAACTGAGTCCCTGCATCATAAAAGGCGTGTGCACAGAGCAAGACTCGATGGTATTGAGCCGCTTGTTTATCGCCCATATTGAAAGTTTAATCAGTCATTTAAAGCTTCCAAATAAACTGCACATGCTTGGAATTGAAAAGAAAGATTTGCCGATGCTCGCAAAAGACGCCATGCAGCAAACTCGCTTGCTCGTGAATAATCCAAGAGCATTAAACTATGAAGATGCTTTAGGCATATACCAACAGGCCTATTGAGCGTCGTTTTGATTGCACTTTGCCTATACGCTATTCCATTGCTGCGAAAACATAAGCACGTATTAAGCTGATAAGCACATCATTAGATACAACACTATCACACGAGAATGAAATAAGATGTCAAAACCTAGTGCACATACGCCCGACCAATATTATACCCACATTCCCATTACCACTCGCTGGATGGACAATGACATTTATGGGCATGTTAATAATGTGGTGTATTACAGCTATTTTGACACGATTGTTAATCAGTTTCTGATAGAACGAGGCGGCTTAGATATAGCGAATGGACACAACATCGGTCTGATTGTGCACTCTAAATGTGATTATCATGCAAGCATAGCATTTCCCATTCAGATTAAAGGTGGCTTTCGGGTGAACCGTTTGGGCAATAGCTCGGTCGAATATGGGGTAGCAATTTTTGCAGACGACTCGAAAACGGCCTGCGCACAGGGCGTGTTGACCCATGTATTTGTTGAGCGAAGTTCACAAAAGCCTGTACGAATTACGGGAAAACTGCGAGCAGCGCTTGAATCGGCGGTAATGCCTGAAATCTAGTATTCAAGGGCTGGCATTTTATGTATTAATTTGAGGAAACGCTCATGACGTATTGTTTTAAAAAATCTATTCAAGTGCTTTTCGCGCTTTCGGTAATCATAGGCATAGGTGCATGCGGTCAAGCTAAGCCACCAGCGACAACACAGGGTCATGGTAACGCCGAAACTTTGATTGACACCTATTGGGAATTAACTGCACTCAATGGCAGCACCGTAACAGAGGATGTGATGGCCACAAAAAACGCCCACATCATTTTTAATGAACAAGAGAAAAGAGTCACCGGTTCTGGCGGCTGCAACCGCTTTTTTGGCAGCTATGAACATACCGAAGATGGCTCGCTTAACATAGGCGAGATTGGCGCAACTAAAATGATGTGCCCGCCAGGAACGGTAGACGAGCAAGCGTACTTTTCTGTTCTCTCAAAGGTGAATCGCTACACCATACAAGGAAATATGTTGCAGTTAGCAGGCGACGATGCACAAATAATAGCAAGCTTTGAAGCAATTAAATCTGCGCCTAACGATTGAAAAAACCCAAACCTAGCATCATATTATTAGGCAAGATTAAATCGGGTATGGACCCTTAATATATGAGAATTTTACTTTTTATAGGTACTAACATCGCCATCATGGCCTTGTTAAGTATTACGTTTAGTTTATTTGGTATTCAGGGTTTGCTGGCCGAAAATGGCGTTGACTTGAATTTGCAGGCATTGCTTGTTTATTCAGCCGTCATTGGCTTTGCCGGCTCGTTTATCTCGCTGTTTATTTCAAAATGGATGGCTAAGCGCAGCATGGGTGTTCATGTTATTAAGAACGCCTCAGACCCTACCGAGCGCTGGTTGGTACAAACCGTTAAATTACAGGCCGAGCGTGCAAATATTGGCATGCCAGAAGTTGGCATATTCGACCACCCCTCACCTAACGCATTTGCCACCGGATGGAATAAAAACAATGCGCTCGTGGCGGTAAGCACCGGCTTATTACAAAGCATGAAAAAAAATGAGGTAGAAGCTGTTTTAGCCCACGAAGTTAGCCATGTTGCCAATGGTGACATGGTCACTATGACCTTGATTCAAGGCGTGGTAAATACCTTTGTTGTATTCTTGTCGAGAGTCATAGGACACATAGTAGACCGAGTTGTGTTTAAGGTAGAACGGGGTCATGGACCTGCATTTTGGATAGTGTCTATTATCGCTGAAGTGATTCTTGGTATTCTCGCGATGACGATAGTGATGTGGTTTTCGCGTCGTCGAGAGTTTCGGGCGGATGAAGGTGGTGCCAAACTCGCTGGTCGTCAGAATATGATTGCTGCGCTAGAAAGCCTCAAAAAAGGTAGCGACGCGCCCAAAATGCCTGATGAAATGGCGGCTTTTGCCATTAACGCCGGCAAAATTCACAAGTTATTTGCCAGTCACCCACCCTTAGAAGACCGTATTCAGGCACTGAAAAATAGTTAGGCCGTAAGGTGGGTCTGTTGCCATACCTTTGGCGAAACACCCACCTTTTTACGAAAGGCTCGAGCGAGTGCCGAGCCATTTTCATACCCTACCTTTTCGGCGACCACGCTCACGGTATCGCCTTTTAACAGAGCGTTTTGTGCCACACTCATTCGCCAGTCGGTTAAATACTCCCCTGGGGTCTCACCAACAATATCTCTAAATAAATCAGCAAATTTAGAACGTGACATAAACGCAAGCTCGGCCATGGTCTCTAAGCTCCACGGATACTCTGGCTGGGCATGAATTTGAGTAATTACGGAAGCGAGCTGCGGATGTGAAAGACCGGCAAGCATGCCTTGAGATACTTCATTGCTGTTTAGCACCTCGCGCAATACTTGAATAATAAAGATATCGCAGAGGCGATCAATCATTGGCATGCGCCCGCACTTACTATCAAAGGCTTCTGCAAATAACCACTTAGCGGTTTTTTTTAGGTCAGGGTAACGACTTAACTGGAATTTTAAAAACTCAGGCAGGGCTTGAGCAATTGGGTTTGCGGTGACATCTTCATATTCAATAGTCGCGCAAACAAGGTCGGCCCCTTTGACGGGGTCGGGCACAATGCGATGCTTTATACCTGTAGGAAAAAACAGCACGCTAGGCTGACCTACCGCACGCTTTTTGCCCTTATGGTCAATTAAGGTAAGCGCCCCGGATTTTAAGATATGTATGTGGCCGCGTTTTCCTTGAGGCTCGTCGAAGTCGCTCAAGCTGCATAAGTTTCCAGAAAAAAACACATCTGCATGCAGATTAAAACGCTTAAGTATTTGCGATAAACGGTCCACAGGCTCTCTTTTGGACGATTGGTATTATTTTAAAGACTACTTCATCCATTTTGTATAAGCAAACCTCTATCCTATGTATTGTCATCTAGCATCACTAACAAGACAAAAGCACAGCGCTACAAATCACCGCTCTGTTTTTATTTAAATACTTAATTTACAACGCTCAGTACGAGCCTCATTTTAAAAAAGGAAACGAACATGACTTTATCTTCAATTTTACGAGCCGCTACTATTGCAGCCACCTTAGCCCTCAGCACTGTTACCTTCGCAGCCGACATTGACGTTAACGCCAATCAAAATGACTTAGCGATCAAAGGCTTCGACACCGTTGCCTACTTTACCGACGGCAAAGCCGTGAAAGGAAACGTTAACTACACAGCTACATATAAAAATGCAATTTATCAGTTTGCGAGCGAGCAAAACCGAGACTTGTTCAAACAAAACCCAGAAAAGTATGCGCCGCAGTACGGCGGATATTGTGCATTTGGTGTCACCATGGAAAGAAAATTTGATACTGACCCAACTGCTTTTAAAATTGTAGACAACAAACTGTATTTAAACCTAAATGCCGATGTACAGAAGCGCTGGGTCACTGATATCCCTGGGTTTGTTTCAGCGGCCGACGACAATTGGAATGGCATCAAAAGCAAAACTGATGAAGAGTTAGAATCAGAATAAGCTAAAAGAGACTGCATTATTCTCAACAAAGGTAATAATGTACTTATACATAAGGCCTTTGCCTCGAAGTTGCGCCAGTAAGTTCCTCTAATTTACTGGCGTATTTTTGTGAGTGCGCCGATTGCAGCGCAAGCCTTATGATTTCACTTCTTAACCTTCGTCCATGCACTTTACAGACCTCAGATTTCAACATACTCTTGATACTTAACTAATTTTTGACCACGTCGTTTGCATGAGGCAATGCCTCGCGGGTCAATTTGGAGAGGTCATCATGCCGCGCGTCTTTTTGAAAAAACGAAACATCTTATCGCTTGCTGTACTCAGCTGTTTGGGCTTCAGTCATTTAAGCAGCGCACAAGAAGTACAAATTGTGCAGCCGGGCGCACCCGGGCAGGCATCTCGCACTCTTAGCGCCGAAGATGCCGTGAAGATTGCAAACACCAGCTTTACCCATGACGACGTGATGTTTATGCAAAACATGATACCCCATCACGCGCAAGCTGTGGATATGGCTGTGCTTGTAGACGCGCGCACCAACAATGAAGAAATCATTGATATAGCAGGGCGCATTCAAAAATCTCAGGCCGACGAGATTGCGTTTATGAAGGACTGGCTTGAACAGCGCTCACAGGCAACCGACATCGACCATTCCATGCATATGGACCATAGCATGATGGGCATGGCAAGCCCTGAGCAAATGCAGGCCCTTGAAGATGCAAAAGGCACTGAGTTTGACCGCTTATTTTTGCAGTTGATGATCCCTCATCATGAGGGCGCAGTGCGCATGGTTGAGGACTTGTTGGCACAAACCGGCTCTGCCTACGACCCAGTGCTATACGATTTTGTGAATGATGTCGTTAATGATCAAACCACCGAAATTAGTAGAATGGACAAGCTTCTATCTGGCCTTTCAACCGACCCTCGTGTTGGTTTGAATGCAGGTTTAAGAGACGCACAAGAGGCATCATTAAACCTATCGTTGTTAGCATCCCTGCCCCGACCCAATGGGTTTTTTGACCCTGAAAATCCATCTAACCTGCCGCCTATTAAACCCGCTGAAGAAGATGATGAGCCCAGTTCCGATATTCAAGCGGATAGCCAATCAGATGCCCAGCAGGATACTCAAGCCACGCGCGGCGATGACGACGAAGGAGATGCAAAAACACAATGGGGAGAGCGCTGGCCACTGCTGAGTTTCTGGAATACCGATATGGCCTTTTCGCGCGATATACTTGTGGCGGGCAACTATCACGGCTTTAATATCTATAAACTCAACGACGATGGCATCCCCTTGCTCACTAGCTCGATTGTATGTCCCGGTGGCCAAGGAGATGTATCGATTGTCGGCAACTTGCTCATTATGTCGGTGGAGCAAACCCGAGGCCGCATTGACTGTGGCCTGCAAGGGGTCAATGAAGATGTCAGTGATGAACGATTTAGAGGGCTGCGAATTTTTGATATTTCTGACGTCCGCGCGCCAAAACAGGTAGGGCTTGTGCAAACGTGCCGGGGCTCGCATACCCACTCAGTTGTATCTGCCGACGACAAACGCATTGTAGTGTACAACTCAGGTACGGCAAGCGTGCGTGATGAAGAAGAACTGCCGGGCTGCATTGGAGAAGTCCCTGGAGACGAGCGCACCGCGCTATTTCGTATAGATGTGATTGAAATTCCAGTAAAAGACCCGTCTAAGGCTCGTATTACCTCAAGTCCAGCGGTATTTGCCGATGATGACGGTCGCGTAGCTGGATTATGGCAAGGCGGCGATCACGGTGATGGAACCCAAGAAACTCGCCGAACCGATCAATGCCACGATATCACCGTGTTCCCTGAGCTAAAACTAGCAGCCGGTGCCTGTTCGGGCAACGGGATAATATTGGATATTGCTAACCCGCTTAAACCCAAACGCATCGATGAGGTGTCAGACCCTGGCTTTGCCTATTGGCACTCGGCTACGTTTAATAACGACGGCACAAAAGTATTATTTACTGATGAATGGGGTGGCGGTACACAACCTCGCTGCCGCGCGTCAGACCCTATGAACTGGGGAGCTAACGCCTTTTACTCCATCAACGACGATAAACTTACATTTGAAAGCTACTACAAAATTGGTGCCCCGCAGTCAGAGCAAGAAAACTGCGTAGCGCACAACGGGTCTGTTGTACCGGTGCCCGGTCGCGATATTTTTGTGCAGGCGTGGTATCAAGGAGGTATGTCTATTATTGATTTTACCGACACTGCCAACCCCATAGAGATTGCGTATTTTGATAGAGGGCCTATTCACGAAGAAAAAATGGTGATTGCAGGTTATTGGTCTACCTATTGGTACAATGGCTACATATACGGCACCGAAATTATTCGAGGACTCGACGTATTTGCTTTAAACCCCAGCGAATATTTAAGTGAAAACGAAATCGCCGCCGCCAAGCTTGCCAATATGGGTGATACCTTCAATCCTCAGCAGCAATTCAGCGTGACGTGGCCTGTTGAACCTGTGGTAGGTTTAGCATATTTAGACCAACTCACAAGAGATGGCGGCCTAGGGCAAGAAACGATAGAAGAAACGAGCAACATGCTGAAAAAAGCGCAAGCCATGTTAGGCGCACAACAGCGTGATGCTAAGTTTTCTCGTGCCCTTAGCAAACTGGCGAAATCACTTCCGGTTAACGATGCCAAAGGCACACAGGCGAATAAGCGTGTGCGGGGCCTGCAGCAAACACTTAAAGACCTTGCTAAGCGCCTAAAGCGTTAAGCCAATGTTAGGGATAATGTAAGAGTAATATCAGCGCAAAAACATAAGGAATGTAGGCCATGGAAGGCGCACGCTACAGCAAGATGCGCTTGCCATTGTCTGCGGCAGATTTAAACGCGGCTTCCACAACATGAATATCGCGCAGACCATCAATACCCGGCACTAATACCGGCGAGTCATTAATAATCGCTAAGGCGTCATTGTCCATTTGCAGTGTTTGTTGCATGCCCGAAATAGCCGCAAAAGTGTCGCCGTTGCTTGTTAGCCCCTTAACGCCCGAGTATTGCGACATGGGATTAAGTTCATACCATCCCTTTTCACACTCTACTCGGGCTTTATTGAAGGATTTTACGATACTCGTTCCGCAGTCAGCCTGCATCCCGTTGGCAAATTCGAGTGTAAAGTAGGTCGTTTCATCCACCTCTTTGAAAATATGCGGATGAGATTTATCGTGAGTGGCACTTATGGCAATGGGCTCCATTTTACTTAAGTAGCGAACGCCATTGAGAGGATACACGCCCATGTCATACATTGCGCCGCCGCCCATATCCTTTTTCATGCGCCAGTAATCTTCAGGAAAGCCATTTCCTGCATAACCTGCCCGAGCGTAAAGCGATTGCATTTGCCCAAATGGTTTTGACGCGGCATATTGACCAAAGCGAATGGTATTTGGCTCATGCTGCATTCTATAGCCAATCGATAGCTTCACCTTATTTTTATTACACGCATCAATGATTCGTTGGCACTGGTCAACGTTCATCGCCATAGGCTTTTCGCACCAAACATGTTTGCCCGCGTTTGCTGCAATTAAGGAGTATTTCATATGCACGCCAGTGGGCGTTACGATATACATTACATCGATATCAGGGTTGTTGGCGGCTTCATGCATGGTGTCATAAGAATATACGTTCTTGTCTGCGATGCCGTACTTTTCTTGCCACTTAGGCACCTTGCGAGGCGTGCCGGTTACGATGCCCTTTAACTCGCAGTGTTTTGCGGCCATAAGGGCCGGCGCCAATATGCTCTCACTATAGTTACCCAAGCCCACAAGGGCCACGCCTACTTTACGACCGCTTTGTGCATACAAAGATGAACTGCCCAATGCGCTCAAGGCAATCATTGACGATGTGTACTTTAAAAATTGACGGCGGTTAACTGACGGCATAGCCACTCCTAATTTATTTAAGTAATGTTCGCTTATTTAAAGGTGCTCAGTAATTCATCCACTCAAGTTAGTCACTCAAGGTCGTGTTCTTTGCAAGCGTATATGCATCTGTTCCATAGAGCGGAACAGTCGATAGGCTATGCTTAAAAGAGCCTGACGTTTCTTTAGTAGAGTACGACACATACATGAGCGTTTGAGACTTTGCGTCGTAAATTCTGCGCACCTTCATGTTCTTAAAAAAGATACTTTTTGATTTCTTAAACACGACCTCACCCGATGGCGATTTATCTATATCGGTAAACATATCTGCGGTAATTGGTCCGGTTTGACGGCAAGCGATTGAGCTATCTGAGGGGTCGGCTAGATCGAGGTTGGCCTCAATACTTGAAATATGGCAGGTTACTCCACTTATCAGCGGGTCTTGTAAAGCATCTATTTTAATATCTTTAGTGGTGAACAGTCCTAGCGACACATCCCCAACCTCTTGGTCAGAGCAAGCCATTAGGATGCTGCAAAAAACAATACAAATACCAAGCTTTTTCATCATTACTCCATTTAATGTTCAGGCTCGCTCGCATAGCGCGAACGTTGTTTAGTACGATACGCTAACGCTATTAGCTGTCAATTAATGCGGCGCGTTTCAAATCGATACCCGCGTTCATCTTTTATCCTTGAGCTTTACGCGTTCAGCGATAAGCGTTAAGCGTTAAGCGTTAAGCGTTAAAAATTACACCTCAAGAATGAAGCGATTCAAAGTAGGCAGCTAAACAGACAGCAATACCTACGGTCATTCCAATCGTGGCCAGAATCACTTCTGCATTTCTGCTTCGCCCGCCGTCGCCCAATTTAAGCACCGATTCACCGGGCTGATTAGGCTTATAATAAATTTTTACAAGCTCGCCAGTTGGGAATTCTTCTGCCAAGGCAAGGGCTTCTTCTTTTTGTGACACGGTATAAAACGTCACTAAGTTGTTGGTATATCGTTGACCATTTATTTTATATTCGTATTCAGCCCAAAAATGCCAACTCGGGCTTGTTGATACGGGCTGTTTGGCCTCACTGCTCAATATTCTTCCAAATACGCTTGGCCAGCTTTGACTGCTTTCAATCATGCGCCGATGCTTGAACTTCACTGCAAGCAAATATGCCGAAATAACAATAAAAAACATTCCCCCAAAAAACTGAACATTCATCATTAAGTAAGCTCCTTTTTACATTTTTTTGTTTATCAAAACACAAACGCTGGGCTCACGCCAAGAAATTTACTCACTCTTTAGTCGCTTGAATGCACTTCGCATCTGACATACTCTGTAGAGGAGTTAATTAGGCAATATGCAATGAAAAAAATAAAAAATGAAAATGCTCTTTTAAAAAAAGCGATTGAGGTGGCCGAACGCTATGCAAAAGGCAGAGGCTACAAAGGCTTTTCAGCTACCGACTCAGCAAAACAAAAAGTCGAAAGCCTGTACAGACTATTGGTTCACGACAAACTTATCACTCCACTTCCTGAGCATAAAGAAGACCTCGCCAGCCTTAAACATCGCCTGGTAGTTTGGATTATGAATCAATTGCCAGATGATCATGAATTACTCAAATAAGCTCAAAAAACAAGCGCACATAGGGAAGTAAGATGAATCGACGTTTATTTTTAAAACGGGGCGCATGCATGAGCGCTGCTGCTGTTCTCGCTGGATGCGGCAAAGCGCCGGTTATGCAATCAGATACACACACGCAAGCCGCATCAACGCAATCTGCCTTAAAAAAACCGCTAGTTGGCACGCATATATGGGTTTACGCCAAGCACCAACCTAATTACGACGTGTCTAATATACTGCCAAAGATATGGGCCGATGTTCAGTATGCTGGCATTGATGCAGTTGAGTTGATGGAGCAACCGCTGCGCCGTGAAGATAAAACAAATGAAATTGCTGCGTTAATTGACCAACACAATGTAGCGCTTATTGGCACCTCTTACGGCGCCAACTTTTGGAACAGCGCCGACACTAATAAAATATATGAAGACCTCGACAACATTAGCCAAAATTTACAGACGCTAAACGCACGCACACTTGGCATCTCCGTAGGCCGGGCGCCAGAGGGAAGACTCAAAACCGACAGTGAGTTTGACGTACAGGCCGACCTGATACGCAGATTAGTCAAGCTTACCGACGAGCGTGGCATTGTGCTTAATTTGCATAACCACACCTACGAGGTAGAAAACGACCTACATGACTTAAGCGGCACGCTCTCCCGTATACCCAGCGTAAAGCTCGGCCCAGATTTAAACTGGCTAAAGCGCGCAGGTATCGACCCCATATGGTTTTTAAAGAGCTTCAAAGACAATATTGTGTTTATGCACCTAAGAGATGAATACAAGAACGGTAGCTGGTCAGAGTCTTTAGGAGAAGGCGACGTTGATTTTGAGGCTATTGCAAATACCTTGTCTGACATAGCATACACGGGCGATATCATAATAGAACTTGCGCATGAGGACGGCTTTACGCCCACTCGCCCTATTAAAGAAAGTTTGCGAATGAGCCGCGCTATGGTCAGGCAAAAGTTTAAGGTGTAGCATAGCGCCTCACCTTAAATCAGAGGCATCTAAAACTAATGCGCTTTTCATTTTATTCATTATTTGCCGCAGTGCTAATTTTAGCAGGCTGCTCCGACGCACCTCACCGTGACAAAACAAATCAAAACGCTCAAACCTCAACGCAAAAAAGCGAGCTTAAAGTGGGTCAAGACTACCATTCCTTTGCTAATGCCGACGAAGTGCTTGTGCGCCATATCACACTTGATTTGCGAGCAGACTTTGCCGCTAAGCAGTTAATCGGTACAGCGATACTCGATATTGAGCGCATAAGCCCAAATGCCTCTAAGCTTGTGCTCGATACCCGCGACTTAACAATCGAAAATGTTAGCTCAAACGAGCAGGCTCTTGATTTTACCCTTGGGCTGGCTGACGCAGAATTAGGCGCGCCATTGACCATTTCGCTCCTCGAAGGCGTGTCGCAAGTTAAAATTGAATATGCTACTTCGCCTGAGGCTTCTGGCGTGCAGTGGTTAACGCCCTTACAAACGGCTGGGAAACGCCACCCCTTTTTATTTACTCAAGCGCAAGCGGTTCACGCACGTAGCTTTATTCCACTACAAGACTCGCCGCAGGTGAGAGTGACTTATGATGCAACAATCCGTACGCCAAAGCAGCTATTAGCCGTTATGAGCGCCGCAAACGACCCCAATACGAAAAGAGACGGTATTTATGAATTCAGTATGCCCCAAGCTATCCCCTCTTATCTGATTGCGCTGGCAATAGGAGACCTTGAATTTAAAGCCATGGGCGAGCGCACTGGCGTATATGCTGAGGCTGAACTGCTAGACGCCGCCGCGAAAGAGTTTGAAGACACCGAAAGTATGCTTATAGCCACTGAGCAAAAATACGGACCTTATGGTTGGGATAGATACGACCTTCTCATTTTACCGCCATCCTTCCCTTTTGGCGGTATGGAAAATCCGCGTTTGTCTTTTATTACGCCCACAGTTATTGCCGGCGACAAAAGTCTTGTGTCGTTAATTGCCCATGAATTAGCGCATAGCTGGTCGGGCAATACGGTAAGCAACGCAACGTGGCGCGATCTGTGGTTAAACGAAGGCTTTACCACGTACCTTACCTATAGGATCATGGAAATGATATACGGCACAGACCGATACAACATGGAAGCCGTTTTAGGGTATCAAGATTTACAGGCAGACATTGCATCGCTTCCCGCTAACGACCAAATCATGGCAATTGATCTACGGGGTCGCAATCCGGATGATGTGTTTTCAAATATTCCCTATGAAAAAGGCGCACTCTTTTTACGCGAACTAGAGCAAAAAGTAGGAAGAGACAACTTTGACGCGTTTTTGCTCGATTACTTTCAAGCCTTTTCGTTTAAAAGCATTACTACCGACGAATTTATCGCTTATTTAGACAAAACGCTTTTGCAAGACTATGCAAACAAACTGTCGAAAACACGTATTGAACAATGGATATTTGAACCGGGTATTCCTGAGGGCGCTCCGGTGCCAGAATCGAATGCTTTTCTGCAAATCGACCAAGCGCGAGCAGGCTTTTTAAGCGCGCAAATACCCGCTGCGAGTATTCAAACTGCCGATTGGACGGTGCATGAATGGCTGTACTTTTTGAACAATTTACCTGAGAAATTAAGCGAAGAACAACTTCAACAGCTAGATAGTGCATTTAAGCTCACCGAATCACCTAATAACGAAATTGCCCATAGTTGGCTAATGATTGCTGTCGCAAATGAATATAAACCTGCGTATGACAGACTATATGAATATTTGGTATCCATTGGGCGCAACAAACTTGTGAAGCCGCTATACAAAGCGCTGTCACAAACTAGTGAAGGCAAAGCATTCGCTAAACGTGCCTTTGAGCAAGCAAAACCTGGTTATCACCCGTTAACAATAAGAGCAAACGAAGGCTTTGTAGAGGGGCTCGAATAGAGAGTTGAGTAACTTGGGGCGGTATTTTAACCGCCCCATTTGTTTAATAGAGCCTGAAGCTGCTGATTATTATCGTAACTAGTTAGCTTAGCACGAAGCTCATTTATCGCTTGCTCGCGCTTACCGGCACTTTCTAAAATAAGGTAATACAAATAGGCAAACTGAGAATTACGCGGCGCTATTTCCAGAGCAGCATTCACTTGTGCAAGGGCCGAGTCTAACTGCCGTGTGCGGATAAAATGAAGCGCATAGGAATAACGCAGCAATGGCTCTTGCGGCACGTTTTTAATCCCTTTTTCGTACACCTGTACCGCTTTACTCATTTGCCCTAACTGACGATACAGCTCGGTAAGATTGATGTAGGCAGGTGCGAAGTAAGGGTCAATATAAATTGATAGCTCATACGCCTGCTCCGCTTTTTTCCACTGTGCGGTTTTTTGCGCGCTCATAGCTTGCTGCATACGCCCCTCACCGCGCCAGGCGGATATTGCTTGGCTCTCGTTCATTTCAATAAAGGCGCGCTCAAATGCCGTTTGCCATTTTGGCAACACCGGCGCACCAAGCATAGAGTAAGCGGCCGCAATGCGCACCGCTCGTAACTCATCGCTCAGCAAAGGCCATAAGTATTGTTGCCGCTGAACCGGGCTAAGGCGCTCAGCCACTTGTGCACTCGCTAGCCGTAGCAATGGCTCCGGCGCATCAAAGAACGCGACAATATCGTTAACCTTTAGCTCTGCTGCATATTGCAAAGCACTGATGGCGGTAGCGCGCTTAATTTCTGGGAGTTGGGTGTTATTGGCAAGACGTAGAATGCCGTCATAATTTAAGCCACTGAACAGGTTTAAGAACATTTGTTCTGTAATATCTGGACCTTTTCGCTCTGGATGCCAAGCCTCTATATTGTCTAATGCCCACTGCGCAGATTTATCTTCATGACACTGGTTGCAGGCATTGGGTACACCAGCGCTAATGGTAAACTCAGGACGCGGTATTTTAAAGCTGTGATCACCTCTGGCGTCCACATTCATATACGTCGTTTTTGGCATATGACAATCTACACACTGACTGCCAGCCATGTTAAGCGCATGGCCATGATGATTTGGTGTTTCAAAGACCTGCGGCGAGTGGCACTGCAAACATGTGCCATTACCTTTTGCCTTGAGCGTATACGAGTGAGGGTCGTGACAGTCTATACACGTCACGCCTTTTTGGGCCATTTTGCTTTGCTTAAACGACCCCATAACATACACCTCTTCACGAATTTGTCCGTCGGCGTAATACATGGGTGGGTTTAAGAAGTTTGGCGAAAATTGGTCTAAATATAAAGCCATTGAATCAAAGCCATCTGTTAGAGGCGCTCGTAACGAGTGGCAGGCATAACACGTTTGTTCATAGTCGTTACTTCGTGGTTTGCCGACATACTCAGCAACAGCCTGCTCCGGGCCTCTTATCCACATGCCCTCTTCATCCAGGCTCAATTGTGCTGCGTTTGAAGAAAGGCCGCTTTGCTGGTGTTTAGACTTAATCTTTGCCTTGCTCTGGGCATTCGGTTCAGCATCTGGCCCAGCATTTTGCTCAGCAAAGAGCGCAGCATGGGGCTTGGCCTTATCATCGTGACACGCCAAGCAACCTACATTGATTTCGTCGTAGCGCGTGGCAAAGGTATTTTTTGCGTCGTCGTAGTTACGAACCAATCCGTCAGAATGGCAGTCGGCGCACATCCCGTTCCAATTTTGCAAAGGCTGCTGCCAATGCAAGCGGTCATTCGCCGCAATCGCCTGATTTGGATATAGATGCATCCAGCGCTGCCCGCCCTCGCTTGCATCACGGGTATCCCATGCAAAGGGCAATACCTGATAGCGTCCGTTGTTAGTCGCGACTAAGTACTGCTGTAATGGATATACGCCAAAGGTGTATTCAACCGTGTAGGTGCGCTTGCCTTGTTCATCGCTTACGGTGGCTTTATATTCATCTTGCTCAATAAAAAATAGCGCTTTTTGCCCAAAATGCTCGGCACGGCTTTGATTAAAGTCGGCCAATACCGTTTGTGAATTGGCTGTTTGCATCGCCTTAGCATGGTGCGAATTTTGCCAAGATGTGAACTGAGATTCATGGCAACTTTGACAGTCCTTACTAGAGGCATAGCGTTCACCGTCACTTGAGCTATGAGTTAGTTTATGACCGATTGGGGTATTGCTATCACCATGGGCGATTGACACACCACGAGCCAATATCAGCAGCACAGCAAATCTCAACAGGCATTTAACAAGTCTATATGTACTCATGATTGACGGCTTGACCCTAAGTTAAAATACTGAATATATGTCATCCTCTATACTAAGTTTTTGTAATAAGTTCTCGTAATAGGTTCTGCACTTTTGCTTATCTCGCTGACGTTGTCAAACAAGCACGTCTAAATAAATGTTTGCATGATGATATTTGCTGGTGTACAGTATTTTCGCAAAATGACAACGTTGTCAAAAAGCGAATACAAAAACGCTGTTACAAACAATCAACAATAATAAAACGAGAACATTTAACAAGTTCGCAGGGCTGGTGCATCGCTAAACCTGAAATTCAAGCTTATCAGCATGCAAAAACGTTAATCGAATTAAAAAGGTAATTTCTGTATGACATACTCACACCGACTTGAAGTTTATGCTCAAACAGCTGTTATTAACGCTTTTTATCGTAAACCTATTGCGTTTGCCCTTCGCTCTTTTCGTTCACTAGTTGCGATTACGCTTTTCGCGTTTATCACGGCGGTTCATGGACAAAGTCTGGCAAGTAGTTTCACACAATCCGACCTTGACACACTCGCCGATTCACTTGAGGTTCACTATCAAGTGCATGCTAATCATGCACCCGAAATGTGCGCCAAATACCAGTTGCCCTCTTGTTCACATAGCGAGTTAACGCTTCGTTTTTCTAGCAATGTTGAGCCCGGGCAGTGGGCGCTTTTTTTCTCCCACCTTGCGCCCATTGAGCGTACCTTAAGCGAAGCGGTGAATATTGAGCGTATAAATGGTGATTTGCATAAGCTCACCTTGCGCGAACCGGTAAACGCCGGCAACACTCTATCAATTGCTCTGCTGCCTAAATATTGGCAGGTCAATCGTTCTGACATTGTGCCAAATATGTACATTAGCGCGCCTAATTTAGTGGCGAAGTTAGTCAAAAGCACCCAAAGCGTTAACGACCCAGCCACCGGTATTAATTATGCGCAACATGCCGGCACTTGGCACGAACCGGTGCAATATCAGCGCGGCCCTAACGATGCATTGCCTTTAGCAGACGCTACCT
This sequence comes from Glaciecola siphonariae, assembly GCF_042652645.1. Lineage (NCBI taxonomy): Bacteria > Pseudomonadati > Pseudomonadota > Gammaproteobacteria > Alteromonadales > Alteromonadaceae > Glaciecola > Glaciecola siphonariae. The sequence goes on from NZ_JBHSGU010000005.1 coordinate 625,286, forward strand.
GGCGCTATGATCACTATCAAAACATGCTCAGTGGGGCAGGCAAGACCGACTCAGCAGCGCTTTTAAATGCCACTATTCCAACCATTAGCGAGGCCAAATGGCAGCAAGAAAGGCTGATTGTTACTAGAAGCATAAACCTAAGTGACCTGCCATTTGCATTAAGTAGCGCCGACCGCGCACTTTTATCGCAAAGCGGCTTGTTGAGCGTAAGCAGTCAGTCAACGCCAGACCAAGCCAGCAATATAAAGCTGCGCTGGGAACAAGTTCCCATGCCCGCAGAGCATTATCAGCTAAACATCGACGCAAGCGCGATCACGGTAAAAAGCGCAGACATGACTGGATTTTCATATGCTTTGGGTAGTTTGGCACAGCTATTTAACAAGCAAGACAATTCCCTACCAATTGGCCAGGCAAGCGACAGTCCAGAGTTTGCATACCGCGGCATGCACATGGATATCTCGCGTAATTTTAATGGTAAAAACGTAATATTTGGACTGCTCGATGAAATGTTCCGAGTGAAGCTTAATCGCCTGCATTTGCATTTTGCTGACGATGAGGGTTGGCGCATACAAATTCCCAGCATGCCCGAACTAACTGACATTGGCGCATTTCGGTGTCCAGATAAAACCAACGCTGCGCAAGATGCCCAAAAGCAGTGTATTTTACCGCAGCTTGGTTCAGGGCCTTCGCGTGATGCCTCGGTCAATGGCTTTTTAACCACAAACGATTACATTGCGCTATTGCGCTACGCAAAAGCGCGTCATATTGAAGTCATTCCGTCTTTCGATATGCCAGGTCACGCGCGAGCCGCTGTTATGGCGATGGAAGAGCGCACGCGCATCAATGGCTCACAGCAATATCGGCTCATTGACCCACTTGATAAAACCGAATACACCTCAATCCAATTTTATAACGACAACACAATGAACCCCTGCTTAGACAGCACCTATGCTTTTGTCGACGCTGTATTGAACGATTTAATTGACTTGCACGCTAAAGCCGGCGCGCCCTTAAAAACCTTCCATATGGGGGCTGACGAAACAGCCGGAGCATGGATTGAGTCGCCGGTTTGCGAGAAGTTATTGGGGAGAACATTAGAAAAAGACGATACGCATTTGCTGCTCGAAAAATTCGTTAAGCGCGTGTATGAGTTAGTGTCGGCTAAATCGCTTGTGCTGGCAGGATGGAGTGACGGCATGTCAACCGTTGCCATAAATGAACGTAAGCCCGACATGCTGGCAACCATCTGGCAAACCCTTTATGCCAATGCCGACCAAGTAGCAAGTGAGTGGCTAGCGTCTGACGGACGTGGCGTATATGCCTTTCCTGACGCACTATATTTTGATTTTCCTTATGCTAATCATCCTCTTGAGCCCGGTTATTATTGGGCAGGAAAGAACGTCGATACATTTAAAGTATTTCAACTAACGCCGAATACTTTATGGCTTCATCAATATCTTTGGACCGACCATATGGGCAAGCCATTTACGCAGTCACTACCTAATGAATTCTGGCAAGCCGAATTGAAGCCTTTTGGTATTCAAGGGCAAATATGGAGCGAGGTAGTGCGTACGCCGGAGCATCTTGAGTACATGATTTATCCACGCTTATATGCCCTCGCTGAACGCGCTTGGCATCGGCCTAGTTGGACAGATATTGCATTGGACGCTTTGCGCAAAGATTCAAACGGTGTAATGCAGTTTGACGCACAAGTCATGGATAAGATAAAAAAAGCGCAATCTGAAGCGTGGCAGGCATTCAGCTATCGCCTTAGCCATCATCACTTGGCCCAACTCGCTCAGAAAGGTCGTAACTTTCGACTACCGCCCCCGGGTGTGAGCAAAACGCACTCAACAGCACTCGACAAAAGTATCACCCCAAAAATTATCGCAAACATCGGGTTTGCTGGGCTACGCTTGCAGGGTCAGCGGGCAGACGGAAGCTGGGTAGATATTAGCCAACAAACGCCAATATCTAACGATATACAATATATTAGGGCAACATTGCCCAGCAGCAAAAAACATAGCGCAAGTGTGTGCATCAAGGACTGTAAGCAGTATGACGGAAAATAAACTATATATTGGCTTAGACGGCGGCGGAACGAAGTGCAGAGCGGTCGTTTTCGACAAGAATTTTAATGAGCTAAGCAGCGCAATAGCTGGCCCTGCCAATATCGCCAAATACGGCAATTTAGCCTACGAAGCGATACTTGAAGCAAGTGAGCAAGCACTTAACGCTATTGATATGGATATTGCATCGGCGCATGAGTATCTCTATGTGAGTGCTGGCTTAGCCGGTGCGAATGTGCCATCGGCAGCAAAAGCCTTAGCACAGTGGCAGCATCCCTTTGCAAGATTTGACTATACCAGCGACCTCCATGCGGCTGCTTTAGGTGCACATGGTGGCAGCGACGGTTCGGTTTTAATTGTTGGCACCGGATCATGCGCTGCGGCCATAAAAAATCATAAGCTTAGTCAATTTGGCGGCCACGGATTTATGCTGGGTGATAAAGGCAGCGGAGCTTGGATGGGTCGAAAGGGCTTAAGCCTCACCCTAGAAGCGCTAGAGGGCGTCATTCCTAGTTCGGACTACACACACGCACTTTGCGAGCACTTAGGTGCACGTCAGCCCAGCGACCTAATTGAACAATTCAATCAAGCTTCCCCAGCCAGTTTTGGTGCGCTAGCACCCATGTTGCTCGAATACGCTCACCGTGGTGATTGCATTGCACTTGCCATTGTTGAGGATGCCGCAAACTATCTATCTATTATTACGCACAAAGCCTTGGCAATTAGCAAAGGCAAACTGGTACTTAACGGAGGCGTATCGCGCGCTATCTTACCGTGGCTTGAACAAGATATTGCAGAACATGTAATAGATGCACAACACGGACCAGAGCGCGGAGCGATCATATATCAACAGCAATTGACTGAAGGGCTTACTCATGACATCAACTAGCATTATGGCGCAAGAGGCCGCGAGCAGCCCAAGCGTTATCGCTGAACAATTAAGCCACAACCAAGTGCTTTGCCGCTCATTGGCACAAGGTTTTGCAAATCATCCACCGCGTGCAATCATGATGATAGGCAGGGGCACGTCAGACCATGCCGGCGTATTTGCCAAGTATTTGTTTGAAATTGGTTGCCAAATTCCAGTGATATCGGCAGCTCCATCGGTCGCTGGCATATTCAATTCGTGTTTAAAGCTTGAGGGCTGCTTAGCCATCGCGATTTCGCAGTCTGGTCAAAGTCCAGATATTTTGCATCAAACGAAACTCGCCAAACAAGGCGGTGCGTTTACACTCGCCTTGGTGAACGATGAGGCATCTCCACTTGCAAAAATGTGTGATGCGGTGCTGCCGGTTTGCGCAGGTCAAGAAAAGGCCGTGGCCGCGACCAAAAGCTACTTGGCAACATTAAGCGCCTTGGTGCATTTGTTTAGTCAGTGGTGCTTAATAGATGGCGGCGATGCTACTGAGGGAGAAAAGCCGAACTTATTGGCGCAAGCGCTCACGCAGCTGCCTGAACAAATGCGTCAAACTCAAGCCTTAAGTCCGCTTTTACAAAACGCCGATTTAAAAGATGTGGCTCATTGTGTTGTGCTAGGGCGAGGGTTTGGCTACGCCATTGCCCTTGAGGCCGCTCTGAAACTCAAAGAGGTTTTAGGTATTCAGGCAGAAGCATTCAGCAGCGCCGAGTTTGTTCACGGCCCGGTGACCTTGGTGCATAAAAAACTCTGCGTGCTTAACATTTGTATTGACGACGAGAGTGCACAAGGGCATCGCAAGCAAATTGAGGACGTCAAACAAAGAGGCGGCCGGGTCATTGACATTACGGTTAAAAACACAAGTCACCCAAGACTGCATGCTCTTTTAATTATGCAGCGCTTCTATCTTGACCTAGAGCGAGTGGCGATAGAACGCGGACAGAATCCTGATGCCCCCATTGGCTTAAAAAAAGTGACTGAAACTGTATGAAACTGCACGCACAAAAGTTACTAACAAATGAAGGTTGGCGTCACAATCAAGTGCTCTGCATTGAGCAAGGCCTTATTGCCGCCATTGAGGAAGCAGACCAACATAATCTTAGCCATGTAGCATCGTCTCACGATGTTCTCGTACCGGGATTTATCGACATTCAGGTAAATGGTGGCGGTGATGTATTGTTTAACGAAACGCCAAATGCCTCTGCACTTAAACACATGTTTAGCGCCCATCAACAGTTTGGTACCGCGGCGATGCTGCCCACACTGATTACCGACAATATTGAAAAAATGCAAAGCGCAGCCGATGCAATTTCAGATGTGCGTACGACTATGGCCAGCGCAATCGTTGGCGTGCATTTTGAAGGCCCATGGCTCAATACAACCAAAAAAGGGGTGCATAAGGCAGACTTTATAAGAACGCCGGTTGACGCTGAATTAGCTATTTTACGGCGCAGCGACTTGGGCAAAGTCATGGTGACCTTGGCACCTGAAAATGTGCCCGTAGAGATCATTCGCCAAATGTGTGATGACGGCATTATCGTGTTTTTAGGACACTCAAATGCTACTGCGGCGCAAGTTGAGGCCGCGCTAGACGCTGGCGCAATTGGCTTTACTCATTTATACAATGCGATGTCGCCCATGCAGTCTCGGGCACCCGGCATGGTTGGCGCAGCGTTAAGTGCGCAGCATGCCTACGCGGGGCTTATTGTTGATGGTTATCATGTAGAGCCCACGTGCTGTCACGTCGCATATTTAGCAAAAGGCAAAGACAAGCTTATTTTGGTCACTGACGCCATGGCGCTAGCGGCTTCAAGCAATACAGATGTCGCCTTTTTTGATACTAGCATTCACAAGCACAAGGGCAAATTAAGCACCCCAGATGGCACCTTAGCGGGCTCATGTTTGACCATGATAGATGCCGTCAAAAATGCGTGTACAGCCTGTCAGATAGCCCTTGAGCAAAGCATTTATATGGCGTCTGAAACACCCGCAAAATTACTCGGACTTGAGGCAAGCCATGGTGCGATTAAAGTGGGTGCGTTCGCGCATTTGCTCGCGCTAGATGAAGCCAACAACATCACCCATATTTGGCATAACGGCAAGGCCGTGCCAAAAACTACACTGTAAACCTTAAAAGAGTACAACGTATGACGATGCAAGCCAATGTACCCAACCCTTTTCAGAATGTAACGAAACCGAGCACAATTATGCCGATGATGATTATCGGTGGACTGTTTTTTATTTTTGGTTTTATCACTTGGTTAAATGGCGCGTTAATTCCGTTTTTGCAAATAGTTTGCGACTTAACCGAGACACAAGCACTGCTTGTCGCCTTTTCATTTTACATCGCGTACACGGTAATGGCCCTTCCAATGTCGTGGATACTCGACAAAACCGGATACAAGCATGCCATGGTGCTAGGACTGGTAATCATTGCAGTTGGGTGCGTTTTGTTTATTCCTGCCGCATACGGTCAAACCTTTGCGCTGTTTTTGTTTGCTCAGTTTGTGGTAGGGACAGGCCTTACAATTTTGCAGACCGCCTCAAACCCTTACATTGTGAAAATTGGACCAGAAGAAACAGCCGCGGTGCGTATTTCTATAATGGGTCTTCTTAATAAAGGCGCTGGCGTGATTGCCCCCATTGTTTTTACCGCGCTGGTATTAGGGGAGTTTGCGGGCGTAAGCGCACAATCAATCGCACTTTTAAGTGAAGCTGAGCGCGCGGTTAAGGTAAGCGACCTAAGCGACGGTTTAGTGATGCCCTATCTTGGTATGGCAGTAGCGCTTTTACTTCTTGCAGGGCTGCTTAAAGTCTCGGCATTGCCAGAGCTTAATTTAGAAGATGAGGCACACAGTAGCTCGCATGGCAGCGTATTTAAACAACCGCAGCTCATGCTGGGGGTATTGGCACTCTTTTTATATGTAGGCGTAGAGGTAATCGCAGGCGATACCATCGGCCTGTTTGGCTCCCAGCTGGGCGTCGTAAATGCTACCACATTAACCTCTTATACAATGGCGTTCATGGTGTTGGGCTATTTGATGGGTCTTGCGCTCATCCCACGTTTGATTAACCAGTCGCAAGCTCTCGGGGCCTCGGCTATTTTGGGGGTGCTGCTCTCGGTGTATGTGGTGTTTGCTAACCCTGACTCAGCGTTGATATCTGAAATGTTATGGGCATGGTCTGGCATTGCGAGTGTACCTGACCCTATCGCCGTAATCGCAATACTCGGATTTGCCAATGCCCTAGTTTGGCCTGCGGTATGGCCTTTGGCATTAGCTGGTTTAGGTAATTTAACCGCGCGCGGCTCGGCTCTGCTTATTATGGGTATCGCAGGTGGCGCAATTTTGCCCTTGGTTTACGGCTTTATTTCAGAAAACGTAGGTGCCCAAAACGCTTATTGGATGCTCGTTCCGTGTTACCTCTTCATACTTTACTATGCCTTGAGCGGACATAAACTAAGAGCAAAACCTTAATATATTCTCCAGAATGTTGACACTTTTGCGGCCTGCATTGCTTAGCGTCAGCGACTGGCTATTGCACTGCTAGGTCCAAAACGCGATACTTAATCAAAATTAAGTGAAAACACTGGGTATCAATGAACGACGACTACTGGGCAGTGCGCCCTCAGCGCAACTGGTTAAAAACTTTTTTAATAGGCGGCTTTTGGCTTGTATTACTCGGCGCCTTGGTATTTGCTTTTGTGCGCTCCAAACAAGCCAGTGATTTACGAGAGCAAGGTCAAACAGAGATAGCGTGGGACACGCAATTGCTTGCATGCAATGAGATTGTTGATGCCGAGCCAACTGACCAATTTAATCGCTGTTTGGAAATGGCTGAAGATGGGTGGATAGACGCTGCCTCCCGCATAGCGTGGGCGTATTCAAGAGACGGCGAATATCAAAGCTGGCAGTCAGCCTACGAATGGTTAGCTTGGCTGAAAGACCACGACCGATACGCAGAGCTACTCAGCTACATTGTGCTGTTTGAAATTGGTGATTCAAAAGAAAGTAAGTTAAAGGGCGAACGCGGTATCCGCGCTCTGGCTATGAAAAACGAAGCAGCGGCAAGTGCATATTTAGCAAGTTTGTATTATTTAGAACTCAACGCCCTTGAGCGCAGGTCAAACATGGCGTGGCTGCTCGAGCGAGCTTACAACGGCAGCAATTACTGGGTCATGCCAGACGCCATGGCAACGGTATATGCGAACGGCTACTTAAGCAAAGCAGACCCAGATAAAGCACAAGCGCTGCTGATTGAAGCAAGCGAGCGCGATTTTCCGTTTAATGCCAACAACGTTGCTTGGCAATTTGCCACAACCACTAACCCTGCCCTTGCCAATTATCCAAAAGCCCTTGAGCTCGCGCAAAAGGTTACAAGCAACCCTGAGCACGCTAACAATTTCGTCTATGTCGACACGCTAGCAGCGGCTTATGCGGCTAACAATATGTTTGAAGACGCTGTAAGAGCACAGAAAGAAGCGCTTGAGCTGATTACACTCGCCAGTGAGAATGATGATTCTCTGAAACCTGAGGTAGAGAACTTTAAAAAGCGCTTGGCCTTGTTTGAGTCACAGCAACGCTACGAAGAAGTCATTCCGCTTGAAATCGCTAAGGCAAAAAGCAGCGCTTCTGCTACCGCAGATACGGCTGAAATTGCAGCGAGTGCAGAAAGCGCAGAGACTACAGCAAGTACTCAACTTACCGCTCTAGATGCAAAAGGCCGCGTCTTTTTTGAAAATCTGAAGAAACAAATTGAACAAGCATTGATTGCCAATCTTTATGTTGAATTGCAGGCGCCAGAAATCGCGCCCCAGTAAGTCGGGTTGCATGGCGCGTTGCTTTTTAAGCTCAGCTATGAAAAAGGAACAAACACTCGTTCTACGCATCAAAGTAAACGAAGCCAGCGTTAACAAGCTGGCTTACTAAGGCCGCAAAAGCTGTCTGCGTTTTGTTATCACGTCCATAATTAACATCTGCAGAAATTGATAACTCGCCAGTATGAATTAAGGCCAACATTAGCGCCTGATTCTCAGCCGTGGTTGAGAAAGGTTGCGCGTCTACGTAAAACACAAACGGCTCATTTGGCGACTCTGAAACATGTGAGTACACCGCTTTTACACCGGGCAATAGCTTAATTACCAAACCCTGCCTACACGCATCTAAGACCTCTTCAATGGTGTATTCTTCATCTGGTTTCATATCAGGCAGCGACTGAGCGGAAATGAATCGCATTAGGGCTTGGTCTGCTTCAGGCGTATTTAACAGCTCAGCAATAAGCGCCTTGAGGCGGGCTAGCTCGTGTTGACTTACCTGAGCCGGCGGCATGTGAGCATCGCGATATTGTGAATTATCAGGGTCTTCATATCGACGCTGTACAAGCTGCAGGTCTTCGCCCTCATCAAGCAGTCCATGTAAAAGCTCTAAATTTGTTGGAGCCCTAAAACCGATGGAGTAATTTAAACACTCTGTTAGCGCTACGCCATTATGAGGATGCTTAGGAGGGATATAGACAGCGTCTCCAGGTTCCAACACCTCGTCGATAGTGGGTGTGAATTCACTGATTTGCTTCAACAGGGGGTGTGGCGTCAAATTTTCGTGAGCATTGGGTAGCCCTACTTGCCAACGACGACTACCTTTGCCCTGCACAATAAATACGTCGTATTGGTCAATGTGCGGACCTACGCCCGCGCCGGGGCTTGAAAAACTGACCATTACATCATCCATTCTCCAATGCCCTAAGCGCTTTACTTTATCTGACAAGGCGCCAACCTCTGGCATATATCGGTCAACACCTTGAACCAGCAAGCTCCATGCGCCAACACAAAGAGGCGCAAAGTCGTCTATCGGACCTTGGGTGACCTGCCAGGCATTGTCATTGAAAGATATAAGTCGGCTGTCAACGCTATCTTCTTGCGCAAGGCCAGCCAATTCGTGCTCATCAAGAGGGTCTGTAAAATCATCAAAAAAGCCTTTGATCACGCAGGGTTTCTTTTGCCAAAAGTGCTGCACAAAATAATCTATATCGAAGCCCTGCATATGCAGCGCGCTTGGCGCTTTATTCAATATCTACCCCTAAAAAATCTACTTTTTCTCAATGCCCTTACCGGTTGCAGCCCAATAGATGCCGCCATAAAGATGCGCTAAAAAGGCTTCATCTCTATAAACACCGGGTAAATGCCCAAGCGCAGTATAAAATGAACGGCCTCCGTCATATTCATGATACCAAGCCAGTGGATGGAATTCCCCCATGCCCTCGGTTTTTTTCGTACCCCAGTCGGCTTTAGGATCGTAGGTGGTTTCATCAACGGTTAATAAATAATTTAAACCTTCAATATTGGCAGGCAAAAAGTTATAAAATTCGTCAGTCCACAAATGACGCTCATCAAAGCTCGACATTCCTGGGAAGTTATTGTCTTGTTTCACCAGCACCGCAGTTTGATTAGCAGGATGAATTTCAAAATAATGCCCCACGAGTTTACCGTACCACTCCCAATCATATTCAGTGTCTGACGCCGCGTGCACGCCTACAAACCCTTTACCCGACTGAATAAAACGCTCAAATGCGGCTTGCTGCTCATCATTAAAAATATCGCCTGTGGTATTAATCAGCACCACTGCATCAAACTTACTTAAGTAATCATCATTAATGACTAGTCCGGCAAACTCATGCCATTCAAGACCAAAGTCATGGCGCTCTGCAAGCACTCGCATCGCGCTAACGCTGTCGTGAATTGAACTGTGATGCCAACCTGCTGTTTTAGTAAACAACAACACGTTAAATTGTTTAGCCGATGCGCTTGCCATAAATGCAATGCACAAAACAAAGGCGCTTATCGCGCGTAAATAGTTGTTTTTCATATTGTGTCCTTTTGTCAAATTGCGGTCTTGTATTAAGGCCAAGCGTTAAAAGCTTAGGGCTACAATGAATAGTGCCAATACTGTGAGTGTAGCGCGAAACCCAGACATAGGGTAATTACGGTTTTTTGGTCTTATGCTTGTGTTTTATGGTAGGCGAGGCGTGTTTTCAGACCTGTAAAGCTAAGAACTGACGGAAAAATCGAGCACGAACGGGGAAGAGTAAGGACAGGCAGAAAAAGGACAGGCATAAAAAACCCCGAGACGCATAGCCCTCGGGGTTTTCTTATAAAGCAGATTTTAACGCAAACCTTGGGTTATCTACTCACCCGTCGCCTCGTTAGCATCGTCTTTTGCTTTAAGTTTATCTGCAATGCCTAAATCAATATCGGGCATTGGGTCTTTGCGTGACGCCCCCTCAGCTAAGTAAGTGTCCATCCATCGCATAAATCGCAAGGAGTAGTCATACTGCGCAGCAGCTTTGCGGTTGCCGTGCCCCTCGCCTGGGTAAAATACAAGACGTACTGGCGTATCTGTGCGTACCTTCATGGAACGATATAGCTCCATTGATTGGCTTGGATGTACACGCGTGTCTTCCTCACCGTGCATAATCAAGGTTGGCGTTGTGCTCTTGCCGGCATGAAAAATCGGCGAACGCTCCAACAAGTTCATCCAGTTGTCTTCCCACGGCCATTTGAGTGAGTGCACTAAATGCATTTCGTTGGGGATATCACTGGTGCCAAACTTCGAAACTTGGTTAGAAATACCAACAAATGCAACCGCGGCAGCAAAGTGTTCGGTCAAGGCTGTTGCTCCCCACATTGAGGCATAGCCGCCGTAAGACCCACCGGTAATGCCAACTCGGTCTCGATTAACCACACCTGCCTTTACTAAGGCCTCCACACCATCTACCAAATCGTTAAATTCTTTACCCGCGTAATCGTTTTGATGCTCTTTAGCAAAGGCCACGCCACGACCTGTTGAACCACGATAATTAGGGTAGAACACCGCGTAGCCGTCGGCAGCGGCAAACTGCCCGCCGTCAGAATAACGCGTAATCCAACCATCACTGTAGTGCGCTTCTGGCCCGCCGTGTACGGTTAAAATGAGCGGCCAACCGCCAGCAGGAGCAGTACCGTTTGGCGTAATTAACAAACCTTCAATGGTGGCACCGTCACGGGCCTCGTAGCTAAACGTGGTTTGCTCAGCCAACTCAAGTTCTTCTAGCCATGCGTTGTGGTTTGATAGCTTCTGGGTTTTATTGCGTGACTGTGAAAATACTTCTCTTGGATGCGAGGGAGAATCGGCAATCAGCCTGATTTCACCGTCTCCAATATCCGCACTACGAACCACAATATTATCTGGCGTGCGCAACGTACGTTTTTCATCGCCGTCGGTTTCATAGACTACCAAGGCACTTTCAACTCCTCTGTGCGCAACAGCAAGTATGTCTTTTCCCATCCAATCAATGTCCATAATGTGCTGAGGCGCATCTTTGGTAAGCTGAGTAAAACTATCGCTATTTGCATCTGCAACCATTAGCACGCCAGCGGATGTGTCGTGCACATCTGTGCCAGCTAAAAATGCTAAATGCTTGCCGTTTTCAGACAGTTCAAAGGTGCCAAGCTTGCCCGGGACATCAATGGTTGATTTGACCTCGCCAGTACCAATATCTAGAAAAAACAGGTCGCGCAACATTAACGAATCGTCTACTAAATTGGTGGGTGCAGCGGCAACAACAAGCGCCTTTTCGTTGGCAGACACGTCAAAGTCAGACACATGCCCTTGACTGAAAACTTTTACCGGTTTGGCATCTGAATCAGTCAAGCTTACCGACCAAAGCGAAGCAAGACGCTGGTCTTCTTCATATACATACGCCTTGAACCCCTTGTCTTTTAGGTCTTCGGCGTCGTCTTTTTCTTTGGCAACAAAATGCAAAGTGCTGCCGTCATTAGTTACCCGGTAGTCGCCAATTGCAGTGTCAAACTCAAACTGCTTTTTGGCCTCACCGCCACTAAGCGCAATGGAGTAAAGTGAAGTGTGCTCATCACCGTCTCGCTTGCTCTTAAAATACAAATGTTTACCATCTGAGCTGAACTGCAAGCCAGATATACTGCCCTGACCGGCAATAAAGCTGGTAGGGGCGCCATCTCCACGAATCACATACAGATGTGTGTCTGCAACTGCATCTTCATCACCGGCAAGAATATCTCGAGGTTTTGATACGGTGTAGGCTGTAAGCTCGCCGTCGGTAGACACGGTAATGTTACCTGCATGCTGCACTTTAGGCAGGTGCTCAATTTCGAAGGTGCTTGCTGACGCGTTGAAGCTAGCAAGGGCAATGGCGGCCGATAATAACGTGGCCTTGAAAGGGATTTTTCTCATGAAACAGAACTCCGTCGTTTTTTGATTTTATATTTACACTAAGCATACGATATATTTCAAAAAACTGTTCAGAAAACACTGACCAGTGAACAGGGTTCTGTAATAAATAGAAGATAGCAAGGCCCCTATCTACTAGAGGCTCTTGCTAAATTTTGACTGACTCAAGACCTGCGTTCACCTTGAATAAGCGCAATCAAAATCTCAGTATACCAGCGTTCAAAATCAATATATGACTGCATAGCGCTCGAGCCTGACACGGCACTTACTTGATGTTGGTTTAATGTTTTCATGTTTCTCTCCTTAGAAATAATTATAGTGAGTGCTTAGTGTATCGACTCAACTATCTTGTACAACTTGTCCTTAGGTACAGAAAAGGGCAGTGCCTTGCAGCACTGCCCTTTTTGTTGGTTGGGTGACCTAAGCTATTTGTCTAAGGTTTTAATCCCCATATTCCACAGGGTAAACCCGTATAAATCGGCGGTTTGTTCAATCACCTTGCTTGTTGGAGTGCCCGCACCATGACCAGCATCGGTTTCAATACGAATCAAGGTTGGATTACTGCCCTGCTGATATTCTTGCAGCGTCGCGGCAAACTTAAACGAATGCGCTGGTACGACTCGGTCATCGTGGTCTGCAGTGGTAACCATTGTGGCAGGGTAAGCAATGGGTTTGACGTTATGAACCGGCGAATAGCCCTTCAAATATTCAAACATTTCTTCGCTTTGCTCTGATGTACCGTAGTCGTATGCCCATCCAGCACCTGCGGTAAACGTGTGATAACGCAACATGTCCAACACACCAACCGCTGGCAGTGCCACCTGAGCGAGTTCAGGACGCTGCGTCATCACTGCACCCACCAACAAACCACCGTTTGATCCACCGCGCAGTGCAAGGTACTGACTTGAGGTGTACTGCTTATCAATCAAAAACTCAGCCGCAGCAATAAAGTCATCAAACACATTTTGCTTTTGCATCTGAGTGCCAGCATTGTGCCACGCTTTGCCATATTCACCGCCTCCGCGAATGTTTGGCACCGCATAAATACCGCCCAACTCCAGCCATGCAGCAACCGTTGAACTAAAACGTGGCGACAGGCTAATGTTAAAACCACCGTAACCATAAAGTAACGTAGGATTTTTGCCGTCTAGCACGGTGTCTTTATGATGCGTAATGATCATTGGCACACGCGTACCGTCTTTTGAATTAAAGAACACTTGTTCTGATACAAACTGACTACCGTCAAAGGCTATTTCCGGCTTGTTAAACAGCGCCGATTTGCCCTCGGCAATATCCAGTGAATAGATAGTGGTGGGCGTTGTGTAGTTGGTAAAGGTGTAATAGGTTTGAGTATCGTCGGCCTTGCCGCCAAAGCTACCGGCATTGCCTAAGCCTGGAAGCTCAATCGTGCGTACTTGATTGCCATCAAGGTCATATTGATACACCTTAGATATGGCATCCACCATATATTCGGCAAAAATAAACCCGCCCGCTGTACTAGGTACTAATACGCTGTCGGTCTCTGCAATAAGGTCTTGCCAATTCTCTACACCAGGGGCACTAGCCGATACCGTTACCACTTTGGTATTCGGTGCTTCATGGTTGGTGACCAAGTATAGGGTATCGCCTTTGTTGGTAAGCATGTAAACGTCGGCGCCCAAGTCGGCTTTTACTGTTTTCCAGCCGCTATCCGGTTGCTCTAAGTCTTTCAAAAAGGCTTTATTACCCGATGTTGATTCTGCCGCGGAAACAAGCAAAAAGCGTCCGTCATCGCTCACTTGAGAGCCCACATAACGGTGCTTTTCAGCGTCGGTGTGGCCAAACACTTTAATGTCGGCCGATTGCGGCGTACCAATTTGATGATAATACAGCTTGTGCTGGTCAGTTTTTTCGCTCAGCTCTGAGCCTTCTGGCTTATCGTAACTGGAGTAATAAAATCCTTCATTTTTATACCACGACATGCCAGAGAACTTTACGTCTTGCAGCGGCTCACCCACTTGCTCCATGGTGTCAGTGTTGATCACATACACTTCTCGCCAGTCGCTTCCACCGGTAGAGGTTTGGTACGACGCCAAGGAACCGTCTTCTGAAAATGCCAAACCGGCTAATGATACGGTGCCATCTTCAGAGAACTGATTGGGGTCAATAAAGACCTCTGGCTCACCACCTTCTTTTTGTCGATACACCACCGATTGATTTTGAAGACCATCGTTTTTATAGAAATAAGTATAATCACCTTCTTTAAACGGTGCCGACACGCGCTCGTAATTGATAAGATCGCGAACCAGTGATGCTATATCGCTTCGGTATGGAATTTGCGCCAAGTAGTCTTGAGTAACCTCGTTCTGAGCCTTTACCCAAGCCTCGGTTTCAGCGCTGCGATCGTCTTCTAACCATCGGTAAGGGTCGGCCACTTGTTGGCCAAAATAGGTGTCTATTACATCGCCTTTTGCCGTTACCGGATATGTCACACGTATGTCCTCTTGTGCGCTTTGAGTATCAGATGCTTGTTGTTCTGGTTTTGGCTGACAGGCCATAAGCGCTGTTAGCAAAGCAACAGACAAGCCTGTTTTTATAAGTTTTGTTTGCATGGAAAATCCGTATTGTCGTTGTTAAAAATTTATTTTTATAGCTACGCAATAAGCATAAACAAAAATGCGTCTGTTGGTCTACGGTTTGACTTGAGCTTTGGCTTGCTTTTTAGGTAAATTGCTAGCCTTAAATGCCATGCGATATCCGCCGTGCCATCTTATGCAAGACTATTTAAGTGACTAAATAAAAAACCCCTTATGCAAGATAAGGGGGAAGGGAGCGGTGATATACGGGAAAGCAGTGTCTGTGTGACGACTCAATACTGGGTTGCGGTGTCTTTTACAACATAGGTCGTTGCTAGCTGATTTTTTATGTCTGTTTGATTGGCGTCTTGCTGTTGATTTTGATGCATATTAGCCATTGCGACCATAAGTTGGACTCGCGCTTCAGCCACAGCATTTTCAATATTAAAATAAGTGACCGTGGCAGCTAACAGGTCGTGATGGGTAAATCTGCCCTCTACAAAACCTTTGTCTATTTTTTCCATCTGCGCGTTCGCATCAATCAGGTTTTGCTCTAGTTCGGTAACTAAAGCCAGTGCGCGAGCAAAACTATTATCGTTAAGCGCAATACTTTGAGCGTGGTCTTGTACATTAATCGACTCTTGATGTGACGCTGCCTGAGCCGACTGGCCCGCAACAACGGCAAATAAAGTTAAGGCCGCAATTGAACTGCTGACAATTTTAAGTGCTGTGTTTGCAAAAATATCGAATTTCATAATCTTGTCTCGCGTTTGTCTTTGAACTTGTGATGATGATAGATAACTAGACAGGATAAAAATAATTATGCTTTCATATACAATTCATTTTATTTTGTGATGTATCGAAAATCATTGATTGGTGCTGCAATGCAACTATCACTCTTTATCACGGGCATTTTGCTAAGAAAGCGACTAATGCTTTATTGCTAACATCTTGTTAACATCACATTAGTGCAGAATTTTATTTGGAGCGCAGCATGAACGATACCCAGCATGACATCATAGTGGTTGGCTCAGGAGCAGGCGGAGCAATGGCAGCATACGTGTTGTGTAAGGCCGGTCATAAGGTGCTTATGCTGGAGGCCGGACGCGACTACGACCCTAAAACTGAAACTCCCATGTTTAATACCAACGCACAAGCCCCGCTCATGGGGGCAGGAAATAAAGATAAAAACTTTGGCTTTTATGATGCAACGGTTGATGGCGGCTGGAGCGTACCCGATGAGCCCTACACTACCGGCGAGGGATCTGATTTTTTTTGGTGGCGTTCACGCATGTTGGGCGGCCGCACTAATCACTGGGGACGCTATTCACTACGGTTTTCAGAGCATGACTTTAAGGGTAAAAGCAGAGATGGACACGGCGCTGATTGGCCGTTTGAGTACCAAGACATTGCGCCTTGGTATGACAAAACTGAGGAGCTTGTTGGCATTTGCGGCACCAACACTGGCCTTGACGATATGCCTGACTCTCCGGAGGGCGTACTACAACCCCCGCCCACCCCACGCATTCCAGAACTTTTAGTAGCGGCTGCGGCAAAAAAACATGGTATTCCTCTGGCCCCAATGCATCGAGCGGTGCTAACGCGCCCAAAAGATGACCGTTTGGCATGCTTTTACGCCACACCCTGCGGGCGAGGCTGTTCAATTGGCGCCGCGTTTCAAACAACTACATCGCTCATCCCAATGGCGCAGGCCACCGGCAATCTTAAGGTTATTACAAACGCAATGGTAAAAACCGTCGATGTTGATGAAAATGGCAGACCCAGCGGCATTACCTATATTAAAAAGCCCTCTGGGCAGGCTCATTCGATAGCAGCAAACCAGATTATATTGGCAGCGAGCGCCTGTGAATCTGCCAGAATAATGCTGAATTCTCTAAGCAAACACCACCCTAAAGGCTTGGCAAATTCGAGCGGCCAATTAGGACGCAACATTATGGATTCAACCGGTGCAGATTTAGGCGCAATGATCCCCGCTTTAAAGGGGCGGCCTCGCTACAACGAAGACGGGCATACCGCAAATCACCTGTTTATCCCTTGGTGGGGGCACAAAGCACAGGCCAATAAAGAGCTAGATTTCCCTAGAGGGTACCATTTTGAAATTGGCAGCGGGTTTCGTATGCCGGGTGCCTCTGTCGCTGGCGACTTGCAGGGCTATGGCAAAGCCCTTAAGCAAAACGCGCGCGACAATTATGGCACTTACATTAATTTATCTTTGCGCGGCGAGATGCTGCCAAATCCTTATTGCTACATGGAAATTGACGATAAGGTCAAAGACAAATGGGGCATACCGGTAGCCAAATTTCATTGGCAGTTTTCGAAGCACGAACTCAATCAAGTGGCGCATGGCTTACAAACAGCCAAAATGCTGTTTGAAACCATGGGTGCTTCCGTCAAGCGCCTGCCTAGTCCTGAGCAAGCCATACTAAAAGGCGGGCAAATTATTCATGAAGTGGGCGCTACGCGCATGGGTAGCTCAGCCAAAGACTCAGTGACGAATCAATGGGGACAAACGTGGGATTGTGACAACCTATACGTTATGGATGGCGGTGTCTTTGCGTCAAACCCTCATAAAAACTGCACGCTCACTATTATGACGCTAGCCATGCGTAACGCAGCGCATTTGGCTGAGCGACTTAGCTCAGAAAAAAATAGTTCACAAAGCGGTGCTGTTAGCGCGACCACTCAGTCATGGTGCGCCAACAGCAAAGGAGGTACTCATGAAATCGCATAATAAACACGCATATTTTTTTGATCATGAAAGTGCCACACCGTCTGGTTTTGAAAGCCAACAACGAAGCGCTCCGCGCAGTATAACGCGCAGAGATACGCTCAAATGGTTAGGCCTATTGACCGCAGGCGGCGCTGCGGCACTGTCAACGAGTATAAGCTTTGATGCAATGGCAAATAAAGCATCAAGCGCGGGGCATTGGCCCGAGCTAAAGCTTAAGCCCGTTAGTGCAAAAGGCTACGGTAAAGATCCAAACCTTATTATAGCGCCTGAAACCCCGTGGCCTCTTATAATGAGTGATGAAGAGCTAAGCCTTTGTGCCTTGCTTTGCGATATTGTGGTTCCAGCTGAACAAAATACGCCATCGGCTGGGCAGTTAAATGTGCAAGCGGTATTAAACGAATGGGTGAGTGCGCCCTACGAGTGGCAGCAAAGCGATAGAGTCACCATCATGCATTTACTTGCTTGGCTAGACGATGAAGCCAAACTGCGTTTTGACGCTAATTTTACAGCGCTGCAATGGACGCAACAAAAAGCCATTATCGATGATATTGCTTATTCAAATGAACAAACGCCTGAGCAGTTTGTGCGACCAGCAACAGCGTTTATGCGATTAAAAGCATTGATACTGGCGGCATTTTTTAGCACGCCTGAAGGCATGAGTGATATTGGCTACTTGGGCAATGTGCCAATTGCAGGCCCCTACCCTGGTCCAAGCGAAGCAGCTTATGCACATTTAGATGATGTGCTCAGTGATTTAGGTTTATCTGAATTTAAATATCCGCTAAAAGGATTTGATGCGCCAGATACACCGCAGTAATGACGCAGACTACTCTCGAGACTGCTGGTATGCCTCATAGTCGGGCACTCGGTATTCGTATTGCTCAGTTAGCATAGGCGAGGTAAGTAAATAGTCTGCACTGCTTGGGTTACAGGCAACAGGAATATTCCACACCGCTGCTATGCGCAGTAGCGCTTTTACATCAGGGTCGTGAGGCATAGATTCCAGAGGGTCCCAAAAGAAAATGAGCACATCGAGCTGTTGCTGCGCGATGCGGGCGCCTATTTGTTGGTCACCCCCAAGTGGACCACTCAACAAAGGCTCAACCTTCAATCCGGTCTCGTGTGCAATCACATTGGCCGTTGTGCCGGTGGCAAACAGCTCCTGGTGTTTAAGGTTATCGTGATGTTTTTTACACCAGCGACTTAGCACTGGCTTCATATGATCGTGCGCGACAAGTGCAATTTTTTTTGTTTTTGGCGCTTTAGACAGCATGAATTTCATTGTTCTTATCCCTTAATGTTTTGTGCATCACTCGCATGGTCATACTTAACTTACTATGCAGCTTTATGCGCAACTTTATGTGCAACGTCATTTGACATCTCATTTGAACATAACACGCTTCGGCCCCTCTGCTGCGCACTAAATCATGCATCACTAAATGAGTCATCCTGAAGTCGATTCCCTTAAGCTTTCCACATTTTGCGAGGCAATTCATCTATAAAATATTATTTTGTGGTGACGCTTATTGTGTTTATATGTGTTTAGATTTGTTTGAATACTTGGCGCTAGCTTATTTATGCATTTGTCTCTTTATCTGTATCAAGTGCCTATCGTTTACTAGCTAACCTGAATAAAAACAGCACAAGGACACTTTAATATGTTGATGCGCCTCGCTTCTATATTTTTAGCACTGCTCAGTGCTTCGTTCACGGCACATGGCCAATCGGCTTATTTCCCTGAAAAGCATGAATGGCAGAGCAAACAGGCCGAGCAGCTCGGCTTTAATAAATCGGCGCTGAACGATGCTGTAAGCTTTGCCCAAAGCAACGAATATAGTGGCTCAAGAGATTTGAGAATAGCTATTTTCGATGGATTCAAACGAGAGCCGTTTCATGAAATATTGGGGCCGACTAAAAAACGCGGCGGCCCCGCGGGCATGATCCTTAAAGACGGATACATTGCCGCGCAATGGGGCGACCTAGAACGCGTAGATATGACGTTTAGCGTGACTAAAAGCTTTCTCTCTACACTCGCTGGACTTGCACAAGACCAAGGCCTGATATATTCGGTTAACGATAAAGTCGCAAACTACGTTTGGGACGATACCTTTAGAGGCGAGCATAACCAAAAAATTACGTGGCACAGCTTACTTAATCAGTCTTCCGATTGGTCGGGCGAACTATTTGGCATCAAAGACTGGGCAGACCGCCCGCCACAAGAAGGCGGTATTGACGATTGGAAATATCGCGTTTTAAATGCCCCAGACACTGTTATGGAATATAACGATGTCAGAGTAAACGTACTGGCATATTCACTCCTACAAGTATTCAGACAACCCCTTCCGCAGGTTCTAAAAACGCAGATTATGGACAAAATAGGCGCCTCAAGCACTTGGCGATGGTTTGGCTACGAAGATGCTTGGGTGACGATAGATGGCCTTAAGATGAAGTCGGTTACCGGCGGCGGACATTCAGGCGGTGGTGTGTTTATCAATACGCTAGATCAAGCGAGATTTGGCTTGCTGGTGCTCAATAACGGTCGATGGAAAAATGAGCAAATTATTTCAAAGCAATGGTTAGACTCAGCCATTGAGCCGTCAAAAGCGAATGCAAGCTATGGCTACATGTGGTGGCTGAATAAAGGGCCCAGAAAGTGGGACGAAGTAGAAGACAGCGATATGTTTTATGCTGCAGGCTTCGGCGGTAACTTTATTGTGGTTGACCGCAAAAATAACATGGTAATAGTAACGTGATGGCTCGAGCCTTCGAAAATTGGAGAAATGGTGTCGAAGGTGGTTAGTGCAATTGACTAATGGCCCTTCATTATTGAAAACAGAGGCTCGCCTAAGAGGCAGCTTTATTCAAAAGCAACTAGGAAGAAGTTTATGCAGGAAAAGTACACGCATTTTGGCGTAGAAGTTTCACTTTTTAGTGGAAAAACGCGCGCATATTTGCGCTACAAGCACATTCCGTTTGTAGAAGTAACGCCCTCTGCAAAAGTCATTAATAAAGAGCTGTATCCGCAAACAGGTATGAGGATGATACCCGTTGTAAAAACGCCTGAAGGTGAATATTTACAAGATACAACAGATATTATCGACAAGCTTGAGCAGCGTTTTCCTAGCCACAGCGTGTACCCTGAACAGCCCTTACAAAAGTTTTTGGCGTATCTGCTGGAGCTATATGCAGATGAGTGGTTACTGCTGCCAGCTATGCATTATCGATGGCATTACAAGCGCGACCACCTCTGGTTTATTATGAAGGAGTTTGGCAACTGTATGATGCCATCAATACCCCGTATTTTTAGACCATTTGCCGCTTGTTTGCCTGCGCTTTATTTTGGGCGTTTGTACAAGCCTGTGCTTGGCGTAAGCAAGCAAAACTATCGTCAGGTAGAGGCCTTTTATTTGCGGTTTTTAGAGTCGTTTAATAAGCACCTCGATTCAATACCATTTGTGCTTGGAACGCGTCCTTCAATCGCCGATTTTGGGTTTATGGGTCCTTTATATGCTCATTTATACAGAGACCCGTATTCTGGCAAAGTTATGAAGACACACGCGCCTAATGTAGCCCGATGGGTGGAAAGGATGAATCAGCTTGACACTTACGATTTTGGTGAAGACACCGGCTTTGAACGAGGCGCGCAAGTCGCAGAACACCTCGTACCTATTCTAAGTCAATTGCAAAACGACTATTACCCTATATTACAGGAAACTTCCGAGCGCATTGCCAAGCGCGTCAAACAAAAACCCAACGAACGCCTGCCGCGATTTTTAGGCAAAATGACCTTCACTTTAGAGGGCGTAGAAGAAACACGATACGTGAATACCTACGCTCAGTGGATGTGGCAGAGGGCTATTAATTATTTTTATGGTTTATCTGAAGCAGAGCAGCAAATAATACGTGAGGCTTTAGAGGCCAAAGGCTTAAGCAAGCTCGTTGCCGCTCCAATTAAAGAGCAGATTGAGCGCAGACAAAACAAACTCTATCCTGTGAACGCAAAATAATCACGACCTGAGCCCTATTGGCTTAGCTCAGGTCGTTTACTTTTTTGTGCTTAGTAAGCACTCAAGGTGAATTTTTGAGAGCCCCAAGTATCGCGCAATTTGGCTTGTCGCATCACATCCCACTGATTTTCAGGTGACGAAATGTATTGCTGTGACCATTGGTTTTTGAGGCGGTACTGGTTTCCTGTTTTCTCAATAAACCAACGCTGAGAACTCCATGAGCTATTCAATGGGTCGATTTTAATGGGCGCCCATTCGTTTTTAGAAGACGCAGTTAGATACATCCCCGTCCAAACATTTCGAATGCGGAAGGTGTTATTCCCAGCACTTTCGATTACCCATTTTTGTGAACCCCAGTTTGGAACAAGATCAACGCTCTGCACATCAGCCCAGCCCGCATTGGCGCTTGCGTGTAAATAACGCCCTTTCCAACCATCTTGAATACGCTTTTTACCGGTTACGCCGCTGGTAGGTTCGTCATCTTGTAAACCGTGGTCTTTAGGCCAATATGTACCTATACCAGACGCCGCTCCATACCCGTTTTTAACGCGATTTTTATAGGTGCTGCTGAATTTTAAGTCATCATTATCAAGGTTTTGATTAGTATTTTTATAGTTAAATACCGGTGACCACTGCATCCATGAGTACCCTCTGTCTTCCATTACCTTTATGTTGTCTACTAAAAATTCATAGTCAATGGGATAGTAGTTAGCGTCGGTTAAGCTATAAAACTCCGTGTTGATTGTGGGAAACTCATCACGATACTCATCGGCTTTGTCGTGCTGAACGCGCTTGCCTACAATGTATTCATATATGTGATAGCCCACCGATGCATTGCTGTAGTCAATACCTGATGAATTGTTGCGAATATCGGCAACAGGAAGCGCACTTGGATTATTCGGTGACCACAATATCAAATGGGTGTTTGGAGCAAGGTTTCTTACATAACTATACAGCGCAGACATGTTTTGTTTTGCACTGGGAATATCAGGTTCGTTTACTAGCTCATAAATAACATGGGTTTTGTTTTTATATTTGCCTGCGTATAAGCCCCAAAAGTCTTTCGATTTTTGTAGATTTACTGTTGTCCCAAATTCAATGTGCATGTTAATAACGGCGTAAATACCGGCCTCTTCAGCCCAGGTAACGCAGCGGTCGATTAAATGAGAGATTTTGTCTTTGTGGTCTTCATACCATATGTCGCCTTTTTGCATGTAGGCCCAATTGCCAATCCAAGGAGAACAACGTACCAAGTTCATGTTGTAGTCTTTGGCAACACTCATAAAGTAATCTTTATAGGCTTGGTCATTATTTTTCATGTCAGAAATGGCAAAGATATCAAGAAAAAATGGCGCGCCTCGGAGCTTTACGCCGTTGTCTGCCACAACGTTGTTATCACTATCTATTTTTACCCGGCCTCTAGCTGCATCGGCCATACTGCTCATGGTAAAGAGGGTGAGAAAGGTGCATAAAAGTACCAGTTTAAATGCGTTAAATTGAATCATGTTGTATTCGCTCGTTGATTTTAAGAAGTACTGCTACCCCATGATGTCCATCAGTCGGGGAAATCTTAAAACTACGAGCCCAAACAATCATCAACAAAAATATAACATTATTTTTACACTTAAAAAGCGTGATAACTTATGAAATTAATTAATTGAATTACTATTTATATCGTAAAAAATCTTTATATTTTAGTTATATAAGTATTTTTCGGAATGGAGCGGCTTCAAAATCGCATTTTCATTTAAGATTTTTAGTAGCAATGCGCACTTACATTTTGCGACTAATGTTAACAACCCGTAAGCCTCGTAAATATGAGAGGTTCAGACGTGTTAGATGCGTTTGCGTTGAAGTAAGTAACTGAACAATCGTTAGTCAAAGGGTCTTCTCCCGCGAAGGTAATGCGCATTTGTGAATTGCTTGCGTCAATCGACACCGTAAGTTGTGTTGAATCGATATCAATAAAGCTGTCTATGCCATAAACAGGTGGGGTGGCACTTAGGTCAGATTGAATTTGGGTGTACCCGTTTACGTCTGGATAGCCCAGATGGGTTTGCACGGGTACGCCCGCAACTTCTACCTCAGACCTGCTATCGGAATTAGGTAGGGTATGCACGCCATTCACTACCGCTTTTGCAAACACAAGTTTGGCTGCGCCTTTTAACGCAGCTTCAACACCAACAATCGTTTGCTTACGTGCATCAGTCTGAATATCAATGAATCGGGGCGCTGCGGTGACCGCTAAAATACCCAAGATCACGATGACGATGATAAGCTCGATTAAGGTAAAACCTTTTTGCTGCATGCGAATTCCTAATAACTTCCGATAAGCAAGACCATGCTTATGATCTTATAACTGCTAATATGATTTATCGGCAGCTTGGCGCCTTTTATTAGTCCTCTGTACTGAACAAAGCGTCAAAACTTTCACCTTGCTTAATCCTGTCGAGCTTCGCGTAGAATTTCCTCTTATCAACGGAGTCGACGGCTAATCTTGCTGCTTGATAGTTTTTAAACGCGTTTTCATTATAAAACTGATGCCCAAAAAACAGCGCTTTAACCGCCTCTACCTCTGCTTCATCCATGGAGATGTTCTCTGGTAAAAAAGGCTCCCTAAAATCGACCGTTAGTGAAATGCCTTCCTCAAACCATCGTGGCATTTTTAACATTTGCGTTAACCAACCAAGCCGCTCATATATTTCAGCGTGTACTAATTCGTGAGCGGCCACGTCTACATTTTGTCCTTTTGGTCCTAAAACCAAACAATTATTGAATGGGCTAAAGTGAGAGCTTGCTGTGGTGGAAGCAAAAAATTTATCAGATTCGTCTTTGTTTAAGGTCAAGATAATAGTGGGCCTTG
This sequence comes from Glaciecola siphonariae, assembly GCF_042652645.1. Lineage (NCBI taxonomy): Bacteria > Pseudomonadati > Pseudomonadota > Gammaproteobacteria > Alteromonadales > Alteromonadaceae > Glaciecola > Glaciecola siphonariae. The sequence continues at coordinate 649,687 of NZ_JBHSGU010000005.1, forward strand.
CCGTCATCTCCCCAAATGTATCTGATACTCTTGATCTAGCATGTGCGAGAAACGCCAAGTCATCCTTGTTTCTATTATCACTAGTAGCGATAAATACATTCGGCGCAACTTGCTCGTAACCCAGTGGACCGGCGGCTTCACAGGCGATTGCACCTTTAAAAAAATAGAGCGGTGTTCCGATTAAGATAACACTCAGTGTTAGGTACAAATACGATGACTTTTTCATTTTAACTCCTTATCAAGGGGTCAGGTTCCTTGAAACCATCCTCTCTGCTATGTGGAAGAGAGGCGCTCCTCGATTATTTCCATATTAAACAACATAAAAACATGGATTGATATGTTGGGAACAATAATTCTAAAGCGGCGAGAAAATTGATTTTTAACTTAAAAACAAACTTTTAAACATCTTATTTTAAATCGCTTCTCGTTTCACATTAACAGTCAAGCCATATTTTCTATTGAGCAGCAAATCAGCGTGAGCTAAAAATCAAAATACCTTTTCAAGGAATCTGACCCCTAGACTCGAACGAATGCATAACAACGCGTCATACCGTCTTGAATGTAATCACGCGATCAGATAGGCCAGCAACGCGCCTGCTGCAATCATCGCCAAGGAAATTGCAACCGCTTGTAACCATTCTCGGCGCGCTTCCCGTTGCATCTCTGCAAGGTGGGCTTGCCATGTTTTTGGTGGTATTTTCAATCTCATATCTTCCTCAATAACGAGTAAGCCTCTGTAAAGTCGCTAAAACTGTGTGTTCAGGCATTCTTTCTTGTCTTTAGCGTGTAACCGAGATTCCTCGGTCTGCTTTTTGAGGTTGAATTTGTCAAATTCTACATCAAGCATAACCAGCTCATTCCACTTCAAATTTGTTTTGATTGAACCGGGTGATTTTGAGAAATCTAAAACGAAATATTCAACTTCTTCCTGAATCGCTACTCTACTTGTTCTGTCGCAGATATAATGCTCAACATGTTGCATGGACCCAATTAAAAAATCTTCATTAACAATAAATGCAAGAATTGATGGGCCGATCACTGTCTTCGTATTTCCATACTCGTCTGTGTAAACAATTTCATTTGAATAGCTACTTACTGTCTGGTCAACGAAATACTGACTATTGCCAAGTCGCATAAGATCGGATTCAGATGACGGCGACATCATAAAGCTGGCGTTAAACAATAAGGCTAGAAAAACGTGCGTAATCATCGATTAAATCCTATTTTATTTTCGGTGAATTTTGATAATTTATGGTATAGGGAACTCCATCACCAGCAACCACCTCTCCAATTTTTGTCTCAATATTCCTGAGAGTGTTTCCCGGTCCGTCTTTTTGGTCAAAATCATATTTTTCCGCGTTTATTGTCACAACACCATCAGTTGAAGTGAGTCTCACATTTCCATGAACGAGAAAATCACCTATACCTTTAACCGATGCATTAACTTGTCCATCTTCAGGTATTTCTGCATGTGGCTGAACAATATCAAGGGGTCAGGTTCCTTGAAACCAACCTCTCTGCTGTATGAAAGAAAGGCGCTCCTCAATTATTTCCATATTAAACAACATGAATAGATATGTTGGGAACAATAATTCTAAAGCGGCGAGAAAATTGATTTTTAACTTAAAACAAACTTTTAAACATCTTATTTTAAATCGCCTCTCGTTTCACATTAACAGCCAAGCCATATTTCATATTGAGCAGCGAATCAGCGTAAGCTAAAAATCAAAATACCTTTCAAGGAACCTGACCCCTAGATTCGACAATAAAACCAGCAAAAGAGCGGGCACCGATACACTCAATCCCCCTTTTCCAGCATTACCAACCTGGTTGACGTTCCGTTGCCAGCTATGTCACTGCACCAGATACGCCAGCAGCGTGCCTGCAGCAATTACCAAAAGTGAAATCGCTATCACTTGTAGCCATTCTCGGCGGTCTTCTCGTTGCATTTCAGTGCGGTGGGCTTGCCATGTCTTTGGGGTCATATCCTTCTCAAATTAATAAATAAGTTGATTAATTCGATTTCAAAATGTTACAACGGCCCAGACGAATAATTAACTAAAATTATAAACAATGATACTGGTGCAACGCTTATGAAGATTGTACTCAATATTAATTTAATAGAACCTTTTGAACTCAAGTTAAAAAGATTAGAAACACCCCAACCAATTATTGCTGACACAACTGCTGGCAAGATAAAGATACTTGACATATACCCAACGTGTCTTGCGATAGAATCAGCAAATAACTGTATGTAAAAAAAGGATAAAATTAAAACTGCGACCTCAAAAATAAATATTAGAGCAAACTTATTTGATGATGTAGCCTTTACATTTTTGTTACTGATCGACATCTGTTTTTCTATCCTCATGTAAATCAGGATTCAAGCCCTTAGGATCGAAACTCTCTGGTATTTCGCCTCCAGCACCATTTATCAAATTTCTCGTAGTAGTATTATCAAGGGGTCAGGTTCCTTGAAACCATCCTCTCTGCTGTATGGAAGAAAGGCGCTCCTCGATTATTTCCATATTAAACAACATGAATAGATATGTTGGGAACAATAATTCTAAAGCGGCGAGAAAATTGTTTTTAACTTAAAAACACACTTTTAAACATCTTATTTTAAATCGCCCCTCGTTTCACATTAACAGCCAAGCCATATTTCATATTGAGCAACAAATCAGCGTGAGCTAAAAATCAAAATACCTTTCAAGGAACCTGACCCCTAGATTCCGTCCTAAGATTCCGTCCTACGGTTTTTATCTAAAAATCTTCGAAGAAGTTGAAAGCATCGGACAAACAATGCATTTGCTCTTATTGCACTATATTAGAGTGTCATCCCTTTTTGTATTTGTCGTGCTGGGTATTTTTTCACTAATGCTAGTGGCATATTTCAACCATGGTGTATCAGTGAAGGAGTTTGGCGACCATATCACTTCTTACAAGCATGCTGGTGTATACGGCGGGTTATTTATTGTGATAGCGAGCTGGGTTGCGTTTGCTGCACCGGCTGCTTTTTGTAAAAAGCGTAGAGGTATATTCGTTTCTCTGCTCGTTGCTGTTTTACTCTTTTTTACATCAACGTCTTTTAATTTTGTTGTACCGACTTGGCTAGCTCAAAATGCTATCAACGCTGAAAAATTTTGTGAAGTGACGAAGAAATCTAAATTTTATAAATCGCTAAATTCGAATCAACAAACTATTGTGATAAACGAGG
>NZ_JBHSGU010000005.1:652913-669469 GCF_042652645.1 Glaciecola siphonariae
AATCGTGCAAGTGTTATGCAGCATTAGTATGTGTGTTAAGCGTTACAGGTAACTATAAAACTGGCCGTAGTTGATTAAACCCAACGACCGAAAAAATAGACATGAACAGCGATACAATTAACCTTGGACAAAACGGCGAAATTAGATTGCCCGACGATATCTGCAATAATCTGGATGCCACCCTTGGAGACATTGTATATTTTGAATATGGTATCCAAAACGTCGTTTATGCCTGTCTCGCTAATAATTCTACGATATAGCAAATCAGCGTACACTAAAAATCAAAATACCTTTTCAAGGAACCTGCCCCCTAGAATCGAATGTTAGAGCTTTGTGAAATCAGTTTAAATCGTAGTTCAAACTCTCTGACCCTTGATTTATACTTCTTAATTTAAAAGCATTTTCAAAGAACCTGACCCTTTGATCACTCTAAGGGAATTTGCGCCAAGTCTAATCAAAGTAGCAAAGTCTAATCAAAGTAGCAAAGTCTAATCAAAGTAGCAATCTTTGATGATTCTCCATTTGGATCAATATATTTATACGGATTGTTTTAGCGTATGCATAACGATTAAAACCATGAATGCCGTTTGGAGTGCTTAGATGTGAAAGCGCACCCACCGGGTCACTTACCTTCAATTAGGTTCGATGCCACTCACTGTAAAAGCGAATCAACGTATTTTTTTGCCTCTGACTTTATTTGATCATATTTTTCTCTGCCATCGTGTATGTAGTCTAATTCAGGATATTGCCTTCGAACATAGTCTTTTATTTCAGAGCTGTGAAAAAAAAGCTCCTTTGCGGAGGCAATAACGCTATCTTTTTCTTTCTGGGTCAAACTGTCATCGTCTTTCACAGAATCAACTACTCTCTCGCAAACACTATTCAGTGCTGGAGATAAAATAGCTAAGCTCTTGAATAGTCGCTCAAATTTTTGTTTTCTCATGAATAATTCCATATAAATCTTTTTTAATAGCAATAAAATCCCAAGTAAGATTTGATTTCGTCTAGGGCAGCGTTTCAATTACCTCATTTAACCGCAAATTGCTTAAAAATTTACCATAACTAGTAGGCTAAGTATCCATTATTTGGTTTTTATTTACTGAACGGAAAATCGCAGAAATTAGTATTGTTCAATTACGGTTCATCTTTAGCCTTCCATAAGAATTTTCATCATTTGTTCATGACGGTTGAGAAAATTCTTCGTAATTTCATAATGGTCTGTTTCCTCGTACGAGACTTCAGTAATCCCCTTTTCACTAAATTGATAAATTCGAGCTCTAGGGTAAGCTAGAAGTATAGGCGAATGAGTAGCGATAATGAATTGTGAGCTATTTTCGACAAGTTGATGGATGGCAGATAACGCAGCCATTTGCCTAGCGGGAGATAGTGCGGCCTCAGGTTCGTCCATTACATAAAAACCATTACCTTTAAGCTTATTTGTGATCGTAGAAAAAAATGATTCGCCGTGAGATTGTTTATGCAAAGATTTTCCACCGTAACCTTGTATTGGGGGTGGAATCAATTTGTCAAGATAAGTTGCAACATTGTAAAAGCTCTCTGCTCGCAGGAAGTAGTAATCTGTAGGCTTTTTGAAACTTTTAATCGTTTTTATGAAACCATCTAACTTAGAGTGAGTCGTTTCGGTCGAGAAGCCAGTATTTTTATTGCCACCTTCGGGATTTAAATCCATAGCAACCGCGATAGCTTCAATCACTGTCGACTTTCCCGCTCCATTTTCCCCAACAAAAAAAGTTACATCTGGGTGAAATTGCAAAGAATCTAGCTCTTTGACAGCAGGAACACAAAAAGGGAACTGAGCAAAGTCGGTCACCAGCTCCCTTTTCAATCGAATTTCTTTTAAATAAGGCTTATCTCTTAAATCCACACTAAGTTTCACTGTCTCTAATTAGGTTGTTACTGAATATAATTATAGTCTTATTACTAAACGAAAATTGAGTGCGCAACATACTGTGAATATTGATATTGGATTCGAAAACATAAAAATATAAGCTACACTTAGCCTTGGGTATATAAATAATATCAAGAACCAAATTGAGCGATGTTTTCACATTCTTTTTTCTTTAACGAAATATATACTAAAGTCACTCATTGTCTTCATCATAGCCTAAATCTTTTTCAGTTTTACTTTTCGTATTTCTGCCTATGTCGTCGCCATCCATACTCGTCGCGTCACCATTTTGATAATCCTCAAAAGCTTTATCAATAGCATCTTGTTTATTTTCTTTTTCAATAGCGGCAATTTCTTCGGCAGAAAGATCTTCAGCATCTGATTCCCCTTCAAAGAAAACCTCAACTGCGAACTCTCCCGCAGCGTATGCAAGAATTCCAACTGCAATTACGTCACCGGGGCCTGGTGCTGGGCTATCGGCTAAGGCCGCTCCCCCTGCGAGAGTAGCTCGGCCTGCCAGCTTTGCAGCAGCTACAGGTGTTTTAGGATTACTAGCGATCCGCACTCCAATTTGCATCGCTAGTGACGAAGAACGCCCATCAGGATCGTTATATTTATAGGGATTATTATTCGCGTAAGCATAGCGATTAAAGCCATGAATGCCGTTTGGTGTTGAAAGGTGACCAACCGCATCCACCGGATCATTTGAGTAGAAACGACCTATAACTGGATCATAGTATCGTGCCTGCATATAACTCAAACCAATATCAGCATCAAACTTATGTCCGGTAAACCCAACATCATCAGGTGTGGTCCCGAGTGTTTCACCAAAAGGCTTGTAATGATTTCTTGCAGTTACGGTGCCTGTTGACGGAGGCGGCGTGTTAAGTGTTTGCTCTACTTTTGCAACTAACTTGCCTCCCAAGTAAATATAGTCGGTAAACAAGTTGTCTGCTAATCGGTACATGAGCTTGCCGTTAGTTGCATAAAAGGAATAGCTGGTTTTGCCGCTTTCTACCGCCTTTACGCGTTTGTTGTCGGTGTCGTAAACATAGCTGTTACCATTAACACTCATTTGATTATACGCGTTATAGGTAAAGTTGTTTCGACCATTACCAATAACGTTGCCGCGGTCGTCGTAAGCATAAGACGCTACATGCGCGTTACTTACCGACATTAACCGCTTGTTGCTACTATGATAATGATACTGAATCGACTGATTGCCCATAGATTTTTTTAAAATGTTTCCCATGGCATCATAGCTGAGGCTGCCCGTTCCAAAGTGGCTTTTGGTAATATTTTTGAGACGATCTGCATTGTCGTAGGTCATGCCTATACTAAAATTTGGGTCTCTTAGGTCGTCTATCGCCGTTACATTCTTATTTTTGTCATAGCTCAGCATGTGGCGAACAGCAATGTTCGAGCCACCACGTTTATCTAAAATACGGTTTAATATACCGTTGTTTAAGAAAGTGGCGGTATATTCAAAATTATTGCCATATGTGTGTGACATCAGTTGCCCGGTGGGGTGGTATTTAGCATTGGTAGCGTAAGAACCGGCCTTAGTAGGCTCGCCATACGCATTGGGAGTAAAATCAACACGCTCTGTACTAGGGTAAATTAGGGAGCTCACGTGCCCTAGTGCATTGTATACATAGTCAAGCTTCATGAGTTTACCGTCAATGCTGAGCGTTTCATCTTCGACCAATCCAAGGCTATTATAGCTATATGTAATTTTGCTGGCGCCGCCATGTTTTTCGGTCACACGCCCGTTATTATCGTATTTAAAGCTTTGGGTAGGTCCATTATTGGTGGTAATAAACGTCAGCATCCCAATGCTGTTGTATTCGTACTTAAGCCGATTAACCTCAGCGCCACCATTTAACGAACAGTTTGCCGAGCTATTGACTCGTGCGCCGTGCTCTTTAAACGTCATTTGGTTAGCATTATCGTAGCCAAACGCAGTATTGCCAATATCAGGGCGTACTACTTTGCATAGTCGTAAGCGGCTATCGTAATAACGTTTTTCTTGAATGCCATCTTGCGAGATTGCGAAGAGCTCACCATCGTTGTTGTAACTCAACTCAGTATCAATGTTTTCAGGTGACTCAATTTTAAGTGGTGACGATTGCTCATACTTTCCGTAGGCCAAATACTGAGTAGTTGTGGCATTTCCCAAGGGATTGGTTGTCACTACTTTATTTCCTGCCGTGTAAGCATATCGCGTAATGCTGTTCATCACGGTATCTTGTTCTGAAGTTTTACGCCCTAAACTGTCATATTCAACAATAATACCGTCGCTAGTTTGCGGTGCAGCAGCGGCAAACCCTGCAAAAGTTGCCTTATTGTTGTGGTCATATTTTTTAACGGTGTAACGTGTGCTGTTAGTGTTTGCCATATCGGTTTGCTTTTCAACAATGGGTCGCTGCAATGCATCATAGTAAACGTGCGTAATTGCTCCCCCTTGCGTGATGTTTTGCGCTAACATGCCGGGCAGCAGTTCACTTACGCCAAGATTGCTATTGATGTAACTGTAACCAATTGACGTATTCGCCCACTTACTGTCGCATGGGTCAATTAGAGTCAACCTTCCTATGCTATCGTGTCGGTAGCGAGTGCATGCGCCGGTAAAGTCTGTGTCTTTAGTTAACCATCCATTGTTGTCAATGTCTTGAGTGGTCACGCGACCGTCAGGGCGACCTATACGTGTCGGTACGCCGCGTTTATAATTGGTAATGGTCCATTTTCGGTTCAGTGCGTTTTTGACACTTTTTAGTGTGCCTTTTGCACCGACAGTCGCCGTATCATATTCTAAGGATGCAGTTAACGCGCCGTTTTTATATATCGAAGTAGGGTCCCCAAAGGCGTTGTTAACTTGGCGAGCTCGCTCTTTGTTATTAACAGTTTGTTTGGTTAACACGCCCAAGACCCACTTTGCTTTTCTGTTTTCATATGCAAACGTGGTACTACGCGAATAGGAATTTGCGCTATTTTTTTCGTAAGTTTTCACTGGTTTCGCAAAAGAATAGTTTGCGTTAAACGCTGAGTTGAACGAATGAGTAGTAGTGTAGGTGTCGGTTACTGCCTTTTGCGTCTCTTCAGTAAGCACTCGTTGTGCTTCATAAGTTACGGCATTTTCATTATCTAAAAATGCAAAACCTAAGCGGCCTTCTTGTGAGTATTTATTTGTAGTTCGCTGCAGTTCAATGCCAATAGGATTCACATAAGATACATGTTTAATAAGACCCTCTAGTGCCGTATTTTCTCGCACGTAGTAGGTGCTCATTACACGACTTCCGTCGGGTGATGTAACCGTAGTGGTTTTTGTATTGAGGCCAGAGGCTGAGTATTGATATTTCCATTCGTAAGCTTGTGTCACTGGACCACTTAAACGCTTTTTAGTGAGCGACATATTTTTGTAGTACTGGACATTCGCAGGTTCTTTGTGACGTTGCGAACATCCATAGGGGGTGTCTGGGTCGAGGGCGTTTTTAACTTTAATGTGCTTAGTTTCTTCAAACGTAAAGTCACCCTTGAGTCCATTTGGGTGCTCAATCGACCATGTTGCAGTTGGGGTAGAACACGCAATTTCTTGTTTTGCTTGCAAATTTAATTTGCTGTTGAAGCTGATTTTCCACTGCTTGCCATCTGGTCTAGTCACGCTAGTAAGATAGCGATTATTGTTTGAAGTAGTGCCATAGCCATAAGTGAACTCACGCCCATTTGCTGTCGCCTTCAATAATGATCCGTCACTATTATATTGTAAGGTAATTTTGCGCCCGTCATTGCCTTCAATTGTTGTCACTTGCGCATCGTTGTTATATGTATAGTCAACGTAGTTTCCGTGTTTATCTGTAATTTTACTAACCAACAAAGTAGAAGTAATGCGCGGGATGACTGAATCTACCGACTCTCCCTCCAGATTATTCGTAATTGAAACTGAGGTGGCAGGCGCAGCGACAAACTTATTAAACAAATATTGCGTACCATCAGGTGTTTTGACTAACAATCCTCTCGCTTGGTTGTTTGCCATTACGCACGATGCTGTCCAATAGTCTTTTGTTATATACAAGATAGTAGCAGGCAACGCTAGACCACTCTTTGCGGTTGCAGAAGGCCTTAAAAACTTGCTCTCACCCTTGCCCGGCAAAGAAACATTCATACCAGCGGTTATTGAGTAGTGAGGTATTACTGACTCATTGAGGCTTGGTGCGCCCTCAAAGTATGGCGCTACTGAATAGGTTGTTGTGCCTAAACAGAAATCTTGCGCAACCTGCGGCGCCCCTTGCGGAGCGCCCGAGTTTGATAAGGGCACAGGAAATTTCCAAGTTACCCGTGGGATATCCAATCGCCAGTCGCCTAATTCGTTTGGAGTATAAGTTTTCGGCAAGGAGGTAGCATCGAGTGTGGCGAGACCTGCTGCGTCTGCTGCTTCATTAACATAACTCGGAGACCGTTTACGCGTAAGGGCTACAGGTAGAGATGAGTTACCAGGAATACTAATGTCAGTATAGCTAAAATTTACCGAACCGCTATTTAGGTCAATTGTGTCACCCAATATGCCGTTGCCGAAAGGTTGCAGCCTGTCCTCAATATTGGAACGTTCGACATGCTCAAGCACCACTCCCAGTGTATTTTCGGCACCGCCAGTAGAGTTATTTGTGTCGCAGCCGTTTACATAGTTATCTAAACTGGGTACGCCAATAGAGGCGATATCCGCCACATCACAACTAGACGGTAGGCCTCGTTGAGCATGAGTACCAGCAACTTCGTCGCTTCCAAAACTTGAATAGGAGACAGTTGCACATAGCGATGCGCATGCAAGAGATAATATTTTTATATTCAATGTGCTCATGGTCAATTCCTTTTAACGCGATTCTGCGACGACGCTTCCGAGCGCATCTGTGTGAAGATAAGTAACGTTTTTCGGGTGTGTTGCTATAGTAACAGTTGCCTCGGCGGTCGAGCTTCCGCTCGCACCGGTACAAGTAATACTCGCAGTTTTAATCGAAGTAATTGTTTCTGGTGCTTTAGAGCCTGAAGTTGCAACCGATTCACTGCCATTTAGTTTGCATTGCGTCGCATGTTGGCTAGCCCAGATAAGCTGAGAGCTTTCGCCCTGTCTAACGGAACTCGGCGTCCATTTTATGCTAACGGTAGCTGGAGCGACGGCGCTAATCGCTGCCGTTTGAGCGCTATCTTTTGATTCTGCAAAACCATCATCATCAATAAATGACACTCTCAACGAAATCTTCTTCCCCACCTGCGAGCTCGTTAATGTTAATGAACTTGTGGTTGCGCCAGAAATATTAGCCCCGTTTTGCAACCACTGATATGAAAGTTCACCAAGTCCGTTGTTATCTTTGAGCGTGTGAGTGCTCTGCAAAGTGCTTCCTAAATACTCACCCCCGCTCAATAGAACATCGCCAGTCACGGGATAGTTCTCTGCAGACGCCCAAACATTTATATTGATTGTGCTCCATGCGCTACAACGATTCCTGTTATTACATGCTTTGAAGCGATATCTGTATAAGCCAGCGCTCTTGTTGGGTGTAATATTATGGTATGTGTAATGTCCTGACCGAGTAGATGAATGGTAAGTATAAGATGAGCTGCCGGGTTTTTTCTCCTGAAACTCATAATAACCCCCAGTGCCAATAATGCCCTTAGCCCGAGTCCAATTAATGGAAAACGTTTCACCGAAGAAAATGTAGCTGCGGTTCTTTGTAACATTTGTAGGAGCGCTAGGAGTTCCGTAGGCGTATATTAGATAGATGTTACTGTATGTGTTACAAGTTTGACTACCGCTAGCCATATTACAAGCTCTCGCTCTATATCTGTAGTTACCTACTTTTGGGAAACCGCGCCCTCGGTAATTATCAGCCCCATGGTGCACTAATTTCCAACTTCTTCCGGGGGCCTTTTCTTGCAGTTGATAGATGATTGCGCGCTGCACACGCGGCCAAGAAATCCTAGAGCTTGTTCCTACCTCAGGGTGTTGCCCCACGCTTGAACTTATGTTTCCCATAGCACTAGGAGCACCACTTTGAGTGTCTGCAGCGCCTTGCTCACCTAAAATTGGGTGATTCGATAGGTCGATAAAAGCGGGGATGTTATTGTTTTCTTCGGTCGGGTTTGTAGCAACCGAAATATCAAAAGCTCTTTTACTCTCACAGCCACGCTGATGAACACCGGCGCCAACATGATACACCAGCAGCTTACATGCAGAGTCCTCAACTATTCGTATACTTTCATCAACTACCAACTCTCCGTCTAAATTAAATATAAGAGGTGAGTTTGCCATTCTGATCATTTCAGGTACACCATCTAAATCTATATCAATAAGATTGGTAGTATGCTCAGATGCATTCCAAGGGTAACCCGCAAAATCTGCAGGCAGGACAACCGCGCTGTTATTGCTAAAAATCTCAGCAGCACCAAGGTCTGACGCTAAATAGTAGTGACTTTCACCATCGTTCATGGCCTGCGCAAATATGTCGTCAATGCCATCGTTATTAAAATCTGCAAAATAAAAGTGGTGCTGTTTATCGTTTAAATCAGAAGATGGATGAGTTATGGTCTGGCCTTGTTCAAAGTTCAGGTTGTTTTCGTTAAACAGCAATATCTGATGGCTAATATTTTCATTACTTGATATCTGCGCCTCTCGGTCGCTACCATATGAACTAAATTCACTATATGGACTTTGTCCGCTAACTTGTAAAAATAAGTCAGTTAAGCCATCACCGTTAAAGTCGCCTGTAATATCAATGGGCGCCTCTCCGTGAAGAAAAACAGGTAGCACAGTTGAGTTCACAAGCTCAATTTTTTGAAATGGAACATCAGCATCGCCAAAGGCAATTACCAATTGATTAGCCTCGCGCACAAAAATTGCAATATCATCAAAAGCGTCATGATTAAAATTACCAACAATTATATCGGCCTCACGCGCTAACCAGTTTATCGGAAATGACGACATGGCAGTGGCGTTGCGTGCTGCCTGATACTCATCGTTTACGTTATTTAACCACTTATGCTCATCATCTATCTCCCTCGCTTGTAGGAGTAGGTCTGGTTTCTGGTCACCATTGAAGTCTCCAAAGAAGCTCGCATATCTATGGCTATCCCATAAAGCTTCGGGTGTTTCAGGCTTTGTTTTATTGAAGGCACCGGCTTTGGAGGAAAGCTTGGCGAAAGGCGCTGAAGCTTCTGCGGCTTTAGTTTGTGAAGTGTTCTCTGCTCCTTGTAATACTGCCAGTGCGGGGAGGGGTAAAACCGTTAAAAAAGAAAGTGCTAATGCTGTTATCTTTCCAGCAGAAAGCATCTTAGTGCCTATCGACATATCAACTATCCTTGTTCAAAAGTGTATTTGCGCTAAATTGATCGAAAACTCACTGACATCAAAAAAACGATTTACTTCCATATTAAATCTTACTAATTACACTGGTCGATTTATAATCGTATTGCAAGCACTATTTCAATTTTTTTAAATTGAAATAGTGCTCCTTAAACACCGCGGCTTTTAAGTAGTGAGACTCCCCATAGACTAACCCAGCCCTTCAAAAATTTATGCGGTGGGGCAGACTTTCCAAACGATATATAAAGTATGGTCTATGAACAATCGCAACACACCATATGGATTAGTACGGTCAATGGTTTGCTTTCGTTTCAACTCTCCAGCAAAACTAGCAGTTAAATACCCACTAGTTTAAACCCTTATTTTACATCGATTGTTGTAAGAGACATGGCGATTGATGGCACTAGAAACGAGTTATGGTTTGGAACCCCCGCTGGCTTAATGCAACTTAATACCCGTATGCTTGCCTATACTATTCTGTCTGTTGAAAATAACAGCAAAGGCCTGCCATTCAGCGATGCCTTAACAGTGTTGATCGATTCAACAAACACCTTGTGTGTCGGTTTAAAAAAGAAGGGGGAAGCCTTTTTGATTGACGGCTTTTAATGTTCAGACCGATTTCCAAATTAGCAAAATGTCGCTGATTTGGGTAGCTGTGAACTCGTTGAGGATGAACTTCAAAATTGTTCATCAAACTCATGAAATAGCAGTGAAAGGTGAGTCAATCCGAAAAGCAATTGGTATGAATGGAGATATGAAATGAACATGCAAATTGATGACAGTTACCTTAATGTTCTTGGGCAAATTAATCTAGACGAATTGAATATGCAGCAAGCATTTGAGTATTACCAACAGCGTTATCAAATAAGCTCGGTGGCTCAACAGTTTGTTGCCAATATTTGCCGTATTGACAGCGAGTTTATAACAGAGCAGGGCATCGGTTATTGTGATCGTACGATGGGTAAACATATTCCAAAAGCAAAGACACCCGAAGGTGCTGCAATACGAGGTAGCTTGCAACGTTATGGTTTAGTTAGACCCACAGGTCATGAACTATTTCGAGGTTGCATTGTATTAACAACCCCAGATAGCAACGGCAAGATTATTTCCGCTGTTGGACATCGAGTAGGCCGGCTCCGCAATGGTGACAAGCCTGTTGTTCATTGGCACAAACCAAAACCTAAAGCGTTCGTTAATATCGGAATGTCATTTGCTAAAGAGTTGATACATGGACAAGCCTACCACTAAGCGAATCTGGCGATGCGCCAGATACTACTTTGAGCTTTGCCTTGCTAAGGGGCAAAGCTCAGATACAGTGCGCGGAAAGCGTGGCGGTCTAAAGAAGTTTTTTCTTTGGTGTATAGACCGTGACATTACTCATATAGGCCAAATCGATTTAGATTTGATGGATGACTATGCTGCTTATTTAAATGCGTACCGTAAACCATTAGATAATCAGCCGCTATGCCCCGCCCAAAAACGCAACTTGTTGACGTTTGTAAAAATTTTCGTGAAGTACATGTACATCAAAAAATTGCTGCCAACCAATACGCTTGCGAATATTGAGTTACCGTCAAAAGGGCAACAAATTCCTAAGTCACTGTATTCAGTAAACGAAATAGAAACGATATTAGAACAACCCCTGCTGTTTGGAATTAATGGCTTACGTGACCGTGCAATACTTGAGGCATTCTTCGCAACAGGCATAAGACGCGGTGAATTGGTTAAGCTGAATATTGATGATATTGACTTCAACGGCAAGTTGGTGAGAGTTCACGGCAAAGGTAAAAAGGAAAGGTTGGTGCCAATCAGTTTGCGAGGATGTGAGTGGCTAGCATTCTATGTTGGTAAAATCCGTCCAATGTTTTCATTCATTGGTTCTGGCAAAGCTCTATTTCTGGCTAACAATGGCAAACGTTACGTACCTGGGAAATTATCAGATATGGCATCACAGTATGTGAAATTAGGAGGGTTTGACCGCACTGGCGCTTGTCACTTATATCGCCACAACACCGCAACTGCAATGTTAGATAATGGCGCAGATCTTCGCCACATTCAAGAGATGCTCGGGCATGCCAGCATTCTCACTACGCAACTCTATACTCATGTTAGTCGCAAGAAGTTATCTGAAGTATATGAAGTAACACATCCTTCTGCTGACGGTGGTAGTGGGTTGTTCTCGTAATTCGCAATTTGTTGTTTTAGAATGAAAAAAACCACGCAAATGCATGGTTTTTTTCATATATCGTATGTCTTTGGTGGGCTGCATATGCAGGGATATCCAAAGCACTCGTCTTTAATATTAGATGAAAATGATGCGCTCGTCAAGATTACTTAAGGGAGGACGAATGCCATATACAGCGATAGAGCATACACTTTCTATCAATCGATTTTCAACATATCGCCAAGCTGTCATTTCTGCAACTGGCGACAATTGCAATGTGTTGGCTCTGAAACTTTATGAGTGGAATGCTGAACTTTCGAGCCGATTTTTCTTTCCTTTGCATATTTATGAAGTGGCGATTCGAAATGCTATATCTGATGCTATAAGCATTCGCTATGGTCAGGATTGGCCTACTAATACAGTTTTTCAAAATTCTTTGAATGGTTTAGATCAAAAGATTCTGCTTTCTGCTTTGAAAGGAAACTATCTCGGCGTTGGCAAGCTGCTACCAGAAATCAAATTTGTTTGGTTTGAAAATATGTTGACTAGGAGGCATGACGGTCGTATTTGGAAGCCGTATATTGCAGAAACATTTCCAAATGCACCAAATTTCATGACACCACAGGAAATTAGAAAAGAGTTGAAGGATGCCTGCTACATAATAAGAAAGTTTAGAAACAGATGTGGTCATCACGAACCAGTTTTTAACAATGCAACGTTAGCAGGTGTCTACCCGTTAATTGTTAAGTCTCTTGAGTGGCGCTGTAATAAAACTAGTAATTGGATGAACCAGAATCAGTCTGTCACTGATCTACTGGGTAATCCTGTTATTTAATTAAGATGCAATATTCGTAGGGTAACAGTAAAGTATTCGTTGGATCGTAGTTCGTACTAATTTATATGCAGGCACGATACTATGATCCAGTGATTGGGCGGTTTTATTCGAATGATCCGGTGGGTTCAATTGAGCACTTAGGAGGTCCGGGCGGGACTCATGGATTCAATCGTTACGCATATGCTAATAACAATCCGTACAAATATGTTGATCCTGATGGAGAAGAAGTAAGGGCTGTATACAATATTGATACTGGTGTTCTTACTATGAGAGATAGAGATACAGGACAAAGAATAAAAGTAAATGCTGAATCTGGAGGCAAGCCTTTTGGAGCGCCCATCGAAGTAGGCGTATACGACATTTTGTACACTCCAAGAGAGAACTTTTTCCGGCTAGAGCCTCTAGATGCTGTTTATGGTAATGATACTCATGATGCAACAGGCAGAGACTTGTTTAGGCTGCATGAACCGGGCCTAACCATTGGATGTATTGCTGCTAAAGGTGATGAAGATTGGTCTCAAGTTAATGATATGCTGAGTCAGACATCAACTAGTGAAGTAACGGTAGATAGTAAATCTAGGAATCCGTTTGCTAGTTCGACTGAATCATCTACAAGATTTGGTCAGTTGAAAGTTGTAAGAGTGAGTGGACGAATAGAATCGCAAGAGCTTAAAGAGCAGGATAGGTAGCGCTATGCAAAAATTTGTTCTAGCAATTACGTCTTTCGCAACGCTATGCTCTATCGGGTATTTTTCGTTAATAGTTTTTGATATGTCCGTAATGGTATCGAAGAATTGGAGGCACGATCAGCTTTTGTTTTTACAAACTAGCACTGTTGTCAGCGTTATTTCTTTGCTCGTGGCTACTTCGTTAGTAAGTTACTTTCTTAAATCAAATTCAAAGAAAATAATTTTTGGCTTAAATTTTATACTTCTCTTGGTTTGGTTACTTTTGCTAATCTTTGGGATAGTAGGAATAATTAGGTAACTGTTTATTTTGAATCCAAAACCTTGCACTCGCGGGGCTTTGTTTTAATGCCAGAGTCTTATAGTTTCTCAGAGAGGCTAAGGCCAATATTAGTTTCTATGAACTCACGCATCTTAGTGACTAATTCGACAAGTATTGCCTGTGCAGGTATCATGCAACAAATTTTTAACTCTTGAATGACTAATCAATTAATCAATTGCTCAAGGATATTTATAGATTGGACGCTAATAGCCCTTGTTCTATCTCAGGCTTTACCATACACAATGTTGATGCTGTAGATTGGCTTAAAACACTGCCCAAAGAAAGCATTGATCTATTCATTACTGATCCTCCTTATGAGTCACTAGAAAAGCATAGAGCTGTTGGGACAACTACTCGGCTTAAAAACAGTAAGTCGTCCAGCAATAAATGGTTTGAAATTTTTCCTAATAGCCGATTTGAAGAGCTATTAAAAGAAGTCCATCGAGTTCTCAGAAAAAATAGCCATTTTTATCTTTTTTGTGACCAAGAAACCGCTTTCGTTATCAAGCCTATTGCCGAAAAAATAGGCTTTAAGTTCTGGAAACCCTTAATTTGGGACAAGAGAAAAATTGGAATGGGCTATCATTATCGAGCGAGATACGAGTTCATTCTTTTTTTTGAGAAAGGTAAAAGGAAACTAAACGATCTATCCACACCCGATATTCTTGAGGTTGACCGTATCCATAGAGGATACCCGACTGAAAAACCAGTACAACTATCAGAGATATTAATAAATCAAAGCAGTAAAGTTGGTGAAGTGGTTTGTGACCCATTTATGGGTTCGGGATCTACTGGTTGCGCTGCCGTGAAGCTTGGACGTAACTTTATTGGAAACGATCTATCTGATGAAGCTTTCTCTATAGCCGCTAAAAGATTAAAAGACCAAGTTGCCAGTAATTTAGAAAAGGAGATTCAATGACTGTAGCTATTGACTATAATTGGCCGCAAGACTTTATCGAAGGTGTGCCACCTCAAGAGGCAACACCTGCAAATGGTAAAGTGTACAGACTTGTAAAATCAATTCCTCCACAAGAAGATGACTTTCTGCAACACAATGTTGAAAAGCCTAACTATCCCTATAGAGACGAACTGGCTAGAAAGAAAGGCTTTGGCGTATCGTTGTGGAGCACATTACACAAAGTCAAAAGAGCTGGGAAAAATTATCCTGCCCCCAACCAACTGGGCGAGTGGCTTATTGCCAGTGGTGAGCTAGTAGTTGAGTTAGGTGTAATTTATAAAAGCAAAAATGGCCACGTCTCCCTCTGGAAGCAATGTGGTGCAAAGCCCCATTTGCACATGAAGAATCAAGAGCGTTAACTATGATCGCGCAAAATACTTATCTAGGTGATCTCAAATACTACGAAATTTATGATGATTTTGATGGCCCAAAATGCTTTTCTGTTATCAATAATTTAAAGCAGCTCTATCTTGTTTACTGGGCTGGAGTCGGCGAGTCTGCATCCACTGATACATGGCTTTATTCAAGTATTACTGAGAAAAGGTTAGATAGGGTAAGAAGACAAGAGGAGTCAATTCGAAATGTTTTTTTACAGCCTGAATTGAATGTGTATTTTGTCGAAACCAATTACGAATCTGGTGAGTCACAAGCTGACTTTATTCCAAGAGATAAAATAAGCCAATTCAATATACCACCGGAAGATTTCGAGTTTGATCTGGCAGAAATAGAAATCATCAGTGAGGAAAACGATTGGCACTTTGAGCTAAATATTCAGCGTCGTTCAGACAAGCATGCTTTTCCTGATAGGAAAATGGTCACTAGAGTTCTAGATGCCTTTAGTGAAATCATTGAGTTGTTGATGCTAGATGATACGAGAAAAATCCCCAAAGTTTATCCCAAAAGTGCAGTACCCGGCTCCTTTGAAGTCAAACTGGCGGCAAGTGATGATGCCAATGCGTCAAAAGCCATACAAGCCTTCAATTTGCTACTTCAAGATATAAATAAGCTTGACGAAAACCTGAAAGCTTCTGCGCTAGACCCATACAGAGTGAAAGAATTACTTGAGATCATCGAACTACATAAGCTAACTGTTACTATCACGCCTAGGACTTATCAGTTTTTATCAAGCGCGATCAGGCTGGATACAGTAAAATTTGATGCACTGATAGACAAGCTAAATGATTCTGCAACGGTGCTTGTAGACTCTATTAATGTCCCACAAGCAAATAATATTGACCGAGTTATAGAAGTTGTTAAGAAAAGAGATCGCGGTGAGCAGTTGAACCACGAGAACATCGACGGCATTAACTCTGCTCGTCAAGTAAAGTATCACACTGATGCTGCTTGTTGCTTAGGTCTTTTGAAAAAGAATTTGTCTGTTACATCTGCTGGGCGTTTTCTTGCAAGTAAATCTGACAAAGCTTCCCAGTATGAGTTTTTAGCAGATAGGTTTGAATCCAGCGATTTCGGTTGGAGCTGGATTAAGTGGTCTGGCGTTAACACGATGTTGGATTTGGACCCTTTAACAGCTTCTAAATTTATAAATGAATGCGTTGCAGGGTTAAATGAAAGGACGGCTAGTCGTCGGGCCACAACACTCGCCAAGTGGCTTCAGGTTTTGAAACCATATCGTAGACTTTATTCAAATCAGAGTGCTGACGATATTCCAAGCGAGCAAGATAATTAAGGCGCTGGCAATACATGAGGCTCATCCCCTGACAAAGTACTCAGACAAGTTAAAAAGCCGTTTAAATCTTTTGGAATTGGCTCTAACATAAGTGAGTCAGTGATAGTGTTTCTGCACAACAAATTGGTGGATGAACCTAATCAACTCACCACCCAATGCGCTGTCCTTTAAGGACAGCGCAAATCTTAAAGCTTAAATAACAAAATCTGTAACCTTTGCCCAGCAAACTTCGATTCTTAAAAATATTGAATTAATCCACCCACAAAATAGCTAATAAAATAGCAGAACATTTTGATAATGTAAGTGGCGGTCCAGACCTTTGTCACAGTGTGGTCCAAACGTTTGTTCTTTGATGGTTCAGTTTAGTTACTCTAGTGGTCCCGCAAGGCGGGATTTTACACTTGTAAAATCCTATCATTCAGGACCGCTACAGATTTATGTTTGAACCAGCAAGTACTATCTGCCTGGACCACAATAGACCAATAAACTGGACGATGCCTAGTTAGTACTAGTCTATTCATTTATTTTGCTGAGGTTAAGTGTAAGCGTCCAGTAAACCACATATTTCCAAGTTAAGTCCAACCCTGCACCATGAGGCCTCAACTATCAAGTAGAGGTCTTTATGCAAAACAAACGACGAA
>NZ_JBHSGU010000006.1:0-1202 GCF_042652645.1 Glaciecola siphonariae
TGTACTAGCTCAGACTTGATCTGACACTTACCCGCTTTTCAATCGGTGCCTGTCAGATTAGATTTGAGCTAAGTTCTTTTCAGCCCAAATCGATTTACTATCAAGTAATGTTTCCATCGGCGTTCTGCCGCAGCACATTTTGCCCTGATGAGTACGTTTATTGTTGTAGAAATCGATCCAGTCGTCCAGATCTTTCTGCAACTCCTCCATCGTTGAGTATAGCTTTTTACGGAACGTAACCTGATAAAACTCGTTGAGAATCGTTTTGTGGAAGCGTTCGCATATGCCATTCGTTTGCGGTGACATCGCTTTGGTTTTCGTATGGTCAATATCGTTTATTGCCAGGTATAGCTGATAATCATGCTGTTCTACTTTGCCACAATATTCGGTACCTCGGTCAGTGAGTATGCGCAACATAGGAAGCTCTTGTCGCTCGAAGAACGGTAGCACTTTATCATTTAGCATATCTGCTGCCGTGATAGGTGTTTTCGTCGTGTAGAGCTTAGCAAATGCAATCTTGCTGTAAGTATCAACGAAGGTCTGCTGATAGATGCGGCCAACGCCTTTCATATTGCCTACATAGAACGTGTCTTGTGAGCCAAGATATCCCGCATGCTCAGTTTCTATCTCTCCACATGCCTCATCATCGAGCTTTTTCTTCTCAAGTGCGGCCACCTGTGAGTCAGTCAATATAATGCCATCATTGGCTACTTTATCTTCGAGAGCTTTGAGGCGTTTTTTAAAGTTTTCTAGGTTGTGTCTAACCCATATTGAGCGAACACCGCTGCCTGAAACAAAGACACCTTTCTTGCGTAGTTCGTTGCTGGCTCTGTGCTGGCCATATGCAGGGAAGTCGATAGCGTATTCTACAACTGCCTTTTCAGTTGCCTCATCCACGCGATTCTTCATATTTGGCGTTCTTCGACTTTTATTCATCAAAGAATCGATACCGCCTTCTTCAACCAATTCTTGATATCGGTAAAAAGTATCGCGTGAAACGCCCATAACTTTGCAAGCTTTAGATACGTTTCCGAGTTCTTCAGCTAAATTGAGTAAACCTGCTTTGTGTTTAATGATTGGATTGCTAGTATGCAACATGAGAGTTACCTTTTTGTTTTGTTAATAAAGATTCGACACCTTTATCAAAACGGGTAACTCTCTCTTTTGCAAGAGGATTGTCAGATTAAGTCGAGACTAATTCA
>NZ_JBHSGU010000007.1:0-501 GCF_042652645.1 Glaciecola siphonariae
GGTGGATGCCTTGGCAGTTAGAGGCGATGAAGGACGTGTAAGTCTGCGAAAAGCTGTGGTGAGCTGACAAAACGCATTTGAGCCACAGATGTCCGAATGGGGAAACCCACCGCTTCGGCGGTATCTGCATGTGAATACATAGCATGTAGAGGCAAACGAGGGGAACTGAAACATCTAAGTACCCTTAGGAAAAGAAATCAACCGAGATTCTCCTAGTAGCGGCGAGCGAACGGGGAGCAGCCGAGTAATTATGAAGTAGTGGAATGTGTTGGGAAGCACAGCGATACAGGGTGATAGCCCCGTACACGAAGGTTCATAGTTGCCATATTAAGTAGGTCGGGACACGTGTTATCTTGACTGAAGATGGGGGGACCATCCTCCAAGGCTAAATACTCCTAACTGACCGATAGTGAAGTAGTACCGTGAGGGAAAGGCGAAAAGAACCCCTGTGAGGGGAGTGAAATAGAACCTGAAACCGTATACGTACAAGCAGTGGGAGCA
>NZ_JBHSGU010000008.1:0-675 GCF_042652645.1 Glaciecola siphonariae
ACTTGGTTTAGCCAGCTTTGTCCCTGTGTTACTCACGTACTATCGTACGCTGCGTTACTCGGAGCAAATCTGCCGTCACCAAGCGAACTGGTTGACGAAGAAGCTACGTAGGCAGGAAGATACTTTTGAAACTGATGTAAGGGGCTATAGCTCAGCTGGGAGAGCGCCTGCCTTGCACGCAGGAGGTCAGCAGTTCGATCCTGCTTAGCTCCACCACTTCTTAGGGAGAGGCCTTACATCGAATAGATTCAAAGCCTTAATCTATAGGTTCATATAAGAAATTATAGGTTAGGGTTTTTTAAACTCTGAAATGTGAGAAGCGCAAGCTTCAAACATGCTCTTTAACAATTTGGAAAGCTGATAATTAGTAATCAATATTTAACGAAAGAGTAACTGATTGAACAACCTCGAAGTAATTCGAGAGATGTTCTTTCAACCGCTACTCTATCTGACGAATGTGCGATGCAAGTGTGCGAGTATTACCTTGTATAGGTAATGACAGTCACCTTGCGCAAGAATAGCCTAATCTGTGATTAGACTATTTTGCACGAAAATATGATTAGCAAACTTGTCACTCATATAATCTAACGCAACGAGAATTCAAAAGGCTCGTTGTTAATACTAGCTAAACAATTTACTTGCTTAATAAAGAAAGAGATGTGCAAACATCCACCC
>NZ_JBHSGU010000008.1:685-1169 GCF_042652645.1 Glaciecola siphonariae
ATTAGGGTTTTTTAAACTCTGAAATGTGAGAAGCGCAAGCTTCAAACATGCTCTTTAACAATTTGGAAAGCTGATAATTAGTAATCAATATTTAACGAAAGAGTAACTGATTGAACAACCTCGAAGTAATTCGAGAGATGTTCTTTCAACCGCTACTCTATCTGACAAAAATGATTAGCAAACTTGTCATTCATATAATCTAACGCAACGAGAATTCAAAAGGCTCGTTGTTAATACTAGCTAAACAATTTACTTGCTTAATAAAGAAAGAGATGTGCAAACATCCACCCCTTTAGTGAGCATGTGTAGGGTCAGCAGGGTTTCCCTGCGGTAAAGCCCGAAGCAGCGACCACTTGCTTGCAAGTGTTTGTGGTAAAGAGTCAAGAAGGCTATTTAGGGTTGTATGGTTAAGTGACTAAGCGTATATGGTGGATGCCTTGGCAGTTAGAGGCGATGAAGGACGTGTAAGTCTGCGAAAAGCTGT
>NZ_JBHSGU010000009.1:0-242066 GCF_042652645.1 Glaciecola siphonariae
TTACCTTTTTGTTTTGTTAATAAAGATTCGACACCTTTATCAAAACGGGTAACTCTCTCTTTTGCAAGAGGATTGTCAGATTAAGTCGAGACTAATTCAAGTAAGTTCGTGAGCCTGTAACGAGACTGTAAGAGACTGTAACTAATTTTGTGTAACTGCCATTAATGCATTTGCAATCTGATTCCAACATTAACCGCTCAGCGCCCTCATCAGTCATCGAAATGCTTCTCAAAGATTTAAATGCGGCATTGAAACTCGTGATTCACAGTATTCTTGACCCATATGTTCCGAAACCTTTATCGCATCTTCAATGAACATCAACTGAGATTCGTGTTCGCCAAGACTATCGATTTCTTTGAGCCACTGTCTAATTCTTTTCTCGTCATTTGAGAACAAGTTGTGAGCCGCATTCGTGCCCACCGCAAAGCTCGGATCACGATATGAATTGCCCGTTTGTTCGAGCCGTGCCAGCGCTTCGTTATTGCCTTCGGCTTTATAAACAATGCCTTGAATAGCTGAGCCAATCATTCGATTAATCATTGTCTTTGCGCGTTTTTCCATATTTAGTCCCAGCGTTAAACATGCTGCGGCATTTTGCAGGTTATTTACCTTAGTTTTACACCAGTGAGTAATCGATTGGTAGTTAACCGGACGAGCAGCATCTATACCTATTCCCATGAGCACATTTGCAGCAAAACTATTTGCCTCAGAGGCTTCCATGGCGTCAACAAAGCCTAAGACTCTCTCACCAAAGCGCTCGTTGAATATGTTTGACGCGTTTAGACCCTCAATCATTCTTAGAACAGCCTCGTTGTCTTGTTTCGCTGCATATACCATCGCAGCATTAAACCACATTGCGCCATTTTGTTTGTCTGACGCTACAGCGTAATCGATAAATTCTTGCGTACACTGTGGGTGATTATTTACCGCGCATAGGTTTAGGATGTCCATGAGCACTAAAGAGTTACCTGGGTAGCTTGCTTCGAATTCAAATAAAAGAGCCAATCTTTTGTTCTCATCTTCATTTGCTCTCCAGTGCGCAAAAAGCGCGTGAGCCAGTTTTTGCTCATACAGAGTTGAGTCACTGAGGGAGTCTAAGTGCCTATCAACCAAGTTCGTATAGGCCTTATCATAATCACCCTGTTCATGATCGTCCTCATCATAACCCACAGGGTCACCGCCGCATTGCAGAATGCTTTGCCGCTCTTGAGTGACAATGTGTGCAGAAGGGTCGGAAGAGAGCTGCTTATTGTTTGTCTTTGGTGTTTTTGCTTGCTTGATGTTAGCGATAGCGTCTGCATTCAAATTAGCTAGCGTGGTATCGGTAATTTGCTCTTCGCCCTCTGTAGATTTACGAGGGTGTAAGGTGCCACCCATGATGTACAGAAGAATTAGCGAGAGGATGAATGCAAGGGCAATCACCACTAAGAACTTTCCCTTTGACAATTCCATTTCCTTTATTGCGGTCCAGAGGCTTTGCATGCGTTCAAATGCATCGATTCAAAAGATTATCATAAACGCTTTAGTGAAAATACATATGGAGTGCTTTGGTATTGATTGCAAAGGTGGCTGCCTACGCAGAAATCACCGTGACTTATGACGGAGCAAAACAATAGATTTACTCTGCCATCCCCAAGCTTTTTCAACTCTTCTTAATCCGTACCTTCAAACCTACCTCAAAACCCACCTATCGCACTGCGCTTGCAGGGGATAGTTTGCAATATAAATTTGACCTATACTCTTAACACGCCGCACACAAGTCCAGCGTGATCAGGTTTACCGCAAATGCACACTCAACAAAAGGCTCTTTCATAAAATGACACTAGAAGAAGAAATTAGCCGACTAAAAAGCGAGTTAAATCGCGCGAATAGTGACCGAGACAAATATAAAAAATTGTTTGACGTATCGGCCGATGCTCTCTCCATTATCGACTTAACAACGGGATGCTTTATTGAGTGCAATGAAGCGGCCATTGAAATGCACGGCGTTGAAAGCGAAGAAAATTTCTTAAATTTAAGACCCTCTGATATATCGCCAGAGCGGCAAACCTGCGGCAGACTGTCGGCAGATTTAGCCGGAGAGTATATTCAAAAAACCCTTGAACAAGGGCCACAACTTTTTCAGTGGGTGCACTCAAAGCTCGATGGTACAACGTTTCCGTGTTTGGTATCACTAACCGCAATTGAATTCGAGGACCGCAGTGTCATTCTCGCAGTTGGTAGAGATATCAGCATGATGGTAGATGCGCAAACAAAGTTAGAACAAGCGTTACTAGACACCGACAAGTTTAGAAAAGCCTACTTGAAAGAGAAAGCAAAGTTTGAAAAGTTTGTTGATTTAGCGCCTGTGGGCATCATCATTAATAAGATGAGCAATGGCTCTTTTGAATACGTGAATACTGAATTTACGCGCTTTACAGGCTATGCGGCAGACCAACTCAATAAGATGGACTATTGGCAGTTAACCCCACAAAAGTATGAAGAGCAAGAGGGTGAGCAGCTTGCCTCGCTGAAAGAAAAGGGACGCTACGGACCTTATAAAAAAGAGTATATTCATAAAAATGGACATACTTACCCGGTGCTTTTGTCGGGTATCAGAATAGATGACGACGACGGGCAAGAATATATTTGGTCGGTCGTGCAAGATATTAGTGAACAAGAAAAGGCTGCCGAGGTTTTACAGCAGGCTAAAGATCAAGCTGAGAGTGCAAATATCGCTAAAGGCGTTTTCTTATCGAATATGAGTCATGAAATCCGCACGCCTATGAATGGTGTGCTCGGAACGCTTCAGATTTTACAACGAGATACCCCCGACAATAGAAACAAAAAACTAATTTCCAACGCTATATTTTCAGCGAACACGCTACTTCGAATTATCAATGATATTTTAGATTACTCAAAGATTGAGTCCAATCAGCTCACCCTCGAAAAAGCCGACTTCTCGCTCAAACATTTAGCCGAGTCTGTCATTTCTGATATGCGTCCGCTGGCCATCGAAAAGGGTATCAAAATTGAATTTTCTTTTGCTAAACATATGCATAGACGCTGGCTGGGTGACTCGGTCAGGGTGCGGCAAATTATCATGAATATTGTGTCTAACGCGGTTAAGTTCACTCATCATGGAAGCGTGCAGCTCGATTTTAAGAGAACGCAAAGAGAGGGCTTGGATGGCTTGGTAATAAGTGTTACCGATACGGGCATTGGCATGTCGAATGAAGTGGTAGAGCAATTGTTCAGTCGGTTCTCTCAGGCAGATGCATCGATTACACGGAAATTTGGCGGCACGGGCCTTGGCTTATCGATTACCCGTAATTTAGTAGAGTTAATGCAAGGTGACATTAAGGTGGTTAGTGCCGAAGGGCAGGGCAGTAAATTTGTTATATTTTTGCCCTTGCAATACATAGAAGGCCCCGACAATCCCCAGCTTAGCAACGATGTGGTAGAGGTACCTAAGCTTAAAGGTAAAACAATACTTGTTGCTGACGACAATGTGATTAATCAAGAAATTGTGAAGTCGATGCTAGAGCCCACCGAGGCTACGCTTTGCTTTGCAGACGACGGGCAAGCCGCGATTGAGATGTACGAATTGGCAAAGCCTGATATTATTTTTATGGACATTCAAATGCCGGTATTAGACGGTAAACAAGCCTTTGAGTTGATTCGTGCCAACGACGCAGACACGCCAGTGATTGCGCTTACCGCTAATGTTATGACGCAAGAAATTGATGAGTACAAAGCACTGGGCTTTACCGGTCATTTGGGCAAACCATTTGATATGCAGAGCTTATATAAGCATCTAACGATACATCTCCTAAATCAGGCATGATAAGCGGCGAAGGTAACTCACACTGCCATCCTCGTTGGTTTGCTAGTGCATGCACGACTCGATACCCAGAGTGGGTCCGCATGAGTTGATAAAGCGGCGCGAGGGCAGTATTTAATCTGCGCGCTTTGGTCACATCTTTTGTTTTTATAGCGTTCATAATTGGCACTAAAAGCTCTGGCACTGTGCCGGCTAGGGTTGAATACCAAGCACTTGCACCGCCTATCATGGCGTCGCAACAAAATGCATCCACCGCATACCCGGCATTAATGTTTAAAGAACTCAAACTAGCGTGCTGCGCTTGATTATTTTGCTGCGCGAACATTTTGATGGCCTGAATATTGGGGTGTTCAGCTAGCCGTGCAATCACATCATAACTTAAGGCTTGGCCGGTTGTAACGGGATTGTCGTAAACGCATACCGGTAGCGGGCTATGTTCAGCAATGTCCAAAAAATATTTAGTTAGCTCATTGTTCCGCAAGGGCACGTAAGCAAAGGCATTGGCAATGACGCCTTTTGCGCCATGCTTATGGGCGAGCTGGCAGTTAAGCAGTGCCTCGTGAGAGCTGGTTGCACTTACTCCGCCTATCCAAGGTGTTGTAGCTTTGCTCCAGCACGCCATGACTCTTTCTCGTTCGAGTTGATTAAGATAAGCGAAGCTCCCTGTGCTGCCAAGCACGCCGATTGAATCTAATCCAGAGGCATCAACATGCCTTACAATAGCGCTTAGCGTATCGATGTCGGCGCGGCCGTCTTTAATGGGGGTAATCGGAAAACCGCTTAAACCGCTAAAAATCATCTTTATCTCCACAGCTTCTAAATAAAATGCGCGCAGTCAGGCGCTGCGCGAGCTTATCTTCAAAAACAATGATACCGCGCAATGATTGCAAGTAAGACTGCATTATGTTGCACTTTACCACTTCGCGATATCTGAAACGTTGATTTATGTTATTTACACCTATTACGCTCCCGTGTGGACAAGTTATTAAAAATCGTGCTGTGAAGGCTGCTATGGAAGAAAATATGGCAGACAAACATCATTTCCCCTCCCCAGAACTAAAAACGCTCTATAAAACATGGGCTCATGGTGAGGTAGGGCTCATCATTTCTGGCAATGTTATGGTTGATAAAATGGCCATGACCGGCCCCGGCGGCGTGGTACTTGAAAAGAACACGCCCTTACATGAATTTAGAGATTGGGCGCGCGAGGCTAAACAAAACGATTGTAAAGCGATACTTCAGATAAATCACCCAGGCCGGCAAGTGATGAAGGCCATGGGCGGTAAAGTTCTTGCGCCCTCAGCAATTGCCGTGAACATTGGTAAGCACTCTAATTTGTTAGCGCCGCCGAAAGCCATGAGCGAAGAGGAAATTCAAGACGTCATTCAGCGCTTTATTTACACCGCGGTTAATGCCAAAGAAGCGGGATTTGATGGCGTCCAAATTCATGCCGCTCATGGTTATTTACTTTCTCAGTTTTTGTCACCGCTTACCAATAAACGCACCGATAAATGGGGCGGTTCGCCAGAGAATAGAGCTCGTATAGTATATCAAATTATTACAAAGGTACGCGATGCCGTGGGCGAGCACAGCATCGTTGCATTAAAAATGAATTCAGCAGACTTCCAGCGCGGTGGCTTTGATGTTGAGGACGCCATTGATGTGGTTAAGCACCTAAATACACTCAATATCGACTTTATTGAACTCTCTGGCGGGTCTTACGAAGCGCCTGCTATGCAGGGGAAGTCTGGCGATGAACGAACCCTTGCAAGAGAGGCTTACTTTTTAAAGTTTGCCACGCAAATTTCAGAGCATGCGAAAATGCCACTTATGACTACCGGCGGAATAAAAAGGTTTGAAACTGCACAAAGCGTGCTCGAAAACGGCGTTGACCTAGTAGGTATGGCAAGCGCCCTAGCCTATGAACCTTCTTTAATAAGTGCGTGGAAAAGTTCGCCAGAGCATGTCGGCTTTGTGCCACATGTAAGTTGGAAAGATAAAGCAATGTCGGGACTTGCCACAATGGCCTTGGTAAAACGACAATTACGTAAATTAGGGAATAATCAGCCTACCAATCCAAAATGTAGTCCCTTGCTATCGTTAATTCTCGACCAACTGCGAATTAAGCGGCTAACAAAGACCTATCGTAAATGGATTGGCGTCGGATAGGCCTTCAATACCTTAATCTTTTTTCAAGCGTTTTTCTTTACTGGCAATACTTTCTTGATACTTTTTCAGCGGGGTAGATTGCGTTTGGTTTTGGTCAAATTCTAAAGGACTATTTAAAAACGCTATGACCTTATCAGCAGGCAAGGGCTTAGATATGTAATATCCTTGGGCAAAATCCGCTCCTAAGTCTCTTAGTGCATTAAGCTGTGTATCGGTTTCAATGCCCTCAGCGGTGACTTTCATACGCAGGCTCTGCCCAAGCGACACTGTTGCCCTTACAATTTCTAATGCGTCAGCGTTAATAAGTCCATCCGGAGTATTGTCGATGGCGTCTACAAACCTTCTATCTATTTTTATATGTTGCACAGGCAGCTGATTTAAATAAGCTAAGGATGAATATCCTGTGCCAAAATCATCAATGGCCAGCTCAATATCTCGGGCAATAATTTCGTCAAGCAAGTGCTTAATGTTTGCGTCATTTTCAATCAAGGTCGATTCAGTAAGCTCAAATTTGAGATACTTACCGGCAAGTCCAGTGCTTGCTAAGCAATTATCTACAGTGTCTAAAAACTCGGGCCCACGAAGCTGATTCGACGACAGATTAACCGCGATGGTGACATCTTCAATGCAGTCAAATAATTGCCATAATTTTAGTTGCTCGCAAGCGGTTTTCATTACCCACTCACCAATGTCCATAATCAGGCCTGTTTCTTCAGCCATAGGAATAAACATATCGGGTGGCACGTTGCCTCGTTTAGGATGCTTCCATCTTATGAGAGCTTCAAAGCTTGCGATTTTATTGGTGCGTAAGTCAAGCAGCGGCTGGTAGACCAAATAAAATTCATTGTTCTGCACGGCATCATGTAAATCGCTCTCCAATTTTGAGAGCTCCATGGAGACTTTGCGCATCTCGCGGTCAAAAATTTTGTAGGTGCCCTTGCCATTTTGTTTGGCGTTATACATGGCAATATCAGCATCACGCAGTGCGCCAGTGACCGCGGTATACGAATGGTCGCACATCACCACGCCAATACTAACGTTAAAGTGCAGCACTACTTTATCGAGCACGAAAGGCGCGTTGAATGCCTCAATAATGCTGCTGGCAAGACGCTCTAGCGCGCTTGGCTCATCTACATTTTCAACCACTACGGTAAACTCATCACCGCCAAGACGAGCTGCATATTGGCTGTCGGTAAGCAGCTTTGACAGGCGCATCCCGCTAGCAATTAGCAGCTCATCACCAATGATGTGACCGTGCGTATCGTTAATTTGTTTGAAGCGATCGCCGTCTAAAAACATCAAGCCAAAGGGCGCTTGCGCTGAACTATGCTTAGTGGCAATGAGCGAATTCAATTTCTTAATGAGCCATTCTCGATTGGGCAGGCCGGTGAGTGAATCATGAAAGGCAAGGTGGAATAGTTTACTCTCTGCGACCTTTCGCTCGCTCACTTCGATTTGCAGTTCTGCGGTTCGGTTTTCAACTCTCTGTTCGAGCTGTGCGTTAAGCTCGGCTAATGAATCACTGGTTTCTTTTAACTCTAAAGCATATTCATTGAGCTGCTGCGTTTTTTCGTCGACCTTTATTGCCAATTCAATTTCACGACTCCTAATCAATGACACTCGCCATTTCACAAAGCCATAAGCCGACAACAGGGCTATCAAAACAAATATAAGACGCGCCCACCAGGTTTTCCACCATGGAGTGGCGATAATAAACGAAATAGTGTCGCCGCTTTCATCCCAAACGCCACTGCTGCTGGCCGAAAACACTTCAAAGGTATACTTACCCGAAGGGAGATTATTAAACCTAGCAGACCTTTCGGTAGCGTCAGTTTCAATAAAGTCTTGCTGCCATCCAACAAGTCTGTATTTAAACCTATTGTGTTCGGGGAACACAAAACTAAGGGACGTAAAGTCGATTTTAACGTTATTGAATGTATGTGAAATAATAAGTGCTTGTTCTCTAATCGACGAGATATGCGGGTTTACTTCTTGGCGCTTGCCATTTTTCAAATTCTCAAAAGCGAGTGTTAAAATTTTGGTGGGCGGCACGTAAGACGGCTTAACAACATCGTTTATATTAATAATGTTCATACCGTCTTTAGTGGGGATGTATAGCTCATCTCCTATGCTGATGAACTCTCCATGAGTGCTGGTAGCATTGCTAACTAGGCCATCTTTTTTGTAATAAGAAACAAACTCTTCGCTCTGTGGATTGAGTATCGAGATACCCTCGTCGGTTGCAACCCAAAGCTTACCGTTTTTGTCTTTATGAATATAGTTAACGGCGTTGTGCGCTAAGCCGTCCTCTTTGCGATAAACCTTTAGCGCTTTGCTAAGGCTGTTGTATCGATACAAACCGTTAATTGTACCAACCCAAATCTCTTCAAGAGACTCTACTAGAACAAAATAAGCGGCCTCGATTTGTGAACTCAAAAGCGGGACAAAGGTTTCAGTAGGTATATCAAAATATTCAAGCCCGGTTTGACCCGACATAAAGAGTTTGTTGTCGTAAAGCTGAATATGCGTTATCTCACCATTAAGGCTGCCGCCTGTTTTGCCCTCCTGCGCAATCGGGTATTGCGTAAAGCGCCCTGTTCCATAATTAAAGTATTGAAGACCAAATCCCCATACGCTCAGCCAAAGGCCCTTGTTGTTGTCAGGTAACACAAAAAATATGTTATTCCCCGCAAGAGTTTGCTCTGCGCTTTTAAGTGGATCATGTTCAAAGCGTTCTGCTTCCAAGGTATTCGGGTCTATACGGGAGAGGCCTCCAGCCCAAGTACCTGCCCAGATATAGCCATCTTGGTCTTCAGCAACTGAAATCACCGCATTAGATGACAATGAATCTTCATGCAGGGGGTGGTGCTTAATATTGCTAAAATCCCCAGTGCGATGATTAAAGATATTAATTCCGCCACCGTCTGTTGCAATCCAAATATCGCCGTTATCGCGCACAACGCCATCAAAATAGTGCGGGAAATAGTCTTGCACCGGCACCGTAATTCTATCTCGTAGGCGTTTGAACACCTCCAAATTCGGTGTCATCCTGAAAAGACCAAAATGATTCATGGATATCCAGAGTGAGCCCGCGGCGTCCTCAGAAATATCCTCAATGGTGGCAAATGGCAGTTTGCCAGGTTCATTAATGGATGATTTAGAGCATAGGAATGAGTCGCTTGAGCGCTGATACAAGCAAATACCTTCTTTTTCTAAACCGGCCCATAAGTTATTAGCTGAATCTAAAAAAACCGTGGATACGTCGCTTGTTAGTAGACCTTTAGAAAAATTCTCGACTGAATGAATTCTATAGTCGAACGATTTAGCGTCTATCTGCATAAGACCTTTAGGCGTACCCAACCATAACTCGTTGCGCTGCTCATCAAAGGCTAAGTCGCGGATATACATAGTTTTAAACAAATTTCCCAGCGAGGTGGGAACTTCAAAAAAGGCTTGGTTGTTTATATCAAATACAAAAAGTCCGTCTCGGCCGGCACTCCATATGTATTGGTTATTTTTATCGTAGGCAAGACTGTAGAGGTAAGTGCTTGAGACGAAATGATCGTAGTTTGCAATGACCGTAGCTGTTTTGGGGTCATAAACTAATAAGCCAGCACCAAACCCCCCTACCCATAAATTGCCCTCATCGTCTCCGATGATGGAGTTAATGCGGTTAAATTTAGAAACGTCTAATGCGATGAACTGCTCCGTGTCGTAGTCAAACTTGTATAAGTCGCTACCGCCTACCCAAATCTCGCCATGCTTATCAACATATAAATAGGGATTTTGAATTCTGGTTTGCGAATTGTCTCGGGGCAGTTCAAAGGGAACGAGTTTGTAGCCATCGTACCTAAATACGCCGCCGTTACCGCTTAGCCATATATGATCCGACTTGTCTTGTGCTGAATGTCGAACAAAACTGTCTTGGCCAGTTTTCGACATATACATTTGAATAGCGCGATAATGAGAAATGGAGCTGATTTTTTCAGCGTCTATGCGCATTGTTGCCTCGGCGGCGCCAAGCCCCAGTGCACATAAACAGCTTAGAAAAAGCGCGATAATGCGTAACAACAAAAGTGTGCGCTGCTCGGGGGCAAACGGTGCGTTTGTATAGTGTTGTCCATTATTGATTAACAATGTGAATGGTCTCGTTTTATTCTGTGTCATAGGGTGGCGATCATTTATCTGGTTTTCGCTAGCCACTCTCAATAGGCGATGCATGACATTGGTTTACTATCGCGCAATATATTGTCGTGAAATTATTTGTTATGAAATTTGTCGTCATAAATATGGCGGGCGCAATTTAGTGCGCCCAAGCCTTTAAGTTCATATCGGCAACAGAGCCATAATTTATAGGCTTAGGTTTATAAATTATTTGGTAAATATACAAAAGACTAATATTTTTGATACGTATTTGAGGCAGATGCCTGGAGTAGCCATGCGAGAAACATTAAGGCAAAAAAGGAAGGGGAAGTGCTACGTTGGCGCAAGTATGCGCCAACGATATCCATCTAGCGAGCTATTGAAAAACGCTTAGTTGCACTGAACTTGTTAAATACGTCGTCTATTTTAAATTCAACCGTATATTCGCCCGGCTGCAGTTCCTCACCATCGTTTAGTTCAAGGGTAATATCAAGGTTGGTGCGTCCGGCAACCGACTGACGCTGCAGAGTGCTGCCATCTGGATTAATTAGCCTTAAGCTCATAAAACTATTCGGGTTGTAGTTAAAATTCGCGTCTATATCTAAGGAATTTACGCAGACAGTAGTCTCTGAGCTTTGAATATCGCAATAGTTTGGGTTTACTTGAAACGTTACGAAAGCTAATTCGCCGGAGGCAAATGTTGCTTCGGGTTCGTCACCCTCAGCCTCTTGCTGAAGCTGAGCTAAAGAGCTTAACAGTTGCGCGTTTTCTTCCCTAAGCAGCCTGACTTCTTCGGCCAACACATTGTCAGAGGCGTCATCGCCTGATGTGCTAAGGTTAAGCGTTGCTGTCTGTGCTTCAAGCTCTGTCAAGCGTGCCTGTAGGTCGGTGTTGTTTTGCTGTGCTTGTGCGAGCTCTTCTTGCAGGCGTTCAGCTTCGGCGTTGTCTACACTGGCACTTTGAATCTCTTCATTTGTTGCGTTTGCGGCTTCTAATTGGGCGATGTTTGCAGCAAGCAATGCTGCAGATTCTTCGTTTTCCTCGCTTAGTTGATCGTTTGCTTGTTGCAACGATGCTATCTCTTCCTGCAAGCCTCTGAGTTGCTCTTGAGCGTCTTCTAATGCTTGCTTATTTGCCTCTAATTCGTTGACCTGAGCCTGTAATTCGCTCAACTGTTCACTTTGCTCACTGGCGCTAGATTCGCAGCTGTTTGCTTTTAGTTGCGCTTGCTCGAGCAGAGAGCTTAGTCTAGACACTTCTTCGCTGTTTCTTATCTCGGCGCTATTTATCTCGGCACTATTTATCTCAGAATTATCAATCTCGGAATTAGCGGCCACACTGCAGGCTTCACTTTCGGTGCTCGCGGCCTCTTGTGCTAATGCTAGTGCTTCTTGTTTTTCTGTAAGCGTTGACTCAACATCGGCAAGTTTATTTTTTAGCGTTTCAACCTGCTCTTGCAAGGCTTCACTTTTCACTGCTAATGCTTGATTCTCTGAACGCATTTCTGCGACGTCAGCATCGCTTGCGGGTAAAGAGTTGTGTGCTGCGAAAAAAAAGTAAGACGCAGCAACTATCAGAAACGCAACCACGCCTATGATATATCTGACTGCATAGGTAGACATGAATTTCATAGCCAGTTGTGTATCCTCGTTCGGTTTGTCGGGTGATGTTCAGTGTTAATCGGTGTTAAGCATTGTTGGCTACATACCGACTTAATACAATCAGTTAACGGCCAGTCAGCCGCTGTCTTTATTTTATTTACATTACTTTATGTTTCAAGGCGCCTAGTTGCTTAATAAGCCTCACTATCACTTTGCAAAACTAAAGGAGAAAAAGCCCACAACAATGTGGGCTTTGGTATCACTTTAGTCTGGAGCGATAATTTTAGAACACGTAATTAATCGCAAAGCGCACTAAGGTAGACTCTTCGTCGTTTCTAAGCTCATCGGTATAACGACTCACATCCGCTTTTAACGCAACGTTTGCATCAAACTCATAGCGAAGCGTAGCGGTAGCCACCGTAAACGACTCTGCAAACTGCGCATTAATGCCCAAAACGGCAGGGCGCAAGCCAGCAGCCAATTGCGGAGGAAGCGCGTTAAGCTGGTCTAAACCCTTAACCTCGTCACCTTCAAATGATTCATAGGTAATTGAGGGCGTCCAGTTGCCCGCACGGAAACCTGCGGTAACGTACCATGCTGTATCGGTCGGCGTGTAAGAGTCAGCAATTTCAATTTCGGTGTACTCAGCACCAAAGAAGAAAGAAGACAAATCCGCTTCAAGACCTACACCGTAAAACTCTGCGGTATCGTCATTCATGCGTAAGAATTCACCAAGCTCAGGTGCTGCTTGCGCGATTTGATCCACTACTGGGTCGAGCTGTGGCTGACTGAATGTTACCTTTGAACGACCGTAAACGGTTCGCAAACTCAACCAGTCGTTAGCAACTTCTGCACTCACCATGTAAGTGTTGTCGCCCTCGATGTCACCGCCAGATACTTCGTTATCAAACGTACCTACTGCAGCACCTACGCTGACTTGCCAATCACCTACAAAATCAGAGTAATCAAATCTGAAACCATCGAGATCATTAAACGGTACGTCATAAACGTTACGCGGGGCCGCTACCCAATGATGCGAATAGCCAACATCCAAGGAGTCTGAAAAACGGAAAAGTGGAACGCGGAAACGACCAGCACTGATTGAGGTAGTGTTGGTGGCCTGATAAGTCACGTATGCCCATTCAAAATCAACGTCGTAATCGTTTACGCCGCGAGCAAGAATTTGTACCGTAGCGGTCATTCTTTCGTTAATGTCGCTGCTCGCTTGCAGTGCAAATAAACTCTCTTCACTGAAGCTAAAATTGTCGTCATATCCGTATAAGCTCTCGTCGCTACCGGTAGAACCCACAACCACGTTTGCAAAGCCATTGATGCGCACTTCAGCTTGTGCACTACTAATAAGGGCCGCAGTCATTGCTGTGGCAAGTAATACTTTTTTCATGGCAAATTCCTTAGTCTAAATCTACGACTTTAACGTCATCGGTGACAGATGATGAATCGATGTATCCGATCACGCTTTTGTCTTTCTTAATGAGCTCAATCACTTCAGCGTCAGACGCTGCTTCAAGTGGCATTTGTGCTCGCCCAGTGAATACAAGCTTTGACAATGTTGCAGTAACTCGAG
The DNA here is from genome assembly GCF_042652645.1 of Glaciecola siphonariae. Classification (NCBI taxonomy): domain Bacteria; kingdom Pseudomonadati; phylum Pseudomonadota; class Gammaproteobacteria; order Alteromonadales; family Alteromonadaceae; genus Glaciecola; species Glaciecola siphonariae. Next base: position 13,322 of record NZ_JBHSGU010000009.1, read on the forward strand.
CTGTTTTTAGCTTCAAGATTTTATTGTCGAACTCGTTGCGTGCTTGTAAACCAACAGGTTGATTTACCGGCGTAGATTCTTCACCAGTAGAAAACTCGTTTTCTTGACCTAGAAATATGCGTTTTACCGACTGCGATGATAAAACAGCTTCGTTGTCTGGGCTCACGACAACGACCACGTCAGCTAAGGCGTGGAAACTAAAAAAGGTGCCGAGCAGGGCAGCACCAAAAATACGCTTCATTTTGATCGTTTCCTTGATAAGTAGTGTGTATCGAGAATTATTTTTATGCCGCGATTCAAATTGAATCAACGGTATCAAGCTTCCCTCTATTTCGCCGCTCCATGCTACTTACATATCGTTAATCAACATAAGTAGTCAGCTGGTCACCACTCTTAGCGTATGGTTTGTAGCATATGCGTCGTCAGACCAGTTGGCGAATTCCATAAAGATTCACATTCTATTAGGAAAAAGTCAAGTAAATGAGCGTCTGTGAGCGCTTAATCGCGGCAAAAAAGAGCGTTTGTCCGTAATTTAGTCTTAGCTCATTGTTTGCCCTAACCTTAATCGTATAAGTAAATAAATATAACCTTCCGCAATCTGTAATTACGATTAGCGCAATCGATTTTATTCGTAACACTTTTTTAACAAGCCCTCCTATACTGAGATCACGCTGATGTTGAATCGGAGACCTCATCCGATCATGCGTGATAATACGGTGCCAGCATTGTGGGCATCCAGCATCATTAAACTAAGAGAATATAAGCATGAACACACACACATTTTCAAAACGCTTATTGGTGGGTCTCGTTGCAAGCATCTGTTTGTCGGGTGCCGCCATGGCTGAAACCGCAGAAATGACTAAACCCAAAGGCGCAATGGGTACGGGTATGGCCAAACAAGGTCAGGCTAAGAGCAATCAATTTTGGTGGCCAGACCAACTCGACCTATCGGCGCTTCGCGATCACGACTCGCGTTCAAACCCATATGGCGCTGATTTTAGCTATGCTGAAGCGTTCAATAAACTCGATCTAGATGCAGTGAAAGGCGATATCAACGCCTTGCTAACTGAGTCACAAGACTGGTGGCCCGCTGATTTTGGTAACTACGGTCCATTTTTTATTCGCATGACATGGCACAGTGCCGGCACCTATCGCACCCTTGATGGACGCGGTGGTGCTGGCGGTGGACAGCAACGCTTTGACCCTCTAAATAGCTGGCCTGATAATGGCAATTTAGATAAAGCGCGTCGCCTATTATGGCCGGTTAAGCAAAAGTACGGTGAGCATCTTTCGTGGTCAGACTTAATGGTGCTTGCTGGCAACGTTGCCCTAGAAAACATGGGCTTTGAGACTTATGGTTTTGCAGGTGGTCGAGCAGACGATTGGGAGCCCGACCTAGTGTATTGGGGACCAGAGGTCGAGATGCTAGCAAGTGACCGAGAAGACAAAGACGGTAAGCTGCAGCGTCCGCTTGGCGCTACCCATATGGGCTTAATTTATGTCAATCCTGAAGGGCCAAGAGGTAAACCAGACCCGATTGGTTCGGCTAAAAATATTCGCGTTGCCTTTGGGCGCATGGCGATGAACGATGAAGAAACGCTCGCGCTTATTGCTGGCGGCCACACCTTTGGAAAAATGCATGGCGCGCACAAACCTGCTGACTGCGTAGGACCCGAGCCGGGTGCCGCAGGCATCGAGGAGCAAGGTCTGGGTTGGAAAAATACATGCGGGAAGGGACATTCTGAAGACACTGTAACCAGTGGCTTAGAGGGCGCATGGACCCAAGCGCCGACCAAATGGACCTCATTGTATTTAAGCAACTTACTTAACTTTGAGTGGAAAGAAACCAGAAGCCCTGCCGGTGCTATCCAATGGATACCTACCGATGAGTCCTTGCACAAAGCGGTGCCAGATGCTCATATAAAGGGTAAATTTAACCCGCCCGTCATGACCACAGCCGATTTGGCGCTTAAATACGACCCAGAGTATCGAAAAATCGCTGAGCGCTTTTTGGCAGACCCTAAAGCATATCAACTGGCCTTTGCTAAAGCTTGGTACAAACTAACTCATAGAGACATGGGGCCGAGACGCAATTACCTAGGCAAGGAAGTGCCAAAAGACATTCTTATTTGGCAAGACCCGATTAGCGAAGAGACGGCATCGACCATTAGCGCAGATGATGCTCAAATTCTGAAACAGCATATTCTCGACGCTAATTTAAGTGTTCCAGAAATGGTGCGCGTGGCCTGGGCATCGGCTGCTAATTATCGAGATGCCGATATGCGAGGCGGGGCAAATGGCGCGCGCATTGCACTGGCGCCGCAAAAAGATTGGGAAGTGAACAATCCTGCAGAACTTGCCAAGGTATTAGAGGCGCTTAGCACCATACAAGAAAAAGCGAATGGTGGCATGTTTGGCAACAAACGGGTCTCAATGGCTGATTTAATTGTATTAGCAGGCGGTGCAGCGCTTGAAAAAGCCGCAAAGGATGGGGGTTTTGATATAAGTGTACCGTTCACTCCTGGGCGCGGCGATGCGACGCAAGCGCAAACCGATACTGATTCGTTCGATTTGCTTAAATTAGAGGCCGATGGCTTCAGGAATTACTTCAACGCCGAGCAAAGTTATAAATCGCCCACCGAGATGCTGATAGACAAAGCCGACCAACTCGACTTAAGCGTGCCAGAAATGACCGTGTTGGTAGGTGGCTTAAGAGCCTTGAATGCAAATCACAGCGGCAGTAAACATGGGGTGTTAACTTCTAAGCCTGGTGTGTTGAGCAATGACTTTTTTGTTAACTTGCTTGATATGTCTACCGTATGGCAAAAAGTTGATGAAGACGGCATATATCAGGGCCTCAACCGAAGCACTGGCAAGCCTATGTGGAGCGCCACTTCTGTTGATTTGATTTTTGGGTCTAATTCTGAATTACGAGCGGTTGCAGAGGTGTATGCCTACGATACTTCTAAGCAAAAATTTGTGGAGGATTTTGTAAAGGCATGGACCAAGGTGATGAACCTAGACCGTCAATAGAGTAAATTGTCATTTAGTTTAAAGGATGAAGCCAAGTAGCTTGGTGCTGGTTAGCTGGTTAGCTGGCTAGCACCAAGCGCTTAACTATGTGTTTGTGCATGAGCAGCAAACTCTATAAAACCAGATACATAATCGGGCATGATTTCTTTTTTACGCACGCCTAAAAATATGGACTTTTGCATTCTGTGTGGACCAAAGGGTATAGCGCATATATCGAGCTGCGCCTGAAAATCTTCTACCAACCATAAAGGCAGCGCCGCAACGCCTCTTTTTGCCGCAACCATTTGTAGCATGATTTCAGTCGCTTCAATTTGCTTGTGTTGTTTAACATTACCGCCAGCAGGCGTTAAAAATCGGCTAAATATATCTAAGCGCTCGCGTTCAACCGGATATGTAATCAGCGTTTCATGGCTAAGATCATTGGGCAATATGTGTTGCTTATTGGTGAGCGCATGCTCAGTTGACACAACTAAAACGTGTTCGTAGTCGAATACCTTTATGTATTTTATGCTTTCGTGATGCAGCGGGTCGGGCGTGATCACCATATCAATATCGTATTCTAAAAGCGCCCCCAGCGCGCCAAACTGAAACTGCTGTTTTACATCTATATCCACATCATTAAAGGTATGCATGAAAGGTTTTACAACTTTCAATAGCCAATGGTAACAAGGGTGGCACTCCATGCCGATACGCAAATTACCGCGCTCGCCTTTAGCAATTTGCGCCAGTCTTGTCTCTGTATATTCAAATTGCGGCAACAAACGTTTTGATAATTGCAGTATTTCTGTGCCCGCAGGGCTTAAGCGAACATTTCGACCATCTTTTTGCCAAATCTGAACATTAAAACGTTGCTCGAGCTTTTTAACGGCATGGCTTAGCGCCGATTGAGTGAGGTTTAGTTCTTGCGCGGCGGCGGTAATGGTGCCCCGCTTCGCCACAGTGCGCAGAATTTGGAGATGATAGCGTTCTAACATAGCGTTCCTATTAATGAGTCATATTCATGGTTTAATGAGAATATACCATTATTTTTTATGGATTAGCTTATTTATGATGTCTCAACACTTAAATGAGGGACGTATAGATGGCTAAAATACACACGCTTGGATTTCCGCGCATCGGCAAGCACCGAGAATTAAAACGCGCACTTGAGGCTTACTGGAATCAAAAGATTGATAAACCGGCTTTTACGCAACAAATTGAAGCGCTTGAGGCGCAGCGTTTTGAGAGCTTCAGTCACTTAGACTTAGTGCAGGTGGGTGATTTCTCGCTGTATGACCATGTGCTCGACACCAGTTTCTTATTTTCAAATGTACCTCAGCGTGCATTACAAAGTCGTGACAGTTTAGACAATTATTTTAGGGTAGCTCGCGGCAAAGCTAGCATAAATGATTGCTGTGCAGCGAGTGCGTCTCAGATGACAAAGTGGTTTGATACAAACTACCACTACATTGTGCCTGAATTTAATCAAGACACGGTATTTTCACTGAACAGCGATGCTTTATTAGGTAAGGTGCGACACGCTCGCAGTCAGGGTTTTGAAGTAAAACCAGTGATTATTGGACCACTCACTTATTTATATTTAGGTGAAGTAAGCGACAATACGCCAGTGTTGGATTTGCTCGATAAATTGCTAAATGAATACAAGCTTTTACTAAACCAGCTCGCAAAACTTGGCGTGAGCTGGGTGCAAATAGATGAACCAGCATTGGTAACTGAGTTGTCGCCGCAGTGGCAATTTGCCTATAAATACGCCTATGAGGTCCTTAAACATGCGCAAGTTAAGTTGCTATTAACGACCTATTTTGGTGATTTGGGCGACAATTATAAACTCGTTTGCGAACTACCTGTTGCTGGCATTCATGTGGACCTTACGCGTGCACAGATTGATGCGTCGGCCTTAGCAGATAGACTGTTGCCCGAACAAGTGCTCTCGCTAGGCGTGATAGACGGCCGAAATGTATGGGTGTCAGACTTAAGTGAATTAATAGAAAAGTTACAAGCGCTTGCGCAGAAAAAGGGAGATTTATTATGGCTCGCCCCCTCGTGCTCACTGCTCCATACTCCGGTTGATATTAACACCGAAACAAATCTGCCAGCGCAGGTAAAACCATGGCTGGCCTTTGCGCAACAAAAGCTCGAAGAACTGCACACGCTAAAGGTAGCCTTGGGCCCGAACCCCGGCGCTGCGAGCGCAGCCTTGCTCGCTAACAAAAAGGCGATTGAATATAAAAAGCGTTCTGCCTTAAGAAGCAGGCCAGAGGTTCAGGCATCGATTAATGCTATTGAGCCTAGTTGGTATGTTCGTGATAAAAGCTTTACTCAGCGTTATGCTCAGCAGGCAGACCTTATAAACTTACCCCAATTTCCAACAACTACTATTGGCTCGTTTCCGCAAACACCCGAAATACGAAAGCTAAGGCAGCAATACAAAGCTCGCGCAATTACGCTCAATGAATATGAAAAAGGGCTAGAGCAGCATATTGCTCAATGTATTGCGCAGCAAGAGGAAATTGGTCTCGACGTTTTGGTGCATGGCGAGGCGGAGCGCAATGACATGGTTGAATATTTTGCGTCTTACTTGAACGGCATGCTCACCACTGATTTTGCTTGGGTACAAAGCTATGGTTCAAGGTGCGTAAAACCTCCCATTATTTACGGAGACATAAGCAGAAAAACGAGCATGACGGTAAAATGGATACGCTTTGCACAAGGTTTAACTGCAAAACCGGTAAAGGGAATGCTCACAGGGCCAGTCACGATTTTGAACTGGTCATTTGTAAGAGATGATCAGCCGCGCGCTCTTACCGCTAAGCAAATAGCGCTCGCCGTGCGCGAAGAAGTATTGGAGCTTGAAGCGAATGGAACGCAAATTATTCAGATTGACGAGGCTGCGCTGCGAGAGGGCTTGCCGCTTAAGCGGGCTCAGTGGACAGAATATCTATCGTGGGCAATAGATGCGTTTAAACTCTCAGCGGGCGGGGTAAAAAACGAAACGCAAATTCACACGCATATGTGCTATTCCCAGTTTAACGATATTTTGCCTGATATTCAGCGTATGGACGCCGATGTAATCACTATCGAAACCGCGCGCTCGCAAATGAAACTATTAGATGCATTTAATGACTTTAAGTATGCTAACAGCATTGGCCCAGGCGTGTACGACATTCATAGTCCGAACATTCCATCGGTTAAAGATATTGAATCGTTAATGAAGCGCGCTATGGACCAATTGCCCAGCGAAAGGCTTTGGGTAAATCCCGATTGCGGCTTAAAAACCCGAGCTTGGCCTGAGGTGAAAAGTGCCCTTGAAAATCTAGTGGAAGCGGCTCTTGCGCTCAGGCAAAACCAAGTGTCTGTTTAATGTCTAAGTTAGCGCGCTATCGGTTATTTTGCGGGATATTGCACAATGGCATGCCTGTGCGTACATGACAGCGTGTATAAGACTGCGCGCAAAAACGACGAGCTTAAGCGGCGTGAAAGCGCCGCTTAGCCGCATCACGCAAACTTATCTTCATAATACTATCGTCTATTGGCGTGGTTTAGCACACCGAAGATGTTATATACTGCGCGCACCAAAAGTCCTCCGTTGAGACCCTCTTGAAGCACCTGCTCTTTTCTTTAACCCTCATACTTCTATCACCCGCGGCATTTGCAGCCCAAGCCGGTGAAATAAATCTTACCTACACCTTTGCCGGATTTACCGCGGTTACAGTGTTCTTTATTGCTTATCTGTTAGTGGTGGGTGAAGAGTTTCTACATATTCGCAAATCTAAACCAGTACTAGTGGCAGCGGGCATTATCTGGATTGTGATTGGATGGATATACACTCAGCACGGCATTCCAGCAGCAGCCGAAGAGGCGTTTAACCATAATTTATTAGAATATGCCCAACTGCTATTGTTTTTGCTGGTGGCGATGACCTATATAAACGCGATGGAAGAGCGCAATGTGTTTGACAGTTTGCGTGTCTGGATGATTGCCCGCGGTTTAAGCTTAAGAGGCTTATTTTGGTTGACCGGCATTCTAGCGTTTTCCATTTCTGCCTTTGCAAATAACCTGACAACCGCCATGTTGATGTGCGCCATTGTGCTGAAAGTGGCTAGCAATAATCAGAAATTCATTAATATTGCCTGTATCAATATCGTAGTTGCCTCAAACGCTGGCGGCGTATTCAGCCCCTTTGGCGACATTACAACGTTGATGATTTGGCAGGCGGGCTGGGTCAAATTTGAGCAGTTTATTGTGTTATTTGTGCCGGCGTTGGTAAATTTTGCCGTGCCAGCACTAATATTAAGCTTTTTTGTCTCCAATCAAAAAACCGCCCCCGTTATTAATACATCGATTGTGTTAAAGCGCGGCGCAAAACGCATTGTTGTGTTGTTTATCCTGACCATCGCTACCGCAGTGGCGGTGCATAGCCTCATTACCATGCCGCCAGTGCTCGGTATGATGATGGGCTTGGGTTATTTGAAGTTTTTTGCCTTTTATTTGCGTCAGAGCTTGCCGCGCTCCCTTGATAAAAAGCGCACTATTGCAGAGCGCAACAACGACAATGAGGCGCTAACGCGCTTGGGAAATATCGTCCCCTTTGATATTTTTGACAAAATCGCGCGCTCGGAGTGGGATACTTTGCTGTTTTTCTATGGCGTAGTGATGTGTGTGGGCGGTCTCGGATTCATGGGATATTTAGCCATGATTTCTGAAATTTTGTATACCCAATGGGATCCTACTTACGCCAATATTTTTGTGGGTATACTGTCGGCCATTATCGATAATATCCCGGTGGTATTTGCGGTACTCACTATGGCGCCGGTTATGGACCTACAACAATGGCTGCTGGTGGCTCTCACCGCAGGTGTAGGCGGAAGTTTGTTATCTATTGGCTCTGCCGCCGGCGTTGCCCTGATGGGCCAAACCAAAGGCCAGTATTCATTTATAGGGCACTTAAAATGGAGCTGGGCGATTGCGCTGGGCTACGGGTTAAGCGTTTATGTACATTTGTTGCTAAACTAACGGGCGTAAAACCCTTTTAATGCAATAAACCACGGTGCCTACAAAGTGATACAACAAGCAGTGTTAGACCTCGATGCCAAGCTTCATGCCTTGGTGAGCGGTATTGAAATTTTAGATGCGATTTCGCCGATTAACTTTAAGCAGCAGCGTGTTGACTTTTTTGCTAACAATTACTTAAGCGAGCCAGAGTTTGCCTATAAACCGCGCTCCCTCGATGCTTTTTCGCTAAAAAGGCAGTTATTTAATCTACCCATTGAAAGCCTTGGTGATGAAGACTTAGTTAAGCTCTACGCAGCAGTAATAAATTCATTTATCGATAAAATTGACCAAGTGGTGTCGATTGGCAGCGCCGACTTTATTTATGATTCGTTCAGATATTATGGCGAACCTTCTGAAAAAGACATCCGAAACGCGGCCTTTGTGCTGCATCTGCCCTACGATAAACAAGACGATAGCAGCTTACTCAACGCACAAGACATTGAGCGTTATTTACGCAGTTTTGCCACAGAGCAAGGCTACGAGCATAGCGTAAAGCTCGACGACAACATGATTTCTAAAGCGCTAGTGTCTGGCACCACGGTAAAAATTAACTCGCAGGCAAAAATTAGCCCTGTTGATATGAAAGCGCTTGCGCACCACGAGCTTGGTGTGCATTTAGCAACTACCTTAAACGGCCGTCGCCAGCCACTGCGAGTGCTGTCTCTGGGCTGCCCCTACAATACAAAAACACAAGAAGGTTTAGCGATTTTAAGCGAGTATATGGCAGGGTGTTTGACAGTTGGACGCTTACGCAATTTGGCGCTCAGAGTCATGGCAGTGAATTCAATGATAAAAGAAAAGAGTTTTAAAACGACTTTTTTACTGCTCAAAGAAGAATATCAGGCGTCAGATGAGCAAGCGTTTACTATCACGGCGCGGGTCTATCGCGGCGGAGGATTCACCAAAGACTATGTGTATTTGCGCGGTTTTCATGAAATGCTTAACGCTTATGAACACAGTCCAAATTTTTCTAATCTTTTATGCGGCAAAACAGCTATAGAATACTTACCGGTGATTAATCGCTTGGTAGAAAAGGATTACTTAAAGCCACCGAGCTTTATTAGCCCAGCCTTTGCAAATCCGCAAATAAGCGACAGTGTTCAGGCCTTTATTGCACGCGCCATTAAATAGTTGACGAACAATATTAGCGTGCACACCAGCATATAAGAGCAATTACAATGGATTCATTAACGCAAGTAGCGCTAGGCGGCGCGGTAGCATACACCGTGATGGGAAGAAAAATGGGCGCAAAAGCGGCATTGTGGGGCGCTGCCCTTGGCACCTTGCCTGACTTAGACGTGTTTATTCCTTACGGTGATGCGATTTCTGATTTTACCTATCATCGGAGTTTTAGCCATTCACTGTTGGTACATGTGCTTGTTACACCGTTAATCGCTTGGTTAATGACTAAGTGCCATGCTTCTGCGCGGCCTTATTTTAAGCAGTGCATGCTTTTGGTGTTTTTATGTTTATCGACCCACGCCATTCTTGATAGTTTTACCGTGTATGGCACCCAGTTATTTTGGCCTCTTACTGAATATCCCTTTGGTATTGCTAATTTATTTATTATCGATTTATTGGTCACTATTCCGCTACTGATGGGTTTTATAGCCGCTTTATTGCCGCGCTTGCCCTATCGGAAAGCGAAACGCCTTAACCTTATTGGTTTGGGGCTCTGCACACTCTACATTACGTGGTCTTTAGTGGCGCAGCAGTACATTAATCACAAAATTGAGCGCACACTCGCAAACAACAACATTGTAGCCGGCGCCTACATGAGCACCCCAGCTCCTTTTACTACTTTGCTGTGGCGGGCGGTTGTGATGTCGGATGAGGGTTACTATGAGGTGTATGCGTCAGTTTTTGATACGCCTGAACAGGTAAGTGTTACGCAATTTACAAGTCAAGAAGGTCTGCTCGACGGATTGGAAGATAACTGGCATGTTCAACGATTACGTTGGTTTACTAAGGGGCTATATTCGGTAAGTGAGCAGCAAAGTGCGATTGTAATGTCAGATTTGCGCATGGGTACGCAGTGTAACTATGTGTTTAACTTTAAAGTGGCTGAGCGCAGTATAAACGGCCCCAAAGCCGTTGATGTTGAGCAGTATAGTTCACGCCCTGATATGAGTGGCTTAAAGAAGCTGTTTGAGCGTATTTGGCAACCAAGTATTGTGCTATCGCCACCGGCCAATACGCCCTGCGGCGAGCTCAACTGAGGCTAAACTACGCTAAGCAACTTGTTCAGCCTGATAATTTATATCACTTGGGCTTCAAAAAAACTATGCGAGTTAAGAAATACGCTAAATAACCGATACCAAGATACTAATGCACAACCAAACGCATAACTAAAACATGAGTAAATTCCGATGTATCTGGTAATTAAAGGCAAACTCGATTTAAGTAATTATTTTGCTGTGATGGTGCTTTCAACCATCTTATTGGTGGGTGTTGTCATTGCGACTAGCCTGCTGCCCTTTGACAAAACCGGCACCGCTTTGCTTATGGCTGTGTTAAGTGTTGTATCACTAGGCTCAAGTATGAAAGTGATGAGCCTAGTGATTAATCAATCGAGAGAGTGATCAGCAAACAGCCGCTTTAAGCATTTGCACCACCATCAACAGCGAGTTGAGCACCGGTAATATAACTGGCCTCGTCGGAGGCTAAAAACAGCACCGATGCGGCCACTTCATCAGGTAAACCGAGGCGTTTAAGCGCAGTAATGCCTGCTGCATCTGGGTTGCCCATATCGGTTTCAATGGGGCCAGGTAATACCGCATTAACCGTGATTTTTCGGTCTGCCAAGTCCCACGCCCACGCACGAGTTAATCCGCTTACTGCAAATTTCGACATGGTATACATGCTCGCACCCGCAAAGGTGCCGCGCTCGCCTAAGCACGAACTAAGATTCACAATGCGGCCGCCCTCTGGCAGAACAGGCGCCACGGCTTCGGTGAGGGCATAAACCGATTTAATGTTTACATCAATGATCCTGTCTAAATCAGTTATTTGGCTATTGCCAATCATACCGCCCTCAAAAATCCCAGCGTTGTTTACTAAGATATCGATTTGGCCAAACGTACTAAGCACTTCGTCTTTCAGCTTAGCCATATTGGCAGGCACCAATGCATCGCCATGAAAGGCCTTTGCAATGCCGCCAGCGGCCTCAATCTCTGCCACCACGGCATGCGCTGCGTCGGCTGATGCGCCATACACAACCGCTACTTTTGCGCCCTCGGCGGCAAAACGCCTTGCGGTTTGTGCGCCAATGCCTCTGCTGGCGCCTGTGAGTAGCACTACTTTATTGGTAAATCTGTTCATTGTTTTTTCCTAATTGATTTATTTAGCATTCGCTAATAAAATACGAGCATCAAAAGACAAAGTCAATTAATAAAATAGTGATCGATACAAAAATAAAAAAATCAAGAGGGCGTCCGTCTAAGTTCGACCGTAACGACGTGATTGTAAAAGCATGCCAGTTATTTAGAGAAAAAGGCTTTGAAGCAACTTCGATTGCACAATTGTGCGAGGCAACAAAGTTAAAGCCGCCAAGTTTATATGCGAGCTTCAGCGATAAAGAAACGCTGTTTTGTGAAGTTTTAGAAACCTATCATGCGCCCTATGCACGAATATTAAACGATATATTCAGCCAACCCATTTCTACCTTAGATGCACTTACGCAACTGCTTTTAATGAATAAAAGCATGCACTGTTGCGGGCAGATGAATGGATGCCTCATTGCTAATTCGTCGATACAGGTAGACAATGCCGATTCAAACATCAGCCGCCTGATAAAAGCCCTTCACGACAAAAACGAAGCGATGATTACAGCGCGTATAGAGCAGGGTAAGGAAGCAGGAGATGTGGCAAGTAGTGTTAATTCTGCAGCAGTTGCGCGCTTTATTAACGGCACGGTTCAAGGTAGTGCCGTCCTTGCAAGAGGGCAGCAATCAAGCGAGGCGGTGTCTGATATGCTTGAAACGGCAATGCAGCTATTACCCGCATTGTTAAAAAGTGCATAGTCGTAACACGATGTTTGATTTGGCAAATACGCATGGGTGCAGGCCGCAGATATAGGTAGAATGAATGAAGCACAGGCATATTGTTCTCGCATTAGAAAGCGCCTTAGGGCGAGCAAACGTTGCAAGTAATCAGCGCAAAACTGAACACTACCGAAGCGGTTGGCGCTCAGGAGGTGGTGATGCTCTTTGTGTATTGTTTCCTCAAAACTTATTGCAATACTGGTCGGCCCTAAAAATTTGTGTTGAACATGGCTGCATCATTATTATGCAGGCGGCCAATACCGGTTTAACCGAGGGATCAACCCCTAGCGGAAGCGAATACGATCGCCCTGTTGTGGTAATAAATACCTTGGCAATGGACGACTTAGTTCTGCTGGGTAACGGTGAGCAAGTATTGAGTTTTCCTGGTACCACGCTGCACAAACTCGAAAAAACCCTAAAACCCATTAAGCGCGCGCCGCATTCCGTTATTGGTTCATCCTGCTTAGGGGCTTCTGTTGTTGGGGGTGTGGCAAACAATTCGGGCGGGGCATTGGTAAAACGCGGGCCTGCTTACACTGAACTTGCGCTTTTTGCTCGGGTAAACCAGAGCGGAAAACTTGAACTGATCAATCATTTGGGTATAGAGCTTGGCACTACACCAGAGCAAATACTGCAAAACCTCGAAAACGGGAAATTCTCAAAAGCCCTAGAGATAGCCGGTGATCTATCGCGTAAACAAGCTAGCGCATCAGACTATATTAGCAAAGTAAAAGACGTAGATGCCGATACCCCAAGCCGCTTCAATGCAGACCCCTCTAAACTTTACGAAGCAAGTGGCTGTGCCGGCAAATTGGCCGTGTTTGCGCTGCGTCTAGATACCTTCGCCGTACCGTCAAAAGAGCAGGCTTTTTATATTGGCACGAATGACCCGGTGGTGCTTAACCGCATTCGCCGCACCATGTTAACAGACTTCACCTGTGTACCCGAGGTAGGTGAATATATGCATCGCGATATTTATAGCGTGTCTGAAGCTTACGGCAAAGACACTTTTTTAAGTGTGAAACATTTCGGCACGGACGCTATGCCGCGCTTATTTGCAGTAAAGGGCCGAATTGATGCAGTGCTCAATAAACTGTCGTTTTTGCCTAAGTATTTAACCGACCGCGTAATGCAGGGCATTGCAAAGTGTTTTCCTAAGCATCTACCACATCGAATGGACGATTTTCATCAGCGCTTCGAGCATCATCTCATTCTTAAAATGAGCGACGGAGGAATTGATGAGGCGCGTGCGTTTTTGCCCGAGTTTTTTGCACAAGCTAATAACGAAGGCAGCTTTTTTGAATGTAATGAACAAGAGGCGTCGGCTGCGTTTTTGCATCGCTTTGCGGCGGCAGGAGCGGCCATGCGGTATCACACGCTGCATGGCAAGAAGTTGGGCGATATTTTAGCCTTAGATATTGCCCTTAAACGCAACGAAGAAAATTGGGTAGAGCATCTTTCGCCAAACATTGCGTCGCAAATAGAAAAGAGCCTGTATTACGGTCACTTTTTCTGTCATGTATTTCATCAAGATTACATATTGAAAAAGGGCGCGGATGCTCGAGCCGTGAAAAAAGCGATGCTAGAAGTGCTTGACCAGCGCGGTGCGAAATACCCTGCAGAACATAACGTGGGGCATTTGTATGAAGCCGAAGCACCGCTGCAAGCCTTTTATCGTGCGTTAGACCCAACCAATACCTTTAATCCCGGTGTAGGGAAAATGAGCAAACATAAGCGCAACTGCGCCTGCTGTTTGTAAATATCGAGAGACCAAAACCGTACACCGTTTTCACTTATTTATACCGGTTTTTTATAGCCGTCGCGCAGATGCATATCAATGGCGTTAAGCACCTCCGAGCGGCTTATTGAGCCAAGGAGTTCGCCGTTGTCGTCTACCACCGGATATACTTTGGGTTTTTCTTTAAGCATGGTTTGCGCAAGCTCTAAAATTGAGTCGTAGCCTTTTACCGACAGCGCAGGGCTTTGCATGAGGTCTTTGACTAGGCTTACCTGCTCTCGGTAGTAACTCGAGGTGATCATGCGGCTTAAGCAATCTTGTTCTGATAAAAAGCCTACAAGCTGATTGTTTTTATCTACTACCCCTGCGCCAGTTTGCTTACCGAGCAGTAGGGCTTCCACTGCTTCCGCCACAGGCATATCAACGGTCAACTTCACCGTTCGGCGCTTCATATGATCAATAACTTTAAGCGACTGCATGGTATCTCCAATTTAAAAAAAACCACTACATTCAGAGTAGGTTAGCTTGCTAAAAAGCGCAATGTACTTGCTTACATAACATACATACTTTTTAAAAAAGTCTTATAAAAAAGGCCCACCGTGAACAACGGTGAGCCTTGACTCGTTTTGCTAGTGTTTTTATTTGTGGCCTCAGATGTTAATTACCATCTGAGGCTACACAACAAAGCGACTAACTTTCTATGCTATTTTTAGTTTCTATAGGTGAAGAACCATGTTTTTAAGTCGCGAAAGTTAATCGTTCCGTCTTGGTTAAGATCGGCAGCCGGATTAAAGTTCGCATCACCGCTATTGGCACCAAGTATACGATAAATCGCAGCGTAGTCGCTTGGATTTACTTCACCGTCGCCGTTTACGTCGCCGGGAACAGCAGGCGGAGTAGGTGGAGTAGGTGCCTCAAAACTAAAGCCTACAAGCACCGGGTCATGGTCAGACGAACGATATACCGAGTCGTCTCTGAAGCTTTCAGGCTTGTCAACGTTTCGAGAAATCTCATCGTTATAATCAAGCGCGATAGGTTCATCAGCATTAATATGCCACTCAAGCACGTCTTTAACTAAGGGCCGAGCCTTGCTGTTAGCTAGGGCATAATCTAATGAGCCAAATTCGCCCCTAAAAGTGTAGCTGTAGGCGGTAGGTCCATCGAAATCTCTTGCTAAGTCTACAAAGCCTGCGCCTTGTAATTCAGCAATAGGGTCTTCTTTTGCGTAGCTGTTTAAATCACCTACGATAAATACAGGCTCATCGGCAAATATCGACGCAAGCCAAATATGAACGGCTTTAGCGGCGCGTGTTCTAGTGCCGTTACAGTTACCTTGGTCGGCGCTATCATCACCGGCTCCGCAGCCACTGCCTTTTGATTTTAAGTGATTGACGTTAACCACAAAGGTATCATCGCTGCCAACAGGACTAAACTGTTGTGCAAACGAAGGACGGTTGCGTCGAGTGTTAAACAGCGGACCGTTTTCGTCGGCCACTGAATTACTCTCATCAAGCACGCGCAATGCACCAACCGGCGTAACCTCAGCGCTTTGATATACTAGGCCAACCGTGATCTGGTCGGTTCCTTGCGGCTCACCGGCATCTATAAACGAATAAACCCCTTCGCCAGCGCGCTCATTTAAGGCGTCTACTAGCTGCGCAATTGAGCTATTCGGGCCAAAGCCGTCATTCTCAATTTCCATCAGGCCCACCACGCTCGCGTCGAGTGCAACAATTGCATTGGCAATTTTAGCTAGTTGTAACTCATATTCTGCTACGTCGTCAGCACCGCGAGATGTAGGGAAGTCGCCGCCTTGCCCATCGCCGTTAAACAAGTTTAACACGTTAAAGCTAGCTACTTTTAAATCACCCTCTACACTAGGCGCATCAGGACGTAACGATGCCTGCACCACAGGAGCCGTTTTTGGCTGTATGCGATAGGCATTAAATCCATAGTCCATTACGCCGTCAATACCGCTCACTTTACTGCCGGTTCTCAGCGTATTTTGCGCTGAAAATTCGCCATTGAGGTCTAGATTTTCAGGCGCGCCGTTAAGGGCATCATCAAGCAATACTCTATTACGGGCGTTGCTTGCGGCTAAATCGATGGCCGCTTGCGAACCTGGGGTATGTAAATGCGTTGGATTAAACAAACGTTCTGAGGCTACTTCAACCTCACCAAATCGGGCGTAAGTGAAGTTGCTAATGATTGTTAGCGCTTGGCTTGACCGAATCGCCATGCCCTCTAATGCTTCAAAGCTTTCGCCCTCTGCTAGCGGAAGTGTGAGCTCGGTGACGGCATACTCGCCCGTGCCGCAGCTCGCTGACACTTCGTTGGCAGTAATTTGAGTTTTGTTAAAGAACTCATTTACTGTGCCCAGCACACGAACTAACTCTCCTTCATTAACAGTAATCTCGCTGCCGCCGGTAAATACAAATATACCCTCTGAACTCATTGGGTTGTTGTCAGACTGAGCGCTTTCTTCTTGAATGAAAAAGCCTTCTAAGCCTGGAGCAACCATCGTAACCGACGCTTCCACAACAAGTTCGGTACCGGTCATTAAACTGGCGTCGCCCGTGCCTTGAATCGCGCTTATTAGCACAGCATCGTCGCCGCATTGACCTAAGGCGACAGGCTCACCGCCGTCGCCGCCATCATCACCGTTATCACCAAAACGCCCTAAGTCAGCGAATGAGTCACGGGGTAAACCGCTCCATTCAACACTCGGGTCAAACGCGTCGTCAGGGTTGGTGTCGCCAATGCGAATATTTGTGTTACGAAGCAGTGTATTGTCAGCCGTGCTAGCGTCGCCTTGACCCCATTGTGAGCCTGGGTCTTCGCCTATGGTCCCAATAACATCGAGTATTTCGCCGGCCGGACCGCGCAGCACCACAGCATCGTCGCCGTTAAAAGATAGCGAACCTGTGAGCTGGTCGCTTACGTCAATAACTTCTTGAGTCGCTCTGTCGTTCACTAGTACAAATACGTCGCCGTTAGCAACAGTACCTTCAAGGCCAATTGTACGACCTGCGCTAGCGCTACCGTTGAAGTAAATTTCAACGCTGTAGTTGCCGGTGAGAGTTTGTTGAGTACCGGTCAAGTTTACGATTTCTAAGGCTTTATTGTTGCTACTGCCTTCAATGTATTCTGAAAAGAACAACGAACCTGCGGCAAACTCAAAGCTGCCTACAGGAATAGTACCGTCGTTGCTGCTGGCCCCGTCTAGCGCATTTGCGCCAGCAAAGACCCAATCAGTGGCTACAAAAGTAGGTGAAGCAAGCGTTTCTGACACGCGATATGCATAGCTGTCGAGGTATTCCCAAATTTCGCCGTTGCCGTCAACGTCAATATCACCAAAGAGGTCAATGACCTCGCCGTTACAATAGAGCTCTATTGCATCGTCGCCGTTTATTGACATTGCGCCGGTCACAAAATTAGGGGCAAAACCAAAGAACTCGGTAAAGCCATTGCTTTCGGAGCTTACATATATAAAGTCGCCTGCAGAGGCGCTTACACCGCTATCAAAGGTGAATTCTTGACCATCGCTGCCGCCGCCATTATTGGCGCTGCCTAATCCACATACCGACAAATCAGCAATGTCTTCGGTGACATAAAGCTCTACGCCTTTGGGCACGCCGCCACTTAATGGACCGTCAAATACAGCGGTCAACATAAGGGGAGCGCCAGATGTAGCGCCGCTGTCACCACCATCGCCTCCATCGCCGCCGCCACCGTCATCACCGCCATCGCAGCAACCTTTGTGGGTGCCGAGGTTTGAAATATCGTCTTGGGGCAATGCGCTCCATTCTACAGAGGGGTCAAATTCATTTGAGCTATCGCTATCGCCGAGGCTGATTGCATCTATGCGAAGTAAAGTTGTGTTTTGTGTTGACACATCACCGCTTTGCCAACTAGAGCCTGGGTCTACGCCAACTTGGCCAATTGAATCTATGACCGTGTCGCCGTCTTTAAGCTCAATGGCGTCATCACCATTAAAAAATCCTGAACCGTTAGTTAGGTTGGCCTTTGCCAAGATATCTGCGTTGGCATCGTTATCAGCCACCACATATACAGAGTTTGCTTCTAGCGTGCCCGCTAAATTAATCACGGTACTGGCAGATTCATTCCCATTAAAGAAGAAGTTGAGAGAGTAGGTCGAAAGGTCAACCGAATTTGCGCTTCCGTTATAAATTTCTATCGCCTTGTTGTTTGAAGAGCCTTCAATATACTCCGAAATATACACGTCGGCCTGCGCAGCAGTTGCAAAGCATCCTGCTACCAACAATGAGAGTGCTTTCATTTGCATGGTATTGTCCCTGATAAGGTTATTATAGTTTTAGTCAAGCTGTACATTAGACTAGTTATTATAAGAGCAGATAGCTACAAAAATATGACAATTTTTGCGTTAAATTTGTGTATTAAATGGACAGCAAGCTATTGGCAAGATTGAACTTAAGTCGTCCTGCGTATAAGCTCTAAGGAAGTCATTAAATCGTCAATAAGGTTGTTATTCTGCTCGTCGAACGCATCTATTCGTTTGTACTAAGCCTTATGACCGCACCATCTACGGCGGCCACGGCTGTATCGTGCACACTCAAGGCACTTGCTTTAAGAGCATCGGCGTCTTTTTTGCCTCTAATCGCGCTGATGGTGCTTGCCACTACTGGCGCCGCTATTGCACAAACGCAAACACATGTTGATGAACAATCCCCTGCCAATGCGCTTACGCAAAACTTTCAAAGCGAAGAGGCAGTTATAAACGGTTTGGCCAGATTAACCGAAAACGGCGAACTACCGCCCGAGCAGATAGTTAAGCGCCTCACTGCACTTCAAGCTCTTAGTGAGCAAAACAGCTGGCAGCAAGCCTATCTAGAAGTGACCCTAGAAAAAGCAAATTTCTTGTTTAATATCGATGCCAAGACTGAGGCCAAAAACACCTTAGAGAGTCTGCTCACAAAAGTAGATATTGAGTCGGTTAATAACAGTGTACTGGTTCAAGCGAAAATTCAGATGCTCGAACTGTCTATCTCAGATGCCCTCGGCGAGGTTATGCAAAACGAGAATAAGCGTGAGGCCTTGCTGAATCTTGCCCCTTTAATAGAAGACAATGGTGTTTTGGGCGATATGTATTTAGCTCTGGCTCACAGTCATTTTGATGCCGAAAATTTTATTGATGCCATTGAGCTACTCAAATTAGCGTACGACAAATTTGAAATTATCGAGAATAATTTGGGTTTAGGCTCAGTGTTGTCTACCTTAGGCAATATCAATATTGCACTTGGCAATACAGAAGAAGGCTTAAAATCGTTTGAGCAAGCCATTGGTTTTGCCCGGCGCGCCAACAACACCTATACCGAATCCATCATCCAATACAACATTGCAACGGCGTACTATGACCTTGAAGACTATCAGGCCGCCGAGCAAAGTATTGAGCAAACTTTAGTAATGAATAAAGCGCTTAATGATGAGATAGGCGTGGCGTGGTCAGAATCTTTAAGAGCACGTATATTTTTGAGACAAGGTCGCTGGCAAGCGTCGGCTGATGTAACAGAGAAGATTGTGCCGATATTCTATGACGCTGGCTTGCATCTCATGCATGTTCAATCATTAATAGACTTAACACATGCCTATATTGAGCTCGGTAAACTAGAGCAAGCACAAACAACGCTAGACCAAGCAAACGAGTATCGTATTAAGCTAAATCTCAATAACATTAATCAGCGATATAAACGCCAGCAGTCTAAACTAGCTTTCGCGAAAGAAAATTACCAAGAGGCCTATACCTTGCTTGAGGAGGTGATAGACATTCAAGCAGACGAGTTTCGAAAAGCGGAAGTTGAGCAAATTCAACGCTATAAAATTGAATTCGACTCAGACCTCAAAGACCGTCAGAATGAGGCGCTGCAAAGAGAAAATGCACTCAATGTTGAGCTAATTTCTCAGCAAAAACAGCTAGAGCAGGTTTGGCTAGCTCTGAGTATTGCAAGCCTGCTGTTGTTTGCAATATTAGCGTATATTTTGTTTAAACAAATTCAAAAGCGTAATCGCTACAAAGAGCTTGCGCATATCGATTTACTCACTAAAGCCCCTAATCGCCGCTCCATTTTGTATATGGCCAAACAAAAATTTGAAACTGCCGACAAAAACGGTTTTTGCATTGCTTTGCTCGACATCGATAATTTTAAACAGATTAACGATACTTATGGCCACGAAGTGGGTGATGAGGTACTCATTGCTTTTGCCAAAGCCTGTGAGCAAGCTATTCGTCATCATGATAAGTTTGGGCGCTACGGCGGAGAAGAGTGGTTGCTTGCATTTGATGCCGCTAGAGCAGAAAGCATGCAGGATGTATTTGAGCGAATAAGGGCTAAGTTACAATTGCTTATACCTAGCTGTGTGCCAGATTCACTTGAAATTACCTTCAGTATGGGGGTAGCAAACTACAGTGCCGACACTGATAAAAACTTAAACCAGATGATTGTGAGAGCCGATAATCTGCTTTATCAGGCTAAGCACCAAGGTAAAGATCAATTAGTCATTGATTTGCAGCAGTAAAACCGCAGATGAACGTTGGCTCTGTCGCCGTTAAGGGGCTACTCGCGGGCAGACCAATACGATCTTGTCACCAAAATGAGAAATAGCGGTGCGCGAAACACCCGATTTACAGGCGACTTCTGGCACGTCGATTTTGCGCCAACTGCTCTGCACCTGCAGTTTACCGCCTTTTTGAAAGAGTTTTTGATGAAACAAAGACTCACCGTTGCTAGTAATGATATCGCCCGTAGCGCTCACTGAAAAGTAGCTCGCTGCATCCGGTAAATTGCCCACTACCATCGTTTTGTTTGTCTTAGCATTATAGGCTTTAAGTACATTAGCATCTTGAGTGTGTGAATATAAAAACCAAACCGAGCGGTTAAATTGGTATAAGCTGGCGCCAATATTCGTGTCGATAACTACGCCTTTTTCTTTGCCTAAGCGCGTGTCAACGCGCTGCAGCGTATTGGGCTCACCTAATACAAATAGCAGCAACTCATGTTCGTTAATCCATACCTGATACCCAACAGGTTCGATGGCTGGCACAAGGTGCTCTACCGCGCCCCCGCTGGCATCTAATCGCCACAGTTCTTGCTTACCTTGTGCATTCACTCGAATAACCGACATTCCTTTACCCTTTGGCAATGGTGTAGGCGAATATTCACTCTCAGGTGATTGGGTAAAGTTGTGCGTATCTAGTTTTGGCAAATTCAGCTTAAATATGTCGGTCTGCTGCACACCGTCGTTTGTGAGCATTTCAGTAAAGTAGAGTGCATTGCTGCTAAAAAAATAAGGTTGATTGGTATAGGCGGGTGTATCGGTAATCTTTTTCAAGTTAGAAATTGGTTTTGCATGCCAGAAATTCACGTCACCTAAATATAAATCTGACTGTTGTTGAGCATGCGAAAGCGCTGGCAAAAGCATACCGAATAGCAAAATAAAGATGTACGCAAGAGATGTAAGTTGGCGGTTTGGCGTCACTACCACTGGTACAAGGTGCGTGGCAGAGGCCTGAGAGCCATTATACATAGACTGGTTTAACACAAATTTACATTTCATATCTACTCTCTAGCGTGTTCGCTCATTGATATCATTGCAGTTTGATTAAGACCCTAATCTTAATCAGTCAGATAATATTTAACGGTGGAGACAACTCGCACTTTTTTAATATGTGGGTTGTTTTTGTCTCGCTCGCTTATGCTAAATTGCCCCTGAGTCGCCGTCATTATTTTGCCCAGCTGACTGTTTGAATCTGCTGCAAACTTTTCTGCAACCATGCGCGCCTCTTTGGTAGCCTCTTCAATCATCGAGGGTTTAGCGTCATTTAGTTTAGTAAAAAGGTACTCGGTTTGTGCGGCGTAATCATCACCGGTCAATACAATCCCTTGTTTACCGATGTCTGCAATTTTGGCCATCGCCGCGCGCACAGTGGCAATATCATTTGAATAAACCGTTACGTTTTGACTTGCCGTATAGCGAAACTTTGCAGCGTCGTCATAACTATATTGCTGGGCTGAGCGGTCTATAATTGCAGGCATCGAGAAGGTTATTTCACTGCTCTGAATATTGTTTGATGTAAGAAAATTGCTGATTTGCAGATTAGTTTGTTCAATTTCTTCATAGAGTTCATTGACTGCGTTTGACGCCACTGCATACTGAATGGGCCAGATAACGACGTCTGCTTCAAATTCACGCTCCGACAAGCCCTTTACGCTTACCGTACGATCGAGCTTTTTGTAGTCTATTGCTGCATTGCCTAACACCACGCCCATGCCAATTAAACCGACGCATAGAAGTATGCCAAGAATGAGAGCCTGACTTTTACCATTGTTCATTTTGTCACCTCTGTAAATAGATGTGTTGATGAAATAAAAAAAGGAGCCGTTTAAGACTCCTCACATTATTTGATAAGTGCCCGCTATCTAAGCCTTAGTCGCAAAATACACTGACTTTTTTAATAGCTAAATCCATAGCCTCTTCTGTTTTTGCTTGCAGTACGAGCTCTTTGGCATTGTGGCACTGAGCAGCGTCGAAGCTGGCAGATGATTGTACGTATGCGTCTTGCATTACAGGGTGGTTATTGTGTTGACAGTGCACCGCCGGTACCCGTCTAACGTTAGTTGTACGGCCTTGTTCGAACGATACGCAGTCGCCCACGCGAATGCCTGACTGCTCCGTCGTTACCTTAACCTCAGAGCCGTTTACCAAAGAAATTTGATAGGTGTAAGCGTCTCTGCTGCCGTCTAAAATAGCCGATAAGATACCGCCTGCTAGGGCGCCCTCAAGAGCATGTTTGCCTCTGTGATGTTTGCCGCTAGTTGCCGCGCCCACAATACCACCCATAACGGCACCACCCGGGGCACTCGAATCAATCTTGCCTCTTTCGACTCCAATGACTTCGCCATAGTTAATCGATATGGTTGAATTTAATTGGTTGCGGTCTACTGCTTGTGCGCTGAATGCGAGGCACAATGCGCTCAACAAAATAGCCTTAGTTTTCATGAGGGTCCCTTTAGTATCTAATTAAGTGGTTTAGCCTGTCATATATAATGTGGTTCGTGCTTCTAGCGCTACTTTGAGCGTTCTACAATTAAGCATGAGTCGTCTTTTATACTTAATGACTTTGGAAAATGGGTCAAGTATTTAGTGAAAATTAGCCTGCGTTTCATTGAGCATCACCGGATACTTGTGATGTTATTTCAGACTAGGGAGAAGAGGACTTACTCTAATGAGCACTGCTACTTTGTGAGTTTTGAGAACTCTGACCTTGAGAATCAATACCTGTAGTTCCATCAGTATTGGTATTTTTATCTTGGGTGCGTTCACCATGCAGGCCTTCTAAGCCATATTGCATGATGGCGTTTAAGGCTTTTTCAGATATGTCGGTATTTTCTAGGTAAATGTTACGTCGCGATTCTAGTTGGTGTTTTTCAATGGTTTTTTGATGATGCTGGTCAAAAATGCGAAAAAAACTACCATTTTCTATGGCTCTCGCAAGCCCATACTTTAAACGCTCTTGTAAGTCGATATTGCTGTTGTTAACAAACATAAACTCTGCCGAAGGGTATATTAGTGCCAGGTGGCTTTCTACTTTTAGCGGAAGATGTCGGCGTTGGTCAATTTCGAGTCCTATTTCAGGAAGGCTACGCGCAAAGCAGTCGAATCTATTGCCTATTAGCATGTTAAATAAACTTTCATACACCGGGCTTGAAACCGTTTGTAGACCTTCTCTTACAAATACCGTTTTATCAGGCCAGTGAGAACCAAATCCAAAAATTATGTTTTGTTTGCGCAGATCATCAACAGATTGAATGTTCGAAAATGGGGGTGTTTTGGCGTGCACCAAGCACAGCCTGATGCCTAGCAAACCTCTATCTATGGGCACAAAAAGAGGGGTCGCTCGTGCTTCTCTATCGGTATTGATTGCGCCTATAAAAATATCTATTTCGGCGCCGTTGGCGGTATTGGCAAATGCACGACCTTGCTCGGTTTTTACTGACGATATCAATTCGACCTTGCCGAACTTATCTTCTGAAAGTGCTAATATGTTGCTTACGGCTGCGTGCATGTAGGCGGCGTCGTAATTTCGCTTCCATAAAACAACGCGCTGAGACTGCGATAAGGCATTACCGACAAAACTGCTCATCAGTAACGTGAATACAAAAATCCGCATGTTTTGTGCCTCCCTCAGAAAGGATGCCAAGCGTCCATGTTGGCACCAAAAATATACTCAGGCGAATAAAAGTATATGAACAATGCAAACAACGGTAGGAAATAATAAAAACACCGTTAAAAATTAGACTAAAAGATAATAATGGTAATTGCTAGACTTTCATTTTAATAAGCGCTGAGGTATTGATATCACAACATTTTTATTTTGTCCGACGAGAACGTATTGGCAACAGATACTGAACAACATGAAAAGTTAGTGCGAAACGCGCGTGCGTGCGATGAGTGTCGTGATGTGTTACCGCACGCGCCGCGTCCTATTTTTATTTGGCCTCATCGCCCAAAAATTATTCTAATTAGTCAGGCTCCGGGGCGCTTAGCGCATGACTCGCATAAAGCGTGGAATGATGCGTCGGGCGACAGACTTAGAGTGTGGCTTGGGGTAAATCGAGAAATATTTTACACCTTGGGTTTATTTGCCGTTTTACCTATGAGTTTTTGTTTTCCAGGTTATAAAAATGGCGCGGATGCACCGCCTTTAAAAGCGTGTGCGCCAAAGTGGCATCAGTCGTTTTTACGTCAGACGACGCCAGAGCTTATTGTGACTATAGGCCGTTATGCCCAACATGCTTACTTGCCCCAGTATAAAAATTTAACCACTGCGGTTAACGATTATCAAACCTTGCTACCCACGCATATCTGTTTACCTCACCCGTCTGGACGAAATAATCGGTGGCTAGCTAAACACAATTGGTTTGAGCAAGACTTGGTGCCATGTTTACAACAACGCGTGGCTGACCTTGTTTGTTGAGCTTTTCAGCACAATCGTATAGTGTTGCGCCTGATTTTCGCTTTATTTTTAGGACATTCATGAGCATCGCATTAAATCCTCTTCATTCTTTAGGCGATTACGCCGAGCAATACGCTGCAGATAAGCGCCTGCGTCTATTCGATATTTTTATGCCGCAGACGGCTGGTGATATTGCTATGCATATTCATCAGGACCTAAGCTATAAAAACGCTTATGTGGAAGATGGTGTGTTCAAGGTAATTAGTACCGACGAATTAAAAGCACTCGGCACTCAACGACAGCAGTCTCTTACGCAAAAAATTTACCAACAGGCAGGGCAAGGCATCGGGTTTTTCTATGCCAAATGTCAGCTTCATGATAATCCAGCCGACCATTCACTCTCGCAGCAGGTCTTGCAGTGGCTCAACTCCGAGTCATTGTTAAACGACATTAGAAAAATGACGGGCCACGACGATATAACGGGTGCTAATGGGCAAGCAACGCGTTTTTATCCGGGGCATTTTTTAACGCGACACAATGATGTTAATGAGCATGACAACCGCAAAGTGGCTTATGTGCTTAACTTTACACCCGAGTGGCATCCTGACTGGGGCGGCTTGTTACAGTTTTATCATGACAATGGCAATCCTAAAGATACGTGGGTACCTATATTCAACTCACTGGCTTTGTTTGATGTGACCCATCCTCATGCGGTGAGCTATGTCGCGCCGTTTGCTCGTAAGCCACGAATTGCGATCACGGGATGGTTTACCGGTGACTCGCCAAAATAACGCGGGCAAGGTCACTTATAAAAAGCCACTTATAATAAGCCATTTATAAAAAGCCACAAAAACCAAAACAAGAAGCGAGCAAAACATGCCAGAACCCTTTAAGAATCTATTTTCTCATGAGCTGATTGAGCAAATGGGCGCATGCTTTGCTGCTGGTCATAGAGGCTTTGATGAGCAAAGCTTTGTGAAGCTTGCAGGTCAAAACTTAGATACGCTTGAGCTCAAGCAGCGCAGTGATCAAATCGTTCAGGCCATGCATCAATGTTTACCGCGCGATTTTGCCCAAACCGAGGAAATTCTATTAAATAGCTTGCGGCCAATGGTCAATGACCAAGTGTGCACAGCAAGCAATACTGCCCATTTGCTACATGGCTGGGCCATTATGCCTATGGCAGAATATGTGGGGATGCATGGGCAAGGTGATTTTAACCGGTCGATGACCTTGCTTTATCAAATGACCCAGCGATTTTCAGCTGAGTTTGCAATTCGATATTTTTTAAAAGAACAAGAATCGAAAACCCTTGCTAAGCTACAAAGCTGGCTGTCAGACCCAAGCGAGCATGTACGTCGTTTAGTATCTGAGGGCACGCGTCCTCGCTTGCCGTGGGGCATGCAGTTAAGGTCTTTTGTAAAAAATCCGGAGCCACTGTTGCCTATTCTTGATGCGCTTAAAGACGATTCGGCAGAGTACGTTCGTCGCTCGGTAGCCAATAATTTAAATGATATTGCAAAAGACCACCCGCAGATAGTGATTGATACCGCCAAGCGATGGCTAGAAAATGCAAGCAACGACCGCACACGTTTAGTCAAACACGCATGTAGAACCCTGCTTAAAAAAGGCATGCCGCAAGCGCTATCGTTGTTTGGGTTTAAACAGCCGGAGCAGGTAAGCGTGTCGTTAACGCTGTCAAAGCGCGCCGTTGCAGTAGGTGAAAGCATCGATTTGTTGGTAGAGATTAGCTCTGGTCACGCCAACGCGCAGCAAATTATGCTTGATTATGTAGTTCACCATAAAAAAGCGAACGGGCAATTGCTACCCAAAGTGTTTAAGTGGAAGACACTAACATTGGCCCCTTATGGCACCATTGACATCACTAAGTCACATAGTTTTAAACCTGTGACGACTCGCAAATATTATGCGGGGGAGCATCAAGTTAGCCTCTTGATAAATGGCGTTGCTCACTGCGCTGAAAGCTTTGTACTTAACTAGTTAACCCAACTATTTTACGATGGCTTGTCCCCGCCCGTTTGTTTCTGATGCGGCCTCTAGCCGTCCGTTTCTGTTTACAATCACATGTAAATCCCCAAATCGGCTGGTGCGGGTTGTATACCCCATTGCCCCTAGCGCTTCTATTACCTGAACATCTAGCCCTTCATGGTAGCGAATTTCATCTTTAGGCAGCAGTTGATGATGAAAGCGCGGTGAATCCACAACCTCTTGTATTGGCAGATTAAACTCAATGGCGTTAAGAATACTTAAATAAACCGATGATAAAATTGTGGTGCCGCCGGGAGAGCCGGTTACCATTTTAACTTGATTATCTTTGAGCAATAGAGTGGGCGTCATTGAGCTTAGCATGCGTTTGTTTGGCTGAATTTCATTTGCAACGCCGCCTATCGCGCCAAAATAGTTAGGTACGCCAGCCTTCGCACTGAAGTCGTCCATCTCATCGTTAAGTAAAAAGCCTGCGCCCTCAACTACCATGCCGCTGCCAAATCCTAAATTGATTGTGGTGGTATTCGACACCGCATTACCAAATTTATCCACAATCGAAAAATGCGTAGTTTGTTCGCTTTCAGTTAGACCAGGTTCAATGCTTTGCGTATCTGAAATAGCGTCTAAACGAATATCGTGAGCGCGCATTTGGATATAATCTTGAGCAAGCAGTGCGCTTTGCGGTACGTCAAAAAAGTCAGGGTCGCCTAGATATTCTGCGCGGTCTGCAAACACACGTTTGCCTATTTCAGCGAGGGCATGGATATAAGGTGCGCTGTTATGTTCAAACTCACGCTCATGCATACGTTTCACCTCGTCGAACATGCGCAGCCACTGCGATACGGCAATACCGCCAGATGAGGGAGGTGCCGCACTCACTATTTCATACTCACGCCACGACGAAATAATTGGCGCTCGGAACTTCGCGCGATAATTTAACAAGTCTTGTTTGCTGATCAGGCCGTCATGTTTTTGCATAAAAGCGGCGATGAGCTCGGCAGTTTCGCCCTCATAAAAGCCTGATAAACCTTGGTTTTGAATACGTTCAAGAGTGAGTGCCAATTCGCTCTGCACAAAGCGCTGGTTTGCCCGGACGTTGGCAAAATAGTCGGCAAAATTTACGTCAATGTTACGCGATTCAAGGCGCTTGATATAGCGAGCAACATTATTTGCTAGCTTTTCAGGCACAATAAAACCCTCTTTGGCGAGCGCCACTGCTGGAGCAACTAGTTCTGACCAAGGCAAGGTGCCATATTTCTTATGCGCTTCCCACATGCCCGATACTGTACCCGGTACGCCCGAGGCAAGTGCCCCAAAAAGTGACTCCAAACGTTTAACATCGCCCTGCTCGTCAAGATACATATCGCGGTATGCTGCCATTGGCGCCGTTTCACGATAGTCAATGAATGTATTTTCGTCACCGTAATGAACGACCATAAAGCCGCCGCCACCAATGTTTCCAGCTTCTGGGAGAGTAACGGCCAGACTAAACTGCGCCGCGATAGCGGCATCTACCGCATTGCCGCCCTTATCAAGAATATCCATAGCCACCTTTGCCGAAAAACTATCTGGCATGGCCACCGCCTGTTGATTTAGCGTTGCTGAAGTGTCTTTTTGAGGTGACTTAGCACATGCACTGACCAGCAGCACGCTGGTAAGCAGCACAAGCGTGGCGCGATATGAGGCTTGTTTGAGCAAATGCATATTAATAATCCAGGTGGTCTTAATGATGACTCACTCTAGTGTGCAATAAAGCACTAAGCCTTGCAATCGCATGCCCCTCGCTGGGGTCCTTTTACTCTTTTACGGCACTGTTGGCGCAAACGACTATGACGGAGCTTGCAATTTTCAAGCATGCATACATGGCAGAAACGTATTATTATTTGTCATTTCTGCCAAATGTTAATTAACATATAGTACGCCCAGATTATTGAAAGATTGCCAAAAGCATTACTAAAAAATGTCACACTTAAACAAATGGAGCTTGCCATGCACTCACTTAAAATTGGGTTTTTAATTTTCCCGGGCATTACTCCTCTTGATGCCTTAGGTCCTGCGCAGTTTCTTGCACGGGTACCCGGCGCAGAGGTGTTCACAATATGGAAAAACCTAGAGGTCATTTCTACCGATGCGGGCTTTAATTTAGTGCCGAATACCACACTAAATGAATGTCCTCAATTAGACGTGCTCTGCGTGCCGGGCGGTTTTGGCACAGAAGCGCTTATGCAGGATGAAGAGGTATTATCGTTTATCCGCCAACAAGCACCTAAGTTAACCTATTTAACTGCCGTGTGCACCGGCTCCCTTGTTTTAGGCGCGGCAGGACTGTTAAAGGGAAAAAAGGCCACTACGCACTGGGCATGGCACGATAAACTCAGCGCTCTTGGCGCAGTGCCCACTAAAGCAAGAGTGGTAAGCGATGGCAATCTTATGACCGGCGGTGGCGTCACCGCAGGTATTGATTTTGGCCTGAGTCTAATCGCCAAATTAGTAGGAGATGATGCCGCGAAATTGGTGCAGTTGGGCATGGAGTACGACCCTCAACCGCCTTTTGACAGTGGCTCTCCCGACAAGGCCTCGTCAGAAGATGTTGCTTTCATTAAAAAAAGTCTAATTGAGCGAGCTCGTAAATTTGAACAGAGTCTTACTCATGAATAAGGTCATAACCATTGGGTTTTTAGTGGTGGGCATTATTCATTTGATTCCAGTCGTTGGTGTCTTGGGTATCCATAAAATTAATGATTTATACGGCCTATCAATTGCTGATCAAAATCTCGCAATTTTAATGCGTCACCGCGCCGTAATGTTTGGTTTGCTTGGCAGTTTTTTATGCTACGCCGCATTTATGAAAAACCTACAAATAATCGCATTAATTGCTGCACTTATAAGCGTAGTTAGCTTTTTACTGCTTTCGCTTTTTAATCCGAATTATAACCAAGCGATTCAAAAAATAGTGTCTGCAGATTATCTTGCTCTGGCTATTTTGTGTGTTGTTGCTGTTCTGATGTTTATTCAAGTTAAGTCGATATGAAAAATTTGACGACCTTAAACATGATGCCCTCTACACGACCAACAAATGTTGTATTTGTTGTGTTTGATGGCTTTCAACTACTCGATTATTCAGGTGTTGCTGCGGTATTTGAGATGGCAAATCGCTGTGCTAAAAAGCTGCTTTATGACTGCGTAGTAATCAACATAGACTTAAGCGCAAGCGCACGAGCATCTAACGGCATAAGTGTAAATATGACGCATATTGCTAATATCGACACACTGCAAAGCGATTTTGTGATTGTTGTTGGAGGCGAAGAGGAAGGTCTGCTTAAAGCCTTGGATAATGAGCCTGCCATGCAGGAATTTTCGTCACTTTGTGAACGGTCTAAAATGCAATGTTCGATATGTTCGGGTGCATTCTTTCTTGCCGCTATTGGCGCTCTAAATAATAAAAACGCGACAACGCATTGGTCGGCTGTAGATGTATTGCGTAGCAATTTCCCTAATATAAATGTGCGTGAAAATGTGCTCTACACAATGGATGGCAATACCTTTACCTCGGCCGGTGTGAGCACAGGTATCGATTTAGCGCTGGAGATTGTGGCTCAGCAGCATGGTGTAAGGCTGTCGAATGACGTAGCTAAACGGCTGGTAGTTAGCGCCCACCGACCGGCCAATGCCTCGCAAATTAGCTTATCGATGATTCAACAACAAGACACAGAGCATAATTTTGCTGAACTTATTCGGTTTTTACAGCACGCGATTAACAAAGAAGTGAGTGTAGAGGAAATGGCGGAGTTTACGCATATGAGTGAGAGAAATTTTGCGCGCAAATTCCACCAAGCCATTGGCATGCCGCCACATCGCTACTTTAAGTACTTGAAGGTTGAACATGCCAAGTCTTTGTTAAGCAGAGGGTATACGTCGTCACAAATCCAAGAAGCCATTGGTTATAAAACTGAGCTAGGACTCAACAAAGCCTTTGTTCAAGTAACCGGCATGACGGTGTATCAGTTAAAAAAACAAATGGCGATGTAGGTTAGCGTTTGCTCGATTTGACTTATATCGTTTATTTAGTAATCTTCGTATTGACTAATTTTTATACCAAGGAAAGTGATATGAAAGTGTTTCGAAGCAAAGGTTTGACTAAGTCATCAATGGTTTTGTCTTTGTCGATCTTGGCTTTTTATAGCCTATCGGCAAGCGCAGCTCCTACTGAGGCGAGTATGCAGAATGCTGAGCAACAGTATCAAAGTAACATTGAAGCAATTGATGTAATTGGCGACCGTCCGCTTTCGTATTACCGTCGTAATTTGGTAAAGCAAGAAAATGCGTTTTTTGACCTTATGAATCAGCTAATAGATGAAGACGATTTTAAAGTCACCTGCAAAAAGCAGCGTATGCAAGCATTTAGCCGTTTAAAGGCAAGGGCTTGCGAGGCAAATTTTGTATCGAGAATAATTGGTGAAGCAACCCAGCAAAATTTCGATTCCATGAGCCTCAGCTCAAGAATGGGTGGGCCTGATGGAGTAAACCTAGTGGCAGACGTTAAAATTCAGTTAGCTTTGAAGAAGCGCCAGCGCGAGCAACTTGAAGCAATGGTTGAAACTATCAACAACAACCCAGAGTTATTAAGTGCTTATCAGGCATTGGAGTTAGCAAAACAAAAAGTGATGTTGGCTCAGCAGCAATAAGGCTTTGCACACTTCGGAGTATCTAATGCTCTCTGTAAGCATTGCCTGATATTTGTATTGTAGGTCAGTTCATAATGTAGAAGATAATTTTAACTTCACTATCTCTTAAATAACGAAGACCACTTTGTGGCAAAAAGAATATAGTACTTTTTGATCTGCCACAACATCGCTCTGTCCATTGAGTCGGCGATGAAATTC
This sequence comes from Glaciecola siphonariae, assembly GCF_042652645.1. Classification (NCBI taxonomy): domain Bacteria; kingdom Pseudomonadati; phylum Pseudomonadota; class Gammaproteobacteria; order Alteromonadales; family Alteromonadaceae; genus Glaciecola; species Glaciecola siphonariae. The sequence continues at coordinate 45,071 of NZ_JBHSGU010000009.1, forward strand.
TTTGCACCAATTCCCGCTTTGTCAAAAGCACCATTTTGTGAGTACTCAAATATGAGTTTCCAAGCAACTGATGATTTTAACCACTAACTTCAATTAATCAATTTCCAACTCTAGAATGCAAATAGCTTAAAAATTAAACGAAATAATCAATTAAAAAGCGCGGTCTCAGTATTTCTAACTATACTCAATAGACAAAGCTCTGCTCACCTGAGGAAAACTCATGAAGACCGCTAAAGCGCATTTAAGCAGTAATTTTTTTGAAATAAGCGACTTGATTGCTAGCGTTTCTGACGCCGTTGCGATTGTTGATTATGACGGATTCATGCTGTCTCAAAATGATCACTTCGATAATCTGCCTAAGACTTTACAAGATAGTCTCGTGCGTTCGTTGCGGCATCGTGAAAACGACAACACAAATTATTTAGTGATGGGCTATCAGGTGAAGTTGGTAGATTTAGAAATCGCGACTGCACTGATTGTTGAGCCTTACAATGGGCATTTAATATCAAGTAATCTACCCATAGCACAGCTTACGCGGGATTTTGAAGATCGTGATGATATATTTCAGATTGTCGCTCATGCTATTCAAGAAAGCTTAGCCTGGAAATGGGTTGCTATTACGCGTTTTATTGAGAAAGAGCGCTTAGAAGTGCTTACTTTTTTGCAAAACGGTAAAAAGCTAGAAAACTACCAATATGATATTGTCGGTACGCCATGTAAAACGGTTATCGACACCGTTAAGTTTACGTTTTTTGAAAGCGTTGTTTCAGTCTTTCCAAATTACAAAGCGCTGCAAGATTTAGGCGTAGCCACTTATGCTGGCTTGGTGTTTAAAAACGCAGCGGGTAAGCCTATTGGCCATGTAATGGCCATGCACGACACCGACCATGTCAATTACGCTCATGCTCAGCACGTTTTTGAAGTAGCAACGTTAACGCTCGCAGCGCATTTTAAATTAAACGATATAAATAAAAGATTACAAGATGCAAAGCATCTCGCACTTACCGATAAACTCACTAACATTGGCAATCGTTTAGCCTTTGATACAAAGCTAGAAACCATCGCTAGCACTTATAATCGTCGTAGCTCTGATGACTATACACTAGCGATGATAGACCTAGATAATCTCAAGCCCCTCAACGATACGCGAGGGCATGAGGCAGGCGATATATTTATTCGCTTAATGGCGAAAGAACTAACATACCTAGGTAGAGAGTCTGACGAAGTGTATCGCATTGGAGGCGATGAATTTGCCCTAGTGTTTAGTCAAAACGTAAGAAGCTCAATGCCCTCTATCTTAAAAAGGTTTGCAGACATCCAAACGAGGGTGTCTGCAAACCTTGGGTTTGAAATTGGAGCAAGTCTTGGTTTTGCCTCGCTGTCGGAGGTCGATGGAGACATGAAAGCATGGACTAAACTAGCCGATGCGCGTATGTATGAGAAAAAGAAGCTGAGGGAAAAGCGTTTATCATAGCGTCGAAACACTCGCTGCCTTTTGCACGCTGCTGACCTCATGTTTGTCTTTAAGTAAGCCCATAAGCAAAGCAGGTAAAAAGCTCAAGCTTAAGAACGTAGAAACAAAAATGCCGCATAGCACTATAATGCCGACTCCTCTGTAAAGCTCAGTGCCTTCGCCTGGCACTAGCACCAGCGGGGCTAGGCCAAAAATGGTAGTGGCGGTAGACATTAATATTGGCTTTAAGCGTTTTTGTACGGCAGCACGCACAGCGTCTTTCACTGAGTGACCGGCATCAATAAAACGCCGCGTTTGGTCTACAATTAATATCGGATTATTCACAACCGTGCCAAGTAATATTAAAAAGCCGAGCATAGTGATCATATCAAAGGGTTGATATGAGCCGTCTAATCCAATTGCGCCTAGCCCTGCGCTCACTGCATTTACTAAAACAAGTCCAAGCAAGCCGCCGGCCATACCCAATGGCACAGTGGCTAGTATAAGCAAAGGGTAGCGCCAGTGAGTAAATATAGCGACCAATAAGAGATAACAAAGCGCAATGGCAATCACAAAGTTACTCGAGAGCGATTCTTTTGTGGCTTCAAGCTGGTCAGCCGCGCCGCTGATGTTAACGCTAATGCCTTGTGCTATGTCGCCTTGCTGCCACAAAGCCGGCAAGAGCTCATTACGCACAATGCCCTCGGCGGTTTCTAGCGCAACATCACGCGGGGGGATGATATACACGGTAACGGTGCGACTGCCGTCAACTCTTCGCACGCTATCGCTATTTTTACTCTCAACCAAGTCAGCCAGTGCATTTAAAGGCAGCACGTTGCCTTGCGGCGTCACGATTGGTGTTGCCGCAAGCGCCTGAATATTCTGCTGGTTGCCTGCGCCGCTAAACATAAAAATGTCAATTTTGTCGTCGTTTAAAATAAACTCGTCTACATAGGCGCCGTCGCTGATAGCCGCGACCGAATAACCAAAGTCGCGATTGCTTATCCCAAGTTCAGATAGGCGCTGCCAGCGCGGACGAATTTCTACCAGCGGTTGTTCTAAAATTAATGAGCCGGGGTCAGAATTGAGCTGGGGATTATCAAAGCGCTTTTCGGCCTCAGCATATACCGCTTCTGCGGCGGCATATAAATCACGAATATTGCTGCCAGCCAAATCGACTGCCACTGCTCGAGTGCCGCCGTCGTTACTAGAAATTATTGAGCCGCGGGCAGAAAATGCGCGCATATTGTCAAAGCTTCTGAATTTTTTGGTAATGGCGTCCATCATCTGTTGAATGTTCGCAGGGTCCACAGGCGCACTTAAAAACCAAATGCTGCCAATAGATACCGACATATTGTAATAGGCCAGTGGAGGCATGTCGGTTTTTCCAGAGGCAAAGGCTTCCGGGTCGGCGTTTACGTATTCATTAAAATACACTCTGAGCTGTTCGCCAATCTTTTGCATTTCACTTAGATTGTAGCTGGGCGGTGCGCTCATTATTGAAAAGGCTTTTGGCTCCTCACCCTCTGGCAAATATTCGGCTGCCGGCATGAGTAGGTAAGCCCCTCCTAAAATCACCAGCGCGAACACGCTGCTATACATGCGCGCTTGGCTTTGGTTGTGCGTAAAAATATCAACCAGCGCTAACCATTTGCTCGACAGCTGAGGTTCGGCTTTTGTGCCGGCATTTTTCGAAGCTGTCATATTGGCCATCGCAACCGGCACAACAAAAATGGCAACGAGCATAGAAGCAATGATGGCGCCCGATATTGCAATGGCGATGTCGGAATAGAGTTGACCGGCTTCTTGTTCGATGAACAAAATAGGCGCAAATACCAATACTGTGGTGGCGGTTGAGGCAAGCACTGCGGGCCACACTTCTTGCACCCCTTCTATTGCCGCCTTAAACCGGTCTTTTTGTTGTTTTTTGGCCTGAATAATAGACTCGAGCACAACAATGGTGTTGTCTACCGTCATGCCAATTGCGAAGGCAACCCCGGCGAGCGATATTACATTGATGGTGCGACCAAATGCTAAAAGCGCTAAAAATGCAGCAATGGTGCATATGGGAATGCCAATAACGCCAATTAATGTTGAGCGCCCTGAACGCAAGAAATAGAACATGACTAAGGTAGCCAATACTGCCCCTAAACCCAGATTCACCCATACGTTTTTCAAGGAGCTAGACACATACTGCACATCGTCGCTAAACAGTTTCAGGTTAAGTCCGTTTTGCGAAAGTAAGGTTTGGTTAAGCTCTTCAACCAATGGCAGCAACTGCGCTTTTATATCAATCACGTTTGAGCCGCTTTCTCGGCGTACCGACATGGTTAAATTTCGCTCACCGTTTGAGTAAGACAAGCCGCGTGTTTCAAAGTGATCGAGTGTAATTTCGGCAATGTCTTTCAGGTAAACGTCACTTTCATCGATACGTGCAACGATTAAATTTTCAAGCTCACTGAGCTGTTCAAAACGGCCAACCACCCTGAGTAAATAGCGGCTCTGGCCGCTTTCTAAATCGCCAGCGGATGCGTCGGTGTTGCGCGTGCGTATAGCATCTCTCACTTGCGTTAAACTGATTGAGCGCTGAGCTAGGCTTGCGGCATCGACTTTTATTTGTATTTGTCGGGCAGAGCCACCGCGTACGTCTACCTGCGATATGCCGGGTACAGTTTCCATGCGAGGTCGAATATAGTCATCTGCAAAGTCTTTTAGCATATCTACGTCGAGCTGCATGGGGTTTCCTGGCAATGGCGCCAGTCTAAAAAACATAAATGCATTGCTTGAAAATGAGCTTGAAAATAGCCTCGGTTGGTCAACGTTTTCAGGGTAAGCTGGCACTTGACTTAAGGCATTGCTCACTCGAATCAGGGCGTCGTTCACGTCTACGCCAAAGGGGAATTCAAGCGCAATACTCGCAGAGCCCATTTCAGCAGACGAAATCATGCGCTGTAGGTTGGGTAAACTACGTAAGTAGCGCTCTTGTTCAATTAAAATTTCTTTTTCGATGTCTTGCGGGGTAGCGCCGGGCCAGCCGGTTTGTACAGTGATTGTTCTGACTTCTAAGTCGGGTATCATCTGTACTGGGATATTCAATGCCGACACCACACCTAATATACAGCCAATCAGTACAATTACAGTGACTAATATGCCGTGCTTAACAGTGGCTGCAATCATAGTGTGCGCTCGCTTACATCATTTGCGATGACGGCACTGCCGTCGCGTAAAATCTCCACACCAGTAATTATATAGGGTTTGTTAGCGGGTAAGCCCGACACGCTTACCTCACCGTTGAGTAAGTTAACAAAGGGAGTAATGATGCGTTTGGCTTTGCCGTTTTCAACGACAAAAACACTGCTGCCACCGTCGGGATGTTGTTTAACTGCTGACAAGGGCAAAATTAACAGGCGCTCTTCGCTATTGCCAAGCCCCTCGGCGCCTGCTTGACTTGGAATATCTATTTTTGCACGAGCCGACATCCCAGTGGCTAGCGCTGCATTGGCGCTTGAGGAAAGGGGTAAATCAATTTGCGCTTGAAATGCACGGCTACTGCTGTTCGACACTGGCACAAAGCGGCTAAGCGTAGCCTGAATATTGCCAAGCGACTGCACGTCTGGGATAACGGTAACCGGCACGTCACGAGCGTTTGCCAATAGATGATAGTATTGTTGAGGTACAAATACATTGAGTCGTAAGTGGTTGACATCGACTAAGCTCAACACAGTGTCTTGCTGACTTACCCACTCGCCGGCATCGACATCTCGCGACGCAATAATGCCGGTAAAAGGCGCCTCTAAGGTGTGCCGTTTTAAGATTTCTTGTTGTAGCGCTAAGTTGGCTTGCGCGCGGGCAAGTTCAGCCTCGGCATTTGCTAAAAAGGCAGCACGCTCGCCAATTAGGGTTTGCGCAACTACCTGCTGTTCAGAAAGCGCAAGTACTTCTGAATACAGCCGCTGTGCTTCTTTGAGGTTAACTTTTGCTGCCTGCAAGCTGGCTTTAGCGCTTGCCACCTGTAGCTTGCCAAGGTCATCATTTAAGCGCAGCAGTGCTTGGCCTTTTTCAACTTCATCGCCAATTTCAACAAATAGCTCATCGACCCGACCCGACTCAAGTGAGGCGAGGTTAGCATCTTGCTTAGCCTCAATAGTACCGCTTAATGTGAGGCTAATATTCTGCGTTATCTGATTTGGATAGATGACGTCTACTTCAATTGGCGCATCGTTTTGTTGGGCAACGCTTGAATTGCTAAACGCTTTAAAACAAATCAATACAAATAACACTGACAAACGCTGCATATATACCTCAAAAAATGGGTTTAAAAAGACTTTAAAAAAGTCACTTGTTCATTTTTTTTACTAACAATCTTGGCATTTTGATTAAAACAAAATGAGGCAAATTATATATTTATAATGGTAATGTGCATTTAACATAAGACGCATAAGAAACGGCGCCACATTTGGGCGCCGTTGAGGGTTTTTGAGTTAACTTATCATTGTGGAAAATGCATAGAGATGGTTAACGCCATACACCCCATTGCCCCGTAGTGCCAGGCTCGTCGCCTTGCGTCCACCACTGAGCGGTCCACACACGACCTTGATAGGTGACTTGGTCTCCTTGAAGGTAAACCGCACTAGCATTCCACGTGCCATCTGGAACCGTTGGGTCAGTCGGAACAGCCGGATCAGTTGGCTCAGTTGTTTCACCATCTACCGTCAAATTAAAACTGACAATAGCTTGAGCATCTGAATTGGGTAATGACAGGCTAAATGATAGCGTTTGCGCTGTTTGCGAGAGCAAGGAAGTATCAACAATCAGCTCGTTATTTGCATTTGTTTGCAGGTTGAGGCTTTCTCCGTCTGTTTGTGCCCAAACCGCGTCGTTGGCATTCGCGCCTACAACATCAGGTGTCAATAAAATCACGTCACCGTAGCTTACCTCACTGTCGTTTAGCTCACTGATGAGTTTAGCTGAGATAGCAACGGTTTCGTTGGGCGCTTGCTCGGCAGGGGTAATTGAAAATACACCGCTTGCACGTGCATCACGTGAATTAAAGAAGTTACCGTATAGGTCGTCTCTAAAATACATGTAATGCTCCATTTCAGGGTGCCATCGACCAATAAAGACATTGCCATTAAAGAAGTCTTCGTAGTAACCATTTACTTGAGCAGCCAAAAGCCTATCCCAGTCTTGGATGTTTCCTGCGTTTATCTCAAGCGAAAAGGCACTATGTTCAACGCCGTTTTTATTAAACACACTGAAATTGACAGAATCGCCAACCGACACCGAATTTAAACTAATGTTAGAGGGAATAAACTGGCTGCCTTGAACCAAATAAGGAACCACCGGCTCAACAGGGTCTACTGGAGGCTCAGGGTCTGTCACGTCGCCATTGACGATAGTAATATCGCTACAGTTATAAAAGCCTTCCCCCACAGGGTCTATTCGTTGCCATCTTACAAATAAGGTGGCATCGCCCGCTCTGTCTGAGGGAATAGTGATGTTTATACGATACTTCCCGTTTTCAACGGGCACATTACCCACCGTTTTTAAAAGAGACAGGTCATTCCATCTTAAAGGTTGGTTCAAATCGGTGTTTGGCTTACTTAGATAAAACTCCCAAAAGGAGGGGTTATGTGGTGCGGTAGCATTAAACACATACTCAAACTCACCAGGGTTTAGCTCGGTGCGCGTCCAATCAGAGCGTCCAATGCCAAAGCCCCGTTTTTGACTGTCGTTTGCATAGCATAAGGTACCATCTGGGACTGCACTGCGTACCGCTTGCTGATTGTTATAGTCTTGGATATTAATTGAAAATTCGTTTCTTTGTACCCAAGGATACGATCCTGAAATAGCTTTTGCCTCTGCGCACGCGGCGTTGGGCGGTGTACCACTCCACAGCCCACCTTGTTCATAACAAATTTGCTGACGCGCCGCTGGAAACTCTGACCAACCATGGGCTGCAGCGTTTAAGCTGCCTAATTGAAGAGTACCGGCGGCAATAAAAGATGCCCCCAGAATTAATCGATTGATGTTCATATTTGTCCTACCTTTTTGTAAGGAGCGCCACGTATACATGACGACATCAGCGGATTCGTTCCGCTTGTTTTTAGGTGTAAAACTCTCTTAAGTGAACTGCTCAATACCTAATGAGTTTCGCTTTGCGAGTAGGAAGTGTTAATGCTCTTTTTTGTGGTACTAGAGCTTATTATTTAAGGACGACCTTGCGATTGTCAGCCATTGATATTGCATAAAAAACAAACAGAGGTCTTTTTTTTGCGGCAAACCGACACGTTTAAAAGATAAAAGATGAAATTTTGCGACGAGTTGCATTTTATCTTGAATTATTTACGCCGATTAATGGGGTGAAATATTTTTGATATAGGCAAAAAAAGACCAGCCTTCTTGGCTGGTCTTTTAATTTGGTCTTTCAACATGAAGCCTGAATTACGTTATAAGCTCATATAGACCATGATGTTTAGTTAAAACCGTTCCACGTACGCAGTTTAGTATCTAGAGCTTTGTTGCTTAGCGGCTTGCCGCCATGCTTGCTATACATATAAATAAGCGGAGCTTGGATGGTTGAGTTGTAGTCTACGGTAGGTTCGTTGCCCGTCCAGTTTTGCTGGTCGTCAACAAAATCGTAGTCGTTTTCAGTTACGCCACCTAACAAGGCTCCCCAAAGCATATTTTTGTTTACGCCATTGAAGTCTTTACCGCCGCTAGCACCGCGATGGTGAATTTGCGTGCAGTTTTTGTTGGTGTTAAAGCCGCAGATGTAGCTCATATTTACTGGGTTTGAGCCAAGTAGATAATCTACCTGTGATTTGATATGAGCATCCCATCGGGTGTTATTTTTTGCTTTAGCATAAATCGACATGGTCATTAAAGCCGGTGCGACACTGCCGCTTGAGCCCCAGTTGTTGCTGTCGTGCAAAACGTAGCCGCCACTGGTGCGTTTTAGGTCTGCCCCAACGTCTTTCCAAGTATCAAAATACGCTTTGGCCTCTTTTTCTCTATCGGGATAATTGCCCCAAATTGATAGCAAGGTACTTACTAGTTGCTCTTGATGCTCAAAGCCTGCGGCCCACATACTTAAGTAGCGGTCATCCATGATGTTGTTCGCGTAGTCTCTATGGCTGCTATTGTTGGTTGCCAAATAAACGCCAAGAGAGCCTAAAGCAAGTTCGTCTTCATCGCCATTTGAGTTCTTATACACGGTCACAACGCCGTTGTTTTCACCTAAACCGCGGTATTTTTTAGCGAATTTCAGCAGCGCTTGCGACTGGTTTTTCAATTTCGCCGGATAGTCACCTCCAAGCACCTTGGAGCAAAAACCCATTGCGGCTGCGGCAAGGGCAACATAGTCACTGCCACGACGGTCTTTGTCTACAGTATAGACAGGACGCCAGTGTGAGGTTTGCTCTAGAGTTAGCCATTTAGGGTGATCGGTTGCGCTGTCAGACAACTGAACAACCAAACTCGTGGTATTCCCCTGACTGTCGCGGCGATGCGCTTTTAACAAGAAGTTGACGCCGTGTTTTATCTGAGTTTGAATTTCGTCATATTGACCTAGCTCTTGCAGTTCGCTTTTAAAGAAATGCGCGGTCACGCACATTGCCGCTATTGCTGAAAACTGCGCTTTGCCAAATAAAATATTGTCGCCAGCGTCGCCCCAGCCACCCGATAAATTACCGTCTGTTGAGGTATTAGAACGCCATGGCAAGCGTTTGTCGGTTAGCGTACCAAACTGATTCGCCGCAAAGAAGAGCGGAGTAAGCTGCAGTGCATGCCCGTAGTTATGCGTAGAGGTTTGCGGCTTTGGGTTACCTTCGTTCGCTGGCGGGGGTGTTGTGCCTAACACCGTGCGCGACCATTTCATGCTTCCCCAGCTTTCATTGTAATTGCTCATTACAAGGTCAGACCAATTTGCATTGGCCGTGTTATTAACGTATTTGCCTGTCCAGACGTTCTGCAAACGAACCTGACCCGAGCCTGCATTCTTGCGTCGCCACTTTTGGCTGCCCCAAGACTTATTAAGTGGAGCAGTTTTAACTTCTGCTCCTTCTCCTTGTGCAGTAGCAGTTAGGTAATGACCATTCCATTTGTTTTTATAACGAAACACGCCATTGCCTAAAGACTCCTCTTGCCATTTTTGGCTGTCCCAAGAGCTTTTGTTATTAGCACTTTTTACTACTGACCAAGCTTCTTTACTTGTAGCCGTGAGATAGCGCCCGCCCCAATTTTCTTTCAGGCGCACTGTGCCCGCAAGCGCTTGAGCAGATACTAATATGCCGAGCAAGACGACGCAGCAATACAAATAATACTTTTTCATGTTAATTCCTCAATTGTTGAGTGTGTGGTGAATTAATTATCGAGCACGACACTAGGCTTCGGGGATAAAACCGAGGATTGGTCGATAACAAAAAGCAACTGAGTAGCGAGAAAATGTATCAGTGCCAATAAAGCCAATTTGACTAGCAGATATGCGCGTTTAAATTTGCTTCATCCTTTGGCGTTTTTATGTGGTGATGTGGATGATGAGCCAAAAAAGCCTAAACCACTCACAAAGGCGTGTCGATCAAGAATAACGATTTGAGAAATTTTGTTAGCCAATTGTTAATTAAATGAAAATATTAACGCGTTTTTCAGGCATGTTTGTTACCGATAAGCGACAGTATGCTGGAGTGAATGGGTAAAAAGATGAAGCTAACTTATTAAAAATCTTAAAAATTATTGAGTAATTCCTCCTTGTAATTTTCTGCACTTAGCGTCACATTGTGTTTTGCCGCTAATGCATCTAACTGAGCCTGATTGACGGTAAGTTCGTCCATCATAATAGTGTTATCATCTAACTGCCAAAGCAAGCGAGAGCCAGCGTAGCTATACTGAATCGCATTCATCGCATCGACATTGCCTTGTTCGGCCGCTTTTTGTAGTTTGGTCATTTTACGATTAATCCGATTGAGCACTTTTTTAAGCTCCCATACATAAACCACTTCTGTCATAAAGCTGTGCCCACGAAAATGCTTTAGCGTAAGTCCAATAGCAATACTGGTGACGATTACGCCCAATAAATTCCAATGAAAATGGCTGCCGCTTGGGTCTGGAAACAAAGCGATTAGGCTTTGAGAGATGCCTAGGCTGCCGAGGGCCAATGAGACGATGCATGCCGCTATAACGCGATTCAAATGGCGTCGGTATCGCGCTTTATTAACATCTATTAACTTCACCTGTCATATCTCCTTTTTTGATTGCTACACAATTTACGTATGATGCACGTATTATGTATCAATTATATGCGTAAAGCAGAGCTTAATTAGGTGATTGTGGGTGACTAAGTTAACTGAAAAACAAAAGATGATGCAGGGCATTGAGTACTTTCCGAGTGATAAGCTACTTCAAAAAGAGCGTAGCGACGCCAAACGCATGTGCATGCAGTTTAATGCCCACGACATAGACGACAGAAAAGGCAGTCGTAAAATCATCAAAGCCCTATTTGGCGAGTGCGGCTCAGCTTGGATAGAACCTTATTTTTTCTGCGACTATGGATACAACATATCGGTGGGGAAAAACTTTTATGCCAATCATGGTCTCGTTATTTTGGACGCAGCCAAAGTGACCATTGGGGACGATGTGCTATGCGCACCAGGTGTATTGATATCAACAGCAACGCATCCGCTTGACCCAGTAAAACGTAAAAAAGGGATTGAATCTGCGCACCCTGTCACGATTGGCAGCAATGTGTGGATTGGCATGGGGGCTAAAATTTTGGATGGCGTCACGATTGGTGACAACTCGGTAATTGCGGCTGGCGCAGTCGTCAACAAAGATGTTGAAGCAGGCACCTTAGTCGCAGGGGTGCCTGCAAAAGTAATAAAAGCGCTGTAGACATCTTGCTTACACTAGCCTCTGAAAAATCAACAGACCCTAGTCACAAACAAGGTCAGCGCCTTTTGTCTAGTCTGCCTTTTTCACAGTTTGTGCAATCTTCCCAAATATGGACGCGCCGCTATTATCAAACATTTCAATACTGACACTATCGCCAAACTTCATGAACGGCGTGCTTGGCTTACCATTCTCAATGGTCTCTATCATGCGTATCTCTGCAATGCAGCTATAACCCACGCCGCCCTGTGCCACCGGCTTTCCTGGTCCGCCATCTAGCTTGTTCGATACCGTACCAGAGCCAATAATGGTGCCGGCCTCGAGCTTACGAGTGCGCGCAGCATGGGCAATTAATTGACCAAAGTGGAAAGTCATATCTATGCCGGCATGGGGCTCACCGAATTTGCTTCCGTTAAAATGTGATACAAGAGGTAAGTGCAGCTTTCCATCTTGCCATGCGTCACCTAACTCGTCAGGCGTAACGGCAACCGGGCTAAACGCGCTTGAGGGCTTTGATTGAAAAAAGCCAAAGCCCTTGCCGAGCTCGTTAGGAATTAAGCCGCGCAGTGATACGTCGTTAACAATCATAACCAGACGCACGTGGTTTATTGCACTGTGAGCGTCAATGCCCATGGGCACATCGCCAGTGATAACCGCAACCTCAGCCTCAAAGTCAATGCCGAAACCCTCATCTTGAGGCATGACAATATTTTCGCGCGGGCCTAAAAATGAATCAGAACCACCTTGGTACATCAATGGATCTGTCCAAAACGACTCTGGCATTTCAGCGCCTCGGGCTTTGCGAACAAGCTCTACGTGATTCACATAAGCACTGCCGTCAGCCCACTGATACGCCCGCGGCAAAGGAGATGAACACGCGCTTTGATCAAATGGACTTGAGGAAAGTTCGCCGTCTTCAAGTAGTTGCGAACGTTCGCGAAGTTTTGCTTCAAGATTTTCCCAATTATCGAGAGCCGATTGCAAGGTTGGTGCAATGTCAGATGCGCTCACCATAGATTGTAAGTCTTTACTCACAATAACTAGTTGGCCGTCTCGTTTGTGCTGTAAGCTGGCTAATTTCATTTACCTGTCTCCTTAGTGTTGGCTACCGGGAAAGCCTTGGCCATTGTGTAACCAATCGGCGTGCTTAGGTGCCTTTTTTGTTTGCGACCATTGCTCTAGCATCTCTGGGGCAACGCGCTTAAGCTCTGCCATCATTGCCGGCGTATGGGTATTAGCTGCCAATTCAATACGATGACCATTTGGGTCAAAAAAGTAAATGGACTGAAAAATACCGTGATTAGTAGGACCTAGCACGCTGATGTCATTTGCCTCAAGCTTTGCTTTGGCCGCATGCAAGGCGTCCATTGATTCGACTTCAAAGGCAATATGCTGCACCCATTCAGGGGTATTAGTGTCGCGGCCCATTTTCGGTGAATTAGGCAGTTCAAAAAACGCCAATACGTTGCCATTGCCCGCATCTAAAAACACATGCATATACGGGTCGGGCGCTTTGGTCGACGGTACTTGGTCTTCGGCAATGGCAAGCTGAAAATCCATATCGAGCATATTTTGATAAAACTCAACGGTCTCCTTGGCGTCGTTGCACCGGTAGGCAACATGATGAATGCGAGAAATGGCCATTACGCGCCTTCCTTAGTTTTGTCAGCGCCAGCAATCACTCCTCGCTCGACTTGATCGCGTTCGATAGACTCAAACAAGGCTTTGAAGTTACCTTCGCCAAACCCTTGGTCTTCTTTGCGTTGAATAAACTCAAAGAACACAGGGCCTAATAAAGTGGCTGAAAATATCTGAAGCAATAAACGTGGCTCACCGCCATCGGTTGTGCCGTCAAGCAAAATACCTCGGGCTTGTAGCTCTTCGGTTGGCTCGCCGTGGCCAGGAAGGCGTTCCTCTAACATACTATAATAAGTCTGAGGAGGAGCTGTCATAAACTTCATGCCTTGAGCCTTTAATCGGTCCCAACATGCCGGTAAGTCATCACAGGCAAAGGCAATATGTTGAATGCCCTCGCCATTATAGGCCATCAAGAACTCTTCAATTTGGCCACCCGCGCCACCGGCTTCTTCATTTAACGGTATACGTATTTTGCCGTCTGGCGCCGTCATCGCTTTAGACAGCAAACCGGTATATTCCCCTTTAATGTCAAAGTAACGAATTTCACGGAAGTTAAATAAATCTTCGTAGAACTTGGCCCAATGCGCCATGCGGCCGCGGTATACATTGTGAGTAAGATGGTCGAGGGTATGGAAGCCGCAGCCCTCAGGATGGCGGTCTACGCCCTCTAGCCACTCAAAGTCGATGTCGTATATGGTGTTCTCGCCCTTGTAGCGGTCAATTAAATAAAGCGCCGCACCGCCAATACCTTTAATGGCAGGCAGCTTTAGTTCCATTGCGCCGGTCTGCATATCTATAGGCTGGGCGCCTTTTTCAATGGCCATTTTATAGGCTTTTTGAGAATTTTTAACACGAAAGGCCATGCCGCAAGCCGATGGTCCATGCTCTTGGGCGTAGTAAAAAGCAGGGCTGTTTTTGGTATAGTTAGTGATAAAGTTGATATCACCTTGACGCCACAAGGCAACATCTTTAGATTTATGATTTGCCACATGAGTAAAACCCATCATGGTAAATACGGGCTCTAAAATGCCTTTACTCGGGGCGGTAAATTCAACAAATTCAAAGCCATCTAAGCCCATGGGGTTTTCGAATAAATCAGCCATAGTGTTTCCTTTTGTGTGAGGTCTTTAACTAAATTCAGACTGAGCCTGTGGTGTCTGGTAGCGTTTAAGGACCATTGGTACAAATAGTTGCAAGTGCAACTAAATTAGTTGTAATTGCAACTAATGTCAAGTCTTGTGATATGCTTCAAAGCAATATTGAGTTATTGTTTACGCAAAAGCCGCGTTTTTTGATTGATAAAGTAAGGAGTAATAAGTGACCAAGCAGCAAAGTTTGCTTACTTTAGAAAAATACATGCCCTACCGCTTATCTATTGTTTCAAATAAGGTAAGTAGCATTGTTGCGCAAACCTATAAAGATAAGTTTGCATTAAGCATTACAGAATGGCGTATTATGGCGGTGCTAGGAGAATACCCCGGTGCCTCAGCAGACGAAATCTCGCAAAAAACGCAAATTGAAAAATCCCTAATAAGCCGTGCAATAAGTCATTTACTCAAGCGCAAGCTGGTGGAGCGAAAGCTCGCAAAAGATGACAAGCGCCGGTCACATATCAGCCTTTCGCAAACTGGATATGAGGTGTATTCGGAAATTGTACCGCTCTCTCTCCAATATGAACGCGCACTTTTAGATTGCCTAAGTGATGATGAACAAGCAGCCTTGAGTAAAATTATTGAGCGGCTATATGCTCATGCACAAAAGCTTGAGTTCTGAATCGATAAAGATAAAAAAGCCAGACCGTTATCTGGTATAAGGGTTAATTCCGGTTATAAATCCTGTATTATTTAAACTTAAGTTGAACTAACGATGTCGAATATGCAAGCATTCCAAGTTGGAAAACAAAAGAAAACACGTCGTAAACGCGGGCAAACTCGCCCAGCCATTTTAGACGCTGCGGTTCGTTTGCTAATGCAGGAGGGGCCTGAAACGCTCACGACTACGCGCTTAGCAAAAGAAGTTGGCATTGTGCAGTCGGGTTTTTATGCGCATTTTCGTACCATTGATGAATGCCTAAAAGCAGTGGTCGCTGAAATAGACACAAACGTGAGAGCACCGCTCGCCGACCAAATGGCGCAACTGCGACTAACCGATGCTGGCGATGTTGAGCTACTCGATGAGTTTTATCACGTACTGTTTGACCGAGTAGAAGAAAATTGGCCGCTAATGGAGGTGTTTTTGCATTTTCGCGGGGATCACTCCAGTATTGGAAAAATGATTGCGGATTTTGAAATGAGTCTTGTGAGCGACCTGCAACTGCATTTGATGGAGATGCGAGATACCGTAAGCTTAGAAAAAGTTTTTGGAAATGCGCCAGAAAAAATGCTTTTGGCCCTTGCTCAAATGATGATCAGTCAAGCGCTAGTAGGGATTATGCAGTGGAAGCTTGGCAATATTTCGCGTGATGTGTTGGCCCGCTTGTTAGCTGAGCAAACCTCCAAAGTTGGTGAAAGCGCAAAGGCGGCTGGTATCCGTATCGTTTAAGTCAAAGGTTTAACACCAGCGCGTTAAGACAAACGGAAATAAATGCAAACGATTTAATGTCGGCTTTTTCGTTGTTCTTGTTGTAAACCGATATAGTTGTTAGCTTGTGGGTCGATAACTCACATAGTATAAGTGCTGCAGCTATGCTGTATTTGCAAATTGTGTATCAACAGCCTGTGCGCCATGAACAATGCGAACTCCTTGTTTTTACATGAGCGTTTAAAGAGATCAACCAATCTATGCCAAACTGCGACGATTATGCTGTCAGCTTTTTCATTCTTTAAAGACGTAAATTGCGTTTTCATCAGGCTCGATGACGCTTTTTTGATTCAGCAGTGCAATCAATACACGCTAAGCAACACGGTAGCGAATGCCGACGAAATGCTTAATCATAAGTTTGAAGCATTTTTTCATATTGACGATCAAGAAGATGTCTCCTCGATTTTAGCGCAAGTCTCCAAACCCGAAGTCACCAACAGGCGTTTTGTTCATAGATGGCAACAGGCCGGCGGCAGCCATATATGGTTAGAATGGTTCATAGTGCCTGATGACGATGGGAAGCATTTTTACGTAAAGGGTGAAGACGTTTCAGAACACAAGCGTGTAAAGTCAGCGTTAACGGCAATTGAAACGGTAACCGATACTGGCTATTGGGAAATTGATTTAGATACAAATCATGTGTATTGGTCTGATCAGGTCCATCGTATCCATGAAACAGACGCTCGAACCTTTCGACCGAAGGTTGAAGACGGCATCAGCTTTTATCACCCAGACGCTATACCTACTTTGTTAGACGCCGTTGAGGGTTTAAAACGCAGTGGGAAGTCGTATTCTGTTGACTTAAAATTTATCACCAGCAAAGGAAAAAACTTGGTGGTCAATGCTACCGGTTTTTCTGAAACGGTTGACGGTAAAGTCGTCAGAAATTTCGGCACATTTAAGGACCTAACCAAGCAGAAAGAAGACGATATCATGCGTCAGCGGCTAGAGCAGCGCATCGTGCTGGCCTTAAAAGCTGCCAACATTGGCGTATGGGAATACGACATCCTGCACGACGAGCTCACATGGGACGACCGTTTATTTGATATTTACGGGCGCAGCAGAGAGTCTTTTCAAGGTAAGCTCGATGATTGGATAAAATCGGTGCACCCCGATGATTTAGACGAAGCACTAGCCGCTTTCAATAAAGCAGTGCAGTCGCATACCTATTTTAATCATAAATTTAGGGTGGTCACTGAAGGCGGTGACACGCGCTATGTTCATGGTATGTCGGCATTTATTTATGACGACCATAGTACCCCCATCAAAGCTACTGGTATAAACATAGACTTGACTGAAGCGCAGGAAATGAACGCTAAGTTAGAGGCTACCATTGAACGAGCTGAAAAAAGTGCGTCACTTGCACGTGATTTGGCGAAAAAAGCGCAAACCGCTGACCTGCAAAAGAGTGCCTTTTTAGCGAATATGAGTCACGAAATTCGCACACCCATATCAGGTGTTATTGGGCTTGTTGAAATGCTCATTGATAATCAAGAAACTGATAAACTAAGCAAGCAAGAGCACCATCACTATTTGAATTTGGTGAAAAACAGTTCAAAACATTTGCTCAATATCATTTCCGACATTCTTGATTTCTCAAAAATTGAAGCGGGCAAAATCACCATTGTTAAGCAAAACTTTGTGCTTAAAAAACTGCTCAACGACCTGTTAGACGACTTTAAATATCAGGCCTCCGATAAAGGCCTAGATTTTGACTTTAAAGCGCATAATTTAAGTGATGAAATATTCTGCGGCGACCCTCTGCGACTTAAACAAATATTGTATAACCTGCTTGGTAACGCCATTAAATTCACGCAAACTGGCGGCATAAAAGTGCGAGTGCGAATTAATCAGCGAGATGAAGAGCATGTTGAATTTATTTGTTCAATCATCGATACCGGCGTAGGCATTGCTCAAGACAAACTAGACATTTTGTTTATGCCTTTTGAACAGGTAGATACCAGTGCCACAAGAGCATCTCAAGGGACCGGTTTAGGTTTATCGATTACCCGAAAGTTGATTGACTTGATGAGCGGAGATATTACGGTGACAAGCCAAGAAGTACTCGGCTCAAACTTTACCGTAAAACTGCCCTTTGAAAAGGTGAAAGACCAGCAGCAAGCGAACCAAGACATAAAACAAACGCAATTAGAAGCAGATAACATAACGCAGCACAAAAACCTGCATGTACTGGTTGCAGAAGATAACGACGTTAATCAGGTTGTAATCAAAAGCCTGCTTGAGCAACTTCATATCACCTGTATGCTGGCAGAGAACGGCGAGCAAACAATCGCATGCTTGAGTCAATACCCGCCAGAGCACTTCGATTTCATATTGATGGATTGTCAGATGCCCGTTATGGACGGCTTTGAGGCAACTTATCAAATCCGCAATAGCGCAAAGTTAGCCACGTATAAAAATATTCCCATTATTGCGCTGACGGCCAATGCGATGGCAGATGATAAAAAGCGGTGTTTAGACACCGGAATGAATGAATACTTAGCGAAGCCGGTAAGTAAGGAGCAGCTAAGCCAAACTATCGCAAGTTTATTAGCCAAATAAACCTTACCCGTCGCCGTAAGACTTATCGCTATTCAATGATGCGTAATACCGTGCGTTCGGCTGCGCTGAGTGCATAGGAACTGTTATTGTCTTCATCGTTGTTTGTGCGCAGTGTTTCAGTACTGATGGCGTCATCTTCAATAGCGCTTAGTATCTTAGGATGGATGTAGTACTCGCGGCAAATAGCGGGCGTATTGCCCAAGCTTTTTGCTACCTTTTTAACGATTTTGTTTATGGGTTTGGTATTGCCCGATTTAGCAGAATCGGTACGTTTATTGTTTTGCTGCATTTCAACATAATATTCAACCGCCAAGCAGCTAGCGGTCCACGTTCTAAAGTCTTTGCAGGTAAACGCTTCACCCATTTGTGACTTAATAAAGGCATTGACTTCATCGCTTGAAACGTCAGACCAAGCGCTTGCGTTTTCGCGGTACCTAAATAGCGCGTAGCCAGGCTGTTCACTGGCCTGCTGAACATGCTTAGCCAAACACTCATCATCAATTGTTACGCAGCGCTGCTTACCACTTTTACCTGTAAACTCTAAGCTTATACCGTCATCGTGCTCAACGATGTGTTTACGCCTCAAGGTAGATAGGCCATAGGTTTTATTATGTTGAGCGTAGTGTTTATTGCCGATGCGAATGCCGGTGTCGTCTAATACTAGCACCATCAAAGACAAGACTTTCTCAGGTGTCCATTGGGTTTGCTGCAACTGCTTGTGGCAGTATTGTCTCATATCGGGAAGCTTCGCGGCGAACTCTGGCAATTTGCCAAACTTAGCTGCCTGCTGTTGGCGTTGCCATTGTTCTGAATAGATATACTGCTTGCGACCTTTTGCGTCGCGTCCCGACGCTTGTATTTTAGCGCTTGATTCGGTGGCAATGAGCACATCATCCCACATAGGCGGAATAACGAGTGCCTTAATTCGCTTAAGCTGCCGTCTGCAGTGTATTTTTCGGTTGTTGCTATCAAAATACTGAAACCCCTTTCCCCAGCGTTTTCGCGTAATAAAAGAGGCATCTTCAATCTTGTCTGTCATGTAAAGCGTCTGTGAGTCAGGTAGTTATGTTGTTTATACTTTTCAGACGCTACATAGTTCAGCGCGACTTGAACAGGGCAAGGCCTGCAAGCCGTTTATGGCCGCTCTGTATCGAGGCTTATATCAGTATTGAGCTCTTTATTTTGCCGCTTTAGGTCATGCGACTTTGCCACTGCTTTTTCAATATTTTCATCGGTGAACTGACGCTCAAACAAACGCTGTACTATCCATGGAAATTTAAGTAACCAAGCCATTTTACGCGGGGCAACAATTTCTCTTTGTCTTTGATTAATACCGTCGACGGCAATTTGTGCAACCTTTGAAGCGCTTATTGCGTCTCCGTCACCTGAATTTACATTTCCCCATAGTAACTGCATCAGCTCATCGGTATCGCGATTGTCATCTCCTTCGCCTTTCACAAAGTTAGGGCATAGAATACCGACCTCAATGCCTCTAAACTTCACCTCCTGTCGATAGCAATCGAGCATCGCGTAAAGCCCCGCTTTAGAAGCGCAATAATGAGACTGTAAAGGGCTTCTGCCGACTGCAGCGGTTGATGCAACGGCCAATAAGTATCCGCGAGTTTGCGCTAAGTAGGGCGTTGCGATTTGCGCGACTCGATACGCGCCCACAAGATTAATATCTAACATGCGCTGAAAGGCACTTTCACTTGCAGTCTCAAGCGCGCCAGAACCCATAATACCGGCGTTTGATACCACAATGTCAACTCTGCCAAAAACGTCTATCGCTTTGTCAAATGCGTGTTGAATTGAGGCGCTGTCGCACACATTCATTTCAACAGCGATAGTGTTTGGGAGGTCTTTTGCCATGGCTTCGAGCTTGTCGAATTCTAAACCTGCCAAGACCAATTTAGCACCGCGCTTATGCAGTTCAAGCGCAATATGTTTGCCAATGTTTCTGGCCGGTCCGGTGACAAGTGCTACTCGCTGTCGGATTTGTTTATGCTTCATATTTGTTTCCCTCACGGCTGCCTTTGCTGCTTTCGCTGGCTTCTTCCTGAGTACTTGAACCGCCTACTTGTACAACTGAGTCAGGTAGTTCAACAATGCTTTTGATAAAGGCGATTTGATCGGCAATAGTGCGTTCAAAAGCCTCGCCATGATAAATCTCGAAGTGCTCAATGTGATAGTTAATACACTGACCGTGCGGTGCTAATTCAGCCGCTTTTTGCGCGGGCTCGGGCGGGGTCACTTCATCTTTTGTTGCTACCTGCACCAATAAAGGACATTGAATACTAGGTGTTGCAAGGCCAGGCTGCCAGTTTACTACCTCAAGAAACACCCTCGGCGTTGTGCGATTCTCCCAGTTGGCGTCTATATTCTGCTGCCATAAGTCGTCAGGAATAGCATCTGGGGAGGTCATTGCCGCAATCTGCCCAGGATAGCCAACGCTGGCGATGTAGTAGGGGTATTTATTGCGCTTTTCTCGCCATTTGTCTCTTAGCGCGCTATACAACAATGGAATAGCGGTGCGTAAAGACCCAGTGTTTGCCTTGCCATCAGCAAACGGCGCTTGGGCAATCACGCCTTTTATAAAATGTTTGCGACTGGCAATGTCCATGACGTGACCACCAGATAAAGAGCTGCCCCATAAAATGATGCTGTCGGATGCAACGTGATGTTGCTGTTTACACCACTCAATGACATGTTCATAGTCTTCATGGCGTCTTGCAATTGACATCCATTGGCGCGGCCAGCCGCCGGAGCGACCAAAACACCGATAGTCGAATAAAATCACGTTCAGACCAACTGCGGCAAAGCGCGCAGCATAGCGAAGAAGGGCTTCATTTATGGTACCGCCAAATCCGTGAGCCATCACTACGGTTGCTGCACCCGTTGCGGGAGTTAAGTCTGAAAAACACCGCCACAGCGCCATATCAACACCGTCGTGGTCAATGCTAAATTGCTCGGTATAAATGTGTGGAAAGTCCGTCGTCATAGCTGTTTGCCTTCTCTTTTTTCAATAGGCTCAATAATTTGTCCATCGACCAAGCCATTCTTTTTCATCTCTTTGAGAATGCGTTTGCTATAACCTACAGGCATGAGTCGAGCGGTCAGGTCCATTATTTTGGCATCCATACCAATAAGAATTCGCGTTTTGCTGTTTTTAATGCCTTCAATAATGGTAGCAGCCGCCTTTTCTGGTGAGGTGATAAAGGTTTGTTTAAAGGTACTGAGGTCTTTGTGTCGCTCCTCTTCGGTGCGTGACCCCGCGGTAATGGCATTTTCTGCAACATTAGTGTCAATGCCACCGGGATGGACCACCGACACAAGTAGGTTTGGATAATAGCTCATGGCCTCCATCCTTAAACTCTCGGTATAGCCCCTGACTGCAAACTTAGACGCGCAGTAGGCGCTTTGCAGGCCTACCGCAGTTACGCCAAAAATAGACGATATATTCACAACTGCCGCCTCACGAGCGCGCGCAAGTTCGGGTAAGAATACTTGCGTACCATGAACAACCCCATAAAAATTGATGTCCATCACCTTTTTTAGGTCTGTTTCGCGAAGGTGCTCAACGGCGACGGCCTCGTGCGCAATACCTGCATTATTGATAAGCGCGTCAAGTCCGCCAAAATGCGCCATAACCTCTGTTTTAAAGGCAAGCCATTCGTCTCTTTGCGCCACTGAAAACGCACGTGTAATTGCTTTGTTCTTCAGCAGCTTAGCGGTTTCTTGCAGTGCTTGTTCGTTAATGTCGTTTAAAGCGAGTTGCGCGCCCTCTTTATCAAGTGCAATCGACAGCGCGCGGCCTATGCCCGAGCCTGCCCCGGTAACAACAAATACTTTATTTCTGAGGTGTCGCATTAGCTAACTCCATAGCATGAATTTTTTCTTGGGTGAGAAGATGAGAGGCTTTGGTAATGGGGTATCGCCAACAAAGAAAGCTGGTAATAACAAAAAGCACAAATGGAACAGGTCCGGTCATCCATACAAAGGCGCCTAACGTGGTTTCATTTTGTATGATTTGACCGGCCTGATGCTCAAAGACTGATAGCACAATAGCATTTGAAAAAACGCCGATTGAGCCTGCACATTTATGCATGAATATAAAGGCTGAATAAACTAGGCCCTCCCGTCGCATGCCGCTGTTGAGAGTATCTTCGTCTACCGAGTCTGGAAGCATCGCCCATGGAAACAAATTAATGGCCGATATGCCGACGCCCGATAGCACGGCTGCTAAAAACAGCATGGGGCTTGCGCCAGTGCGCGGGATAAAGGGAATGAGCGACAAAAACAGCAAATATACAAGTATTCCGCAAATGAGTGCACGTGGCTTACCGATGCGCTGGCCCACAGCGGCCCAAAGCGGAAAGGTCAAAATTGACAGCAAAAAAATAGCACCAAGCATCTTTTGCTGCTCATTGCCTGGTAGTTTGACAACAGATTCTAAATAAAACGGCAGCATTGACTGGACAATCATCGTTGCCACAGTGCTAAGTACCAGCAGCATGACCAATAAACGAAAGGCCTTGGCTTTAAAGACACTTATAAAGTCACGAACAAGATGATGTTGGCTAGGCGCTTGCTTCGGGCCTTTCACATCGTCGATTACCAGAAAAAACGGGATCGAAAATATCAGACCCAAAAGAGAGTAGGTAATAGCGCTTAGCCACCACGCCAAGGGCGAACTTGTAGCTAAATCTGTTTGCCCTGCAAAAAATAATACCAACGCTGGGGTAACGGCAATGCCTATGAGTACTGCCAGCATCACAAAGCTCACGTTGTAGGTTACTTGCTTGGTGCGTTGGTCGTAGTCGGGTACCAGTGAGGGCAGCATGGCGTGTCTTGGGATGGTAATAAGCGTATAGAACAAAGAAAAAACAACGAATGCCAAACAGGCAAGCGCAAATTGCGTATATGCCTGAGCGCTGATAGTGGGCAGCCACCACAATGCTACGTATGCAACCGCGGCCGGTATAATACCTAATAAAATTAATCCCTTTCGTCCATGACTATGCTGTATGCGATCTGATAACCGGCCGATGTAAGGGTCTAAAACAGCATCCGCCAAACGTCCAATGATGAAAGCAAAACCTGCAAGAATGGCAGGTATCTCAACAACGTTTACAAAGTAGTAAAGCAACCAAGAATTAATGGTGACAAAAGTCAGCGCCAAGTTTACCTCTGGCGTCGCAAACGCGAGCTTTTTAGTTAAGGTATTGATTTTATTTGCGTTCATTAATGTTTGCTCTATGCATAGCCTTTTTGTTAGGGCTCAATTGTTTACAAAATGTAAAAATTAAGTTGTATAAACGGTGCTTAATATGATAGTACTATCATTTAATGTCAAGTGACAGATATAAATTTTTGCTTTCATAAAGCCAAGGAGCTCCTTGTATGAGTACTCATACTGCAATAAAGTTATCCCGTTTTACGATGCTGCCGGTCACATTGTGCACACTAGCAGCACTTTACCCGGCGTTTAGTACAGCGCAAGAACAAGTTAACGATACAAGCCAAACTGTATCGTCACAAAATGAAATCCAACAGGATACGATGTTAGAAACCATTGAAGTAACCGCCCAGCGGCGAGTACAAAATCTGCAAGACGTTCCTGTTTCTATTACTGCACTCTCTGGTGCGGCTTTACAAGACGCCGCGGTAAAAGATATTGTCGATTTAGAAGTAGCGGTGCCCAGTTTGCAAACCTTTATTACACAAAGTGCCACGCAAACTAATTTGGATATTCGTGGGGTGGGTACTTCGTCACAGAATTTTGGTCTGGAGTCTTCAGTAGGCTTATACGTTGATGATGTATTCAGGGCGAGACAAAACTCGATTATTAATAATCTAGTCGATATGGAAGCAGTAGAGGTACTGCGTGGGCCTCAAGGCACTCTGTTTGGTAAAAACACCCCATCAGGGGCAGTTGTTATTCGTACCAAAGCGCCAAGGCATGATGAGCGAGACGGTTTACTAGAGGCAACGGTGGGCAATTTAGGCCTACTCAATTTTGCTGCTGCGTCTAACGTTAATATTGTAGAAGATGAGCTGAGCCTTAGATTTACTGGGTTTAGCAGTCAGCGAGATGGGTTTGTAGACGATGTTGCGCTAGGTGAAAATACTCTGCACGACAGAGACCGCTATGGCGTTAGAGCACAAGCCCTGTGGACACCGAATGACGATTTACGCGTGCGGGTAATCGCAGACTATTCAGAAATTGATGAGATTTGTTGTGCGGCGCCCACCTTCTTAAGTAATTTCCAGTCGCAACAGGTGCCAGGAGTGTTTGGGACAGACGCGATTTTTGCGCAACTCGGCGGCACTATTTTTACAGGCGAAGAGTTTTTTGACTATCGTGTTGCACTCAATTCACTTCCGATTTCACAAAATGAAGATAAGGGCGTGTCGGTCCAAGTTGACTACGATATCAATAATGAATGGTCAGTAACATCCATTAGCGCTCTGCGTGACTTTGATTCGCGAGACACTATCGACGGTGACTTTACCGATATTGATTTAGTGACCACCACCAACGTCGCTTCCCAAAAATCGCTTTCACAAGAGTTCCGTTTTAACTACACCAGTGAGCGCCTTAACGCAGTAATCGGTGCCTATTATTTTACGCAAGACTTAGATTTAGATTATAAGGTTGAAATAGGTGAGCAGTTCCCTGACTTTTTCAATATTGCTGTGCTACCCAGCTTACAAGCATCGCCTCTTGGCCCATTACTTGCCGGGCTAGACCAAATCAGTGCTGCAACAGGAGGCTTAGTTGCGCCAGTAGGGCCAGGTGTTGGCGCAGGTTTTAGTTTTCCGCATATTGCGCAACAAGAGCATACCTCTTATGCTTTATTTGGACAATTTGACTACTCGCTAAATGACAGCTGGATAATTACGGCTGGACTTCGCTATACCGATGAAGACAAAACACTATTTAGTGGTTTTAGTGAGCTTAACAGCGCCGGTACACAAACCACCGCCGTAGATTTTGCAGCCGCTGGAGCTGCACTCGGTCAAATCGGCGCTGGATTAGCGCAGGGCCAGCTTCCTACAGAGGAAATGCTTGCGCCTCTAGTGCCTCTGCAAACTGCAGGCTGGGCCTTTCCGTTTGTGTCAGCGGCTACCTCGCCTAGACCAACCATTGACACCGACTTGGCAGATAGTAAAACGACCGGTACCTTAAAGTTAAGCTACACACCTAACAGGCACACCTTAGTGTATGCCTCTGCAGCGACTGGGTATAAGTCAGGCGGCACTAATACCGACCGTATACCAAGTGGTTTTTCGCCCTTGTTTGATGCCGAAACCGCCACGTCTTTTGAGCTAGGGATTAAAGCAGACTTTCCTCAGCAGGCGCTTCGTATAAATGCCGCTATTCATTCAACCAAGATTGATGATTTTCAAGCGAATACTTACGACGGTACCGGTTTTAATTTACAAAATGCCGGTGCACTCGATACGTTTGGTGGCGAAGTAGAATTAACGTGGCTGCCAACTGATGACGTGGAGCTTCGTTTAAATTACGCGCACATTGATGCGCAGTATGACGAATTTGATGCGGGCTCTTGTTATATCGCTTATACCTTTCATACTGGCATAGACGACCCAGGAAGACGCAATCCTCAAGACCCCTTCTGCTCGCGTGCTGGCGATCGCCTGCCAGGTTCGCCAGAGCACAAGCTGAATGCACAACTGCGCTACGACACTGAACTGACAAGTGACATTTTCATGTATGCGGTTGTGGAGGGTATTTTTAGCTCTGACATCATTCGTGATTCAAACAACGACCCACTTAAACTGCAGCCTGGCTATAGTTTTTTCAATACAAGAGTAGGCTTTGATTTAACACAATACGACATGCAGGTGTTGTTTTGGGGGCGCAATGTGTTCAACAAAGAGTATTATGGCGCCGCAATGTTCGATACGACCCTGCAAGATGGAAAGATATCGTCTTATGTATCGGAACCTAGAACCTTTGGCGTGACAGTGCGAAAGCGATTTTAGAACATAAGAGAATGAATCTCGGTGAAATGAAAAACAGACCTAGGTCTGTTTTTTTATGTTTAGGGCTTAGCGGCTATATCCTAAAACATCTTGTTCAAATGTAGCCAATAAAAAACCTGATTAAGCCAAGGGCTTCAATCAGGTTTTTGTTCGTTGTGCGAGGCACAACATGTAGATTATTTTGTATTTGGCTGAATAGGTTTATTCAGCCGATTTTACTTTACTTGCGTTGACGACGTAGCAACACACCACCGATTGCAAGCGTTAGCAATGCAATAGTAGCCGGTGCTGATACACGTGCTTCACCTAACTGTACGTCTGCTGAGAAGAAAACAAATCCTGCAGGCGAAAAGATGTCGATGAAGTTGCCGAACGGGTCGAAGGTATCAAAAATGAACTGATAGCTCCAATCGTCAAAGCCGTTTTCTTGCACGTCAAGCGCGAAAAACTCTATACCAGCAGATAAGTCAGCCGTATCAATTGCTACTTGGAAATCGAACTGAGTGAACGCAGGCGTTGGCAAACCGAACAATTCAATGCTAAACAAAGAAATGCCGCTATCAAATCCTGAGTCAACTATGTCACCGCTATTTGCAAGCGTCTGCGTAAGTTCAACTTCAATAGTGCCAAATGTAAAACCATCTACAATGATGTCTTGCGTTATAACAACTGCGTTTGCTGCAAAAGATGATGCGAACAAAAGGCTCGTTGCAAGGATGGCGTTACTTACTAATTTTTTTAGAGACTTCATATATACTTCCTCTTATTTATATAAATATTCCGAGGCGATAATCGCCCCGGAATTCTCTGATTATGGTTGTACTTCTAGTACAGTTGTTCCTTGAGACTCGCCCTCTGCATCAAAGTATTCGATAGTACCCATGTAAAGTGCTTCAGGGTTCAAGCCACGAGTTCTAATACTGATGTTTTGGAATCGACCTTCAACCGCTCTTCTTGAAGCAGTGATGCGTGTAGTGCTTTCTACGCCATCAGTGATCCAAGTAGCAACGGTGTAATCAACTGAATCTGCGCCTTGGGTGTCTACGCCTTGAGCAAACAAGATGTAAAGTGCACCTGGGTCAGCAGGATCGTTAGGTACTGGATTAACCAAGATGATCTCTTCGTTTGAGTCTGGGTTGGTTGAAGACTCTACAAAAGAACAGCTAAAGGCTACACAGCGATACACTAACAAGTCTACGTTTGCATCTGGGTTGCTTACCAACTCATTTACTAACGTAAAGCGCATTAGTGTCGTTCCTTCTCTAATTCTTAAGAATGTAGAGGTTGGAACGTTAGCACCGAAGTTAAACGCGCCTGGGTTAGAGATTGCACTGCTTTCGATACCGGCAGCAGGAACAAGACCAGCATATTCCATTGTAAACGCACCTGAGTAGAGAGTTTCTACGAAGGTTTGTCCACGGCCGCGGTTAAGCGATAGTGAAAGGGTTTCTGGTACAGCAATCGTGTTGATTGCGGCTGGGTTTACAGCGATTGGGCTGCGAACGTTAATACCGTTATCACCTTCAAGCGTAACTGCACCAAACGCAAATTGCTCTGGTACAAACTCACCTGGTACACGCTCAAATGTTAGGGCGTAGCTAGCGGTGCCGTTAGGCGCAACAGTAACTAGACCGTCTTCAGTTTGAACGCCTTCAGAATCGAAGGTAGCAACTGTTACAGCAATACCAGTAGGTGCTTCAACAGATACTGTATATACACCACCATCGCCAGTAACGTCAGTTACGGTACGAGTGATAGTTTCTGGTTCTTCAAGTGTACCAATAGCAATTGAAGGATAGTTCAATTGACTTGCGTCAGTTGCAAATCCATCAGCCTCTAAATCTGCACAGGTAGTTTCAGCTAAAGTAGATACTAAACCTGCTTCGCCTTGACCACATAAGAAACCAAGGTAGTCGCCTAAGTTTGCATTATATACAAGACCTGGGTTCATCGCTGGTACTGGGTCAACATGACCTGCACCAAAGTCAAACGGGTCAGCTGGCGTCTCACCATCTTCTTTTACAACATTCTGACGAGCAGTTGTCATAATCGCAGATTTGATTTGGGCCGGCGTCCAGTCTGGGTATTGACCAGATAATAAGGCTGCCATACCTGCAATGTGCGGGCTAGACATTGATGTACCTTGCAAGTATGCAAAGTTCTCACCTTGTGGGTTACCACCAAAGTTAAGCTGTTCTGGGCTTGATGCCGCTAAGATACGAACGCCTGGAGCGGTAATATCAGGCTTGATGATGTCATTCGTCTGCGTGTTCACGCCACGAGATGAGAAACCAGCCATGATGTTACCCACTTCTGTAATGGTGCCAGAATCTGGAGTAAGCGTCATTGTTACGTTAGTGGTTTCTGCTTCAACACTTGCAGACAATAGCAAGCCGTCAGAGTTAGTCACCATTACGCCAGGAATAGTAATACCTGTACCGTCGCCGCCCATCGCAGTTGGTGTGCGCGCGTCAGAGTATACAACTACGCCCACAGCCCCTGCGTCTTGTGCGCCTAAAATCTTGGTTGAGAAGTTACATGCACCGCGAGCGATTAATGCAATCTTTCCAGCTAAGGCTTCAGGATTAGTGATAGGGTCACACGCTAATAGTGGCTCTGCTAGCGCTAAGTCACCCGTTAGACCTTCTGCAGGGATAGGAGCAGTGATTTGACCTGGTAGAGAGAATAAAGTCTCAGAACCTACATTACCGCTGTTGATTTCAAGCTCTGTTCCGATTAGTGCAGATTCGCCGTCATAGGTAGATGCAGCTACAGTGGCCACCCAAGGAGCGATGTTGCTTACTGTTGCAGCAGCAGGACCGCTGTTACCGCCAGAACCAGAGAAGAACACGCCAGCATCGGCAGCACGAAGCGCTGCGTTGTATACGGGTGAGTTAATTGCTTGAGAGTTACCAATTGAATAGTTAAGCACGTCTACGCCGTCAACTACTGCTTGGTCGATTGCCGCCATGCTGTCGCCGAAGAAACAACCGCGTTCGTTTACGCCTTCAGGGCTTACGTAGTTAGCATTCCAACATACTTTGTATGCAGCAACGCGAGCGCGTGGAGCGATTCCGGAAACTGTGCCCACGTCAGCACCGCTTAATACAGCAGTAACGCCAGCATTACCTGCCGCAGTTGAGGCCGTGTGGCTACCGTGACCGTCTGCGTCTCTAGGAGAAGCGAATTCGCCTAGGTCAAAACGCATTTCGTATACGCTAGAGAAAGATGTACCGAAGTAACGAGCACCAATCAGTTTGTTGTTACATGTAAATTCGTCAACCGGCGCAGTTTCGTCGTTATATACAACGTTACCCGCATCATCAACGAATTGACCAACAGAACCTACGTTACACTCTCCTGCCCAACCTTCTGGCGCAGGACCGTAAGCGAGCTCTTCAACAGATGGGTCCTCGCCAAAAGACATATTTTCTGGCCAGATACCTGAATCTAAAATACCAACAATAACGTCTTCGCCTTTAATGCCGAGCGTGTGTTGACCGTCTGGACCTGTAAGACCTAAAAAGGCTGGTGTATTAGAAGTGGTAAGCGTGTGAAGCTCATCTTGGTATACAGCAGCAACGTCTGGGTGATTTTGTAGGGCAGCTAACTGCTCAGAATTTAAACGTGCTGAAAAGCCGTTGAAAGTGTGTGCATAGTTATAAAACACGTTCTCAACGCCAATTTCAGATGCAACAGCTGCTTGCTTTTCTTTAACCGCTGCAACGTAGGCCTGAATTTCAGGTGACTTAGCGTTGTAGTTGTTGCCAAAGCGCGCCACCAGCTGGTTGCTTGGAATTAATTGTCCAATCTCAGATGCTTTGGCTATAGCCGGTGCACCTTTCAGCTGAATAATAAACATATCCGCTGCTGCTGGGGCAACTGGAGCCGGCCCAGTTGCAGAAAATTTGCTTGTGTCTACTTGAACTATGTTCGGTGCAGCTGAGGCAAAACAGCTTGCAACTGCAGCAGAGACAGCAATACCTGATAGGTATTTATTGAATTTCATCTACTTCTCCCGTTTACATCATTTTAAACTTCAGTCGTTATACTTTCGGAATCTTGTGATTACCCAGTTGCTCGGTACAACAATCAACGTCCAATATTTACGCTT
Organism: Glaciecola siphonariae; assembly: GCF_042652645.1. Lineage (NCBI taxonomy): Bacteria > Pseudomonadati > Pseudomonadota > Gammaproteobacteria > Alteromonadales > Alteromonadaceae > Glaciecola > Glaciecola siphonariae. Next base: position 75,313 of record NZ_JBHSGU010000009.1, read on the forward strand.
TAGCTCATTCGTATTTTATTTATTGTTCTGAATCTGATTTTTATAATTTTTAAATCCAGACTGTACTAGAGTGCAAGTTTTGTGCCCCTAAAATAAGTGTTTATTTTGCTTAGATTTTTCAGTTGTAATTAGCTTGAATATAATGAGATTGTAAAGAAAGCTGACATTATTTTAGACGGCTGAACGTCTGTAAAGTGCTGATTTATTGAGCAATTTTATTGCGCTATTTTCTATTTAATCGAATGAGCCCAAGACCTAATTTGCCTATTCGGTTATATTAATAGAAACATTATAGGTAAACTTCAATCGGGGCGATGCTCATGGCAGAACAAACCTTAATCAGGTGGGGGCTTTTAGGCTGCGGTCATATTGCAAAAACCTTCGTCCGATCCTTTCATGCGTCGCGTGGCAGTGAGCTATTGGCTTGTGCAGCGTCTCAGCAAAGTCGTGCAGAGGATTTTGCTGCACACTTTGGCATCCCTAAAGTGCATCAGAACTACTTGGCACTAGTGCAAGATGAGTCGCTAGATGTCATTTACATCGCGACTACCCATAATTTCCATTTTGAGCATATTATGCTGTGTTTAAAACACAACAAACACGTGCTGTGCGAAAAGCCGCTAACCGTCAACGCCGAGCAAGCGCGCAAAGTTAAGGCAGAAGCATCTAAGCGAAATTTACTTGTGGTAGAGGCCGTGTGGACGCGATTTTTACCTGCAATTAATGCGCTTAAACATATGCTTGATGCAAAGGTGATTGGACAGCTCAAATCGCTTTATGCAAATTTTAGTTTAAACCGCGTGATGAAAGACGAGCATCGTTTGTTAAATCCAGCATTAGCGGGTGGCGCACTTTTAGATTTGGGTATATACCCAATCACCTTTGCCGACATCGTGTTCGACCAGCCCGTGGTATCTTGTAAGGCAAGTGCCGTCATGAGTCACACTGGGGTCGATGAAGTGTCTAATTACTTAGTTGCTTATGAGGGCGGGCAAACTGCTCTGCTGTCTGCAGGATTTAGGCAAAGCGCACCGATTGAGGCGATTATTTACGGTGACGCAGGCCATATAAAAGTGCCGCATTTCCTAGGTGCTCGTTCCATTGAGGTGTATGTTGATGGGCAAGCGCCTGCTACACACGATTTTCATTTTGATGATGACGAGAAGTTTCGCTTTGAAATTGAGCATGTAAATGACTGTTTAAAACGCGGCCTTCGCAGTAGTTCAATACTGCCTCTTGAAACGTCGATTCACATGCTTGCTCTCATGGATGAGCTTAGAGCGCAGTTCGGTCTGAAATACCCAGACGAGCCGGCATAAATCAACACTTTATGGATGGCTTATTTTATGCTTTTATTTTATGCTTGTATTCCGAGCTTAGTTATACAGCGTAAGCCAAATCAAAAAAGGTGATCTCTGAAAACGCGTCTACTGCCCAGCCTAATCTGCATGCTTCTGCTACTTTCTCAAATTGCAGACGCGTTTGCGTGCAAGTCGATGCCCTGTATGAGCAATAACGCCCCGGTACCAGCAGCTATGACCGAGCACATGTCCGAGCATAGTCACCACGATATGAATGACGCAGGTGTGGAGATGGCGGATATGGCCTTATCACCAATGATGAGCATGGCCTGTGAATGTTGCGACGAGCAATGTCAATGCTTAGTAGCCTTCATGTCGATTGCAATACTTCTCGACAGCCCTGTACAAGCGCCTTATGCGCAAAATATGTTTCAACTCCCTGATTATCAATCAAGATTTGTAGAGCTCGTCATTGCTCTGCCTCCCCGCCCGCCCAAACTTTCTTTCATTTAGCAGGCAAGTTGTGCCTGAAATTTGTGTTTGAAGACACAGTGCAGCAGCACTTGCTTACTTATATACCTGCTTGTTGCTGCGCGTTAGAGGCTTTTGAGTAATTTTATAAAGTCCTTTTTGTTCTCCTTTTAAATGAAAGTTTGAGATAACCCTTATGACTTATGTTCACGATTGCCACCACGACATCACTGTTTGTAAAGTGTGTGTGTGCATTTTATTAAAGCCTTTTCGAGAAAATCTAGCGTATTGCCGTTGGTTAAAATGTGCAAAAGAGCTTTTTCTCATTGCATTGTTTACATTATTTGCAATGTGGCTGCCTGCTACAACCTTCGCTAGTAGTATTCACAGCAAAGAGGTTACGAGTGCGGCTGAGAGCGCCCTTGGAGTACTCAGTCTTCAGCATGCTATTGAACTAGCAAGCGCTAACGACCCATGGCTAAAAAGGAGTCAATTTGAGCAACAGGCTAGCTTAGCGCGAAGTGTTGCAGCGGCGAGTCTGCCCGACCCAAGCCTTAGTATCAGCTTGGCAAACTTACCCACCGACGGCCTGGCGTTCAATCAAGAGCCTATGACCCAATTGAAAGTTGGTCTTAGCCAAACACTCGCTCGTGGCGATAGCCTGAACATTAAGCGAGAGCAGCTTGAGGCCGTAGCCGCCCAGCAACCGTTTTTACGACTCAATCGTAAAGCGAGCGTTGCTGTACAGGTTTCGCATTTTTACCTAGATGCGATGTTGGCAAAAATGAGTATTGCGCTTATTGAACAAGACCGTGCATTATTTGAACAGCTTGGCGATATTGCCCAAAGCGCTTACGCTTCTGCAATAGGCGCTACGCGCCAGCAGGATGTGCTGCGCGCAGAGCTCGAACTTGTTCGCATTGAAGATAAATTGCTAGCGCTTAAAGCCAATCAAGCAAATGCTATGGCCCGTTTAAATGAGTGGCTCGCCCCCGACATGCAAAATGCTGAGCACGTTTATGAGCTCAATCAACAGAGCGCTACAGACTTAAGACATGCGTTTTATCAAAGCCCACCATGGATATTACCTGAGGCATTACCGAAGGTGTCAGTAACGACACTTGCTTCCTTTTTGGGCCATCAAGGCCAGCATAAAAACCTCGATAATGAGGCAATCATTGCGCTAGTTAGGCAGCGCGACCAAAGCCCTCTGATTGAATTTATCTCATCTCACCCATTGGTGCTCGGCATTGAGCAAAATATTCTTGCCCAACAAAATGAAGTGGCGCTTGCTAAGGAGCAGTACAAGCCTCAGTGGGCGGTGAATGCAAGCTATGCGCATCGAGATGACGATGATATAGGTCGCAGTCGCGCAGATTTTTTGTCAATCGGCTTAAGCGTCGACCTGCCCTTGTTTCAGCAAAATCGTCAGGATCAAAGCTACAAAGCAGCGGTTAATCAGGCTGAAGCGAGCAAAACACAAAAGCGATTGGCGCTTAGAAACATGCTCGCAAAGATTCATGCAAGTTATGCTAATTACGAGCGCTTACTTCAGCGCCAAGCGCTTTACCGCACGCGGTTTATTGTGCAAAGCGAACAAGAGGCTGAGGCCAGCTTGAGTGCATATACCAATGATGAAGGCGACTTCACCGAGGTGGTGCAAGCACGTATCGGTTTACTCAATGCCAAACTCGACGCTTTAAACATTGAGTTTGAACTTAACAAAACAAAAATGCAGTTGGGCTACTATTTTGTTCAAGCTGCTAGCTTTTCTCACCAGCAGGAACTTCAGCCATGAGCCAATTAAACAGTCAATTTAGCGTTCAGCAAAAGCTTGTTGCAGGTATCATATTCGGCATCATTGTTGGCGCATTAACTATGTTTGTAACGCTTTCAAACACCGATATTTTAGGTAATTCTCCTAATAACGCTGCTGACAACATGACGCATGAGCACAACAGCGACAAGGCGAAACCTAAAGAACCCCTGTACTGGGTAGCACCAATGGACCCTAACTTTAGACGCGACAAGCCGGGTAAGTCACCAATGGGCATGGACTTGGTGCCGGTGTATGCCAGCGATAGTCAAACCGGTAAGCAAAGCGATAGCCCCGGTACTGTGCGCATAGATGCCAATGTAATAAACAATTTAGGCGTAAAAACGGTTACCGCCAAGCTTCGCCCGCTTAATAGCGATATTCATACAGTGGGCTTGATTCGATACAACGAAGACACTCTCGTACACATTCATCCTCGCGTGGAAGGTTGGGTGGAAGAACTATATGTTAAAGCCGCCGGTGATTATGTAACTAAAGGTCAGGCGCTATATTCTCTTTACTCACCCGAACTGGTAAATGCACAAGAAGAGTATTTATTGGCAGTGCAACGAGGCAGTAAAGCGCTGATAAACGCAGCGCAATCGCGCCTAAGTGCACTACAAGTGCCAAGTGACGTTATTAGCAAACTCAATCAAACAAAAAAGGTTGAGCAAAAAATAGTGTTTAAGGCTGCGCAAACTGGATTTGTCGATAACCTCAATATACGGCAAGGTTTTTTTGTTAAACCAGGAACGACATTAATGTCTATTGGTGCTCTTGACGAAGTGTGGGTAGATGCCGATGTCTTTGCGCGTGATGCCGCAAAGCTCGCCCTTGGGCAGCGAGTGAGCATGACCTTAGACTATGCCCCCGGTAAACTGTGGGAGGGCACGATTGACTATATATATCCCTCGCTCGACAGCCAAACGCGCACACTGCGAGCACGCGTGCGATTCAACAATCCTGATTACCAACTAAAACCAAACATGTATGCCAATTTGCGTATTCATACTGAGCAAGACTCAGACGCGGTTTTGCCAAAACGTTATTTGCTAGTGCCCAGCCAAGCGGTTATTCGCACCGGACGACAAAATCGCGTTGTGCTTGCCTTAGGTGAAGGTAAATTTAAGTCGATAGAGGTGACTTTAGGTCGCATGGCGCAAGATATGATTGAGATTACGTCGGGTCTGCGAGCAGGAGACGAGATAGTAAGTTCAGCCCAATTTTTAATTGATTCACAAAGCGCGATTGATTCAGATTTTATGCGTATGCAGCCTGCATCAAACATGCAAGACATGAGCGATGAGCCAGAATCTGTGATGGCGCAAGCCACCATTAACAAGCTTATATTTGGAGATAGCGCCGGCGAGCACAAAATCAATTTAAGTCACGAGGCCTTAGACGCTTGGAATATGCCGGCCATGACGATGGACTTCATGCTTGCCGAGACAATTGACATACAAAACTTAAGAGAAGGTATGCAGATACATGCCACCATTGTAAAGCAGCCATCAGGAATGTATGAGGTAACAGATATACACATTATGTCGCCTTCGATGGAGGGCATGTAATGATTGGCGCCGTTATTCGTTGGAGCGTGCACAACCGCTTTTTTGTTCTGTTGATCACTTTGATAGTGATTGGCGCTGGTTTAATTGCCGTAAAAAATACCCCAGTGGATGCCATACCCGATTTGTCTGATGTGCAGGTAATTGTAAAAACCAGCTACCTAGGACAAGCGCCCCAAGTCGTTGAAGATCAGGTCACTTATCCGCTCACTTCTGCCATGCTCTCAGTGCCGGGTGCAAAAACGGTGCGCGGTTTTTCATTTTTTGGCGACTCTTATGTCTACATTATTTTTGATGATAAAACCGACATGTACTGGGCGAGAGCCAGAGTGTTGGAATATTTGTCGCAAGTTACTGCTACCTTGCCCGAGGGCGCAAGGCCCCAACTCGGTCCAGATGCAAGCGGAGTAGGGTGGATTTACCTTTATGCGCTTATTGATAGAAGTAATCAGCATGACCTTGCAGAGCTTCGCAGTATTCAAGACTGGTTTTTGAAGTTTGAACTGCAAACGGTGCCTGGCGTGTCGGAAGTGGCGAGTGCTGGCGGCATGGTGAAGCAGTATCAAGTGCTTTTAGATCCAAATAAGCTGCGCGCCTACAACATTCCTTTAAGCCATGTGCAAATGGCGATACGCAGAGGCAATCAAGAGCTCGGAGCGTCTGTGATTGAAATGGCAGAGGCTGAATACATGGTACGGGCCACCGGATATATTTCGGATAAACAAGATATAGAGAATATTCCCTTAGGTGTAAATGACCAAGGCACGGCCCTGTTTATTAAAGATGTGGCGAGCGTTGAACTCGGTCCGCAAATGCGAAGAGGCCTTGTTGAGTTAAATGGTGAGGGTGAAACAGTAGGCGGCATTGTGGTTATGCGTTCTGGTGAAAACGCGCAGCAAACCATAAAGGGTGTAAAAGCTAAGTTAGAGCAACTCTCTGCTGGCCTGCCAGACGGGGTAGAAATTGTCAGCGTGTATGACCGTTCCGCGCTAATAGAGCGCGCCATCGATAATTTAAGCACCAAGCTCATTGCTGAGTTTGTTGTGGTGGTTTTGGTGTGTATCGCGTTTTTGTTTCATCTGCGCTCATCTTTAGTTGCCATTATTAGTTTGCCGGTGGGTATTTTACTGGCCTTTATTGTGATGCACCTGCAGGGAATTAACGCCAACATCATGTCTTTAGGAGGCATCGCCATTGCTATTGGTGCAATGATAGATGGCGCCATTGTGATGGTTGAAAATATGCACAAGCACATGGAGGATACTCCCTTAACCAAACAGAATCGCTGGCAAATTGTGGTTGATTCAGCCACAGAAGTAGGTCCTGCTTTGTTCTTTAGTTTGCTTATTATCACCGTGAGCTTTTTACCGGTATTTTCGCTAGAGGCGCAAGAGGGGCGTATGTTTTCGCCGCTTGCTTATACCAAGACCTATGCCATGGCTGCTGCCGCGATTTTAGCGGTGACTCTGGTGCCGGTGCTGATGGGATATTGTGTGCGCGGCAAAGTAAAAGCCGAGCAAAAAAATCCCATTAATCGTTTGCTGACTCTTATTTATCGCCCCTGTTTAGGGTGCGTATTGCGCTATCCAAAGTCTGCGATTTTCGCGGCGCTATTGATATTGATAGTGGGCCTTTGGCCGCTTAGCAAAATTGGCAGCGAATTTATTCCCTCGCTAGATGAAGGCGATTTGATGTATATGCCTACTACCTACGCTGGGATTTCGGTCGGTAAAGCGCGAGAACTGTTGCAGCAAACCAATAAACTCATTAAAACCGTGCCTGAGGTGCAAACTGTATTTGGCAAAGTTGGCAGAGCAGAAACGGCAACTGACCCTGCGCCGCTCACCATGATTGAAACTTTTATTCAGCTAAAGCCAAAATCTCAGTGGCGAGAAGGCATGGATACCAAGGCCCTGATAGAAGAGTTTGAAAAACTGATAAATATCCCGGGTTTAAGCAATGCATGGGTGATGCCCATTAAAACGCGCATTGATATGTTAGCAACCGGCATCAAAACGCCAGTGGGTATTAAAATAGGCGGCCCAGACTTAAATGAAATTCAGCGAATAGGTCAGCAGCTCGAAGTCATTATAGGAGGGCTTGATGGCACCGCTTCGGTTTATTCAGAGCGCGTTGCCGGCGGACGTTACATCAATATCGATATCAAAAGAGCGCAGGCGGCGCGATACGGGCTTAACATCGCAGACGTACAGCAAATTATTGGTGGCGCTGTGGGCGGTATGAATGTGGGGCTTTCGGTGGAAGGTCGAGAGCGTTATCCGATAAACGTGCGCTACCCTCAAGCATATCGCAATTCGCCAGAGTCGCTTAGCGACCTGCCTATAGTCACGCCAAGCGGTGCACATATCGCCTTAGGCGAGATAGCAACGATTAACATTATCCAAGGTCCAGCGGGCATAAAAAGTGAGAATGCGCGCCCTAACGGTTGGGTGTTTATTGATATAGACGATGTTGACATTGGTCACTACGTTGCCACCGCGCAACAAGCTGTAAATGAGCAGCTCGTTTTACCCGCCGGATACTCACTGAACTGGGCTGGGCAATATGAATACATGATGCGTGCAAAAGAGAAATTGAGCCTAGTATTGCCGCTCACGCTAGCGATCATTGTTGTCTTGCTTTATCTGAACTTTAGAAACATGGTGCAGGTAAGCATGATCATCATCACGCTTCCTTTTGCCATGATTGGCGGCATCTGGTTACTGTATTTACAGGGCTTTAATTTTTCAGTAGCTGTGGGGGTGGGTTTTATCGCGCTGGCTGGCGTTGCCGTAGAAATTGGCGTGATCATGTTGGTGTATCTCAATCAAGCATATGATCGCATGCTCACAAGTTGTGCTAAAGCCAATATAACGCCTAGTTTACATGAGCTGATACAGGCTGTACAAAATGGAGCAAGCTTGCGTGTAAGGCCTGTCATGATGACGTCGGCCTCTATTATTCTTGGTTTGTTGCCGGTGATGTATACCACCGGAACAGGCTCAGAGGTAATGAGCCGCATCGCCGCGCCAATGGTCGGCGGCATGGTAAGCGCCCTTGTTTTGACCTTACTCATTTTGCCCGCCGTATACTTAATATGGCGTAAGCGTTATTTATAGGCTTGGTTTCTATTTAACGTATGTGCTCAATTGATGTAGTTAAGGCGCTCGAAAAAGAACACTCCACTGTAAAGCTTTTTAAAGGTGAGTGTGCCATCGCAATCATCGATATAGACCGATTTAAGTCAGTGAACGATACTTATGGTCATGATATAGGCGACAGGGCAATAAAACATATTGCTGAAATTTTGCAAGTTAACACCAACAGCACTGACATAGTGGCTCGAGCTGGCGGTGAAGAGTTCTGTATTGTAATGCCACAGCAAGACATGCAGCAAAGTCTGTTCAAGTTAGAGCAAATTCGTAAGCAAATTGAATTAAAGCCGCTGGTAACAGACGACTATCACATTCAAATGACGGTTAGTATCGGCCTTGCCTCAATGTTAGAGGCAAACAGCTCTAGTCAAGCGATGAAGTTCGCCGACACCGCACTATATGGCGCAAAAGAAGCTGGACGCAATCGCGTAGTGCAATATAACAACAGGCTAAAGCGTAAAAGCTGAGTATTTGTTATATGTGTGAATACAAGTAACCTTGTTGCTTTCTAGACAATTCTGATAGCCCGGATGGATGCATCTAAGCAGTAGAGGTGTCAGGATTCTTTACTATAAAATCAACTTGAGAAAATACTTTCAATAAAATCATGGGTTTAACTAGTGGCTTGTTAATTGCTGTATCGACTTTTTACCCATAACTTAATTAGAAGTAAGTATGTTGAAGTTGAAGGCGCTCCTAGCGAGCCTAGTACTATTACCTATGATTGCAAATGCAGCCGTAATCAATGTCAGCACGGAGTATGACTTAGCGCTAGGATTATCATACACCGTTCCTTTAGATTCTGGTCCGGTTACTTTAGACGCTGGTGACAGTGTTGAATTTAATGTTAGCTTTGCAAATAACGATAGATTAAAAATTGAAGATGGCAATGAGTCTCTCGTGGGCTGGTTTTTGGGCGTAGATAATGAAAGCTCATTTACTATCGAAAACGTTATTTTCGAGTTTCTAGCCCCGACATTGATTAACGGTGCTTCATCGATTTTTAACATCGGCACTGCTAACGGTGGCGCAGCCCACATCGGCCCTTTACTTCGTGAGTTTCTGACTGCAGGTCAGTCCTTAGAGTTCTCTGGTTTCAAAGTGAGCTACGACGTAGTCTCTATAACAAGAACGCCTTACACATATTCTAATATGTGGTTTATTGCTACTGGCGATAACGTAAGCGTTATCTCGGCTACACAAGTGCCTGCGCCTTCTATGCTTATGCTATTTTTGCTAGCGCTTTTAGGTGTTAGAGTGATCAAAAAGTCAAGCAAGGCATAAGTGTCCAATTTGAATATTCAAAACCCGCTTTGGCGGGTTTTTTGTTGAGTAAGCTGTTAAAACAAATTTCTTGAGTCTTATGTTCTGGCAAGTATATAACTAAGCGATTAAGAAATTTCTGATTTTAAATATTTAAACAACTCTCGAGAGGCGGCTGGTGGTTTTGCTTCTGAGGCTTCTTTTTTTGCAGTGCGAATAAGCTGCCTTAGCTTCTGGCGATCTAGCTGAGGGTGCTCGGCCATGAGTGCTTGAACTGCATCGTCACCCTCTTTGATAAGCGTGTCTCTGGTCCGCTCTAGCCCATGAAAGGCTTTTACGCTGTGTGTATGAGCGTTACGTAATTTGTCGATCGCCAAACGAATAGGGGCGACATCACGCTGGCGTAACAGTTTGCCGATAAGCTGAATTTGCCGACGAAAGCCTTCTTTTTTACGATTAATTTTTGAAGCTACTTCTAGGGCGCTATCAAGCTCATCGTCAAGTGGCATTTTTTCGCGCTCACCTTTGGTGAGGCCTACCAATTCGAGTCCTAGCTTCTTGAGCGCTTCAGAGGCCTGCTTAAGCTGAGTCTTACTGGTAAATTCTGTTGCGCTATATTCTTCGCCTTGCGGGTCTGAATCAAATGCGTCGTTATTCATAGGGCGTTTTTTTACATCATTAGTGCTAAACTTGGGCGCAATTGTAACAGGGCTGCATTTGAAAACATAATTGTTGCTGCAGCCTAACGAAGTTAATGAGAGTGAAGTGTCGTTTATGCAGGTACAACAGCAGCTTAGTGAAATACAGAACATCGTTGATGAAACCCTTTCTCTTGCCAAAAAACTAGGCGCCACTGCCGCCGAGGCCAGCATGTCGAAAGTGCAGGGGATTTCAGTGACCTCGCGTATGCAAGAAGTGGAAACGGTTGAATTTACAAACGACGGTGGACTTGGCGTGTGTGTATTTGTGGGCAATAAAAAGGGCAATGCGTCAACCGCCGATTTAAGCCCCGATGCGCTAAGACTTACTGTTGAAAAGGCCGTAGAGATTGCTAAGTATACCAGCGAAGATAAGTGCGCAGGTATTGCCGACGCCGATATGATTGCACGCGATATTCCCGACTTAGACCTATACCATCCTCAAGCGCTTGACGCCGAGTATGCGCTAGAGCAAGCGCTCATTGCTGAAAAGGCGGGACTTGAAACCGATAGCCGTATTGTTAATTCTGATGGCGCCAGCTACAACGCAAATTTAGGTGTAAGGGTGTATGGCAATACTAACGGCATTAACGCAGGTTACCCTAGCAGTCGCTTTAGTTTGAGTTGCGTATTGATTGCTCAACATGATCAAGACATGCAGCGCGATTATGCGTATACCGTGTCTAGAGAGGCCAACAAACTAGACAGCGCGCAAACGGTTGGTCGACTTGCCGGTGAGCAAACCGTCTCTCGTTTGGGCGCGCGCAAGATAAACACAGCAAAGGTGCCGGTTCTATTTCATCGCGATATTGCCTCAAGCGTGTTTGGACATTTTATCAGTGCCATAAGTGGCGGTAGCCTCTACCGTAAGTCGTCATTTTTACTCGACTCTATCAATACCCAAGTATTTCCTAAGTGGTTAAGCATACAGGAACGCCCACATTTACTGCGCGGCCTTGCTAGTAGCCCTTTTGATAATGAAGGCGTGCGCACGCAAGATATGGATATTGTGCACAATGGCGTATTACAGCATTATTTGCTAGCGAGCTACTCGGCGCGCAAATTAGGTTTACAAACCAATGGCCACGCCGGCGGTATCCACAACTGCTTGGTCAGTCATACGGGGCACTCAGATGAGGACCTGCTCAAAGAGATGGGCACAGGACTTATGGTGACAGAGCTTATGGGGCAAGGTGTTAATGTGGTAAACGGTGACTATAGTCGCGGTGCCGCAGGCTTTTGGGTTGAAAATGGCGTAATTCAGTATCCTGTGCACGAGATTACCATTGCTGGCAATTTAAAAGATATGCTAATGAATATTGTCGCCATTGGCGAGAAAGCCGAAGTGCGTGGTGCTTTGCAAACTGGTTCAGTATTGTTAAGTGAAATGCAGGTTGCCGGCAATTAAGGTAGTAACTAAGGCAACAATAGGCGCGGTAATAAACGCCGCAATAAACGAATCAATATAAAAAAACGCACCTAATGTTTTGATTGCATTAGGTGCGTTTTTATTGTGTTTCTGATTAAGGTCTCTTTTTAAATCCCTTTATGTTAACCCTTAGCCGCTTAAAGCAGTCCCTAATCAACAGCTGTTTTATTGGTCCACTTCGCCGCAAAAGCGATAGCCTTCGCCATGAATAGTCACAATCAATTCTTCATCATTTGGCTCAGATTCAAAGTGCTTTCTTATACGGCGTATGGTGACATCAACCGTACGGTCATTTGGACGTAACTCACGACCAGTCATCTCCATAATAAGCTGTTCACGGGTTAATATTTTGCCCGGATTGCTCAGAAACAAATGGAGTGCTCTAAACTCACTGCGCGGCAGTCTGAACTCTGTACCATTTGGCGAGATTAAGCTGCGGCTGTCACCGTCTAGCGTCCATCCGTTAAACTTCACTTTGCTTGGCAAATCATCATCTTCTGCCGAATTGCTGGTGCGAGACAAAAGGTTGCGCGCTCGGATGGTCAATTCACGAGGGTTAAACGGTTTTGTAAGATAATCGTCGGCCCCAATTTCTAGACCCAAGATACGGTCTACGTCATTGTCGCGACCGGTTAGGAATATGATGCCAACGTTTTTACGGTCGCGCACTTCGCGCGCAAGTATCAAGCCGTTTTTGCCAGGCAAATTGATGTCTAAAATGCATAGATTTATGTTGTTGTTTTCAAAAAAATCATGCATCTGCTCACCGTTTTCGGCTTCAAACACATTGTAGCCTTCAGCCTCAAATAGACTTTTAAGGGTGGTGCGTGTAACAACTTCGTCTTCTACTATTAATATATTTGGCGTCTGCATCTTTCTACACTGTTCTTATTGATGTGCGGCTAAATGGCACATTTGCCGAATTGTCGCTTCATCAGAGATTATGCCGCAACGATATATGTCTGGCGGGTTGCAGCGAAAATAAGAGCTTGCTCTTACTTATTGCCAGTTTCAACATACAGTATTTCAAAAAAGACCGCACTTGAAAAGTAACTTTTTTGTTAAACCGAGCTATCAAGCGCCAAAAAAATTAATAAAAAACAAATAGATTGTTATTGATTGTATATCTGTTCGTACTCTAAAGCTGCTTGGCTCCACGTAAAACGTGTTTTCATAGCGCGTTCCCGCATTGCTGCAAGCAGTTTTGTTTGTTCTTTGTTTAATAGTAACACGCGGCGCAAAGCACTTAATAAGGCATCGGGGCTAGGGTCACAAAATACAAATCCTGTGCCGTGTTCATCGCTTGCGTCAACGACGGTGTCGGCTAATCCTCCCACCTTGCGCACTACCGGCAGTGTGCCATAGGCCAAGCTATACATCTGGTTAAGGCCACAGGGCTCAAATTCCGACGGCATTAAAAAGAAGTCGCTACCCGCTTCAATCAAGTGTGCCCATTCAGGCGAAAAGGCCTCAATAAAGGCAAACTGCTTAGGATGAGCCTGCGCGATATCTCTTAATGATTTTGTGATGCTTACATCACCGGTGCCCATAATCACCAACTGGACTTTGTGCGTTAGCAGTTCGTTAAGTATTGGCATTAAATAACCAAATCCTTTTTGCTGCGTAGCCCTGCATACCATGCCAAACAGCGGCACAGATTTTAGCGAAGCAAGCCCAGCATCTTTTTGAAGCTTGGTTTTGCAGACTGCTTTGCCTGCCATATTGGCCAAACTGAAGTTTGCGGGAATAAGTGGATCAGATGCTGGGTCCCATTGGGAATAGTCGCAGCCGTTAAGTACGCCTCGCACTTTTTCAGGGGCAAGATTAATCACGTCGAATATGCCGTGGCTACCAATGTAACTCTTAATTTCTTCAGCATAACTAGGGCTAACCGGGCAAATGTGGTCTGCGTATAAGATGCCCGTTTTAAGTAAGTTAATGTAACCATTGTCGGTGCTAATTTGAAAATAAGATTGCTCGTCGATGAGCGGCACGCGTGACAATGCGCACACTCCCTGAAAGGCTGCGTTATGCAAGGTGATCAGAGTTTTTGTTTGATGAAAAAACGTGGCGTCTGCCAGTATATTATGCCGGCCAATAAAATCGCTCTTCACAAAGTAATTAGCAATAGCTGTGTGCCAATCGTGAGTGTGCACCACATCAGGTTTAAAATTTAGCTCGTTAGCCACTTTAAGCGCCGCTAACGAGAAAAACGCAAAGCGCTGGGCGTTGGCGCTAGCTTCTTCCGAATAGGGCGTAGCGTTATCACTAAAATAAGCATGGTCAATTAAGTATACGTCTAAGCCATGCAGCGATAGTTGCTTCACGCAAAACTGGTAGTGCTGCTGATGAATACGAATATCTTGCTCTGGCATGGCTTCAATAAGATTTGCACCTGCGCCCATGCTGTCGCTGATTTGCTTATAAAAGGGCAAGATAATTTTGATATCGTGACCTCTCTCGGTGAGCGCCAGTGGAAGCGCTTTGCCTACGTCGGCCAAGCCACCAGTTTTAATGATGTCTTCAACTTCGGAAATGAGAAAGAGTATTTTCATCAGGCTATTTTAACCCCTCATATACGCAAAACTTATTAGTTTTACATAGCGTGGTAAATTTGAAAAAAGTCTTTTCGATATGCTCAGGATAAGGCAAAAATCGATTGGCGACTATTGTAAGGCGACTCCCGCGATTAGACTTAGCATAAGCATCTTTTATAAAGCTTTGAGTAATACCATACTCGTTTTTTAAGCCGTCATGAAAGGGCGGATTACTCACAATGTGCTCAAAATGGGAATGTAGCTCTTGCATGCCGTCACTCGCAATAACCTCAGCCTCTAGCTCATTGAGCAAAAGCGTTTGCTTGCTACAGTAAATGGCAAGCGCCGAAATGTCGCTCATAGTTACTTTAAGCTTGGTATTAGCCATCTTGAAATAACTGCCAATAATGCCCGTCCCACAGGCAAAATCGTAAAGCTTGCCGCGCATTTTTCGAAGATTTTCAGGGTCTGCAAATTGTTGAAGTAATAGCTGTGTGCCGGGGTCAAACTGCTTGTGCCCAAACACTCCAGGCAATGAAAACACTTTTAGCGTTTTATGATTGACTTGATAGCTGCGCTCAACACCATAGCTGTTGATATCAAAACTTAATAGCGGCGACTCAACCGTGCAGGCAATCAGGCCACAATGTTTAGCGCTATCGAGTTTATTTACATGCACGCCAATACGCTCAAGCTGCTTAGGCACACTTTTTATGCCGCCTTTGTTTTCACCCACTACCATTAGCAAACCATTGGGTTTAATTAGATGCGCCATATTTGCGAGCAGCATATCTAGATGCTGCTTGGCCTTGGGCATGTAGACCACAATACCGTCGAAGGCTTCAGTTACCTGCAAAATATCAAAGGCCGCACTGAATACGTGCTTTTCAGGCGCGATTTTATGCAAAGCTTTAAAGCTATCAAACTGTTGATGTAAACCAATAATATCGCCCTGCAGCTCGCTGAAAATAGCTGTGTCGCTTGGATTGACCAAGGCCCATCGACCGCTTTCAAATAAGGCTTTATTTCGAATCAGTAATTGACTGGGTAACGAAAGCATCAAGATACCCGCTTAAAAATAATATCCCATACGCCATGACCAAGCTTTTGTCCGCGTACCTCAAATTTAGTAATAGGTCGATAGTTGGGGCGTGGCACAAATACGCCATCGCTTGATGTATTCTCATAGCCCTCGGCTGCCTGCATTACTTCAATCATGTATTGCGCATAGGGCTCCCAGTCGGTCGCCATATGAAAGTGTCCGCCAATTTTAAGCTTGCTGCGAATTTTTTGCACAAAATCGCTTTGTACAATACGACGTTTATGATGGCGCTTTTTATGCCAAGGGTCTGGAAAAAACAGCTGTAAACGATCAAGACTCTCGTCTTTTATGCACGAGGCCAATACCTCAACCGCATCATGCTCAAATACGCGCAGATTGCTCAGTGAGGCGTCTGCTGCATCAGCTAAACAAGCCCCAACACCCGGACGATGCACCTCTATTCCAATAAAATCGGTTTGCGGTGCATGTTGTGCCATTTCAACTAATGACTTGCCCATACCAAAGCCAATTTCAAGCACGCGCGGCGCCTCACGGCCAAACACTTCGTTTAAATTAAGCAAACCTTGCTCGATGTTTAAACCCATATGCGGCCACTGCTCTTCTAGGGCTTTGCCCTGCGCTTTAGTTAAGCGACCTTCGCGCTTAACAAAGCTTTTTACCTTTGAAATATACACACCCGCTTGGCGAGCTTCTTCTTCTGACTTAAAACGACTCATATATGCATGAACTTTCTGTTTGTAGGGTTTTGAGCGTGCGCTTATGTTGTGCACATGTGTTCCAAATTTGCGAACGCTCGTATATCTTGACGAGTATTATAAAGCATTGTGATTGTTCTGTATTTTTAAAATCGCTTTGAATAAGTAAACCACCTTAGGATTACCACGCAATAATGACAGCCTTTTCCTTTTCTCATGCGGTGCTCACGTGGTTTGACGAACACGGGCGCAAGCAACTTCCATGGCAACAAAACAAAAGCCGTTATTCGGTTTGGATATCTGAGATCATGCTTCAGCAGACTCAGGTAAAAACCGTCATCCCGTATTTTGAGCGCTTTATGCAGAAGTTCCCCGATGCAGTGGCACTTGCTGATGCGCCCATAGATGAAGTGCTTCATTTGTGGACAGGCCTAGGTTACTACGCCAGAGCGCGCAATCTGCACAAAGCCGCAGTGCGTGTTAAAGACGAACATCAGGGCATTATGCCCGATACATTTGAGCAAATTGTAGCCTTACCCGGCATAGGCCGCTCTACCGCGGCAGCCATTTTATCTTTAGCAGACAACAAGCCTTACGTTATTTTAGACGGCAATGTAAAACGCGTGCTGGGGCGCTATTTTGCTGTTGACGGCTGGCCCGGCAATAAAAAAATAGAAGACAGTATGTGGAACATGGCGCAGTCTATCGCGCCGCCAGCGCGTCATGGTGATTATACCCAAGCCATGATGGATTTAGGCGCTACGCTGTGCACGCGCAGCAAGCCACGATGCGAAGACTGTCCTGTGCAAAGCCGATGCTTGGCATTTGCCCAAGGCAGGCAAAGTGAGCTGCCGCATAAAAAACCCAAAAAGAGCATACCGAGCAAACACACTTACATGATTATACCGTTTTACAAAGGCAGTGTATTAATGCATCAGCGCCCAGCAAGCGGCATATGGGGTGGGCTATGGGGGTTTATTGAGTGCGATGAAAGCAACAAACAACGGCGTATTGAACAATTGATTGGAAAAGATGCGCAAAGTAATGATAGCGTGGTGGCCCTTGAGGCGTTTCGTCACACATTTAGTCATTTCCATTTAGACATTTCTCCAATATTGCTACACTTGCCTGAACTACCCGAGCCATTGCCTATGTATGCAGATAACAAAAAGAAAGGGCTTAAAAAGTCGGAAGTGGCTGAGCCAGAAGCGTCGGGGCAAGCTAGCATGTGGTATAACATTGGGGCTGGCTCAGAAGTCGGCTTGGCGGCTCCCACGGTAAAAATATTAAAAGCAATTGAAACGAATTTATAACAGAGGAAACATATAGCTTATGGCCAGAACGGTTTACTGCGAACATCTAAAGAAAGACGCCGACGGACTGGATTTTCAGTTATATCCCGGTGACATTGGCAAACGCATTTTTGATGGAATTTCAAAAGAAGCGTTTGCTCTATGGCAAAAAAAGCAAACCATGTTGATTAACGAGAATAAATTAAACATGATGAACGCCACCGACCGAAAATTTTTAGAAGAAAAAATGGTCGCGTTTTTGTTTGAAGGCAAAGAGCCAACAATTGAAGGTTACGTTCCGCCTACAAAATAAGCAATTTCCCGCAGCATCGCACAATTAGTGGCTAAACAGACAAAAAATCCCGTAGTTTTAGCAAAAAGCTATTGACTTGGAGGGCGTAAATCCGTTTAATACGCGTCCACAGCGATTTGTGATGTCGCACGTGATTGCCTCGATAGCTCAGTTGGTAGAGCAGCGGATTGAAAATCCGCGTGTCCCTGGTTCGATCCCGGGTCGAGGCACCATTAATACCTAAGCCCTGCAAGAGATTGCGGGGCTTTTTAATTTCTAGCCCCAATTCAACTTTCCAAATAAAAACGTTTTTTCCAAAAACTACACTCGTTTCTCGAACGGCTCTACCCGTGTTCCAAGCATACTATAATGTTGCTTGGTAACGGAAGTACTTGTGTGACCAACCGTTTTGCTAGCCCTCGCCAGGTCATTGCAGTCAGTTACCACTTTATTCCTCAAATATCTCTCAGCAAACCTTTTTTCTAGACCATTTTTTGACGCCTTAACCATTGCTCTCTGCCAAGCACTACTAAATGATTCAGCGTTATGTGGCTCACCTGTTTTACTAGTAAAAAAATATTTCGAACCGAATGGAATTGAATCTGTTATTAAGTCTATTAATGCTTTCAAATCATCAGTCCAATCAAACATTAAAGCTCCACCCCCTTTGGAAATATCGTGCACAAAGAAACAGCTTTCTAAAATCATTGATGTATTGAGTTTCAGCATTGCAGATTGCCTTAGCCCACGTATCAGCTTCAAATCTATGTACAGAGATAGCCATGCGGGAGTGTAAGTTTTAAATATAAGAATCTGTTCGTCAGTGATATATCTTTCTAACTTCTTTGCGGCTTTCGCTGGGAATTCACTTTTACGCCTAA
Organism: Glaciecola siphonariae; assembly: GCF_042652645.1. Lineage (NCBI taxonomy): Bacteria > Pseudomonadati > Pseudomonadota > Gammaproteobacteria > Alteromonadales > Alteromonadaceae > Glaciecola > Glaciecola siphonariae. The sequence continues at coordinate 93,774 of NZ_JBHSGU010000009.1, forward strand.
TACTTGCTGCTGGGTTGTTGATTGGAAGCCCCCAAAAGGGTGCTTGTTTGAACATGACAGAAAGTAAACTCATTTCTCTATTTACTCGCACGGCAGCTTCTTCAGACCTCAATGAGTAATATTGCGCAACGTCCACTGAGGTGACGTCGGTCGCGTATAAATTGCCTAATCGATGTCTTAGTTGTTTTGCAGACTTAAGCTCATCTGCATGCGTTGTAGGAGCTTTTAAAGGTGATAGTTCAATCATGTACCTATCAATTAAATCGGCCATGCTAACTAATCTTTCATGATGTGGCATCAACTTGTAGTAGCTTGAGATAGCGCAGCTTAAATCTCGCCCCAACTGATGATACTTGTTATGCGCATCTACGAAGTAAAACATTCCTGACTTTTTATCTTGGTAAACCTTAGGTGGTAGATGAATATTTGATTTACGAGGACGTCCCATATCATTCTCCCTCAGCTTGTTTAAGAGGCTTAGAAATTACTCGCTCTTTGTTGCCATTGAATTTAGTGCTGTTGTTTGATTGGACTATCGATTGAGCTACGACTTGCGGGTAACCGTTGCGGTCTAGCTTAAAAGAAATATTTGATTTTGAAAGGTGTTCGACTTGGAGTTTACGTACTTTTGTACCCGTAAGTCTGACTACATCTTCTTTGTTTAAAAATATCGAATTGTTCATGGTTTTCCTCAGTTAACGTTTCCAAAAAATCATCTAACTCCCGACGTTAACTGCTAAAAGGTTTGGGAAAACCTCGATACTTTAAGAAACCTTAGCGAAGTTGAACAAAAACGCAAGTACTACAATTTCTTGGTTTACCTTAATAATGCAAAATCTCACAATTTTTATAATGTGACGATTTGATACACCCTTAGCCCTTGTGCTGTTTGGGTTTCTTAAAATAATTGGGGTCAAAACAAAAATCAAAAAATCGAATAAATTACCAATTTGACCCCCCCTTAGCCCACGAATTACCTGGGTTGGGTTTAAAAGGATGCACATCCATCAGGTGTGTCAATTTTTTAGAGTCAAAAATAAAAATTGTAGAAAGAAAAAATATTTTAAATTGTTTACAAAATTTGCGTTGCGCTCGAAAATTGCACATATTCAAGTAATAGATTCCACCCCTACTTAGGAGAAAAGGATGGTAAATTCAGACGAGATGATGGAACAGAAAGTTAACCGCCTTTTTTACCAATGCGATTCGTTCTTTGAGGTATTCAAGATAACGCTTCAGCTAACTTTTTGGGACGGATTTACAGTATCTGAAAACAAAACTAGAGCCGCGTCGGGGTTTGCAGTCGGCTTACTATTTTCTATTTATGTAGTAACGATGAAGGATGAAAAGGCATTTTTTTTGTTTTTAGTATATTTAAGCCTCGGCAGTATTTTTGCATCAATCCTGCTTTGCTTAGTATTCAGCAAGGGTGGATTTTTCTCATATACTTTTTACGCTATGGGTATGCCTTTGATAATAGGATTTATTCCCTGTCTAACTTTGATCTGCGGTTTTACGTTCACTAGGCATTACGTTTCGTTTAGACATGATATGCGTTTTAATTACTCTGGAAGGCTTACTGGTACCAAGGGATCTGATCGAACGCGGCTCTAGCCTAAAGCTTTGAGGGTTGTTAGTAAATAAATAAGGTTGCAACCGCGAAAATAATGGCTGCGTAAAAAATGCAAACTATCCACTCATTCTTATCTTCAGTAATCATTTCTTGTTTATGATCCGACCAAGTTTTCATGTTTGTACTCCTGCCAATACTTAGATTGCTTAATATATAAAACCAGCGTAAATAAAACGACCATTTTCTTTGCCAATTTAAAAAGCGCAGTTTTAATCAATTATTCTGGATTAAGCGTAAAACAATCCGTAAAGTAAACTACGTAAATTATACCTACCTATTATTTGAGGCTGAAATGATAATTGGTTATGCGCGTGTTAGCACTGACGATCAATCACAAAGCGCACAAATAGATGCATTGAACGCAGCTGGGTGCGAGCGCATATTTCGAGAGAAATGCAGTGGCCAATCAAAACTTCGCCCAGAACTAGAGCGATTGACAGATACTCTGCGTGCGGGAGATATTATTGTTGTTCAGCGTTTAGATCGGTTAGGTCGTAGCTTAAAAGATTTAATTGAGTTGTTGGATGGTTTTAAATGTCAGAAAGTCCAATTTATCAGTCTCAATGAGAACATAGATACCACTACAGCCGTTGGTGAGTTAGCGTTTCATATGATCGGTTCCATTGCTCAATTCGAGCGTAAGCTAATCTCAGAAAGAACTAAAGCTGGCCTTGCGGCGGCAAGAGCGAGAGGCCGAAAAGGTGGTCGAAAGCCAAAGCTGACGGAGAGTGACATCAAAAAGGCTCATGCAATGCTGCGTGCCCCCGAAATGACAAAGGCTGAAGTTGCGAGTCATTTTTCAGTGAGTCGGCCGACCCTCAATAAAATGTTAGATTTGAGCAAACTTAGTTAGCTTGTCATTTTACAAGCATGGAGAGCAAATGATGGATAATGGAAATCATTTTAAGAAATGTGATTTGCAAGTACACACACCACGAGATAGAAATTGGTCCCAAACCAATTGTATAACTGAATATGAGCGCGAAACTTACGCTAAGGCTTTTGTAAAAGAATGTCGAATTGCTGGTTTGGACGCAGTAGCAATTACTGATCATCACGACTTGGTCTTTTTTGAGTATATAAAAGTAGCTGCGAAAACTGAACTAGATGATAACGGTGAATTAGTTTCAATAGATAATCAACTCATAGTGTTTCCGGGACTTGAGTTAACACTGCATCAACCTCCAATTCAGGGATTACTAATATTAGATGCAAACTTCCCTGAGCAATTGTTCCCGACGGTTCTCGGTGCGCTCGGAATAGCTCAAGCACCAAAGAAAGATTCAAAAACGGCCCCAACAACGCCAATTTCAAATGACACTATCAGTGGAATTGAGCAACTGTATAAAAAGCTTGATGGAACTGATGGCTTGAAAGGGAGATATATCTTTCTACCACATGTAAAAGATAGTGGGCACAAAACACTAATGAGAAGTGGTTTTCATGAGGCTTATTCTAAAATGCCGAGTGTGGGTGGTTATGTAGATGGCTTATTTAAATCAACTAATAGAGGCTACCTAAAAATAATAGCTGGATTGGTTCCGGAGTGGGGAAATAAGTCGATCGCGACTTTGCAAACGTCAGATTATAGAGCCAATAAAACGATTGGTGAAATAGGTGTTGCAACATGGATAAAATGGAAAGAGCCTACAGCTGAGGCATTAAGGCAAGCCTGCTTGGCACAGGAGTCTCGAATAAGTTTGCTAGAGCCTGAGCTGCCACATATTTTTATTGAAAAGATAGACGTCACTAATTCTTCGTTCTTATCAAAATTTAACTTGGATTTTAATTCTCAGTTGAATGCAATAATAGGTGGTCGAGGAAGCGGTAAATCTACAATTTTAGAATACCTTAGATGGGCACTATGCGATCAAACAATAGATTTTGGTAGCGATGCAACGAAATCTGATATACAAAAAAGAAGGGAAACACTAATTGACAAAACCCTTAGAGCAGTCGGCGGAGAAGTAAGGATTTTTTTCTCGGTTAATGGAACTCGACACATCGTCAAGCGGAGTCCAATGTCTGAAGACGTTTCTTTAAAGGTCGGTAATGGAAATTTTGAGTCGGTAAAACCTCATCAAATTCAAGATCTTTTGCCCATTCAAGCATACAGTCAAAAGCAGTTGAGTAGTATTTCAATAAAAACCGACGAGTTAAAAAGATTTATTGAAAGGCCTATCTCCAAAGAAATTTCAAGTATCGATTTTGAGATCGATGAAACTTTCCGTAAGGTCAAAACCACTTATATTAAGCTTGCTTCAAGTAAAGAAATACGTAGTGACTTGAAGAAGAGTGAAATAGAGATCGACTCTTTTAAATCTCAGATTGAGCAGCTTCGTTCAGGCCTAGCAGGGCTAAGTGAAAATGACAAAGCTGTATTAAGCAAGGCGAAGCTATTCGTAAACGAAAAGAATCTACTAGATGAGATTTCATTAGAAATTTTATCTGTTAAATCAGCGATTGCAGCTTTGACTGAAATAATAAATAAAACTAGGAATGTGGGTTCAGATAAAACAATTCTATTTGAAAATAATAGCATTATCGATACCTTGTCTAATACTCGTAAGCAGTATTTGGATAGCATGCTTGAAACTCTTGAGGCTCTTGAAATTAAGCAAGCAGAATATGAACGAGCTTATGAAGAAACAAAGGGTGAGTGGCTAATTATTCGTAATAGTTTTGAAGAAAGGTACAGATCTGCAAAATCTAATTCGACCGCTAGTGCGACAACGTTAGAATCCGTAAAAGAGCTTGAGCAAAAAATTGAAAAACTAGAATTATCGATAAGAAAGAAAAAATCGTTGTTGTCGGAATATGATGTAACGGGAGATGATCTAGATAAACTATTTACTGAATACGTTAGTCATCAGGAGAAGAAAGTAAAAAAGCTGACCGAATCTACAAATATGTTTACTGAGTTGTCCGATGGTCATATTGAGGCTGACTTTACAAAAACTGTGGATGTTGAAGCCCTCGCTCAGCAGATTAACGCAGTTTTTTCATCCAATAGTTTGGGTATACAGAAAACGAAGGTGGAGTCATTAGTTGCTATTATTGCCGAATCGCCTAATCCCATATCAGAATGGACAAAAGTAATTTACGAAATAAAAGCTCTAAGTGAATTCAGTGTCTCAGTTGACCCAAAAGACGAGCTTCCCATTACTCCAATTATCGAGGGCGCTAAATTTAACGCAGGCAATAAACGTAAAATATCAGAGTCATTGCAACAAGATGGAATGATTCGTTTGGCAGAAATAAGGCTTGGTTTTTTGCCACGGTTCTTTTACAAAACTTTTAATGAAATGGGAGATAAAATTCCTTTTGAGGAGGCTTCAGCTGGTCAGCAGGCTACTGCATTGTTGAATGTTCTCTTCAACCAAGACGGATTTCCTCTTATCATTGATCAACCCGAGGATGATATCGACAACCGGGCTATTGAACGTATTATTGAAAAACTGTGGGGTTCCAAAAAGAAACGTCAAATAATTATTAGTAGTCACAACGCTAATCTAGTGGTTAACGGCGACTCAGAATTGGTTGTATGTTGTGACTACAATTCGACGAGTGAGCAGACCAAGGGTCACATAAAGTATGAGGGCTCTATCGATTCGAACGATATCAGACAAGAAATCACCTCTATAATGGAAGGTGGGGAGCGCGCATTTAAACTTCGAAAAGCAAAATACGGATTTTAAGCTATTTAGGTTTTAAACTTAAATCCTTGATCTCAGTGAAAAGCGAAATCAAATCGGACCATTTAATTCTTAATTGATTTCGTTTCTTTGGTTTCCAACTACACTCAATGAACTTTAGGTTTACGCCCGGATCGTAATAAATAGACTTATCGAAAATGCTGTTTAAAAAGTTTGGTAGCGTTGCTCCCTCAGCTATTCGTATTTCTGGCCCAAATGCGTATTCAGGAGTTGGAGCTTTAATTTTAGATACACTTACAAAACATGTCTTTGAATGTTTCTTTTTCCAATGGTCAATCAACTTATCGAAGCCCCAGCCTGCGGCAAGTACTCCATTTTCATCGATTAAGTGTAAGCCACCATTAGGCTCAATTATTTTCGAGGTTTTGCGGTCAAATCCAATCAACTGAAGAGTTAAATGCGTTTTAGTATTTGTCTCGCCATGCTTGTGAATTCCAGTGAAATCCATGCGTTCATTTTCTTTTACTTTGCCATATGTTCGGACGAACACTTCTAGCGAATCAAGATAAGTTCCGCAGTTTGGCTCTGGCGTCATCAATGTAACGACGCTACTAGAATGTGACTTGAGCTCCCAATCCTCAAAATCTGGGTCAGAAGAGCCGTTAGGGGTAATTCCAAATAAAGCCTCAAGCGTATAACCCGCACCGTTTTGCGCTTTGTATTGAATCTTGTTTCCGTCTTTATCCAACCGGTGCGACTGTACGGGACCCATTTCGTAAATTTCTTGTAGCCTAGCTAGTAATTTTTCTTTTGAGTCTATTGTTTGAACACTAAGTTCATAAAACACCGAAGTGATCAGTCGTGTTTCTTCTTTGGCTATAAGATCTGAGGCTTGCTGGCTTAACCTAGATTCCCATGCACTTGCATATGCAAACACCTGGTCTTTCTTTATCCCAAGAAATAAGTATCGGTGAGTATTTTCTCGCTCTTTACGTTGCCCTCGTGTAGAAGGTTTCATAAGATGACTTGGAGCCAACTTACACCCCTTTAAGAAACCGGATAATCGAACTTCAGGGTATTTAGGATATAGTATGAACTGAGTACCTTTGGCTTGCTCAGGTTCTTGTTCTGGTTCTATCCATGAGAAGTTTAACGGAGATTTAAAGATGGGCCCTTTGGAACTCATACCATCGCTGCGTGTTTCACCGCTAGGTATTAACTGAATAACGTCAAAGTTGCCGCCAAAATATATTTGTTGCTTTGAATTGTCATTGTTAGCAAGCGCTTTGAATACAACTTTAGTACAGCCGAGCTTAGTGAAAGCGGTTTTAATGTCTGACAAGCTCTCAAATTGTGTTCGCATTTTGCCTGAATCAACGTCATTATTAATGAGTCAAACTATATGATCTTGTCGACAGAAATGAAACTGATTAAATACTAATACTAAGCGGCGGCTATTTCTTGCTTCTCATTGTCCGTCATTTCGATAGCTTCGGCTATTAATGGCCGCATCAATTCTGCAACTGCAGAAAATACCGGAACTACAACAGAATTACCGAACTGCTTATATGCTTGGGTATCTGATACCGGAATTATAAACTGATTTCCATCCGGAGAATCAAATCCCATCAGCCTTGCGCATTCTCGTGGCGTGAGTCTTCTCGGCCTTCTAATTTGATTACTTTTATCCCAAAAGTTATCTTCACCAAGTTGTGGATCCCAACCTCGATCGATTAAGATCTCTGAACCGTCTTTGTGATACCGTGCTGACAATGTTCGGCATAAAGCATTTGGGTCTTCGGGGTTAACTAGCCCATAGCCAAAACCATTACCTTTAGCTTTGTGTTTTTTTGAATACTCATACAAATATTCCCAAAGTCTTGGTGTTAATGTGTATTTGTTCTCGCGCTCGGTGTCTAAATTTTCAAGTAAGTCGGCAAGTGTTGGTTTTATTTCAGGGAATTGTATGGCAGACAGACTCATGCGGTGGGAAAGGCCCAAATCTTTTCTAAAGCCAACTAACACAATCCGTTCTCTATGCTGAGGTAAAAACTTACTACCATCTATAATTCTGGGATCTCTAGAGCCGGTTCCTTGGTAATCTTGATCACACACGTGATACCCAAGTTCATCTAGTGCCTTAAGAATTATTTTAAAAGTTTTTCCTTTATCATGACTTTTCAAGTTTTTAACATTTTCTAATAAAAATGCCTTGGGCTGTGTTGCTCTAATGATTCTACAAACATCAAAAAAGAGAGTTCCCTGCGCCTCATCTTCAAAGCCATGCCTTCTACCAAGCGAGTTTTTCTTTGAAACGCCTGCTAAAGAAAAAGGTTGGCACGGAAAACCTGCGAGTAAAACGTCGTAATCAGGTATTGTATTTCTAATATGCTGGTCTACAGAACCTTCAGAAATGTTATCGTTGTTTGAGAGAGTGACATCTCTTATATCGTCATTGAAAACATGCTCTTGAGGATCTAAATAGTGGTTTGCCTTGTAAGTCTTAACTGCAAATTTGTTCCACTCGCTGGTAAACACGCACTTACCCCCTATTTTTTCGAATCCTTTTCTAATGCCGCCAATACCTGCAAATAAATCAATGAAGCGGAAACTTGGATTATCATAATGAGCAGGCCTTTTGGGAAATAAGCCCTCCAAAAAAAAGACTTCTTTATCATTGAAGGTTTTGTCGCTTTTTCCTTTAAGAACACGGTTAATTGTTTCTCTGCACCAGTCGTTATCAGTGATAGGATTGAGCTTTTCAGCTATTTGTTTTTGGTCATAAATTTCTAAAAGACATTGTAAAAGATTTTTTGTTTGAGTTTTTTTATTCATGTTTTTTAAGCCTTTTATTTTTTAAAATTCTATCACTCGTTTGACCCAGAGTAAAATTAATTAACTGTTTAAATATACAGTTTCATGGAAGTCAAAAGTACAAAATATATTGCAGGTAATCTACTGTTCTTCGGCACGGTATTTTAAAAATGCATACTTTTATTCATTTCAAGTTTTTTATTGTACTAGCAAGATACATGATTCACTTTTTGCTAATATCTAGCGTTTCCACTTCATACCTTCAATATGTTTAAAGCGCTAAAAATTACTTTCACTATTGTTGTCATGTTTGGGCTTTCTTTCCTGCTTGCCTTGTATCTAGACAATAAAAAAATGGCACTGCCCGATTTTGTAACTAATTGCTTAGAGGCTGGGCGGGAGTGGGTGCTTGAATTAAAACAGAGCAATTTTGAGTTTGATAATGAAGTTTCTCCTTCCGAATATGCAGCGCAAAATATTGGAAGCGATATTGTAGATGCCTATGCATCCCCCAATGGCGCAGTTGAGTTGGGGGCCGTGCACGTTGCCTGCACCGATAAGATAAATGCGCCTGCACAAAAGCAAATCTACACCTGGGTCGACAGCGAAGGTATTAGAAATGTGAGCGACTCGCCGCGGGCTATTTCACCGAGCACACCCGTTGAGGTGCTTGGCACCATTCAACCTGAGAGTATATCGTTACAGTTTGTAGGCGAGGCTGCACTTCAGCCTTTAAAACATGACATTATTAAAAGAGTCATGGATGCTAATCGCTTCTTCGCGCTTGTAGCGCCAAAACATCTTGTTACGCCTGTATCATTTAAAATGAGGATGTTTAGCAATAAAACTTCATACGACATGTATCGAGCTTCCGTTGCGCCAACTCTCACGTTAAGCCAAGGCTTTTATCGTTCGAAGCAAAACGAGGCCGTAGTGCTCGTGTCGAATAAAGAACAAGGTATTAATACGGCGGTACATGAGGCATTGCATGCCATCAATCGCCATTGGTATGGCACAACCGCACGCTGGTTAAACGAGGGCCTAGCTGAATATGCCGAGCAACTAAAGCCTCGTGAGCTTGCTCAAAGTACTTGGTCTAAATATCTGAGGACTTCGCCAATCAGCTTATCGCAGCTTTTTGACGCCAGCGCCAAAGACTGGTCATCGCAAAGCCTTCAGAGCGATTTATATGGTGCAAGTTGGGCGTTTGTGGCATTTTTGTTCTCCGAGCACAAAGATTCACTCAGTCGTATATTGCTTCAAGAAAGTGAAAACGGTTGCCGTACAGTCGCAGCCGAAAACATCGAGCAAATATTTGGAAAACCGCTAGCGCAACTACAACGTGAATTTGATAACTGGCGCTTTGGTTTTGGGCGAGTATGATAACTTTGGTTATACTAACTTTAATAAGAGCTTATTAGGAGCAACGATATGGAGTTTATTATTCCGCTAATTGTTTTTGTGTGTGGTTTCTATTTTTTGGCAAAAAAGTTAAAAACCAATAAGACAAAATAGGGTGATATAGCCACCCTTGTTAAGACAAGGGCTATCGGCATTTGGTACTTTTTATTCTCAGATGCAAGTTGACAGTTTATTTGATGTAGTGCATCCTCCATAGAGCTTTATTCATACCACTATGGACCACTTTACACGGAGCGTTACATCGATGTTTTTTAATCGTATTATATTTTTATCCGCCCTTCTATTTACAATTAACACTCACGCAAGCGTAGTTAATTTAGAGGTCAACGTTACTGGCAAGAACACTTACTACAGTGAGGATGGCCTAAACGGTGAGATACTTAATGAGCAAAGTACTTATACCCCTTTAAATGAGCCCGGCTTTGGACTGAATTTCTTTATTGATTTATTTTCTGAAGACAATTTTTCACGGCAGCCTTTTGAAGGTAGTTTCGAAGACTTAGATGGGAACGAGAATCTGTATTGGGCAAACAATTTTTCGATGTCGAACGCGCCCGGTTTTACCCCTTATTCTCAAGAGTTGCAAAGGCAACGCTTGCTCGACGATCCAAGCTCTGAAACATATGATTCAAGCTTATATTTGTATGGCGGAACACGATTTGTCAATGGAGAGGAAGTGATAAACGAATCTCTGCAGTTTTCTTATCAACATGTTATCCAACAAAATACGATTGTTGGAGATATTGAGACGGTAAACTTCCAGTCTTATTTTTTGACATTTGCATTCCAATTACCCACTCCAATGAGCATAGGTGATGCTTCATATTTTGATGCAAGCAAAACACACGAACTTCTTTTTGATAGTTTAGGTATAACTACCAGTTTTCTTGAGCAATACTCCGAGTCAATATATTCGTATAATATTAATACTAACGAGTATTTAGGGGGAACAGTAGACCAAATTAACTACGCTGGGTCTGCAATTTTTAACATTACTGAAGTTTCAGGGCCTAGCCAAGGTGTCATGTTTGTTATTATTGGCTTGTTTCTGTTGATTACATTACGCTTAAAAGTAGCTAATTAAGACAATAAAAAGCCCCGCGGTTACTGAGTAAAGCGGGGCAATTCTGTATAAAGACCTAACAGAGCGTTTAACTCACTTTAAAAAACTCAACTTTATCTCTTAGGTCTATCGACACTAAATTTAAGCCATTTGCGGCAGCTAAGTTTTCATCTAACGAGTGAATAGTGCGCTCAGACATGCCCTTAATTTGCTCCATTGCTTGGGCAATCTCGTTAATTGAACTTACTTGGCTGTGGGTGGCCTGCACTACAGATTGAACATTTTTGAGTGACTCGAGTGCCTGCTTTTCAATATCAATCAATATTTGGTTTGCTTCGCTGGTGAGAGCCTTGCCATTTTCTACAAGAGGCTGAGTTTTTTCCATGGCGTTCACCGAGGCAATCGTCTCTTTTTGGAGTTCTGTAATAATGGCTTGAATTTGGTTAGTCGCATCGCCGGTTCTACCTGCTAGGGTGCGTACTTCATCTGCCACAACGGCAAAGCCTCTTCCTGTTTCACCAGCGCGCGCAGCTTCAATTGCCGCATTTAAGGCAAGTAGGTTGGTTTGCTCTGAAATGCTGCTGATCACGCCTACAATCGCGCCAATTTCTTTTACCGTGCTTTCTAGCTTTCTTACTTGCACAACTGTGTCATTCACCGTCACTGAAATGCTTTCAATTTCGTTGGCGCTGCGGCTGACAGCCAGCGTTCCTTTTTTCGAAAATTCTGTGGTTTCTTTCGAATTTTGTTCGGTTTGCATGGCAATTTCAGCTATGTGATCAAGGCGCGTTTGCATTTCTTCAAGGTTGCTTAAGGTGCGCGATGTTAAATCAGCCTGAGTAGACGCGTCGCTGCTCACATTCTTTGACGTATCTTGCAAATGACTCGATTGCTCCGACACCTCATTTGCTGCACTTTTTATGCTTTTTACAATGCTGGTCAGGTTAGTCTGCATCTCTTTAATTGAATAAAGCATACTGTTGCTGTGCTTACTCTCAACACGGTCGGTTAAGTCTCCACGGGCCATCGTTGCTACTACCTGCGCCGCATCGCTTGGCTCAGCGCCTAACGCTTTGTATAAATTATCTATAATGAGTTTAGCGATAAGTAAACATAACGCAGCGGCAATGGCCGTAATTATCAACATTGTAGACTGAAAGCCGTCGGCTACGTCGCGGGCGAGAGGCGTAGTCTCTTGGTTTTTCTGTTCTTGATGGTCAATGAATTCATTTATTACCGCAAGCCAAGTAACAAACGCCGGTTTCGCTTGCTCTAGAAGAACTTGTTTCGCCTCGCTGTCGTTGCCGGCTTCTTTAAGTGCAATAATCTGTTTAATAAGCGGAAGCGTTTTATCGCGAATGCTATTGATGCGAGAAATGATGTCGAGCTCTTTCGCGCTGAAAAGTGAGGCATCGTTCATCATCGCTTTCATTGCTGAATTGGATGTATCGTAAAAAGATTTCAGTGTTTTGATTTCTTGCTTGAGAGCGTTTATCTCATCGGGTTTTTCAACAAGCACAACATCGCGCACTGAAATTGCGCGGTCGTGCACACTGCCTCTAAAATTGATGGCGTAACGCTGCTTAAGAGAGTTTACGTCGGTAATTTCTGTGAGTGAATCGCTGATGTAATTTACTTTTTGGATGCCAATCACGTTCGAAAGCAACAGCATAAATAACGCGGCAGAAAAACCGATATATAACCTTTTTCTTAACGACATTTTGTTTAGCATTTCCACTAATGGGCTCCTCTATGCGTGACGCAAATTTATTTCAGTAGTTAACCTTAGCTCTGCAAGGTGTTGTTTCTTATTCAGAGCTGAGGTAAGCCAAGATTTTACTGTGTGCAATGGGTTATCGGCTTGCGTGAGATTGTGATGAGGCTTATTTTTAAACGGGCATTAAGTATGCAAGAGCCACGTATGTAAGAGACTCGTAAGTGAGGGCCACGTACGGAAAAGCTGTGTATCTGAGGCCTACGTATATGAGAGCTATGCAAAAAGGGGCTATGCACAAAGGAGCTGTGCAAATAGGAGCTGTCCTAGCCGGCCCTACATTGATAACAGCCATGCCTTAAGTTGTTTTGAGCAAGGTGTTTAGCTTATTAAGTAGAGCCTCCTCGTTTGCTGTTGAATCATGAGCAAGCGGCGTCGATGCTTTACCCGCTGCTACGCGCGCGCGCGTCAGTGCGTCACCGCTCAAAGGTGAAACAACAGATTCAAGTGCTGTTAAATCGGCAAAGTTTCCGCTGCACTGCAACACTACATCACAACCGGCGTTGAGTGCGTTTTGAGCGCGCGAAGCGGTGCTGCCGCTCAGCGCGTGCATGTCAATATCGTCGGTCATGATAAGTCCACCAAAACCTATTTGTTTACGCAGTACGTCGTTAATGACTTGCTTGCTGAAGGTGCCGGGGTGGGTAGCGTCTATGTGAGAATATAGAATATGGGCGGTCATCAACATGCTTTGATGCTTAAAGGCCTCGAAGGGTAAAAAGTCCCATTGCGCAAGCGCATCGAGCGTCGCATCCACAGTGGGCAGAGCTTTATGGCTGTCTACCGTTCCTCTACCGTGGCCTGGACCATGTTTAATTACCGGCTCTACAGCGCAAAGCTGCAGGCCTTCGATAGTGGCGCGTGCAAGATCAATAACTGCATCAGGGGAGCTGCCTAAGGCACGGTCGGTCACTACGGTTGAGGCGTTGGCTTGAGGGATATCGAGCATGGGCGCGCAATTAACACTTATGCCTGCCCTCTTTAAATCAAGGCCTATTAGCTGATAATTAATTTTACATGCTTCAATGGCGCGAAGCCGGTCAACTTCATAAAGTTTAGCAAACACTGTGGGACTGGGCGGAATCCGCCAATGCTCACTGGGCAGCCGAGACACCCGCCCGCCTTCTTGGTCAATTAAAATAAGTGCATCTGGGTTGAGTGTGATGTCTTTAAAGTCGTCGGTGAGGGCTTTTAGTTGCTCTGGATGCTGAATGTTTCGCGCAAACAAAATTAAACCTAAAGGACGCATATCCTTAAGCAGGTCGCGCTCTTGAGGCGTTAATGCGGTGCCCTCGCAGCCGACTATGGCGTTACTGGGTATATGCTTAAACTGAAAAGTTGAATTCATGCTATTCCTGTAATGATTAGTCTGGAAAACTAATTTTGCCTAGGCTTACGCTGGGCATATTCGTTTGCTCAGAATGCGCATCCCCTTTTGCACAAAGCGTTTCGTTAGCGAGAAGGGCAAACAATACTGCCTCTTTGGCATCAGGGTTGAGCGAAAGCAATTCTGTACTGCCCATGCTAGCGTCAGGCAACGATTCGCTGAGTTTGTTTTCAAGTCGCTCCATGAGTAATGGGTTGTGTATGCCGCCGCCGCTCACATAAACCATAACATCATGTAAGTGCTCACTCAGCTTAAGTATTGCATCAGCTATGCAGTTTGCACTAAATTCACACAGCGTTCTGAGAATATCCTGTGGGGCGATACTTTGTTGCTTGCTGTTATGCGTAGCCTTAGAAACAGTGCTGAGCGCATGAGATAAATAGTCAAGGTTAAACACTTCAGGCCCAGTAGTTTTTGGAAAATCCTGAGCAAAAAAAGCATTATTTTCTAAGGCATTAAGAAGCGCTAGATCAACGCTTCCGCTTCTGGCAATTTCAGCGTTTTTATCGTATTCGAGATGAGAATAATGCCGCTGAACAAAGGCGTCCATCATGGTATTGCCTGGGCCAATATCAGAACTGAATATGTCAGAAAGAGCAGCGTTTTTGGGCAAAAAGCTTAAATTGGCAATGCCGCCAATATTCAACATAATGCGGTTTTCTTGTTCATGGGTAAATAATAAGTAATCACCATACATTACGAGCGGCGCTCCTTGCCCACCCGCAGCAATATGCTTTTGCCTGAAATCACTTAAGGTCATGATACCCGTTTGCACTGCGATATGGTCGCCGTCGCCAATTTGTAAGGTCGCATTGTCAAAATCTGCAAGGCCATGCTGCTCTTTAGGGCAGTGATAAACGGTTTGTCCATGGCTGGCAATCGCATCTACATCGCGTTTAGACATACCGAAGCTGCTAAGTGCTTGCTTCACTAATTTTGCATGATAACGCCCAATCCAAGCGTTTAATAAGCAAAGATGCTGAATGCTGCCATGCTCTTTTGCAAATATTTGGCGCACCTTACTACGATACTCATCACAATATTCAATGGTTATAAAATGCAAGAGCTCGCATTGGGTGTTTATACCCGCGCCCGATATTTTGCATACAGCAATATCTAAGCCGTCTAGGGAGGTGCCGCTCATTAAGCCCACAATAATACGAGAGGGCTTATCGCAGAGGGCGCTTAAGGTTTTGATATGTGGGTGCATGTCATCAATCAGCTAGTTTGTGGCTTATTTGCTTTATCGTATGTTTGCGCAAAACAATACCACTTGCAAATTGGTAAGGTCAACGCGTGATTTTATTGAAAAATTACGATTTTTAATATTTAAAAAATCCAAAACGCATAAATTATGTACACAAAAGCGGTTGACATGTATTAACGCTCACCTATATGGTAATACCAATGCAATACATGTTTCACTGCTCATGTATTTTTAATGACGACTAAATGATTACGGCTTAATTATTCGATTCACCGCAAAAACAGACGCTCACGTTTTTTAAAAGGGATTATTATGAAGACTTACCCACTCAAACCGCTCGCTAAATGTATTTTATTTGCTCTATCGGGCTCAATGCTACTTAGCGCAAATGCCAATTCACAACAAGACAATGACTCAGTGGGCGACAACGCTGAAGTTGTTGAAATTACCGGGTCTCGAATCGCGAGGACGGAGTTAACGGCCACCAGCCCAGTATTTACGGTAAGTGAGCTACAGCTTGAAACTGACCAAGTGGTTAACGTAGAAGACATTATTAGAAAGTTGCCCCAAGCGGCAGCGGGTGCAAATAGCACCGGCGCAACCGTGGGTGATTCGTTAGGCTCCTCCACCATCGATTTAAGAGGTTTGGGGCAAAACCGCACATTGGTATTGGTCAATGGTTCGCGTATCGTGCCCTTTAGTTTCAGAAATGCTGTTGATGTAAACGCCATCCCTGCTGGCTTAATCAAGCGTGTTGAAGTCCTCACAGGTGGCGCAGCTGCTGTTTATGGCGCAGATGCAGTTGCCGGCGTCGTAAATTTTATTCTTGACGATGAGTACGAAGGATTTGAAACGACCGCAGGATACGAGTTTACCGACGGTGGCGGCGAAACCTTTAATATTGATGCGACAATGGGAACCAGTATCGATAACGGCCGAGGCAACGTGACTGCCTACGTGGGCTATTCAAAACGTGAAGAGCTGTTGGCAGGCGAGCGCGATTTTACGCAAGGCTCACCCACAAATGTTGCCGGACGCGGCGGTAATTTTATCGATATTACAAGCGGGAACAGCTTTGCTTTTGACGATGCCGGTACTTTGGTGAATCAAGCGCAAACTACCAATATCACGCCGCAGCGTTACTTAGTGCAGCCCCTTGAGCGTTTAACGGGTAATGTCTTTTTTAACTATGAGCTGTTTGAAGATGCCGTTGAAATGTATGGACGTGCTATGTTTACCCAAGTGCGCGTGACAGGAGCCGGTTCGACTGGACAAACCCCAGTAACGGTTAATGAGCAGATCAACATTGCTGCTGATAACCCGTTTTTGAACGATGCCATACGAAGCCAACTAACCTTTGACGCTAACGGTCAGGCTGCAGTTGCTGTGCAAAAAAACCTTGGATTTGGCTTACAAGAAACCCGGACGGTGCGTGACACATTGCAGTTTCAGGTGGGCTTTAGAGGCGATATAACCGACTTTATAGGGTGGGATATATACGGACAATACGGTCGCACCGACGGCACGGCTAAAGTCTACAACAATGGTATTCGTTCTGATTTTCAAAATATTGCCAATACGCGCAATATCTTTGGACCAACAGACTTAAGCGATTTAAGTTCAACGCTTATTCATTCAAACCGTGAGCGCATTCAGTCGGTTGTAAACCTCAATATATCGGGTGACTCAAGTGACTTCTTTGAATTGCCAGCGGGCGCCATTGGATTTGCTGTAGGTTATGAATATAGAGATGAAGAGGGCGTTCAAACGCCCGGTGCTGCATTGGCTGGTGGAACTGCTTATGGTCTGGGAGGCATATCTGCTATTGACGCAGGTTTCGACACTAAAGAGTTTTATGGCGAGGTGTTAATACCTGTTTTAAAAGACCTACCTTTTGTTAAAGAGCTTTCGGTAGAAGGCGCTTACCGTAAATCAGATTATTCTAATGTAGATTCTGCCAGCACAAACAAGGTAGGGGTGTCGTGGGCGATAACCGAAGATTTAAGAGTGCGGGCAACTCGGCAAACCGCCATCCGTGCGCCAAATTTAGGTGAGTTTGCAGGACCTGAGGTCGCACTTTCACTGGCTTTGTTTGATCCAAACAGCCCATCGTTTATTCCGCGTTTGGGTGGTCGCTTTGACGGCGACCCATGCTTAGACGGTCGCGGCGATAGTGCGCAATGCCAGCGTTTAGGTGCCGCGGCGCCGGGCACTACTTTTGATACGTCCCAAGCTATCTATACCTTTGGTGGAAACGATGCCATTGAACCAGAAGAGTCAGAAACAACCAGCATGGGTTTGGTGTTCACCCCCTCTGCATTAGGTGATTTGGCCATTACCGTCGATTATTACGATATTGAGATTACCGATGCGGTTAGCCAAATTCAGCCAATCGCGGCACTAACCAGTTGTTACATTGATGACCCAAGTGAAGGAAACCCACTGTGCGGCGCGGTGCTGCGAGACCCGGCTACCGGCCTCATTAGTCAAACATTGGTGAACGATTTTAATTTGGCAGTACTGTCTCAATCTGGTTTTGATGTGGGCGTGCGTTATGGGTTTGGTGATATCGGTGAAAGCGTGCAAAATTTACAGCTAAGTTACCAAGGCAATATCGTGAACGACCAGAGTCGGCAAAATAACGCAACCGTTGCAGCACTTGACTGTAAAGGGACTTTTGGCACGTCATGTACAGGTGACTTTGCCAGTATTGTACAAGCTGATTATCGTCATAGAGCATGGGTCGACTTTTCAGTAGAGGCGATAGACGTACAAATAGGCTGGCGCTTTATTGGAGAAGTGAGTGCTGCGTTAGACGACAGCATTACGATTGGTTCGCAGAGTTATATTGACGTTGCTGCCACTTACAAATTTGCAGATAAATATGAGCTTACCTTTGGCATAGATAACCTATTCGATGAAGAGCCACCGATTCCTGAGGCAGGTGGAAACTTCTTTGGCACGGTTAGCGATTATGATGTGATTGGCCGCACTATTGGTATGACCTTTCGTTTTAGACCGTAAAAGGTTGGACTTAATAACAAACACGTTATAAAACAAGAGAAACGCTTAGGGGGGCTCTGCTCCCCTAATCTGACTCAGTTGAGGTAATGATTATTAAAGACGCATTGTTACAGCAAATCGGTGGTGATTGGAATCGCTCTACGCCGCTTTATCAGCAACTGGCAAATGACTTACGAAAAATTATATTAACCGGTGAAGTCACCAGCGGCGACGCAATTCCATCTGAGCGTTTGCTGCGTGAAAAAACCGGGGCGTCGCGAGTCACCGTGCGAAAAGCTATCGACCAGTTGATTGATGAGGGTTTGTTGTTTCGCCGACAGGGCTCTGGCACTTTTATAAGCAATCGAATTGAGCACAAAGGTGAAGATTTGTCGGGTTTTACCGACGAAATGCGTAATTTAGGTGTGGCGCCCAGCTCTATTTGGCTGGCTAAAACTCATGCGCAGGCTACGCCACAGGAGGCAAGTGCACTGAGACTACCTGAGTGCAGCGAAGTATGTCGTTTGGGCAGAATTCGCTTGTCGAATAATACGCCCATGGGCATAGAAAATGCCATTATTCCGGCTAAGTTCTTGCCAAATTTAGACGACATCAGCGACTCCCTCTATCATGCCCTAAACAATAATGGTTGTGCGCCAGTAAATGGTCTGCAAAAAGTCACAGCGTCTGTTGCATCGCCTACTGAGGCGGGTTTACTGTCGATAAAAGAAGGCGACGCGGTGCTGCGCATTGAACGATATACTTTTTTGCAAGATGACACCCCCCTTGAATTTACCCGCAGTGTATATCGTGGTGACAAATACGTGTTTACGTCGAAGCTGCAAAATTTTAAACGGGGCTGGTGATGTATTTGCTTGCGAGTTGTTTTCCAACAATTTAATTTCAAACGTTTTTAGAGTCGAAGGTAGGGACTACGCCCATGAGCAATACGCAACGTATAGATGCACTTGATGTGCTGCGAGGCCTTGCACTAGCCGGTATGTTGCTTGTTAACAATCCGGGTGATTGGGGAGCAGTGTACTCGCCCCTGCTGCATGCTTCATGGCATGGTCTGACGCCTACCGATCTGGTCTTCCCATTTTTTTTGTTCGTGGTGGGAGCGGCAATGGCGTATTCGTTTAAGGCCGCAATTGCCAATAGGCAATTTGACTGGCTAAGTATATATAGGCGTAGCTTCTTACTGATTGCCATTGGAATATTATTAAGCGCTTTTCCATTTCAGCAATCTTTATCTGAATGGCGCCTGCCGGGTGTGCTGCAACGCATTGGTTTGTGTTATTTTTTAGTCGCCGTATTACTTCGTTACTATCGACCCAAACAATTGCTTTTTATTGGCATAGCAACCTTGCTGGCCTATTGGGCGGCAATGGCATGGTATGGCTCAGATATTGGTACCGACCCATACGCAATGCAGAGTAATTTACCAAGACAAATTGACCTCATGGTTTTTGGTGAGGCGCATATGTGGAAAGGACTTGGTTTTGCATTTGACCCTGAAGGTCTGCTCAGTACACTCCCTGCCGCAGTGACCTGCTTGTCGGGATACTTAGTGACATTAAAACTACAAACCTGCGCCCATGCCATGCAAAAGATTAAGTTTTTGCTGCTCGCGGGAATAGTTGCCATTGGACTAGGTGTGCTGTGGCACCTTGTACATCCTATCAACAAAAGCTTATGGACCAGTAGCTATGTGTTAGTGACAAGCGGGATTGCATGCATTTGTTTAGCATTAATCATTTTCTTGTGGGATAGTTTACGGTTTCGCTTTGCTTTACATGCGCTCAAAGTGTATGGCTCCAATCCTATATTACTTTTTGTATTAGCCGGTATTGTGGCCAGAGCGCTTTACTTAATTAATATTGAAGTGAACGGGCAGACGCAAAGTTTAAAAGGTTTTTTATACAGTGGCCTTGCGGGCACATTGCCGCCAAAGCTGGCGTCTTTAAGCTTTGCAGTGTTGTTTATGATGAGCTTTTATTTGCTAGCGCTTTGGCTCTACAAGAAAAAGATATTTGTAAAACTATAAGCTTAAAACAAGCACGAATCGTCCCGTGATGCCTTATGCACTTTGTTGCAAAAATATTGCACTTTGATGTGCTTACTAGGTGCCAAATACCTCGCGTAGTTTTAAGCCCATCGCTGTTGAGTAGCCGTAAGATTTGCTTATCACCTCTTGTTTAGTGTTAATGAGATAGTAGCTGGGGTAGCCCTGAATTTGAAATTGGGTTTTTAAAGTATCGTGACCGAACAACACGGTGGAGCTCACATCATGTTCATCTACAAACTGCTCGACTGCCTCTCGATTAGGGTAGTCTAAAGCGATTACCACCACATTGATTTTATGCTCATCTAGATACGCCAAGTTCCCAATGCTCAAGGCACAAACAGAGCACCAAGGGGCAAAAAAATACACCAAGGTAGGTTTGTTTTCTGCTAATAGGGGCACTACGTTTCCGTTGAGGCTCACCAAATTTTGCTGTTGTACGCGCATACTGCCGTCGCTTGCGAGCATATCGCGGGTTTGCCAATACATAATGGCTGCTATGACTATTAGCAACACAGCGGCATCTCTTAAATAGCCAAGCCACTTCGGCGTTTTGCTATGTTCCTTTTTGAGCATATTATTTGTTTTGCTCATTGCCACCTCATCGCTTTATACTGAAGTTAAATGCCGAGCACCGTTTTTTGAGCTAGGCTTATGAGTGAGTGTTAAAATAATACTCGCTTTATTGATAGATTACCCAAATATGGATATTTAATTATGATTTGTCGACTCTTTACGTTTAAAAGCATCTCTACAAATGCGCCTAAAAAAATCAATAAAAGTATCACCGGTAGGTTTGTAATAACAAGCGTCTTTAGCCTTGTTGTAGGGTTGGGTTTTTTTAGCCTTGTCCAGGCGCAAACCATCCCCGAAGACAATCTGCTTCCCTGTGATGAGCTTGAGCAAAAAGCGCTTGAGCAAGTTAGTCCTGACGAGGTCAAAAAAATCACCGCATACAAGCCTGCGGAAATTAAAGAGCGAAAAAATCCTCGTTACCCAGAAAGTGCTATCCGAGGAAAAAGAGAAGGCTGGGTAAAATTAAGTTACGTCATAGACACCCAAGGCAATGTGCAAGACCCAGTTGTAGAAGATTATGCGGGTGATAGAAGCTTTAAACGAGCCGCGATGAGTGCAATTAAGGGATGGACCTTTGAGCCGGCAATAAAAAATGGCGAGCCTACTGAGCAATGTCATCAAGAGGTTATAATGAGCTTTGCGCTTTCAGGAAAAGGAGGTGCCTCGCGTCGTTATGCTGTGAAGTATCGAGAAGCCGATGAAAAACTAGAAAGTGGTGATGTAGCCAGCGCAGATCAACTGGTGCAAGAGTTAGCACAAGGCGATTATCGTAATCGCTACGAAAACGTATGGACCTTTAGTTTAGATGCCCGCGTTGCCAAAGAGTTGGGCGATGAAAAACGAGAGCTGGCAAGTATTAGGCGCTTATTGTCGAGTTCGAGTTTTATTGGGAGCAAGGACGCAATTTTCAGTCCTGAGTACTATGCCTATATGTACCAGCGCATGTTCTCGCTAGAGCTAAAACAGAATTTATTCGCAGAGGCGATGCAAACGGTAGCCGAAATACGAGAGCTAGAAAATGCAGACGCTATCCTAGCGCCGCTCCAGCCTACTATTGATGAGGTTCAGGAATTTATCGCTTCAGACGAAAACTTCTTTGTAGTTGTGGATTTGGACGAGACAGGCAGTTATTTCCACTCATTGGCACGCAATAAGTTTGCCTTTGCCGACATACAAGGCAGCTTAGACACCGTAGAGGTAAGATGCGACACGCATCGGGAGAAGTTTACTGTGGCCGAGGAGTTTGTATGGGATATTCCGAAGTCATGGGGCCAATGCCGCGTGCTTGTAGAAGGAAAACAAGGCACGCGCTTTGGCTTAGTCGAAGTCAATAAGGTTTAATGCAAATGCTTATCCAGAGCTGAGCCTATTTACAAAGAGCCCATTGGACGATTTTCTCTGCCTTTGATGCCGCGTAAATCGTCTCCAAGCTCAGCTCGTTTTATGTCGGCGAGCGCTTCAATCTCAGCGACAATATCTGGTCGTTCAGCACTTAAGTCCACGGTTTCACTCGGGTCGTTGTCGAGGTCATAGAGTTTAATTGCGTCGAGCATTACAAAGCCGCTTTTGCCTTTGTTGCCGTTGTTTCCGATTTGTTCAACAAGATTGTAGCGGTGAGGATAGTAAAGCTTCCATTGCTTATATCTGACGGCGCTCAAATCATTATGGTGAAAGTAAAAAAAGTAGGCCTCGTGGGCAGGTTCGCTTTGTTTGCCGCTTATGATAGGCCAAATATCTTTACCGTCTATTTCCTTTTCAGGTAGGCGTGCTCCGGTGAGTTTCGCCAATGTGGGCAACAAGTCGATGGTCATCATAGGTGTGCTGACGATATCCTGTTTTGCCAAGCCAGCAGGCCATTGAATATGAGCAGGCGTGCGTACGCCTCCCTCAAACGTACTCTGCTTGCCGTTACGTAATTCACCAGACGAGCCGGCATGGTTGCCATAGGTTAACCATGGACCGTTATCTGACATATAAATCACTAAGGTATTTTCGTAAACGCCTTTACGCTTTAATGCGTCGATAAGTTGCCCAGTCGACCAGTCAATTTCCATGATCACATCGCCATAAAGGCCAGCCCCCGATTTACCCTCAAACTCTTTTGATACAAAAAGCGGCACGTGAGGCTGTGGATGAGCAAGCATCAAAAAGAAAGGCGATGCTGCGTTTTTTTCAATAAAAGCAACGCTGCGTTCAGTGATGTTTTTGGTTAAGTTTGATTGATCGTCAGTCAGAGTCTCTACGATTTGGTCTTGGTCAAACACTGGCAACGGCCCGAAGTCGTAATTTTTGTTGACATTACCCGACCACATGTCGTTAGAGTAAGGAATGCCATAATAGGTATCAAAGCCGTGCTCGGTAGGTAAAAAGGGAGACACATCGCCTAAATGCCACTTGCCGAACAAGCCTGTTGCATAGCCTTGTTCTTTGAGCAATTCAGGCAGTGTTTCTTCATCTGGGTTGAGGCCCACAGCCGGCCCATCTGTTAGTGCGGTTGGAAACAGTGCATAACTTATCCCCAAGCGGTTAGCATAGGCGCCGGTTAAAATAGAGGCGCGAGAGGTGCTGCAAATGGGTTGCGATACATAAAAATGGCTAAGCATGACGCCGTTCTCGGCGATACTGTCAATGTTTGGTGTTTCATATTGCGTTTGCCCAAAACCAGATGTGTCGCCATAGCCTTGGTCGTCAGTAAGAATGAGCACGATATTTGGGCGTTTAGGTTCGTCTGCTTTGTTTTCAAGCGTATCCAATGTCATTTGTGAGGAAGCATCATTTACTGTGCTTGCCTCTTGAGCGGGTGAGCATCCTGTTGTTAGCACAGTGACTAACAAAGACAGAGGCACAAACACGCTAAGCGAGAGCCTGTTAAGAGATATGAGAGGTATATTCATAATATATTCAACGCGTTAGTGAGTGAGTATGTATGGTTATAAGCCCTCATTGTGCGCCGACCCTCGGTGTAAGTAAACTGGGGTTGTTTAGCAATCGCATTATGAAAATTTCATAGGGCGCGCCCTAAAGTTTACTTTACCTGTAAGCCCTGTTGGAGAGCCTGTTTACACGCGCCAACAGCAGGTATGCAGGCAATAATGAGTGTGGCTACGCAAACTAATGCTAAAATACCCAGCGTGTTCAGGTTGAAAAGACTAGCCTCTATAAACAAGCCATATTGCTGACTCAACCACTGACTACCTAAGATCAAGCTACCGTAAACCAGCCCCATCGCCAATACGCAAGCGCTAAGGGCAATAAGTAAGGCCTCGGCTTGAATCAAAATAAATATAGCAATGGGGCTTGCGCCAATGGCCCGCAGCACGGCCAGCTCACGACTGCGCTCGCGAATAGAAGTGAGCAGCATGGTGGCCATACCAAGTAAAGATGAAATTAAAATCAAAAAAGAAATTAGGCGCAGAAGATTCTCTACGTTACCTACCAACTTCCACACCTCGGCCAGTGCGATTCCGGGCAAGATGGCGCTTAAAGGCTCGCCCCTATATTGATTTATATCTCGCAGCGCGCTGAGCGCCATTATTTTAGATTCTAAACCTACCAAGACAGCACTCACGCTTTGTATATTAAATTCTGGCGTCTCGCCGGCGGCAAGATTGGCTAATAGTGCCTCTTGGTCGGCCTCGCTCATGTGCATTGCCTCAATACCTGCAAGACTAACGTGCACGGTTTGGTCTACCGGCGTGCCTGTAGGTGTTAATATGCCTGCTACGGTAAAAGGTGAATCATCGTGGTGATGAAAGCTGGTGTGGCCAATGCCATGCGATATTACCAGCGAATCACCGACTTCATAGTTGAGCTTACGCGCCACCTCAGCACCAATCACAGCCTCTAGGGGACTTGAAAATATGTTGCCATCTTCAAAGCTCAATGCTTGCTTATTCCCGTATTTGTAATAGGTAAAATAGTCTTCATTGGTGCCTACAACGCGATATCCACGGTGTGAATCACCTAAAGAAAGCGGTATAGCCCAAGCGACGTTATTCGCATTTTTAACTGCTTCAAAGCTGTCCCAAGATAAATTATTGCTAGGGCTGCCAATTCTAAAAATCGAGTATAGCAGCAGGTTCATTTGTCCGGTTCGAGCCCCCACAATTATGTCGACATCAGATACTGTGCGGCTAAAACTTTGCTTAGCTTGGCTTCGAATATGTTCAACACTCAGCAGCAGGCTTACGCTTACTAACATCGATAGCAGTGTGAGTAAAACTGCGCTACGACGACTGCGTAAACTGCCTAAAGCAATAGATAAAATCATAGTGATTCAGCGCCTAATGTGGATAGTTCGGCCATGCTGATGTGCTGCTCAAAATAGCCGGCAAGAGCGCTGTCATGACTCACAAATAGCAAGGTGCTTTTATTGGTTTGGGTAAGCTTTAGTAACATCTCCATAAAGGCGTCTCTAGCGTTGGCATCAAGTGCAGATGTCGGTTCATCAACAACCAGTATTTCTGGTGAATTGATCAAGGCGCGCACGATGGCCACTCGCTGCTGCTGACCGACACTAAGCAAAGAAGCCTGTCGGTCGAGGAGGGCAGGCTCGAGCTGTAATTGCGTAAAAAAGTCGAGCAAGCGGACATCAAGGTTCTGCTTAACTGCGCCAGCAAAGTATGCCGCTGCCTGAATATTTTGCCGCACACTTAGATAGGGAATAAGGTTAAACTGCTGAAAGACCACGCCAATGTGTTTTGCACGTTTAGCGTCGCGCTGAGTTCCTCTTAATTGGCTAAAAGCGCCGCCTAAAATGTCGATATTGCCACTAGTAGGCACCAATGCTCCGCAGATTAAATTCAGCAAGGTACTTTTGCCGCTGCCTGAAGGCCCTGATATAAACAAAGACTGGCCTTGTTCAA
Source organism: Glaciecola siphonariae (assembly GCF_042652645.1). Taxonomy (NCBI): domain Bacteria; kingdom Pseudomonadati; phylum Pseudomonadota; class Gammaproteobacteria; order Alteromonadales; family Alteromonadaceae; genus Glaciecola; species Glaciecola siphonariae. The sequence continues at coordinate 119,239 of NZ_JBHSGU010000009.1, forward strand.
CTTGCCAATCAGGGATGTTCAGAAGCTCTTGCCCATTATCTTGGTAGCGAAAGTGCAGGTTGGTAACGTGGATGGCAGGTTTTGTTAACATCTAGTGAGTCAATTCCTAGTAGCAGTAAGCGTGACGACTGAACAAATAATAGCGCTGAGCCTTATAAATTGCACTAAATCTTAGGCAGTGGAATGCTGGGGCAAACAACAAATGCGCAATTTATCAGTTTATACTCAAGTTGTGAGTGTTACGGTTTTATTTTTTATCATGGGAATGGCAATTATGGGGAGTATGAGCAAAGAGAGTTTCGCCAACGATAAAGCAACTACTGACAAATTGCCCGCTAGCCCGGCGATAGCATTCGAGACCATCGCGGAGCTCGAGAACTGGGTGATTGTTAACGACACCGTGATGGGTGGTCGCTCACGCGCCCAGATGCAATTGCAAGACAATATGCTCGTGTTTTCTGGCACCCTTTCTTTGAAAAACAACGGCGGCTTCGCGTCTATTCGTCGTGTATACGACCCTAAAAGCTGGTTGACTAATCAAGCGATACAAATCAAAGTAATCGGCGACGGCCGTGATTATCAGTTTAGACTACTAACCAATCGGTTTATGGACGGCGTTGCTTATGTGGCCAATTTCGAAACGGTAAAAGGCGAAGAAACCACCTTGAGTTTCACCGCCGCTGACTTTACCCCGCAGTTCAGAGGACGCTTGGTAAAAGGCGCGCCGCAATTATCCTTTGAGGATATTCAGCAGCTCGGGTTTATGTTAGCAGACAGTCGCCCCGGTGAATTCGCGTTGAAAGTTGCGAGTATAGAGCAGGCGCTTCGCATGGCCAGCATTCAATAACAACATGAGGTAATGCAGGGCACATTACTCAAAAGGACCAGAAATTGCGACAGTTAATATCGGCAACCACCACCCCTCTTGCATCAATCTTTGGCAGCGGATTTTTAGTTATTGTCCCTATTCTTGCGGGTGCTGTTGGAGAGTTTTCTGTGTTTGCGATGGCGGCAATTTGTTTACTCGCTTTTTTAGTTGGCGAAGTCATCAGGCATAACATTTTATCCGTTGAGCTTGCGCTTCAAAATGGCGCCTCAAAGATTACGCTAAGCCTAGAGCGCTTGTCGGATGTTGCTCTTATTGTCGCTTACGTTATTTCTGTTTGTCTTTACCTACATATTTTGTCGGCTTTTGTGCTCGCAGGTCTCGATATCGAATCGCACTTTGCAGACGATATGCTAACCACTTGTGTGATTGTGTTTATCACCTTAATTGGATTAACAAAAGGCCTGCAACCATTAGAGAAACTAGAGAAGTGGGCGTTATATGTCACGCTGGCTATTATCATTGTGCTATGCGCAGCGTTTGCTTACTACGACGGTTCGCTTCTAAGCGGTGGTAAGTCTTTTCAAATGCCGCAAACAAATGCGTATTCAAATTGGCAAATACTCACTATTTTGGCGGGCACCCTCATTGTTGTGCAAGGCTTTGAAACAAGTCGATACTTAGGCGCTAGCTACCCCAGTAAAATAAGAGTTGCCTCTTCTCGTCTCTCCCAGATAATCGCGACAGTTGTGTATCTGAGCTTTGTCGCACTTACTCTTCCTGCTGTGCATCTTCTCAACGGTGTTTATAACGACAATAGTTTAATTGAGTTAGTTGGCTATACCGCTGCACTTTTGGTGGCGCCTTTAATTTTGGCGGCAACCTTGAGTCAATTTTCTGCCGCAGTGGCAGATACTTTAGCCGCGGCGGGCAATCTAAATGAGCTTAGTAATAAAAAAGTGCCAGAAAAACTAGCCTACCTACTAATTGGTATGGCGGCGGTGGCACTGACGTGGACCGTCGACACTTTCACGGTGCTGGCGCTGGCCTCGCGGGCTTTTGCGCTTTATTACTTCTTGCAGTGTTTAGTGGCCTTAACCGTCACGAGCAATATTGGCTTAAAGCTATTCTTTACTCTTATGGCGTGTATCCTAGCCTTTATTACCTTATTTGCTGTGCCTGTCGGGTAGCTTTCGCTTTTGGCGTTAGTCTTGCATCATTTAATGTTTTTATCGTTATGTCCGATATAAACACTATGCCGTATTCTCATCAATAATTGCCACTAGCAATCAAGGTCGTTGTGCTAGCTTTTGAACAGAATACATACTGTAAATCGCGATATTGATATCCATTATTCTTCTCGAGGAATGTTGCACCCATGTTAGTTCTGGCCAGCCACCATAAAACTGTATTAAAAGAAAACGAGGCCCTGAAGGCTCGAATTGCCGCCCTTGAGGCCGATAATCAAGCGCTACGAAGCGAAAGTGCAAGCATGCAAGACGCGTTTGCTAATTTATCGCAAACGCAGGCTGACGGGTTCGACGATAAGCTACTTAAATGCGCCATCGGTGCCATGCGTCAAATAGAGGGCATTAGGGAAACCGTGCTTCATTCTTTTGAACGTATAGATGACGAATCAAAAGCGGTAGAACAAATAAACGATCTGTTTGCAGTGTCGAGCACTGAGTTGTCTAACATTTTATCGGCTATGGACCAAATGGGCACTAAAATGGGCGGCATGGCCACTAGCATTACCGGCTTGTCTGACACCGCCGACAGCATCAATACCTTTGTTTCGACCATCGCTAACATCTCTGATCAAACCAATTTACTGGCTTTGAACGCCGCAATTGAAGCAGCCCGAGCGGGTGATGCTGGCCGAGGATTTAGCGTAGTCGCCGACGAGGTGCGAACTCTCGCAACTGAAACCAACAAGTCAGCCAGTGAAGTAGCCGAGCTTGTTAGTAGCATACTGCATTCGACTAAATCAGCCGTTGGCTCGGTTGACGAGATAAGCGGAAATAATCAAAGTTTGTCACAAGGCGTGAATCAGCTAAATACTCACTATCATGCGATTGTGAGTAAATGTGAAAGCATGACCTCCACCATTTCTTACTCCTCACATCTATCATTTATTCAAACGGTCAAGCTTGATCATATAGTATGGAAGGCAGAAGTATACGCCGGTGTGTGTGGCTTAGAGGCTAAACGTGCCGACGAGCTTAGTGACCATCACAGCTGTCGCTTAGGCAGGTGGTACGCTTCGCAGTCGCAAAGCGACATTGCTAAACATGCAAGCTTCAGAAGCCTTGAAAGACCGCATCAACAAGTCCATCAAGAGGGCGTTAATGCACTACGCGCAATGGCAGATGGCAATAAGGTTCAAGCGATAAGTCATTTGCACGCCATGGAAGCGGCTAGTGACAAAGTGATGCACATTCTTGATGAGCTGGCCGCTGCCTGATTTTTGAGGCCTAGATAAAAATGCATAAAAAAACCGAGTTGAGCTCGGTTTTTTTAAATATTACGTCGGTATTAAGGGTAAATCTGCACCCAGAACTCAGAAGAACCAGCTTGTCGGGTTTGGATGGGCTTGTTTTTTATCAATCAGTAAGAAGCCTTTTACGCTTCTGATAATTAGCCAGACGACAAAGAAAATAAGCACTAAATAACCGACCAGTACCAACATCAGTAACGAACCGATAAAGATGTATAGAAAACCAATCCAGAAAGTACGAATTTGAAATTGAAAATGCGAGCGCAACCACTCAGGGCTATCGTTTTTCTTGATGTAGGCAATCACAACACCAATGATGCCAGTTAAGCCAACAATTATGCTGGCTAAATAAAGAATATAGACCAATTTGGCCATGCTAGAGGTATCGTCTTTGGTTTCTAAAACGGGGTCGGTCATGCTTCATATCCTTATAGGTATTATTTGAGCGTAAAGCATAGGGGATATTATGTCTCTTGCCAATGAGAAAACAGCCTGTCTGACCAGCTCGGTTTTTAGCAATGATGTGAACAAAATAGGGCTTAGCATTAAGACTTTAGAATTAAATTGCGTTAATATCCGCGCCAGATTTATTACTCGCACTCAAATTATGTTTAATCGACTTTTAATGCTCGCGTTGCTCGCGATGACTGCCTTATTTGCCTTTAAGGCCGTTGGCGCAGACAATTTATCGATTCCAAATCTGCAGTCTGCCGTTGTGATTGATGGAAGCCTTGACGATGCGGTATGGCAGCAATCTGGCGAAGTATCGTTAGATTATGTGACGCGCCCTTTTGAAAATGCCACGCCACCGGTAAACACCCGCGTAAAATTTTTTGAAAACGGCACCGAACTCATCGTTGCGTTCATTTCGTCTGACCCAGACCCTGATGCTATTCGCGCCTTTTTGCGCGACCGCGACCGTAGTTTTGGTGAAGATTTGGTGGGCGTTAAACTAGACCCCTACAATGACGGTCGCCTCGCATATCAGTTTTTTGTAAACCCCTTAGGCGTGCAAACCGACGCCATTGAAAACGAAATGACGGGCAATGAAAGCGCCAGTTGGAACGGTATTTGGGAATCGGCCGGACAGCTAACAGACGCCGGTTTTGTTGTTGAAATGCGCATTCCGCTTAGGCTTATGAACTTTCTAGAAGTCGATGGCGAGAAAACATGGGGCGTCGAATTTGTGCGCTTTTATCCGCGCAAAGACAACTACCGAATTTCACATGTGCGTTTTGATAGAGATAACGCGTGCACACTCTGTCAGATGGGGGCCGTAAGTGGCTTTAAGGATGCTAAGCAAGGCGAGAAAATCACCATTGTTCCCACTGCTGTCGCCGGCGTGAGCCGCTCGCGAGATCCGCTAGAAAACGGTGACTGGGAGTATGACAATAACCAAGAAGTGGGGCTGGATGTTAATTGGGGGATCACGCCTGAGCTTACCTTTTCAGGCACGCTCAATCCCGACTTTTCGCAGGTCGAAGCAGACGAAGCTCAGCTTAATATTAACAATAACTTTAATTTGTTTTTTAGCGAGCAGCGTCCTTTCTTTGTAGAAAATGCAGACTATTTCTCATCCATCCAAAATCTTGTATATACCCGTAATATTAACGCCCCTGACTACGGTGCTAAATTAACCGGCCGCGTTCAAAAGCATTCTGTGGGTGTATTTGTGGCCAATGATGCATCCACTAGCTTTATCATACCAGGCAATCGCGGCTCGTCGGTCGCAACGCTGGAAGAAAAATCAGTGAATTTTGCAGGGCGTTATCGTTTTGACTATTCAGACGACTTATCGTTAGGTTTGGTCAGCACAGTACGAAATTCGGACTCTTATCAGAATATTGTTAGCGGCATAGATAGCCGTTACCGCATAAGCGAGCAAGACACTTTACGCGTGCAGCTAGTGCACTCCTCTACCGACTATCCAGAAGAGCTCTTTAAGCAGTTTTGTGATAATGACTGCCAGTTAGCGTCTGAGCTCAGCGAGCCGGCTTTGCGTACTCAGGCGCAAGACACCTTAAACGGTTTGTCGTATCGGATTTTTTATGAGCGAGTGAATGAAGACTATTTTGTGCGAGCTCGCCGCGTTGTCGACCAAGCAGATTTTAGAGCAGACCTAGGATTTAACAACAATGTGGACCGTCAGCGCTATATTTTTGGCGGGGGCTATAGATGGTACAACGAAGAAAGCTGGTGGAACCGCGTGCAAATAGATGGTGATTGGGATATCACGCACAATGACAACGGTGAGCTGATTGAAAAAGAACTAGAGGGCCAAATAAGAGTCAATGCTGACTTACAGTCATATTTTGAACTTGGCTGGGTAAACCGCACGCGGGTTGGGCTCCGACAAGACCCAAGTAATCTTGCGATTGACGGCAATACCACGCAGTTTGAAGAAACCGCTGTGAATGCCTTTATTGAAATGCAGCCTAATTCGTTAATTGAGTTTTACAGTTTTTGGCGCATGGGCGATAGGGTTGATTTAAGCAACAATCGTTTAGGTGAAGAAGTGTTCTCTGAAAGCGGCTTTGACTTAAATCTTGGCACCAACACCAGCGTAAGCTTGGACTATACCTATAGCGAGCTTGATTCCGCTAACCAAAGTTTGTTTGTGGCAAACTTGATTGATACCCGCATTACCTATCAGTTTGACCCAAGGCAGTTTTTGCGCTTAATCGTTGCCTTCTCAGACATCAAACGTAACGCTTCAAACTACATAGTTGAGGTTGACGAAAAAAGCCGTAACTTAGGGTTTCAGCTTTTGTATTCGTACAAGGTCAATCCATTGACTAAGTTCTTTTTAGGCTATTCTCAATCGGCCTACGACAACGACGCCTTGAATCGTTTAGCGACCGACAATCAGTCATTGTTTATGAAGTTTAGCTATGCGTGGTTACCCTAATAGAGCGGCGATTAGCATAAAATGGCATACCTACGCGCGGCTACCTCATAAAAACTTAGCGTAGTCGCGCTTCTTACCCTCTACAATGGTCTTTGTCGCGTCATCTTCAATGTAAGAGAAATCTGTAAATTCGAATCCTGGCGCGACGGTACAGCCAACAAATGTATATTCACCGGTACTTTCAGCCGCTTGATAGTCGCCGCCTTCAATGATTTTAAAATACTCAAGGCCAGGCTCGAGCTTGTTGTTGTCGAGTTCCTCGCCAGAATTAGGTGCAGGATTAGGTGCTGGATTGCCAATCACCTCATCGGTAAGTGTTTGGCCACGTAAGCTTAAAATGCGAAGGGGCGCTCCTTCATATACATTCCAAATCTCATCATGCAGTACTTTATGCCAGCGGCTTACGTCGCCTTTTGTAAGCAAAAAATAAATGTGCGACATGCTAGAGCGCGGCATCCCGTCTACTGGCGAATTAACCGTAGTATCGGCTCGATATTGCTCAGCATAATAGCCGCCCTCAGGATGAGCTTGTAAATTAAAGGCGGTTTTTAGCTGCGCGATGCGTTGTTGGCTCATGGATTATCCTAGCGTTGATGAGAGAAGCTGCCTGAGCACACAATGTTACAACAAACTACTAGCGCGGGCGAAGCACAAACAGTAATATAAATTGCCGCAGAAGTGACGCTGCGTACACCTTTTGCTCGGTCGGGATTGTCATCCGACCGTTACCTCAGTATTTATTAAGGAAAAGACATGGAAGCTATATTAGATATTTTGTTTAGGGCAGAAGTCGCTCTTATCATACTCATTATTATCTTATTAAAAACATCGATAAAATTTGTGCCTCAAAACCGCGCCTACATTATTGAGCGCTTTGGTAAATACCAGTCCACTAAAGAGGCCGGTTTAAATTTCATTTTACCTTTTATTGACAGAATCTCTGCTGACCGCTCGCTAAAAGAACAAGCGGTCGACGTGCCCGAGCAAAGTGCAATCACAAAAGACAATATTTCGCTGTCAGTCGATGGCGTGCTCTATTTTAGGGTGCTTGACCCGTACAAAGCCACTTATGGCGTTGAGGATTATGTATTTGCAGTGACGCAGCTTGCGCAAACCACCATGCGGTCTGAGTTAGGTAAAATGGAATTAGATAAAACCTTTGAAGAGCGCGATATTCTAAATACGAATATTGTGAGTGCCATTAACACCGCCGCTGGCCCTTGGGGCATTCAGGTTATGCGTTATGAAATCAAAGACATCATTCCACCTAGTTCAGTAATGGAAGCGATGGAAGCGCAAATGAAGGCAGAGCGGGTTAAGCGTGCGCAAATTTTAGAATCAGAAGGTGATCGCCAAGCCGCTATCAACCGTGCAGAGGGTGAAAAGGCGTCGGTTGTACTCGCCGCTGAAGCGGACCGCGAAGAGCAAATTTTACGCGCTCAAGGTGAGGCATCGGCTATTGTTGCGGTAGCAGAAGCACAAGCTGAAGCGCTTCAAAAAGTAGGTGAAGCAGCCAACACCGAAGAAGGGCAAAAAGCCATTGAGCTTGATCTTGCCACCAAAGCGATTGAAGCTAAGCACGCGATTGCAAAAGAGTCTTCGGTGGTTCTATTGCCAGATTCAAGCACAGAGGCAGGTTCGGTTGTGGCACAGGCCACCACCATTATTCAGGCACTTCAATCGGGCAAAGGCGCTTAAGGGCTCGCTTGCTAAACTAGACGTTAAGGAGACAGGTTTATGCAATGGTTTTCTGAACATTATGCCGAGACACTTTTAGTGCTTGGCTTGATACTGCTCGCAATTGAGGTGCTCGTATTAGGGTTTAGCACTTTCTTTGTATTCTTTATTGGTTTGGCGACTATCGTCACCTCAGGGTTGGTGTATTTTGCGGTCATTCCAGACACGTGGCTAGCATCGCTAATGAGTATCTGCATATTCACGGCGCTGTTTGCGCTTGTGCTATGGAAAAAGCTCAAAGGCCTGCAGTCAAATGTAGATACCAAGCGTGCCGATAACGACTTAGTTGGGGTGAGTTTCGTGTGTCCAGCAGACATCGACCCTCTACAGCCGCTTGATAAAATGCCTACCTATGAATACTCAGGGATAACATGGCGCTTACTGTCTGATGTACCCATTAAAGCCGGTGATAAAGTCTCAATTAAGCAAACTGATGTGGGTGTGCTGCACGTAATGCAGGTGATTTAAGCCAGTTTCTATTGCTTTGCCTCAGCTCATTTATTAATCAATACACTGGTCTTTTTTAAGCGCCAGTGTATATTCTGCTTGCCCTTGGCTGTATTTGTCTGTATTATCCGCGCCCTTGCAATCAACATCCTAAGTTCCTTGTCTCTATATAGCCGATTGCACTATCCGAGACTATAACCGTAGGGAGCAGTAATGCGTCATTACGAAATCGTATTTATGGTTCACCCTGATCAGAGTGAACAAGTACCTAGTATGATTGAAAAATACAAAGGTATTCTAGAAGCAGACGGCGGAGCTATCCACCGTTTAGAAGATTGGGGCCGTCGTCAGTTGGCTTATCCAATCGAAAAACTCCACAAAGCTCACTATGTGCTTATCAATGCTGAAGCAACTGCCGAAGCCGTTGAAGAGCTAGAAACAGCTTTCCGCTACAATGACATCGTTTTGCGTAACTTAGTTATGCGCACAAAAGCGGCTGTGACTGAGCAATCGCCAATGGCGAAGGAAGAGCGCAGAGAAGAGCGTCGTGAAAGACCTGCTCCAGCAGCACCTGCTGAAGCAACCGAAGCGCCAAGCACTGATGCAACTGAGGGAGAAGAATAATGGCTCGTTTTTTTAGACGTCGTAAGTTCTGTCGTTTCTCTGCCGAAGGTGTAGAGCAAATCGACTATAAAGATATTTCTTTGCTAAGAAACTACATCACTGAAAGTGGCAAAATTGTCCCTAGCCGTATTACCGGCACCAGTGCAAAGTATCAGCGTCAGCTATCAACGGCCATCAAGCGCGCGCGCTTCTTAGCCTTGTTACCTTACACTGACTCTCACAAGTAAGTTTGGCAATTAAGAGGTAGCAAAGATGAATATCATTCTACTAGACAAAATCGCCAACTTGGGCGGTCTAGGTGACCAAGTCACAGTAAAATCAGGGTATGCTCGTAACTTCTTATTCCCGCAAGGAAAAGCAGTACCAGCGACCAAAGCAAACGTTGAAAAGTTTGAAGCACGCCGTGCAGAGCTTGAAGCTAAAATCGCTAGCGATTTAGCCGCGGCACAGCAGCGCGCCGAAAAACTTAACGCATTGGAGCCTGTAGTAATAGCAGCTCCAGCGGGAGACGAAGGTAAGTTATTCGGCTCTGTGGGCACACGTGACATTGCTGATGCAATCACGGCTGCCGGTGTTGAAGTGACAAAAGCCGAAGTGAAGCTACCTACTGGTACGCTGCGCGATACAGGCGAGTACGAAATTGACGTACAAGTTCATTCAGACGTTATGGCTGCAATTAAACTTCAGATCATTGCTGAAGCTTAATCACTAACAGCGTTAAACATGAAAAACCCGCTTGCCTTGGTAAGCGGGTTTTTTTATGGATGTTGCTTAGCGCTCTATCGTCATCTATTAACTATCTCCATGCAGTTGGATAAAAAATATAAATGCGGTTTATAAGAGAATTTGTCTATGATGATGAGACTTATACAAACTGATTAGGAAGCATCATGAAAGAAGCCGTCATTGTATCCACTGCACGAACGCCAATAGGCCGCGCATTTCGAGGCGCATTCAACAACACGCAATCACCTACCCTAACCGCACATGCTATTAAACATGCAGTGCAGCGCAGCGGCGTTGAAGGTGAAATGATTGATGACGTGATTATCGGGTCGGTGTTAAATGCAGGCAGCGCTGGTGGCAATATTGCTCGTTTGGCAACGCTAGCCGCTGGATTGCCTAATACTGTATCGGGGCAAACTATTGACCGTCAGTGCTCATCTGGACTAATGGCAATATCAACGGCAGCCAAGCAAATCATGGTTGACGGCATGGATGTGGTGGTAGCAGGTGGTCAAGACAATATCAGTGAAGTGCAGCAAAAGTATTTTGAATGGGCCAGTCAGAGCATGGATAAAAACGTCACCGCTCATGAAAAACACGCCTATATGCCCATGCTTTTTACTGCCGAGCATGTAGCAAAAACATATAACATTTCACGTGAGGTGCAAGATGAATATGCACTAAGTTCACAGCAACGCACGGCAGCCGCACAGGCAGCTGGTAAGTTCGATGATGAAATTGTGCCTATTACAACAACCAAAGGCGTGATGAACAAAGAAACAAAAGAGGTAAGCATTGAAGAAGTTACCTTGAGCCGAGATGAAGGGAATCGCCCTTCAACAACGCTTGGCGATTTACAAAATTTAAAACCGGTGGTAGATGGCGGTCTTATTACCGCAGGAAATGCATCTCAGCTATCGGATGGCGCATCTGCCTGCGTGCTGATGGAAAGCAAAATGGCCGAAAAACGTGGCTTGCAGCCATTAGGTATCTACCGCGGCATGGCGGTAGCGGGGAACGCGCCAGAAGAAATGGGCATCGGTCCTATCTATGCTATCCCTAAATTATTAAAATTACATGGTTTATCGATTAACGATATTGGTCTATGGGAGCTTAACGAAGCCTTTGCCTGCCAAGCTATATACTGTCGAGACAAGCTTGGCATCGACCCAGATATTTACAACGTTAATGGCGGCGCAATCAGTATTGGTCACCCTTATGGTATGACCGGAGCGCGCACCACCGGCCATGCGCTTATTGAGGGCAAGCGCCGCGGCGTAAAGTATGTTGTAGTAACCATGTGCATAGGCGGCGGCATGGGTGCGGCAGGCTTGTTTGAAATCGCATAGGCGCAATTGATTAAACAATAATCACTTATATAATCCTCTCTTGAGCCAAGAGAGGATTTACCATAGTATCATTATACCCTCTGTAAAAGCCGTATACGGCCCGTTTTGGCGATAATGCTTAGCTCTGATTTTTCTGCTTTATTAAATTTATTGAGTCTCAGTTGCCAGAGCGATTATGTTTTTATTTATCAGCGCGGCAGCGCACTTATGCATCTGCCAACGCGAGTAAGCAACAGCAAAAAGCACGAGCAATTAGCAAAGTTAGATGTTCCAGCGCTTTTGAATCAATCTGAAAACGTCGCGGCGTTATTTCACGACCACACTCTGCCTTTTAATATTCATACCTTAGCACTTGGTCAGCACCTGCCTGATTTTGAAGGTTGTGCTTTGCGACTAGTGGCATGTCAATCAACTGCTTTGACATCCCCACCATTTATTATAGGCCTAGTGCACGATGCAGAGGTTACTAATGACTCTGTGAAAAATGTCTCCGTGAACAATGACTCCGTGAACAACGTCTCTGTGAAAAATGACCCCGAGAAAAACAAGCCCACACAAAACGCTAGGGAGCCTAGTCACAATCAAGCTTGGTCGAACGATTACCTGACGCCTGTGCAAGATATTGTGACTTTGCTGATAAGTCAGAATCAAACATCTGTGAAGCTGAAAAAGTCAGCGAATGCAGAAAGCCTTTTTAAAGAGCTACTTGATTTAAACAAAGACTATATCTATGTAAAAGACAGCCATGGCGATGTTGTATTTGCCAATCAAGCGGTGCTGCAAATGTGCGGTCAAAGTCAGCTCAAAAACCTTATTAGTGCCGACGTACTGACGCGATTTGAGGCTAATAATGGCAAAAATGTGCAGGCCTCGGTAAAGGAGGCTGAAGCAATTACGCGCTCAAAGGGGGAACATGAGCACATTGTAAGCGTCACTACGCCAAATGGCGACGAGCTAACGCTGCAAACAACACGGCAGCGTTTTGTGGCACAAGACGATCAATTTTATTTGATGGTAGCAAGCACCGACGTCACCGAGCGTGAGGTCATTATTAAGGACCTCAAGCGTTCAAATAAAGACCTAAACAACTTTGCGTATGTTGCTTCGCACGATTTAAAAGCCCCATTAAACGTAATTAAACGATTAGTTTCTTGGGTTATGGAAGACTGCGCCAGTATTTTACCGCGCGACAGCCAAGAAAATTTAGAATTGGTTATGAACCGGGCAAACCGTATGGAGCAGCTATTACAAGACTTGCTCGCTTACTCGCGCATTGGCAGAGAGTATCAAGAGGCGGTTGAGCTAAATGTTAAGTCAAAGGTAATTGAGCTACTTTCGCTTATGGATTTGCCCATGGGTTTTGTGGTCAAATGTGACGATGCTGTTGTTAAGGTGCCTGAGATACCTTTTGGTGTTGTGCTGCTCAATCTAATGAGCAATGCGATTAAACATCACGACTCTGGTAATGCTCAGATTCAAATAAAAGTACGCAGTAATCAGAGCGCAAATGTGATCACGGTGCTCGATAATGGGCCTGGAATTGCGGTTGAGAATCGCGCCAAAATTTTTGATTTGTTTGAAACCCTAAAGCCACGAGACGAAGTAGAGGGCTCGGGCATGGGATTAAGTGTTGTAAAACGCTTAGTTGAGCATTATGGTGGTTATATTAAGGTTGGTGACAATCGGCCGCGAGGTACTAAATTCGTGGTGTATTGGCCATTTAATAATGTGGCGCGCCAGGTATTAAGTCAGCTAAGTGATTAAATGTAAGCGATTAATTCGGCATTATTGTAGTAGCGTGAATAAGTAAGAGTAGCTAGCATGGAAATGAGACGTGGTCTTGATGTACTTGTGGTTGATGATGATTTTGCAGACCGTAAAATCATCAAAAGAACGATTGCTGAAAATGCATTTAATGTAAATATTATTGAGGCCACCTCCGTTGCTGAAGCCCTAGAAAAACTTAAAGAGCAGAGTTTTGACGTAATATTGCTCGACTATAAGATGCCCAACGGCAACGGGATTGAGCTTGTTCACACCCTTCGCGCGCGCGCTGATTTAGGCAGCGTTGCTATCGTGATGATGAGTGCGTCAGACAGTGACGAACTAGCGGTAGCGTGTTTAGAGGCCGGCGCTCAAGATTTTATTCTTAAATCTGAATTACAAAAACTGAATCTGCAGCGAGCGATTGTGCATGCACACAAGCGTTTTGAGCTGGAGCATAAGCTGCATCAGAATTATTTAGATGTAAAGCATATTGCGGAAAAAGACCCGCTAACGGGCTTGTCTAATCGCCATCACTTTAACCAACTCCTCTCTGTGCTTATTCAAGACGACGGCAATACACGCGTAGATGTGGCATTAATTTTACTCGATTTAGATAATTTTAAATTTGTAAACGACTCCTTAGGTCACGATGCCGGTGACCGGCTGTTGATTGAATTCTCAACGCGTATTAAAAATTTATTGCGTCGCCATGAAGGCTTTGCGCGCCTCGGAGGCGATGAATTTGCAATTATACTCACAGGTATCAAAACACCTGAACAGGTTGCTCAGGTGGCCAAACGCATTCATAACTCGCTACTAGGCGCGATTCATATTAACGAGAATGAACTGTCGTGCAATGCAAGCGTTGGCGCTGCTATGTTCCCCTTGCATGCAAAAGACAAAGAAAGCTTGGTTAAATTTGCCGATGTAGCCATGTATGCCGCCAAACGAGCCGGTAAAGGACAGATAAAAGTATACGATGAGCGCATGCATAAAGAATTTAGCAGGCAGTACGATATACAAGTCGGTTTGAAAAAGCATTTAGACGATGCTGCCTTTGGAATGCACTTCCAGCCAGTGGTCGATTTACGAAATAGTCATCATATAGGGTATGAAGCACTCATTCGCTGGCCCGAAATGGTGGATAGTTTTCTACCCGATGAATTTATTCCGGTGGCAGAAAAAAATAACGATATTCATGCCATAGGTGAATGGGTGATTGATAAGGCCATTGCGCAAATTGCTATTTGGCAAAAAAGCGTTTCGGATGCGCAATTTATTGCTATTAATATTTCACCTGTTCAGCTACAAAGCGAAAAAGTAACGCAATTTATTATTGAGCGAGCAGAGTACTATCACGTCAAGCCAGAAACAATCGTGCTCGAAATTACCGAAACCGCTTTATTTGAGCAGCAATCTGCAATTAAACAGTCTATTGAAACCCTTTCAAGCTATGGTTTTAAAATATCCTTGGATGATTTTGGCGTGGGCTATTCATCTATTGCCCATTTAATTAATTACCCAATTAATATTGTAAAGCTCGATAAGTCCTTGTTTAAAATGGACGAGAGTGAAGAAAAACGCCTAGCTATTTTTGAAGCCCTAGCCAATATGCTAAAGCGTTTGAATATGACGGTAGTGGCTGAGGGCATTGAAACCGAAGAGCATTTAAAGCTGTGTAAAAGCCTCAATATTGATCATGGTCAGGGCTTTTATTTTGCACCGCCCTCAGAGGCTGAGCATATAGAGTTAAAGCACTTACAAAGTGCCTAGTGCTTAGGTAATTTTATCCTCTCGTTAGCGCACTGATTCGCCTTTGTAGCTTGTCTTGCCATTCAGGTGCTAGTCCCTCGGTGGTAAGCGCAGCTTGCAGCTCCCCTTCACTAAAACTAATGCCCTCTGGTGGTTTGCTCATATGCATCAGGGTTTTAACTGATACGGGCTGTTCATTGCGATGGGTTAATTCAATACTGTCGCCTACCTTTAAAACGCCGCTTTGCAATACTCTAAAATACCAACCCGTTATTCCATGCTCTAGTATAAATAGGTCGATTTTTTTCTGACCATAGCGCTGATTTATTTTTGAACATGGCGCTCGCGGCGAGCTAACTTGCACAACCACTTCACCCATCTGATAAATATCACCAATAAACACATTATCTTCATGCATGTGCGCCGCGCTTATATTCTCTCCTATAGAGCCAATGCTCATTAAATACGCTGTTTTAGGAAAGGCGTTTTGAAGTGCGATATAGCTAGCCTGCGCAAACTGATGAAGTGCCATTTGCGGCCCGCCATGCAGCTTTTTATTGCCCTGTTCATCTTCTGTTGCGCCATCTGATACAACATTTAGCGACTCATGAGCCGTTTTGATGATGCTGCTAGGAGATTTACGTGGGCCAAAAGGCTGCGGTTTACCGGCAAAAAGCGCGCTAATGTTCATGTTCAATGCGTTCATATTTAATGCGTTCATATTCAATGTCTAGCGAAGCAAAAGAAACAGTCTACTGCTAGGTGATGCCCTACACAATTGCAAAAGACGATGTTGTAGCAATGTTTTTTGACAATAATGACTGGCAATCAATTTTGCTTGGATGATTCATTTTAACGACGCTGCCAAAAAAATTATGGGTATTTGCATATTAGGGTAGGAAACAGCAATTTTAGCTACCGTGGCAAGGTGCCTGTATTGCGCAAAGGCCGGTTGGATTTTTCAGAGAATTAAATCACATTTAAAATTCAGGTTTGTTCGCATTGCGGACTCTCAGGCTTTCTGAAAAACCAAAAAAAACATTGTTGAAATTTGGTCCGGATTAGACAAGTAGCCCCCGTTTGTCATTGTAGATTCAGTCACCAAACTGCTAATAACTGACATGTAAAAGTCGCTTTTTTGCTTGACTATCTTTTAAATTTTTCACTAGTATCATTACACAAGTAACACGTTTAAATAAGTAACTCGTTCGATTTTAATAACACTAAATGGACTTTTCATGTTTCGACTTACGCTGGTACTTTTTCTCAAGCTAACCACTCTGAACCTTTCTGCGGGTCAGAACATTCTCGTCAATGGAAAAAATTTAGAATTCGAAGTCAAAGGTAGGGGCGATATAGCTGTTTTATTTGATGCTGGAGCGCTGACCGGAATGGCAGGGTGGAATGCTTTATGGAATGATTTACCCTCTGATATAACAGCTTACAGGTTTTCCCGTTTAGGAGAAGGTAATTCGGATGCATGCGTAGGTCAACGCTCTAGTGAAGAGCACGTTCACGAAGTTAAATCAATTGTTGATGCGGCTCAAATAAAAAAACCATTTATTTACGTTGGTCACTCTCTAGGCGGTGCGACTGCAAGAAATTATGCGCATTCTTTTCCCAATGAAGTTCTAGGCATGCTTCTCGTTGACCCAGAAAATCCTCGTGATATAGAAATTATAAAGGAAATAGACCCACTTAACGGTCCTCTTGAAATTGAGCATATTAAGAATCAAGACTACAAAGATAGTGATGGACGCTGGTGCTTTTTAGATGCGATTTGGAAAAAAGAAGCGGCAAACGACTTTGATGATATTGGCAATATTCCCGTGACTTTAATAGCTACAACCATGACATTTGATAATCCAACGACTATTTTCAATAGCGATATAGGCAGAAAACGTTGGGGAGACGTACAGAAAGAATGGGTCAGTACTTTTCCGCAAGGGCAGTTTGTTGCAACAAATAAAAGCGGCCATTATATTCAGCAAAATGAGCCGGATTTAGTGTTAAGTGAATTAAAAAAGCTGTTGGAACGAGTCCAAAGCAGTTCTGGTAAGTATGTGATTCAAGGTAAGTGGCATCACGCCACTAAGCCAGTAGTTATAGAATTTGACATGGATAAAAATGAAGCGTTTGTGTTTAGTTACGACGGTGCAAGCTCTGAAGGACTAAATATCTTAAAAAACATAAAACAAGTCCCAAGTGAGAGTAATCAATGGCAAGCTGACATGTATGATGGTTATCAAGATAAATATGTAACTGTTAATCTAGTGAATCATAAAAATGAACTTTCGATATTTACAAAAGATGAGCAAGAAGTTCTGAGACTCAGTCGTTAAAAATTGTGAATATATTCGAAACTTAAAATATGATTTTTCATCATAGGCTCAAACCAAGGGGTCAGGTTCTTTGAAACCAACCTTTCTGCTGTATGGAAGAAAGTCGTTTTTCGATTATTTCCACGTTAAGCAACATGGATAAATATGTTGCGAACAATAATTCTAAAGTGGCGTGAAAATTGATTTTCAATTTAAAAACAAACGTTTAAACATCTTATTGTTAATCGCCAAGCCACATTTTCTATTTGGCAGCAAATCAACGCGAGCTAAAAATCAAAATACCTTTTCAAGGAACCTGACCCCTAGAATCCGTAGAGCGCACTGATGCAGGCACATATGTTCATGTTGATGAGGATGGTGATGGCATTGCTACTGCACAAAAAGCAAAGGTGACAGCGCCGTTTTATCGTTCAGATGAAGGCCGCAATTGAGACGAGGGCGGCACAGGCTTGGGTCTTGCCATCGTTGAACGAATACAACAATGGCATGGTGGTGACATATTTGTGGGCGACTCAGCTTTAGGAGGCGCTCGCTTTAGTATGTTCTTCAAGGCAGATTTTTCCGCTGCCCGCTCCACCAATATCTAATATCGCGAAGCCTAAAGCACATAGCATAGTCGAGTAGGTTTCTCTTTAGATAGCGCTAACTTTTGTTGTCCATATATGCAGATAGGCTGTCTACATGTTCTTTGGTTTCGCCAATCAACGAGGTGATTTCATGCGCAGAGTCGGTGGTGCTGCCAGCAAGGGTTCTGACTTCATCTGCTACCACAGCAAATCCACGTCCAGCCTCACCTGCGCGCGCAGATTCAATCGCGGCGTTTAAAGCAAGCAGATTCGTTTGATCCGAGATACCGTTAATGGTCTGAATGATGCTGCTAATTCTGTCTAGCACCTGCGACATCGCCCCATGCGTTTTCGCAATAACCGCATAACGCTCTGAAACATCAGTCCCGTACATCAGAATTTTGACCAATTCCCCTTCAATATTATGCACAGTAGAAAACGTAGCAGAAAGTCTAAGGTTTGAGCCATTTGCCAAGTGTTCTATCGTTAAATCAGCTTTTAGCGAGCCCGTTCGAATTAAGTTTTCCCAGTCATCGGCAGTAATTAAGTTTTTGATATTTATGTCTTTGCTTAGCGCATTTGCATCGGGTGAAAATCCTAGTATTTCCTTGGCAAGATTATTGACATGCTCGACCGTACCCAAAGGTGAGCATTCAATGACGATATTGCTTTGTGCTATGGCCGACAAGCGAATGTCGTTTTCCAGACTTTTTCGTTTTGTAGAGTCAATATTGCTTTGAATAGAAATAAACTTATCTAACTTCCCTTTGCTATCAAAGACTGGGTTTATCGCCAGACTGATCCAGTATGAAGTACCATCTTTTGCGTAATTAAGAATTTCTTCATAAAAAGGCTGCCTTTTAGCAATGTTATCTCTTATTTGTCGTACGGTTTCTTGGTCCGTATGCTCGCCCTGCAATAGACTCCCCGGCTTCTTTCCTAGCGCTTCGTCAAACGAATACCCGCTCAACTCAATAAAGCCCGGATTAACATATTCAATTAGTCCCTCAGCATTAGTAATAATCACAGAGTTGTCGGTTTCATTTGCTACCAAGGAAAGAATTTCGAACTGCTTTTCTTGCTTCACGCGTTCAGTAATGTCGGTCGCAAATTTCACGACTTTTATGACATTACCCGATAAGTCTCTAATAGGATTGTACGTGGCTTCAATCCATACTTCTTCGTTACTTTTTCCAAAACGCTTGTAGCGCGCGGCTTGATACTTCCCGTGACGAAGATTCTCCCAAAATTGTTGGTATTCACTGCTTGATTGCTCGGCGCTATCAACAAACATAGAATGATGCTTCCCTTCAATATCGCTTAACGCATAGCCCATAACGTTAAGGAAGTTTTCGTTTGCTGAAATAATATGCCCGTCTGGCAAGAATTCTATTATTGCTTGCGATTTTGAAATCGCCGATATTTTGCCCTCAAAATCGATCGTTTTCAGTTTGCTGCTGGTTATATCGGAAGCAAACTTAATGACTTTGATGACATTCCCGTTTTTATCTGTGATGGGGTTGTAGGTTGCCTGAAGCCAAATTATTTCTTGATTTTTTTTAATACGCTTAAATTCAGCCTGTTTAAACTGTCCATTATTGAGCTGTTGCCAGAACTGACTATATTCAGGGCTGTCGCGCTCCGAGCGCTCCACAAACATGCTATGGTGTTTTTCAATAATTTCAGTGCTTGAATAGCCCATCGTTTCGAGAAAATTCTTATTCGCAGAAAGGATGGTACCATCTGGACGGAATTCAATAATGGCTTGCGATTTATCAAGCGCTTCAATAATTCCCGCAATGGTTTGGGAATCAAAAGTTGATTTGTTTTTTCGTAGACTAAACATGCTTATTCGTAGATCCCATATGGATTGAGCGTCTTAAAAAAAATTGTTGGTTAGTGGTGTGAACAAACAATCTTTCTTATTCACGCCCGCATGTCATATCGGCTGAAAAAAGCAGAACATTAAAGTTAAGATTCTATTTCGCTATAATATTTATGACCGTGCATTAGTCGCATTTCATTTTATACGGCAGCTTATACGCTACAATGCAGCTTTTGATAGTTCGGTTATTTACTTTAAACCAAGGGGTCAGGTTCTTTGAAACCAACCTTTCTGATGTATGGAAGAAAGTCGTTTTTCGATTATTTCCACGTTAATCAACATGGATAAATATGTTGCGAACAATAATTCTAAAGTGGCGTGAAAATTGATTTTCAATTTAAAAACAAACGTTTAAACATCTTATTGTTAATCGCCAAGCCACATTTTCTATTTGGCAGCAAACCAGCGCGAGCTAAAAATCAAAATACCTTTTCAAGGAACCTGACCCCTAGAATCCGCTATGATCCAGTGATTGGGCGGTTTTATTCGAATGATCCGGTTGGGGCGTTGTGTCATGGGCAACGAGAAGAATACGTTAAAGGATTTAACCGATACGCTTACACTTATAACAACCCATACAAATATACTGACCCTGATGGCAAGCTTCCTCGAATTGATATAGCGGCTAGGAATCGTTTGGATAGAGTAAATTCTGGAGAAATTACGCCGCAGCAGGCTGTAAATGAACAAACTGAAATTGCACAAACTACAGTGAAGGGAGTGCTTGAAGTTGCATCATATGTACCCGGACCCACTGGGTTAGTTGCAACAGGTGTTCAAATAGCTGCGGAAGCTGCCGATGGTGATGTTCCGGTATCTAGTGGCTCTTCAGCTATATTGTCTGAAACAACAGGTCAGCTTGGGAATGCGATAGATAAAGTTGAATCTAAAACTCCGGGTGGTTTCAAAGCAAAAGTGCTTACCTACGTTGCCGAGCAAGCCGTTGGCTTAGGTGTGGAAAACCTTCGGAAAACGCTGACAATATCGTAAATCAAAGAACAGAAGAAGAAATTGAAAACAAATAAAGCAAATAACAGTAAGTTGATGCAGGGCTGTATTTTCATTATTGCGGCTATAGCCCTCTTTCTATATTCGTTTGGAAGTTTCTTCTTCGAGGGCATTGAACCTGTGAGCTTTTCAAGCGGCAAATATGGTTCTGTAATAGGTATCTTTATTTCATGTATTCTCCTTCTTGTTCTTGGGATTAATGAGTTGATAAAGTTTTTTAAAAGTACAAAAAAATGAGAGCGGGTTTTCTGAAGGTATTATTAGCAATTCTTCTTTTTTTTAGTTATCAAAATGTATTTGCAAAGATAACAATTGAAGGGAGTTGGGAATGTGACTATGGGTATTCATATGAGGCATATGAGCTATCTCAAAACTTGCGTTTGGATTTTGACGGCGCAGCCAATCTATACTCAATCAGAGGCGTTGTGACTATTTCACCTTCAGACTCAAATAAGTCTTCATTACATTATGATTCACTGGTTAGATACTCTTTAGTTGATAAAAAGATGCATTCGGAGACGGTTGAATTCAAGGTTGAACGCATGGAAGATCCAAACGGTTTCTTTGATCAAGCGACTATTGATGCGATGTCGAACATGTCGTCAAATTCAGCCATTGAATTCACAGCATCAGGAGGTTTGTCTTTTCAATATGAAGACGGATTGTTGTTTGAATGTAGGAGGCCCATAGCAAAATAAGAAGCCTTAGAGTGTTTTTTAAACTGAAGCCTCGCACTCGCGAGGCTTTTTCACACGAAGCGTAGATGTCTTATTATAAAATGCGACTATGCAGGTTTACCTGCGTTCGATATAACTATCACTATTGTTGCCAACGGTATGCTCAAGCAAATGACGTATGGCAATGGCCATGTGTTTAGCCAAACCCTAAACGATAGTCAATTGCCCCTTCGCCTGCTTACCTTAAAAAGGCAGTATTAAACCACTGGATTTAACCTACACTTACGACAAGCCTCACTTAGTCACGCGCATAGAAGATGCCAGTCCAAGCAATCACGATATAAGTATGACTTACGATGCACTTGAGCAAATTGCCACCGCTTCTGGCTCGTGGGGCACCGGCAGCTTTAGCTTTGACAGCTTGGGCAATGTGCGCTCAAAACGAATAGGCGGCCGCACCATTACGGTAAATTACAATGCTAAAAACCAAGTTAGCAGCGCAAACGATATTGGCGCTATTGCTGGTAGTACAGCGCCAAGCACAGTATGCCACTACATTTACAACCAACTGATGATTCTGGCTACTCACGTACTTTAATCAATTTCCAATCCTAGAATGCAAATAGCCAAAAAAATTATGTATGCGTGTAAACCTTTTGCTTAATCCTTGCGACAGATACTATGACAGACACATGGATGCAAAAAAGGGAACAGCATGAGAGTGATAACTATTTTACTAGAGCGCATGCCAAGTGCAGCTTCACCACTGAAATTTGGACGAGCTTGAGTCTATGAGCGTGCGAGTTGATGCAAAGTATCAAATGCCTAGTGGGTCAAAAGATGTCTCTGGCAAGTCGGTGCCCCCTCGCGAAGAGAATGATGCCCTAGCGACCACTGTGCGCGCAGCCCAAGCGGGAGATATAGACGCATTTAAGTCGCTGTACCAAACTCACATTAATATGGTGTATGGCTTGTGTCATCGGCTGTGTGCAGACCGTTCACAAGCTGAAGATGCTGCACAAGAGGTGTTTGTTCAGGTGTGGCAAAAAATACAAAGCTTTGAACATCAGAGTAAGTTTTCTACATGGCTGCACAGCGTGGCTAGTCATGTTTGCGTTTCTTTTATCCGCAAGCAAAAGGGATGGTGGCAGCGTATGTTTTCGATAAGTACGGAGGTTGGCGAAATCGCGCAGCAAGAAGACACCGGGCATTTATCCGCAGATTCCATTGAAGGGCTGATAGCGGGATTACCTCAGCGAACGCGGCTTGTTTTTGTATTACACGGCATTGAAGGATACCGACATGAGCAAATTGCATCGATGCTCGATATTTCAGTTAACACAAGTAAAGTGCAGTTTCATCGGGCCAGAACACTGTTGGAGGCAGCATTAAATGAGTAAATCAAACGTCGATGTACGAAATTCAGTGCCTGATGCCAGTGCTTCGCAAGCACATCAAAATGCAAACAGCTTAACGCAAAAGTTGAGTGAAATTAGGCGTGAAAGAGAGCCAGAGAAGGACCTTTGGCCAGGTATCGAGTTTGCGATTATCAGCGATAAACAAAAACAGCAGCAAGATAATCACGCCTCACGCTTGCAAGGCGCGAAAGCGACAAAATCTAGACGCGTTTATTTGGCAGCAGCCGCCAGCGTGTGCTTGTTGGTTTTGATTGCCAATATGGGTTTTGAGTACATGGCCCAGCATAATACTCAATCGCTGATTGCAAAGCTAAGCGCAGAGCACCAGCAGCAGAAACAAGCACTATTGATAAGTGTTCAAGACGCTGTACCGGCCACCAATAACTGGCAGCAGCAACTTGCAGATTTAGATGAAGCTGAGCGTGCCATTAAACAAGCTTTAGACGAAGCGCCCAACAACCCTGCGCTGATAAAAATGTTGAAGCATGTTTATCAGCAGCAATTAGCCATAATCGAGCGGGTACATGCACCTGCTTGGCAACAAATTTAGGAGTTTTTATGTTTACACTTAGCCACAAAATTAACTCACTTGCCATATGCTTTGCCTTACTTATTCTTCTGCTGAGCGGCGAGGCACTGGCATCGCAAAAAGTCGATGAAACGCTGGAGGCAGACCTCGATAGCCTCATACAAATTGAGCATGTATCAGGGTCGGCCAAGATTATTGGTTGGGAAAACGCTCAGGTAAAAGTAGAAGGAACACTCGGGGACGATACCGAAGAGTTTATTTTTGAGAGGAACGGTAAATCAATAGAAATACGTGTAGAGATTAAGCAAAAAAGCTCATGGGGTGGCTGGAACAGTGGCAGTGTAGATGGTGATAAGCTTGTGATTTATGTACCCAAACAAAGCCGAGTAGAGTATGACACCACCAATGCTGACGTTGAGCTTGAAAATATCGAGGGAGGCAGTGATATTGAAGTGGTAAATGGCGACATTGACGCAAAGGGTTTATCGGGCCGGGTGCAGCTTGAATCGGTGAATGGTGATATTAACGCCAAAGCGATTAATGGTGACGTGCGCGTTGAAACGGTAAATGGTGATATTGAGTTAGAGCAAGTGAGCGGCAGGACCCTCAAGGCCAGCTCAGTCAATGGCGGCCTACAGGCAGTGAGCTCGGCCGAAGAACTTTATGCTGAAACGGTTAACGGTGACATTGAATTTACTCTACAAGAGATATCTGCGGTAGATGCACAAACCGTAAATGGCTCGATAGAACTGAGCATGAGCTTACAGTCAGGCGCTGTGGTGAAGGCAGGTTCGGTAGGCGGAAGTATCACGCTTCATCTACCTAAGCAAACGGAAGCTAAATTCGACATCGAAGCGCACGCCGGTGGCAGTATTCGAAATCGGCTCACAGCCGATAAACCAAACAAGGCAGAATATGGTCCGCGTTCATGGTTATCGTTTAATAAGGGAAGTCCAGATGCCACTGTCGATATCACAACGGTGCATGGAACAGTTGTCCTTACTGCGCAGTAGCCATATTGCTAATCTAGGCACAAATTAAACAATAAATCTGATGCACCGATATAGTATATACAGCGCACAGATGTTAAAAAAAGGTCATGCCAAAGGTGTGACCTTTTTGTTTTTAGTTTATGCTTAATAGGTTCCGTGTAGTGAGCTTGGGTATTTTGGGGTTGAAATTGAGAGTCAAAAATAAATCGTTATTGTTAGCATGGTTAACGCTTTTGCCGTTAATGTGTTGCGTAGCCGTAATAAGCAGTGTTTTTGCGGATGAAAGCGCGCCTGGGCAGGAAAAACCCGCCTATGATATCGATTTTGTATTTTTTGATGTGCGTGAGGTAGAGAGCTTCAATAAGGGGGAGCCAATAAGTGCAAGTGTCAACACTGCATTATTAGTGACCCAGCATCTTGATAAACAGGTAAAGTTAATCCACACCCCGGCTCAGCGTTTATGGCGAGTACTGGAACAACAAAAAGCTGCTTGTGTACCGAGTATGGTTAAGACTAAAGAGCGAGAAGCGCAGTATCTTTTTTCCGAGCCCTTATTTATGACACTAAGCGCCAGAGTATTTGCACGTAACGACGACACCTTTGCAAACAGTCCTGCTATTGATGCCTCAGGTGAAATAAGCTCCATTGAAGATTTTATCTCTACCGTGCCTAACAGCCGCATTTTATATTCACGTCTTCGGTCGTACGGAACATTAATTGATGAACAAATCGCCGCCCTAGATAACGACAATAGAGAGGCAATATTTAGTCCTACTTATTTTGGCAAAGACATTGAGTTATTTTTGCGAGGACGGGGTGACTTGTTAGTTGCCTCGCCGGTAACGATAGACCGATATTTTCCTGACCGCGAGACAGAGCTTTTGTCGTATTCAGTTAAAGGAAATCCACCCTATATGGTGGGCCATTTTTTGTGCAACGACAGACCTGAATCCCGCAGGTTTCTTGAGGAGCTAAATCAAACCTTGCTTGCAATTTATCCCACTCAAGCGTTTAAAGACTCTCACCTAAACAACCATAGCGCGCAATTCCAAGAAGAGGTGTCACGCTATTTTGACCGTGTGTATTTGCAAGAAGAACAGGCTAGTACAAACTAAAAATCGGTCGAGACAAATCGCATCTCATGAGCCATAATAGCCGACCGATTAAATGAAAAGTTAGTATCAAGTGGCGCAAACTCAAACCGATTCGATTGAAAAACTGAACATACCTCCTCACAGCATTGAGGCGGAGCAATCTGTGCTCGGCAGTTTAATGATATCGCCTGACGCATGGGACAAAGTTGCCAATGTGCTTATTGAATCTGACTTTTATAATCGTTCCCACCGCATTATTTATGCCTCTATTTTACGCCTAATAAACGCCAATCAATCGGTTGATACCGTCACAGTAAAAGACGAATTGAGTTTGCACAATCAACTAGATGATGCCGGCGGCTTTGTTTATTTAATTGAGCTTGCCAAAAATACCCCGAGCGCTGCCAACATCGGCGCATATGCCTATAGCATTCGAGAAAAGGCGGTTATTAGAGAGCTCATTGGGGTTGCTCATGATATTGCAGAGGTAGGCTATAACCCAGAGGGACGAGACAGCAAAGAAGTATTAGACCTAGCTGAGACCAAAGTTTTTGAAATTGCAGAAAAGCGCACCGTTGCTGGTGAGGGCCCGGTCGATGTTAAGAGTGTTTTAAAGAAGACAGTCGACAGGCTTGATGAGCTAGTTAAACAAGACAATGAAGTTACAGGGGTATCTACCGGTTTTAATGACCTAGATAAAAAAACCAGTGGTTTACAGCGTTCTGACTTGATTATTGTAGCAGCCCGCCCCTCTATGGGAAAAACAACCTTTGCGATGAACTTGTGTGAAAACGCGATGATGATGCAAGACAAGCCCGTACTTGTATTTAGCTTGGAGATGCCCGCTGAGCAAATAATGATGAGGATGTTGGCGTCTTTGAGTAGGGTTGATCAAACCAAAATTCGAACCGCTAAACTTGACGATACTGACTGGGTAAAGCTGCAGCAAACCATGCAAAATCTGCATAAGCGTGACAACCTGTTTATTGACGATAGCTCCGGCCTAACACCGATGGAGTTGCGCACTCGCGCGCGCAAATTAGCACGTGAGAAGGGAGGCATTGCCATGATCATGGTGGATTATCTTCAGCTAATGCGTGTGCCTAGCTTATCTGATAATCGTACCTTGGAAATTGCCGAAATATCCCGCTCTCTTAAGGCCCTTGCCAAAGAGCTTGAAGTGCCGGTAGTGGCGCTTTCTCAGCTCAATCGTGGATTGGAGCAACGCAGTGATAAGCGCCCAATCAACTCAGATTTGCGTGAGTCTGGCTCAATTGAGCAGGACGCAGATTTGATTATGTTTATTTACCGTGATGAGGTTTATCATGAGAATAGCGAATACAAAGGCATTGCTGAGATTATCATTGGTAAGCAGCGTAACGGTCCGATTGGCACCTCTAGGCTTACTTTCCAAGGGCAGTTTTCTCGCTTTGATAATTATGCAGGACCTGAATTTTCAGATGACTACTAGGCTCGCGTAAAGGCATGTGAGCGCTACACGTTTACAATAGGAAATTGTCTATGAATCGCAATCGCACTCGGTCAATAAAGTTTACCGCCATTATTTTACTATCTTGCTTATTCGCGCTACCCAATATGTTAACAGGCGCACTTGCGAGTCAAGTTCCCTATATTGAGATTGTAGATGAGCGCGCCCTTAACATTATTAGTCCTGATGCGGCCTTTGAAGTGCTCGGAACCGGTTACAGCTGGTCAGAGGGGCCTCTTTGGTTACCCGAGCAAGATATGCTTATTTTTTCAGATGTGCCGCAAAATACGCTTTATCAATACAAAGAAGGCGAAGGGGTGAGCGTTTACTTAACACCCTCTGGTGCTACCGGCATCGATCAGAACGACTCTCAGCAAGGCGGCAACGGCTTGTTGCTACACCCAAACGGGCAGCTTGTTATCATGCAGCACGGTGACCGACGTGTAGCGGCAATGGACGCAGCGCTCACACAAGCAGAGCCAAAGTTTGTGGCGCTTGCCGATAGTTATAATTCAAAGCGCTTTAATAGTCCTAATGACGGTGTGTTTCATTCAAACGGTGATTTATATTTTACAGACCCGCCTTACGGCCTTAAAAACGGCCGTAAAGATGCCAATAAGCAGCTAAGCTTTGACGGTATTTATCGATTGCGCCCCAGCGGCGAACTCACTCTTGAGGATGATAGCGTGCTTTATCCAAACGGTATCGTTTTAAGCACTGATCAATCAAAAGCGATTGTGGCGGCGTCTGATAGAGAGGCTGCAAAATGGTATCAGTATGATATTGATGCTAATGGGAGCTTGCGAAACAAGCGTGTTTTCTATGATGCGTCTAATTTAGTAGGGCAAGAAAACGAGCAAGGACTTCCTGATGGCATGGTGGTGCACAGTGCCGGTTATATCTTCGCGACCGGTCCCGGTGGAGTGTTCGTGTTTAATGAACTCGGCGAGCTTTTAGCCAAAATAAGAACGGGTAAGGCAACAGCCAACTGCACGCTTTCGGGTGATGAAAAAACCTTATATATGACCGCACACGATACGCTCATGCGGATAAACCTAAAGTGATTTCCTAAGAATTATGCGTCATCTCTGCAAGGGGCCTTGCCGTTTAGCCCTATTGGTTTGATTAGTTCATCTGGCGAGTGGGATATGTGCATTTAAAAGTCGCTTTTCGCCGTTTAGGTCGTAAGCGTCGCCCAAACCTCGTCTATTGGTAGCACATATAGCTCTGCATGATGATGTTTTTGATAATATATCGGGGACAGCATGTACAGAAAACGTCGAACCAAAGGAGAATGGAAAGCTAAGCTTGATGCGCAAGAGACCAGGGGAGTCACTACATTACAATACTGTGCCAAGTACGATATCCATTTGCAAACGTTTTACCCCAGAAAAAGCGATATCGATAAACCATGGCCCAAGCCGACCGCTAAAGCTTGGGCAAAAATCAGAAAACCTCAGCCTGTTACACAACATCCATCGCCGCAACTGAGTTTGCAGTATCAAGATATTGTGATTAGCATTTTGCAAACTCCCGAGTCACGTTGGTTGAGCCAAGTCATCAAAGAGCTCGCGTCATGAGAATGTTTGTCGAGCCAAAACTTGAGGTCTCCCCATTTGACGATGCGATGTTTATCTTTTGCAACAAAAAGCAAGATAAACTCAAAATTGTCTATTGGGATAAAACCCGCTTTGCCATGTGGTACAAGGTGCTGCAAAAAAAATCGTTTAAATGGCCTAAAGTAGACGACATGAGCCATCTTAGGTTGAGTGAGCAGCAGTTAACATGGCTCTTAGGTGGCTATGATGTGATTGGGCATCGCACGCTTAGTTACCAGTGCAGACTCAGGAAAACAACTCTCTGTTGAAATAGCATTCAATGATGGTGATGGTTTCAGCGAACAGATCGTAAGTGACAAGACTGCTCCTGTCGTAGCGGAGGGCGAGCCTGTTCCCGGCGCATACTCAATGGAGAAAACATTTGTGTACGATGCGCTCGGCCGCTTGGTAACTGTAAAAAAAGACGGTGAGCAAATACGTAAGTATAAGTTAGACAAGGCTGGAAACAGAACAAGCATTGAAGGAGAAAAATAATGAAAGGGATTTATAACAACTGCATGCTAGTGTCGTTCTTGCTTGCCACCAACACTTCTTATGCACTGCAAGAAGAAGTGGCTGACCCAATGCAAGTGCTCGCTGAGCAACTCAGCAGCGCCAGTGGCCCAAATGCTTCAATCGCTCCACCATCGGACTTAAGCTCGCATGACGAGGCTGGTGTTAATTTGCTATCTGGGAGTGCAACGTTATCCCAAACTGACTTAAAAATAGGCAACGGTGACTTATCATTAGAGCACACAATACTGAGTTATGCTGGACATTTTAGTCGCTTTTACGACTTGCGCGCGTCCTATATAGACATTGACCCCGGCGCCGGTGGTTTATATGCAACTGTTCGCTTAGGGACTGAAGTAAAGCAATTTACAAAACATAGCGGTGTATATAAAGCAAACAAACCTGATGGTTCTACCTTAATAAGAACGAGCGATAATTATTGGTTGTATACCTCATCTGATGGCACCGAATATCATATGTCCTCGCCTGGACGGATTGTTTATCCTAACGGATATACACTGACTCTTGGCCCTAATTACATTACCACAAATAATGGCCTGCAATTTAAATACACGTACAGCGATTGGCCCATTGATAGCCGCAATACCAACAATAAAATCGAAAAAATTACTGCAATTAATTTGGCGATCGAGTATTGCGACCAAAACATCAATGACTGTAGTCTCAACAATTCATGGCCAACAACTATTTATGACTGGGATGATATACCTGCCAGCACCGGCGTTGAATTTAATTTTACTGTGACTGACGGCCTAGGAATTGAAACCCGTTACGTGCAAAAAAATTCTTTTTGGAAGAGTCGCTTTCGACTCCAATTCGAGTCGTAAAAATATATTAAAATGGGTTAACGAAACCCAGCACGGAATACTCATATTACGAATGGAAGAGTTGTTTTGATTCAACAGGGGGTTACTTTTGGAGTTGCTCAGGTTCTCGGCTATTGGTAGAGGAAGCGAAGGTAAATGGCGTTAAGCATGAATATACATGGAATAGTACCGGTGGAGTTACCTCAAGCATAACCGCTAGCAAGCAAAGTGATAAGGGTAATGCAAGCATAAGTGCTACTGCCTACAAAGGGGGAGAACCACAAATAGGTAGCTCATCTTGGGTCAGTGGAAATGCACTTTATGATGGAATTGGTCGAAACCTCATCACTGAACTTACTGAAAAAGGCATCAAAAGCACATTTGAGTATGATGCGCGCAGAAATGTCTTCAAACGAACACAACACTCTGCAGCACTTCCAGACGTTCCCGCCTTGGCGAATATCGTAGAAGAGGCAAGCTATCCAACAACGTGCACTAATATTAAAACATGCAACAAGCCCACTTATATTATTGATGGTGAGGGTAACAAAACTGAATTTGATTACCATGACGAAACGGGACTCGTTAAACGTATTCGTTCTCCAGAAAATGCGCAAGGAATCCGCCCTACACAATTTTTTAGATATCAAAAGCACTACGCATATTACAGAAAGGGTAGCAATAGAGTAGTCAAAGCAGCTACGCCCATATGGCTATTAACGGAGACTGAAACGTGTGTCGAAAAAGCAGCATCTGCAACTGCATGCGCACCGAGTGATGCTCTCAAAACTAAATATGAGTACAGCAATAATAACTTGTGGTTAAGCGCAAAAATAGATGTTGCTACTGACGGATCAACACGGCGAACATGCTATGCCTACGATATTTACGGCAATATGATTGGAGAAATTTCTCCCAACGCTAAACTAAGCACCTGCCCATAAGGATATGAACATGAAGCATTTTATATATATTGTTTTACTGGTGGCTGCGTGTTCGGTGCAAGCAGCACAGGTTTCTAAAGACTATTTGAAGGCAAACAGATACAACATAAAAGGCCAAATTGCCGGCGAGATTTTCCCCGATCCAGACAAACATAATGATGGATTGGTCTTCCCCGCTACTCGCTACACTTACAATTCGAACGGCCAGCTTAGTAATACTCAAACTGGTTACTTATCAGCATGGCAAAATGAAACGATTGCGCCAAAAGACTGGACCGGATTTACCGTGCAATCACAAGTAATTATTGGCTATGACGGTTACGGGAGAAAAATTCGCGAGACGCAAGCAAAATCTGATGGTACTGCGCTGCAAATTACCCAGTATTCTTACGACACGTCAGACAGACTTAAATGCCAAGCTGTGCGAATGAATACTAGTACGTTTGGCTCGTTATCAAGTAACGCATGCTCACTTGTAAGTTCAAGCGAGGGCATGACTGACCGTATCACGCAATACGAATATGACAGCAAAAATCGAATAAAGACTATCAAGAAAGCAGTGGGTACAACGGTAACGCAATCGTATGCGAGATATACATATGACCAGTTTTGGCAATAAAATACGATCAAAGACGCGAACAATAATCTCGCAAAACGCGAATATGATAATCACGGGCGGCTGTATAGATGGTACTTCCCTTCAAACACGAAAGGTAGTGGCAGTCACAATACTACCAACTATGAACAGTACACGTATGATAAGAATGGCAATATAAAGCAGATAAGAAAGCGCAATGGAAAGAAAATCACTTACACCTACGATAGGCTGAATCAAGTAATTGAACAAAAATACTCAGATAGAGCCATGGACGATGTGTATTATTCATACAGTCTTTTAGGTCAGCGTTTGCGCGCCGCGTGGGATAGATTACACAAAAAGAATGGTATTCAGTATGCTTATAATGTGTTTGGAGAGTTGCAAACAGAGACTAGCAATTCTTACGGAGACTACAAAACGGTATATTCACTAGAATATGGCTATGATAACAATGGAAATCGCACATCCATTAAATATCCTGACGGAAAGACCTTTGACTACGAGTATGACAACCTCAATCGTCTAATAAATATCGATGACCCTGATGACAACACCTTACTCAATCCGGTGTATAGAAATAATGGTTCCCTATCGTCTATCAAACGCCCGAACAACGCTAACACAAGCTTCGCCGTAGACAGTTTATTGCGAATAGAGCAAATGAAGCACAACCTTAGTGGCAACGAAAATGATGTAACGTTTAATTATGCCTACAATCCTGCAGGGCAAATTAAATCGTTGAAGTTAAACAATAAGAAGTTTGAAGCCACTCAAGGCCCTGTGGAAGAAAGCTATATTACCAATGGCCTTAATCAATATTCGAAAGTTGGTAGCAAAAGCATCTCCTATCATACCGATGGCAACCTGAAAGACGACGGTGATAATACTTACAAGTACGACGTCGAGAACCGGCTAATTACTGCAAATACTGAGAGAATTACAGTTACTCTCAAATATGACCCCTTAGGACGCCTAGCTGAATATAGGGAGGGGGGGACGACAAGATATTTCGTATATAGTGGTAATGCACTAATTGCCGAGTACACCACGAAGCATAAAATGAACGCACGATATGTGCATTCGGTTGGCGCTGATGTGCCTGTGGTGAGATATGACACAGCGAGTACTGCGGTTGTAAACCGTCGTTTTTTACACGCGAATCATCAAGGCTCAATTGTTGCGGTATCAAAAAGTGATGGCAACGTGTATCAAATAAACACCTATGATGAATATGGTGTACCGTATTGGTCAAATCAGACCCGATTTGCATAAACTGGGCAGATCTACTTAAAGGCGCTTAAGCTTTATTACTACAAAGCACGGATTTATCATCCAAAGTTAGGGCGGTTCCTTCAGACTGACCCGATTGGTTATGAAGACCAGATGAATCTTTATGCTTATGTTTATAATGACCCAGTTAATTATAATGATTATTTAGGCCTGTCTGGTAATAAAACGAGGTACACCAATGTTCCGTTTGGAAAAAATCCAAATAACCCCTTGACACTGGAGGGTCCATATAAAAAGAGGCAAACCGTAACGAAACCTAAGATAAGAAAAACAACGAGAGCTTTTAGGTTTTTAGGAAATAAAGCCGTAAGGTATGTTACATTTGATTCTTTGAGGTATACCTCGACTGGCGTTATAGCTTTGAGCAGAGGGATCTCATTAACCATTGGTTTAGTCACGTATAGCCCCGAGGTGGCTGACGCGACGTGCAGCAACGAAAACAATGAATGCGTGGTTTCGAGCGAAAATATAATAAAAGACGATCAAATAGCAAAAGCTTTAGAGGGAGATATGCAAGATACTACAGATGATAATAATGTACCTATGGGTGTGAGGGATTGCTCTTTTGCAGCCTGTCAACCCCGTCGTCGCAAGGAAGAAGAACAGTGAAAAACTCAACGAGGAGGGTAAGCGCTTTTAAGTCAACGGTTGTACAAACTTGGAGCCCGTTTTTCCTCGTCGCGATCCTATTGTCTGTAAATGCATCTTTTCCGCTTTCGATTCTGTTTTTGTTTGTGAGTATAAATGCCATAGCCTTCACACATTTTGTATTACTCAGAATTGTGTTTTTATGGAATCTAAACATAGCGATATTTTGCATATTTTTGTTTACAACACAAATATTGATAATTAGTTTGATATTTTCATTTTAACGTGTAAACCACTATGCACTTATCGTACCTTTGTATCCGTCCGGCGATGGCCATCTAATTTAGTTCAACGTTCCAAGGCTGGAGTTTGTCAATAGTATCCGTCCGCGATACCTTTTAAAAAATGATGGCAAAAACAGCTATTATAAGTGCGACACGAACAAATATGACTTCAAAGGTGGATGGGCCAATAAGGGCTCGGAAATCATTATGCCCATTGGACCTCAACATTTGATTGATACCCAGGTCGGCAATAACAAATCATTAAGACCAAACAAACTTGATGCTGATATGACCGAACAGTTTATTAAGCAGATAGAATGGAAGTTGTTCCATGAAAGGCAGGTAGACGCGGAGAGAAAATTAAGCCTGTGAATTTTCTAATTCACCATCAATACGAAATGTCCATTATTTTTTTAAAAAACTGGACAGGCGTGCGGGATTCGAACTAAACTCCACACATCTGGAGAAGCTGATGACTATTGCACAATCTGTATATAAAGAAATCGAGCACATAAGGCCTGGTAAGCTATTTTCTTACAGGGATATTGGCGTGTACTCAGATCATAGTGAGGCCGTTGTTAAAGCCGTCAACCGCAATGTGAAAAAGCTCGGGCTCATTAAAGTCAAAAAAGGACTTTTTTATAAAGCCGAAGTGGGCCGGTTTGGACCTATGGCTCCAAGGGAAAATGACGTCATACAATACTTCACACAACACAAAAGCCGAACAGTAGGTTATGTGACAGGTCCTGCGCTTTATTATCGCTGGGGACTGACCACACAAGTGCCTGCCGAAGTGAATGTGGCGACAGCAGAAGACAAGCGTGAAAAAGCCAACCTTTCTGGCTTACGGTTAACTACATCACCTGCTCGCTACAAACGCGTCACTAAAACCAATATTGAGTTATTGCAATTCTTAGATGTACTTAACCATATTGAACGCATACCAGATGCCAATGTAGAGGATGTATCGAACAAGCTAGGTACGAGACTAAAAAGGTTTCCCGACAAATCAATAGCTGAGTTGGAAGACATTGCTATCAAAGCCTATGCCGAACGAACTAAGGCGTTACTTGGCATGTTCATGGAGCGTTATAAAGGCTATTTTAGCGACAAGTTACAGAAGTCGTTGAACCCAACATCAACATTCTATTTTTCGAACGCAGACAAAGTGCCAAATGCTAAACAGCACTGGCATTTAACAATCAATAAATAAACCTTAGAGCAAATTTATTCGTGGAATTACACACCAACCCAGGTCTCTTTGAAGAAGCTATTCGAGCAACGGCACAACACTTGACTTTACCAATGACTTACGTTGAAAAAGACTACTGGGTCACTGTTGCGCTTAAGGCCTTAGCTAAATCCGACATGAATGGCAGTATCGTCTTCAAAGGCGGAACTTCATTAAGTAAAGCCTACGGTTTGATTTCCCGATTTTCTGAAGACGTTGATATTGCGGTTTTAACTGATTCAATGAGTGACGGGCAAGTGAGACGGCGCGTTAAAAAAGCGTGTGGTTTAATACCCAATTGTTTCAAAGAGATAGACTCGCCAGACACATCAAAAAATTCTAATTTCAGGAAAATCCGATTTCAATACCCCAAATTGGAGGAGGAGAGTGAGCCACAAGGACAAGTAACAAATAGCCTCTTATTAGAAGTAAACGCGTTCGCTGATCCTGAGCCTTACAATCTGATGCCTATTTCCAGCTACGTTGCAGATTTTCTATCATCTACTGGGAATGAAGACGAAGTCACGCGCCATTCACTTCAGTCTTTTCAAATGAATGTTCTGTGCACCTCTCGCACTTT
This sequence comes from Glaciecola siphonariae, assembly GCF_042652645.1. NCBI lineage: Bacteria > Pseudomonadati > Pseudomonadota > Gammaproteobacteria > Alteromonadales > Alteromonadaceae > Glaciecola > Glaciecola siphonariae. The sequence continues at coordinate 154,325 of NZ_JBHSGU010000009.1, forward strand.
GTGTGAAAAGATCATGGGGATGGTTAAGGTGTCATGTGGCGACAATCACATAAATGACATCAATAAAAAGATCCGCCATCTCTACGATATCTATTATTTGATGGGCGATGATTCAACTTACGCTTTCTTTGAATCAAATAATTTTTCAGAGATGGCTAATCGCGTCATTGAAAGTGACCGACGGACATTTCCCAATTCGCAGTGGATAAATCAACCACTTGCGCAAGCCGTCGTCTTTTCAGATTTAGAATCCATTTGGGGACAACTTGAATCAACTTATAATGGTGATTTTAAGAAGATGGTAGTTAGTGCTGAGTTGCCAACGCCAGCATCATTATTTGAAATGACAAAGAAAATACACAATCAATTAGCAATACTAGATGGCAAATAATTGCTATTATTAAGTGTGATCAGTGACGAGCACACTCGTTCTTTGAAAATACGCTATGGATAAGCCTCCTCTGTAAAGCATCTTTCTGATTTCAATAGAATTTACTCTGGATCGTAGATCCGATTATTTTACTACAAAGCACGGATTTATCATCCAAAGTTGGGTCGCTTCCTGCAAACTGACCCGATTGGTTATGAAGATCAGATGAATCTGTATGCGTATGTGGGAAATGATCCTATCAATATGCGAGATCCTACGGGGCTCGCTGGATGTTCTGATGCAGCCAGCCAAGGAGTTTCAGGAACATGTATTGAATCCTCTAATTTTGATGAGTCAAAACATGGGAACAATACGACGGTTTCAAACGCTCAAACTGACACTGTAGCTAACAACAATATGTCTAGTTTAGAATCGAAAAATAGTGAAAAGGCAGGATATTTCACGGAAGGTGAAGGTGGAGAAGTCTCGTTTACTGAAGCAACTAGCGAAACAACTGAAAGCGGCGGAGTTTTAACAACAACGATGACCATACCTTCCAGTGCAACCGCAGTTGGGCATTCACATCCTGAAAATGGCGGAGAGGCAGCACCTGGTCTTCGCGATGATTCAGCTGTGAATGGCGGTAGACCAAATTATATATACCATAATGGAAGAGTGGTTGTTATTGAGAGGTCAGGCGGTCAATTCAGAGCAAGAGTCATTAATGGCAGATTGACAGGCACAGAGAAAAGACGAACTCGAAAAATGTTGAATCGTTTTCAAGGCAGGTAGTTATGGGTAAGCTCAAGAGTCTTCTATTAGTGATAACTGTGTTCCTGAGCTGTTTTTCTTGCGCAGGAACAAACGACTTTGACGATGTTTTGAAAGATAGACAGTCAATCATTGGCAAAGAAATAAAGTTAGTTGGAGTGATTCGAAATCAAGATGGACGGAAATTGATTTGTTCTGATTACGATAGTGATAACTGTCTAGACTTACAATTTACAGTTGACCAAGCAAGTCGTATTAATGAATTCGAGGGTTATAGGGTTGAATTAAATGGTGTTTATCGCGAGCACGAATACTTAGACAAAGATGGTGCATTACGCTTTATTCCCTCTCGTATCTTGGTTTTAATGGTAAAAAAAATACCATGATTTAAAAGTAATGTGCTTCTGTACTAAAAAGCTAATTAATAAGCCTATGCTTACTATATAAATCTGAATTCTACTTATTTTACTCTAAGTTAAGATATGAATCGTTGCTTGGTCAATAAGCCGTTAACGGTTTATCAACAGTATAAGATAGCAATAGAAGGTAAGCTTCTTATAAGTGATTGTCTCTAAAATTGTTCATATGATGTACTGAAGTTCAAAAGATTCGTTCGGTATCAGTTGGTAAAAATAACTAATGTGTTGACTATCGATAATCTAAGGCTTTTCATTTTCGAGCTATAGCTGGAATCATCCTATTGATGGTTAAACGCGTTTCTAAGGAAGGAATATGATTAATAACATACAAATCATTCCGCCAACCGCTACTTATGTAAACCAGGTGATATTAACCGACCTTCGAAGGATAAATTTTTTCTTTGGTGCAAATGGAACAGGAAAAACCACGATTAGCAGAGTACTTGCCGGCACTAATGGCTTTGCTCATTGCCCAGTAACATGGGACGGTGGAATTCAACTTGAGTCTATGGTCTACAACCGTGATTTTATAGATCGCAACTTTAATCAAGACGGTCCCCTACAAGGCGTTTTCACGCTTGGCGAAGATCAAGTCGAAGCTGAACGAAAAATTGCTGAGTTGCAACCCGAAATAGGAAAAATAGAAGAACAAATATCTAGCTTGAATGTTCAACTCGATGGCGATGACACACAGCCTGGTAAGAGAGTTGAACTAGATGCGCTTGAACCAAATTTTACAGAAAAGTGTTTCAGACAGAAACGACAGCATGATAGCTACTTTCAAGAAGCATTTTCCGGTGTAAGAGGAAACGCTGAAAAGTTTAAAGCCAAAGTATTAACCGAACATCATACGAACTCGGCAGAATTGTTCTCGTTGGATATACTCAAAGATAAAGCGGAGACGGTTTTTTCCAGTGATTTAGAGCGTGTGTCATTGCTCGGTGATTTATCAAGTCAGAATCTTATTCAAGCAGAAGATAACCCACTTTTACAAAAAGTGATTGTAGGTAATCAGGACATCGATATTGCTGCACTCATCGATAAATTAGGAAATAGCGACTGGGTCAAGCAGGGCCGTCAGTTTCATGCGCAAGACTCCAGTATCTGCCCTTTCTGCCAACAGTCGACAGACGAAGATTTTGCCGCGAGTTTGGATGCATTTTTTAGCGACGCCTACGACAACGACATAGTGGCATTGCAACAGCTGAAAAACAGTTACAGAGAGGCGAGCGAATATCTATCGACTGGAATCCAGCGAGTTGCAGAACAGAATAACCCTTTTCTCAAGACTGAATTGTTCAATGCAGAAGCTCAAGCAGTAGTTGATAGACTCAAAGTCAATCTTGCGTCTATTACACGTAAACTGAATGAGCCTAGCAGAAGAATTGAACTTGAGCCGATGCAACCATTGCTCGATAAATTACAGTTGCTGATAGCAGAAGCGAACGAAGCTTCTAACTATCACAACCAGACCGCAGAAAACATTGGCAGTGAGAGAGAAACATTAAAAGCTCAAGTATGGCGATACGTGCTCAACAAATTAGATACTGACTTAAACGAATATCATCAGCGTAAAGATAACTTAAACAGAACAATATCTGGCATGGAGCAAAGCCTCAATGCCAAAAACGAATGTTTGCAAGCGCTCAAAGGACAGATAAAGGATCTAGAGAAGCTCACGACTTCAATTCAGCCAACAATCAATGCGATAAATGGATTGCTCACTAAATTTGGGTTTAATTCGTTTGAACTCGGCGATGTAGGAGATGGAATACACTATCAGCTTCTTCGTGCCAACGGAGAAGAAGCCAGTAGCTCTTTAAGCGAAGGTGAAAAAACATTCATAACATTTTTGTATTTTTATCACCTTATCAAAGGTGCTCAGTCGCCTTCCGGTGTAACGGCGAGCCGAGTAGTTGTATTTGATGATCCCATTTCTTCTTTGGATAGTGACGTACTTTATATTGTGAGTAGTTTGATTAAATCTGTTATGGATGAGGCAAGAGATGACGCTTCACTAATCAAGCAGGTGTTCGTATTGACACACAATGTGTATTTTCACAAAGAGATTAGTTTCAATCAAAGAAGAACATCTGGCGATGCATTGAGTGATGAAAGCTTCTGGTTAGTGAAGAAATCACAAAGCGGTTCGGAAGTGACACGCTGCCAGACTAACCCCATCCGTTCAGCTTACGAGTTACTCTGGGAAGATGTAAGAGTAAATAATATATCCAGTACAGGTCTTCAAAATACGCTTCGTCGAATATTAGAAAACTACTTTTCAATGTGGGGAGGCATGAGTAAAGACGAAATTTGTGCGCTCTTCGATGGCCGAGACAAAATAATTTGTCAGTCTTTATTCTCTTGGGTAAACGATGGCTCTCACTCAATCCATGATGATCTTTACATTAATCATGGCGAGCAAACCAATGAATCTTACCTGCGTGTGTTTAAAGAAATATTCGTTCAAGCGGGGCAAGTAGGCCACTACAACATGATGACAAATCGTGTATGATGCTCATAAGACATTGAACAAATTTTAAACGCTGGTAGATTTGTAAGATATCAGCACAACGGTTCAACAGATATTAATTCAGCGCAAACCAAGCCCACGTTTAGTGTTTTGGGCCCTCTTGAATCTATATCGCTTCATGCCCTCTGCGCCTTTATTAATGTAATAAAGGTAAAGAAACATGGTTTCAATAAACAAAATTCGCACGGCGATTCGAATAAAGTTCGCGTTGCCCGACGCCAGCGGTCGCACACAAAGCAAAATTGTTGGTATTCCACACAACACAATGATTCGCTTATCAGCACGACTTGACCGCGCTGCAATCACGCATGAAATCGCAGAGGAGCTCACCGATAGCGAGTTAATGGTGAAGCTATATCCATCCATTGTGCACAATAATCGCTCAAAGCGTGCTCCCAATATTGAGCACATTATGACTGAGCTGACTAAACCTCGGGGCAAGGGCACCACAAAAGCAGTGCTGTATTTAGAATATGTTGCTGAAGATCCCAAAACCGCCATGAGTCGCTCACACTTCTATCGCAATATTAACAAAGTGTTGAAACGCTCCAAGTTGGTCATGAAACAGCTTCATGCTGCCGGTGAAGCAGTGTTTATCGACTATGCAGGTTACCAAGTGTTTTATCGCAAATCGAATAAGAAAGTTTGGGTGAAAGTCTTTGTGGCCGTATTGGGCGCATCGAAAAAAGTCTTCGCGTGGGCAACGTACGGTGAAAAAACGGTGCATTGGATCGATGGCATGACACGCATGTTTGAGGATTTTGGTGGTGTGCCTGAAGTGGTGGCAATGGACAATGCCAAAGCATTGGTCACCAAACCTGGGTTAATCCCTATATTTACAAAGAATGTGGAGTCGCTTGAAGAGCACTACGGCTGTTTTATGGATACCAGCAGACCTCGTTCACCTCAAGATAAGTCTCATGCGGAGTTGGGCGTGAAGTTTGTCACTCAGCGTATCCTTGTGCCCATGATGCGTAACCACACCTTCTTTAGTTTGGAAGAAATTAATGATTACCTGACTAAAGAAATCGCTGTCCTGAATAACACGCCTTTTCAGGGTCTACCGATTTCGCGGAATGATCTGTTTGAGAAAAACGAAAAGACAGTATTAAATCCACTCCCCACCACTCCATATCAGATGGTCGTTGATTGGTTACGACAAAAAGTGTTGCCCAACTACTGTAACCCTCCCATAGAATCAGAATAGCTTAAAAAGAGTTTTCCATTTACAGTAAACCTAATGGAGAACGAAGATGAAAAAAACTCGATTTACCGAAAGCCAGATAATCAGTATTTTGAAAGAAGGTGAATCTGGCGCAATGACCGTTCCAGAGCTGTGCCGCTTGCATGGCGTGGGGCAAAGCACCTACTACAATTGGAAATCAAAATATGGCGGCATGCAAGCGTCTGATTTAAGTAAAATGCGCGAGCTAGAAGCCGAAAATGCGAAGCTTAAAAAGATGTTTGCTGACGTCAGTTTACAAAACATGGGGCTGAAGGATATTGTCGAAAAAAAGCTGTAAAGCCAGCGCAGCGTAAAGAATTAGCTCAATATGCGGTGGTTGAATTTGGTTTGGGTGTTGTGTTGGCCTGTGAAGCAGTAGGCATTAGCCGATGCACTTATTATTATCAGCCAAAACTGGTCGATGATAATGAGATTATCGAAGCTGTCAGTGAGCTTGCACAAAAGCACACGACTTATGGGTTTAAGAAGATACATAAGCGCTTACGTTTGATGGGGCATTGCTGGAACCATAAACGCGTTTATCGGATTTATTGCGGTCTTAAACTTAATTTACGGCGCAAAGGTGAGAAACGCTTGCCTTCACGCGACCCAGAGACGTTGATTGTGCCTAGCAAACCCAATGAGTGTTGGTCGATGGATTTTATGAGCGACAACTTGCACGAGGGGAAATCGTTCCGCACGTTTAATGTGATTGACGATTACAACCGTGAGTCGTTGGCGATTGAAATTGATTCTAGTTTGCCGTCAAAGCGCGTTATCAGAGTGTTAGACAGAATCGCTGCATATCGAGGCTATCCAAAGGCTCTGAGGCAGGACAACGGGCCGGAATTCTTCTCTCATGCACTTGAAGTATGGGCTGAATACCATGGCGTAAAACTTGATTTTATCAAACCAGGTAAACCAACACAGAATGCTTATATTGAACGATTTAACCGAACATATAGGAACGAGGTGTTAGATTGCTATTTGTTTAAAAGCTTGACCGAAGTACGCGAGATAACAGATAGTTGGATGGTCGATTAAAATTATGAACGGCCTCATGAATCATTAAACGATTTACCGCCTAAAGAATATGAGCGATTAGATCAGGAAAACTCTCTTGAAGTTTGATCGATAAAAGGGAGGGTTACAACGCGGAACCGTTTCAGATAAACCCAGTACATCAACGTGATTAGTCATCTTCTTCTTCCTTCGGTTCCTAGTTTTTTCGCTAACTTATGAGCGCTGAAGTAAAGGCGTGCTTGGCGGCAAAAGTTTGCAGCTTCCTATCGCAAAAGCCCGCATCGCGTTAATAACGCCAAAAAAAATCGGCTGACCGTATTGGGTTCATCATAGATTGCCCGAATATCATTTTCTCCCGCATCAATGGAAAAAGATCCGTCGTCTAGCCGATAGGTTGCATGCCCGCCGAAGAAGCTCTCTTTGGCAAGCCTCGATGTAATCCCCTAGAAAGCCGGAGCAGTTGTAAGTAGAAATTGCCGTTAAACTAAAATGAAGGAGTTTTTTATGCGTAAATCACGATATATCGACAGCCAGATATTGGCGATACTAAAACAGAATGAGAATGGCGTAGCTGTTCCTGAACTATGCCGAGAACACGGCATGAGTTCAGCACAGTTCTACAAATGGCGAGCCAAGTTTGGTGGTATGGATGCCTCGTTGATGAAGCAACTCCAATCCCAAACCCGGAACTAAAACCCCCTAACCCCACTACCGCAGCGTCAGCAGCGATACTATTTCCACCAATAATGTTATTTAATGATTCTTTCTAGAGTATACAAAAAACCGAGGCACTAGGCCTCGGTTTTTATATAGTTAGCGCTTATCGCGCTAACTGATTCTAGCGGGTAAGCTTTTCTTCAACCGTCGCAGTGATTTTAGCTTCAATGCGTCGGTTTAAGCGGTGCGCTTCAGCGGTATTCTCAGTGAACTTCAAGCGTGTTTCACCATAACCAATTGCGCTTAGGCGTGAAGCATCAATGCCGTATCGATTTATTAGCATGTCGCGTGTTGCTTCAGCTCTGCGCTGAGATAGCGCCTGATTGTATGCTTCGGTACCTACAGCAGAAGTGTGACCTTCGATAGATGCATTGGTATTTGGATAACGCTTCATGAAGTCAACAAAGTCTGTAATCATTTCTGACTCAGGGTTGTCGATAACTGCGCTGTTATTAGCAAACAATAGGTCAAGCTCTACAAAGATTTCGGTCTCTTCAAAGATGCTGCAACCTACTTCATCCACACGGTCAGTAGACGGTGTATCTGCGCACTGGTCAACGTTATCTAACACGCCATCACCGTCAGAATCTTTGAATGCACAACCGCGCGCGTCTACAGCAACACCAGCCGGTGTGCGCGGGCATTGATCAACACTGTTAATCACGCCATCGCCGTCTAGGTCAATGTTACAACCGGTAGCGTCTACACGAACGCCTGCCGGAGTATTAGGACAGCGGTCTACAGCATCATAAACGCCGTCGCCATCTGTATCAGGCTGCGATTTAGCCGCGTTGTTTAAACCAAACACGTAAGCTAGGCCAAGTTTAAGGCTAAATTCGTTATAGCCCTGTCCAAAGTCATAGTAAGTGGCCGCTTCGGTGATCACTCTCCAGTTTTCGCCAGTAACCCAGTGCTTACCTAAACCTAAGCTAGCCATGCGGTAGCTGTCAGTTAACGACTGTTCTCTAATACCGCCAAACAGGTAAGCAGCATCATCTTCTAAAAAATACATTAAATCAGCACCAAGCTGAGTGCCGTCATCTGCTAACGATGAACGGTTGTTATCGTCGTTATCAATAAGTACGCGACCAAGCTCAAAACGAATGGCCCACGACGGGTCAAATCTGAAGCCCATCTCAGCACCAAATCCTTTACCTTCATCTAAACCGCCTACAGGCTCTGGCTTATCGGCATCCGCGTTATAATATTGTGCAAAACCGCCAACCCAGTTTTCATATGGAGGGGCTTCTTGTGCGGTCACTGCATGGGTGGTGCAAGCTGCTAATATGGCAGTTGCTAGCGCTAATTTCTTCATGGTGTGTACATCCTTTTGGCAGAATAATTTTTGTTTTGGGTCAGATGACCAAAATTTGCTTTGTATTATAAATGCTTACTTCAAAAAACGCATCGTAATCATTAACAATTTTTTGCGAGCGGGAATGTTTACCTGAGAGTATGTCTATTCACAGGCAACAGGTTATTTTAGCTCTTTTGCAAATCTGTATGGCCGTCTTCGCGGTCATTCTTTTTTGAACTTAGCACTCACTTCTGTGATGAGTTTGGTCGCGTGTATTTATATACACTATATGCATGATAGCAAGCCATGCATTTTTATCAAATCTAGCTGTTTATTCAGGCTTCGCTCTGCTTTTTTCAAGGCCGCTAGGGGTTCACGCAGTTTTTACAAATGCCGTGTGCTTCAATAGTTTGCGTATGAATTTTAAACGCGTTTTCTTTAGCCTGAGCCTCAAGTGTATCTTTTACGCCTTGAGACTGAATCTCTTGTACATCACCGCAGGTATCGCAGATCAAAAATTGAACAGGATGCGAGCAACCAAAATGATGACATGCTTTAAACGTATTATTTGATTCAACCTTGTGCACCAAGCCTAATTCTAAAAAGAAGTCTAGCGCGCGGTATACTGTGGGTGGCTTCGCATTATCCTCTACTGTTTTAAGCTTATCGAGCAAATCATAAGCCCCAATGGATGAGTCTTCATGAAGTAATATTTCGTACACGCGGGCGCGCAGTGGAGTAAATCTTACCCCTTGCTCTTCACAATAGTCTTTTGCCTTATTAAAAATGCGTTGTTTTTGGTCTGACAGGGCAATACTCAAGCAGTTTATTCCTGTGATATCTTTGGTCTGCTAAAACTACCGCAGACTGAATTACATAATAGTATGAGTATACCACTGCTTTATTTGTGAACAAGGCACAAAACAAGTAAAGTCACGCGCTGTTGGTTTGCATTACAGCCACAAATGTATCTGTATATTACCTTTTGACCTACGAGCAACGCTAAGCATGACATCGACGCAGCAAACACTCTATTTTATTTTTTCTGACAACAGGTGGGTTGTGCCTCAATCTGCCAATTTAGGCGAAGGCTTGGCGGCTGTTAAAGACCTCGCACTCGATGCATTCGCTCAGTATCGCCAAGAGGCTGTAAAAATAGCTCAGTACGACGCTCAGAGTCATGTGCTTATTGATATGCAGCGAGACACCATTGATGATGATAACTATCGCTCACTCAGCATGCGTGAAGCGCTTGGCACGCTCAACGAACACGAATTCTCAATGCTGGCAAAAGCATGGCAGTATGCGCTGTTTTTGCGTCATCATAAATATTGCGGTCGATGCGGAAGCGCTATGTTACAAGTGCAGTGGGAAATGGCAATGCACTGCCACAGCTGTCAGCATCGTGTCTATCCTCGCGTATCACCTTGTATCATTGTAGCGGTTCGTAAAGGCGATAAAATTTTATTAGCACAAGGAGTGCGCCACCAATCTACCGGATTTTTTTCAACCTTGGCCGGCTTTGTAGAAAGTGCAGAATCTTTAGAGCACGCAGTGCACAGAGAGGTAAAAGAGGAAGTCGGTATTGAGATAAAAAATCTGGAGTACTTTGGGAGTCAGCCGTGGCCTTTTCCTCATTCTATAATGGTGGGATATTTGGCCGAATATGCCTCAGGGGATTTGGTCCTAGAAGAAAAAGAAATTCTCAGTGCTGACTGGTTCGATGTGGACAAGCTACCACTAACGCCCCCCACGCTGTCAATCGCTGGAAGGCTAATAGAAGAAACAGTGAAAAGAATAAAGCAAGGATCGTGATTTTAGCGTATTCTTTGCAAAAATTTTTTGATGAAATAAGAGAACAAAAGAGAGTCTAATGAGTCAGCTAAAAAACGATCGTTATTTACGCGCATTATTTAAGCAACCCGTAGATATGACCCCGGTATGGATGATGCGACAGGCAGGCCGCTATCTCCCTGAGTACAAAGCAACCAGAGGTGAAGCAGGCGATTTTATGGCCCTTTGCACCAACCCCGAGCTTGCTTGTGAAGTGACTTTGCAGCCACTACGCCGCTTTAAATTAGACGCCGCAATTCTGTTTTCTGACATTTTAACGATTCCTGATGCAATGGGTTTAGGCCTTTATTTTGAAACGGGCGAAGGGCCTAAGTTTCATCATCCTATTAGCTCTAAAATGGATGTAGAAAACCTACCCGTTGTTGACCCCGAGCTTGGCCTAGGTTACGTAATGGATGCTGTGCGCACTATCCGCAAAAACTTAAAAGGTGAGGTTCCGTTGATTGGCTTTTCTGGCAGTCCATGGACCTTAGCCACTTACATGGTTGAGGGTGGTTCGAGCAAAGCATTCACAAAAATTAAAAAAATGGCATTCGCTGAGCCACAAACACTTCATCTTTTGCTAGACAAATTGGCTGACTCCGTCATTTTATACTTAAACGCACAAATCGCCGCCGGCGCTCAATCAGTCATGGTGTTTGATACGTGGGGTGGCGTCCTATCTCCGCGCGACTATCAGCTGTTTTCCTTACAATATATGGAAAAAATTGTCGCTGGTTTAACGCGTGAATATGAAGGCCAGCGCATCCCTGTGACATTGTTTACGAAAAACGGCGGTCAATGGCTAGAGGCAATTGCTGCAACAGGTTGCGATGCTATTGGTTTAGACTGGACTATTAACATTGCAGATGCAAAAGCAAGAGTAGGCGACAAGGTAGCTCTGCAAGGAAACATGGACCCATCAGTACTCTACGCGCCTAAAGAGCGCATTGAGCAAGAAGTGTCAGACATTCTTGCAGGATTTGGTAAGGGAGAGGGTCACGTTTTCAACCTAGGTCACGGTATTCACTTAGACGTACCGCCTGAAAACGCCGGTCATTTTGTAGAGGCGGTTCATAAACTGTCGAAGCCTTATCACAATTAGCAGATGGCGCCGGTAGTTGTTGGCTAAATTGCGAAGAAAAGGTCTTGCTCGGGGCTCATGCGTCTCGGGGAAGGCCTTTTTTCACTAGCCGTACTAATCGCGCCTGTTGGCGCGTTATCCCAAGCTCATTTAGCTCGATGGCATGTTCGTCTTTGCGATGTTTTTGCCACTGAACTTGCTTTGCGAGCTGCTGGTCAATTGCCCATGAAAAGTGCTCAGTTAAGCAAGGGTCATCGTTCACGGCCAGCGCATCATTTAAAGCAACTAAGATATCTGGACTGTAGCTGGCATTACCCAGTGCAATAGATAGGTTACGTTGCCACTTTGCGTAGCCTATTCGCCGTATTGCTGAGCCCTCAGTATGTTTTAAAAAATCGCTTTCAGTCCAGCTAAAAAGGCTTAGTAACGAGACATCTTCAAACACTTCTCGTCTTGCAAAGTCTTTTTCATCGCTGATGCTCGCCTCACGATTGAACGGACATACCAACTGACAGTCATCACAACCGTAAATGCGATTGCCCATTGCCTGCCTAAACTCTGTGGGTATTACCCCCTCATGTTCTATCGTTAAATAAGAAATACAGCGCCTTGCATCTACTTTATACGGGGCAACAATTGCCTTGGTTGGACAAATTGAAATGCATGCCTGGCAGGTACCGCAGTTCTCTTTGGCAGGGTTATCTACAGGCAGTGGAATATTGACAAAAAGCTCACCTAAAAAAAACCATGAACCAGCGTGTTCATTTAATGTAAGTGAGTGCTTACCTGTCCATCCAATCCCTGCTTTTTCTGCAATGGCGTGCTCAAGTACGGGAGCTGAGTCGACAAATGGCCGATAGGCTAGCTCAGCGCAATGCTGCTGAATTTTTTCGGCCAACTGCTTGAGTCGCTTACGAATGATTTTATGATAATCGCGTCCAAGGGCATAACGGCTTATGTAAGCTTTATCGCTTTGCTCTAAGGTGTTGGCAAACTTTGCATCCTCTGGCAAATAATCCATGCGGACGCTGATGATCCTCAGTGTCCCTGGAACAAGGGCCTGCGGGTCCATGCGTTTTTCAATATTTCGCTCAAAAAACGACATCTGACCGTGGTATCCTTTCGATATCCAGTCAAGCAAGGCGCTATGATGTTTTGATAAATCAACATCAGCAATGCCAACCTGTTGAAATCCTAGTGATTTCCCCCAAGCCTTGATATGGTTTGCCAATTGCTGATAATCAGTGGACTGCACGTAAGGAAGTAACCCATGTTGGAAAAGAGTAATGCGCCAAGTTTAACACAGAAACTGTATCGGGCAGACCAAGTTAGACAGCACGAGCAGGCGGCCGCACAGCAAAGTGGCATCGACATGTATAGCCTCATGCAAAAAGCAGGTGAGGCAGTATTTGAGCAAGCTGTTTTGCTTATGCCTAATACCGACAACTATCTGGTGCTGGTAGGCATTGGACATAATGCAGGCGATGCCTACGTTGCCGCCTTGACTGCGGCCAAGGCAGGAAAAAACGTAAACTTATGTGCCGTTGAGCCAGAGCGTGAGGTCCAAGGAGATGTTGCGCGAGCAAAGCAAGCATGGCTAGATTCTGGTGGCACGGTTCAGCCATTTAGTGAATCTTTGCTAAGCAAAACAGATGTCATCATAGACGGCTTACTTGGCACTGGCATCAATGGGGTGGTACGCGCTGAATTTGCAAGTGTCATTAACGCTGTGAATCAAAGCGGCTTACCTGTTGTGAGTATCGATGTGCCAAGCGGCCTTTGCGGGAACTCAGGCGAATCTCTTGGGGCTACGATTGAGGCAAACGTCACCGTTACCTTTATCGGAATAAAGCTTGGATTAACCACCGGTGCGGGCAAGCAGTATTGCGGTAAGTTAGTATTGAAAGACCTCGGTGTTGGCAAAGCCTTCGCTAAGATTGCACGAAGCGACGCCACTGCTTTAGATATTGCCCATTTTAAGGGTTTGGCGCCGCGCCCGGTTAATTCTCATAAAGGAAACCATGGTCGCTTACTTTGTATTGGCGGCAATGCTGGTATGTCGGGTGCAATAAGGCTTACCTCAGAAGCTGCGTTACGAACCGGTACTGGCATGGTCAAGGTCTTCGCGCATGCCGACTCAAAAATACAGATTTGCGCAGGACGACCGGAACTAATGGTCATCAGCGATGGTCTTGATGATGCATTGGCATGGGCTACTTCAATTGTTATTGGACCGGGGCTCGGCACTGATGCGTGGGCTAAAAATATCTTTGACCGGGTGATGGAATATTGCCAGCAAAACCCAAAACCCATTGTGATTGACGCCGATGCGCTGAATTTAAAAGCGGTTAATACTACCTTTGTGGCCTTGCCCGACTGTATGATTACGCCGCATTCAGGTGAGGCATCTAGGCTGTTGAACGTATCTATCGAAGAGGTCGAATCAAACCGTTTTAACTATGCCCGCCAGTGCGCACAACGATATGATGCAACATGCGTGTTAAAAGGCGCTGGCAGTATTGTAGACAACCAGTCTCATTCTTGGGTCTGTCGTCATGGTAACCCAGGCATGGCAACGGCAGGTATGGGCGATGTACTGACCGGCATATTAGGTTCGTTAGTTGCACAAGGGCTTGATACCGACATGGCGTGTCAGTTTGGCGTGTCTTTGCATGCCAAAGCAGGCGACCTGGTGGCCGAAAAGTATGGGCAGCGCGGGCTTTTAGCAAGCGACTTATTTGAAACTATCAGAGTATTAGTAAACGAATGATGCAAGTTCAACACTCTTGTCACGACGAGGCCGCGACCGAGACTTTAGCTAAAGGGCTCGCCGCTGCGGTAAAAGCAGGCGGTCTGGGCGGTAGCGTGATTTATTTAGAAGGTGATTTAGGGGCGGGTAAAACCACCTTTAGTCGGGGTTTTTTGCATGCATTAGGCCACATAGGCAGCGTGAAAAGCCCAACATATACATTGGTAGAGCCCTATAAAATTGGCGATGTAGACGTGTTTCATTTCGATTTATATCGCTTAAATGACCCACAAGAATTAGAGTATATGGGTATTAGAGATTATTTTAACTCAAGCACTCTGTGCTTGATTGAATGGCCTGAAAAGGGAGCCGGCTTATTGCCATCTGCCGAGCTAGAAATTAAGATTGACTATGAAAATGCCGGCAGAGGCTTTATATTAACATCGCACACACGCCGAGCAGACGCTTGGCTGTCGGGTTTAAAGTAAAGCGGAGTATAAACCACAGCAATGAAGCAACACATTAAGCATCCAATGCGATTGTTATTGTGCCTTATGGCGGCATTGCTCTTTGCTCCTTTTAGCTTAGCAAACAATGGCTTTAAACAGATTAGATTTGGCACTAGCGACGACACATCTCGTTTGGTGCTGGAGTTTCAGTCTGAACCCACATACACCTACTTTGCTCTCAAAAACCCCGACCGGATTGTGGTAGACATAGCGGGTGTCAGTAACGATTTTTCGCTCTCTGATGTGGCGATTAACTCACCGGTAGTTAAAAAGGTGCGCCACTCAACACCTAAAACACCTGAAGATACGCGTTTGGTTATTGAAATGACTAAGGCTTTGGTGCCAACGCTTTATACCCTGCCCGCGTCAAGCAGTGCTCCTCCTCGCTTGGTTATTGAATTGGTCGACCCGAATCCTCCGGCTCAGAATATTGTGATCAATAGCGCCGCGCCAAATCGAGATAAAGATATTATTATTGTAATTGATGCAGGGCATGGCGGAGTGGACCCCGGCTCGATTGGACCGGCAGGCACCTACGAAAAGCGCATAACTTTGAGCATTGCAAAAATGCTTGAAGATAGAATAAACAGCGAACCGGGCTTAAAAGCGGTGATGACTCGTAACGGCGATTATTACATATCACCTAACGATCGGCCGAAAGTGGCGGTAAAAGCGAATGCAGATTTGATGATTTCGATTCACGCTGATGCATTTAGTACGCCTCAGCCAAGAGGTGGGTCTGTGTGGGTACTATCAAAAGGTCGCGCTGACAGTGAATTGGGTCGCCTACTTGAGCAGACAGAACGAAGCTCTGAGCTCTTAGGTGCGGCCGCTGAGGTAATTGAAGATAGAGACACCGAGCGCTATTTTGCAGAAACCATCCTCAATATGTCGATGGACCTGTTTCGGGCCAGTAGCTATGAACTTAGCAACAAAATGATTAGGGAAATGAAGGGCGTAACAAAGATGCATAAAAAAACACCTCAAAGCGCCAGCTTTGCTGTGTTAACTGCGCCAGAAACCCCTTCTATTTTGGTTGAGGTTGGTTTTATTTCTAACCCTCAAGAAGAAAAAAATCTTAACTGGAAAGAGCATCGAGAGCGTTTAGCCGACGCTATGTTTACCTCTATCAAAGCTTTCTTTAAAAAAACACCTCCAGACGGCACGCTTTGGGCCCAGTGGAAGCAAAATGCACCTCAGCAGCATAAGGTAGCAAGTGGCGAGTCATTGTCATTGTTAGCACAGCGATATGGTGTAACAGTCAATCGCCTCAAAAGTGAAAACAATCTCTCTTCCGATTTAGTGCGAGTGGGTCAGATGCTGACCATACCCAGTTCGTAATATGGCGCAACTAGATAATGTAAGCCCTGCCATTCATTTGCTCCCGCCTCAACTTGCCAACCAAATAGCGGCTGGGGAGGTAGTAGAGCGGCCGGCATCTGTGGTCAAAGAGCTGTTAGAAAATAGTATTGATGCCAAGGCCGATAGCATTCATATTGAGATTGACCAAGGCGGACACAAACGCATACTGATACGCGACACTGGCTCAGGCATTTCTAAAGATCAGCTGGAACTGGCGCTTAGCCGACACGCGACCAGCAAAATATATAATTTAGACGACCTTGAATGCATCACTAGCATGGGATTTAGAGGCGAGGCACTTGCCAGTATTAGTTCGGTGAGTCGTTTGAGTCTTACGTCGCATCCAGAGGCTCAAAGCGAGGCATGGCAAGCGCAAACTCAAGGCATGGACATGGCGGTAACGCTTAGTCCAGCAGCGCATCCTATTGGCACCTCGATTGAGGTGCTCGATTTGTTTTTCAATACCCCCGCGCGGCGTAAATTCTTAAGGGCACAAAAAACCGAGTTCCAGCATATTGAGCAAGTGGTGCGCCGAATTGCCCTCGGACATCCGAACATAGCGTTTACCTTGAAACATAACGGAAAACTCATTTTTAAATGGGGCGCGGGGACGCTTGAGCAGCGCGTTGCTGCGGTCTGTTCGCCCAATTTTTTAACGTACAGTACGCGCATAGACTACCGTCATGAGCAAATAAGCCTCAGCGGCTGGTGTTCCTGCATTGGTCAGGGCTGGCAAACTAACGACCAGCAGTATATTTTTGTTAATCAGCGAATGATCAAAGATAAATTGGTACTGCATGCCCTGCGTCAGGCTTACGAGGGGATGTTGGCAGATAATCAATATCCGGGTTATGTGTTGTTTCTAAATTTGCCCGCGCAGGATATGGACATAAACGTGCATCCAGCCAAACATGAGGTGCGCTTTCATCAGGCAAGAAAGGTCCACGACGTGATTTTTCAAGCGGTGAGCCAAGCGCTGCTCCTTGCACAAGCAAAGCAAGAACAAGCACAACATGATGTACCCACAGATTCTTCAGAAGCCGCCAGTCATGACTTGGTAAGTGATACGTCAAATGGCGGGGCAAATAAAGCAGAGCATGACGCGGCTCATGGTCAATCGACTCTCATTCCATCAGCCCCTAACCATGATTATATCCAGCCGCTGCGAGCGAGTGTTCATGAAGCTCCGCCTGCGCCGCAGCACACCGCTGCGCCATTTGGCGTTAGCAGTGTCAGGCGTCAATCTGTTACCAGTGCGCCGGCGAGTTCAGCGGGTCGCTCTGGCCGATTCCAAGGGCCATCTGCAGATGTGGGAGAAGCGGGTCGGCGTTATCAAGAATTGATGCAACCACGCACAGACTCGCTCGCCAAGCACTCGCAAGATACGCATTCACAAAGAACACATCGGTATGTGATGTCTGGCGCTTATGCTTTGTTTGAAACAAACAAGCAGCTTGTGGCCTTGCCGCTCGCTCGCTTAATAAGCTTATATTTGCAGCATTCATTATCGCAAGCAAACACGCCACAGCCACTGCTGATGCCGGTGTCTGTGCAAAAAGACCATGCGCTTTGTGAGTCTAGCATTTCGTCGTTAGAGGAATGCGGATTTGTGATTGATAATGCTCACAATAAATACATTCTCAAGCAGGTTCCCAGTGGCTTAAGAGCCCTTCCGTGGGCACATTTGTTTGCCGAGTTGAGCGCACAGCTACAAAACACGTCGGCTAAATCGAGCTTTATGGATGCACTAGGAGACGCATATTATGCGCTTATCAGCGAAGACACTCAGCGTTTGCATTCACTCATTGCTGCCTTACCTGATGACACTATCGGTGACGCACTCTCTCATCATGGGCGAGAGCTGTGTGCAAAGTCTATATTGTCACTTTGCGAGAGCCTGTAAACGGTGAATAAAGTGCCCCCTAAACAACCGGTCATTTGTATTATGGGCCCCACGGCAAGTGGCAAAACAGCGCTGGCGGTTGCTTTAGCACAAGCCATTCAGGGTGAGGTAGTCAGCGTTGACTCTGCGCTTATTTATCGAGATATGAATATTGGTACTGCAAAGCCTGATATAGATGAGATGCAAGGCATTCCCCATCATCTTATTGATATTTGCTCTCCACAAGATAGCTATTCTGTGGCGCAGTTTAGAGATGATGCGATTGCCTGTATCGATGACGTGCTAGGGCGCAATAAAATTCCTATTTTGGCGGGCGGAACTATGATGTATTTCAATGCACTGCATCAGGGAATATCGCAGATTCCGTCGGCCGATATGCAGGTTCGAGAGCAGGTGCAAACCATGATTAGCGAACACGGCCTTGCTCACGTGCATGCAAAATTGCAAGAAGTCGACCCTATTAGCGCTGCAAAAATCCATCAGAATGACCCTCAACGCCTAACGCGTGCGATGGAGGTATTTATTAGCACAAATAAGCCTCTTTCGGTTTGGCAACAAGAAAAAAAACCGGCTCTCGAATACGATTTTTATAACTTTGCTCTGATGCCAAATGACCGCGCTTTTTTACACCAGCGCATTGCCACGCGATTTGAACTTATGCTCGAGCAAGGTTTAGTTAAAGAGCTAGAGATGCTGTTGAGTAAATATGACTTAAATCCAGATTTGCCTTCCATGCGTAGTGTAGGATATCGCCAAGTCTATTCGTATCTCAGCGGTGAGTATGATTATGCAAACATGGTCGAAAAAGGCTTAGCCGCTACTCGACAGTTGGCAAAGCGTCAAATGACGTGGTTAAGAGGTTGGGAAGACACAACTTTCATGGATATCCAAGCCCATGATTTGTTGCGGACAATTATGAAAAAAGTGACATAAAAGTATGTGTAACTCGCCAATTTTTTGTTGTACACTGAACGACCAGACATGAGTAACTCGTAACATAATAATAATTAAGGATGTCTAATGGCTAAAGGTCAGTCTTTACAAGACCCATTTTTAAACGCATTACGAAAGGAACGCATCCCCGTTTCTATTTACTTAGTGAATGGTATCAAACTGCAAGGACAGGTTGAGTCTTTCGACCAGTTTGTTGTGCTACTAAAAAATACCGTAAGCCAAATGGTATATAAACATGCAATCTCAACGGTTGTTCCCTCACGCGCATTTACCATGCCGACTAACCATGGTGATGGCGATTCTCAAGATTAATTTGGAGTGTTTTTTTGTTTGACCGTTTTGAAACTGGCGAAAATGCCGTACTGGTCCATATAGATTTTTCAGACGAGCAGAACAAAGAAGACCTCCAAGAACTCCAAATGTTGGTGTCGTCAGCCGGTGTTAATCAGGCTGGTGTTATAACGGCATCTCGCAATAGCCCTCAAGCTAAATATTTCATTGGCTCAGGTAAAGCCGAAGAAATCGCGCAAACCGTTAAAAGCTTACAGGCAGATGTGGTTATTTTTAATCACTCTCTTTCTCCGTCTCAAGAACGTAATTTAGAGGCTTTGATTCAATGCAGGGTGCTCGATAGAACCAGTTTAATTCTCGATATATTTGCGCAGCGTGCCCGCACCCATGAGGGTAAGCTGCAGGTAGAGCTTGCTCAGTTAAAACATATTTCAACGCGTTTGATTCGTGGCTGGACGCATTTGGAACGCCAAAAGGGCGGGATTGGTCTGCGTGGACCGGGTGAAACCCAGCTTGAAACCGACCGTCGTTTGTTGCGTGGTAGAATCAAAGCAATCTTACGGCGCCTAGCAAAGGTTCAAAAGCAGCGAGAGCAAGGCCGCCGTTCGCGCAAACGGGCTGAAATACCTACCGTATCTTTAGTGGGATACACCAATGCCGGAAAGTCGACCTTGTTTAACACCATTACCGACGCAGGTGTATATGCAGCCGACCAATTATTTGCGACGCTTGATCCGACTTTACGGAAAGTTGAGCTAGACGAGGTAGGTTCAGCCATTTTAGCCGACACCGTTGGGTTTATCCGGCATTTGCCGCACGATTTGGTGGCTGCCTTTAAAGCCACTTTGCAAGAAACACAAGAAGCAGATTTATTGCTGCATGTGGTTGATTATGCGGATGAGCAATACCGCGAAAACATGGACCAAGTGAATGAGGTGCTCGATGAAATTGGCGCCAAGGACGTTCCACAACTCGTAATTTGCAACAAGATAGACCGATTAGACAATGTCGAGCCTAAAATAGATCGTGATCAAGAAGGGCGTCCTATCCGCGTTTGGGTATCTGCACAAACCGGTCAGGGGATTGATTTATTGAAAATAGCCCTCACTGAATGTTTAAGGAAAACAATGGTCAGCCATACTTTACGAATTCCGCCAAATGAGGGACGTTTGCGCGGCATGCTGTATGAGCTAAATTGTATTACCGAACAGAGCTACTCAGAGCAGGGCGATTGGCTGGTTGACATCAAAATGTTGAGTGCAGACTGGCACCGAATAGACAAAAAAGTGGAATATAAACTCAGCGAATTTGTGATTCACTAATACAAAATCAAAGTATATTTTCATTAGTGCAAAACTATTCGTAGCTTGTACTAGTATATTAATGGGTATCTGTAATTTCGGAGTGTGAATATGGCTTGGAATGAGCCGGGTGGTAACGACAACAAAAACGACCCGTGGAAAAATCGTGGAAATAAAGACCAAGGTCCTCCCGATTTAGACGATGTGTTGAAAAACATTTTTGGCAAATTTGGCAAGGGCGGCGGCTCCGGCGGCGGTTCTGGTGCTAACTTAACCGGTAAAGGCATTGGCATTGTGGCCGTATTGGCTGTGGTGATTTATGTGTTAAGCGGCTTTTACACCATCAAAGAGGCTGAGCGCGGCGTCATTTTACGTTTTGGTGAATTCCATTCTCTGGCGCAGCCAGGTCTGCAGTGGAAGCTTACTTTCATCGATAACGTCATTCCCGTGAACGTGCAGTCAATTCGTAACCAAGCCTCATCTGGTTCTATGCTTACCGAAGACGAAAACATGGTCAGTGTAGAAATGGAAGTGCAGTACCGCGTGTTTGACCCGCAGCAGTGGGTGTTTGCCGTAGTCAATCCAGAGCAGAGTTTGAGTCAAGCATTCGACAGCGCTATACGCTATGTGGTGGGTCATTCAAAAATGGATGATGTACTTACTGAAGGACGTGAGGTTGCTCGTCAGCGAGTGTTAGAAGAACTGCAAGGTATTATCGCACCGTATGCAATGGGTGTAGATATTATCGACCTGAACTTCACCAACGCACGACCTCCTGAGCAGGTTAGAGCGGCCTTTGACGACGCCATTGCTGCACAGGAAGATGAGCAGCGTTTTATTCGTGAAGCAGAAGCCTATCAGCGTGCGATTGAGCCAGAAGCACGTGGCCGAGTGAATCGAATGAACGAAGAAGCGCAAGCGTACAAAGAGCGTTCGATTTTGGAAGCGCAAGGTGAGGTAGCGCGGTTTGAGGAACTATTACCTCAATATGTGGCGGCACCTGAGGTGACTCGACAGCGCATATATTTAGAGACGCTTGAAAGCGTGTTTATGAATACTAGTAAAATTATGGTTGATACAGAGGGCGGCGGTAACTTGATGTACTTACCTCTTGATAAAATTATGGACCAAAGAGATACATCACGACAAACCATAAACCGTAATTCAACCAGCTTTGAGGAGATTAGAGACCGCGTTAACAATAGTCCTAACGCAACACCTCTAATTAATAATAATCCGCGGAATGACAGCTCCGGCAGACAGGGGAGAAACTAGATGAAAAATATCGTAGCAATACTGATTGTTATATTAGCCATTCTTGGTTTCAACTCTATCTTTGTTGTATCGGAAGGCACGCGCGCAATCGTCATCACCTTTGGTAAAGTAGGGCAAAACGCAGACGGTTCAACTAAAGTATATGAGCCAGGTTTACATGCAAAAATTCCTTTCTTTGACCGCGTTCAGCGCCTTGACGCTCGAATTCAAACCCTAGATGAGCGAGCAGACCGATTTGTCACTGTTGATAAAGAAGACTTGATTGTTGACTCCTATGTAAAGTGGAAGATTGAAGACTTTGGCCGCTACTGGTTATCTACCGGTGGAAACAAAGCGCAGGCTGAGATTCTACTTAAACAGAAAGTGAACAACGGACTACGTTCGGAGTTTGGTTCTCGCACGATACAGCAAATTGTATCAGGCGAGCGTAGCGAACTGATGGACGAAGCCATGATCCAAGCATCGGGCAGTTCAAACGAACTGGGCGTTGAAATTATTGATGTGCGCGTAAAGCAAATTAACTTACCGCAAGAAATAAGTAATTCCATATTTGACCGGATGCGAGCTGAGCGTGCTGCCGCGGCTAGAGAATATCGTTCAGAAGGTCAAGAGCAAGCAGAGATTATTCGAGCCAATGTAGATGCAAAAGTCACCGTAATGTTAGCTGACGCAGAGCGTAATGCCCGTCAACTGCGCGGTGAAGGCGATGCGCAAGCGGCTCAAATTTATGCTCAAACGTATTCTAAAGACCCAGAGTTCTTTAGTTTCTTACGCAGTATGGACGCCTATCGCGCTAGCTTTAGCAGCAAACAAGACGTCATTGTTATTGAACCAGACAGCGACTTCTTTAGATATCTTAACAATCAATCGGGTGCACGCCCCTAAATAGGCTCGCTGACGCAGCTATCTAAATTCGAAAGCCGCTTACACAGCGGCTTTTTTGTGGGAGTCGCTTGCGCAATTAAACATGAAAAGTAGTGCCAAATTAGGTATTATTTACAACATAATAACAATAACCAAGAGAAACAGCGTTTGTCGTCTAATTCATCTCAAAGCCCTTCTCCAGCGAGCGTTGCCAACAGTGGTTGGTTTTCTCGTTTTTTAGCAGGTGTTGAATGGCTCGGTAATTTACTGCCGCATCCAATTACCTTGTTCGCCTCACTGGCATTATTTATTGTATTTTTAAGCGGTATTTTAGGCTACTTCGATGTAAGCGTTTTAGACCCTCGCCCAATTGGTGCGAAAGGGCGCGAGGCTGATGGCGTAATAGAAGTCATTTCTTTAATGAACGCAGAAGGCCTGCAGCGAATTGTTACTGGGCTGGTGACTAACTTCACAGGCTTTGCCCCTTTAGGGACCGTATTAGTTGCGCTGTTGGGAGTATCTGTGGCAGAGCACTCGGGCTTACTGAGCACTATGATGCGAGCCATGGTCATGAACGCCTCTAAGCAAGTAGTGACGGTAGTAGTAGTATTTGCCGGCGTGGTTTCAAACACCGCTTCAGAGCTGGGATATGTTGTATTAATACCGCTTGCTGCGATGATTTTCCATTCTTTAGGGCGTCATCCGCTAGCCGGTCTAGCCGCCGCATTCGCTGGTGTGTCGGCAGGCTACAGTGCAAACTTGCTGTTAGGTACGGTCGATCCGCTACTAGCCGGTATCACTCAAGATGCTTCGCGCATGATAGACCCTGAGTATGTTGTTGGCCCTGAAGTAAATTGGTATTTCATGTTCGTCAGTACGTTTGCCGTGGCTATTATGGGCGCCTTTGTGACTGAAAAAATTGTTGAGCCACGTTTGGGCGTTTACGACCCCAAAGACGCCTCTATTGATTTGGGTGAGCAAAAAATGGACGCGCCGACCCCTGTTGAAATAAAGGCGATGAAATGGGCAGGCCTTACCTTTGTATTAGTGTGTAGTGTGTTGGCGTTCACTATCGTGCCGGAAAACGGTATTCTGCGGCACCCTGACACGGGCGAAGTGGCCGGTTCGCCATTTTTAAAAGGCATTGTAGCCTTCATTTTTATTACCTTTGCCATCCCCGGTTTTGTTTACGGACGTATTGCCGGCACTATGAAAAACGACCGAGACGTTATTGATGCTATGGCAAAAAGCATGAGTTCAATGGGTCTTTATATCACGCTTGTGTTCTTTGCCGCGCAGTTCGTGGCGTTTTTTAAGTGGACGAATTTGGGCACTGTATTGGCAGTCAAAGGCGCGGCGTTTTTGCAAGCAACCGGCTTTGACGGTCCTGAAGTATTCCTGCTGTTCATTTTGATGTGCGGCATTGTGAATTTGTCATTGGGTAGCGCGTCAGCGCAGTGGGCAGTGACTGCGCCAATCTTCGTGCCTATGCTTATGTTAATAGGCTTTGCGCCAGAGTTAATTCAAGCGGCATACAGAATAGGCGACTCGGTGACCAACGTTATCTCACCGATGATGAGCTATTTTGGTCTCATATTGGCAATTGCGGCTCGCTATAAAAAAGATCTAGGAATGGGAACACTCATTGCAACAATGCTGCCTTACACGCTAACGTTTATTGTTGGCTGGAGCATTTTGTTTTATGCCTGGGTGTTTTTGTTTGGCTTGCCGGTTGGTCCAGGCGCTGCTACTTACTACAATCCGCTCCCCTAAAACTTAGGTAAAATTGGCTTTGGAGAAGTCCAAAGCCAATGAATTTACGTATTTTTAATTAAATCGTTATAGCGACCAATCCTATTTATGAAGTATCGTTCTCAGCAAAGTTTTACTCATGCACAGCCTGACAAAATCGGTGTGCTCATTAGTAACTTAGGCACACCTGAAGCGCCTACCAAACAAGCTCTTAGACCTTATTTAAAGCAGTTTCTATCAGACCCTCGCGTGGTAGAAGTGCCAAAAGTGATTTGGTGGTGCGTACTTAATTTAATTATTTTAAATATTCGGCCCAAACGTTCCGCAGAGGCTTATAAAACGGTATGGACTGAGGATGGCTCACCTCTACTCACTCACACTAAGCGACAAGCTGAGGCGCTGTACGAGCGCTTAACGCGCAAATATGGCGATGATGTGGTGGTAGAGTATGCGATGCGCTATGGTGAGCCCTCGGTATCGACCGCCGTTGAACGTCTGCTCGCAAAAGGCGCTAGAAAGATAGTTTTGCTCCCGCTTTATCCTCAGTATTGTGCCTCTACGTCGGGCTCGACGTTTGATGCCCTTGCACATGATTTTACTCAGCGGCGCTGGTTGCCAGACTTCCGTTTTATTAGTCATTACCACGATAATCCTGCTTACATAAAGTGCATGGCAGATAAAATCCGAGCGCATTGGGAAACGCACGGTCGCTGTGACAAGCTGATATTCTCATATCACGGCATTCCAAAACGCTATCTAACAAACGGCGACCCTTATCACTGCGAATGTCATAAAACCTCTCGCTTGATTGCCGAGGCGCTTAATATAAGCTCCGACGAATACATGACAACATTTCAATCACGTTTTGGCCGTGAAGAGTGGCTGCGCCCATACACCGATGAAACCTTAAAAGGATTGCCCGATAAGGGTGTGAAATCACTTCAAGTTGTGTGCCCTGGTTTTTCTTCAGACTGCTTGGAAACCATAGAAGAGATTGGTGAGGAAAATCGCGAATACTTTATGGAAGCCGGTGGCGAGCGCTATGAATACATCGAATGCTTAAATAGTGACGATGCCCACATGGATATGTTGTGTGAGTTGGTGGAGCAAAACATTCAAGGTTGGCAGGTAGGAGATAACTATCAACAGCGCGATCAGCTTGCTAAAGCCATTGGCGCCGAAAAATAAGCGTCGACTAGGGGAGTTAAGCGCATGAGCAACAGTGATTCAGATGCGGGATTAAAGGCGCCCGCGGAGTTGTTAAAAGCCCAATCAATGGCGAATACGCTCGACACTGCAGTGCGCTTGCCCATTATTGGTATTAAAGTAGGCTTGGATTTTTTAGTGGGTCTTATTCCGGTGGTAGGTGACGCCATTATGCTGTTGGCATCGCTAAGAATTGTGCACTTAGGCCATAAAATGGGCGTGCCCAAAGCCTTGAAAACAAAAATGCTGCGCAATTGCCTACTGGATTTTTTATTGGGCTTTGTTCCGTTTTTAGGTGACATTGTGGATATCTGGTTTAAAGCAAATCAGCGCAACGTTCGCATTATGGAAAAGTGGTGGGTAAGTGAAAACAAACAGAGCATAGATGCGATGCGCGCAAAAATGCTCAAAGAATGGAAAGACGGGCAACAATAGCAGTTGGGCCGGTTGGTGCTGGGCGCTAACCTAAAACGTATACATTAAGGCTCATGAGCATGAGCTTTCAGAACGTCAAGCCCAACGACTTCAAGTGCTTTTGCATTACTTGCTTCAAGTATCACTGGTGGCGCGACATTAGCTGCAACCGCATGATACCAGCGAACAGCACATAAGCACCAACGGTCACCGGCTTTCAGGCCTTTGAAGTCGTACATGGGATTAGGCGTAATGAGGTCGTTGCCCGAGGCTTTAGAGAAGGCAAGAAATTCGTCGGTCATGATGGCACAAACGCTATGATTTCCAAAGTCACTATTGGGAACATAACAAAAGCCCTCGCGTGTGAAGCCGGTGTTGCCGCAGCAAAGCTTTAATGTGGTGCCAAGTACGTTTTTTTCGTTTGCCATGATGGTCCTTTAATTTGCATATTGCTAAGGGTATACGATGTTAGACAAGAGTCAGCTTAGTTCAGTCACCGCAGATAATGAAAATATTTCTGCCGAAGAGATTGCTAAATTCGACAAGCTTGCCGAGAGTTGGTGGGATCCAAATGGCAAGTACAAAACCGCCTTGATATTTAATCAGGCGCGCACCGAGTACTTTATTGAACAAATCGCGAATCACTTTGGTCGCAACCATCATGCTATTAATTGTTTAGATGGCCTGACGGTACTCGACGTAGGCTGCGGTGGCGGTCTGGTTAGCGAGGCGATGGCAAAGGCCGGCGCAACGGTGACTGGCATTGATGCGAGCGAAATGAGCATTCAGGTCGCCCGTCGTCACGCGATTAAAAGTAACCTTGATATTACCTACCGACATATGCTGGCTGAACACCTCTTGCCTGAGGGCAAAGAGTTTGATGTTGTTATTAATGCAGAAGTGGTAGAACACGTGCCGATGCCGAAAGAACTTGTGCGCGAATGCAGTTTGCTAACCAAACAAGAGGGCTGCCTCGTGATGGCAACGCTAAATCGCACTCTTCGTTCATTTTTGATTGGTATTGTTGGCGCTGAATACATCATGCGGTATTTGCCAATTGGCACCCACAACTGGCACATGTTTATTAACCCACTTGAGCTTAATAGCTGGGCATCTATCAATAGGATGCAGCTTATTGACGAGACAGGTATGAAATACAATCCGTTTACCAAACAGTGGAATTTATCGAAGAGTTTGGCGGTCAATTACATTCAGGTTTATAAAAAGCGACCTTTGGCCTAGCGCCACTTTAGCAAATTAAACTTTCGGCCATAGCTCAAGTGAATATAAAAGGATGTGTAGTATGAAAATTTACGATACCAAAACCGCGCCCACCCCTCGACGAGTGAGAATTTTTTTAGCCGAAAAAGACATTCAAGTAGAGTACGTGCAAGTTGACTTGGGCGCAGGCGAAAATTTAAGTGCGTCGATGCGCGCTAAAAACCCTATTGGCAAAATACCAATCCTTGAACTTGACGACGGCACCTGCATTGGCGAAAGCGATGCGATTTGCGCTTACTTTGAGGCCATTCAACCGGAGCCTTATTTGTTTGGTCAAAGCGCGATTGAAAAGGCTCAAGTGATGATGTGGCAGCGCCAAGTTGAGTTTTGTTTGTTTATGCAGGTGGGCATGTGCTTTCAACACAGCACGGGTCATTTTAAAGACCGAATGACGCCTGTTCCTGAGTATGGAAAAGAAGCGGGTATTAATGCAACTAAATACTTAAGCGTGCTTGAAAAGCGCCTCGCGGACGAAGAATTTATAGCCGGGCCTAAGTTCTCTATTGCTGATATTACGGCGCTTTGTGCAATAGATTTTGCAAGAGTTGTGCAAATTCGACTGGGCGAAAAGCATCAGAATGTAAACAGGTGGTATCAACAGGTATCGTCTAGGCCGTCGGCTAAGGCTTAATCACTAAGCGCAAGCGCTAAGAAAGGCGCTTGCAGGTTACGCGGTTACGGCCATTGCGTTTTGATTCGTACAACAATTGGTCGACCGCCTCAATCAGTGCCTCTGCACTTTGCTCAACACTACCGTTCACACTTAAACATCCCAGGCTGATGGTAACCACATCACTGACTTGAGACGCTTCATGCTCAATTGCCAAGTCCTCAATGCATTCTCGCATTTTTTCGCAGCTATCATAAGCGGCTTGTTCGCCGACATTAGGCAACACACACACAAACTCCTCACCACCATATCGCGCGATAAAACCGGTATGATGGTTGAGTTGCGACAAGAGCGCTTCTGCAATCTGTGTTAGGCACTTATCGCCTGCCAAATGTCCGTATGAGTCGTTGTATTGCTTAAAATAGTCAACATCTATCATTACAATCGCGATATCTTGGCGGGCTATTCGCGCTTTGTTCCAATCAAATAAAAACTTCTCGTCAAACCATCGGCGGTTTGCAAGACCGGTTAAGCTGTCTTTTTGCGAGATACCGGTTAACCATTTATTGGTCTCTTCTTCTCGCTTGATGCGGGCCATCATTTCGTTAATTTCATTACTGAGGATAGAGAGTTCATCATCTCCCGACAGCGAAATTGGGTCTGAATCGTCAGACTGTTTTCCTTTAATCTGCAGCAGCAATTGTGAGAATCTGTCTAGTAGTATTGTTTTGGTGATCAAACGTATTAGCGAAAAGCTCACAATGACAATGATCAAAGCGCTGAGTAATAAAAAGGTTTGCAAGTTTGATTTAGTCTGACGAATCAGGGAATTATCAAAGTCGATTTGTAAAAAGGCTTTAAATCCAACTTGGCGATAAGACTGCATATCAACATGTTCTAACACCATATTATCGTTACCATCATCTCGATAAGTGCCATCAAAAAGGGCTCGAGCGGTTTCTTCTTCAATACGATGTCCGGGATTGAACAAAGACCATTGATCAACCGGACTTAAAATGAATAAGTCGATGCTGCTAATGCTTTGGTATTTTGCCACTAGTTTGTCTACGTAGTCGCCAAACAGGTAATCTCCAATTTGGTTGCTCTTTTCTTCCTCTAATCGTTTTTGCAGGTCGATATCGCCATTAACAATAATGTTGCTACCCGCTTGGCTGTAATAAGCGTATTTTTTAAGGTTGCCGTTGACTGTTGATAAAGACACGCGATGGGTAAAAAACGTATCTGCATTGAGAAGCTTACGCAAACTGCTTGTGTAATCGTCGCCATAGCTGGTCATGTCTAAACCAACTTCGGAGTCGAAAGTGCTGGCATAGACTATAAGATCGCTGTTAATAAGATGAAGGTCGGAAAGCGAATATTTGTCACGAAGCGTAAGCAGTTGCGCTTGAGTGACATCGCCTTTTTGCGTATACAAAGCTTGTAATTCACTCGCTAATTTAGGCAAAGACTGTTCTAGTTCAGTTTCCCATTCTTGCTCTATGAGCAGAAGCAAACGGTCGAAGACTTCGATATCTTGACGGATACTCGCGGTGAGTGCTTCTTTTTGTTCATAGTCGCGTTTTGCTAAAAAATTGTCTAATACCCATATGCTGACGCCATAGGTCATCAGCGTTGCCAACACCCCGGTAAGAGCAATAAATAGATTGAGTTTTTGCCTAAGCAGCATATAAAAACGAGTAGGTCTGAAGATGAAAGTACAATACCCGATTGATAGGCAATATACAAAGCAAAACCACAGCGGTTAACGCCTTTGTGTATATTCACACATACGGTTAAGCAACCAGCACCGCCGCATGGCTCACTGCTAATTTAGAACGCACATAGCGTGTTTATTAACAGTCCTGCGTTAGTACTTGAGCATGGCCTTTAGGGTATCTAAGGTATCGGCCTCGTTAGCAGGTTTGTCCCAACGGATACGATGAATGCGCGGAAAGCGCAAGGCCACGCCCGATTTATGGCGTTTTGATTCGTGTACCGAGTCAAACGCTACCTCAAACACCAGCGCTTTCTCGAGCTCTTTGACAGGCCCAAATCGGCCAATGGTATGTTTACGCACCCAGTTATCTAGGCGTTTTAGCTCCTCATCGGTAAATCCACTGTATGCTTTACCGATGGGCAGCAACTGCCCGTCTTGCCAGCAGCCAAAGGTGTAGTCAGAGTAAAAAGAAGAGCGTTTTCCGTGTCCACGCTGCGCATACATAATGACGGCGTCAATCAATTGAGGGTCGCGTTTCCATTTATACCACTTACCTTTTGGTCTACCTGATACATAAGGGGCATCTTTGCGTTTGAGCATCAAACCTTCGATGTAACCTTGCTCTAGCGTTTGCGCCTTATCTCGAAGCATTTCTAAGGTTTTGCTGCCCTCAAATTCAAGCCTAGATGATAAAAATAAGTGCGCATAGGGCTGACTCTTAAACCAAGCGTGCAGGCTGCTATAACGTTGCTCAAGCGGCAGGTCGCGTTTGTCGTCACCGTTTAGACTCAGCACGTCATATAAAATAATGCCGGCAGGATATTCACCGATGAGCTTTTTGCTGGGCTTTTTCTTATTCAGTCTTTGTTGCAGCTGATTAAAAGACGCGATTTGGTGTGAGCTGTTTTTATCCTCATTGGCACTAAGCACGCTTGGTATATCTTGGATGGTATTATCTAAAGGCGCTTGCTCATTTTTGGGCGACAGGGCAATTAACTCGCCGTCAAATACCCCCTCAATATCGCTTTTTTCAAGCGGCGCTAAAATCTCTGGAAAAGCCGCACTGATGTCGTCCCCCGTTCTGCTAAACAGTGCCTTGCCGGCAACACCAACGACCAATTGCACACGAATGCCGTCAAACTTCCATTCGGCCTGCCATTGACTAGGGTGAATGTCTTCTAGCATGGTTTCGTCAAAAGGGTGAGAGAGCATCACCGGTTGAAAGGTCAGACTCTTGCTAACATCGGGCATGGCGGCTTTTCCTTCCAGCCATTCTAAAAAAGACTGATAAGGAGGTGTAAGCCCATGCCAAAGTCGTTCTATGTCCTCTACCGTAATATCTTTGTCATAGCGCTGCCCATATTCAGCCAGCACTTTTTTCAAAAAACGCGCCGACACACCGATACGCAAGCCTTGCGTGCCTAACTTTAAAAGGGCCCACCTTTGCGGCGCGTTCATGCTGTTCAGTAAGCTAATAAGGTAATTGCGGTTTTCAGCGCGCGAACCCTCGGCAAAGCGAGTAACTAATTCTGACAAGCTCGGTAGCGTTTGCACGCAGGGAGGGTCTGAATCAATAGGCGTCCATAAATGGGAAACGGTTTCGCTCATTTCCCCCACATAATCGTAAGACAGGTCAAATAACAGCGGGTCAACACGCTCAACTATGAGCTTTTTAATCATCGCGCGTTTAAAAAAATCAAAATTTAAAGTGCCTGCTATGGCGGCAATAGCCCAGCCACGGTCTGGGTCGGGTGTGTTGGCAAGGTAGTCTTTGATTAAAGCGGCTTTGGCTAAATTACTAGATGTGAAGTAAAGCTTATCGACTAGCTCGGCGAAGGCAATCATATTAGCTCTCATCCTCATCATAACCAATTAGCGACAGCGCTTTTGCTTTAAACCCCATTTTCTGAGCTTGATGCACAAGTGCTTGTTCACGCCCGTGGGTAACCCATACCTCGTCAGGGTTTACCTCTTCAAGCGTCTGCAGCAGCTCAGGCCAGTCGCAATGGTCGCTGATAATCAGCGGTAGCTCTGCTCTTCTTTGCTTGGAGCGGGCGCGAATTTGCATCCATCCTGATGCCATAGCGGTCATGACATTAGGCAATTTGCGCGACCATCTGTCACTGAGTGACGACGGCGGTGCGAGTACTAACTCACCCTTGAGGGTTTTTAAATCAGCAAGCTCGCTAACAGCCTCCCATTTTCCTAAGTCAACCCCTTGGCTTTGATAGTACTCACAGAGTTTAATAAGTGCGCCATGCAAGTAAATCGTTTTATGATAGCCAAGCTCACGCAACGACAGCATTAAACGTTGGCATTTTCCTAATGCATAAACGCCAACAAGATGGCAGCGGTCTTCAAACAAGGCCATCGAATCTAGCAGCTTTTGCATTTCGTCATTGATGTAAGGGTGTTTAAATACCGGTAGTCCAAAAGTCGCTTCGGTCACAAATACGTCGCAGGGTGTTACTTCAAAAGGTAGGCAGCTTGGGTCGCGATGTCGCTTATAGTCGCCTGAGAGCACCAATCGATGATCCGCATGCTCTATTACCGCTTGCGCAGAACCGAGGATGTGTCCTGCAGGCGCGAAGTAAAGCTCACCCTTATGGATATTTACACGCTGACCGTAATCAAGCGCCCGAGGGTGTTCGCAAAAGTCATCCCCGTAGCGAATTTGCATGATGTTAAGCGTTTGCTCAGTGGCAAACACTTCTTTGTGTCCGGGCCTAGCATGATCGGCGTGCCCATGGGTTATGATGGCGCGAGGCACAGGATGCATGGGGTCAATGTAGGCGTCTAATGCACTACAGTAGAGTCCGAATTTATCAGTTTTTATCCATGTTTCGGGATGCCGTTTAATAGTTCTCTCCACAGGCCTTGCTTGCTTTGCAAATGCATACGCATCTTGCCCCTGCAAAGTTTTATTCGTTGAAGCTAAACTTATGCTCAGCGCCAGATGTATATATGGAGCTAACAGCAAAACACTTATAAAGGCAAAGGAAAACACGATCACTGCAATGTCGAACAAGCGCGGGCGTATCCCTGACATTTTTAAACAATGGTTTGAAAATAAGCAGTGGCAAATACGGCCTTATCAAAAGAAAATGATCACGGCTTTTGCGCGGCGTAAATCAAGCTTATTGATTGCGCCTACCGGGGCAGGAAAAACGCTCTCTGGGTTTCTACCTAGCCTTATTGACCTGCATCAGCAGTTAGAAGACTTGCATGCACGTGAAAAGCCTTTAAACGATAAGCGCGACAAAGACAGTAAGGCCTTTGTAAGAGCGTCTAAAAAATTGGGTTTGCATACGCTTTATATTTCGCCTCTAAAAGCCTTAACCTACGACATTGAGCGGAATTTGCACCAGCCCATCAACGACATGGGCTTAGACATAGAAGTCGCTTCTCGCACCGGCGACACCACTGCCTATCAGCGACAAAAGCAGCGTCGGCAACCTCCGCATATTTTACTGACCACTCCCGAGTCGCTAATGCTGATGCTCTCTTACGCCGATGCGCCGAGCATATTTGCTAATTTGAAATGTGTCATTCTCGATGAAGTTCACAGCTTTGCTCATACCAAGCGAGGAGATTTTACTTCTCTGGCCTTGGCCCGCCTACAGTATTTGTGCCCGGATTTTATTCGTTTTGGTTTGTCGGCCACAGTAGCTCATCCAGATGTGTTGGCATTGTGGCTTGGTGCAAACGGTGAGGCGGTGGATGTGGTAGAGGCGAAAACGCGGGTTAAACCCCGAGTTAAAATCCTCAATACCAAGGCGCGCATCCCCTTTGGTGGCTACATGGGAAAATATGCCGCTGCCGACGTATATAAAGCGATAAGCCAAGCCGGCACGACCATTGTGTTTGTAAATACACGAGCAACTGCCGAGCTAATATTTCAAGCCCTGTGGGAGCTCAATACAGAGGTACTACCCATTGCCATCTATCATGGCTCTTTGAGTAAAGACCAGCGGCAAAAAACCGAAAGCATGATGGCAGCAGGTAAGCTAAAAGCCATAGTGGCGACGTCGGCTTTGGAATTAGGTATTGATTGGGGAGACGTTGATTTAGTGATTCAAATGGGCGCGCCAAAGGGAGTGAGTCGATTACTGCAGCGAATTGGCCGTTCAAACCACCGTTTAGATGAACCTTCTCAAGCCTTGCTAGTGCCAGGTAACCGCTTTGAAGCGCTCGAATGTTTAGCCGCGATTAACGCCATTAAAAAGGGTGAGCTTGACGGCGATGCGCCGCAGTCCGGAGCCTTAGATATATTGCCTCAATACATCCTTAACTGTGTATGCAGCGCACCTGCCACGATAGATGAAATTTATCAGCAAGTGCTCGCCTCGCCGCCATACAGTGGTTTAGATAAAACGACCTTCGCAAAACTGTGGGAGTTTACGCAAAACGGAGGCTATGCACTGCAGGCTTATGAGCGCTATAACAGGCTTGAAGAGGTGGCGCCGGGCGTATTTCAAAGTGCCTCGAAGAGAGTGACCATGCGGCATCGGCAAAACATAGGAACCATTGTTGAGGCAGGGCGGCTAAAGGTTAAGCGGCTTCGCCGTTCTCACCAAGGAAAAATAATTGGTGAAGTAGAAGAGTATTTTGCACAGCAGTTGGTTAAGGGCGACACCTTTTACTTTGCCGGTGAAGTGCTGCGCTTTGAAGGAATACGCGACATGATGGTTGAGGCCAAGCCGGGTAAGGCAAAAGAGCCTAAAGTACCTAGTTATGTCGGCGGACAAATGCCTCTATCTACCTATTTGGCTGAGGCGGTTCGTGAGCTTCTCAATACCCCAGATGCGTGGAATAAACTGCCCATGCAAGTGCGCGACTGGCTGGAGCTGCAACAGGCTTTTTCAATGATTCCTCAGCCAAATAAGGTGCTAATTGAGCAGTTCCCATTTCGCAAAACTGAGTTTGTGATGTTCTATACCTTTGAAGGGCGAAAGGCCAATCAAACCTTAGGTATGCTAATTACCCGAAGAATGGAAAAGCTTGGTCTTCAGCCTTTGAGCTTTTCAATTACTGATTATGGATTGTCTATTTGTTCTCTGCAAAAAGTTCTTTTAAGCCATATTCCCCGCTTGTTTAATCCTGATATATTAGGAGATGAACTTGAAGACTGGATGCTCGAGGCTGCCATGCTCAAGCGTTCTTTTAGGCGTGTGGCGGTTGTCAGCGGTTTGATAGAACAGCAGTATCACAGTAGTAAAAAAACGATGCGTCAGGTCACGTTTTCAACCGATTTAATTTACGACACGCTGCGTGAATACGACAAGGACCATGTGTTGCTACAGGTTACGCGCGAGGATGCGGAGCGTGAACTACTCGACTTGAGCCGCACCGCCGATTTACTGATACGCTTTGATGGGAACTACGACTTTAGAGCCTTATCAAAACCTTCACCGATGGCCATCCCTATTGTGCTGGATGTGCGCTCTGAACAAGTAAGCGGTGCCGGAATGCAGGCCTTACTTGAGCAAGCTAATTTATATCAGGAAGCGGAACACATGATGGATGATATTCGCCTGCTGTTGAGTGAAGGTGGCAATGCAGACGGGCAATAAAAGATGATTGAAGCTGATGCGCTGCATGCGCTGGTGATGAACAACACGCTAATTCCAGTGCGTTTTTGTGAGCAGCGCTTAATCATAGATGGCCGTGGAGTACTGTACTGGCCGCGTCACGACCTGCTGATTTTTTCTGATTTACACTTTGAAAAAGGCAGTTTTTTAACGCAGTTTGCCCATCCCCTTCCGCGTTTTGATACCCGTGAAACCCTTAAACGCATGCAGCTCTTAATTGAGCAATATCGTCCTAAACAGGTGATTTGCTTGGGCGATAGCTTTCATGATGTGAATGCCGATAAACGCTTGCAGCAAGACGATATTGAAACGCTTAATGCAATGCTTAACAACGTAAACAAATGGATGTGGGTGCTGGGTAACCATGACCCTGATATCCCGCAAGTGCTTAGCGGTATACGAGTGCCTCACGTGTTAATAGATGGACTATTGTTTGTGCATGAACCGGAAGAGCTGAGCAGTTTTTTGCCAGATTCGGCCGGCACCACATTCGAACCTGAGATTTTACTAGGACAAATTGTTGGGCATTATCATCCTAAAACCAGCTATAAGGTAAGCCAAAAGCGCGTAACCGGAAAGTCATTTGTGATTGGCAAGCATATGTTGCTTATGCCCGCTTTTGGTAAATATACAGGTGGTCTATCAACCGATACGACGGTAATAAAGTCGCTTTTCCCCGAAGGCGCTCCGCAAATACTGTTAAGCTATCACGCTAAGTTGTTTATGTTGTGAAGATTTATTAGCTTGCTGTCAGGCACGAGCACGGATAAACGCATCATGCTCAAGTGCCTTTTACCAAATGCGCCTTTCACTTAAGGCTTATTTTCCCCAGCGCTTGTTCAAATCCGAATAAGCGTCAATGCGTCGGTCTCTGAAATACGGCCAGATGCGTTTGACGTTTTCAGTGCGGTTTAAATCAAGCTCCACACTGAGTTCGGTTTCTTCGCTATCGCTGCCCATACTAAGAATTTCTCCCTGCGGGCCGGCAATAAAGCTATGGCCCCAAAATTCGATGCCTACATCGGCGTCGTCTGGAGAGGCTTCAAAGCCCACTCGGTTTGCGACCACTACAGGCAATGAATTCGCCACCGCGTGGGCACGCTGTATGGTTTCCCAAGCGCCCTGCTGACGCTGTTGCTCATCTGCGGTATCGTTTCTATCCCAGCCAATCGCAGTGGGATAAAACAATATCTCAGCACCGTTCATTGCCATTAATCGCGCGGCCTCTGGATACCACTGATCCCAACAAACTAATACGCCCAACTTTCCTACACTTGTCTCGATAGGTTCGAAGCCCATGTCGCCCGGCGTAAAATAAAACTTCTCGTAAAAACCTGGGTCATCGGGAATGTGCATTTTGCGGTACATGCCTGCAATTTCGTCACTTCTATCAAATACAACGGCGGTATTGTGATAAAGGCCGGCCGCACGCTTTTCAAAAAGTGAGGTAACAAGTACGACATTACACTCTTTGGCTAGCGCGCCGAAAAAAGCAGTTGCCTCGCCAGGAATAGGCTCTGCTAAATCAAAGGCGTTTACGTCTTCATTTTGACAAAAATACAAAGTGGAATGAAGCTCCTGCAGCAATATACACTCACAGCCGTCTTGGGCTAACTGACGAACTTTTGCAGCCGACTTTGCCCAGTTTTCGTGTTTATCATTAGACGCGACCGCTTGCTGGACTAAACCAATTTTAAGCTTTCGTTCATTTAAATTAGATGTCATATACTGCCACTCCTTGATTGGCGAGGGCTAAAATTTCTGGCTTCAAAGTAGCGCTGGGAATTTGCATGGTAATACAGTGCAAAGAGCCGAACTGCTGCACAATGGTAGAGCAATCGACAGGCACAATGTTGTGGTTAGGAAATGCGCTTTGCAATGTTTCGATGGCAAGTTCATCTTCTTGTTGCTGATATACAGGAGCGAGCACTGACTGATTACAAATGAGAAAATTCGCATATGATGCGGGTAAGCGGTCGCCCTCGTCATTTATCATATTAGGCAAGGGTAATTCAAAAATGGGATAGCCAGAGAATGCCTCTTGTATCTCTTGCTTAAGCGCATTTAGCCCAGCATAGTGAGGGTCATTAGGTCGATTAAATGCGCTTTGCATAACAATAGAGCGAAGCGGCGTAAAGCGCACAAGCGTATCGATATGACCGTCGGTATCGTCGCCCTCTAAATGACCGTGCTCGAATATATGAACCTGCTCAGCCCCTAGGTATTGTTCAAATATAGCGCGATAGGTCGATAATGCCATATCGCCGTTGCGTTTGGGATTTAATAGGCACGACTGTGTGCTAATTAGTACCTGATTTTGATCAATTTCAATTGCGCCACCTTCGAGTACGGTTTCGCAGGTGGTTAAGGGCAGCCGGCATAGTTTGCTAAGCGCTTGGTTGACAAGGTTGTCGCTATTGGCTTCAAATTTTTGTCCCCAACCATTAAATTGAAACTCCACAGGCACGTTGCCTTTTGCGCTTTCACAAGTGACAAAAATATAATCACGTGTCCAAGTATCGTTATAGTCCATAGGAATAATCAGGACACGCGCATTTAAGCTTACCATTGACTTAACAATGCCAAGTTCGCCCGCTGGACATAAAAGAATCACCGTCACATTTGCTTCATTTAATGCGCTAATCAGCTTTAAATATGCTGCACGGGCCGCATCAATCCAGCTTAACCAGTCACTATGCTGGTGAGGCCAAGCCAGCACCACTGCTTCTTGCTCTGCCCATTCTGGCAGAAGAGTAAACGGGCTGGTATGGGTCGTTAAAGTACTTTGAGCCATTAAATTATCCAGTTAACGCTAACAAAGGCGCGACGCGGTTGGCCCACAAAATATCGATAGCCGCCAAAAGCAAAATCTGCCCGTTCCGCGTAGTCTTCATCGGTGAGATTGAAAACACTTATTTTAGCAGAAACTTTTTTATTTATGGCAACATTAATGCTGAGATCAAGCAACGAATGCCCTTCATATTCGGCAGTGTTTTCTGGGTCGAGGTAGTAGTCAGACAAGTATTGCCATGCTAATTCTGCTTCAAGCGTATCGGTGGCTTGCCAATTAACCCGCGCACCATACATTTGGTTAGGTGAAGTGTCTACACGATTGCCTTTGATGCTTTCATTGGAAATAGCGATATCGTTTTGGTAGGTGTGCTTTTGCCATGTAAGGTTACTAGAGGCGCGCAAACGCTCCGATATGTGCCACATGTATTCGAGTTCAAAGCCCTGATGTGCTGTCTCGCCTCCAGCAATATTCTGTCGCTGTGTATCGCGTATGATCACGTTGTTTTTATGCATATCGTATATGCTGGCGTGCAGGCTGTGCGTTTGATAATCAACACGCATACCGAGTTCAAAGGCGTCGATATCGACTTCCTCAAAATCGGTCGTGAATTGATTGTTCTGTAGCCTAAATAATTCGGTCGCTTCTGGGGCTCTAAAGCCTTTTGAATACTTTAGATAGCTAAAAATATGCTCCGATACTCGATATTCCAAGGTAGCGGAGGGTGAAAATGCGCTAAAAGATATGCGCTGATCAGGCGGCCGCGTAAAGCGACAAACAGCAACACTTGGCGCGCAGGCACTATTGCCTTCTAATAAGTTGTCGTAATCG
Organism: Glaciecola siphonariae; assembly: GCF_042652645.1. Taxonomy (NCBI): domain Bacteria; kingdom Pseudomonadati; phylum Pseudomonadota; class Gammaproteobacteria; order Alteromonadales; family Alteromonadaceae; genus Glaciecola; species Glaciecola siphonariae. Next base: position 192,998 of record NZ_JBHSGU010000009.1, read on the forward strand.
TACTGAGTGCGCTCCAAACGTCCACCTAACTTGAGGGCAAAGGCATCCCACTGCCACTGGGCCTGAGTAAAGGCCGCTAGGGCAGTGGCGTCAACGTCATAGTCGTAATGATCGCCTGCGGGTATGTTTGGTGAAAAGTCCTCCGCTTGTGTTTCGTTTAAATTTGCAAATGTGGCGTCTATATCTATGCCGCTTATCCATTGGGCTCCTGCAAATTGCGTATCGTATTGCACTTGCAAGCCAAGCGAAGAGTGTGAATTTTCCTCAAGCGCCTGCCAAGGCAAAAAATGCTGCAAAAATGTCATCTCGTTCCAGCGCACATAAGGGGTAAATGACACAGTGCTATTGTTAAAATCTCTTGTAAGACGAGTATAAAAGCGCAACGACTTTGCGTCTCTAAAGGCCTCTGGATTCGGATTAATACGCCGAAATTCTTCGTCTTTGTAGCTTTCAAAACCACGAATAAACCCAGCGGTTTCCTGGTGTAGGTTAGACACATCTAAAACTGATTTAACATCCCAAGTGTCACTTCGCTGTTGGTAAATCACGGTTGCTTTTTGTTGGTCGTAGCCGCTGTTTGTTTGATAACCGTTTTCTTGTTCTATGTGGCTCAATAAGCGCAGCGCTTGGGTATTGTTTTGCCAACCAAGCTGGGTACTCAAACGGGCAAAGTCATACGCACCAACTTGCAAGCCAAGAGTCGATTCGTTTTGGTCAAAGGCATCTTGGGTAATAATATTAATTGCACCGTGCACAGCATTAGTGCCATACAAGGTGCTCGCTGGACCTTTCAATACTTCGATTCTGCCAGCTTGTTCGCTGTTTGCATCAAACAGTTGGTTGGCATTACAAAAGCCGGGTCCGCGTAAACTGATTCCATCTAGGGCCATAAAAAATGCTCCGCAACCGCCTGCACCCGTCAACACAGGGGAGCGGATAGCCGTTAAATGCTCTTGGCCATTGCCGCGGCTTATCCATGTACCGGCAACTCGTGAGAGTACTTGATTGATGTGCTGAGCTTCAATGCGCTCAATTGACGCGCGGTCAATGACGCTTACACTGGCGCTAACATCGTTTAAAGCCTGTAGGCGCTTGCTGGCAGTTACGCTTATCACTTCAATGTCGGTTAAATCATCTGACGCACGCGGGGTTTGCGCGTGTAAATGAGCAACATTCAAGCTCAATAGTACAAACGCGAGTAAAAGTTGAGTCAGTCGTATCATTTTAAATGTCTACCGCCATTTAAGTGGAGTGTTTGACCTGTAATGTATTCACTATTTAATAAATAGTTCACGGCCTTAACCGCCTCTGAGCTACCGGGACAGGTTTGTAATAAAGATTTTTGTAAAGCTTTGGCGCGATACTCCTCGCTGTCGCCCTCGTTAAACATAACCAGCGCCGGTGCAACGGAATTGACCTTTACCTTAGGTGCGAGCAAGGCACTAAATGATAATGTTAGATTGTGAAGGGCAGCCTTGCTTGCCGCATAGGCAATATGTTTTTTGCTACCTTTGTCTTGCACAAAGTCAGTCATATGAATGATGTCGGTAAAACCGCTAGGCTGATTTAGCAACTCCTGTAAAGCAAGGTTGATGCGGTAGGGCGTCTTAGCATGCACTTGCATCATCTTATTAAACAGCGCATCGTAATCGTCGCTGCCTGACTCTTGATCCCAGTCAGAAGCATTATGAACAATGGCGCGCAGGCTTTGGGTATGCTCACGCACTTTATTGATACATGCATCTACCCCTTTTTTTGTCGCAAAGTCTGCATGAATGGCATGGGCGCCTGATGCGATTAATTCGGTCACTGATGGCTTTTCACTACGATATGTTATAATGACGGGTATATTTTGTCGCAGTAAGTCTTTTGCTATTGCAAGTCCCAAACGCTGAGCGCCGCCAGTAATTAAGATAGGTGCAGTCATAGCTTTAGAATAAATCCTTATTTTGATGAAATGTCACAAAAATCTGCTTAATAGGTGAGTGAAGTGGGTACGCGTTATATGGCGCGGCAGATCGCGCATTTTCAATTAGTCTGGATAAAATGTAAACCATACTTATATGATTGAGCGTATACGACATTATAATCACAGCAAATGGACACAGTATGTTAGCAAAAGAAGCTATAGTAATGCATGAAGCCACAGAGTTGGCAATGTCACCCCAAGCGATGCTTGTGCGTGACGCGCTGATTGCCAACGGGTTAGAAACCCCTATGGTTGAAAATAAGCTGTCAAACGAAGAAAAGCGCGCGCGTATTCAGGCGTCTATGACCGAGATAATGCAAACATTGGGCTTAGATTTGAATGACGATAGTTTACAAGATACGCCTCGACGCATCGCTAAAATGTACGTCAACGAAATTTTTTCGGGACTCGATTACCGCAGTTTTCCCAAGATCACGCAAATTGAAAACAAAATGGCGATTGAGGAGCCTGTTCAGGTCACGAATATCAGCCTAACCAGCACCTGCGAGCATCACTTTGTTACGATAGACGGCACTGCGACTGTTGCGTACATTCCCAAAGACACAGTGATTGGTTTGTCAAAGATTAACCGTTTAGTCAGCTTTTTTGCGCAGCGCCCGCAAGTGCAGGAGCGTTTGACTCAGCAGGTCATGGTTGCTCTTCAGGCACTTACAGGCACAGACGATGTGGCGGTAACGATTAACGCGACACATTACTGCGTAAAAGCGCGCGGCATTCGCGATACTAACTCGTTCACACGCACCTCGTCTTTAGGCGGTGTATTCAAAACAGACAATGAAATGAAGCGAGAGTTTTTCAGGGCTTAATTGCTAATTGCTGCTAAGCACTATCATTTTATTAGATGAAACTGCGTCTGTCTGCCATCCATGTAGCTGACGCGGTCACCATCAAAGAACGCGTTTTCTTCCAACATTATGCGCACTTCTTTTCCCCACTGCTCAATAAAGGTCGCCGCATTTAATTCAATAGAGTATGCGGTGTTCGGAAAAAGCGGATAATCGCCCTGCACCGGCACTCCTGCTTGCGCGTCCCACATTCCTAGCGTTGTGCCAGCAGCATGTCCATGATACCCAAGCGGATGGGTATAAATAGATGGTTTAATCCCCTCACTGATGGCTTGTTTTCTTGCCTCTGCCAAAACTGCGTTGCCGCTTTTGCCAGTAGCAAACAAATTGGTAAAAATATCCTGCAAGCGATTAGCATTGGCCAGAGCCTTTTTTAAATAGTCGGGCGCATCGGTTTCACCTTCTCTGAGTACATAGGCATGCTGTTGTTGGTCAGTATTAAGACGCAGATAAGTGATGCCAAAATCCATATGAACAAGGTCACCCGGCTGAATAATATTATTCGCTTTGTTCTGACTAAACGCTGAAACATGATCAAATTTATCGCTATTTGCCCTCTGAATAGACACGCTCGGATGAAACCAATTGTCTAGACCAAGGAAGCGAGATTTATCACGCAGCCACCACACCAGATTGTCGGTTGTGGTCACGCCGGGCTGAATGAATCCGCTGGTGTAGGCTTGCTTAATAATTTCATGCCCCATCTTTACGATTTTTGGATAATATTCCATTTCCAGTGCAGTGCGAGTCTCGAGCCAGGCAATCGATAGCATTTCAGCACTCGTTACTTTGTTGTGTAAAGTGGCGGGGAGAGCTTGCATAAACGCCTGATGTTCTGTGGCCGTCATTCCATCGGCCAATGCAAAATGTTCCGACATATTTAGACCGATGCGTTGTGGTTGTTTTTGCTCAATGAGCTCAATTAAACGCTGCCATTGGCTCGGCTGCGATTCTTTATCCCACGCTTTTTGAAACATGGTATCTACCTGATAGCGCGCCACTGCGTAACGCTCAATTGGTTTTGAATTTCCTGGATTAAACAGGACTAAAATGGTGCGTCGCCTTGCAGACAACCAAGTCGCGGGGAGCATAGTTTTGAGTACCGGGTCTTCGTTGTACTCGCGGGAGATTAATATCCACATATCAATCCCGGTGCGCTGCATCAGTGCTGGCAGGGTATTGTTAAGCTTGTCATTAAGCATTTTATCGATAAGCATGGCGCGTGTCTGCATCGGGGCGATGGTGCTAAGAGCCCCGCTATCTGCAGGCGTTTGTTTGTTAAGTTGCGCACCCGATTTACAGGCAAACAGCATTAACAAAAGGGGTATTGAGGTGACAAGGCGAAGATTAGTTGGCATGATGAAACTCACAGGCGTGTATTTCCCCTAGACTAAACGGAGTATGAAATGGATATCAAATGTTTTTTCGTTGTTGTGCTTACGTTTTATCTGCTTGGGTGTCACAGTTATCAACATGACGCGATTGCTTATCAGGAGTCACTTTTGCAACAGCAAGCGCCTGCAAGCAACACCTTAAATGATAAGAGCAGCTTGTTGACGCACCTAAATGACACTTGGTTTGAGCCTCAAACCATAAGCGATGAGTTACTTTTTGCATTGACCGATGAGCAAAAACAAATTTTTGATGCGTTTTACACGCATCCTCGCTACGCGCATTTGTCTGCGCCAGCACGCTTTTCAGAATTTTTGACCACTCGCTTGGCTAAATTTACCTACCATGGTCAAACCTACACTGCATCGGAAGCCTTCGACAAAATGTCGGGCAATTGCTTATCTCTCGCTATTCTAACCACCGCCTTGGCCAATCATGCTCAACTCGATATTCGTTATCAGCGGGTTGATGCAGCCCCTGTCTATGAAAAACACGGCAACATTTTACTGCTGTCGACCCATGTGAGAACGAGAGTATATGGGCCTAAGCCAGAGCCCAAAGAAGGCCTTATTATTACACGCGAGTTTGTGGTGATTGACTATTTTCCAACCTACTCAGACGTAAGAGGGGAAATGCTCAGCGAAAATGAATTTTTTGCTATGTATCATCGGAATATGGCAGCACAAGCTATTATCGAACAAGATTACGACCAGGCTTATGAATACATTAAGTTAGGACTTACCTACCGTGCAGAGCACAGCGAAACTTACAATATGCTTGCGGTGCTTTATAACCGAATAAGGCAACGCGACTCGGCTATGGCGCTTTATCATGATCTGCTTGAGCAAAGCCGTTCGTCACTCAATGCAATTGAGAACTACGCCTCATTGCTAGTACAAGACGGTAAAGAGGAAGTTGCCCAGCAGTACTTTATACAAATAGAGGGCATTAACGATAATAATCCGTTTCAGTGGCTGAGCCTGGCAGAGCGTCATCTTCGGTCAGGGCAGCTTCGCTTAGCTGAAAAATACGCAAAGCGTGCTGCACAGCATGGACACTACTTACATGAGCCGCATTTTGCACTCGCAAAGATATACGCGAAACAAAATAAAAACGGTGCGGCAAGACGTTCTCTTGAAAGAGCCAGTGAGCTAGCGCGCAAACCAGACGACGAGAAGCGCTACTTAGCCAAGCTGGACTCACTTAATTAAAAGCTATTTAAAAGGTAATTAACAGCTTTGTAAAAGGGTGCTTAAACACAATTGCTCGCTTTTGGCTTACACACCCTTTGCCTGTGCAGACTTATCCATCGTCTGCGGTGAGTGTAGCGCTTAATTTAGTGTCATAGTTTCGCTAACCAACTCATCATCATAGTTGCTCACCTCAACGCGTATAGTCGCGATGCTGCTTAGAACCTCAGGCATTACAACGGCTCGGTAGGGGGAAGTGTTGTCCGACGCAATCATGCGCTCACTTCCGTCAGGATCAACGCCATAGTAAGTGACGTTTAATAATGTATTTGCGTGAGGTGTTTTAGTAGCAACCTCTACCGGTATAAAGGCGCGTTCGTTGTCGGTGTAAATATCACCAATAGTCACTTGCGCGATGTTGCTCGTTGGCACTTGCTCTGAGGCCTTGAGCACCAATGCACTTAACCTTGGCATCGCTGCGCTCAGCACTCCCTGTGCAACTTTTGGCTCGTTAACATTGCCAAGGCGATACACCGTTGAAAACGCGCTTGAGTCGACCGACATTTTAACGTTTCGAGGTGTTTCACTGAGATTAAACATCACCAAATATTCTTCTCTAGTGCTAGGGTCAATGCGTGAAAACGCTAAGATACCTGTGTCATCATTAGCCATATGCATTTGATGAATACCGCTGCGTAAAACTCGATTAGCGACTCTTATTTGCGCAAGTTCGGCTAAAGATTGGTACAGCGGATGGTCAGTATCAAAGTTATCGTCGGCAGTGGTTTTACTGGTGCCAATTAAGATATTGTCGTTATACACATCCACCAAAGACGGATCCATGTTTTCTCTGGCGTCTACATCACCGCCGTCGCCGGTAAAGCCTTGCTCGTCACCGTAGTACACCACAGGTACGCCGCGAGAAAAGTACATCAAGGCATGCGCAAGCTCGCTGCGTCTAAGCAAGGTAGCATCGTCGGCTTGAGTAAAGCTTTTCTGTAAAAAATGACCTACACGGCCAGCATCATGGTTGCCTAAAAAGTTAAGCAGTAACTCAGGACCAGAATCTTCATCGCGGTAATAGTCGTCATTGTCAAACAATGCGCCTATTCTACCGATATCTTTACCCTCTAATATGCTGTCTTTTACGTTGAAGAAAAAACCAAAGTCTAATACTGAGGGCAGTTTGCCCGCCGTCGTATATTTGCTTAGCCCCGCAGGGTTCCCGTCGTAAACTTCTCCGAAAATATGGAAATTAGGGATCCCAATTGATTTCGCATGCTCGGTGATAGCTGGGCCAAAAGCCTGCCAAAATTCAATATCTACGTGCTTGACGGTATCTATCCGAAAGCCATCTGGTTTAAACTCGCTGATCAGATTTTCAAAAATCTCAATCATTTTGGTTTGGACCTCCGGTAGACTAGTGTTGATATCGTCTAGCCCCGCGAAGTCGCCGGTGATAACACTTTCACCCTGCCACGTACTATCGCCTTGATTGTTGTAGTATTTCGGGTCGTTTAGCCATTCGGGCACTTTTACCCCTTGCTCTTTTTCAGGAACAAAGGGTGTATATGTCTTGCCGGCAGCCATGTCGGCTTTACTGATAAACTCACAGCCTTTTTGACCGTCTTCTTTAAACTTGCCGTCTTCGTTGTGGCACTCTTTGAACTTAATTACATCAGCGGTGTGATTAGTGATTATGTCGAAAAATACTTTGATGTTTCGGGCATGGGCGGCATCAATCAAGCTTTTGAGCTCATCGTTACTGCCAAAATGAGGGTCAATTTCGGTAAAGTCTACTACCCAATAGCCGTGGTGGCCGAACCCATCTTTTTGAATGGCTTTGTTGCGCAGTATTGGCGTCATCCAAATTGAGGTGATGCCTAAGTTTTGCAAATAGTCGAGCTTAGCTTCCAACCCCACCATATCGCCACCATGAAAGGCCCATTTTGAGGTCTTATCCAAACCGCCGTACGATATTGCATTGTTAGGGTCGCCCATATCGTTTTCAGCTTTGCCATTGTGGAAGCGGTCGGGCATCACAAAATAAAAAATTTCATCGGTAATATCACGTTCTAAATAGGGTTTTAGCTGCTCGCTGGCGCTAAGGCTCAGCTCATCTTTACCTTGTGTGCTAAGCGTTTGTTTAGAATATGACGCAGCGGGGGCTGAGTTTTCAGTTGTTGCGTCTTGTTTGGTATCTGAGCAGGCGCTTATTGTGGCAAGGGCAATGGTGCAAGCTACAAATCGCGATAGTAAACGCGGCGAAAAATGAGATGATTGCATGTATTAATCCTTTTAATTGTTTCAATTTAAACAGTTGAACGCCTGATTTATGGAACGTGACGGCCCCGCCGTGCTTCTAATATTTGATACCAGTGCTCTGTTGATAAATCAACAGTGTTTGCTTGTGCGGCAGCAGCAAGACGCTCAGGCTTTGTTGTGCCAACTACTGGTTGTATTTGGGCTGGATGTTTCATTAGCCACGCTAACACTATTGCACTGCTGGGGCAGCCGTATTGTTCGCTCAATGCTGCAATGATCCCTGCGGTGTTTCGAATATTGGCATCTTGCGCCTCAAGATCATCAAATTGCCCTTGCGCGAGGGCACCCCAGGCTTGCAACTGCACTTTTTGTTGCATACAAAACTCTAAAGTACCGCGAGGGAACCCTAACTGAGCGTTGTCATGCATATTGGTGGTCATACCGTCTTCAATAAAATCACTATGTAGGAGACTCAGTTCAAGCTGATTGCACATAATTGGCATTTGTACATGCGACTGAATATATGCCATTTGCCCCGCATGCATGTTAGACACCGCCAAGCAATCAAACTTGTCTTGGGCATGCAAGTTGTTCAACACCTGCGCCAGTTCTTCCACTTTCATTAAGGGGTCGGGCCTATGTAAAAACAGCACGTCGAGGCTATCGAGCCCTAAACGTTTTAAGCTCGCATGCACCGCTTCGGTGACCCATCTGCCAGATAAGTCGTAATGTGGCAAGGAAACACTCGGCGGCAAACGAATCCCCACTTTTGACTGCACAATAAAATGCTGCTTGAGCGCCTTGTTTTGTGCGAAGACTTTTCCTATTACCAGTTCGGCCTTGCCATGCGTATAGATATCGGCTAAATCTATTGTATTAATTCCATGCTCTATGCAGCTTTCGAGCAGAGCGTGAGCTTGCTTGATGTCGTCTGCACACAGCGGATTTTGATTCCATCCACCGCCCAAATTCATGGTGCCAAAGATAAGACGACTGGCGTCTGGAAAGTATTCATGAACGGGAAGTGCTTGCATGCAGGTGTCCTAAAATTAATTCGATTAAGATAATGGTGATGTATTAGGCAATATTTGTCACCATTACCCTAACAAAATATATCACGTTTGGTAGAGTGAATACGTATGCGCTGATATGCTAATTTGTGCATTCAAAAGCAAAGCATCAAAGCCTGATAATTAAAACCATACAAAAAACAAAAGCTCGAGGAAAATATGCATAAACTTTTAATGATAAGTGTGTTTATCGCGATACTGTCGTCGTGCACCGGTATACCTCAGGGCGTAACGCCGGTGACGGGTTTTGAGAAGGAACGGTATTTAGGGACTTGGTACGAAATTGCCCGACTTGATCATTCTTTTGAGCGAGGTTTAGAGCAGGTCACTGCAACTTACAGCGAGCAGGACGACGGCGGGATAAAAGTGATTAATCGCGGGTTTAACCCGAAAAAAAATGAGTGGAAAACAGCCGAGGGGAAAGCCTACTTTGTAAACGAAGATGACGTTGGCCATTTAAAGGTGTCTTTTTTTGGTCCGTTTTATGCGAGCTACGTGATAATTGAGCTCGACAAAAAAGACTATGAGTATGCATTGGTAAGCGGGCCTGATACCGATTATTTGTGGATATTGTCACGACAGCCCGTATTGTCCAAAGATATTGTTTTATCACTAGAATCTAAAGCCGCATCACTTGGGTTTGATACATCAGCGCTCATTTATGTGAATCAGGGCTAGAGTGCGTTTTAAACCAAAATTTTTAAATTGAAATATTAAAATTGAAATAAAAATGCGATAGTTTGGGTCTACACTTATGTAAGCATATGTGTAATGCTTTAATGCCGTCGGCACTATAATATGGAAGCTGGCTAAAGGAAGATAGATGACAAACAGTTATACCGCAGTGATAAACCAAGCCATAGTGTTGCTCGACGGGCTATCGAACACTGAGTATCAAAAAGTAATAAAACCGCATTTCCCTAGCAGTGTTGGTGCGCACATCAGACACGTAATTGACCACTTTCTTGCACTTATCAATGGTGTTGAGCAGGGTCATATTAACTACAACGTGCGTCATCGCCATAATAACGTTGAGCAGTCGGTCGATGCGGGCGTCAAAGCACTAGAAGAAATAAGCACGTGGTTATCTAGAATTGACGAATCGCTTTGTGAGCAATCTGTTTTAGTTACCAGTGAAATTGATGTAAGCCACACTAAGTCTGCGACATGCAAATCTAGCGTAGAAAGAGAGCTTGTGTTTGCTAGCAGCCACGCAATTCATCACTATGCGCTTATACGCATTATTTGTGCGATGCAAAACAAAAGCATTCCTGAATTTTTTGGTTACGCCCCGGCAACCATAACGCATCTAAATCGCTCCGCTTAAGGGTTTACGTTATATGCAGGCAGTACTAGAAAAACGTGCAAACGGTCAATGCGAACTTTGCAGCAGCGCTAACGATTTGCAAGTATTCCCTCTTGAACACTCTCCCGATTTAACCGCTAACTGCGCAGTTTTGCTTTGTGCAGAATGCCGCGGCCAGATTTCAGGCGATATACAACTAAACAGTCGTCATTTTGCCTGTTTGAGCCAAAGTATGTGGTCTACTACACCCGCTGTTCAGGTATTGAGTTACAGACTATTGCATCAGTTTTCTAGTGAGAGCTGGGCGCAAGATGCATTAGATATGCTGTATTTAGACGATGAGACAAAGGCATGGGCTGACAAAGGTCTAATGCTGAATCAAGAACCTACCCTTGATGCGAATGGAGCAGTTTTAAAAGCCGGCGACAGCGTTACGATTATTAAAGATTTAGATGTCAAAGGCGCTAACTTTACGGCAAAACGCGGCACGCCGGTGCGAAACATCGCGTTGTCTGACAATCCTCTGCATATTGAAGGCAAAGTTAACGGGCAGCGCATCGTGATTATTGCCGCCTACACAAAGCTCAATTGATACTTGCACTTGAGTCTCACGTACACTCAGCAATAATTTTTATACGCCTCAAAATCTTTTCCTAAATATAGTTTTAATAGTTTGTCGGGGGCCTTTGGTAATTCTACGCTGAGTAATAGCCCTGGCGTATGATTAAAACTAGTGTCTATGCCCAATGCATGAAACTTTGCCCCCATTTTCAGGTATTGTTTAGCGAGTACCGGAATATCCTTACCGTCGGGCTCTATGCTTTGCAAAAATGCGCTTAGATGGTTTGTGGCAAGCTCTGTACCTTTAGCTTCCCCAATATTCTGCTCAATGTACTCTTCAAGCTCTGGATGTAGCGCAAAGGGCATCGTGTGGCGAGCACAAACCGCGCCTGCCGAGCCTTGAGATACCAGTAAATGCTGAATGAGGTTTACGCTGCGTGAGTCGTATAATTTACTGATAGACACCGTTCCGTAAAGCGTCCGATATTGCGGAAATTGGCAGGCAAAAGCGCCAATTCCGCGCCACAGCAATAGTAAGCCTTGATACGAACCTTGAAATTCGGGAATCAGAAACGAGCGGCCCATTTCCATGCATGGTTCGCGTCGATTCACAAAGTCAGCGCCAAAATTAAACATTTTATGCAAATAAAGGCCGTTTAAACCCTCTTGTTCTATTAATTTGTCCGTTAGGCCCATTCTATAGGCCCCCACAATTCTCGTTGTTTCAGACTCAACAATAAACAAATGTGTGTAAGTGGCGTCAAAGCGGTCCGTATCAATCGGCTCTCCACTCCCTTCATTGTGTTGCCTGAACACAAGTTCTCGCAAACGCGCAATTTCAGTCACCGTGTTTGGCGCCTGATGCTGATGGGCAAAATAGACCTTAAAACCTTTGAAACTCGCCAAGTGTTGATTGTTAGGTAGGGCGGCAATTTCCGTTTTTATGAGAGAGGCATCAACCGGTTTTGCCAGTGGTTTGTGCTCTTGCACAGTATCAGCGGGCCATTTGTAGCGCCATGTGCCGTCTTGTGCGTAGCTAAGCGTTCTCATGAAATTAGCTTTTTTAACATGGGAGTCGCTGGCAATGTACTTGTTGGCGACAGCAAACCCGGTGTGAATATTTATGCGGGCTCCCTCTTTGTTTAACAGCTCTCGCCCGAGTAACAGCATACGTAAGCGAAAATAAATCCTTTCAATGCGATAAAACATTGAGGAGTTTTCTCCATTCACAAAAACTGGAACATATTGGCAATTTTCAATACTGAGCAAGCGTCCGACAATTTTATTCCAAGGATGTTCAGAAATACGCCCCTTATTGCGCTGGTAATACGATACCTTGCCCGCAGGAAAGAGCAGTAAGGCATTGCCATTTTTGACGTGCGAAATACAGTGCCTAAGGCTAGGGCCATTTTTGGGGTCGTTTTGCGACAGGGGATTGGTAAAAATAAAATAGTCTTTTAGCTCAACAAATATGCCCAAGCCCTTATTTGCCAGCACTTTTAAATCGGGGCGCACTTGGCCAATAGCTCGCGCTAGAATAACCCCTTCGATGCCGCCAAATGGATGGTTACTGGCGATCACCACAGGTCCTTCGGCGGGGATATTGGCTTTAAGTTGGTCTAAGCCTTGAATATCTAATTTCAAAAGCGAGATAAGCCGGTCAGCAAATACTTCTTTTTCCAAGCCCTGCATTTTATGTAATTGATATAGCCGATTCATTTTGGCGATCCCCAAAATGCGGTCTAGAAACCACACCATAAGTCTGGTGCGACGAGAGGCGTGCTCAAAAAGGTTATTAATACTAATTACGTGATTCATCTATCCGTGTTTACCTAACTATTTGTTTGTATCCATACTGGAAACATTTTTACTGCCGTGCGAACTATGCTGATAAGACCTTGGCTACGCGTAATAAATTTCGTACCAAAATGCGCTCAAACTCGCCACTGTATTGCTTAACTTCTCGCGGTTAACAGCATACTAAGTTGGTAATAGGAGCATATTCATAAAACATAGCCATAAAGAATATAGCAGAATCTTGCTTTTGTATCTGAAAAGCAAAGTACGATGTAAATAAATGCTTTTATAGAGGCCGTAAAGCTTGCGCTAAAGCATGCCTATTGTTAGTAAATCAGGCATAATACGAACAAATGACTCGAAAGACGGTAAACCATGACAAACTCCCTTACCATTCAGACGCCCGATGACTGGCATTTGCATTTTCGCGATGGCGATATGTTGAAAGAAACTGTACCGGCGACCGCTCGCTGCTTTCGTCGTGCGATAGTCATGCCGAATTTGGTGCCGCCCGTTACCACCACAGAAATGGCCATGGCCTACAGACAGCGAATTTTAGATGCAGCGCCTGTCAACAGCAACTTTGAGCCCTTAGTTACCCTTTATTTGACCAATGATACGACGCCAGAAGAAATTGAAAAGGCGCAAGCGCACGGCATTGTTGCCAGTAAGCTCTATCCGGCAGGCGCAACCACAAATTCAGATGCGGCGGTAAAGGGCATTAAATCTCTTTATCCTGTGTTTGAAAAAATGCAAGAAGTCGGGATGTTGCTCCTCATTCACGGAGAAGTGACCGACGGCGATATTGATATTTTTGACCGAGAACATGCTTTTATTGAGCGCTACCTGCGCGATATCGTAGCGAGCTTCCCGGCGCTTAAAGTGGTGTTTGAGCACATTACTACCAAAGATGCCGTAGATTTCGTTTTAGCCGCTTCTGATAATGTTGCAGCGACGATTACGCCTCAGCATTTGCTACTAAACCGCAACGATTTATTAGTGGGAGGCGTGCGCCCGCACAATTACTGTTTGCCTGTACTGAAGCGCAATACGCACCAGCAGGCCTTGCGAGCGGTGGTTAAAAGTGGTTCGCCGAAGTTTTTCTTAGGCACCGACTCGGCTCCACATGAAAAACACAAAAAAGAATCGGCATGCGGGTGCGCAGGTTGCTACAGTGCATGGAGCGCCATCGAACTATATGCCAAAGTATTTGATGACTTAGATGCCTTAGATAAACTAGAAGGTTTTGCGAGTCATTATGGTCCCGATTTTTACGGCTTAGCACGCAACACCGGTACGATAACCCTAAGCAAGGAAACATGGTCAGTGCCTGAAATAGTTACGCTGAGCACGGGCGATGATATTGTGCCTTTTTTTGCAGGCGAGCAGTTAGCGTGGAAATTAACCGAATCGAGCGCAGCGTAAATGAGTACTTTCGAGCAATATGGTTTACATCATGCCCTCAATACGTCTTTAGCGGAGCTTAAATACACCGAACCTACGGCGACACAACAGGCTTGTTTGCCCGATTTACTCGCGGGTAAGGATGTTGCGGTGGAGGCTAAAACCGGCAGCGGCAAAACCCTCGCGTTTGGCTTAACTATTTTAAACAAACTTGCTCAGCTAGACGGCACTGAACAACACCCGCATGCTTTAGTGTTGTGTCCAACACGCGAGTTGGCCGAGCAGGTAAATTATCAATTGCAATTGCTCGCTCGGCGGATGGCAAACACTAAAATCTTGGCCTTGTTTGGAGGAGTAGCACTTGCGCCTCAATTAAGTTCTTTACGACACGCGCCAGCAGTGGTGGTGGGAACACCCGGGCGGATAATGGATATTATCAGTCAGGGCAAGCTAGATTTATCAGGGGTAAAAACGCTGGTGCTCGACGAAGCCGATCGCATGCTCGATATGGGCTTTTCTGATCAGATGGACTGGATTTTGTCTGCAATGGGCAAGCAAGCGAGTGAGGTTCAGACTCTTCTTTTTTCTGCTACATTTGGCGGCAATATACAACAGCTTTCTAAGCGATATCAGAAGAACGCCGAGGTCATTGCCCTAGACGATGCCCACACGCGAGCAAACATTGAACAGCTTGCTTATAAAGTGCAGGCTGGTCAGCGCGACTATGCGGTAGCTGCCATATTAAGCGAATACCAACCTGACTCAGCTATAGTGTTTTGTCAGACAAAACTTGAAGTCGCAGCCTTATCGCAAAAGCTCAGCGATGATGGCTTTACCTTAGTCCAGCTTCAAGGCGATATGGAACAATTTGAGCGCAGCAACGCCATAACATTGTTCAGTGCCGATTGCGCTAACGTTATGATTGCCACCGATGTTGCCTCCCGAGGGCTTGATATCGCAAGTGTAGGTTTAGTGATTAACTATCGTATTAGCGATGACTTAGATATTCACACTCATCGTATAGGTAGAACAGGTCGGGCAGGGGAGAAAGGTATGGCAATCACCATAATCGACGATAGCGATGAGGTGAAGTTAGTCGCATTTAACTCGCAGCTCCCTGAAGATATTCCCGTAAAAGGTGCCCAAGCACTTCGTTTTCACGCAAATCGCATTAAGCAACCGGCGTTTGTTGGCATTCAAATAGACGGCGGCAAAAAGCAAAAACTGAGCAAGGGTGATATTTTAGGCGCTCTCACTAAGCAAGCAAAAATTCCTGCCAAAGATATCGGAAAAATACACGTGACGGCACAAAAATCATTTGCCGCGGTAAAGGTGCGCAGCTTAAAACGTGCGCTAATGATGTTTAGAGAAGACACTGTAAAAGGCAAGCGTATTAGAGCGCGTAAACTTTAATTAGAGAGAGCAAGGTTCTTGCGCGATGCTTTGGGACGCCGGCATCATATAGATTCGCAGGGGGACGCCGTTTGAAAAACGCGGTGAACCCATCCATGGGCGCTCGGCGAAATCATCCATGATTTCGACGTTTTCAAACGGCGTCCCCCTGCAAATCTAATTCGTTACCGAGCATTGTGTCCCAAAGCATCGCTCAAGAACCTTGCTTGCACAAAAGCCCTACGCGCGCTGATTCCATGGCATCATGGCAATGACTCGACCAAGGCCACAAAATCCTGTGCTGCCAGCCACAACAAGCCCCGAACCAATGACAACTACCGCCCAAATGAAGTTAAACGACACGCCCATAGTAAGTGCACTGAAAAGCAGTAATAATACTCCAATGCTAAGCTGCACCTGACGGTCTAGCGGCATCACAGTGCTTTGTCCTCGTTGCGTGTCAAATCCGCACTGCTCCCAATTTTCAATACCGCCGACAATGTTAAACACTTTAAGCTTCGGGTTATCTTTAATGAGCTTTTCGCAGGCTTTTTTACCTCTCATGCCTTTTTGGCAATAAATTACTAGGTTCTGCTGACTGTCTTCAATGTCGCTGGCGCTAATACGCCCTAGCGGCAGCAGTTTACTATTTGGAATGTGCTTTGAGCTATGTTCTGCAGGCTCTCTTACGTCAATAAGCACAGCGCCACCGGAGTCACACATCTGTTTGGCTTGTTGGGGAGAAATATCTTGTAATGACATAGGTTTACTCGCTATTTAGTTTGGGTGTTTTCATGGCAAAAAATAAGATGGATGACCGACATCAAAGCGCTCACCTCTGTACTATCAATAAAGTACCACGCGTGCTTTCCTTCAACTCGCGACGAAACAACTTGTTCATCTCGCAGGCGCTTTAGGTGTTGCGACACGGCAGATTGCGATAGCTCGATTGCCTGACTTAATTCAGACACCGTCATGGGTTGCTCAATAAGATGACATAAAATCATTAGCCTATTCGAATTTGCTAATGTTTTTAAAAGTGATTCTGCTCTTAAAGCGCTTTTGATAAGTGATTTTTCTTTCAATTGTCTGTTTTTGTGTTAGAAGATTCTAATGTGATTGTCCTGCAAAAAATTTTGCCTTACAAGCAAAATAAAGCGTATGATTCTAAAACTTAATAAGAATGCTAAGGACAGGAGGCAGGATGAACACAACAATTATTGCTTTACTTGGATATATTTCATGGGTCATGGTGCTTTTGCTGGCGCTGGCTGTTTACCGGAGCGTCTATAAGCAACAGCAAAAAAGAGATTCTCTTATATTCGAGGCCGATGGTAACGATATTGGTGGCTTGGGGCAGCGTTTGACCCGAGCCCATCTCAATTGTGTAGAGTGCTTTCCATTTATAGGTGGTTTGTTGTTATTTGCGCTTGCCACCGACTCAAGCGCTATTACCAATGGTCTTGCGTTACTTGTTCTTGCCGCGCGCGTTGGGCAGTCGATAGTGCATGCAATTTCGGTGAGTAACGCTGCTATAATTCTGCGTTTCGTGTTTTTCTTAGTTCAGTTTGCAATCTGTATATTTTGGGCGTTTAAGTTTCTGCAAAAATTTTTATAGCGTCGATTGGGCTATACTGCTAACAACACGTAAGCATAGACGCTGCCTGAATTTGGCGGCGTGTTTTTTTATCCCCCCTAGCTATCTGCTTATAACCAAAAAGAGTGTACATGTTTTCGTTTTTTGAAAAATTGACCCAGCCATTTCCTTTAGAGCCTCCCACGCAACCCCCTAAAACGCTGCTCGCTTTTTGTAAATATTATTCCAAGGGAATGTGGCCGATTATTATTAGTGTGTCGGTGCTAAGCGCGCTGGTGGCTATGCTAGAGGTCTCGTTATTTGGTTTTATGGGGCAGTTTGTGGATTGGTTTGCCGAGCGTGACCCGCAAACCTTTTTACAAGAAGAAAAATGGACACTCATAGGCATGGCGGCCATGGTGTTAATCTTGCTGCCCAGCTTGGTTATTTTAGAGTCCATGATTACGCACCAGTCCATCATGGGTAATTACCCCATGCGTATCCGCTGGATGGCCCATCGGTATTTGCTCGGGCAGAGTCTTTCGTTTTATCAAGATGAATTTGCCGGCAGGGTTGCTACAAAGGTTATGCAAACTGCTCTGTCGGTGCGCGAGACTGTGATGAAAATCATGAACCTAGCGGTTTATGTGAGCGTGTATTTTATATCGGTTGTGGTGTTGGTCTTTGCAACTGATTGGCGTTTGGCGATGCCCCTGCTGATCTGGTTGGTCATTTATATTGTGATTTTACGCGCCATATTGCCGCGTTTAAAAAGGGTGTCACAAAAACAAGCCGATGCTCGCTCAATCATGACCGGCCGAATTGTTGATAGTTATACCAACATTATGACGGTCAAGCTATTTAGCCATCACAAGCGAGAAGAAAACTATGCCAGAGAGGGCATGGACGGGTTTTTGCAAACCGTTTATCCGCAAATGCGTTTGGTCACAGTATTGCAGGCCTGTGTATGGTTTAGTAATTCCTTATTGGTGTTCAGTGTGGCCGCGCTATCGGTGTATTTATGGATGACCGGCATTGTATCGGGCGGTGACATCGCTATTGCTGTGAGTTTGAGTCTGCGCTTAAACGGCATGTCGCAGTGGATAATGTGGGAGGTGTCGTCTTTATTTGAGAATATAGGGACAGTGCAAGACGGCATCGATACTCTTGGCGTTCCCGCCAGCATAACCGATAAGGCTGATGCCAATGAGTTGCAAGTTAACGGTGGCAACATAGCCTTTAAAAACGTTGATTTTTCGTATGCAGGCAAAGGCAATCAGCTTATCGAGGTATTTAAGCAACTTGATATTGATATCCCTGCCGGCCAGAAAGTAGGGTTAGTGGGGCGCTCTGGTGCCGGTAAATCGACTTTAGTAAATTTACTGCTGCGTTTTTACGACTTACAGTCGGGCAAAATTTGTATTGATAATCAAAGCATCACAGACGTCACTCAAGAAAGCCTGCGCTCACAAATTAGCATGGTTACTCAAGACACCTCATTGATGCACCGTTCGGTTCGAGACAATATTTTATACGGCCGCATGGACGCTAGCGAGGCGCAAATGATTGCTGCGGCTAAACAGGCAGAAGCGCATGAGTTTATTATGTCGTTAAGCGATGCCAAAGGGCGCACAGGTTACGATGCACACGTGGGGGAGCGAGGCGTGAAACTGTCAGGCGGACAGCGCCAGCGTATCGCTATTGCACGAGTGATGCTTAAAGACGCACCGATCCTGATTTTAGATGAGGCAACATCGGCACTCGACTCCGAAGTAGAGGCCGCCATTCAAGACTGTTTGATTAAAATTATGGAGAGTAAAACCGTGCTTGCCATTGCTCATCGCTTGTCGACCATCGCGCAAATGGACCGTTTACTCGTGCTCGACCAAGGTAAGATCGTTGAAGACGGATCGCATAGTGAGCTTATCGCAAAAGGCGGCATCTACGCCAAACTTTGGGCGCATCAAACGGGTGGCTTTATCGGCGTTGAATAAACCAAGGGGTCAGAGTCATTGAATATGTTTACGACTGGCCCCTATCATCTTTAAAACAGACCTTTTAGACTTTTTGCTTTGCGACCTGTTTAGCTTGCTGCACGGCCTCATAGGCCCTCTCCATCATGATATCTAAGCTATCGTTATAATCTCTTGAAGCACAGCAGCCAAAGCTAATGGTGATTTTTACGCAGCTTGTCCCGAGCGTAATCGGTAGTAATTCAAACGTTCTGTATAGGCTTGTTGCTTGCTCATTTGCCTCATTCTCAGTGGTGTTTGGCATAATGATCATGAACTTGTCATTTGTTAGTCTTACCACTAAATCATTTTGCCTCACTTTTTTAAGCAGAGCATAGGCTACAGATTGCAGCAGTTCATCGCCTGCCTCTTTACCCAAGGTATTGTTAATGTGTGCAAAATCGTCAATGTCGCCAATAATAATTGCAATTTGCCGCTCTTTTTTACGCTCATGACTGAAAAACACATGCGCATGCTCTTTATTCGAAAGTCCCGTTAGGGCGTCTTGATTGAGCAAGCGGCTGCGACGTGTAAATCGCGCGTCAACAAGCCTAAAGAGCACTTTATAAGCAAGAAAGCTAAGACCCATGCCAATGACAATAAACAGGATAAACGACTGATTCACCTCTTGTTGCCTGAGGTCTAAGGGAGTAATAATGTACAAACTCCAATTTAAGCTCTGTAAATCGAGTTTAGAAACCAATGAGTCGCCTTTTTTAGTCTTCACGATAGCGCTGGGCTCTTGCGAATCTTCAATGCTGGTTAAAAAACGCGTATACCAAGGAATATCGCTGGTGCTCTTGATGCCGATAATGCCGTCTTCAATGTTTGTTTCTGCCGGTGAGAATTCACTTATTGAAGACAGTACAATTTCATCGTTGTTGTTTACAAAGATAAACTCATGACCGTAGTCATCGCGAAACTCCTCAAACGATTCAAGAAAATCAGCAAGAGACTTACCAACACCCACAAAACCGATAAATTCGCCTTGTTCGCCGTATTGACGCACGTCGATGTATAAATGCACGTCTTCTCTTTTGCCCAAAACGGCTTGTACTCGAGAGTCAGTTTGCTCTTTGAGCGCAAAATACCAAATCACTTTCCCTTCAACTAAGTCAAACACACTGCCATCTGAGTTAAATTGCTTTCTTGACTTATCGTGGGCGAGATAAAACAACAGACCGAAAGTTTCTTCCAGACTTTTTAACTGCTCTACTAATTCCTGTTGATTAGGCGTTTCGCTTAAAAAATATTCATCATAAATACCGACATCGGCCAAGGTAGTCGCAATTTGCAGAGGGTGGATTAGCTGCTCTTCAATTAGCGTGAAAACAGGCGAAATGGACTGTTGATGCTGTTGACTCTGCTTACCTGCAAGATCAGATATTACGAGGTAGGTGGATACCAGCAATACCACCAGCACAGCGCTGGCGAGCACAATAGATATCCGTTTATGATGTTGGTTGGCGGCCATAATAGTCCCTTTATTGTCACTCAAACCGTTGTGCTATAGTAGATTTGAATAGGGCAAGTGTAAATAATCATTTGGTTTTCGTTTTTTCTAATGTCTTTTTCAGGGCATTATAAATTTTTTGCATATTGTCGTCGTTCTTATCTAGCGCCACCTTAGAAAATGTTGTTTTGGCCGTGCTTGGCTCACCCTTAGCTAGCTGAAGCGCACTTAATCTGAGATTCGCCCAGTCTTTTGACGGCAAGCCGCTGGTATCTAATAGGCCAATCGCCTCGGGATTTTGCACAGTGAGTAAATATCTTTGTAGGTGTTCAATGCCTTGTTCTAGCTCGATGTTTTGTTTAAGCGCGAGACGTCCTATCTGATAGTGCGCATTCAACTGACGGTAGCGCGCCTCCTCATACGCCTTCATCACCTCTGCCTCGTCAGCAATGGGGCGTACAAGCGCTAGGTCTGCAACCTGATGGTAATATTCAATGGCCTTTGCATTATCGTCTTCACTTACATAATGACTGGCCAATGCATACAAAATATCTATATTGTCGGGAAGAGATTGATTTGCTTCCTGCAACACGCTGAGGGATTGTTCAGGCTTATCGGTGCTGCGATAAAACCACGCTAAATTGACTTTTCCTTGCACCCAATCAAGCGTCTCAATCATTTTTATTTGGGCAAAAGCAACATCTGTGTCGCCACCTGCAATGCTTGGCGCATTTAAATGAAAACTCACAAGTGCTTGTCGATATTGCACATCATTAGGAGCCAGTTCCACAGCCTTATTTAAGCTCTCTAGTGCGCGCTGCGCATATCCAAGTGCGCTAAAAATCGACTCGCCGGCTTGAGCGCCCATAATGCTTGCGTGCATCAAATATACGTCCGGTTCGTTGGGAAGTGTTTTGACAGCGAGCTCAGCGGCCTTTTCGGCATCGTCCAAATCGAGCTCAGCATGGCTGTATATGAGAAAACGGAAATGCTCCACTGTGCGTTTTTCGGTGGGTATCTGCTTTAGATTTTTGATGACTGTTTTGTACTGCTGTTGCTTGAACAGACTGTCGAGCATTTCAAGGCTGGCTGCATTTTCATTATTTGCGCTAGTAGGCAGATGGAAAAGCAGTGCGCTAATTACTAACGCAAACCTAGCTAATCGATTGGTTTGTATGGCTATTTTGAGTTTCATCTGGCCTCCTAGGTCCTTTAGATGCCGCCGGTTTAATTCATCTCAGCTCTGGATGAGTGCAGTATGTGAGATGACTGCTACTCTAGTCATGTGCAATAAGTCACAAGTATGGGCGATTGTTTGTATATTAGCTGACGATAACGATGTTTATTTATACGGAACAGTCGTTCATACTCACACATATCAAAAACCTAAAGCAAGAGAGTTTTCGACCATATCAGCGAAGGATATAAGCCATGGGTTTTATATTTCCAGATCAACGCATCAACATAGACTTTGATTTTATTGGTCAATTAGAAGGAAAAGGCCTGTTAAATGGCTACGTTCCAGACGCCAACAACAGCAAGAGCGGTGTCACAATTGCCACAGGCTTTGATTTGGGCGCTAGAAACGTGCATGACCTCAAATCCCTTGGTTTGAGTGCATCCCTGATAGAGAAGTTGAGTCCCTATTTAGGGTATCAAGGTAGGGAAGCGCTTGAGATCTTAGCCAAGCAGCCATTATACATTAATGAAATCCAAGCAGCAGTGATTGATGAGGCAGTAAAGTATCAAATGACAAAACGCGTTATTGAGCTATACAACGAGCATAGTCAAATAGACTTTGCCGTATTGCCTGCGCGCTGGCAAACCGTGATTTCGTCAGTGGCGTTTCAATATGGCAACCTTGCAAAAAGGTGCCCAAGATTTTTTGAAGCGGTTATTACCCAAGATTGGGAGAAAGCCATTTCTGAGCTGAGAGATTTTGGCGACAATTATAGCGCTCGACGGCTTCAAGAGGCAGATTATGCTACACTGATACAGACTCATGAAGATTGAACCTGCTCATGTTTAATGATTTACGTACATGGTTTATTGCAGGCGCGCTTGGGCTTTTAACCGCTTGCAATAACTCACCAGAATACCAAGAGAGCTTAAGTCCCGTTGTATTGGAAAACGGCATTCAGGTAAGCACTTGTCATGATTATGAGCAGATGCGCGCTGCCTTTCAGCTCAGTGAAACGCTAGGTAACCAACTCACTTCTGCTGAATATCTGGTTTGCTCTCTTGCTGTGGGTGTGACTGCAAACCCAAATAAGGATAAAAGCCTGCGAGCCATTTTTCATGGCTTAGATGTAAGGGCATTGCCCACGTCGCTTGGGCCTTTAATTGAAAAAGGTGTCAGTTTATCGAGCGCAGGTTTTCAGCTTTGGCTTGAGCGTTCAATGCTGACCTATAATGACGATGGCTCGCAGTTACAAATCCAGTACAAAGGTCAGTTAAAAAACGGTAATCATCTGATTTGGGTGTCTGATAGGTCGGTAGACGGCAATTATGCGTCGTTCTTCCCTGCCATTGTGGTGATGGAAGACGGCAAGGCGGTTGGCGCCGCCCCGCTTTATGCAAGCGGCTTTTAGTTTTGTGCTGTATCGATTATAGAAAGCTCGCAATATCAGATAGTGATTTCTTCTTCAAAGCGTGTTCGGGAATGGTTGCGTCGTCAGCAGGAAAACCGGTAATGATCAACATGTATGCTCGCTCATCGTCAGGGCGCTGACAGATTTCGGATAAAAAGCTCATTGGTTTAGGCGTGTGAGTAAGAGTAGCTAATCCTGCATTGTGTAAGGCTGCCAGTAAAAAACCAGTGGCGATGCCGACCGACTCATGCACATAGTAATTTTGCTGTTTCTGACCCTGTTCAGGGCCCCCTTTTTTTTGGCTAAAAACGGCAATTAGCCAAGGTGCTAACTCTAAATAGGGTTTTTGTGCATCTGTACCAAGGGGCTTCAAAGCGTTTAGCCACTCGCTCGACGCTGACCCTTCATAAAATCGCTGCTCATGCGCCTCTGCCTGTTGCCTTACTTGCCGCTTTACATCGGCAGATTCAATCGCGGCAAAATGCCATGGCTGATGATTTGCCCCGCTAGGCGCAGTTCCTGCCGTTTTGATGCAATCTTCAATAATGCTTTTAGGTATCGAGCGCTCGCTAAATTTACGAATGCTGTGACGTCTTTTTAAATCAGCATAAAATGACTGGGCACGCTGTATCATTTGCTGTTCAGGGTATTCAATAAAATCGGTAAGCGCTTGTTGTTTATGAGGCTGCATGTAAAATTCCTTCGCTCTGCTTTAATTGACACTTGGTTTGTACTTAGCTTTGTACTTAGCTTGAAACATAGTTTGATGCAGATTTTAGTGATGAGCTTTAGCATTGCTGATTATTTAGCTCAAGTAATATGTTTCATAAACACGAAACATAAATCTGGTGCATCAATATGGTGCATCAATATGGTGTAGGTACAAATGCAAACGTTAGCGCATGCTGGCGCAGCTTGCCAATGTTTTAAGGCATCAAAGAGCACGTCTTACCTTCTCCCAAAAAGAGATATTCCGTTTGCCATGGCGCTGACTCTTCAAAATAAGCAATGCGTATGAGTAAATTGAATTTATCGAGCTTTTCGCTTGTATCATTTGACTGGGTAAGTATAATACGCGTCCCTCCTTATGACGCTCACGATTCCCACAAGACTCAAGACTTCACAAGGGTGGTGTAACTATTAAATAGTGATCGCAGATACAGGGGTGTAGTTCGAATTGGTAGAACAGCGGTCTCCAAAACCGATGGTTGGGGGTTCGAGTCCCTCCACCCCTGCCACTGTGGTATAAATAAATTGATTGGTAACATCGCTATCATTGTCAGCGATGGGCCGGAAAGGTAACACGAATGAGTGACAAGGTAGAAAATGCATCAAATCCGCTAGACACGGTAAAGTGGCTGGTTGTTTTCGCTATGTTAGGCGGCCTAGTATACGGCTATGAAAGCTACGACGAAGTGTCAGTGCTCTACAGAGCACTCGTTGCCGTTGCTGTAGTGGTGATTGCGTTGGGTATTGCAGCCACCACCTTTAAAGGGCAAACGTTTTTAAACTTCGCTAAAGATGCACGTATTGAAGTGCGCAAAGTCGTATGGCCTAGTCGTCAAGAAGTGGTAAGAATGACGCTAGTCATTTTATTTGCCACTGCTGTTGTTGGCGTATTGTTATATTTAATCGATATGGTGCTGGTATGGGGCATCGGACTAGTCACAGGAATCGGAGCGTAAACCATGGCAGACAAAAAATGGTACGTGGTGCAAGCATTCTCCCAATATGAGGGGCGTGTTAAGAAGACGCTAGAAGAATATATCAAGATGCACGAAATGGAAGATTACTTCGGTGAGATCCTTGTACCAACCGAAGAAGTTGTTGAAATGCGTGCAGGTCAGAAGCGCAAGTCAGAGCGCAAATTTTTCCCTGGGTATGTCTTAGTCGAAATGGAAATGAACGAAGATTCATGGCATTTAGTGAAAAGTATTCCACGGGTGCTAGGATTTATTGGCGGCACGTCTGACCGACCGATGCCAATTACGCAGCGCGAAGCCGATGCGATATTAAATCGTTTAGAAGAGTCAGTTGATAAGCCTAAGCCAAAAACACTGTTCGAACCGGGCGAAGTGGTTCGTGTTACAGATGGGCCCTTTGCTGATTTCAACGGTGTTGTTGAAGAAGTCGACTACGAAAAAAGCCGCTTGAAAGTATCGGTACTGATTTTCGGACGCTCTACGCCGGTCGAATTAGAATTTGGCCAAGTTGAAAAAGGCTAAGCTTTAGCAAATAGTTATTCAATAAAAAACCAGCTTAGGCTGGTTTTTTTGTGCGTGTAATGTCTAGATTATTCTTTCATTACTCACGTGTTTGCCCATCAACAAACCTAACAACATAAGGCTCAATAGCTTGCGCCCATATCTTATACTGAGGGGTTTCTGGATGCAGCAAGTCATTCATGACGGAAGTTGAAAGGTCGCCGCTTTCATCTAAGAACAAATGGTTAATATTAAGCCAAAAAACAGAATCGTTATCGCTGTAGGCTTTAATGAGTTGATTAACTTCCTCGTTCAATATACGCAGAGGGTCGTCTGAACTTTCACCGCGAGGAAAAATCGCAAGCAGTAGAATTTTGCTGTTTGGTAGGCGCTGCTTAAGTTCATCGATTATGTATTTAACGCCTAGGGCGGTATCTTCGGCGGCGTCCTGTCTATGACCCGTATTGTTTGTCCCAATCATCAGTACAACTAGCTTAGGATCAAGACCGTCAACGGCACCATGGCGTAAACGCCACAAGACATGTTCGGTTCTGTCTCCGCCAAAGCCTAAGTTGAGTGCTTTTCGATGTTGATAAAATGTTTGCCAATATTGAGGCGCCTTTGACTCCCAATTATGGGTGATTGAATCTCCTAAAAATATGAGGTCAATCTCGCCATTTCGCCTAGCGACCTCATCTAACTTTTGTTGGTGGCGAGGAAGCCACCAATCAACCGCCCATTCTGCTGTATGCACAGTTGCTTGGACAGATAGAGGAGTCTGTTCATCTTTTTCGCTGTCATTGTCGGTGGTCGCTTGCGAATATGTTGACGAAAAAGCAATGAGCATGAGCGTTAGTACTTTTGTTATGAATTTGGGCATTTACTCGTCCCTAAGTGCAAAAAGTGGCTAGAAAATGGTGGAGATTTGATACTGGTTTCGCCCTGATTCTTTGATGTTGTACATGAGCGCGTCTGCTTTTGTGATCAAGGTATCAACCTTCTCACTTTCACTGTAAAGGGTACGAATAATGCCAATACTTGCGCCTACCTGCACAGAGGTTTTTGTGTCGATACGCACGTCTTCTTGGATTGACTGCATGAGGCTTTCAGCGAAGTCTGTAATGCTTTTATTGCCATCTAGGGTAAGGCCAAGTAAAAATTCATCTCCTCCCCAACGAATTAAGGTCGCTTCTTGTTCATTCACAAGTTCTTTAATACGGCTACTTATTGTTCTTAACACAATATCGCCTGCATCGTGCCCGTAAGTGTCATTAATAGGCTTGAAGCGGTCTAAATCTATCATCATCAATGAAAACAACTGCTGCTTTTTCACTGCACGGTCGAGCTGAAGCTGCAAGCTACCTAAGCCTGAACGACGGTTCATTAAACCGGTTAAAGAATCATGATCGGCTTCATATCTTGTTTTAAGCTCTTGCTCGCGACGTTTTGTCACGTCGTAAACGATAACCTCAATGAGATTTTCAGAATCTTCGCGCGCAACTTCTCGGCTGTCTAAAATTCTTGAAAATAAACAATGTAAATACCGTTTTTTGCCTTCTTTCATGCTGACAAAGTCAACGTCGATTTGCGAGAATCCGTCGCTATGTCTGAGCTTGTCTAACTCAATGTGCACTTTTTGCGGCTCATGAAATAAATCGGCGAAGGCTTTTAACAATACATGCTTGCCAAATAGCTCTTTAAAAGCCGGATTTGCTATCGTGATTTCTCCAGTGCCCGAGATAAGCGCGATACCTGCGGTAGCCTGCTCGAACAACAAACGAAAGCGCTTTTGCAGCTCATCATTCGTTTGTCTAAGAATTTTTTCTGACCGAAAGCGGCTTTGTAGGGCGCTAATTAGATTATTAGTCTTAACGATTAACTTGCCAATTTCATCATGCCCACTGTAGTTTATGTCAACTAATGACATGACTTCAGGGTTGCTTGTGTCAACGCTCTCGAACTCTTCAGACAGCGAGCGAAGCGGACTTGTGAGTTTAAAATGAACAAATATACCGACGATTATCGCAATTGAAGCGCTCAGTGCAATTAAGGTAATAGCGGTTTGAATACTGTTTGACGAGGCCTGCGCTTGAATAAATCGCAGGTCAGGATATACCGTGAGCAGTCCAATCTGTTCGGCTTCATCAAAGGGGTTTTTAAGACTAACAACCACGTTATTTTGCGACCGAGGATTTATACCAGCTAAAGCGAGTTGTTCAGAGTGAGCAGTAATAGATGCAAAGGCGATAAGATCATTATTAGCCAGCCCCTCTACAATTTCGTCTGCCAGCTCAGTATCAAGCAGATAGGCCGCTATTGAACTGGTGCCTTGATCATTTTGAGCCATTTGCCTTACTAAGTTTTCGCTTTGCTCTTTTGAATGGTCTAATTGAATATTGAAATGCAAAAAAGCAACCGCCGAGGATATAGCAATAGCTATAAACCCTATAATCAGCGAGATTCTTAAAGACAGCGACATTTAGGCTCCAAATGGCAACTTAAAATGTGGTGGCTAGGCCAATACTCCACACATTATAGGACGTTTTTTGATCAATCGTGAAGCCATCATTTAATACTAAGAATAAACCACTGCCGTTTTCGTCGATACGGTAGTGATCAAACTGCGCCTTAAGTGCCCAATCACTGTCAAAGTCCCATCTAAATCCTGCGCTAATAGACTGTTGGCTCACAGAGGCTCCTGCTGCGGCTTTATTTGCTGGTTCAACCGACACTGCCAAAAAGTTTAGAAGTGGAGGGGGAAGCTGTCCTTGAAGACTTGCCACATCAATAACAACAGGCTCCTCTTTACGACTAGAGGCCGCCACAGTTACAAACGGCATGATGTTGTTTGACGTATATGCTAGGGAGGCGTAGCCAAATCGTGAACCTGGCGAAAATGCCCAGTCGCTGTCGTAATCACCGAATTCTGCGGTGACTTCAAAGCTATCAAAATAGTATTTTCCGCCAATTGAAAAGTAGCTGACGCGTCGGCCGTCGGGTATGAGTGCTGTCTCTACTTCTTGAAAAAACGGCGCTAATATAGCAGGCGCTATCAATGGTGCTTGCCTGACTTCTTCGAGTTGCGCAAAGTTAAAGTCGTCAAGGTTAGCGTTTAAGTAGGCTACTTGAAAACGCCAGTCGTCAGATTGCAATTCAATGTTCAAACCCAGTAGGTCTTGATAGCTAATTTCAAACTCACCGCTATCACTATCATTGTTTAGTTCGCTTTGGCCCAACGACGCGCTCAATCTTATATAGCCAAACGGTGTCTCGTGGGTGTACGCGATTTTTGCTCCATCCATATTGCCCAGGGAACCGGCTGTTGAATACATTTCCACAGGAGGCCGCACCCAATAACTGGCTTGAGAGACGTATCTAGAGTCGGTAAATAAATAGCTATTTGTGCTAAAACGCCCGGCCTTGACTGCCCAATTACGGTTAATTTGATAACGTAAAAAAGCTAGCTCAACAAAATTTCCTAAGCTGCGTTCGGTTCTATCTTGCGCAACAACTTGTGCCACAAAATCAAAGTCGTCAGAGAAACGAACATTTGTTTGTACACCTAACAAAGAGTCTGGCGTTAATGAGAGGCCTTCTCTACCCTCATTGATTAATTGCGTTCTAAAGCCATAAACATCGCTGTTAGAATAGGTAAGTCCTATATTAGCAAAGCCGCTAAATTCAAATTCAGGTGCATCGGCATTCACAACCGAGGTATTGATGCATGCATACAAGCATACTGTCAGGAGGAGGTTCTTAGAATTGATATACAATTTTCATCTCCGAAGTTACGTCAGCGGTTGGCAAATATGCTATTGCACTGCTTGAATTTGCGATGAAAGATTCGACTTGTGCAGTAGATTCAGCTATTTCAGGAGGTTGCGCGCGCCCTGAAAACAAAAGACGTGACCAGTAGGCTTTGATTTTGCGTTCATTTTTGCCAACTAAGCGCATGTAAAACGCTTGTTTTTCGATACTGCCGTCAGGCAGGTCGATTGGCTGTGCCTCATTGCCATTTGGGAATGTATCGAAGCGTCCCATATAAATATCGACAACGTCTTTCTTACTCATTTTCTCGATGGGGTTGTCAGCACTCACAACAACAGAAAGTTCAAAGTCTTGTTCAGCTACTGCGATAGCGCTCAAACAAAAACACAAAACACAGCAAAGCATAAGCAGTGAATAATTAATCCACTGTTTGATGCTGTACATGTTTGGGCTGTGTAAGCGTGCTTTGATAAAAATACCTATTTATCGACAAAGGTTGAGGGC
Organism: Glaciecola siphonariae; assembly: GCF_042652645.1. Classification (NCBI taxonomy): domain Bacteria; kingdom Pseudomonadati; phylum Pseudomonadota; class Gammaproteobacteria; order Alteromonadales; family Alteromonadaceae; genus Glaciecola; species Glaciecola siphonariae. The sequence continues at coordinate 222,318 of NZ_JBHSGU010000009.1, forward strand.
TAAAAATGCATTGGTCTTTATATCGGTCATATTAATATATTATTTAGACTTTTATACTGATTTTCTTAGCTTATTAAGAGCCCGTTTCTTCATTATAATAACGAACCATAATACACCTGAGCGCCCTGCGCCGCGAATTTGCGGTGGCTTTTTGTGATAACAAGTTGCAATAAGAAGTTGTGATACCAAGTTGCGATACCAAGTCACTGTAATCCAAGTTGTTGTAATAAAAGCAACGCCGTCAATTCAGTATGTTTGCCGAAAATTATTCAAAATGCCTGCCATATTGAAAAAAAGATCAAATATTCACCGTTTTATCTCAATTGTTCCTTGCTATACATCACCTGAAAGCATATACTTTGCGCCCTTTTTTATGGATGGGAAGCCGACGAAATAGATATTCTCTATATCTATTAGGCGTTTAACCCACAACTTAGAGAGCATTAAAAACATGGCAAAAAAAGTCTCTGGCTTAATTAAGCTACAGGTTGCAGCAGGCGCTGCAAACCCGTCTCCACCAGTAGGTCCAGCACTGGGTCAGCATGGTGTAAATATCATGGAATTCTGTAAAGCGTTTAACGCCAAAACAGAGTCTCTTGAAAAAGGCGCTCCGGTACCTGTTGTTATTACAGTGTACGAAGACCGTTCTTTTACCTTTGAAACCAAAACTCCGCCTGCTTCTTTCCTTTTAAAGAAAGCTGCTGGCATCAAGAGTGGTTCTGGTCGCCCTAACACTGAAAAAGTGGGCACGGTTACTCGCGCGCAACTAGAAGATATTGCGAAGGCGAAAGACCCAGACCTTACAGCAGCAAGCTTAGATGCAGCTGTTAACACGATTGCGGGTTCTGCTCGCAGCATGGGCTTAAAGGTAGAGGGCTAAGATTATGGCTAAATTAAGCAAGCGCATGCGCGCCATCAACGAGAAAGTTGATTCAACAAAAGAATACGGTTTTGACGAAGCAGTCGCACTTTTAAAAGAGTTTGCCACTGTAAAGTTTGCTGAAAGCATTGATGTAGCGGTTAACCTTGGTATCGATGCACGTAAATCTGATCAAAACGTTCGTGGAGCCACTGTTCTACCTAACGGAACAGGTAAAGACGTACGCGTTGCCGTATTTACACAGGGCGCTAACGCTGAAGCAGCGAAAGAAGCCGGTGCCGATATCGTTGGTATGGAAGATTTAGCTGAATTAGTGAAAAAAGGCGAAATGAATTTTGACGTAGTAGTTGCTAGCCCAGACGCAATGCGTGTTGTAGGTCAGCTAGGTCAAATCTTGGGCCCACGCGGTCTTATGCCAAACCCGAAAACGGGCACTGTGACACCTGACGTGGCTACTGCTGTTAAGAATGCAAAGGCCGGACAGGTAAGATATCGCAACGATAAAAACGGTATTATTCACGCTAGCATCGGCAAGATTGCCTTTGAACCAACGCAAATTAAAGAAAACCTTGAAGCGCTATTAGAAGCCCTTAGAAAAGCTAAGCCTTCTTCAGCTAAAGGTACTTATATTTCAAAAGTAAGCTTGAGCACCACTATGGGTGCCGGTGTAACTGTTGACCAAGGGTCATTAGGCGCATAAAGCTTATTCTCTAAAAACTTATGGGTTGGAGTCGGTACTGTAATAGGTATCAACTCCCGTCCAAGACCGCAGGCGCAAGTCAGCAGGAGAGGTAAGAGAACTCCCGCATTCAATGGCTCGCTTAATTAGTTACCTGCGCAGACGGTGGTATAACTCAGACTCTCTGGGAATGTACACCGTAGAGCGGTACCGGCAGCAGCATCGTTGGTATCAATCTGTAAACCCTGATGGTTATGCTCTACACATAGTGTGAAGTAAGCAGATCATCAGATTTTAAGAGGTGAAAGCAGTGGCATTAGGCTTAGCAGCTAAGAAAGAGATCGTAGCGGAGATATCCGACGTTGCATCTCGCGCTCTATCCGTTGTCGTCGCTGAATACCGTGGTATGGAAGTAGGAGAACTTACTGACCTACGCGTTAAAGCCCGTGAGCAAGGTGTTTACTTAAGAGTAATTCGTAACACCCTTGCAAAACGCGCTCTAGCCGATGGTAAGTTCGCTGACATCGATTCTGCGTTAACTGGTCCGTTAATTTACGGTTTCTCTACTGATGCACCTGGTGCAGCAGCGCGTTTGTTTAAAGACTTCGCGAAGAGCAACAATAAGTTAAACGTAACCGCGTTAACGATTGGGAATGGTTTAATGGGTCCAGAGAAGTTGGACGCAGTAGCATCACTACCTACAAGAGAAGAAGCGTTGGCTCAACTACTTGCTACCTTAAAAGCACCGGTTGGCAAGTTCGTTCAAACAATCAACGAAATTCCATCCAAGTTTGTGCGCGTATTGGCGGCGGTCAAAGACACCAAGTAATTGGCGTTTTTGGCAATTTGAATTTTTAACATTATACCCAGGAGTTTAGAGAAATGGCTCTAACAAAAGAAGATATATTAAACGCAATCGCTGAGATGCCAGTAATGGACTTAGTTGAATTGATTGAAGCAGCAGAAGAGAAGTTTGGTGTATCTGCAGCAGCAGCAGTAGCTGTAGCAGCAGGTCCAGCAGCAGCGGCAGAAGCAGCTGAAGAGCAAACAGAATTCGACGTAATTCTTAAGTCTTTCGGCGCTAACAAAGTTGCTGTAATCAAAGCTGTACGTGGTGCTACTGGTCTTGGCTTGAAAGAAGCGAAAGACGTGGTAGAGTCTGCACCTAAAGCAATTAAAGAAGGCGTTGCTAAAGAAGAAGCAGAAGAACTGAAGAAGCAGCTTGAAGAAGCTGGCGCTGAAGTTGAAGTTAAGTAATTAATTTATATTATTTAACTGGCCTTATTTAGGCTTAGGCTGATGGTTTTTAACCATCAGCCTTTTTGCGCTATATCAATTATAAAATTTTTACCCTTTCTTTATAATTGAAAAAAGTGCAGGGAACTGGCATAAGTTTATGATTTCCTTACAGCATTATCGGCTGTTTTGGTTTATTCTTAAGCAAAGTCCCTCAAAGGGTACTGGAAGTTTGTTACACAAAATGTAGTGGTGTAGCAGGTTGGGTCTAAAATCAGTCGGCTGAGGAACCCATGGTTTACTCTTATAGTGAAAAGAAACGTATCCGTAAGGATTTTGGCAAGCGCCCTCAGGTATTGGAAATTCCATACCTTCTATCAATACAACTAGATTCATTTAAGAAATTTATTGAACTCGACCCAGAAGGCCAGTATGGCTTGGAATCTGCGTTCCGTTCAGTGTTTCCAATCAAGAGTTATTCTGGTAATTCTGAACTCCAATATGTGTCGTATCGCTTAGGTGAGCCCGTATTCGACGTGAAAGAATGTCAGATCCGTGGTGTCACGTACTCTGCACCTTTGCGTGTAAAATTAAGACTCGTATTATTTGATAAAGAAGCCGCCCCAGGCACTGTAAAAGATATTAAAGAACAAGAAGTGTACATGGGTGAGATTCCGTTAATGACGGAAAACGGTACTTTTGTTATCAATGGTACTGAGCGCGTTATCGTGTCTCAGCTGCATCGTTCACCTGGTGTATTCTTTGATCACGATAAGGGCAAAACACACAGCTCGGGTAAAGTACTGTATAACGCGCGCGTTATTCCTTACCGCGGTTCGTGGTTAGACTTTGAATTTGATCCTAAAGATAACTTGTTTGTGCGAATTGACCGTCGTAGAAAGTTACCTGCTACCATTATTCTTCGCGCCTTAGAAATGGGCACCGAAGAAGTACTCGATTTATTCTTTGACAAAGTGTCTGTTCGAATTGCCGAAGAGAACTTTATGATGGACGTTGTGCCTGACCGCTTACGCGGCGAGACTGCACAATTCGACATCCTTGATAAAAAGGGTGAAGTCATCGTTGAAGAAGGCAGAAGAATTTCTGCTCGCCATACTCGTGCACTAGAGAAAGCGAAGGTTAAAGAATTACCTGTACCTGCTGAATACTTACTCGGCAAAGTAATCGCATCTAACTACGTTAACGAAGAAACAGGCGAAGTCGTTGCTAACGCGAATGACGAAATCACTTTAGAAATCTTGGAAGGCTTAAAAGTAGCTGGAATTAACGAATTCCATACGCTTTATATTAATGAGCTAGACCACGGTTCTTACATCTCTGACACTTTGCGTGTAGACCCAACCAGCAATCGTTTAGAAGCATTGGTTGAAATTTACCGCATGATGCGTCCTGGTGAACCACCCACGAAAGACGCTGCAGAGAACTTATTTGACAACTTATTCTTCTCTGAAGACCGCTATGACTTATCAGCGGTAGGCCGAATGAAGTTTAACCGTCGTTTAGGTCGCGAAATTTCTACTGGCGCCGGTACGCTAGATAAAGATGACATCGTTGCTGTTATGCAGCAGCTAATTACCATTCGTGATGGTAAAGATGAAGTCGATGATATAGATCACTTAGGTAACCGTCGAATTCGTTCAGTGGGCGAAATGGCAGAAAACCAATTCCGTGTTGGTTTGGTTCGAGTCGAACGCGCTGTTAAAGAACGTTTGAGCCTAGGTGACCTAGACAACGTGATGCCACAAGATTTAATCAACGCTAAGCCTATATCGGCTGCGGTGAAAGAATTTTTCGGCTCAAGCCAGTTGTCACAGTTTATGGATCAAAACAACCCGCTTTCAGAAGTGACGCATAAGCGTCGTATTTCTGCTTTAGGCCCAGGTGGTTTGACTCGTGAACGCGCAGGATTTGAGGTACGTGACGTACACCCGACTCACTATGGTCGTGTATGTCCAATCGAAACGCCAGAGGGACCAAACATTGGTTTGATTAACTCACTAGCGAGCTTCGCACGTACCAACGATTTCGGTTTCTTAGAAACCCCATATCGTAAAATCGTTGACGGCGTAGTAACTGACGACATTGAGTATTTGTCAGCCATTGAAGAAGGCCAGTATGCGATCGCTCAGGCTAACGTGTTGCTCGACGACAAAAACGCCCTTGTTGAAGACTTGATCCCATGTCGTATGCGCGGTGAAACAACCTTAGTTCAGCGCGATGACATTACTTACATGGACGTGTCTCCGCAGCAAATCGTTTCAATCGCAGCAAGCATTATTCCATTCCTAGAGCACGATGATGCAAACCGAGCACTTATGGGCTCGAACATGCAACGTCAGGCCGTTCCTACTTTACGTGCTGACAAGCCTTTAGTGGGTACAGGTATGGAAAAAACCGTTGCCGTAGACTCTGGCGTAACTGTGGTTGCCAAACGCGGCGGTACGGTTGACTATGTTGACGCAAGCCGAATCGTTGTAAAAGTGAATGAAAATGAAATGACGCCAGGCGAAGCCGGCATCGACATTTATAACCTCACTAAATATACCCGTTCTAATCAAAACACTTGTATCAATCAGCGCCCTACTTGTAACGTAGGTGAGCCGGTTGTCACTGGAGATGTACTTGCCGACGGTCCGTCTACTGATTTAGGTGAATTGGCACTTGGCCAGAATATGCGTATCGCATTCATGCCTTGGAATGGTTACAACTTTGAGGATTCGATCTTAATTTCGGAGCGCGTTGCTCAAGAAGACCGCTTTACAACTATCCACATTCAAGAACTAAGCTGTATTGCTCGCGATACCAAGCTTGGTCCTGAAGAAATCAGTGCTGATATTCCAAATGTAGGTGAATCTGCGCTAGGTAAGCTTGATGAATCAGGTGTGGTTTATATTGGCGCGGAAGTAAAAGGCGGCGATATCTTAGTAGGTAAAGTGACGCCAAAAGGTGAAACGCAGCTTACGCCAGAAGAAAAACTATTAAGAGCCATCTTTGGCGAGAAAGCCTCAGACGTTAAAGACACCTCATTACGCGTACCAAACAGCGTAACGGGAACTGTAATTGACGTACAAGTGTTTACTCGCGACGGCGTAGAAAAAGACAAGCGTGCTGTAGAAATTGAAGAAATGCAGTTACGTCAGGTCAAGAAAGATTTAGGTGATGAATTTGGTATTCTGGCTGACGGCATTTTTGCCCGTGCTCATGCCTTATTACTTAAGTCGGGTGTTGACCAAGCTAAGTTAGACAGCATGCCACGTGAAAAATGGTTTGATATTCCGTTGAAAGACGAGAGTGCTCAAACTGAATTGGATCAGGCGGCTGAGCAACACGCTGAAATCAAAAACGATTTTGACAAGAAGTTTGAAACCAAACGACGCAAGATCACTCAAGGCGATGATTTAGCACCGGGCGTGTTGAAAATAGTTAAAGTGTACCTCGCGGTTAAACGTAGCATCCAGCCAGGTGATAAAATGGCCGGACGTCACGGAAACAAAGGTGTAATTTCAGCCATTCAACCGGTTGAAGATATGCCTTATGATGCAGACGGTACGCCGGTAGACATCGTACTGAACCCACTAGGGGTTCCGTCACGAATGAATATCGGTCAGATACTTGAGACCCATTTAGGTATGGCTGCTCACGGACTTGGTGTGAAAATTGACCGTATGGTTAAAGAGCAACAAGAAGTGGCAAAGCTACGTGACTTCCTGAAAGAAGTTTACAACCTTGGTGAGTCACATCAGAAGGTAGACCTCGATAACTTCAGTGACGACGAGATTAAGCGTTTAGCTGAAAACCTTCGCAAAGGTGTACCCATCGCGACTCCTGTGTTTGACGGTGCTCGTGAATCTGAAATAAAAGAAATGCTGAAATTGGCTGACATTCCAGAGTCAGGCCAAATCACACTGTTCGATGGTCGAACAGGCCGCGCATTTGAGCGTCCGGTAACAGTAGGTTACATGTATATGCTCAAACTCAACCACTTAGTGGATGACAAGATGCACGCCCGTTCTACCGGCTCTTACAGCTTGGTAACTCAGCAACCACTTGGTGGTAAAGCACAGTTTGGTGGTCAGCGCTTCGGAGAAATGGAAGTGTGGGCACTAGAAGCATACGGTGCTGCTTATACCTTGCAAGAAATGCTCACTGTTAAGTCAGATGACGTTAATGGCCGTACTAAGATGTATAAAAACATTGTTGACGGCGACCATAGAATGGAGCCTGGCATGCCAGAATCGTTCAACGTATTGTTGAAAGAAATCCGTTCATTGGGTATCAACATCGAACTAGAAGAACAGTAAGCCATTTTTAGAGCAAAATGACAGGTTGGCCCAGCGCGCTTTTGTTTGAAGCCGCTGGGTCGTGATACAGACTCCGTCGGGAGAGACATGTGAAAGACTTATTAAAGTTTATTAAACAACAAAACAAGGTCGAAGAATTTGATAACATCAAAATCGGCCTTGCATCACCAGATATGATCCGCTCGTGGTCATTCGGTGAGGTGAAAAAACCTGAAACCATTAACTACCGTACGTTTAAACCTGAGCGTGACGGTCTTTTTTGCGCGCGCATATTTGGTCCTGTTAAGGATTACGAATGTTTGTGCGGCAAATATAAGCGCCTTAAGCACCGTGGCGTAATTTGTGAAAAATGTGGCGTAGAAGTTACCTTAACCAAAGTGCGTCGTGAGCGCATGGGCCACATTGAACTGGCAAGTCCAGTTGCGCATATTTGGTTCTTAAAATCACTTCCGTCAAGAATTGGTTTGATGCTTGATATGACTCTACGTGATATCGAGCGCGTGCTGTATTTTGAATCATATGTAGTAACAGAACCGGGCATGACCGACTTACTACAAAGCCAATTGCTTAACGAAGAAGAGTATCTTGATTCGTTAGAAGAGCATGGTGATGATTTTGAAGCAAAAATGGGTGCTGAGGCCGTATTTGAGCTTCTCAAAGCACTAGACGTGGATGCAGATGTTGCTGCAATGCGTGAAGAATTGCCTAGCGTAACGTCTGAAACTAAGCGTAAGAAAATTACCAAACGCTTGAAGTTGCTTGAGTCATTCCAGCAGTCTGGCAATAAGCCAGAGTGGATGATTTTGACAGTGCTTCCGGTGTTGCCACCAGAGCTTCGTCCATTGGTTCCACTCGATGGCGGTCGCTTTGCAACCTCAGATTTGAACGATTTATATCGTCGTGTTATTAACCGTAACAACCGTTTGAAGCGTCTTTTAGACCTCGCTGCGCCAGACATTATTGTTCGCAACGAAAAACGTATGTTGCAAGAAGCGGTAGATGCCTTGCTTGATAACGGCCGTCGCGGTCGTGCCATTACAGGTTCAAACAAACGTCCTCTTAAATCACTTGCCGATATGATTAAAGGTAAGCAAGGTCGTTTCCGTCAGAACCTTCTCGGTAAGCGCGTTGACTATTCTGGCCGTTCAGTTATTACCGTTGGTCCTACTTTGCGTCTGCATCAGTGTGGTCTTCCTAAGAAGATGGCACTTGAATTGTTCAAGCCGTTTATCTACGGAAAATTAGAAGGCCGTGGGTTAGCGACAACCATTAAAGCAGCGAAAAAATTAGTAGAGCGTGAAGCGCCGGAAGTATGGGATGTACTAGACGAAGTTATTCGTGAACATCCAGTGTTACTAAACCGCGCACCAACGCTTCACCGTTTGGGTATCCAAGCCTTTGAACCGACCCTTATTGAAGGTAAGGCGATTCAGCTACACCCACTGGTTTGTGCTGCTTACAACGCCGACTTCGATGGTGACCAAATGGCTGTGCACGTGCCGTTGACTATTGAAGCACAGCTTGAAGCTCGCGCACTGATGATGTCGACTAATAACATCTTATCGCCTGCTAACGGTGAGCCAATCATCGTTCCGTCGCAGGACGTTGTTTTAGGTCTATATTACCTAACGCGCGACCGTGTTAACGGTAAAGGCGAAGGTATGGTGTTTACCAGCCCGCACGAAGCTGAAAAAGCCTATCGTACTGATACTGCAGAGCTTCACGCTCGCGTGAAAGTGCGTATCACCGAATATGAAGTTGGTGAGGATGGCGAGAAGCATGAAAAGACATCTATTATTGATACAACGGTTGGTCGTGCTATTTTCTCTTTGATTTTACCGAAAGGCTTGCCTTTTGAAATCATTAACCAAGCGATGGGTAAGAAGCAAATATCGAAACTGCTTAACGAATGCTACCGTACGCTAGGCTTGAAAGACACGGTTATTGCCGCAGACCAAATTATGTACTCTGGTTTTCATTACGCGATGATTGCTGGTGCGTCTGTTGGTATCGACGACATGGTAATCCCTGCTAAGAAGAAAGAGCTTGTTGAAGCGGCTGAGGCTGAAGTTATTGAAATTCAGGAGCAGTTCCAGTCTGGTCTTGTTACAGCAGGTGAGCGCTACAATAAAGTTATTGACATTTGGTCAACCGCTAATGACAAAGTCGCCAAGGCGATGATGGACAATTTAGAGACTGAATCAGTTATTAATGCCCAAGGCGAAGAAGAGCAGCAAAAGTCATTTAACTCAGTTTATATGATGGCCGACTCTGGTGCTCGTGGTTCTGCCGCTCAGATACGACAGCTTGCTGGTATGCGTGGTTTGATGGCTAAGCCAGATGGCTCAATCATCGAAACCCCAATTATTGCTAACTTCCGTGAAGGTCTTAACGTACTCCAGTACTTTATTTCGACTCACGGTGCTCGTAAAGGCTTGGCAGATACCGCACTTAAAACAGCAAACTCTGGTTACCTAACGCGTCGCTTAGTAGATGTTGCTCAAGATTTGGTAATTACAAACGTAGATTGCGGCACGTTTGAAGGCGTGAAAATGACACCGCTCATCGAAGGTGGTGATGTTGTTGAGCCATTGCGTGAGCGTGTTTTAGGACGTGTAGTTGCTGAAGACGTTATTAAGCCTGGCACCAAAAACGAAGTGTTAGTTGAGCGTAATGTACTGCTCGATGAGCAGCTCGTAGACATGTTAGAAGCTAATTCTGTAGACGTTGTAATGGTTCGCTCGGTAATTACCTGTGATAACGACCACGGCGTATGTGCTCAGTGTTACGGTCGTGACCTAGCACGAGGCCACATGGTTGGCTCTGGTGAGTCTGTTGGTGTTATTGCTGCACAGTCTATCGGTGAGCCGGGTACACAGCTTACTATGCGTACTTTCCACATCGGTGGTGCAGCATCAAGAGCGTCAGCCGAAAACAGCGTACAAGTGAAAACTGGCGGTACGCTTAAATTACACAATGCTAAATACGTGCGTAACTCCGACGGCAAACTCGTTATTGTATCTCGTTCAACCGAGCTTACAGTGATTGATGAGCAAGGACGTGAGAAAGAACGTTATAAAGTGCCTTATGGCGCAACCTTATCGGTAGATAATGGTGCGGAAATAGGCGCTGGCGATTTAGTAGCCACTTGGGACCCGCATAGTCACCCAATCGTGACCGAGCGTGCCTCTAAAATCACCTTTGCTGACATTGATGATACCAATACAGAAATGCAGCAAGATGAGCTTACCGGCCTAACCCGTATCGTTGTAAAAGATTTAACCAAGGCAAATGCAAAAGAGCCGAAGCTAATTCTAGAGGGCGAAAACGGTGCATTGCAGGAAATTCGCTTACCGAGCTTTACGACTATTGAAGCGACAGACGGCAAGATGGCAGTTGAGGGTGATGTATTAGCACGTATACCTCAAGAGAGCTCGAAGACCCGTGATATTACCGGTGGTCTACCGCGTGTTGCTGATTTGTTTGAAGCACGTAAGCCAAAAGAGCCTGCGATACTTGCTGAAATCTCTGGTGTTATCGGCTTCGGTAAAGAAACCAAAGGTAAGAAGCGTTTAACCATTACGCCAAAAGACAACGACGCTGCGCGTTTAGTTGACTTAAACGCAAATGGCGCATACGAAGAGATGATTCCAAAATGGCGTCAACTTAACGTGTTTGAAGGTGAAAGTGTTGAAAAAGGCGAAGTTGTTTCTGACGGACCTGAGTCTCCACACGATATCCTACGCTTACGTGGTGTTAGCGCGGTGTCAAACTACATCGTAAACGAAGTACAAGAAGTATACCGCTTACAAGGTGTAAAAATTAACGATAAGCACATTGAAGTGGTAATACGTCAAATGCTACGTAAGTGCGTGATCAGCGATGCTGGTGACACACGCTTCTTAGAAGGCGAGCAAGTTGAAGTATCTGCTGTGAAAATTGCTAACCGTGAAATGGAGAAGCAGGGCAAAGTACCTGCCACCTATGAAATCCAGCTACTTGGTATAACCAAAGCTTCATTGTCGACTGAGTCCTTTATATCAGCCGCTTCGTTCCAAGAAACTACACGTGTTCTTACAGAAGCAGCCGTACAGGGTAAGGAAGATGATTTACGTGGACTTAAAGAAAACGTTATCGTTGGTCGATTGATTCCTGCTGGTACCGGTTTCGCGTATCATCAGCAGCGTGCAGAGCGTAAAAACCTTGCACTACATCAAGAACTGTCAGTATCAGCTGAACAAGCCCAAGCACAACTTGCTGAAGCTTTAAATGCTGGTGACGATGAAGATTCTGAATAAACACTGATACGTTTATGTGTAAAAAACCCGAGCCTAGTGCTCGGGTTTTTGTTTTTTGCATCCATCATGGTGTTTGCTGAGTGGTGTTTGCTGTTTGCGCCAAGCAAACATAAAGGCTCAGTTGCATTGTAAGCCTTGACATAACACCGATTGATCTATAACATCTCGCGACCCTAATTTTGGGATATCTGTTAGTCAAAAATATTGTTTTAGTACGCGTTTGCTCCAGCAGCAGAATGTTTTAGCTAAATATTGAGACAAAAGCAGACATTATTTGCAAATTGTTTGGCAATAACTTGGTAAGTTAAACGGTTTGTATACGTACCCGAGCTTTCATTTGGATAGTATCGGGTTTTATTGTTTTAATCAGGAGCTAGTTAATGGCAACAGTTAACCAGTTAGTGCGCAAGCCACGTAAAAAGCCGGTCGAGAAATCGAACGTAGCAGCTTTACAAGCTTGTCCACAACGCCGTGGTGTATGTACTCGTGTATATACCACCACACCAAAGAAGCCGAACTCTGCACTACGTAAAGTATGTCGTGTTCGCTTAACCAACGGTTTCGAAGTTTCTTCGTACATCGGCGGTGAAGGTCATAACCTACAAGAGCACAGTGTTGTGCTTATTCGCGGTGGTCGTGTTAAAGACTTACCGGGTGTTCGTTACCACACCGTTCGCGGCACACTAGATTGCTCTGGTGTAAGCGACAGAAGACAAGCCCGTTCTAAGTACGGCGCAAAAAGGCCTAAGTCTTAACGGTTCTCCGTTAGTAAGGCCAAACTATTAAATTAGAGTTTTGGGAAAACCCTGAATTCCACGGAGAATTAAGATGCCTAGAAGAAGAGTTGTAGGTCAACGTAAAATCCTACCAGATCCTAAGTTCGGATCAGAATTGCTTGCTAAATTCATGAACGTTGTCATGTTAGACGGCAAAAAGTCCACCGCTGAAAAGATCGTTTACGGTGCCCTTGAAATTGTTGCTGAAAAAACCGGCAAACCACACCTAGAAGTGTTTGAAGAAGCACTGGACAACATCCGCCCTACGGTAGAGGTTAAATCTCGTCGTGTAGGTGGTTCTACTTACCAAGTACCAGTAGAAGTTCGTCCAATTCGTCGAAATGCACTAGGTATGCGTTGGATGGTAGATGCGGCACGTAAACGTGGCGAAAAATCGATGGCGCAAAGACTTGCAGCAGAGATGATTGATGCACAAGATAGCAAAGGTAGTGCGGTTAAGAAACGTGAAGACGTTCACCGTATGGCTGAAGCTAACAAAGCATTCGCTCACTACCGCTGGTAGTCTGCAAAGCAGTCTTTATATAGTTGTAGCAGTCTGTCTTTAAAAGACAGGCTGTTTTTTCAATTTAGTAAGCTAACAAAAGGGACATTAATGCCACGCCAAACGCCCATACAACGCTATCGTAACATTGGTATTGTTGCGCACGTCGATGCAGGCAAAACAACCACAACTGAACGTGTACTTTTTTACACGGGTATTTCACACAAAATTGGTGAAGTACATGATGGTGCTGCAACGATGGATTGGATGGAACAAGAGCAAGAGCGAGGGATTACCATTACTTCCGCGGCTACCACTTGTTTTTGGCAGGGAATGGACCAGCAGTTTGATCAGCATCGCATCAATATTATTGATACTCCAGGACACGTTGACTTTACCATTGAAGTAGAGCGCTCATTGCGAGTTCTTGATGGAGCTGTTGTTGTTTTTTGCGGTTCGTCGGGGGTAGAACCTCAGTCGGAGACCGTATGGCGTCAAGCCAACAAATATGAAGTACCTCGCATGGTATTCGTTAATAAAATGGACCGTGCAGGAGCAGATTTTGAACGCGTTGTGGGGCAAATCCGCAAGCGTTTAGGTGCCACATGCGTGCCTATACAAATCAACGTGGGTAGCGAAGAAACGTTCACCGGCGTAATTGATTTGATAAAGATGAAATACATCAACTGGAATGAAGAAGATAAGGGTACAACCTTTAAGTACGAAGACATTCCAGCTGAGCAGCTAGAGCGCGCGCAGAAATATCGTACTGATATGATTGAAGCCGCTGCAGAAGCAAACGATGAATTAATGGATAAGTATTTGGGCGGTGAAGACCTCACAGAAGCCGAAATAAAACAGGGTTTGCGAATTCGCACACTCAACAACGAAATTGTGATTGCAACCTGCGGTTCTGCCTTTAAGAATAAAGGCGTACAAGCTGTTCTAGACGCCGTTGTTGAATACTTACCTTCTCCTACCGAAGTAAAAGCGATTACCGGTATTCTGGATGATGGGAATGAGACGCCTGCAGAACGCCACTCTGATGATGACGAGCCGTTTTCAGCGCTAGCATTTAAAATTGCGACCGACCCCTTTGTAGGAACGCTGACGTTCTTCCGCTGTTACTCAGGCGTTGTTAAAACCGGCGATGCGGTTTACAACCCAATTAAAGGTAAAAAAGAGCGTATCGGTCGAATGGTACAAATGCACGCGAACGATAGAGCAGAACTTAAAGAAGTGCGTGCGGGCGACATCGCTGCGGCCATTGGTCTTAAAGACGTAACGACCGGCGAAACCTTGTGTGACGTAAATAACGTGATTACACTAGAGCGCATGGATTTTCCAGACCCTGTTATTTCGATAGCGGTTGAGCCTAAATCGCAGGCCGACCAAGAAAAAATGGGCATTGCGCTGAGTAAGCTCGCCGCCGAGGACCCTTCATTCCGTGTTAAAACAGATGAAGAATCGGGTCAAACGATCATATCGGGCATGGGTGAGCTTCACTTAGACATTATTGTAGACAGAATGAAGCGCGAATTCAGTGTGTCGTGCAATGTGGGTAAGCCACAGGTTGCTTATCGCGAGACGATTCGCAAATCAGTTGAGGTTGAAGGTAAATTTGTACGTCAGTCTGGTGGTCGTGGTCAGTTTGGCCACGTATGGCTTAAAATAGAGCCGTTGCCCGAAGGTGGTGGTTACGAGTTTGTCGACCAAATTGTTGGTGGCGCAGTGCCAAAAGAATTTATTCCCGCGGTAGACAAGGGAATACAAGAACAGTTACAAAACGGCGTAGTGGCAGGTTACCCTGTTTTAGATATCAAGGTAACGCTGTATGATGGGTCGTATCATGATGTTGACTCCTCTGAAATGGCCTTTAAAATTGCCGCTTCAATGGGATTCAAAAAAGGAGCGGCAGAAGCCACTCCAGTATTGCTTGAACCTGTAATGAAGGTTGAAGTAACCACTCCCGAAGATTGGATGGGTGACGTTGTAGGTGACTTAAACCGTCGTCGGGGGATAATAGAAGGAATGGAAGAGGGCGTTGCAGGCATTAAGATAGTGCGTGCTAAGGTACCGCTTTCAGAAATGTTTGGTTATGCCACAGATTTGCGTTCAGCAACGCAAGGGCGTGCGTCATATTCAATGGAATTTCATAACTATGCGGAAGCGCCCAACAATGTCACCAAGGCAATTGTTGAGTCACGCATGTAATTAATCACTTTGATTCGGTCCGGTCTAATGTTGGAACGGGCGTTAAACTTAGGAAATAAAAGCAATGGCAAAAGAAAAGTTTGAACGTACGAAACCGCACGTAAACGTAGGTACAATCGGCCACGTTGACCACGGTAAAACGACGTTAACCGCGGCAATCACCACAGTTTTAGCTAAAACTTATGGTGGTTCAGCCCAAGCATTTGATCAAATCGACAACGCTCCAGAAGAGCGCGAGCGTGGTATCACAATCGCTACTTCTCACGTTGAGTACGACACGCCTAAGCGTCACTATGCTCACGTTGACTGTCCAGGACACGCCGATTATGTGAAAAACATGATCACCGGTGCTGCGCAAATGGACGGCGGTATCTTAGTTGTTGCGGCAACTGACGGTCCTATGCCACAAACACGTGAGCACATCTTGTTAGGTCGCCAAGTTGGTATTCCTTACATGATTGTTTTCATGAACAAATGTGACATGGTTGACGACGAAGAATTACTAGAGCTAGTAGAAATGGAAGTTCGTGAGCTGTTAACAGAATACGAATTCCCGGGTGATGACTTGCCAGTTATCCAAGGCTCAGCGCTTAAAGCGCTTGAAGGCGACGAGAAATGGGAAGCTAAAATTGTTGAGCTAGGCGAAGCGCTAGACAACTACATCCCAGAGCCAGAGCGTGCTATCGATAAGCCGTTCATTCTTCCTATTGAAGACGTGTTCTCAATCTCAGGCCGCGGTACAGTTGTAACCGGTCGTGTAGAGCAAGGTATTGTAAAAGTAGGCGAAGAAGTTGAAATCGTAGGTATTAAAGATACGACTAAAACAACGTGTACGGGCGTAGAAATGTTCCGTAAGCTTCTAGACGAAGGCCGTGCTGGTGAGAACGTTGGTGTTTTACTACGTGGTACTAAGCGTGAAGACGTAGAGCGTGGTCAAGTATTGGCAAAGCCTGGTTCAATCAATCCGCACACTAAGTTTGAAGCTGAAGTATACGTACTAAGCAAAGACGAAGGTGGCCGTCATACTCCTTTCTTCAAAGGATATCGTCCACAGTTTTACTTCCGTACCACTGACGTAACAGGTGCTGTTGAGCTACCTGAAGGCGTAGAGATGGTAATGCCTGGCGACAACTTGAAGTTTGTAGTTGAGCTAATTGCACCAATCGCGATGGACGAAGGTTTACGCTTCGCAATCCGTGAAGGTGGTCGTACCGTAGGTGCGGGCGTTGTAGCAAAAATCTTAGACTAATACTTCATAGAGCGTTATCTGACGAAAGTCAGGACCTCCTTGGGTAAAGTCAGAGTACACATTAAAAAAGCCAGCATATTGCTGGCTTTTTATTGCCATTAATGAAGTTTATCTAATGGGCTCTTGCTACCTGCAAATTTATCGCCGACCACTTGTCACATGTCGGTAGCCGCTTGGGCGTTTTGCTATAGCCGAAAAACAAATTAACTAGCCCCTTGTTTCATCTATTTTTATCCAAGCAATGTGAGGCTTCTCAGCTTGAATGCTAGATCGTTTGGTGCGCATAGAGAGCGCAATTTGATTTAAAAATGCAGACACACTACCGCCCCATGTGTATTTAGAAGCGTGTTCTCGCTAAGTGACATCCGATGTCTTTATAAAAGTTGTTTGCTTATTTTGCTAACTATCTGAAAAAGAGCGATTTATTCCAAAACATTAATTTATCAAGAGGCGCGCTAAAAACCGGCGCGCTAAAAACGTGTGTTTTGTGCACGTAACGCGCTTGATAACTTCATAAATACCAAGTAAAACAGTAATAAACAAGAAATGAGGCTTTAAAATATGAAACTGCACCTCGGTATTTATTTAAAATTCTCGATAATAAGTTGTTGAACTAAGCCGCTCCGCGGAGAAGTAATTTTCACCATTTGAGCCACACTTACCTTTGGGATTTTCCCAAAATTCTGGAGGTAAGAAATGAATGATTTAATCGATCAAGTAATCACTGAAATTCAATATCGCGGGTATGCGGACAACACGAAGAAAGCGTATTGTTGTTATTTGACGCAGATGACAAAGTTCTTCGGGCGTTCGCTGGATGAAGTCAGCTGCGAAGAGCTCAACAGTTATTTTAAACAACCGTCCATACGACGACTTTCCTACGCCAGCGTATCACTGCAAATCAATAGTTTAGCCTTTCTTTACAAGCATATTCTTAAACGGTCTTTGACCTTAGATGTCGTTAAGCCTCAGCATAAACAACAGCCGCCTGAGTATTTATCTCGAAGTGAGGTCGGGCGGTTAGTTAATCATTGTCAAAATTTGCGCATGAAAACAATGACCATGCTGTGTTATGGGTGTGGTTTAAGGTTAGGCGAACTTACGCACGTTAAAGTAAAAGACATTGACGGTAAACGCAAAACACTTTTTATTGCCAATGGGAAGGGAAACAAGCATCGATATGTTGTGATACCTGACAGCGTTTTGCATCAACTTAGGGTGTATTGGCAGGAGTATCGCCCCACAGATTGGATGTTTTATTCACTATGGCTAGCGACGCGTCCCATGGCAGGCTCTAGTTATTCGAAAGGGCTTAAAAAAGTCGCAGACAGCGCAGGATTGACCAAGCGCTGTAACGTTCACAAGTTGAGGCATGCTTATGCCACTCATCAGTTAGAGGCTGGTATGCCTATTCATCAATTACAACATCAATTAGGGCATACAGATATTCGCACCACCCAAACTTACTTGCACTGGTTACCAGAGCTTCACCATGGCGGAACGGACTTACTGCAATCGACGGAGTAAGTGATGGGAAAAATACATTTAAGTGATATCTTTAACCAAGCATTGGTTGGCTACCAGCAATCGCATCGCATGAGTGTGCAACAGCATAGAGCGTGTCGGAGTATTTTAGCCTGCCGTACAGGTAAGCTAGGCTATCAAGTTTGGAAATGTAACCAGTGCGCTGAACAAAAGCGTATTGGCTGTAGCTGCCGTGATAGACATTGCCCTCGCTGCCAAGAGAAGGTGACGCAAGACTGGGTAGAGAAACAATCTAAGCAAGTGGTGACAGGTGGTTATTTCCACTTGGTATTTACGCTGCCGCACGAGTTAAACGTGCTAGCGCAACATAAACCCAAAGTCGTGTATGCCGCCTTATTTACGTCAGTGTGGCAAACGATGCAAAAGTTTACTGCCAATCGCCATGGGCGGGATAGTCAATTGGGTATGTTAAGTGTTTTACATACTTGGGGGCAAAACTTGGGACAGCATATTCACCTACATTGTTTAGTCCCTGCCGGTGTACTTAACCGAGAGCAGCGATGGTGTGAGCATAAAAAATGCTATCTTTATCCAGTCAAGGCCTTGTCTGCTGTGTTTAGAGGCAAGATGATAGCTTTACTCGTAGAAAAAGGGATTGATACCAATACACTTCATTTACCGAAGAAATGGTGCGTCTACGCCAAGCAGAGCCTTCATAGTACGAAGATGGTGTTGCGTTATCTGGCGCGGTATACCAGAAGAGGCATGATGTCGGAGTCTAGATTGTTGTCATACTCGAACGACCAGGTAAGGTTCAAGTACAAGGATTATCGAGACAATAAACATAAAGTAATGAGCTTAACAACTCATGAGTTTATAAGACGATATTTACTGCATGTGTTGCCAAAAGGATTTATGCGGATAAGGTACTATGGTTTTTTAGCCAATGCTTGTCGCCAGAAAAAAGTCGCTTCGATACAAAAGCAGCAAGGATTTGCACAGAAAAAAATGGCGCGAGAAGATCAAATACCGCAAAGTGTTGCATGGCCTTGTACTGAGTGTAAGTTGGGTCACTTGACGCTAATGACGATCATATTGCCGATACTATCAATAAAGAGCTTTATAAATACGACTTAACTAACTTGCTAGCGAAGAGTATTAATCATTGCAAATGGCTTGCATAAGCGAGAGAGGTCTCGTTGTGCTAAAAATGAGTGAGGCTTGCAAAACGTATAAAACACGGCGTATTATCGTAGAAATCGTCGAACAAGCCGCAGTAAACACTATAGATTGAGGGAATATGTTAATACAGACAAGGATCGTGGATTTATCAAATATTAATTACAAAAAAGCAAATTCCTATAGCATATGCCTTGCCAATAACCTCACCCAACCATCTACAGGGCTAAGTTCAACAAACAATTCTTTTGCCGTAGCGGCAAAAGAATACTAAAGCGTTAGGCATCTCGTAACGCATGACTGACTTTTCAAAGAAGTGTTTAACCCAAATTTTTGTTGATAGACGACACAAAGATGTCCATCAAGCTTGGCAAGATCATTCCAACAAGGGCTTCCATATTTGTTACGAGGTCAATTTGGTCTTTTCAGATAAATCGGTTTTTATAATTAAACCGAGTGAGGTTGAAATTGAGGGCAGATATCCTGCACTTGGGCTAAGTGTTGAGCAAGAAGCTACGTGCAATGTATCAACTAAATTTGAGGTTTCTGAGCTACCGATGACAATCAATTGTGCAAGTTATAGCGATTATTTGGGTGAGGATGCTGATAATGAAATTACTTTGCGCTTTGAGCATAAACTTGAAATTGCCATCAGGCATGTTTTTCCTCCAATGACACTCGGTATTAAAGTGAGAGGAGTAGATGCCTAACAAAAGTTTAAAGCCATTCGCTGTCGCTCATTCGGACTCAGCGCATTTAGAGACAACTGCGTTTTGCTTCGCAAAATTATCGCAGTTGTCTCTAAATACACTAAGCCGCTTAAACGAGCGTTAGCCACTTGGAGGTTTAAATGGAAATGAACCAAGTCACTCTTCCAGTCTACAACATGGAAGAAGCGGTAAAGTTCTATCTGGTTCTTGGTTTTATAC
>NZ_JBHSGU010000010.1:0-3894 GCF_042652645.1 Glaciecola siphonariae
TCGCAACCTTCTTAGTTTTTACTTCGTCCACTTCCGCCTCTACAGTGTAACCAGTCGGATCAGTAAAACTAAGCGGATTATTGAGCACATAGGAATAGGGGTTTATGCCCTGACTGCCAGTACCTTGAATGAACGGGTCAACACTCAAAAACCGGCCAATATTGTAGTCATAGATGCGCCCATTCATATGTAAGGCTCGAAAACATCAGCAAATTGATAGAAGCACTTTTAGCCACAAAACATTTGAAATGTGGCAAAAGAATAATATTTTTATAGATTGCAACATGGCGTATTTGATATGACATTTTGACTATACAATGTATAACACCTAGTGCTATATTAAGGCGTCAATAGGGAATGGAATGCGTAAGTATAAGTCAAAGTGGTTCACAAAGTGGGCCGATAAAGAAGGACGGATAATGCACTTATTAATGTCGTCAGTGAGATGGAGAAAGGATTAATTGATGCTGATCTCGGTGGCCATGTTTATAAAAAGCGTGCACCCATTGAAGGACAGGGCAAGAGCAGTGGTCTGCGAACTATCCTCGCGTTTAAGATGGATAATAAAGCCTTTTTTATGTATGGCTTTCCCAAAAACGCGCGGGATAACATCGACACTAAAGAGTTAAAAGCGTTTAAGCGCTTGGCAAAAGAATTATTGGCCTACAGCGATGCCCTCTTGAAAAGAGCCCTTAAGACGGGCAGCATCGTAGAGGTAAAATGACATGAAAAACAGCATTTTAGATGTGGTACATGATACCGCCAAAGAGTTAAATGAAGCAGGCGTGATGAATAAACAAACGCTGCGTGAGTTTGATGCGCTGTGCCTGCCAAAAGTCGAACACTTTGATGCTCGCAGTATTCAAGCTATCCGTAAAAAGGCGCATGTGAGTCAGGCGGTATTTGCGGCGTACCTGAACACCACGCCATCAACGATCAGGCAATGGGAGCAAGGCGGTAAAAAGCCGCGCGGTACATCGCTGAAATTACTAAACTTGGTGGCGAATAAGGGGCTAGAGATATTGGCTTGAGATTTATAGGCGCGAGAGCATGACAACTTGTGTTGGTGATGCAATGTTATGCCTGTGTGATAGGTCTTTAGCGTGAAAAGTAATGATAGTAAAAAGGTACGCTACACCATGTACATAACTGTCCTTAGGAAGGGTCAGGCCGACAAAATAGGTTAGTTGTGAAATAAGACAGTTCCTAACCCTAAGCGCATGATGAGGAACTAATTTTTGGCTAGATTTTATCGGCCCACAGACCTAGTGCCGCAAAACGTAGCAAGAACTTTTTTACGGTACCATATCAACCCATTGATAAGCCGAAAAGTGGAGATTGGTCGTCGTTAGACGGACTCGGAGCGAGACTCGCCAGCACTGATGCTGACATAACTACATGCCGCGGGTTTACCGGGCGCGAAAGATTGCATCAAGGCTGTTTGCTAGTATAACTTCTAGTCAATTATTGAAAGACAGTAAAAGCTCTGCTGCTGGCTGCAATGCTTTTGGGAAGTTCGTAGGGTTTAAAAACGCTTGATTGTTACCGTCCTCATTTTTCAATTCAAGTATTTTTAAAACGCGATACGCTTCATCGCACAGACTAACACTTTCTATGGAATTAATTTTTTCACGCGCTGATGAAATGAATCGTGACAAATTACTGATTATTCTTTGTTTATCATTGTTGCTAAATTTTTGGTGATGAAAATTAAACTCATGAAAACTAACGTCTTTTATATTAAATTGAGAAAAATCATTTCCAATAGTTTTAGAGCTCAAATAATCTGTATAATCCTCATTAACTAAAAGTTCACCAACCAGACTACCTTTTTCGAAGGTACCGTTAAAGCTACAGTCGATAAATATAATTTCAGTGCAGAATAATTTTACAAAACGTACGTTTTCAAACCTACATAATTTGAATATTGCTCTACCTGGTGCATTTGAGGCTATGGTAACGTCAGAAAAAGTGCAGTCGATATATTGAGTCGGGCCAATTCCTGCTCCAAAACAAACTTCTCTAGCATTGAACTTTTCGAAATGACAGTTTACAAATTTACAATTAGTTGCTGAGAACGCTACTACACCATGGTCAGCAATGTGCCGTGACGTAATCGACTTATTCTCAAAATTAAGTGCTTTCATAGAAGACCCCTTTAATAAGATACAACGTCCGCACCCCGATTTTGATGTGTGGCAACACCTTTTTTAGTCGTAAGCTCGATCGCCTGACCATGCTTCATGTCAATGAAGTCAAACTTACGAGTTGCATTATAATTAAATCTATTAGGATATAAACGCTGAAGTGTTCCATTCGTTGCTCGATGCACAGCATGCCCGATGAACATCGATCCTTTCTCGGGGTTTGCAAGGTAGGCGTTAACTTCCTTATCGCTCAGATATTTTTTCAGATGTTTGAATCCTAATTTATAGTGCGTTTTCGCCACGTGTTGAATGATACTGTCACCTATATCACCCGCGGCCGGCCGAGTAGGCGCTCTAATTAAAATTTTACTCGCAGCTACTTTGGTGGAGGCGGAACTAATTATCTGAGACGGTGACGCCGCAGCTAATATACCAGTGACGGCAGACAAATTTTCTAATTGGCCAGAACTCAAGCAATTCTTTTCTTTCTCGCAACCAGCCCCGATACCACCAAATCTGTCTCGCTTAGATTCATATGAATCTTTTGAGGAGTTGAAGCCTTGACCAGTGCCTGAGGCAAAAAAATTAAGAGATTTCTCTACAAAACTACCGGAAGTTGAATTCGTTTTAGAGTCTTGCTTTGCAATGGACTTCGCGCTACCAATATCAACTGAAGTGCCTCCACTGTTGGTATTGCTATTAGTCGTCTGGGTAATGCTAAACTGTCTACTATTGCCATCGGCCATAGTTATCGTGCCAGAAACGGTCGTTTCGGTTTCAGTCCTGAGGCGTGAACCTGTTTTAGCCACTTTTTTCTGGCTGATAGTGCCTTTTACTTCAACATCTTCCTCAGCCGAATACCCCGTCGGATCAGTAAAACTAAGCGGATTGTTGAGCACATAGGAATAAGGATTAATGCCCTGACTGCCAGTACCTTGAATGAACGGGTCAACACTCAAAAACCGGCCAATATTGTAGTCGTAGATGCGCCCATTCATATGAATGGGTAAGCAAAACTTTTTGTTTCTCTAGAAAAGATTTACCTTATAAAGAGCAGTGTGTTGCCGGAATTACGGTTCGAGCCTTAGTTTTTTAGACTTTACTTTTTCGTAATATTTAGCAAGTCTATGTTTTAAGAATTTATTCGTAATCGCTTCGTTTGTGCGAGCAAGTCGTTTGAGTGGGAAAGCATCTGTAAAATCAAAACCAAATTCAACGGATAGAGCAATGGCTGCACGGCTTAACATAATAGAATTTGCCATGTAAGTTACCACGTTTGCTATTGTTCGCTGTGATGTTTGGTGGTCACAGATATCGACTAAGTAATAGTAACAAGCTGACATGGCGGCGATGATACGTACTTTTTCGCGCTCTATTTTTGCTTCACCATACCCAAGGCCATTAAGATTCTCTATACGACTTTTCAAACATAAAGGAGGCGAAAGAACGCGAACTGTGTTCTCACCAAATTTCATTTTGTCAGAAAATCGGAACGCGTCATTATGAGATATGCCGTACGCTTGAGGCAAAAAATCAATAACTTCAGTCACCCCATTATTGTTGATAAATACCATGCCCGATTGAGGAGTGTGGTCATCAATGTTGGGCAACTGCGCTTTACCATTCCATGCTTTCGCACAATCAATCTGAATTAGTCTCGACTTAATCTGACAATCCTCTTGCAAAAGAGAGAGTTACCCGTTTTGATAAAGGTGTCGAATCTTTATTAACAAAACAAAAAGGTAAC
>NZ_JBHSGU010000011.1:0-2348 GCF_042652645.1 Glaciecola siphonariae
GTAAGCGTCCAGTAAACCACATATTTCCAAGTTAAGTCCAACCCTGCACCATGAGGCCTCAACTATCAAGTAGAGGTCTTTATGCAAAACAAACGACGAACCAAAGCACAGTGGCTGCAGATATTTGGTGAGCAGCAAAATAGCGGCTTAACCATCAAAGCGTTTTGTGAGCGCCAGGGTATCAACCTGCAAACATTCCGTGCTCGAAAAAGTGATTGGAAGCACGGAGATAAAAAGCCAGGCCGAGCGTTAGTTAAGATTGAAACGCCAAAGCTAAAACCAGTAGCAACCATAAGCTGTCAGTTTAACGGTGTAGAGCTTGCTTGCAATGACTCGGTTAACCCGCAGTGGTTTGCTAATATGGTAAAGGCTCTTGTCAAATGAAAATGTTTGTTGAGCCTGACGATATCTACTTGCACACCACCGCTGTAGATTTCAGAAAGTCCATCAACGGTCTACTTAATATCGTTGAAAGTGAGCTTGAGCTAGATGCGTTTAGCGGTGCGCTATTTATCTTCTGCAATAAAAAGCAGGATAAATTGAAGTTGTTGTACTGGGATAAGACGGGCTTCGCCCTCTGGTATAAACGCCTCGAAAAACATCGCTTCAAATGGCCCAAAGTACATGAGCTAGACAGACTCAGATTGAGCGAACAGCAGTTGCAATGGCTGCTAGGTGGCTATGATGTTATTGGGCACAGCACGTTGAATTATAGGGCCTCTGGCTTATAACTGTAGATCATAAGTAGGATTTAACGATCACGTTTTAATCTAAATAAAAACAATTGCTTAGCATACCTTCGCTTGCTGTTCGGGTATAATACAAGCATGCAAAATGAAATCGACATGCTCCGTAAGCAACTGGCCGAAAAAGATGCGCTCATCGCACGTCAGCAAGCGCGGCTGTCGTTTTTAGAAGAGCAGTTTCGTCTTGCCCAACAAAAGCAGTTTGGTGCAAGTAGTGAAGGTCATCCGGGTCAAGGTGAGTTGTTTAACGAAGCTGAAGAAATATTGGCTGAAAGTGTTGAGTCTGAGCAAGAAGATATCAGTTACACGCGCAACAAACCTAAGCGCAAACCGCTGCCGGCTGACTTACCGCGTGAAGTGGTAGTGCATGACTTAGCCGACGAAGATAAAGTCTGCGATGGCTGCCAAGGTGAGCTGCATAAGATTGGCGAGGATAAAAGCGAGAAGCTTGAATTTATTCCTGCACAAGTCAAAGTGATTGAGCATGTACGCCCGAAGTATGCATGCAGAGCATGTGAGAAGGACGGGACGCACAATCACATTAAACAAGCGCCGGTTGCCCCCAGCGTTATCCCAAAAGGCTATGCTACCCCGAGCTTACTCAGCCAAATCATCACCAGTAAATATCAATATGGCTTACCGCTATACCGGCAAGAGTCGATGTTCAAACAATACGGTATTGAGTTAAGTCGCAAGACCATGGCCGATTGGATGCTCAAATGCGCTGACTTGCTACAACCGCTGTATGAGCGCTTGCACGAGTTGATACTCCAGCAGCCAGTGATTGCGGCAGATGAAACGACCTTAAAGGTGGTCAAAGAAGATAAAGCCAAGTGCTATATGTGGGTGTATTGCACGGGCACTGACTCGCCAGAGAGTAATCACACCGATACCCCTAACATCATACTCTACGACTACCAAGCAAGTCGTGCGGGCAAGTGCGCAGTCGATTACCTGCAAGGCTTTGATGGCTATTTACAGGTGGATGGTTATGCAGGCTATGAGCAAACTCAAGCTACCCTTGCAGGATGTTGGGCGCATGCCAGACGCAAATTCATGGAAGCCAAAACCGCGCAAGGTAAAAAGAGCAGCGGTAAAGCCGACTGGGCGCTTAACCATATCCAAAAACTCTACCGCATTGAAACGCAGCTAAAAGACAGCTCGCCCGCTGAGCGTTTACAAGTACGACAAGAAAAGAGCACGGTATTACTCAAGCAGCTCGAGGCGTGGCTTGTTAAATCAGAGCAACAGGTGCTGCCAAAAACCAAACTCGGAGAGGCCATTACCTACTGCTTAAATCAGTGGGATAAACTCAAAACCTATACAAAAGACGGCGCAGTGAACATCGATAATAATCGCGCTGAGCGAGCAATAAAGCCCTTCGTGATAGGCCGCAAAAATTGGTTATTTAGCCACACAGCAAAAGGTGCTCACGCCAGCGCCGTACTGTATAGTATTATCGAAACAGCAAAGGCGAACGGGCTGACGCCCTTCGATTATGTAATGCACTTGCTAGCGCAAATCGCCACTCAAAACACTGACGTCGAGCAACTGCTACCATGGCGATTTGCTAAAGACTAGGTGGGATTACGAGACGCTCAC
>NZ_JBHSGU010000012.1:0-7915 GCF_042652645.1 Glaciecola siphonariae
GTTACCTTTTTGTTTTGTTAATAAAGATTCGACACCTTTATCAAAACGGGTAACTCTCTCTTTTGCAAGAGGATTGTCAGATTAAGTCGAGACTAATTCACGTTATGTGTGATAATAAAACCAACAAAAAAGCGGGAACCGATAGCATCAACTCCCGCCTTCCATCATCACCAAACTGGCTGATATTCCGTTGCCAGAATCATCACTGCACCAGATAGGCCAGCAGTGCACCTGCGGCAATCACCACAATCGAAATCGCAACCACTTGCAGCCATTCTCGGCGGTCTTCCCGTTGCATTTCAGCGCGGTGGTCTTGCCATGTTTCTACTTTAATTTTAGCCTCACTTACCCCTGATGAAGTCATGTTCATATCTCTTTCAACTCTGATTCATGAACATCTAAAGCATCGCCATTTTCGAACTCAATCATGTATATGACTCCAGCTGGGAACTTCTCGAAATATTTTCCACTAGGACGTGTTTCAAAAACATTTATTATCGAGCCTTTTTGACCAACATAAGCATTTGTTTCAACGCTTTCCTTGACCAACACTGTATCGTTAATATTAAATTTGGCCATTTAGCGAATCTAGGGGTCAGGTTCCTTGAAAGGTATTTTGAATTTTAGCTCACGCTGATTAGCTGCTCAATATGAAATATTGCTTAGCTGATAATGTGAAACGAGAGGCGATTTAAAATAAGATGTTTAAGAGTTTGTTTTTAAGTCAAAAATCAATTTTCTCGCTGCGTTAGAATTATTGTTCGCAACATATCTATCCATGTTGTTTAATGTGGATATAATCGAAGAGCGCCTTTGTTCCATGCAGCAGCAAGGTTGGTTTCAAGGAATCTGACCCCTCAAACCAGAAGGATGAATTTTGTGAAGCAATCGACGACAGAGAATGAACAAAGCTCTCCAAAAGTTCAAGGGACGATATACATTTTGCTAGGTTTATTTGTATTTTTGTCTAGTATATTTTCGTTATCTGATGGCCAGGTACTCAACAGGTTTAACGCACTCAGCTTAGAAGCCACACCATTACTATTTATCCTGAGAGTATTGTTTAGTATTGTTATCGGTTCGCTGTGCATTGTAATTGGTTTATCTAAAATTTCGGCCAAAAGAGAATCTAGGGGTCAGGTTCCTTGAAAGGTATTTTGAATTTTAGCTCACGCTGATTAGCTGCTCAATATGAAATATGGCTTGGCTGTTAATGTGAAACGAGAGGCGATTTAAAATAAGATGTTTAAGAGTTTGTTTTTAAGTCAAAAATCAATTTTCTCGCTGCGTTAGAATTATTGTTCGCAACATATCTATCCATGTTGTTTAATGTGGATATAATCGAGGAGCGCCTTTGTTCCATGCAGCAGAAAGGTTGGTTTCAAGGAATCTGCCCCCTCAAAGCAGGATAAAGTTATGCGAGTTTTAGTCTTGATTCTAATTCTTTGTTTCAGTCAATTTTCAGTTTCTTCAGAGAGGCCGTTGTTTGGCTATTTGATTCCCCTTAAACCAACTCCACAGCATTGCGAATTGGCAAACCAAATCTTAGCGCTCAACGAGGAAGAGAGAGGCTCTTATGACGCGCATCTAAATAATGCGGGTGGGTGTGCATTTTACAGAGGGGATATCGAAAAGGCGGTTAAACTATGGAGTGAAGCTTATATAAAAGGGGTTGATAGAAGCTTGGAGCCTTTGGCTAGGGTATTGAGCTTATCAAGCGTACCAAAAGACAGATATTTAGGCACTTCTTTGTTGAGAGCTTATATTGAGCTTAATCCAAATGAAGCTTATCTATTACCTCTGTTTTTAGGACTTCAGAAAATTGCCTATTCACACTCAGCTGATAAAGATTTAATTTTTGAATATCTTTACTTAGCTTTTGAATTGGAGCTTGAACAAGAGTCTTTTATCACAGCTCAAATTCTAAACTATTTGCAACATATAAAATATTTTTCAGGAGATGATTTTAAGCATAAACCGGCATTGCAAAAATTATACAAATTGATGCAAGGGCAGCCCGTTTTGTATTGCTATATCAGCGATAGTTTAACCTTCGACATTTTTAAACTGCCGAGTAATTTAACAAGTCGTCTATACTATGAGTCAAAATGTGCGGCACAATAAACGATCAAAGGGTCCGATCAAAGGGCAAGTTCTTTAAAATGCTTTTATATTAAGAAGTGAGTTTCTATTTCGTTAAGGTGAGAAAATTCTGTCCGGTTGGTCAGTATTAAAGCCAAGATATTTCAGTAAAAATCAAGCCAGTCTGTTTTTATGGAGAAAGACAATTGGCTCGACGTCCAAGGATAATGGTTCCAAACATGCCTGTGCACGTTGTTCAACGAGGGAACAATCGAAAAGCGTGCTTCTTTCAAGCTTCTGATTATGCGGTGTATCTAAGTAAACTCAAAGAGAGTGCAGAAAAATTCAACGTGAAAATTCACTGTTTCGTTTTAATGACCAATCATGTGCATTTGCTTTTGCAAGCGTCGGATTGTGAGGGAATCAGCCGTGTTATGCAAAGCTTGGGTCGTTATTTTGTTCGTTACATCAATACGACTTACAATCGGACCGGCACCCTTTGGGAAGGTCGGTTTAAATCGAGTTTGGTCAATAGTGATGAATACTTGCTACAGGTTTATCAATACATAGAACTAAACCCTGTAAGGGCAAAAATGGTTAACCATCCCAAAGACTACGTATGGAGCAGTTACCATGCGAATGGAGGCAGCAAGGATATTGCCATGATTACGCCGCATCCACTCTATTTATCACTCAGTAAAGACTCAGAAAGTCGTAAAAGAGCCTATAATCAGCTTATTCGCGAAGCGTTACCGAATGAGGCCTTGGATAAAATTAGGCTGTCTATTAGCAAATCCAGAGTTTTGGGCAATGACAAATTTGTAGAGCAAATATCAGAACAACTCAAACGATTTGTTGGATATCTTGAGCATGGCGGCGATAGACGCTCCGAAGAGTTCAAGGGTTGGTTTCAAGAAACCTGACCCCTTGGTAATTAGTACTGGCAATAGTAATGCATTTGCATTACTATCAATATCGTGAACTTAATTGAGAATATATCAATGCCACAATTACCCCTACAAACTGAATCTACCCTTACTGAGCGTTATCAAACAACAGTGCCTAGTGTGGTGCGTAAAGCCTTGCATTTAGGCAAAAAAGACAAAATCAGATTTACTGTAGAGCCTAATGGAAGTGTGACGCTATCGCGCGCCGAGCCAAGCGAAGACGACCCAGCTTTGAATGCGTTTTTGTCTTTTCTAGGAAACGATATTGAGCAACACCCTGAGAATATTCAAGCGCTCAGCCCTGCTATGAGAGCGTCTATTCAAACCTTGACTGAAGGTGTTGATATTGATTTAAGCGCGCCATTAGACGAAAACGACGACTGATTTTGCCAGATAACAAACTACTTATCATCAATGGATGGACGCTGTATGCACATCCTCTTTTTCTAAAGCAGCTATCATCATTAACAGATAAAGTTAAGGCTCTAAAGGCACAAGATCCTGTCGGGTACAAAAAGAAAAACGTGACCAAGCGACTCGGAGCGATTGAGAAGCTAATTTTTGAAATCATTCCAAACGACCCTACCTCAACAGAATTTCGTCAAGGCTCCACATTGGGCGGGGACAATAAACACTGGTTCAGGGCAAAGTTTTTCCAACAATATCGCCTATTCTTTCGATATCATCAAGCGTCTAAGGTTATCGTTTACGCTTGGGTAAATGATGAAAAAACAAAACGCGCATATGAAAGTAAAACCGATGCTTATAAAGTTTTCAGTACAATGCTAGCAACAGGTAATCCCCCCGATAGTTGGGACGCTCTTTTAAAATCCGCCTCTGCTTTAAGCTAGCAACGAATAGGTGGTTGGTAAAACTGATTACTGTATATGCAGGCACGATACTATGATCCAGTGATTGGGCGGTTTTACTCAAATGATCCGGTTGGATATCGAGATGTGCACAGCTTTAATCGATATACTTATGCGAACAATAATCCTTATCGGTATACCGACCCTAACGGCATGACGTCTTGTGAGAAGAGGGCGCAGTGCACGGTGATAAATTTTGCGCCGAATGAAGAGGGGGGTGGTGGAAAAGAAAAAAAATCTGAGCCATTCGAAAAGCAGGTAAAAAATTGGGCCAATAACGCGGAAGCAAGCGCTCAGACGAGAATGGTGACTCGACATGACGGTGTCACGCAAACTTATGAGGGGTGGCTGAATGAGCAGTTATATGGTTCTAGGTCACAACTAAAAAACAGTTGTGGATTTGAAACCTTTCTTTGTCGTACTTCTATCTACTTTGGTGGGGAGATTCCAGAAGAAATTGAGTTAATGCCCTTGGAGGCATTGTCTGGAATCGACAAAGCAATTAATAAAGTTGATAAATTAAAAACTGTACCAACACCTATGAAAGCTCCGGTAAAAGTCTTGAAGGGTGCCTTAAATTGGGAGGCTGCTGGAATAGTTTGCGAAGCGGCATGCGAGGCGAAATTAAGAGTATCAGGACATAAATAAAAATGAAAAAGCTATTTTTCTACTCGTATACAATTTTGTTATTCGTGCTATCAGTAGATAGCTTTTGGATGATAATAAAAATAGGCTCATGGGACTATTATGTGTCAGCCATCGCTACGTTATTGTTGCTTTATAATTGGGCGTTCTGGTCAAAGGTGCGCGATCATCTTTTGATGCGAATCATATTATTTTTTTCGGTGCTTCTATTTATTGTTTCTAGAGGAATACTGCAAATGGACTATTATTTCGGCTCGCAAATTAAGTTTTACCTCATTTCATGCTCTATTTGTCTTTTAACTCTATCGCCGTTTATATATCGATATTTTAAGATGCGAAATGTGAATTAGTTTATTGAAGTTTCATAAATAAGAAATCAAGGGGTCGTATCAGTTAAAAGAAGAGACTACTCGACCGATAAAACTTGAGCAGCTCATTACGCCGAATTGCTCGCCGACCCCAAAAGTGAGTTAAAGCAATTTTGATTTCGCTTGCTAATCAAAGCTTTGGTAGAAGTGGGCTGATAGAATCTCGTGCCAGTGTGAAGATAATAAAAACAACAACATCCAAGCCTTAGGTGATTTGTTTCAAGCTAGCTATTCGTTAGGCATGAGCTACGATAATCTAGACAGACTCGAGACCATCAGCAAAAGTGCCTTTGGTAGCGGCTCGGTGAGCTATGATGATATGGGCAATATTTTAAGTAAGCGCATGGGCTCTGAGCACATCAACTATGTGTATAACAGCAATAAGCAATTGACGTCGGTAAATGGCGGCCATACGGCTAGGTATCAATACGACGACCGTGGCAATGTGCGTAAAAACAGCCGCCATGTATTTAGCTACAACGCCCGCAACCAAATGACATCGGCAGGCAGTAACGCCTACTCGTACGACACTGACAACAAGCGCGTGAAAATGCGTGAAAATGGTAAAACCAGCTATTCGTACTATGGCTTTAATGGTAAGTTGCTGTACCGACAAGAAGACGGCCTGTTTACCGACTATGTGTATTTAGGCAATAAACTCGTTGCCAAGGTAGAAGAAACTACAAAGCCATTACCCACCACTACCGGCACAGTGATTGCCCGCAACCATTACAAACCCTTTGGTGCGACACTGGGCAATACGCCAGATGATGTTGGGTTTACCGGACATAAGTTTGATGTTGAGCTTGGGTTGAATGTATATGCAGGCACGATACTATGATCCAGTTATCGGTCGTTTCTATTCGAATGATCCAGTTGGGTTTGATAATGTTCATAACTTCAATCGTTATAGCTACGCAAATAATAATCCATACAAATATGTTGATCCAGATGGTCGGGATGCTGTGGCGATAGTATTTCCTGATTACAAAATATCAGTGGCAGGCACTAAAGTTAGCAACCTTGGACATGCTGGCTTATTAAATATAAATCCAGATACCGGACTCACTCGTTACTACGAATTTGGTCGGTATGGCAATGATGGCATGGTTAGAAACATTAGACTTGATAACGATGTTGTTATGTCTGGTGGCGCTCCCACTTCGGCATCTCTTGCTAAAGTTTTCGCTGAGATCTCTAGTAAATCTGGTCAAGGGGGGGCAATATCGGCTGCCTATTTCTCTGGAGCTGATTTCGCTTCAGTAGAAGCATTTGCAAACCCTCTTGTCGGACTTAGTGGCAGTGATGGAGGATATGGAGATTGGTCCATGTACAATAGTTGTGGAACGTTTATGCAGGATGGACTTGAGGCTGGAGGCGTTAATACACCTATGATGATAGACCCACGGCCAAACTCATATATAGGAGAGTTACAAGGTGCAAATGGTGCAAAAAGTATGAGTTACTCAGGTGGCGTATTTAGAGTGAGTGGAAGAATAGAATCTCGTAAATTAGATGAAGCGTTAAACTAAGACAAGGTAATTTGAAATGGGTAAATTTGTATTAATCACATTAGTTTTATTATTTGGAATAGTAGCTGGCTGGATTTCAAATGAACGATTATCCTCTAAAGTTACTACCAGTAGTATTCCAGAGAGACCTTCAACTGTTCCTGAAGGTGCGATATGGGCAGGTGGCTCCGATGGAGGGATGTGGGTAAGTTGTAATAAGAGTAATTTGGATAAATTAGAGTGCCAAATATTTGCTGATGTAACGGGCGTTTTAGTTGAAGAGAGTACTTTCGCTATTCAAGACAAGGACTTTAAACCTGTTTTATATTCTAATGGCTTACTGGAGTTCAAGGCTAGGTATAAGAGCCTAGATTCCGATAAAAACTGAATCATTTTGAAACCAAAGCCTCGCACTCGCGAGGCCTTGTTTTTATAGCAGGCAAAAGACCGATTCGAATTGACCATTCCGCCAGTGACCGAGCATTTTTTGTCTATTTGGACTTGTCCGTTGGAGATATTCAGGGTATTCGGGGTTTTTCCCATACAATGTATTTCCCAGGGCTATTAGGTCGCGGGTTAATTTTCCAGATTCGCTTTCCATTGCTACGTGTTCGGCTAACGCGAGCACATCAAGTTGACCATTCATAAGATATGCCTGTCGTTGTTAACTGCCATGTTGCGGTTGGAGTCTCTCTTCAAAAAAACTCCATGTTTGGCCGCAAACGCGGATAACTGATTGTCATAATAATTCAGCTGACGTTGGTAGCGACAAATAAATTTAATGGACTTGTCTTCCTCATCGTAGATAGCCGTAATATCATTTTCGCCAGCATCGATAGAAAAACACGCTTCTTTCGGCTTGTAAGCAGCCATTCCATCGACGAAGCACTCTCTTGTAAGAGAAGAAAGAGCAGAGTTAATCTGTTCAGGTTCAACCATTTCAAATTCTGTTTGGCAAATCGGCATGACGCTAGCTTCCTCATTCATCTTAGCCTTAAGTATAGCGCTAAGAAAAAATCTGTACATGTTGCTGGAGTAATTCGATGAGTTCGGGCTGCATCAGCTTAAATGTATCAGGGATATTCAAAACAACGATTTTGTCTGAACACATCAAAGGGGCAGGTTCTTTGCAAATATATCGTAGAATTGTTAGCGAGACAGGCATAAACGACGTTTTGGATATCATATTCAAAATATACAATGTCTCCAAGGGTGGCATCCAGATTATTGCAGATATCGTCGGGCAATCTAATTTCGCCGTTTTGTCCAAGGTTAATTGTATCGCTGTTCATGTCTATTTTTTCGGTCGTTGGTTTTAATCAACTACGGCCAGTTTTATAGTTACCTGTAACGCTTAACACACATACTAATGCTGCATAACACTTGCACGATGACAGCATCACTTAAAGACGCAAACCTCGTTTATCACAATAGTTTGTTGATTCGAATTTAGCGATTTATAAAATTTAGATTTCTTCGTCACTTCACAAAAT
>NZ_JBHSGU010000012.1:7925-12486 GCF_042652645.1 Glaciecola siphonariae
GGCTAGCCAAGTCGGTACAAGAAAATTAAAAGACGTTGATGTAAAAAAGAGTAAAACAGCAACGAGCAGAGAAACGAATATACCTCTACGCTTTTTACAAAATTCAGCCGGTGCAGCAAACGCAACCCAGCTCGCTATCACAATAAATAACCCGCCGTATACACCAGCATGCTTGTAAGAAGTGATATGGTCGCCAAACTCCTTCACTGATACACCATGGTTGAAATATGCCACTAGCATTAGTGAGAAAATACCCAGTACGACAAATACAAAAAGGGATGACACTCTAATATAATGCAATAAGAGCAAATGCATTGTTTGTCCGATACTTTCAACTTCTTCGAAGATTTTTAGATAAAAACCGTAGGACAGCGCGTATACGCAAGCAGATATCCCAGCGTAAACGGATATGGAGACAAATACCCACGGCAGATTTGCGATGGTCAACGCATCTTTGAAGCTTATATCTGTACCCTGTGAGGTTGAATACGCCAAGAAAGTGGTAAATACGGCAAACGACAGCAAATAGTCGACAAATGCAAATCGCAGACTATTTTCCTCAATTGGTTTTCGCTCAATAAACGGCCATACGATAAAGCGCAACGTACGGCTGCCGTATTCGAGTAGTGGCACTTTTTCAATAAGCAATTTAAACGGTGGATAGTTAACGATCATGTTGGTTTCGCCATTTTGGATAGATTAAATTTTGCGCAAGCAAAAATAAATGTATACAATAACTGTATATGTGTACAGTTTTTTTGGCGAAAATTATGTTCGATATACACAAACCATTGACTGACAATCAAATATTTTACTCATGTCAAACGATGAGTTTTTACATGGCATTCAGTGCTGGTTTAGGCATGGATGATATTTGTGAATTGCCTACTTCTGTGACTATGCATTTGCACCAAACTATTGACATCATTGGACTGGCCTAAAAGACATCAACCTCATTTTGTGTGGGTCGATATCGAGATGACAATGAAATTGATGAGGCTAATTTTGAGTTCGAGGGCTATGATATTGAGTTGACAGCAGTGGGGTTTGAGCACTATCGCGCAAAGCCCACGTCTTTTGTTGCGCCTTCTCTTCTGAGACTTAATAAAGCACTAATGTTGGCGTCTCGCGCACATAAGTATCAGCGGCGTAAATATGATAAGTCACCATACTTAAATCATTTGCTTGAAGTGCAAGATCTGCTTGTTAACACAGCGCAGGTGAGAGATGAAGATATAATTATTGGCGGCTTACTTCACGATGTCATAGAAGATGCTGATGTGACTAAAACGGATTTGCTTAACGAATTTGGGAATCTAGGGAATCTAGGGGTCAGGTTCTTTGAAAATGCCTCTATACTAAAAAGTAGATCGAGGGGTTTCTCGCCGCTTTAGAATTATTGTTCCCAACATATCTATCCATGTTGTTTTACGTGGAAATCAGGGAGCGCCTTTCTTCGATACAGCAAAACGGTTGGTTTCAAGAAACCTGACCCCTTAACGGACCCCTTAACGCACAAAAAATACTCATAAATTTGGGGCCTCCAGCGCTATTTATTAATTTATTTTTACTGTAAGAAAATAGATGTGCAAACCTTTTTTGAAGCCAAAGCCTCGCACTAGCGAGGGCACTTCGTGTTTTATTTAGGGGATAGTTACAAATAAATACCAAATCAAATTAAATTTAAGCCGTTAAAAGTACCATTTTTTATGAAAATACCTCGTCAAAAATACCATTTGTTTTCGTTTTCACCTCGTAAAAAGTACCAAGCTAGCTATAATGAATGTACAGTTTTATTTTTGAGTCGAGTGCCATGAACTTTTTTAGCAGAAACTATGATCAATATTTTATTGAGTGGAAAAACTCAATGAATAGAAAACCTTTGCTATTGGCGGGCGCAAGGCAAGTAGGAAAAACAAGTTCGGTTAAGAAGTTTGGAAGCGAAAATTACAAGAATGTGTTTGAGCTTAATTTTATGAGAGATAAAGTTAAGCTTAGCAGTATTTTTGATGATGGTTTAAAGCCTTCAAGTATTTTGGAGAATGCTCAAATTGCTTTAGGGAAGCCGTTTAACCAAGAAACCGATTTACTCGTTTTTGAAGAGGTGGGATTTTCTCAAGATGCACTCACTTCATTAAAGTTTTTTTATGAGGATACACCTGACATTCATGTGATCGCCACAGGCTCCAATATTGGCTTGTTTAAAAATTATCCGGTTGGAAAAACAGAAAGAATAACAATGTACCCTATGACATTTAGGGAATTCTTAATTGCGACAAATAATTCAATGTTGTTAAGATTTGTCGATACACCTGATCACTCCAAAGTACCCACAGTGGCTCACGAAAAACTAATAGACTTAATTACGGACTATTGGTTTGTAGGTGGAATGCCAGAAGCTGTGAGTGCATGGATTTCATATCCGGATATTGAGCCTTTAAAAAGAATCAACGCTGTTGAAAAAGTAAAAGCAAATCTATTAGCTGATTATAAAAACGACTTTGGAAAGTTTTCAAAAGAACATCCTGCCACAGCTTTAAATATCAGAAGAGTGTATGAAGCGGCAGCAAATAAGATCGCAGATATTGAAGATGGGAATACGCCAAAATTCAAGTTTAAAGGGGTGTTGGGCAATACAAGTGTCAGCTATGAAGATATAGTTGCACCAGTAGACTTTCTGGAATGTTTGAAGCTTCTCCACAAGGTTTTTATATTAGACGGCCTAAATAATAGCTTTAATATGAATTTCCAGAAAAAGGATAATATGTTCAAGCTAGTCCCCCATGATGTAGGCATTTTGACCAGTATGATTGGAATGACATACCAGAATATTAAAGAAGGAAAGGACGCATATAAGGGCTTTATAGCCGAAACATTTGTTTTAAATGAAATAGTCAGCAGCATGGTCTTTCCAGACGAAGAAAATGAATTATTCAGTTTTAAGCGCGGTGACTCCATGGAAATTGAGTTTTTGCTGAAGTCGCTAGATAATGAATATGTTCCAATCGAAGTTAAAAGTGGTAAAAATAAACGTTCTATATCGCTAGCGAATTTCATTGAAAAGTATAAGCCTCAAAAGGCCTTAAAGTTTACGTTCAATTACGTTGAAAATAACCCTAAAAGAATTCTTCAACATCTTCCTGTATATAAGGCTAGGGCCACATACGCTAAGCACTTTAAGAGTAAGGACAATATCGAGTTTAAGTGACCTCTACACTAAACTCATCACTGTTTTAAGTTTAACGAAGATAACCAGAACCGTAGTTTCGTACTAATTTATATGCAGGCACGATACTATGATCCAGTCATAGGTCGTTTT
Organism: Glaciecola siphonariae; assembly: GCF_042652645.1. Lineage (NCBI taxonomy): Bacteria > Pseudomonadati > Pseudomonadota > Gammaproteobacteria > Alteromonadales > Alteromonadaceae > Glaciecola > Glaciecola siphonariae. The sequence continues at coordinate 11,245 of NZ_JBHSGU010000012.1, forward strand.
TACTCAAATGATCCGGTGGGGTTTAAAAACATTTTTAACTTTAACCGGTATGCATATGCGGCAAATAATCCCTATAAATATGTCGATCCTGATGGGAGAGATTTTAAATCGACATATCTTTCGGTAAAAATTCCTTTTTTAGCATCGATTGATATAGGAGAGGTGAGGTTTGCGCCTAATTCTAAAGGGCAGGGAAATACTACTCGAGGCTTTTTTATTCGAATTGGAGAATCAGCTTCAGAGGTTGATGTGGATATTGGACAAGGACTTTTGAAACAAGGTGGCTTAATTGGAGGTTTTACATTTGGAATGGAGAGTGGGACACATATAGACACCAACTTTGATGACCCATCAGCCTCATTGGATATTGGGTTAGTGGTCGGCACGGTATCCGTTGGAGATTACACTAACGATGAATCCTCTGGGGGCTTTGAAATCGGTCCGTCCTTTGGCGCTGATGCGACTGTGAGCAAATCATTTACGTTAACTGGTCAAGAGGTAAAAGAAGCAGCCATTGAGTTGAAAGGTGCTGTTGTTAGAGTTTTTGGAAGGCTCGACTCTAAAAAATTGGACAAAAAAGACTGATGTTAATGTATAGCTAAATAACACAGAGATATGTAAATGAAAAAACTTGAAAAGCACGTAAAATTTCGTTTTAGCTTAATCGCTTTGGTTTTGTTCATCATCGGACATAACTTTATTGGAATACCAAGCCCATTTTTTATAGATGCATTTCAGTTTATGGGGTTAGTTACAGGCATATATATTATTATCCAAATTATCAACTATTGGTGCCCAAACTGTGAGAGAAATCAGGTAATGTTGTCTTTTATCAATTACAAGTTACCCAATAGAAAATGCAGATACTGTAATTACGATTTTAACAGTTACCATAACAACGATAAAGAGCAGTAATCAATGATATTACAATTTAGCGGGCACTCGCTGAAATGCCAAAGCTCAATTAACAGCGAAATAGGCAGTCGTTATTGGTTGCAATGGGGAGAGTACGCTAGCGGTGTCAGCATTTCGTACCTGCACCACTAGATGCGGATACCGGTTTTGTTGAGTAATCTCGCCGTTTCCTGATTACAATGTAAACCGCCATTTGATGCCGATTATCTAGGTCTTTTTCACTTAACCGTGAGCGTCTCGTAATCCCACCTAGTCTTTAGCAAATCGCCATGGTAGCAGTTGCTCGACGTCAGTGTTTTGAGTGGCGATTTGCGCTAGCAAGTGCAT
>NZ_JBHSGU010000013.1:0-585 GCF_042652645.1 Glaciecola siphonariae
TAAATAATATCTGGTGGTGCGCACATCCGCAGCTTCGGTATATTGCTTAGCCCCGTTACATCTTCCGCGCAGGCCGACTCGACTAGTGAGCTATTACGCTTTCTTTAAAGGGTGGCTGCTTCTAAGCCAACCTCCTAGCTGTCTTAGCCTTCCCACATCGTTTCCCACTTAGCAATATTTTGGGACCTTAGCTGGCGGTCTGGGTTGTTTCCCTCTTCACGACGGACGTTAGCACCCGCCGTGTGTCTCCCGGATAGCACTCATCGGTATTCGGAGTTTGCAAAGGGTTGGTAAGTCGGGATGACCCCCTAGCCTTAACAGTGCTCTACCCCCAATGGTGTTCGTCCGAGGCTCTACCTAAATAGATTTCGGGGAGAACCAGCTATCTCCCGGTTTGATTGGCCTTTCACCCCCAGCCACAAGTCATCTCCTGACTTTTCAACGTCAGTGAGTTCGGTCCTCCAGTTGATGTTACTCAACCTTCAACCTGCCCATGGCTAGATCACCGGGTTTCGGGTCTATACCTAGCAACTAAACGCGCAGTTAACACTCGCTTTCGCTACGGCTCCCCTAATCGGTTAACCT
>NZ_JBHSGU010000014.1:0-11651 GCF_042652645.1 Glaciecola siphonariae
AGTAAATCGATTTGGGCTGAAAAGAACTTAGCTCAAATCTAATCTGACAGGCACCGATTGAAAAGCGGGTAAGTGTCAGATCAAGTCTGAGCTAGTACAATCAATCACTTCGGGCGTTCGTCCCATGAAATCCAAATCGTCACTCGCGAGCGATTCAAACTGTTCACCTGTCAGTCTATCGATAAGATAATATTCACCCCAGATTAAAAGGGCTTGGCCACCAATTAGAACAAGTCTATCAGCCAGCTCTTGTGGGATAACAGAGAGCAACTTGGTGGCTTTTTCAAGTGTGTCGAAAGGTTTGATTATGGTGTTATTCAAAGCCGAAGCTAACACGCTCTGCGCGATGGCGGTTGGCATTCAATTGACGAGGTGAGTCCTGACGTTCTTGGTGCGAGCGCATGCGAAGCATGTCCTTCTCAAGAAGGCGTTTTTCCATTACTTTGCTCATTTCAGGGCGCAAATTACTTCGCATAGTCTCGCTCAATCATCATTACACGGTTAAGAGTATAAAAGGAATCGGCCAAATCAGCAAATTATTGAATACCGAAGCAATACGCGGCATACACTCACCTCAACCGCATGGATACGCTCGATTCAGTTTCTTAAGAACTCCATTAACCCTTAATTTGCTAAGCATATCTGTTTGCCGCTGCAATACCGTTAGGGTTTATCATACTCACGCTGCGCATGTATGCTTGCCTCTTTCATAAGGCGTAGCACGCGAGCTCTCCCGAAAATACCAAAGCACACATTGCACTAAGAGAGCAAAGAAATATAAAGGCTGACCCTATTCGAGCAGTAGTGCTTTATTTGATTGGATCGTTTGCCTCTGTCTTAACAGAAAAAATTTAATATTCTCCAACGACACAGCTTCTCACCGTTTTCGACTCTTTGAGTTATATCGAACCAGAAATGAACTAAACAGCATATACAAAGATTATCTGAAACGGCTTATTCAACGTCACCGATGTTGTGATACAACAAAGAGCACACTACAAGCCCTCAGATGGGCGCGTTCTGTCTTATGTATCTAAGGTTAGTTTGTCCCAGTCATCAGTGCATAGCATCCATTCTAAAGCCCTACGCCTTTCAATAATTACGTGTTGCGCTACATCACTAAGTAAATTTACGCTATTGGCTTCTGCATTTACTATCGCCCAATGAAGGCAATAAGCTAAATCGCAAACAGATATAATTTGAGAGGATGACCGAACGGAGGACAGTGCTTTATACTCACAAGAGCTACCATTATTTTTTATATCTGGAAAATGCTTAATCAATGAATTATCGCATGCTGAATCAAAAGAAATAGACTTAACGAAACCTAATGACCAAGCAAAAGCGTTTAATCCCTCAACCTGTGATTGGAAGCGCGTTATATTGTCTTCGCGCTCGTTTAGATAAATCCTTTCTGAATCACTCAGGTAATCGATAACACGCTCCCTCTCCAACCACTGAATAGCGAGAGACTTATCAAAGCGGTATGAGCAAGCAACGACCGCAAAGAGGGCCAAGCTACGTCCTACAATTTCCTGTTGGGGCCGCAGCCCAATATCATCATCAAGTAATGGCAAATTAGTGTTTATCTCATACCCTAACTTTTTAGCGTTCTTCTGCGATATTTCACGTATTTTTTGAAGGTCCATAATACCTAAGCCCTAATTAGTTCTGAAAATGATCGGCAAAACCGCCCGTACCATCTTTATGCAATGTATTTTGAAGGTTTTTATCTCGGTGAACTTCATTACGCAATAATTGCATTGAACCCGAGTTACCTTTGGGGTGATGCCACTCAGTATCTGGCGGATTCTTCAAACCACTCTTCCCAGACCTCATATGCTGAAGTACATCTTTACCAAGGACTTGATTTATACCTTGAGCAAAATTAGCATCCCTTTCCAGTACGTCTGCAAAAGCTTTGTTTGCAGATTTCCGATGGGCACTTCTTGAAGTTCCACTTATTACAGCTTCTGTGAGAACTTCGTAAAATTTTCCTTTTTTTACAACCCCTTTCAAAACATTTTTTGATGCATTCCCTGACAACAACATCGTAGCATAGAAAGATGCTCCCATTTGGTCCTTCGCGGCTTGAATATCAGCCCTATCTTCTGGATCATTTCTTAGAGCCGGTATAGAGCTTAGTTCACCATAAACTATGTCAAACGTAAGCCCCGAGATGGTTGATTTTAAAAGTCCTAAATAGGCATTTCCTTCAATGTTTTCAATTGTTCCACTAATTGTAATCGAGTAGTCTTCTTGGGACGCACCAGCCTCATTTTTACTTTTGCTCGCTGTACTGCCTATGTCAGTGGTTTCTGTCGTTTTTTGTGATGAGCTGTTACTTGCACCGTTGTTAGCTTGAGGCCCACTTGTACTGCCAGTTCCTTGAATAAACGGGTCAACGCTTAAAAACCGGCCAATATTGTAGTCGTAGATGCGCCCATTCATATGAATGAGCGAGCCTAGTGCACTTTTAACCGTTTATGCCGATTTGGCGAGGAGAGCAGCGCTTTTAAAGAGCATTGATATAGACTGACAAATCTATTTGAAAAATACCCCTATGTGGGGGTTTTGGTGTTCAACAACTATCACTATCAATGAGTAAGCAATATTTCAAGCAACCTGACCCTGAGGGATCTATTGGAAGTGATAGCTAGTCAACGGAACTCATATTATTTTCCTGCGCTGGTGAAAATATCTTTGCTCTAATGTTAGCGGAATTTTCTAGTTAAAAGTGCTATTTTTTTGGGGAGGATTACAGTTGAATTTCTCTGTTCATAGGCACCAAGTATAGTGAGATGATGCTTATGAACCACATGAATTAGAATCACACGGCTCATGCGCTTTCTTTGTAACCGGTCTATTTATCTCGATTACGATACGCTTATCTTTAATGTACGAATATCAATTTTGGGCGCTGCTACGTTTAAGTGTTAATGTCAAGCCGTATTAAAACTTTGGGACTCTGTGGATTTAAACTTAGCTCATGAGAGACATCATAAATAGAACGCACAAAAGAAGGTAATAAATGCAAGTATCCCTCCTTAAGCTTAAGTCCATAAAATTTTCGTTTTGCCATCAAATGTCCCAAATTAAAGGCCGCCTTTAAATGCTTTTGTGCGAGTTCCATATTTTTTTGTGGTGAATCTTGAAGATACGCTAAACCTAATCCGAACTGAGCTCCCATTTCACTTTGTTTATACATTGCTTTTTTAAAATGATGAATTGCATTTGCCAAATCTTTTCCATCGACATGAATTTTTAGCAAAATACGCCCAACGTCTAGATTATATTTACCTTCAAGCCTGGCCGCTCTTTGATAATAATTTAGTGCTGACTTCAAATTATTGCTTCCCTCTTTTGCTTCATAACCCATTGCTATGAGATAGGTATAGTGCTCACAACCATAATTAACTAGCTCTTTAAATAAACTAATGGCGTCGTCATACCTGCCGGACATAATCAGTTTCGAACCACTTTGAAACATTTTCTCCTCTTCATCATCGGTAAGCCTTTTTTTTATAAAATCCACTTATTTCACCAATTCATTCGTTTGTACAGGTTTTATTTCAACGTCTTTTTTTCGTTTGCTCGCATTCCGCACATCCTTAACAACTTGCAGTTCAGGCTCTAGCTTCCGCTTGCCATCTAGCCCGATTGAATTCGTACACAATGTCGTTAAGAGGCAGAATGACATGTCATATATATGTTTTTTCGCCGTTGATGCAGTCGTATACCCAACATAGCTAGAAGCGCCGGTCCAAAAGACAAGAGGAATAGCGGTTGCAATTCCGCCCCAAGCACCATGCTCGTGGGCATTACTTCTTTGTTGCCTAATTATATTAATCGAGACATTATTTGCCTCCAACAGCTTTCCATACGCAGCATTATTCTGGCAACTGATGTTACAATGAATATCCGCTTTAGTAATTATACCGTCTTCATCTTGTTCGATGTTTCTCCATTTTGCATCAACACTCGTTTCATTACCCTTTTTCATATTTGTTGTGCTTGCAACGTTTGACTGATCAGTTGAAGTATTTAATTTATTTAAAGACGAGCCAATGTCAGTTGCTTCTCCTCCACCAACTATTCTCGCTGATAAACTAACCGATGTCTCAGAACCATTGCTATTGCTGTTAGTCGTTTGCGTTATACTAAATTTTCGACTGCTTCCGTCAGCCATATTTACTGTTCCAGAGGTCGTAGTTTCAGTTTCTGTCCTTAATCTAGAGCCTGTTTTCGCAACCTTCTTAGTTTTTACTTCGTCCACTTCCGCCTCTACAGTGTAACCAGTCGGATCAGTAAAACTAAGCGGATTATTGAGTACATAGGAATAAGGATTGATGCCCTGACTGCCAGTACCTTGAATGAAGGGATCAACGCTTAAAAACCGGCCAATGTTATAATCGTAGATGCGCCCATTCATATGAATGAGCTCAACCTCATCCAGTTGCTCTTAGCTTGTAAATCCGACGCATGCGGCTATGCAGTAATTAGTGTTGGCACGCCTTGCTTGCCTACTAGATACCCTCAGACAAATTTCATACATTGTAAAACCTCACTCACACTATCGTTGATTGGACTACATTTTTTTGCTAGATTAAAAAGGTTTTGACTAGATGAACGATCAGGCTTTACTCTTGCACCGCGTTTTCAATTTAGCTTTTGAATAACTCCGTCAACCCCCAATTCGTCGAGCATATCTGATAGCTTGGCCGATGCACCATTCACATATTCTTTAATTTCGTCGAAGTCGGTTGATAATTCCTGAAAGTCGATATCAAAAAAAATTTTGGCGTCAAATTCACTTTTTAATGTGCACCAGTCAACGCCAACCTTTCTATCTCTTTTGCTAAGTCTAAAGTCCGCTCGATTCTCAAGTTCCGAAATGCTGAGTGATATAATTATTTCTTCCGTAAAAATGAATATTCTATACCCCATACCCAAAGAGCTTAAGTCTTCCTGTACTGTGTAATCTTCAAAGAAACCATCTGCCTTAAGAAACATAAAACTGTTAACGAATGCCTCTCTAATAATACCGTAATTTAAGTAATGCCTCTTATAATCTATACTCATTTTATTCGTAACTTGTGGGTTTGATATTGTCTTCTGGTCACTTCTTGCAGCTCAGCCTCATACCAAGGCCCCGGAACATTGCCTCGACCTTTTGCAAACCCAATATCGTGTATTTGATATTTGGCATCCATAACACCATTTATCCAACCTCTGTTAAACGATACGGAAATTGCTTGCTGCACTCCAAAACTGTCATAGTCGGTGTATTGTAAATCAGGTAAGTCATCACCAACTAAAGTTATTAGCTCAAAACAATCATCCACACTAATAACACCTCAAGGACCATAAAGGTAATAGACATTAATAGATCGAATACCTTGTATAGCGAACTATAACTAACCCATTTTTGCTTGCATTGAAGGCGGTAGTCCGCTGATATTAGCCAAAACCAACCACGATAAACCCACGGAAAGCTAGAAAACAATTCTGATATAAAATCAAACATCTTTTATTACCTTTATAATATTCAAAACATTGTCCCCGCCTCACCAGCAACTTCCCAAATACTCATATCATTGAATTTTTGTTTGTAAAACTCCTGAATGGTGGGTTCATCTAAATCATCGAAGTACTGGCCATACGGAAGTAACCCCTTAAGATTTCTGCGGGACGCGTTATCATACGATTCCGCAAGTGCCTCGCCGATTTGCACCCCAGATCTTTGCGCTGCTTTTAAAGAGGAGTTTGCTTTTACAGCACTCAAACCGGCTAAAGGAGCGCCAAATTGAGGTTGTCCAATACCAAATGTGAAGAAACTTGCATAAGCTAAGGCTTTAGACTGGATAGCAAGCCTCATTGAATTAGCGCCATTCGCAACACCAACCCCCAACTTAATCGGGTTGAAATCAATATGCTCAGCCAAAAACGAATCTACTTCATTTAGCGCTTGTTTTGACAACCCCCCCAAATAATCCATGAAGCCAGTTTCATTTTCTGACACGGGTTGTGTCCCGCTTTCTGAATCAAAACTTACTTGAGCTGTTTGGCTTTGGCTCCCTATATCAGTAATACTGACATTTACGCCGTTTTGGGAAGAACTGTAATTAGATACCGCACCATTATCACCAAATCCAACGGTTACACTGGCACCTTGTGAGTTGTTTCCTGAAACGGAATCGATTTTAATTAAATCTCCACTGCCATCTCCAGCGTCAACGTAATTGTTTCCAGCAGAATCCGTGAAAACTTGATCGTCTTTACTTACTTCTATAGTCTCAACATCCTCCTCCGCCGAATACCCCGTAGGATCAGTAAAACTAAGCGGATTATTGAGCACATAGGAATAGGGATTAATGCCCTGACTGCCAGTACCTTGAATGAAGGGATCAACGCTTAAAAACCGGCCAATATTGTAGTCATACACCCGCCCATTCATATGAATGGCGACACAGTACGTTTAGCACCTTAAGTCAACAGCAAGCTTTTAAAGAACAAATAGTTAGAAACGACTTTTTGATTAGATTAATGTAAATGCCTTGAATAATACAGCCTTAGAAATTTTGAAGTCCAACTTGAATTTGCCAACTACTCACTGTAATAACACCAATAACGGTTTCGGGGGGATGATTAAAAATGGAAATGACTTCACTACGATTACTGCACAAAAGTATGTTGGCAATTAGCACAGACATTCAGCAGTTTAGAATCAATACGGGCTCAGCCAGTTTCGACTGTTTATTTTCAACTAGAGAAAATCCCTTTTCGCTAGCCCTGACTTCTAGAGGTGAAAACCCCAGATTCTTTAAATTTGACGTTCACGTTGGTTATAGGATCGTCCCATACTTCGGTGATTTTTATTCGGATTTGGTCGAAGTTCTTCGAAGTGGTGCGAATACGGGTATACCACTAAAACCAAGAGATTTTTTGGAGCAAGTAAACAGTCAAATTCCAACCAAAGCGACAGCAAATAACAACCCTTCTACAAGTGAGATCATTCGCCTACGCCCTGACATCACCGAAGATAGAGACAGACCACATTTCGATACTTGGATATTTTGGAAATCGAAAGATAGACAAGGGCCAACTAAAGAGAATCAACATAAAACACTTGTAACAATGGGACCGGAAGCTCTTCAATTTAGCCTAGATAACCGAGCGTCATCCAAGTGGAGTGCGAAAGACTTGGGGAGAGATTGGCGTAAAATCAAAAAGCCAGACGAGCCAAGTTAGCTGAATTTGACTTAACTTAATAGCAAGATATGTGAACCAGTCGATCCTGACACAAACCAATCTATACACCAATAAATATATGGGTTAAACTATAACCACACCTAATTGATATAGTCAGGATTAGTGAGCGATGTCTGTTTCTGCTTTAGTTGCAAATCGAGTATCCCGTATGAAACGTGGCACTCCATTTTCTATTGAAGGGTTTTATTCCTTAGGCTCAACTACGTCTGTACAAAAGGCAATGAGCCGCTTGGCTAAAGAGAGAGTAATTGTTCGTGTCGCTAAAGGAATTTACTCCAGACCTAAACCTCTTAAAAATATTCCTTCTGTAAAGATCACCGCAAAAGCTGAAGAAGTTGCTAAAACATGGGCACGCGCGAACCATTACAAAATGGTCCCTCAAGGGTTAGAAGCCGCTTATAGATTGGGGTTGCAAACTCAAGCGCCAATGAAATCAGTGTATTGGACTACTGGACCTACTAGGGAATTTAAAGTTGGTAGTGAAGTAGTGCAAGTGCATCATACAACTAACAAGAAGCTGCAATGGGAAAACAAACCTGAAGGTAAAGTGTTTAGAAGTCTATTAACGCTTTCTCCTGAGCACACCCCTGAGTCGTCGTTAAAAAATGCTCTTTCACGATTACAGTTATCAAAACAAGAAACATTAAAAGTTCTATCGAAATTACAGAAAAATACAATGTTGGCAGAGTGGAAAAATAAACTCAAAAATGTCGAAAGAAGCCTTATTTCATGAATATATTCGAGCTGTATGCTGACAAATCAAAACATGAAGAGCTTAGTGACATTTTCACCTTTGGTGCTCAAAATCATCCAAAAGGTCTTGCAGCAAACTTTCTAGAAAAAGATGTCTGGGTAACAGAAATTTTAAGGCTTCTGTACGAAGAAAAACTGTTAGGTGGTTTTTCAGTTGCATTTAAAGGTGGAACGGCATTAAGTAAATGCTGGCAAGCCATTTCTCGATTTTCGGAAGACATTGACTTGTCCATACATTGGGCAGATTTATCGGGCCTTTCTGAAGACGAAGAGTTTACAGAGTGGAAGAAAAACACTAATAGTAAAAGCCAAAGTAATAAATTCAGAAAAAACCAGCAGAGGCGATTACTTACATGGAGTGAAGGATTAGTTCTCTTGCTCAATAAGAGGCTATCTCAATATCAAATCGAAGGCTTGTTCGCCGAAATGGAAGATGGATCTGACGGCGAAAAAATTAACATTCACTTTCCTCGCATGACAAAAGGACAGCATGACTACCAGTTAGATCATGTACTTCTCGAATTTGGTGGCCGAAACAGAGGTAAGCCAACTGAAATCATTGAGGTTGATTGTTACTTGGGCCACACTCCCGGCTTAGAGCAACTAGTATTACCAAAGGCTTCTGTAAACGCTTACCAGCGAGAATATATTCTGTGGGAAAAACTTACTGCCTTACATCAATTTTGTTCTCAAGATAAGGAACCCAATACTAATAGACTTGCTAGGCATTGGTACGATGTAGATTGTCTATTGAAAACAGGATTCGCAGATCCTTTCACATCAAATGTAGCCAGAAATGATGTGGTAGAAATGAAAAAACATAGATGGGCAAGTAGCGGTGTTGATTATGAGGCAGTACTCGTTGGTGAATTATTGTTAATTCCTAATGAGGAACGGCTCAAAAATATCGAAAAAGACCATGAAGATGCGGTCAAAGGTGGAATGTTTTTTACTGAAACTGATTCATTCGCAGAAATCTTGGGTAGATTAAAGAAAAATCAAGACAGAATTAATCACCAGTTTAAGTCAGGCGATACCAATTCCATTTCCCAATAGGCAGCAATGCCAAGCCAACTGTCACCGCAGTGCTAACGTTCTCTATTAATAGCAAGGAGTTATTGGCCTGTCATTTTTGTAAAATGCTAACTTGAAGTAGGCGAATAAATACTCGGTAGACTGGCAGCGGGATGAGTGCGAAGCAATTTCCGTATCGTTTAATAGAGGTTGGATAAATTGAACATGATTTGAACAACATGATAAATGTACAGATAAATGGTGTTATGGATGCCAGCTATCAAATCCACGATATTGGGTTTGCAAAAGGCCGTGCTAATGTTCCGGGGCCTTGGTATGGAGCCGAGCTGCAAGAAGTGGCCAGAAGACAATATCAAACATGGACACCAATGGACCCGAGGACTATAGATAATTGCAGAGGCGCAGCAGGTTTGCCTTCGGGCGGCGCAAGTCAAGCAAACAATACTGCCGAATTCCTCCTAAGGGGAGAAGCAAAGAAAGCGGATATTATTCAAATGAGGTCAGCCTTGCCACTGGATGGAAACAAAGGAGGACTTCCTGAATATATCATTGATCCCAAAAACGTAAGAAATACAGATTTTGATATTATTGAACTATAGGCTAACTAATGGATAGAAAATATGCGGGAATGACGGTCAATGAGCGGCTTTACGTGGCAGGCTTGTTCGATCAATTTGATAGAGCTGTGAGCGATAAAGACAGAGACAAAGTCCGAGAAATTCTTATAAAAGTTGAGCTGGATGATAACTCAATCATTCCTATTTTAAAGGAGCTAGGATTAGAATGATTGGAATTCATGCAAGATTGAACTTTGAGGTCTAGAGCACATATCTTTTGCAATAAACACTTTTGTCATCCAATAAGGATATTGTGGCGAAGAAAAAAGTTGATGAAAAAATCTTAAATAATGTCAATAACTGATGATCAATTGCAGGCTATGAATAGACTGATGTAATACGGCGATTTCTGGTAACCGAGTATTGTTAAAAATTTCTTCAACTCAGATACGCCTCAGGTTGTTACTTATGGATATGATGAATTGCATCTTCAATTCCATAGGACAAAAAATATGATAAAAGGTACCTATAAAGATTATATAGAAACGCTGAGAGGAAACACTGTCGACAGCATTCAAAAATCGTTGCAGCTATTACTCGAAGACCGTTGCAAAAGCAAATGCTGGGTTAGTGAAATTCCGGTCATAGAGCGTATATTGGATCGGTTCGATGAGCTTACACCGCTTTGGGTTGAATTGAACTCAAAGCTTAGTTTTAACGCTCGGTATGATTTTATCGACTGTGTACTGGGATTAATTATTTTTGCAAAACCCGATAGTTTCATTGAGGCTCGCCAAGTAGCCAAAGAACTCCATGCGATAAACACTGATATTGCAAATACGGCAGGCCATTTGGCTGACTTGCTATCATCTCAAAGTGAAATGTCGGAAAGCTCAGGGTTTACCAGCGATATTTACTATTCAATCAAAGACCCCATAAACGATGCAGCCAACACAGCGCAAAACTACCTTTTTGAGAGTTACCCAAAAGAAAAGCTTAACCAGTTGTTCGGGCGTTACGATTTGAAATATTGGCCTTCACTGCCCCAGATAATCCGGGCCATTGCAGATAATGCTAACCAGGCCGACGTGTACGCAAATAACGAAATAACTTCGGTGGGCACGCAGTCGCAACGCGCTTCATCAGTGGATTGTATTCGCGCTTTTTATACGGCATTGGGCAACTTTACTGTCCATGATTCGCGTATGGTCGAGAAAGTAATGACATTCCCCAACCCAGCCATCGTTGGATTGTTGAATATTGTGTATGACTGGAAAGACGAAGAAATACTCTCTGATGAGCAACTGAAGAATTATAAGTCTCGGATTAAAAGGCAAGTGTAGTTTTGCGCAACGTTATATGGACCCCTCAGGGTCAGGTTGCTTGAAATATTGCTCACTCATTGATAGTGATAGTTGTTGAACACAAAAAACCGCGCATAGTGGTATTTTTCAAATAGATTTAGTCAGTCTATATCAATGCTCTTTAAAAGCGCGGCCCTCCACGCCAAATCGGCATAAACGGTTAAAAGTGCACTAGGCTCGCTGATTCATATGAATGGGCGCATCTATGACTACAATATTGGCCGGTTTTTAAGCGTTGATCCCTTCATTCAAGGTACTGGCAGTCAGGGCATCAATCCTTATTCCTATGTACTCAATAATCCGCTTAGTTTTACTGATCCGACGGGGTATTCGGCACTTAATAACGATGGTTCAATATGCGACGGCGACCTTACAGGGTATTGTCAAACAAGAAGCTTTGAAGTTCAGGGAACTTCTTCAGGATCAAGCAAAGCCACACAGACTGAAGAGGCTGGTGACAATGGTGCGACAAACTATCTAACAAGTATAGAGACAGAGCTGTTAGAGTTAGGGGGTACGGTAAATACTGCTGTGAAATCTGCTTCGCTTCCAGAGTTTGATTTTACAGCAGATGTTGCTGGTGAAAATGTAGGTGGAAATGCAATGTCCTTAGGAGCCTTAGCCCCTGAAGGCGGCATTACCCTTCCAAATTCGAGCGTAGATTCAGAAG
>NZ_JBHSGU010000015.1:0-1944 GCF_042652645.1 Glaciecola siphonariae
TTAAAAGCGCGGCCCTCCACGCCAAATCGGCATAAACGGCTAGAAGCGCACTATGCTCGCTCATTCATATGAATGGGCGCATCTATGACTACAATATTGGTCGATTTTTAAGCGTTGACCCGTTCATTCAAGGTACTGGCAGTCAGGGCATAAACCCCTATTCCTATGTGCTCAATAATCCGCTTAGTTTTACTGATCCTACGGGGTATTCGGCTGAGGAAGAGGTTGAGACTAAACCGATATACGAAATTAAAACAGGCTCGAGGTTAAGAACCAAAGTAGGAGAAACAACTACCACGACCGTAACGAATGATTTGGGACAGGTTACACATCAGCATTCTGTGAGCGCGTATACAAATGGCACATATGCTGGCTCATCGGTGACCTTCGACAATGGCAAGGCAACATCCGCAACGGTTTACAAAGGAAATAAGGATGGTAAATCGGTATCCGCCACAGTAGATATCAACTCACCTACCAGTGTAAGTAAAGATAGCAGCTCATCTGAGCAATCAAATGACACCATTTCACTAAGAGCAGTTTCAGCTAGCGACAGCAATGGAAACTCATATTCGTGGAACAGTCAACGTATGTACCCTGGTTCACCGGTCAGCATGGAAGGTGCAATGAGAGGCGCACATAATAGTGGTAAAGGCTACGATGCATGGGTTGAAGCGGGTGGGAGCAGCTCCGCATGGGATCATCCTTTAGTTATGATGGGAGGGTCATTTGCAACAGAGGGAATCTTGGCAATAAGGTTTGGCTCTTCAATTGCACCCGGGGTTAAGTCATATTCACCAAAATTATATGAGTATTTTGGAAGACATTTTGATGAAATTAGTAACGGATTTAGTAAGCTTGTTGGTAGAGATAGAAAGCAATTTTTATCCGAAACAGCCTCTGCGGCCTGTGGGATCGCGATAGTGTGTGCCAGTAAATTTTCGCCGTTTAAGCTGCCACCTGGAATGCCCGCTAATCCTCCTGCATGGAATAACGGCATCAATTACTTGCATAGGCAGCATGACAAGACAATCCCATACCCAATGAGAATCTTAGACAAGGTCGATTAATTTTGAAATATTTTTTAGTTATCACTTTTATGATAAAGGCTAAGCTTTTTTATATAGCGCTAAGTATAATTTTTGGTGGAATCGCGATGTACCTCACAGGTGATGAGGCAGTTGGAATAATTTTTGCAACTAGTTTTTTTGTAGGCATCTATTTTTGGCTGATTGGGCCTGTTAATTTTGCAGAAAAAAAAGCTATCAATAAATTAGTTGATGATGGCATAGCGACAAAAACTAATATTTCCCCACTTTTTTGTTCAGATAATGATTTGACATTAATGCAAGATAAATGGGTTATTGGGGTCGGTGTTATTGACCGATTTTCCAAGGTGTATTGCGTCAATTACAACGCCGATGGTCTTCTTTTTCATAACAAAGATACTCCTTACTTGCCAATATGTTTAATCAAATGGCAGAACATCACCTCAATTTTAGAATCTTCAAAAGATGCTATCGAAAACGGAAGTCATGGCATAAAACACTCGAAGAGCATTGTTTTAGTGAACGGAAAGAGTATTACTCTGCCGATAAATGATAAAATTAAAAAGTATTTTGACGCCCATAATAATAGTTGAAATAGTGCTGACGTTATTCAACATAATCATTTCTCGCTTAGTCTAATACGCCCGCGGTTTTACTGACCACGAGCATTTGGATGAGGTTGAGCTCATTCATATGAATGGGCGCATCTACGACTACAATATTGGCCGGTTTTTAAGTGTTGACCCCTTCATTCAAGGCACTGGCAGTCAGGGCATAAACCCCTATTCCTATGTACTCAATAATCCGCTTAGTTTTACTGATCCGACTGGTTACACTGTAGAGGCGGAAGTGGACGAAGTAAAAACTAAGAAGGTTGCGAAAACAGGCTCTAGAT
>NZ_JBHSGU010000016.1:0-1303 GCF_042652645.1 Glaciecola siphonariae
CAACAAGCACTTTACCCCCTATTGATAATAATAATATTTTGGCAGCTTGGTTGTTTTGAAACTTGCGATTTAGCGCATCTCTCATCACATTTACTTTTACTACTTCCCAGTCATTTCTGATGGGGTACTCTCGACTTCTACCCATATTTCTCGCGTTTTTGGCAGTGAGGGCTCGTCTTATTTTGTTTTCGTATGTCTGTCCCTCAAACTTTTTTGCTTGAAAGTAATGCTCAACAGTCGGCCAGTACTTACCATCAGCTTCGAACCCTAGCTTTGCAAAATTAGACAGTTCGCCATACTTGTCAGTGACAGTATAAAAATAGATTACGTCTTCCAATGCTCGTTACCCATCTTTATGAGGTCACTTTCTTGCTGCTTTGAAGGTTGATATGGGGAGCACAGTACTTTTATATACTTGGATTTATCGTCTGCACTCATACTAGTCCAACTATCAGTTTTTTTTATCCAACTCTGGATATATACGTAGCCATCCCAGTTTTTATCAAGCTTTACAATTGACGACCAACTCTGAGCTTCTTCATCCTCACCATTATCTGATAGCTTTTGAATAATGCTTGTGACAATTCTCTCTGATAGATCTGAGAGAATTCCGCTATATGGGATGGCGGGGTCTAAGTGTGATTCCTTAAACTTTGCTTCGACAATAGCCCGATGAAGTGCCATTAGTTCTGATTCATTTTTTATAATCATAATATCCAACCTAAAACGGATTTTGCCCAGAGTAATTAACTTGTTTAATCTCGGAGCCGAGTTTCATTTTACCGTGATGAACCCATTCGTATGGGTGATGGGGAACCTGTTTTATAGGGGTGCCCGGATTGGCTGAAAATGCAATTACATAGTTTCCTTTATTTTTATAATCACCCCATCCACCAATAAATAGTCTATCAACCGCTTTCGCGGGGGTCATTTCAAATTTAGTGAGGTAAACGACACCGTTGCTGTTGGGTCGTATTGTAAATCCCTCATTAACGATGGCATTAAAACCTTTTTGGTCAGTGTAATGGAACCATAAATCTTGTTTCTGTTCGCCAGAAGTTCTTAGCTTGCTTATGTCTAATGTACCATCACCCATCATGGTTGGGGTCAGTGCCATCAGAACTATATTCCCACCTTTGCCTATTTTGATAAGCCACTTTCCAGCCGTTCTAGCTATATCACTAGTCGTACTACTAGTTCCTGCTTCTGAATCTACGCTCGAATTTGGAAGGGTAATGCCGCCTTCAGGGGCTAAGGCTCCTAAGGACATTGCATTTCCACCTACATTTTCACCAGCAACATC
>NZ_JBHSGU010000017.1:0-75128 GCF_042652645.1 Glaciecola siphonariae
TTCGTCGTTTGTTTTGCATAAAGACCTCTACTTGATAGTTGAGGCCTCATGGTGCAGGGTTGGACTTAACTTGGAAATATGTGGTTTACTGGACGCTTACCCTTCTTCGCCTCCTTTATAGGGTTCAGTTGCTAAAAGTGCCTCAGACTCAACTTTGTCGTATGCTTGAACGATGTCATTCGCCTTTACTAATATTGTATTTTCCCAAACAGTGAACTGTTTTTCTTCATCGAAATTACCTTCTTCGTTCAATTCTACAAATCGAAGTAAGTAAGAGGCGACATACCAACCAACTGGAGAATGGTTTGGGTCACTCATTAGTTACTCCTTAAGCAAATAACAACTTGCATAAGCGGTTTGGCAGCGCTCTTCTGACAAATCCGTCTTCATGCATTTGTATGGCAAAATCCCCTCTCCAAAAGTGGTAAAGTGAGACCCAGACATTGGCTGCAACCAATGTTCTTCTGTGAGGTAGTTCGGTTCATGCTTGGCTCCTCTGTAGAGAGACCGATAACAAACGAGAACACCCCATAGAACTCCAAGCATAAATACTCGAATAGTCTACTGGGCCTCAAGAGCTCGCATCACGCAAACTGGAGTTAGCTTATTATGAAAACAATCAATTCGCAAAATATTAATGTCGGTGTTGACACTGGCAAACATCAATTGGATATTTACATTCGTCCTTTGGATATCTTTTTTGTCGTTGAAAATAATGTAAAGGGTATCAATAAGGCCATCTCTGAGATTAAGAAACACACACCATCGCGAGTAATAATTGAGGCAACTGGTCGTCTTGAACTGCTGTTCGTTATGGCTTGTTCGAAGGCTAATCTGCCCTTTGTAATCGCTAATCCAATTCATGTTCGACGGTTCGCTGGGGCCATTGGGCTGCAAGCTAAAACTGATAAGCTTGATGCAAAGCTAATTGCTCACTATGGCGAAGCCGTTCAACCCACGCTATCAACATTAAAACCAGAAAGTATGCGCCTCATGGCTGATCTAGTTGCACGCCGAAATCAAATTTTAACGATGCAAACAATGGAAAAAAACAGGCTCAAAATAATGCCTAAAACGGTGGCATCTACAATCAAGCAAGTGCTGACCGTCTTTAAAAATCAGTTAGTCAAAATTGAGCAACAACTCATTACGCTTATTGAAAGCTGTCCCGATTATCAAGAGAAAAGCGATATAGTGCAAAGTATGCCTGGTGTTGGAAAAGTGTGTGCGGCTGCGCTCATTAGCTACATGCCTGAGCTTGGCTATGCTACTAACAAACAGGCCGCTGCATTGGTGGGAGTCGCGCCAATTAACCGAGAAAGCGGGAGATATCAAGGTAAGCGAGCCATCAAAGGGGGGCGTCCTCAAGTTAGAAAAGTACTGTTCATGGCAATGATGTCAGCTATCCAATGTAATCCTGTTTTCAAACAAAAATACCGAGAATTAGTTGCCAGTGGGAAGCCGAAGAAGGTAGCGATAATTGCCTGCATAAGAAAGATGATAGTAATACTAAATTCAATGCTTCGCGATGGTAAAAAGTGGGAATCGAAAATGGCGTGAATTTACTTATTGACGCCATAGTCGTTTGTTAGGTAACGTCACCATACATCCCATGATATTTGTGCTGAAAATCCATGAAATCTGATATTAAGACTTTTATTGCAATATATTTGCTTACTATTTTCATAGTTGACATCACCTGAATAATTGCAACGATGAAGATCATAACCAAATTCGTTAATACAATCTGTCAAAGACTCCACCTTAGTAACTAATTCTCTCGCAATCTTTTCTCGGCTTTGACCTTTCAAATCTCTAAACAATAGGGATAATTCGGTATTTAAATAGTACTGTATATCAAGTAAGTGCTCATATCCAAGTTCACTTGGCATTTTCAGGTCTTTGTACTTGAAAAACTCCATGTAGTTACCTAACACCCACTTAAGCGGCGAAAATTGCTCTCTATTTTTGTCCGCTTCAAGTTTTTGTTAGCGTCGTGCCTATTCAAAACGCCAAACGGGAAAGGCAAAATCAATTCCTAAATCCTCATATTGATCGATTAACTTATTCAATCTATCGATTTCTATATCTGGTGGTGCGTCGATCACAGTCAACGAATATTGTTTAAATTGTTCAAATGAGCATCCTAGTGCCTTTACAGAACCCAAGAAACCTTCTAAATCTAGGTCGATATTATTTAAGATAGAAATGACAGAATGACCTGATTCTTTTAAAACTTCGAATTCGAAAATGTGTTTATTAACTGGATCTGGGCAAGCACTAAAGAGATCACCTACAGCTAAGCCTTGTATAAAAAATGGGATATTATCTAACTGATAATGCTCTCCAATTTTCTTGCACCATACTCCTTCTGCTCCTAGAGGTGGCCAACCGTCTTCAATTTCTAGTGCAAATACAACCTTCTCCATTACAACTTCCCTTAAAGACGCTAACACCGAACTAAGCGGCGGGTTTGATTGGCTAAAAACTGCGATAATTGAACGCAGTGACATGCAGTTTTTAGCCAATCAAACCTGTCCGAAGGAGCGATAGCGACTGACTTCAGTGTTTTGTTAGGTGCTGATGGCATTTAAAACTCCTGAGCGACATTGCGACAATGAGTAAGAAATAAACGGCTGTAAGCATTGATACAACCACCGCTGATATTGTAATACTATCAAATAAGCTAATCACATAGCATAGAGAGAAAACAAAGCCTGATACTGAAACAACAATAATTACCGAGAGAAATGTTTTGATGTATTCCTCAGCAAAGCAAGCAAATAAAAAAAGCACGGCCATGAACAAAATCAACAAGGCTACCTCTTCTGATAACGCCCGCGAACCTTTGCCTCCAGTAATTACTAACGCACTTAGTACCAACGGCGTGCCCAAAAAGAAGATAACAGCCTTCAAATGACTCAAGTGTCTAGGGCTAGTTATAAACGATTTCGAAGCCGGCCATTTCAATCCATAATAATTAAACATCAGGTAGCACCTAACACCTTACATAACCGGTGATGGCTGCTCTTGCCAGCATCCGGTTGATGTATTTGTTATACGTTAATCGAAGAAACAATCTAGTCTCAGCTATCATTGTCTATACTCCTTTGACTGACTACCGATTTAAAAAACGTATCATCACTATTCTCGATATTGATCGCATTCTTCGTGAGATCTGCTAGTCTCTCCTCAGACATCCAATGTGGCTTCTCATCAACTATAATTAATTCAGGGTATTTCTCTACAATCTGGGTTTTTCCATCAGCATCAATGACTCTCCAAATTCCCCCACAATCATAATCATAGGCAACTAAAAACTTAACCTTCAAAATAGCCTCGTTTACGACTTAAAGAACAACGTATAACGCAAAGCTAACGGGCACAAATGCAATGCGATAATTGGCGAAGCCTCGCATTGCGTTTGTGTCCCAGTGACCGAAGGGAACGAGTTAAGCGCCTTGTTCGGTTTCATTTCGATTTAATCCACTGAACGAAATCTGGCGAGAGAAGCACCAAGCCGAACATTACGACGCCGACTAAGTATACAAGGTTGCTTGTAAGAACTGACTTGAAACCCAAGTATTTCTTTTCTAAGTATTTAAGTGATTCCTTAATCTCTAAGTCTTCGGGGTGATCTTTTGAAAGGGTACGGAGTGTCAATACTGTTTCTGGAACATACTGAATCGCTTTATAAAAAAGAGGCAATAGCAAAGCAAGACATACGACCGATCCTTTCCATGGTTTTTCTAAACCAAGGCACGAAAAACCTAAAGTAAACATAAGAATGCCCAAGAAAGTATTAAGGTAATCGTTTTGCCTTTTAGCTTCCTTTTTTACCGAGTCTTCATCGAACAATTCTGACTTCAAATTAACCTCCTGAAACCTAACACCAAATTAAGCGGTAGCTGGGCGCTCTTCCCAGATATCCGTCTTCAATTTTTTTGTTATGTTTCATCTTACGGTATCCCTAAATCCCAAAGCTGCTCATTGCTTAAATGCTCCACATTATCGTTGCGGAGAAACTTACTTCCCAAGCAAAAGCAACAATTTGCGGTAAATCCAATTTTCTGAATTTGAACAATCAAAATTTGATCAGTCCCAACTTGGTCTATCCATACTGATTCAATATATAACTTTGAATCTATCTCAATTTCCCTTGCTTCGTATGTCTTTATAGCTTCAACTCTAAGTTCAAGAGGTATACTATCAAAAGAAGCTCTTAATTTTTCAAGGTGTGAATAGACAACCAAAGATACATCCTCAAGAAACATAACACTAAGCTAAGGGGCAAATACATGGCATTACAATGGCGCAAGCCATGCCATGTATTTGTCCCCTTGAGCGCCTTGTTAGAAGTCATTTCCCAAAATAACCTAGAATTTCTTTGTCTTCTAAAACGATGTGGTCGGTGATATGAAACACATCTTTTATAAACCGATTTTCTAAAGCAGTTGTACGGTCCAACATTTTTCCAATGACCTCCGTATTCCATGGACTCTCTGAAGCGTTGACTGCCTGAACATTCCAATTGTCTTCTGTCTGCCAAAGCACGAGAGGAAAAGCATATTTCATAGTAAGTTCTTCTTCGGTCTCCCATTCGCCAACACCAACGAGCAGTTTGACCATTCCGTCTTCGTGGCTTGGCGTGAACTGTGCGTAATAAACGGCAAAAGCATCCCGTCTTTGTAGACAAATCTGGTTAATCTAATGACATCATTATCGCAACAATCGCATTTTAAGATGTGTGGTTCTTCAAATTCTATTTCTATCATATCCCTGACTTCTAACAACTTATTATCGAGAATTTTAAATAAATACCGAGGTTCAGTTTCATATTTTAAAGTCTCAATTATTATTTATTACTGTTTTACTTGGTATTTATGAAGTTATCAAGCGCATTACTTGCACAAAATACACGTTTTTAGCGCGCCGGTTTTTAGCGAGCCTCTTGATAAATTAATGTTTTGAAATAGATCTCACTTTTTCAGATAGTTAGCAAAGTAAGCAAACAACTTTTATAAAGACATCGGATGTCACTTAGCAAGAACATGTTTCTAAACACACATAGGGAGGTAGTGTGTCTGCATTTATAAATCAAATAGTGCTCTTTATGCGCACCAAACGATATAGTCTTAAAACTGAGAAGTCTTACATTACTTGGATAAAAAGTTATATTCGATTTCACAACTATCAACACCCGTCAACATTACGAGAAGAGCATGTTGAAGCTTACTTAAACTACTTAGCAAACGAAAAGAAAATAAGTGCATCGACTCAAAACTTAGCGCTATGTGCCATAGTATTTTTGTATAAAAATATATTACACAAAGAGCTGGTTAATTTGTCTTTCGGCTATAGCAAAACGCCAAAACGCCTGCCCACAGTTTTAAATGCAAATGAAGTATCAGTGATTTTAAACCACTTGCGCGGTGACCATCATTTGATTGCATGTACGCTTTATGGCGCTGGTTTAAGAATTACAGAGGCCCTAAGACTGAGAGTGAAGGATATAGATTTTAGCTATAAAACTATTTTTATTTTTAGAGGGAAAGGGCAAAAAGATCGGATATCGTTGCTGCCTAACGCGCTTGTTCAGCCCTTTCAAGAGCAAATTAAGAAGGTAAAGTCGATGCATGCAAAAGACTTGCAACATGGTTATGGCTCAACTTCGCTACCAGCAAGTTTAAACAAAAAATATGGGAAGGCTCTTAAAGATGCGAAATGGCAGTATCTCTTTCCTTCGACTACGCGCTGTCGACATCCAGTAGATGGCTATATTTGCAGACATCACTTGCATGAAACAGCATTCAGAAAGCAATTGAGAAGGGCTGTTGTTGAGTCGGGTATCGACAAACCTGTTAAAGCGCACAGTTTTCGTCATTCATTTGCTACTGAAATGCTTAAATCGGGTATGGATATACGCTCTTTGCAAGAGTTATTAGGTCATACAGACATTCGAACAACTGAAATTTACACTCATGTGGTCAGCAATAAATTTGCAGGTAGCAAGAGCCCATTAGATAAACTTCATTAATGGCAATAAAAAAGCCAGCAAGATGCTGGCTTTTTTAATGTGTACTCTTACTTTACCCAAGGAGGTCCTGACTTTCGTCAGATAACGCTCTATGAAGTATTAGTCTAAGATTTTTGCTACAACGCCCGCACCTACGGTACGGCCACCTTCACGGATTGCGAAGCGTAAACCTTCGTCCATCGCGATTGGTGCAATTAGCTCAACTACAAACTTCAAGTTGTCGCCAGGCATTACCATTTCTACGCCTTCAGGTAGCTCAACAGCACCTGTTACGTCAGTGGTACGGAAGTAAAACTGTGGACGATATCCTTTGAAGAAAGGAGTATGACGGCCACCTTCGTCTTTGCTTAGTACGTATACTTCAGCTTCAAACTTAGTGTGCGGGTTGATTGAACCAGGCTTCGCCAATACTTGACCACGCTCTACGTCTTCACGCTTAGTACCACGTAGTAGAACACCAACGTTCTCACCAGCACGGCCTTCGTCTAGAAGCTTACGGAACATTTCTACGCCCGTACACGTTGTCTTAGTCGTATCTTTAATACCTACGATTTCAACTTCTTCGCCTACTTTTACAATACCTTGCTCTACACGACCGGTTACAACTGTACCACGGCCTGAGATTGAGAATACGTCTTCAATAGGAAGAATGAACGGCTTATCGATAGCACGCTCTGGCTCTGGGATATAGTTGTCTAGCGCTTCGCCTAGCTCAACAATTTTAGCTTCCCATTTCTCGTCGCCTTCAAGCGCTTTAAGTGCTGAGCCTTGGATAACTGGCAAGTCATCACCCGGGAATTCGTATTCTGTTAACAACTCACGAACTTCCATTTCTACTAGCTCTAGTAATTCTTCGTCGTCAACCATGTCACATTTGTTCATGAAAACAATCATGTAAGGAATACCAACTTGGCGACCTAACAAGATGTGCTCACGTGTTTGTGGCATAGGACCGTCAGTTGCCGCAACAACTAAGATACCGCCGTCCATTTGCGCAGCACCGGTGATCATGTTTTTCACATAATCGGCGTGTCCTGGGCAGTCAACGTGAGCATAGTGACGCTTAGGCGTGTCATACTCAACGTGAGAAGTAGCGATTGTGATACCACGCTCGCGCTCTTCTGGAGCGTTGTCGATTTGGTCGAATGCTTGCGCGCTACCACCATAGGTCTTTGCTAGTACTGTAGTGATTGCCGCGGTTAGCGTCGTTTTACCGTGGTCAACGTGGCCGATTGTACCTACGTTTACGTGCGGTTTCGTACGTTCAAACTTTTCTTTTGCCATTTCTATTTTCCCAGCAAAGTTAATTAAAATTCTTGAAGAGGACAGAGAATGGTGCTGATAGGCAGATTCGAACTGCCGACCTCACCCTTACCAAGGGTGCGCTCTACCAACTGAGCTATATCAGCGAATTGGATGGAGCGGGCAGCGGGAATCGAACCCGCATCATCAGCTTGGAAGGCTGAGGTAATAGCCATTATACGATGCCCGCATTCCTATATTCTCTGGCCACCTCATAAAAAAGTGGTGGAGGGGGCAGGATTCGAACCTGCGAAGGCTGAGCCGGCAGATTTACAGTCTGCTCCCGTTGACCGCTTGGGTACCCCTCCTGAGATTGATGGTGCCGACTACCGGAGTCGAACTGGTGACCTACTGATTACAAGTCAGTTGCTCTACCAACTGAGCTAAGTCGGCACTGCATCAAGTGGGTGCGCATTCTAGAGTAAGCTTCCCTTCATGGCAAGAGACAAATCACAAAAAAGCGGCTTTTTTTCGGTATTTTTATTAAGTGCTGAAATTTACGCCATAAATACATCAAATAAGCATCATATTTGAGTCATTATGGATACTAAGGATTGCTGCTTAATCTAGCTAAACCAGCTAACACTAGGTTGGGATGAATCTGAGCATTGCCAAGCGCTGGCGGCAGATACTGCTTAATTATTGCGTGGTCGCCGCCGCTTAAAAACACGGTAAACTCACTGCTTTTTTCATTCATTAAGGCATAGGCTTGATAAACAATGCCTATACTTTGTGCGAGGGCGCCATTTGCAACACAATTGCTCGTATCTTGACCAGGTAACAAAGCTGGTGTCACCGAATCAAAATCAAATACCCGTTGTGTATTGCTTACTACTGATTTTCTCAACAGGCTTAAACCCGGAGCAATCCAGCCACCAAGGTGCTGCTTGTCTACTATAAAGTCACAGGTGATCGCGGTTCCGGCATCAATCACTAGTGCATCTTGATTGCAAATCGCGTCGGCACCGAGCATAGCAAGCCATCTGTCACTTCCCATATTGCTCACATTTTCATAGCTGTTTTTAAGTCCAAACTGGCAAGACTGGCTCTGTGCTTGTACGCAACTTATCCCGGCTTCATTGAAGATTGAGAGGATAGTTTGTGTTAGCTCTGAGGATTTAACGCTGCAAATAAAAGCGTTTATATTGGAAATATCTTTTCTCGACGCTAGCAAGTCGGGTAAGGCTTGCTCAATCGATTCGTTGGCGATTATGTGAGGTGAAATACCTAATAAACTCTCACCCTCTGCATACCAAACATATTTGATATTAGTATTTCCCACATCTATCAGTAAACTAGCACGGCCTAACACTTATCTCACCTCCGTGGTAAGGCTTTACTGCGCCGTTAGTTTCAAGCAATAGTGCTCCACTGCTGTCTATCCCCTTGCTTACGCCGTGAGTTGTGTAACTCCCTGAAATAAGCGATACCTTTTTATCAAAATATAGGTCTGCAGCGCGCCATTCTTCCATAAAAGGCGCCAGACCATTTTGCTGAAACTCAGGTAACATATCCCAAAGCGCTTCAAGCAAATAGGCAGTAAATATGTTGCGGTCAACCGCCCCGCCTAATGCTTCTTGAACATCGGTATACGCTTGGTCTATCGCTTCTAAGCCGTCAGCAAGTTCGATATTAACGCCAACGCCTATTACAGCGAGCGTTTGCTCTCCAATCTGGCCTTCTACCTCAATCAAAATACCTGCAAGTTTTTTACCGGCGTTATACACATCGTTAGGCCACTTTAGTTTACATGTGTGCACACCTAAACGCTGAAGTGCGCGGTTAAGACCGATACCGATTAAAAGCGACAGTCCGGCCATCGACTGATAGCCGCTGTCAAATCGCCACAGCATCGACATATAAATACTCGAACCAAAAGGTGATACCCAAGTCCGCCCTCTGCGCCCTCGCCCCTGCGTTTGACACTCAGCTAAACAAACACTGCCTTGTTTTAGCGACGGCGCCAGTTGTTTAACAACATCGTTGGTTGAACTCACAATATTGCGAAGCAAAATATCTGACGTGCTTTGAGACGTGCTTTGAATCGCCATGTGCTGACGTATCTTGCCTTCGCTCAATAGTGTTAGTGGCTTTGCCAGTTTGTAACCGCGCCCTTTTACGCTAAATATATCAAGACCGAGCTCGCTTATTGCTTTTATATGGTTAGATACTGAAGAGCGCGTAATCCCGAGCCCGCGGCTAATTTCTTCGCCCGACACAAAATTCTCGCTGTTTAGCAGTGCTACTATTTGTGTTCTCAGGTCGTTGATTCTTTGCCTTGATGAGCTATTCGATTGGGTCATAGTCACAATTCAATAGGCCCTGAACCGGCCACTAAACGCACTTCGTTATCGAGGCTAATGTTAAATTGTGATTGCACCTGTTGCCGGATCTCTCTGGCTAAACTGAGCAACTGCTCACCTGTACCCTGTCCATGATTTACTAACACCAAGGCTTGGTTTTCATGACAAGCAATGTCTCCGCGCTTTTGCCCTTTAAATCCAAGTTGGTCAATCAACCAAGCGGCAGGGAGTTTGACTCTACCAGCCGGTGCACCGAAGTGCGGAATGTTCGGGTAGCGCTGCTGCAAGATTCTAAACCGCTCTGCATCTATCGTGGGGTTTTTAAAAAAGCTACCGGCATTACCTAATACTGAGGGGTCGGGTAGCTTACTTTTGCGCGTCTCTATTACCTTATCGAAAATAGCTTGAGGCGTGGGGTCGCTTATCTCTAACAAAGGTCCATAGGTAGCAACAACTTGATTTGCCTTGGGCAGAGCAAAATTCACCGATGTGATGAAACGGGCGCCAGGTTCTCGCTTGAAGCGGCTTTCACGATAAGAAAACTCACACTCTCGCTTATTAAAGTGCCCATACATCCCACTTCTCAAATCCACAAACTCAACGCTTTGAATAAATCGCTCTATCTCAACGCCGTAAGCGCCGATATTTTGAATGGGACTGGCTCCAACACTGCCCGGTATAAGCGCTAGGTTCTCAAAGCCAAACATACCTTTGTTCATGCACATGCGCACCAAGTCGTGCCAATTTTCGCCAGACGCAACATTTAAGTGGTAAAAGTTATCATCTTCACTAATATTGATACCCGTTAACGCGTTTTTAATCACCAGACCGTTATAGTCTTCCGTAAAGACCGTATTGCTGCCCTCACCGAGCAATAAATAGGGCGTTTTCTGTAAAGACGATAAAATTCGCAGTAAACCTTCTACCGAGTCGATGGTCAAAAAGTCTTTAGCATGCGCAGCAAGACCAAATGTGTGGAGCGAAGTAAGTGAGTGCAAAGTGGAAATAACTTCCGTTAATGTAATCCGTTTCAATGTTACCTAATTATACACTGATGTATAAAGAACGTAGGCGAAATAATTTATCGCCTCGGCAATACTTCAATTATCCTGAGATGTAAGAACAGTTTATGAGCAGTAAAATTAGCGTTAGGCTAATATGGTTACCAGTATTCTTGCTTTATGTGAGTGCCAGCTATGCCGCTCAGTCAGTGCTGTTTGATGCAAACTACCAGCAGCAACGCGCTCAAATTCAAGATGCGCCACTGTCTTTTTTACAATCGAATACACTACTAGAAGAAGACGCTAGTTTATTAGACACTCTGCAACATCATTACCTGCGTGCCGAAGCGCTTTTACTAGAAGGGCAATATGACGCCGCCATTAGCGAGTTAAACGCGGGCATTCAAGCCCTTAGCTTATACGAGCAGCCCGACCTCGAAACGTTTAATGCAATTTTTTATGAAAAGCTAGCGGATGTTTATCTCGCCGATAATCGGTTAAACCAAGCGCGCACTGCAATATCCAGTGCGGTTGATAACACTGCTCTCCCCGACAATGAAGGGAGTTTAGTGGCTAGGCTAATGAAGCGAGCACAAATCGATCATCTCTCTGGTGCCAGTATATCCGCACTGCAAGACCTTCAGTTGGCATTGCAGCTAGCAACAACCTTAGATTTGCAAAATGATATCGTTGAAATTGCAACATCTATTACTTTGATTCACCAGCAGCGTAACGAACACGCCATTGCGCTAAGCTATGCTCAGCGCGCCATTGAGACCGCCCAAAAAACCAATAACAACAGTGCACTGTTACACATTTTGGTGATTAGTATGCCAAGCTTGCTATCGAGCAGGCAGTTAGATGACGCTGCAAAGCGCCTAAGCCAGATAGAAGCGCTACTGGGCAATAATCAGCAGGTGTTTTATAACGCTAAAGCACTGCAATTTGCAGGAGAACTTGCATATAACGACGGTGACCTTAACACCGCTATCGAAAAGCTAGGCAGCGCCCTTGCACTATTTGACTCACAGCATCCGATAGAAGTCGCACAAATTAATCTATTTTTAAGCAGGGCATATACCGAGTTAGACGATATGGACGCTGCTATTAAATATTTGGTTGAAGCATTTAATGCCATTCCCGAAAATAGCGAAGACTTTAACTTAGTGCAGAGTATTCATCTGCACCGCGCGGAACTTCTGAGCAGTCTTGACCAATTTGAAGAAGCTTATCGTGTCACAAAAAACGTCATCGCCGCTCGCGACATCAATCAACCTATAGATGAAATAAAGCGCATGCTTGATATGCACACAAATTTCCAGCTCCAGCTGCAACAGCAAGAAAATATTGAGCTCAAGCAAAAAAATGCGTTTCAATCAACAGAAATAGAAAACAAGCAGATGCTTAATCAGCTCTTCTTTTTGGTCATTGGTCTTTTGTTGTGCATCACGTTTTTATTATTACTGATGTTTATCCGCAGCCGAAAACACCGTCAAAAACTAGAATTAATCGCTCATACCGACGCATTAACCGGCATTTATTCACGTCGGCGCATTTTAGAAATTCTCGATTTTCAGCAAGATATGTTTAATCGCAACTTATTACCTTACTGCGTCGCGATTGTAGATTTAGACTTCTTTAAAAGAATAAACGATACCTACGGCCACCAAAAAGGCGATGAAATACTTATTGAGTCTGCCAAGCTCGCACAAGAGAGTTTTCGCAAAACCGACAGCGTGGGGCGCATCGGTGGAGAAGAGTTTTTGTTTATATTTCCAGACACTCCACTTGGACAAACTAAAAGGCTGCTGCAAAAGTACGCTAAGCGCCTAGCAGCGGTAGGTAAACAAGCAGATATTGAACAACCTACTACTGCGTCTATTGGTTTAGTGCAACCTGAAGAAAATGAAGCGCCAAGCAGCATAATCAGCCGCGCTGATAAAGCGCTTTATGCAGCAAAACATCGAGGACGTAACCAAATTGTGAGCGAAGGTTTTTAAGCATTAGCTTATAGGCGCACACAAGCAATTGCCCAGAGAGTTTACTCTACGCTATGATGCCCAATGTAAACAACAAGTGCTTAATGGGCGGCTGCCTCTAGCAATGCCTACAAATACAATCTCCTCAAAGGCTTTATTGAATGGACTTTACTAATGAGAACGTGGAACTACCTGTGGTTTCTATCAATGAACTACAGCTTAACTCAATTTCTGCTCGCTATCGCATAATCAATATTACAATCAATCTACTGCTGACGCTTATCGGCATCGCGGTGGTTTGGGTAATCGATATAAACCTATTCTTTGATGCCTCCGAAGTGATGCAAGATATTGGTAAACCGCTTTATGCGGGCGTTTTGGGCTTTGGATTATTGAGTATGACCTATCATTTTTTTGCAGACCCACTGATTCAATATGCGGTGCGTGAGCAAGATGTGCATTTTCAATCGGGTCTATTCTTTCGTAATTTGGTGAGCCAACCTATTCTGCGCATTCAACACATTGAGCTTAAGCGCGGACCAATAGAAAGAAAGGCCAAGCTCGCGACGCTTCAAGTCTTTAGCGCCGGCGGCGTATCACATACTTTCGAAATACCGGGCCTTGAATACGAAAAGGCCATATCACTGCGCAAGTTCATCATCAACCATAAGGACTTAACGGTCGATGAATGAGCAAATAGACATTGACAGTCTCGACACCAGCGTAGAGAGTGAAAAGCAGCTAGCTAAAGAAATTGCGAGCGATGATTGGTTGCGCGTATCTCCTATCGCCATCTTATATTTTTTTGTAAAAACGCTTGCTGCATTGAGCAATTTTTTGATTTACCTTCTACCGGTATTTGCGCTTAATTTCAGCAAGGTCAAGGCGCAACCATTACTATTTATTGGTGCGGCGCTAGGCCTTATGGTTATTGTGATGATAGGGGCGGTAGTTAAGTATCTCTTTTATTTCTATCGCCTAAGCGCAGATCGTGTTGAGATTCGCCAGGGCATGATCAAAAAATCTCATTTGGACTTACCGTTTGGAAAAATACAAAACGTAAAAATCATCCAACCTTTTTACTATCGTTTTAGCGATTATTCTATTTTAGAGCTTGATACTGCTGGCTCCGCCCAGCAAGAAGCTAACATTGTGGCAATTCGCCTACCTATAGCAGAGTCTTTTAAGCAAAAAGTACAGGCAGTTTTTGCCGACGTTTCTGCTGACAATCCATCATTGAGTGGCGACGCTGGGCAGAGTCATAAGATAATCGGCGAGCAAGAGGAAATACTCAATCGTAGGTCTATAAAAGACTTAGTCGTGCACGGCATCACCAATAACCGCGTATGGATTTTCTTGGGTTTTTTAGCGCCGTTTTACAATGTGATATCAGAAAACATTGGCCAAATATTTAGCGTCATCGGACTCGATATATCCAGCTACTTAAACTACGAGAGCCAAACGCTTTGGGTGTTCATTTTGCATGTACTGTCTGTTGCTATGGTTATCATGTTGTTTATCGTTTTGTTTTCAATCGTTGGCTCAATTTTTGTGTTTTATGATTATCGACTTAGCCGCTCTGGCCAGCGATATATTCGCCGAAGTGGACTATTAACTAAGCAAGAAATAAGCATGAACGTAAGCCGAATACAGCGTGCTGTGTTTCAGCAAGACTGGTTAGATATTATTATTGGACGCGTTAATCTTCGCTTCGAACAAAATTCCGCAGGCATAGCGGGCGGCAATCAAGCCGCGCAAATAAATAGCGCTAATAAACTCATCGTTCCGTCTGTTTATCCGCAGCAGGCCGACGAACTCGCTCAAGATGTATTTGACGTTCAGGCGCTTTTTAACTTGCACTTTCAGAGCATAAGTCCTCGCTATATTCTGCGCTTGTTGCTGTTTCCTTGCTTGCCGATATTTATAGCGCTGGCAGCATTAGCAACAACTCAAGAATTTAGCCTCACAGGCTGGATAGTTGTAATGGTCATCATGGGATTAATGACCGGCTTGTGTACCTTGCGTTGGTATCGCTGGGGAATTGCAAAAGACGAAGATTTTTTGTACATCAGAAAGGGATTATTTGGACGAGATTTTATCGTCTTTCCAATCGCTAAAATGCAGCAGACCAAATTTACACAAACATTACTCATGCGCGCCCGCGGCCTTGCGACGCTGAAATTTGTACTGGCGTCCGGAGGCATGAAAGTCCCTTATTTACCCGCCGAACAGGTCACTTCTATTATTGATGAAGCTTTACTTAAAGTGGCTAGGGACAAACCTGCTTGGATGTAAATATCCAAGCGCCGTCTTCATTGATATGACGCGCGAGTTCGTCGTTAAAGTAGAGATAATTAAGATGTGCTAGCGCCTCAGCGATGGCAAAAAACATGTTGTGTGGATTTAGTTTTCGTTTAAACAGCACCCCAAGACATGCCTCAACGGTTCTCGGTGTTTGGCAAAAATCTCTCAATCGAGCCAGATGAGCGTGATGATGATGTATCAACTCATCGACCCTAACATGCAGCCCGGTGAAGGGCAGTTTATGCGAAGGAAGCACTTTGGTATCAATTGGCAAATCCTTAAACTGCGGCAGCGTTGCTAGGTAGAGTTTAAGCGCATTCGCATCGGGCTCTGTTGAATATACGCCAATATTTGGAGATATGTTGGGCAGCACATGATCGCCCGAGATTAATATCTGCTTGCTTTCACAATACAAACAAGCATGCTCTGGCGAGTGTCCTCTGCCAATCATCACGCGCCATTGATGATTGCCAATGCTTAAGATTTGTCCTTCGGTAAGACGCTTAAAACCAAGAGGAATAGGCTTAACGACCTTCTGAATGCCTCCTTTATTTTGTGACGCTTTTTCAATGTATTGACTGGGCATACCGCAGCGCTGCAAGTACTCTCGGTCTTGCCAATCTGAAGCACCACGCCCGCCTGCCACCATGCTTCTGGCCACGTAGTACTCAGCCATAGTCATATATAGGGGTGCGCGAAATTTTTCGCTTAAATATCCTGCCATACCAATATGGTCAGGGTGCATATGCGTCACAATCACTCGGGTGATCTTCGCGCCGAGTTGGTCAAAAATAGCGGCCCAAATATCTTCGGTGGTTTGCGTACCAATCCCGGTATCGATAGCGGCATAGCCGTCACCATCTTTTATGAGGTACAAATTGATATGGTCAAGGTCAAAGGGTAGAGGCATTCTCAGCCAAAAAATGTCCTCATCAACAGCGCAAAGCTCCCCGGCCTTTGGTAATTCAAGCGCGAGCGCTTCTATAACATGCTCATCTTCGCTGCGTTGTGCAACATCCTGAGCGTCAGCATGCTCATGGCCGTGCATTAAAGAAGCGTGTTCGGAAGACTTTGCTGACATATTAGACCCACCCGCATAAACATCGTGCTTCCAGTGTTACCCAGCAGGTATGGGATTGGCAATTCACCTATATTGATATTAGCGCATTGATTAAATGAATTGCACAGGCCCGTTTATCACCATAACTTTAGTTCCGATAGAAGCACTCAAGCGTCGTTAGTATTGCGTTTGGTTCTTAAACAAAAATAGATCGGTGGATTCATGGTTAGGATACCGAAAAAAGTCCATGTCGGAGTCGCCGTCAAAATCAATCGCAAAACCGTTGTAAATGCCCTCGGGATGCAGCAACTGTGTAGTGTAGCCCTTATCGGAACCCAGCAGCAATTTAAGGTCGAAATTCGTTGCGTCTAAATTTACCGCACGCCCAAAGTTAATGCCCGTCAAAATGTCATGCTTACCATCTTGATTAAAATCATATACTTGCAGCGTATGACAGGCCGTGATTTCAGGTAATATTTCGCTTTCTGTCCATATCACGCTGCCATCGGTCTTAAGCTGTGGTTCGTACTTCACTAGCGGATAGCCTGCTCGCTCTGAGTGGCAGAGAAATATTTCATCGAGCGCGTCACCGTTTGTATCGACTACAAATGTTTTGGTGCCGTTACGCGACCAATCGCCGGTTTGATTATTCCATCGCTCGTTGAGATTAATTTGCTCCCAATCACTGTCTAGTACACCATCGGGATTGTAAAAAACATAAGCGTTAGCCACGATATCAAGATAACCGTCACCATTAAAATCACCCACATCCATCCCTTCATGGAGTGTATCATTTTGAATGAACTGCACTTTTGACCAATCGTCAGCGTCTTTTTGTTTAAATATGCTTAGCGAATGCGAATCAAAGGTTAACAGAGCAACGTCGAGTAATCCGTCTTTATCAAAATCTGCAAAGCTGACATCTTTAACAGCGTCTGGCACATCACCGATGTAATGCGCTTGCCAGTTGCTACCATTATTTTCATACCAGAATATTTCAGCAGTGGCACTTGCATCTGTCCACTCACCGGGATGTTTTATGCCCACAACATCCATATCGCCGTCTTGGTCAATATCGGCAACCTCTAAATCGCCACCGGCAAACAAGCCTCCTGTTGGCGGCGTTTGAGCAATGATCACCTTTTCCCACAAGCCCTGCTCGAGTTGCCCTTTATAGTAACCAAGGGCGCCACCACTGGCATTATTGTTTATGAATACTAAATCAGCTAAGCCGTCACCGCTGACATCACCTGCGGTATGCGCCCAGAAGTACTTAGCATCTGCCACAATCTGTGAATCTTCAAACGCAACCGATACAGCCTCAGTAGCCTGCGTTTGTTCTTCGCCTGCTACGCTTGTTGATTCGGCGTCTGATTCAGGTTTCGGCTGACATGCTGCTAACAAACAAATGCTGGCAATGAGAGGCAAGGTGGTACTTAATTGCATATTATTACTCCGTTGAATATTGTTTTACCGATTCTGAAATATACTCAGACATGGCTGTATGCTGCTGTGCTTTAACAACTTGCATAGGTGCAAGCCCGATAAAAAAAGAATGATTACCCGACATCAGTGCCGACCCAGCGGCATCCCGACCAAAGCCAAACACCACCATCCCATCAGGGCTTTGTGCACCCTCTTGGGTATTGCCTAGATATGACATAATGTCTGTAGTGTCGTCTTTTGTAAGTTGCGCAATGTACAAAGACTGCTCAGCCTTTGCATGAGAAAAGTAAACCCAGTTGAATTGTCCCTCTTTAATGCTACCCAAATAAAAATCAGGCTGATCGTCATGCCAGCCTAACGCGTCTGTTCCGTAGACCGTGTTTGAGAGGTCGTAGCGCCCACCAGGCGTTCCTTCATACAAAAACCAGTAGTTAGCATCATCGGGCGTTTGTAGAACCTGCATTTTTACGCCTTCTGGGAAAAACGTATATCGCCACTTCCACGAGCCCGATTTACTCGTGCTTTCGATACTGTCACTTGAGATTAATACACTGCTCATGGTGTCAAAGCCAGGATGCCCAGCGCCGCTGTCGTCACCCTGATTATGCACTGCATTTGGTATGCCTCTGAATCCGCCCGCCGCAGCCGCAGGATAATCTCCCCACGGCTGCAACTTAAAATTTACCCAATCATTTCCGCTCGCATCCACGATAGATGAAAATCCGCCTCCTTTTTTATCAAACAGATAAGTGGCACTGGGAGTAGTTATTTTGAAGTGTTCCCTTTGAAGATGAACCGTTTGTGCTATTTCTACATCACTTATAAGCGGATTGAGCCAAACATGCACGAATTGATGTTGGTCCCAGCCGGCGCTGATTAAATCCAAATCGCCATCGTCGTCTATATCAAACAATTGCGTGCCTAAATGGCTTTCTTTACCACTATCTACAACCACCACCTTAAAGCGTGCCTTGCCGTCGTTAAGCCAAAGCTCGGTTTCCAGTTCTTCGCCTTTGTGTTCAGCGGTTACAATGTCGAGGTCACCGTCTTGATCAACGTCACCAATATCTAAGTTATTCATAGAGTATTGCGTAACCAGCACTTGTTTGTTCCAACGGTAGGCGTCTTCTTGAATAAAAATTGCCATCTGTGCGTCAGGCTGAAGTCCGGGATAGCGCTCTTCTGTAAACACAATATCACCCTTACCGTCGCCATTTAGGTCGGCAATTTCAACGCGGTCTATCGGATGACCACCTCGTCCTACAAAGTGCTCCTTCCATGCTCGGTCCATATGGCCTGGGTTTTCAAACCAAATGATTTCTTTCGGTTCAGATTCGTTACCCGGTCTGCGCCCCGCCGCAACGTCCATATCGCCATCGCCGTCAATATCGCCTACACCTATTCCTTCATCACTGGTATTCGCGGCAATAAGCTGTTCGGTCCACACAACGGCGCCACTGTCAGTTATGTCTGCTTTAAATGCATACAAATTACCATTGCCTGCAATGACAAATTCCTTACTATCATCTCCCACTAAGTCTGCGGTGGTAAACCCTTGGCTATTAACATGCGTGGTCGCAGGAACTTGGCCAATTTGCTCACGTTTGAAGGTGCCCGCTTCACTGTCGAGTAGTTCGTACCAGTATAAATTAGGGAGTGCCTGCGCAATCACGTCTAAGTTGCTGTCACCATCAACGTCTAAAACCAAAATTGAATCTACATTGTCGCCTAAGTCTAAACGTCTCCACTGGCTGCCCTTGGGCTGGGCAGAGGTATTTTGCTGCAGGTAAACATAACGACCTGACACAATATCTTTTAAACCATCGCCGTCAACGTCGCCGGCGGCAAGGCCGAAATAGCGGAGCCATTCGGGCTCATCCCAATCGCCCCACATTTGTTTGCTGTCATCCACCTGAATGTATTGCCAAGGCTCATTTGCTACCCGCATGGCTGTTTGTACATCAACTGTGGTGACCTGACTTGCGGGAGCTCGCGCTATCGATTCATCTGATTGTGGTGGTGATGGCTTGCAGCCTGCAGTAATGAATATCGAAACTATGCATAAAGACACCATGCGTGCAGACACCATGCGCGCAGAAAATATGCATGTGGACAATATGCTTGCGATTGTGCTTTTGCTCTGACTAATTAATTGCATGAAAACCTCTAGAAATTTTCTATAGTTAACCTCAGTTTGGATAAGAATAAGTTAGTTTTTGCTATTCATTACTCTCTTTAATTCTATATTCAGTGGCGCTATTTCTTATCCAAAGCTGTGTGTTTGAGTATCCGTTAGTGAAACGAGAATTAAACTTACGATATTTGTTTAAGGTGTTTTGATGTTTACACATTTTTTACAAATTACCGCTTCACTTGCTGTCGAACACTGCTGTTGTCATCCTCACCGCCACCCTCATATCTCTTGCTTACCGTTGTAGATACGTTCTTCCAACAACCAAGATAAAAATGCAGATGTTATGTGCTGCGCCGAGATATCGCCTGATGCAGACTGATACTCAAACGTTAAACCTTCACCAGTAGGAGACTCAAGTGTATCGAGTTGGCTTTGCAAAAGTGCAGTGGGCATAAAATGCTCCCTACTCAACATCCGTTTTTTTAACAACTGTGGGTCAGGATTTAAAAATAAAGTACACAGCTTGCTGTCACCACTGCGCAAAACATCACGATACTGCCGTTTGAGTGCCGAGCAGGCGATCACTCGTATCTTTCCTTGCCGTTTGGCTGTAGCAAAACACTCAGCCACTTTGCTTAACCAGGGTTGACGGTCTCCATCATTTAGGGGAATGCCCTGACGCATCTTATCGATATTATTCTGTGGGTGCAGGTCGTCCCCATCGATAAATTCTCCGGCTAACTCTTGCGCGAGCATGCGGCCAATGGTTGTCTTACCTGAGCCGCTTACTCCCATCACGAGGACGTTTAGGCCTTGTGTATCTTTCATTCTAGTCCTTCTCAAGATGATCTCTCATAAGATGCCCCCTCAAGATGCCCCCCTCAAGATAAGCCTCTTCAAGCGGCTTCCTGCAATTAAGTTGATACACCTTAGCGCTGCACGTATTGTTATTGTTTTGTTAAAACATTCAGTTTACAGTGATTTTCTAGAGCCAGATAGAGCCTTATATCGCCTAATAAATTATGGAGTAACATACAACGTGATTGCCGACTACCCTCTTATTCTTGCCGCATCGGCTGTTATATTTTTGCTCGTATTAATTATACAAGTCAAACTGCATGCCTTTATTGCTTTAGTGCTAGTGAGCGCCCTTACCGCTTGGCTGGGCGGAATTGCAATCGGTAACATTATGCCACTCATGATGGCTAGCTTTGGTTCGACCTTGGCTGCTGTTGCTCTGTTGGTAGGGCTTGGCGCAATGATTGGGAAATTGTTGGAAATTAGCGGCGGCGCGCAGGTGCTCGCCGATACCTTAATCAATCGCTTCGGACCGGCAAAAGCACCTTTCGCGCTTGGCATTGCTTCATTGCTTTTCGGCTTTCCCATCTTTTTTGACGCCGGCTTAATCGTAATGCTGCCCGTTATCTTGAGCGTAGCAAGACGTTTTGGGGGCTCTATCCTACTGTATGCAATGCCGGCGGCAGGAGCCTTTGCAGTGATGCACGCCCTCGTGCCCCCACATCCGGGGCCGGTAGTAGCGGCTGATTTATTGGGTGCCAATATTGGCTATTTGCTGTTATGGGGTGTCGCAGTTGCCATTCCCACTTGGTATCTAGGCAGCTACGTGTTTAGCAAGTGGATTGCGAGCAAATTTGATATTGCCATGCCAACGCTGTTCAGCAATACCGGTCATCAGGTGCCTGTTACGGCGCCACCTTCGTTCGCTAAGGTGTTGTTTATCTTACTTCTACCGCTGCTACTTATATGCCTAAACACCGGAATAAGTACCTATCAAATTGCTCGCGACATTGACACACTTCACCCTGCTCTCACTGCATTGGTACTAATAGGACAGACTCCCATTGCACTGCTAATTACGCTTTTACTGAGCCTTGTTATGTTTGCTCCTAAAATGGGTAAGCAAACTGTTCACGATTTATGCAACGATGCACTTGGCCCGATATGCGCCGTTATTTTAGTCACTGGAGCCGGTGGCATGTTCGGTGGTGTACTGCGCGGCACAGGTATCGGCGACGCTTTATCGGCTGCATTGAGCGACACCGGCATGCCAATTATCGTTGCCGCTTTTGTGATTGCTGCGAGCCTGCGCGTTGCACAAGGCTCTGCCACAGTAGCCTTAACTACAACCGCCGCACTAATAGCACCAATGATTGGCGCAAATACCGAGCTCTCTCCAGCCGACTTATGTTTTATTGTGATTGCCATCGCCGGCGGTGCGAGCGTATTGTCTCACTTTAATGATTCTGGATTTTGGCTAGTTAGTCGTTTATTTAACATGGATGAAAAGACCACCCTAAAAACATGGACTCCCATGGTAACTCTGATTGGCGTGTGCGCATTCTTGTTTGCTGCATTGCTGAGTATCTTTTTTTAATGTCTTACCAATATTTCTTATCAATAAAAAAGCCCCGCACGAATGCGAGGCTAACACCCAGGGAAGGTAAATAAAACTTAGGAAAATAAAACCTGGTTTAAACGATTTTCCAACATTTCTTGCTGACCACTCTTATGTGCAGGTGAAATGTTATTGTCAAGCGCTAGCTGTGCAAGCTGCTCTAAAGAACTCTCGCCCTTCATGATAGAGCTGCCCAACTGGCCGTTCCAATTTTTATAGCGCTCAGCGACTTTTTTCGCTAAAAAGTCATTTTCTAGAATCTTAGATGCTTTCTTAAGCGCAATGGCCATGTGATCCATGCCGCCAATATGTCCAATGAACAAGTCTTGAAGATCAACGCTTTGACGACGCAACTTGCAATCAAAGTTAAGCCCACCAGTAGTGAAACCGCCTGCTTTTATGATTTCGTACATTACAAGCGTAAGCTCTTCTACGTTAGTTGGGAACTGGTCGGTATCCCATCCGTTTTGCTCATCCCCACGGTTTGCATCTATGCTGCCAAAAATGCCTAAGCTTACCGCAGTTGCAATTTCATGGTGGAAAGAATGGCCAGCTAAAGTAGCGTGGTTCGCTTCAATGTTCATTTTGAACTCTTTCTCAATACCGTACTGCTTCAAAAAGCCATAGACCGTTGCAGTGTCGTAGTCGTATTGATGTTTAGTAGGCTCTTGGGGCTTCGGCTCAATTAACAGCGTGCCTTTAAAACCAATTTTGTGCTTGTGCTCTACCACCATTTGCATGAAACGACCTAATTGCTCACGCTCTTGACGCAAGTCGGTATTGAGCAAGGTCTCATAACCTTCACGACCACCCCACAATACGTAGTTTTCACCACCTAAACGCTTTGTCGCGTTCATTGCATGGAATACTTGTGTTGCGCCATAGTTGAATATTTCAGGATCAGGACTGGTGGCAGCGCCGCCTGCATAGCGAGGATTGCTAAACAAGTTTGCTGTTCCCCATAAAAGCTTAAGGCCTGTCTCAGCTTGTTTTTGCTCAAGTACGTCAACCATTTGGGCAAAGTTGTCAACGTATTCTTTTATTGAGTTGCCCTCAGGTGACACATCAACATCATGAAAACAGTAGTAAGGAATAGTGAGTTTGCTAAAGAATTCGAAAGCCGCGTCTGCTTTCGCTTTTGCCTGTGCCATTGGGTCGCTAATTTTCAACCACTCACGGCCAAAGGTACCTTGACCAAACACGTCCGCCCCGTCCCAACAAAAGTTGTGCCAGTAGCATGCTGCAAAGCGCAAGTGTTCTGCCATAGTTTTACCCGCAACAACTTCATTAGCGTTGTAATGTTTGAAGGTAAGTGGGTTTTCAACCTGTGAAGGGTCAAAAGCAATTTTGTCGATATCTTTAAAATACATAGTGAGTTCCAATGGTGGTAAAAATGGTGTTATTTATAAGCCGTAAACGAAGGTCATTCGTCTGCAACAAACAATGGTTTCAGTTGTTGATAAATTGCGCGAAATTTTTCTTGGCGCTTCGCAAACATGGCATGGCGCTGCGCGTTGGGCTCGTAAACCGCAACCGTGTCTGGTGTTCTGCAGATGTGTGCAAATGGTGTGTCTTTATCTACTGCAAGTTGTGCCAATCGGGCCGCTCCAAGTCCTGGGCCAACCTCGCCAGCCTCACAGAACTTTATAGGGCGATTTAAAACATCCGCTAACAGCTGACGCCAGCCAACATGCTTTGCGCCCCCACCTATTAGCATAATTTCTTTAGCCTGCGTGCCCGATGCATGCAATGCCTCTACGCCGTCAGCAAAGGCCAAAGATACGCCTTCAAGTACTGCGAAGAACATCGCTTTTTTATCAGTCTCATGACTCAAGCCAAAAAAATTGCCAGCAGCGTAGGGGTTATTATGGGGCGTGCGTTCACCGCTCAAATAGGGCAAAAAGAAAGGGGAGTTATCGTCAATAACAATGTCGTCGCCCAGTTCAGCGAGTAAGGTAGGCAAATGCTGTTTGGCAATGCTTTCGGCAAACCAACTTACGCATGAAGCTGCACTTAATAAAACCGACATCAAATGCCACGTGTTTGGCAGCGCATGGCAAAAACTGTGGACCGCCGACTCCGGATTACTGGTGTATTCATCTGATACAACAAAATATACGCCCGATGTACCTAGCGAGAGCATCGCTTGCCCAGGCTGAGTTAAACCGACGCCTACCGCACCTGCGGCATTGTCTCCACCACCGGCAACAATAGCAACAGCATCCATACCCCATCGCTGAGCCAAATCTTGGTGCAAATGTCCTGTCACTTCACTGCCTTCAAACAGATTTGGCATGTGAGATTCAGTTAACGAACATGCTGCAAGCAGAGGCTTACTCCATGCACGCTTACCTACATCCAACCAAAGTGTGCCCGCAGAATCTGACATATCGCTGGCAAAATCGCCTGATAAAACAAAGCGCAAATAGTCTTTTGGCAATAAAACCTTCGCGACCTTCGCGAAGTTCTCTGGCTCATGCTTTTTAACCCACAACAATTTTGGTGCGGTAAAACCCGGCATCATCAAGTTGCCGGTTATTTCTCGACTATTGGGAACGGCCTGTTCAAGCTCAATACACTCTTGGTGACTACGGCCGTCATTCCACAAAATTGCAGGCCGCACAACATCATTATTGCTGTCTAACAAAACTGCACCGTGCATTTGTCCACTTAAACCGATTGCTTTGACCTGATTTAGTGCATGGTCTTGCGCGAGCTGGTTCATGGCACTGTGCAATGCCGCTACCCAATCTTGAGGCGCTTGTTCGCTGTGCAAAGGCGCTGGTCGAGACACAGTTAGGTCTGCGCTTTGGGTCGCTATAACCTGCCCATCTTGGTTGGTAAGCACCAATTTGATGCCCGAAGTGCCTAAATCAATTCCGATATACATAAGACCAAAATTTTATGTTAATAATTTGTAACGTATGGTGTATGATGTGCTTCGAAGGGACAATTACGAAATTTTGCAATTAAATTTCGTAATTTGTTGGCATCGGTTGAAACCATTTAACGAAATGGAGATTTGGAGTCGTATTCATGTTTTCTGCTGCACATAGTATCAGTTTGCTATTTAACGCTAATAAGGTGTTTGACCGACAGGTCATAGAAGGTATTGGACATTACTTGCAGTCCACACAAGTGGATTGGGATGTCTATCTGGAGGAGGACTTTCAGTGCCGCCTAGAGCATATTCACGAATGGGGCGGCAACGGCATTATTGCCGACTTCGATGATCCCCAAATTCGAGACGCACTAAAAGACATAAAAATTCCAGTGGTAGGCGTGGGTAGTTCTTATTCTGACGAATCGCTTTACCCCGACGTGCCTTACGTTGCCACCGACAACACTGCAATCGTTAGAAGCGCCTATGAGCACCTCAAGCAAAAGGGCATGGAGCGCTTTGCGTTTTACGGCTTGCCGGTTGATGAAGGCCACTTGTGGGCCTATGAGCGTGAGCAGGCCATGCTTGAGCTATGCAAGGCCGACTCGCGCGAATGTGCGCTTTATCGTGGTCAGCCTACAAGCGCTGAAACATGGCAGTATAACATGAATCGTCTAGCCGACTGGCTCGACTCACTGCCAACGCCTATCGGTATCGTAGCGGTCACCGACGCGAGAGCGCG
This sequence comes from Glaciecola siphonariae, assembly GCF_042652645.1. Taxonomy (NCBI): domain Bacteria; kingdom Pseudomonadati; phylum Pseudomonadota; class Gammaproteobacteria; order Alteromonadales; family Alteromonadaceae; genus Glaciecola; species Glaciecola siphonariae. Next base: position 25,606 of record NZ_JBHSGU010000017.1, read on the forward strand.
TCATCTTCTGCAGGCATGTGCAAATATTAACCGCTTGGTGCCAGACCACATTTGCGTTGTTGGAATCGACGATGACGATATTGCCAGAAACTTAAGCCGCATTAGTTTAAGTTCGGTCACGCAGGGCTGTTTTGACATGGGCTTTCAAGCCGCTAAGCTACTGCACAAGCGCATGGACAATCCCAACCTCAAAGACAAGCGAGTCACTATCCCGCCGGTTGGTGTAGTAGAGCGTCAGTCTTCAGACTTTAAGTCTATTCAAGACCCTTATGTGATGCAGGCGATGCACTATATTCGCCAACATGCGTGCAGAGGTATAAAGGTAGGACAGGTTCTTGATCATATCGGTATTTCTCGATCAAATCTTGAAAACCGCTTCATGGAAGAGCGTGGACACAGCGTACATGCAGCTATTCACCAAGAAAAGCTCAATCGCGCCTGCGAGTTGTTAAGCAATTCAAACAAACCAGTTAAAGAGATTGCGCTGGTGTGCGGCTATCGCTCCCTGCAGTACTTGTATGCTGTGTTTAATCAGCACTTTGGGATAACACCCAGTGAATACCGCAATCGGAACCGCGCCAAAGCAAGCGCATAAAAGCTAGGGTGCTAACATTAATATAAAAACGGCCATCATTTGATGGCCGTTTTTTTGTGCGGCGCGTCATTAAGAGGGTTTATACAACCGAGCTTAATATCCGCCACTTAGGGAGAAACTCACTAGCCTTTCATGTCCTCAAGCTCAACGCCTTTCGTCTCATAGACAAACTTATAGACAAATATAATGGATACCACTGCACCTACAAAGTAGAACGAGTATGCGCCCGCCAGACCTATGCTTGTTAGCATAATGGGGAACATCATGGTCACTAAGAAGTTACTGGTCCATTGCGCAAAACCCGCTACAGCTAAACCTGAGCCGCGAATTTGATTGGGGAACATTTCCCCAAGCATTACCCACATAACCGGGCCCCATGACATATTAAAGAAGAAAACAAAGGTGTTGGCTGATATCAAAGCGACAATGCCCATATCACCGAGTTCTAAATTGCCATTAGCGGCGGTAGATGCAGTAGCAAACACCAGCACCATAACCCCTAGAGATACTGACATACCGATGGAACCGATCATCAATAGCGGTTTTCTGCCTATTTTTTCTATCAGACTAATGGTAATAAAACAGGCCAAGATACTCACACCACCTGTGATGACGTTGGTCAATAATGCGTCACTTTCAGAAAATCCAACGGCCTGCCATAATACCGCCCCGTAATAAAATACTACGTTTATACCCACTAACTGCTGAAAGGTCGCTAATCCAATGCCAATCCACACAATGGGGCGAACTTTCTGAGTAGACTTATCGACCAAGTCAGACAGTTTAGGATGCTCACTCGCAGCAACCGTTTTTTCGATTTCAGCGAGCTTTTCATTTCCGTCTTCAGCTCCATAGAGTTTGGTGAGTACCTGTTTAGCTTTTGCAATCTTACCGCTTAATACTAAGTAACGCGGGCTTTCTGGAATAAAAAACAACAGTAGAAAAAACAATACAGCAGGAAGCATTTCAACCCAGAACATCCAGCGCCATGCTTCAAAATCCATCCAAAATTTCGTTGTAGAACTGCCCGCAATGTCTGCTAAAAAGTAATTGCTTAAAAATGAGGTAAAGAGGCCAAAAATAATGGCTACCTGCTGAATAGAGGTCAAAATACCGCGATAGCGTGCTGGTGCAATTTCACTGATATAAGCAGGCGCCATCACCGAGGCAGCACCAACTGCAAAGCCCCCTAAAATCCGATAAATAATGAATTCCATAGAGCTTGTGGAAATACCAGAGCCCCAAGCACTGATCAGAAAAAACGCAGCAGCAACAATTAATAAGGTGCGTCGTCCGTACAGGTCGGCTAAACGGCCGGCAACAAACGCACCCACCGCACAACCGAGCAGCATACTGGCAACGTTAAATCCGGTGCCTATGCTGTCTGCGTTAAACGCCTGTTGAAGGCCATCAACGGTTCCGTTAATAACCCCGCTGTCAAAGCCAAATAGAAATCCACCGATAGTGGCGACGATGGTCACCAGTATGATAAATCCCGTATTTTCATGATTGTGAGTGCTCATTGGTATTCCTTTTTTTGTTGTGCATCATGAGCGCATAACATACATAAGCCATGCTATTATTGCGCATATACTGCTCGCCCTTAATATCAAAGCATTCGCTTTATATTAGTTGCAAGCACTTGAACCAATCTCTATCCTACTCAAATAAAAATAATTACAAAGTAAGGCAGATTTATGTCAGCGTTTCATCTTTTCCACGCTTGTGGTGTTATTTTATTTACCGTTTTTGCATATTTGCAATTCAACGACGCGTCTCAATACTCTAATCACGATGCGTGGGTTTGGATTGCACTTTACGGCACCGCAGCATTTCTAAACCTTTTGTCTTTGCTTACAACAGTATCTAAAAACGTCCATTATTTGTGGCTTGGTTTTACCGCTGGAGCACTTCTATTTAGAATGCAAGACGACCGAGGCAATCTGCACCTTGATTGGATTGACCCGAGCCGATACTGGAATGAAGCGGGCAATCAAATGGTGCAGCAAACCAACGAATCTGGCGGTTTAGTCATTTTGCTTATCTGGGCGCTTGTACAACTTATAATTGTAAGTAATCGCCAGAGTAAGTTACCGCCTTATTCGTACTGATTTACATGTTCTAATTAGTGAACGCCAAGGCCTTTTAAATACTCAATGCTTTTCGGCACTTGCAGCTCAACACGCGATGACTCGTCTTCAATAAAGAAGTAGCGGATGCCTTGCTTTTTAGCTTCAGCCACGACAGCTTCAATACCTACATCACCTTCGCCTAACACCACATTCGTCTCTACGTCTTGATGACCGCTGCTTGAGTTTTCAGTACCGTGCAAGCGGTCCTTCAAATGTAGCGTCTTAAAACGTCCAGGGTATTTTTGTAAGTACTCAACAGGATCGCCACCACCATTTTTTATCCAAAACACGTCCATCTGGAACTCTGCTTCCGTTACGTTTTGCACCATATAATCTAATAGGGTGCCATCTTCATGTTTGAAAAATTCGTAACCATGCGGGTGATATTGCAGCGTGACACCATTCTGCTTAAGAATTTTGCCGGAGGCATTCATCATTTCAACAGCGGCTTTAGCATGTTCAAAATTAAATTCGCCTTCGTGAGGTATCCAGTAAAAGGTAGCAAACTTAGCACCGTAAAAAGCAGCTTTGTAGGCCACTGCCATTGGATTGTCTCTCACTTCTTCGTAGTTTGTATCTACGCTTACTACCTGCAGGTCATGCTTGACCAATTCGTTTTTAAAATCGTAAATAGACAGACCGTATAGGTTGCCGGCGGCCTCTAATAGCTGCAAATCCCACCCCTGAATGGTAGAGAATGTATCGGCTACACCGTTTTGCTCAAACTGATTGCGCAAGCTATAGACCTGAATTCCCATTTCGTGAGCAAAGGATGTTGCCGTCACCCCTGCAAGTATGCAGGCGGCTAAAGTTTTTTTCATAATAGAAGGTAATTTCATAAGCTCTCCAAGGCCTCAATAAGCAAAAGTGCTTGTGCATTGCATACCCGACATGGGCTTGAGTCTAATAATGCACACACTGTATACAATTTTTTAACAAGTTGCATTGTAGCCATAGGCTGCAGGTGTGGGGTAATAGTAATTCGGTTGCTGCTAATAGATTTTCGGCGTTAGTTTGAGGTGACTAAGGGATTAGGCGTATCAATTTCTCGGTATTTCAGTGGCTTAAACAACTGATACGGCAGCGCATTTACCAATAATAGTTTACTGGGCTAACGCGAATACACACTTAACGCCGAAAATCTATTATGATTAACCGATTAGTTATTAACCGTGTCGTTGGTTTTTCTATCTAATTGTAACAAGGTATTAACTTTTTTGTGAGTGAATGTTGATGTGGACCTTTGAGCTTTTAATCGCTCTCTTTAAACCTATGCTACCCGGCTTACGCGCATTGCTGCTTTTAAGCTTAAGCATGCTAATATCGCTGCCCGCCATATCGGCAGATTCAGCTTCAAAAGACTACGGAATATCCAACAATGAGCGCATCAATATCATGGGTCGCTATGTTGTGGAGCAAGACAACAGCCTTAGGATGAGCTATCCGGGCGTGACTATTAGCTTTGTTGCCCAAGCAAAAAGAGCGACGCTCAGTGCACTCAGCGAATCAGGTAATGGTCGAATCGATGTCATTATCGATAATAAATATAGCCACACAATTGAGCTATCAAAAGACAAACATAAGCACCCACTATTTTTTAATCCACAGAACAATCGCCATACTGTTCATTTAATTAATCGCACAGAGAGTTGGCAAAGCATTAATCAGGTATTTAACCTCGAATTGCTCGACGGTGATTTACTGCCAGCGCCTCGCGTGTCTAGTCGCAAACTTTTGCTGATTGGTGATTCAGTAACATGCGGTTCTGGGGTATCGACAGGCAAACAATGCGATACTCACATAAAGGGTACTGACGCACGCAATAGCTACGGGTATCTGTTGGGTGAAAAACTAGACGCCAATGTACATTTGGTATGCTTTGGCGGAAGGGGCATTATTCGTAGCTGGGATGAAAACCCGAAAGACATTCAAGCGCCTGCATTTTTTGAAATGGCGCTGCCGTTTAAAGAAGAGAATGCACCATGGGACCATCAACAATACCAGCCTGATGCAATCATCATTAGCTTAGGTACAAACGATTTTAATCCAGGAATACCAGACCGCAATAAGTTTGTAAGCACTTACATTGATTTTGTACGGCGTCTGGCGAGCGTGCATCCAAAGAGCAATATTTTAATTACCGAGGGCGCCATGTTAAACGATGGGGTGCCCGAGCGACCAAACAAGACCGTAGTGCGCACTTACATGAAAGATATTGAACAAAGGGCAAACGTAGCGACCTTGAGTTATGAGCCTGCGAATCATTATCCTGGAGACGCTTGCGACCCCCATCCAACCGCAGGGCAACATGAGAAAATGGCACAAGACTTGGAGCAGGCTTTACGTGAGCGCTTGGGCTGGTGACACAAACACGAATGACTGGAGCTTTTATGAAACACCTTCGATTTTTTACCCAACATACATCAGTATCAACCGCGTGTATTGCCGCGTGTTTAGTCATGTTCTCTTCATCGCCTATGGCCGATGTTACACAGGCACAAATTGAAGAGTCAAAAAAGACAGAAGTATGGGGCCCTATGCCAAAGAAGGTTGAAGCAATGCCGGGACAAGCGCCTTCCGACGCGATTGTATTGTTTGACGGTAACGGTCTTGATAGCTGGGTTGACAAAGACGGCAATAATCCGCAGTGGGAGGACTCACCCTATGCGCTTACCGTCAAACCCGGTACTGGATATATTTTTACCAAACAATCATTTTGTGATGTGCAAATGCACATAGAGTGGCGCGCCACACGCGAAGAAGAAAAAGAGGGGCAAAACAAAGCAAACAGTGGCGTTTTTTTACAAGAACGCTATGAAATACAAGTACTCGATACCTATGAAAATAAAACCTACGCAAATGGCCAAGCTGCATCGGTGTATAAACAGTTTATTCCGCTGGTGGATGCAAGCCGTCCTGCAGAAGAATGGCAAAGTTATGACATTATCTTTACCGCACCGATATTTGAAAACGACGAACTCGTCAAACCAGCCTACCTAACGCTGCTGCACAATGGCGTTTTAGTGCACAATAATATCGCGCTAAAAGGTCAGACTGAATGGATTGGCGAACCTAAATATTACCCACACGGATGTTTGCCAATTAAGCTTCAAGACCACGGCAGCGCAAATAGTTTTCGCAATATCTGGGTAAGAGAAATTTAAGCATTAGGAGCATAAATGAAACACACAACAATACTCATAAGTGGATTAGCGAGCGCCTTATTGGCAGTGCTCCCGGCGCATGCGAACGATCCAGAACATGTTGCTTCTAAGCAAATCTTCAACGGTGAATTTTTTCAAGACGCGCCGCACTGGACACCCGCCGCTTCAGCCGAGTCTGACGGCCGGCTAATTAGTGTGAAGGCTGACAAAAACGGGACGATTATTGCGACGCCGAATCCTGTAAGCACCGACATTGAAGATACCAGCTCACATATAATGTCTGCCGACTATTATTCCGACAAAATTGTAACGCTAGAGTTTATGCAAACCCCCGGTAGCGCAGCTGATATATTATTGATGGGGCGCTATCCTGTGCGTTTGAGCATGAGCGACAATGGCACGGCCGACCTCAACTCACCCGGCGCAGTAGCGCCAAGCTGGGACGAGTGGAATAAAGATAATCCAAATCGCTCATTTGGTGGAAGTGCCCCGCTAAAAGCCTTGCAACTTTTGCCAAACCAATGGCACTCCTTAAGTATTATGTTTCGTGCTCCGCGTCATGACCAAGGGCACAATAAGATTGAAGATGCCTTGATTATGTCGGTCATCATCAACGGGGAGCAGGTGCAGCGTAACTACGTGGCACCTGCACCATCGCAAAACGCAACCTTTCACTGGGAGGAGCTCAACGGCCCTTTGTCTGTGGATGCGATTGAAGGACAAACCGCCCTTAAAAATGTGCTGGTTGCCAGAGCCGATTTTAGTCAAATAAGCATGCCAGCAAAGAGCGGCGAGCCAACAAATGAAGCACAACTAGTGAACCTCGTTGACCAAGGAAAATCTGCCTTTAAAAATTACGGCTGCGCTGAATGCCACTCTATTCAAAAAGATGATAAATCGGTGAAAACCGGACCTAATTTGTATGCTCTGTTTACCCGCGAACCCAGAAAGCGTGAAGTGCAAAACCAAGAAGGGCACATTTACGAAGTACGGGCTGATAGTAACTATCTAAAGCGAAGTATTCGTAACGCTGAGGCTGAGCTAGCAATTGCAGAAACCGGCAGTAAAGCCGGAAGCGCTTATTTACCCATTATGCCCAGATACAATGAACAAGTTATCCCCGATAAAGACGTGAGCGCAATTTACTCCTTTTTACTCAGCCGAAACGACTTGTGGAAACAAGGTCCTTTGGTCAGGCTAGAGCCTGCTGATGGTCCTGTTGAATACGACCCTATGCAAGATACTATGCAATTTGTCGTGCAAGACCGCGTGCGCATGCAAAGAGGTCCACTGCCTGAGGTAAGTGCAAGAGCCATTCATGTGGGCCAACCTAATGGCCTACATTATAGCTTTGACCCACGAAACTTATCAGTAGCCAAAATATGGCAAGGTGGATTTTTAGAGACATCCGGCGAGCTCACCGGCAGAGGCGGAAACGGTTTTGAAATGGGTTATCAGGCTATTGAGTTAAATCTCGGCGCATTCGGCGGCCTCATTCGCCCATACAACCAAGCCGGCAAGCTAGTAGATTTTTCATTTAAAACGCCTAAATTCAAAGACTTTGATACGCTGAAAGCGAGCGCTTACTCAACCGTGCCCTTCGCTGAGAGAATTGCTGAGCAAGACGCACAGTTTAAAGGGTATTTTCGTGACTCTACCAAGCCCAAAGCACCTGTAAGCTTTTATTTTAATGTAAGCGGCAATGATTTAGCGTTGACACACACCATTAGCCCTGATGGCAAGCTGAGTATTGAAGTCACTGGACAAGTAAATAAAACTCAACGGTTTGCCGTCAATACTGAGTTCATGAAAGCGCTACAGGTATCGGTTGGCACGCTCACCGACGGCATATGGGAGTTACCAGCAAGCCCTAATTTAAAAGCAAGCTTGACCGCGGTCATCAATACGATTGATACGCCATGGCAAGCACCATTGCTTGACTTTAACTATGAAAAACAAGCCTTTGAAAAAGCTGCTGCAAAAGCTGAGCTGCCACCTGGCTACAGCATCGAAGATTGGTATGCGCCCAAAGATAACGTTGGACGCGAACAGTTATTTGAAGCTATTGGCCTAGACCCATTAAAAAACGGTGATGTGATTGTATCGACCCGTACCGCTGGCGTTTGGAAAAAAACCAACGATTCATGGCAACTCTTTGCAGAAGGTATTTTTGATAGCTTAGGGGTGCTGTCAGAATCAGATGATGGATCGGTCGCTGTTGTAGGCAACAAAGCAGAACTTACACGCATTCGTGACATCAATGGTGATGGTATTGCCGACTATTACGAAACGCTGTTTGATGCCTTTACTAATGGCGGCAACTACCACACCTATACCCACGGTCCAGTTAAAGACGCCGATGGAAACTATGTATTGACGCTCAACTTGGGCGTTGGCGAGGGCGTTTACTATACCGCTGGCGGCAATGTAATGGGCAGCCATGGTGGGTATGTAGGCTGGGCAGTGCGCGTAACGCCGCAGGGCGAATATGAGTACTTTGCCAATGGCTTACGCAGCCCCGCTGGCTTAGGCGCTGATTTATCAGGTCAGCCTTGGTACGCCGATAATCAAGGCGATTTTGTGGGCAGTTCCAAGATATTTATGCTGGAGGACGATAAGTTTTACGGTCATCCTGCCGGCCTAATAGATGAACCGGGCATGACTCCCGACTCAAAAGAAGTCACCTGGCCTGAGGTAATCAAGCGTAAAGAAAAAGCGGTCATTGTTGTAGCGCATGGAAAGGTAGCCAACTCATTAGGAAACCCAGTTTGGGACAGCACTGACGGCGCGTTTGGACCTTATCAAGGGCAGATGTTTATTGGCGATCAGACGCAGTCTAACCTCTCGCGTGTTGTTTATGAGAAGGTTAACGGGCAATGGCAAGGCGCTATGATCCCCTTTGCAAAGGGCATGGAATCGGGTGTAATGAGGCCAGTATTTTTGCCCGATAACAGCATGCTATTGGGGCAAACAGGCCGTGGTTGGCATGCAAAAGGCGGCAACGCTGCAGCCTTACAACGTATTACTTACAATGCCCAGAGTACTCCGTTGCACATTAAAGATGTCAACATTACACAAAACGGTTTTACCCTATCGTTCACTCGCCCTCTTCCCGATTCACTCTCAGATGAGACACTATTAGAATCGCTCAGGGTAAACTCATGGACGTATAGGGATGCACCTGATTATGGTTCAGAGGAGATGGGACTAGCCGACAATCCTGTTGCATCGGTGAGTGTCAATCGCACTCAAAATCAGCTAACGCTTACTTTGGCAAACCCAGTCATACCGGCGGTACACCCTGAACAAACCGCACGTATTTTTCATATTGCTCTGACAAACGAGGAACTTCAGGAACTCAGCGGCACGCAAAGCCTCAACGCGTATTACAGCGCCCATGAGTTTAAAAAGTAAAGTTATAAACTAGCTTATAAACGCGCTCACTAAATGAGCGCGGAGGCACAGAGTAAGCTGCACATAACAACGAACTACACAAATTAGCGTGACGCACAAAAAAAGCAGAGCTTAAATGCTCTGCTTTTTTTTATGTCTAGACCTTAATTAACGTTTAACAAAAATTAGCGTAAACGATGGTCTTTTTAGCAAGCCTATATTCTGCGTTGCTTCATCTCTTTAGCACAATAATCAACAGCTCTCACCGTCAACGCCATAAAGGTAAGCGACGGATTTACCGTTGCTGAAGAGCAATAACTCGCGCCATCGGTGACAAACAAATTAGGAATATCGTGGCTTTGATTCCAGCCATTTAATACAGATTCCTTGGGGTCTTTACCCATGCGAGCAGTACCTAATTCGTGAATAGCAGAACCGAAAGGCTTCGTCTCATATGACACCTGCGACTGCACATCCTCACAACCTATAGCTTTGAGCATAGCTTCACACTCTTGTGCACAATCGTCCATCATGGCCTTTTCATTGTCAGACCACTTAGTATTAAAGTGCAGCTGCGGAATACCCCACTTATCAGTTTTACTCTCATGAAGTGAAACTTGATTGTCGAACTGAGGCAAAGTTTCACCCTGCGCGTAAAAACCAAAATGCCAAGAACCCGGCTTAGTAAGAGACTCTTTGTAGTCAGCACCAATACCGTCTGCATGGGCACCGCCCATATGATTTGAGCGAACGGCATCACCGCCTAGGGCATAACCACGAACGTAGTGCTTCTTATACTTTTCAGGCGTATATTGGAAGTTAGGCACGTAAATACCAGTTGGACGTCTTCCTGAATAGTATTCATCGTCCCAGCCTGGCAACCTGCCGCCAGCGCGAGCGTTATAGTTGTGGTCCATGAGATAGTGGCCCGTCACGCCTGATGTATTCGCGATGCCATTAGGGCGAGATTTCGATTTACTATTGAGCAATACCTGCGTAGACCCTAGCGTAGATGCACATAAAAACACGACTTTGCCGAAGTACTCACGTGTGCTTAGGTTTTCAGCGTCAATCACTTTAACGCCGCGCACGCGATTTTTAGCTTCATCGTATATTAAGCTGTGCACTACTGAGTTAGGTGCAATATGTAAATTACCGGTCTTAACCGCCGCCGGTAGGGTAGAACTTTGCGTTGAAAAGTAAGCACCTAATGAACAGCCTTTCTGACACTCATCTCTGGCTTGGCACTGCATACGCCCCTGTTCAATATGAATCCTTGAGGGCTTTGATAGATGTGCAGCGCGACCAATAATCATAGGTCGGTCAGGAAAAGCTTCTGCCATACGCTGCTTTGCAGCCTTCTCAGGAGAGTTCAACTCAAACGCAGGCAAATATTCACTGTCGGGGAGCTGCGGCAGGCCGTCGGCATTACCGGAAATCCCAACCCATTTTTCAACATATGAGTACCATTTTTCTAAATCTTTGTAGCGGATAGGCCAATCGTTTCCGTAACCATCTTTTGCATTAGCCTCAAAATCGTAAGGGCTCATACGATACGATTGACGATGCCAAGTGAGTGATTTTCCGCCAAGTTGATTGCCGCGGATCCACCAAAAATCTGTCCCTTCTTCGGTGCTATAGGGCAAATCACGGTCGTTGCCAAAAAAGTGCTTTGTAGCATCGTTCCATGCATAACAAGTGGATTGAACTTTGTACTGTTGCTCGGTGAGCAAATTATTAACTTTGGTGCGATTTTCAAATGTCCATACCGGTTTGGCTTCGGTAGGATAGTCTTTACGATGTTCAACCACGCGCCCGCGCTCAATCATCAATACTTTAAAGCCGCGCTCAGTAAATTCTTTCGCAGCCCAGCCACCGGTTACACCGGAGCCCACTACCACGACGTCAAACTCTTCTCGCGTCTCGTTTATATATAAGTCATCTTTCATAACATCAATCTACTCTGTTAGTAGTAATTCAGAGAACCCCATACCTTGGTGTCCGCTTCAACTGGAATGGAGCCCTTGTATCCGCCGGGGAAAGGCTGGAAAGAAAGTGCTTTGGTAACGCCTTCTTCTGTTGTGAAATAACCAAACACAATAAGAGACTTCAAAAATTTAAATTGCCCTTTTTGACCTTCATCAGCTGTCTTAAGCGCCTCGATATCTCTTAATACCTTGGTTTGCTGCTGAGCATCTAAGTCAATAAACGATTTTGAGTATGCCTTTTTGGCATTTGACTCAATAAAATCCACTACGGCCACACACGTTTGCTGTTGGCCTTCGTTGTGACACTGCACGAGTTGGTGGTCAACAAATCCGTGAACATCAACTGCCGATGCACTCTTTGTATCTGTTGCAGGCAATATGGTGTCGGCGATACTGGCTAAACGCTTCATCTGTGCTTGGCTAAATAGGAGTCCGTGGCGGCTGGCACTATCACTTTTCGGTGAATACGCCAATGCAACCGACAGACCTGAACCTGCCAAAACAGAAGCGGCCGCGGTATAACCCACGGCCTGAGAAAGCGTATGTAAAAATGCTCTGCGATCCATATTAGTTTCTCGTACTTCTTTTTTCATAATTGCTATCCGATTAAGCAGCGTTCGCTTCGCTTGACGCTGAGTTGCGCTTTTTCATGTAGACATAAAATCCACCGAAAGCGACGATTAAGACCACAGGGAATAGCGTTAAGTTCTGTAACACCATAGGTCCTGCCATAGCAGCAATCTCTTCTGCACTTGCACCGGCCGCGGCAGCATCTGCATTTGCAGCGTCAACCCAACCACCTACAATAGGCGCCCAAACTGCTACCGAAGCCATTCCAGCACCGCCAACAATTGACATACCAAGTGCACCTGTTTGTGGTAAATACTCGGCAACACAACCAATCATAGTAGGCCAGAAGTAAGTCACGCCTAGCGCAAATACCACGGCTGCTACAATCGCAAGAGGTCCGCTAAACTGAGACAACATAAATAAACCAATCGTCGATACTACCGCTGAATATAGCAATACGCCTGTAGGATTGAATTTGTGAACCAGAGGGCCCGCAAAGAAACGCCCGATAGCCATAATACCAAAAATTAGGGCTAAGGTGACCATGGGGTGAACACCACTTCCGGCAAGTATCTTATCGGCCCATTGAGTGGTACCTAATTCAGTTTGTGCGGTAATGGTCATGCACACGAATAAGAATAAAAATACCGGCGTAAACATTGATTTGAAATTGTTGGAGGTCGAAACAATCGCTGCGTCATGTTTCGGAAATACCGCTCCTAAGAGCATAAACCCGTAAACAGCAGTGGGTAGTAGCATGACCGCAATCTGTAACTGCCAGCCAAGCCCAACATTCGACATAGCGAAGGAAATCAGCGCGCCAATAACAATCCCCGCGGGAAACCATACGTGGAACTTATTTAACATCGTTGTTTTGTTTTTATCATAACACTCAGATATTACTGGGTTGCATCCCGCCTCAACAGAGCCGTTAGCAAAGCCCACCAACAGCGAAGACAGCATTAATCCCCAGAAGCTATCGGCGATTATTGTCAACACTAATCCGGCAATATGACACACGCAGGCAAGCGAAATCAGGATGCGCGCACCAATCGCGTTGTATAGTAAACCACCAAAAATAGTAGCAAGCGGGAAGCCCCAAAAGGCCATCGCAGTAATGTAGCCTAACTGCGTATTAGTCAAACCAAAATCAACCCCTAGTTGACCTAATATGCCGGCTCGGATACCAAAGGTCATCGCCGTGACGGTCAAGGCAATGCAGCTTAATAAAAACAGACGCGTTTTTTGCGCTTCGGTCAAGTGTTCACTTATTGTCATTATTATATTCCTTATTAAAGCTAAGCTTACTTCAAGCCAAGAATTGAGCGGTTAAGTTCATCGTCTGCGCCGGAGCCAGCAAAGTCGTCAAAGGCTTTGTCGGTGGGGCGAATGAGGTGATCGCTAATGAACTTTGCACCTTCACGGGCGCCATCTTCCGGATGTTTCATGCAGCACTCCCACTCCATCACTGCCCAACCATCAAAATCGTTGGCAGTCATTTTAGAGAAAATGCCTTTGAAATCTATTTGGCCATCACCAAGCGAGCGGAAACGACCTGGGCGATTTATCCACGGCTGATAACCGCCGTATACACCCATTTTACCTGACGGTCTGAATTCTGCGTCTTTCACGTGGAAAGCTTTGATACGCTCATGGTAAATGTCGATAAACGCGAGGTAATCTAGCTGCTGCAAAATAAAGTGGCTCGGATCGTACAAAATATTTGCCCGGGGATGGTTGTCGACCTCTTTTAGGAACATTTCGAATGTGATGCCATCATGCAAGTCCTCGCCGGGATGCAGTTCATAACACACATCGCAACCTGCTTCGTCAAACGAATTAAGGATGGGCTTCCAGCGTTTTGCCAGCTCTTTAAAACCTGCCTCGACTAAGCCTGCAGGTCTTTGCGGCCAAGGATAGAAGGTTTGCCACAACAGAGCGCCTGAAAAACTTGCATGAGACTTTAAGCCAAAACGACCACTTGCTTTTGCCGCAAGGTGCATTTGATTAATTGCCCATTCGGTGCGAGCCGCTGGATTATTTCGAACTGACTCGTCTGCAAAGCCATCAAACATCGTATCATAAGCGGGATGTGAAGCGACCAACTGACCTTGTAAGTGCGTTGACAGTTCAGTTAATTCTAAACCATGAGATGCCAGTGTGCCGGTCACTTCTTGGCAGTAGTCATCACTTTCAGCAGCCAATTCCAGATTAAACAAGCGCTTGTCCCATGAAGGCATCTGAATACCTTTAAAGCCAATGCTTGACGCCCATTCACATATGCTGTTTAAGTCATTAAAAGGAGCTTCGTCTGAGGCGAATTGTGCGAGAAAAATACCAGGCCCTTTAATTTGTTTCATTCTGTGTCCTTCGATTCGCTGTGTTTGGTTGAAAACGCTATCATCACAATTTGCTGCGAATGTATCAAATTGGATGTAAAATAATTGTTATAAACTCTAATGCAGTTTTTTAACAAGGGTTAATAGAAATTCGGTTGTGCATGCAACATATTCGGCGTTATGATATTGTGGAAATCAGCAGTTAGAATTTGAGAAAAACAATGAATACTTGGCAAGAAATGATAGATACCGATTTTTTAGACGAAATTGGAATACAACAAATCGTACATATGTTTGATTTACTGCCAGATACTTTGTTTTGGATTAAAAACGAGAACAGTCAAATCATCTATGCAAATCAGGCTTTGCTCGATACCTATGGGTTTAAAACACTAGGGAAAGTCATTGGAAAAGCCGACGATTCGTTTTCTCCACCGCACATCGCAAAACAATTTATGATGGACGACAAAAAAGTCATGTCCGGAGAGTTGGTCACTAACCGAATCGAACTCAACCTTCGACCAAATGGCGAATTCGCTTGGTTTTCAACCACAAAACGGCCCCTACTTAATCGTCATGGGGACATAGTGGGTAGCTATGGCTTTACCCACCATTTGGAGCGCTCGTCTCATGAACTCTCAACAATTAGTGCTATAAAAGCGCCGGTTGAGTACATCAGACAAAACTATCATCAAGACATCAGTATTGAAGAACTCGCTAAATTGGCATTTTTGTCGGTAAGTGCGCTAGAGCGACGATTTAAAAAATATTTGTCAAAAACGCCTAAGCAGTTTTTAAACGAAATAAGACTCGAGAACGCCAGAAGATTACTGATTGAAACACAGCAGCCAATAATGGAAATAGCCTACCAGTGCGGGTTCTCAGAACACAGCTATTTTAGCAAGCAATTCAAAGCCTTATTTGGTGTTTTACCCTCTCAACTGCGTAAACAAATACTCGAATCGAGCGGTCAAAATGACGCTTTTTAAACCTTGTTAAAAAAGCGTTAACGCCGACTTTGTTGTATTTTCGACCGATTTCAGCATAACCGATGTTGTAGCTGCACAGTTATTCTTATGTAAAGCATATGTTAATTACGTCGGTGGTCGCTTGGACAGCACGGTACACTCCCCAATTAAATCTTTTCTGTTGTTAGCTGGAATCGTTTGTTTCCTGAGCGCGTGTGGCGGCGGTGGGTCACAAAGCACAGCCACTCCTCCACCAGCGCCTCCACAGGCTCCAACGCCTCCACCATCGCAGCCGCCTGCTCCAGAACAGCCGAGTACACCTGACAATCCAAACATACCGGCGGGTGGCGAATCTATTATTACCGCTACTCCTGCGACAGACTTCACGTTAATTGCAGGAGACAACAACGGTCCGGTAGGTTATGCAGAGACGGTTTCGGTTGAGCATCCCGATTTCGATTCTGCACTTCAAATTGTGGTCGATAAGCCAACTGGCCAGTTTTGGAATGGCCAAGTTAATTACCCTATAAACGCCGCCTTGAGTGAAGGCGATGTTGTACTCCTTTATTTGCAATTTAAGATGCTTGCGTCGGCAGACGAAACGGGAACGGGTTTTGTAACGGCCTTTGTCGAATCGCCAGCGCCGGACTATACCAAATATCTCTTCTATCAATTAGTTAGCTCGGGCGAGTGGCAAGAATATTATCTCCCTATGACCATAGGGAGCGATTTTGACGCTAACGAGATATCGCTCAAGTTTGGATTTGGAAACGGCAGCAAGTCGCAGACGGTGCAACTCGCTAACATTACGCTACTTAATTATAAAAATACGTTATCAATTGACGATTTACCTTTAACGCGGCCAAGCTATATAGGAAGAGATGCAGATGCAGCATGGAGGGCTGATGCCGCTGCACGAATAGAGGAACATCGAAAAGGCGACTTCACACTGCAAGTGCAACGCGCTGATGGAAGCCCAGTAAGCGATGCTAATGTCGATATTCAGCTTAAAAAGCATGCCTATCACTTTGGCTCAGTCGCCGCCGCTAGGCATTTGGTTTTTGATGACGCTGATAGCCAAACATATCGAGAGAAACTGCTTGAGAACTTTAATCAAAGCGGATTAGAAAATAACTTGAAGTGGAGCGCGTGGGCAGGCGAATGGGGCGACCCATTTACGCAGGAAAACGCGCTGAGTGCATTGCAATGGTTGAATGATAATAACTTATATGCCCGTGGACATGTCATGGTTTGGCCATCAAAACGCAACATGCCTAACTACGTGCAAGGTTTCATGCCCGCCGATGCTCCGCAAAACGCAGACTCTCAGGTATTAACAGAAGTTCAGAAGCATATCGCAGATGTCAGCAGAAAAACCCTAGGTTTAGTCGACGAATGGGATGTGCTCAATGAACCCTTTGATAATCACTATCTGATGGATGCATTTGGCGACCAAGTGATGATTGATTGGTTCGTTCAAGCTGCTCAAGAAAATCCAGACATTCCTTTATACATTAACGATTATTCAATCGTATCTGGTGGCGGTACAAATACTGCTCACCAAGATCACTTTTTCAATACTATTGATTATCTGATTGCCAACAATGCTCCAATTACAGGCATCGGTATACAAAGCCATTTTAGTACGACCCCAACGCCCATAACGCGTATTTACGAAATAATCGACCGATATCATACCGCTTTTCCTGATTTAGCAATTCGCTCAACCGAGTTTGATGTAGATACCTTTGATGAAGAAATGCAGGCAGATTTTACCCGCGACTTTCTTACCATATTCTTCAGCCACCCCGCTACGGTTGGCGTGCAGAAATGGGGTTTTTGGGCCGGTGCACATTGGCGTCCAAACGCAGCCATGTATACAGAAGATTGGCAGCCAAAACTCAATCAAGCGGCATGGCAAGAAACGGTTTACGGTACATTTTGGAATGATTTTAACGGGACTACCAATGCTAATGGCGAGTACGCCGGCAGAGGCTTTTATGGCGACTATGAAATAAGCGTAACCATAGACGGTGAAACTCAAGTATTGTCAGTTGCTCTGAGTCCCAACGCTGCCAATCAGTGGGTGGTTCAAATTAATTAACGGCCTGGTGCCGCAAAATGATTGCTCTTTAACAATTTGGTCATAACAACACGCAGCGAACAAACGCTGCGTATGTGTATTAGTTTGACTCCAAGCGTGCTAGTGGGGTTTTCCATGGCGTGTTTTAGGCTTTCGGTTGATGTTTATTTCGCGCGCTTTAGCGTCACTAATTTTTCGATATTGTTTAAAGATGATATTGCAGCAAATGCAACCGACAATAAACCTGACTGATTTAACTGAGCTAAATCTTCACCGCTTAATTGATTCAAGGCCTCTGTGTTAATCGTGTGGTAACCTTCAAACCTAACCGTCGTTTCTTCACTGACCTGAATGTCAAGAGCGCATGATTCCAGTAAATTCAGCTTTTCAAATGCGGCAAACATAGGCGCCATCAAATTCGCTCCTTGGTCGAGTTCTGCCAAAGTGTTTTGAATACCTTCTAAATAGCTACTGTTTCCTCCAAATTCCAGGAATACCGGCTGACCATCATCTTCATTAACTCGCGCATCGTCCATATCAATCAAAATCACGGCCTTGGGTGCATCGTTGTTGGTATCACTTTGATTTTGAAAACCGATGGAAAAAGGTCCTTTTTTTACGATGTTAGGCACATAGCTGGCGCGCCAAACGCCCTCTTCATCCAAAAATAAATTTTCGTCATGATGAAGACCCAATATTGCAAAGCATTGAAATTGTTCGGTATCGGCTTGCTTTAGGAACAAAATAGGATACTCACACTGAGCACGCGTAATCTCGTTTGGGAAAACTTGAATCGCGCCAACGTTATGACCATATTGAGCAGAGCAGTGTGTAAGCACCTTTGTGTGTTTATGCTCGACGTTATTTAAGACTTTGTGATTTGCCATGACTTAATTACTCCTTTAGTGGCAATAAGCGAATTTTTAGCGCTAGCGGTTTGAAAATAAGGGCTGTGAGATTAAATCTTCGAATGAAGATAAGCAAGCCTGCAGCGGAGCGTGTTTTTGATGAATCATCAGTAGAATAAGAGATAAAACGATTGGCCGATGTAAACGAACATGTGAAATTAATGTTACGGCCTAGTACAGTATTTAAAGCTTCAAACCGCAAAACTTAAGGCGGAAAAAGTCAAACTTGTTATAGATTGATATGGACAAAGGCGTTCATAACTATTATAAAAATGAATAGGCAATGAAAGAATTCACGAAAAATAGTAATTACCAACTATGTTTTCGTAACATAAATGCAACATTTTAAACGATACCATTTAGAATATTGCATGCTGTAGTTGTTGCTAATGGGTGAAGTTGATAGGCGATATGGAATATTTACGTAAGGGCTGTTTCATCGCGCTGAGCAACTAAATTAGACACCAGAAGCAACAAAAATAGTACACACAACAAAAAGGGAAACATCGATGAAAGCACACAAATGTTTTAAAAAGTCTGTGTTAGCTACCAGTATCTCTGTTCTGCTTTGCGGCGCAGCAGCGACACCTGTAATGGCACAACAAAATGACGATGCGGAACTTGAAGTCATTCAAGTTTCGGGCATTCGTTCAAGTTTACAAGCATCAACCGCAGTAAAACGCGACTCCGTAGGTGTTGTTGATGCAATTTCTGCAGAAGATATCGGTAAGTTTCCCGACACAAACTTAGCAGAGTCACTACAGCGTATTACCGGTGTATCAATCAGCCGTCAGAATGGTGAGGGGTCTGAAATAACCGTTCGTGGTTTTGGTGGTGGTAACAACATGATTACCCTCAACGGCCGTATGATGCCAGCCGGTGGCGTATATGCAGGTTCAAGCGCACCAACGCGTGCCTTCGATTTTGCTAACCTAGCGTCTGAGAGCGTTAGCGCGGTTGAAGTATATAAAACCAGTAAAGCAGACATAGCAACCGGTGGAATCGGTGCGACCGTTAATATCTTAACCGCTCGCCCACTTGAAAACCCAACTATGCGCAGCACCATTGGCGTAAAAGCGGTACACGACACCACCAATCGCACAGGCGATGATGTGACACCAGAGCTTTCTGGTATATACAACTTCGTTAATGATGATGAAACATTCGGTGTAACCGTATCTGCTAGTTACCAGAAACGTGATTCGGGCTCTACCGGCGTAACGGTTAACGAATGGAATATTGGTGTGTGGGGCGAAAACGACCTGTACAACAATCAATTCGATGCGTCTATATTCGAAAACGCACCGGCACCTGGCCAATTATATGCACGTCCAAATGATTTCCGCTATGTGTTCTCAAATCTAGAGCGTGAGAGAACAAACGGACAAGTGACCTTCCAATATCGTCCTATGGAAAACCTTACTGCAACGGTTGACTATACCTATGCAGAAAACGACTTGGTTGAGCAACGCGGCGAACTAGGTAACTGGATTCAAAACGGCTCTAACCTAGAAAGAGTAGTGTTTGATAACTCTGCTGTCGCAACACCTATCTCAATTTCTGAGCGCTACAGCGGTGTGGTAGACCAAGGTCACGAGCAACAACTTCGTACCCAAGCTAACGAACTTAAATCTTTGGGTTTCAATCTTGAATATCAAATGAACGACGATCTTTCGTTCCGCTTTGATTTCCATGACTCAACTCTTGAAAGTTTGCCTACCGGTAAGGGTGATAGCGATTTAGGCATCAGTGAAATACGAACTAGTTTAGGTGCACCAACAGTAGCTGCTAAAACGCTTACATTCGACGGCGACATCCCTACTTTTGTAACCGAACTTAACGATAACTTTGACCGTGGTGGACTTGGCTTAAGTGGTAACGGAAACGGTGTATTAGACGCTGGTGATGTAGGCTCTTCAATTGGTGTTATCGACCATCACCAACAAATCACCGACGTGACTCAAATAAAACTAGACGGCACCTTTGAGTTTGACGATGGACAGTTTGATTTTGGTATTGAAACCCGCGAAATGGAAATGAGCGCTCAAAGAACCGCTTGGTTACCAATGAACCTCGGTGGATGGAGTGTTGCTAATCCGGGTGAATTCCCTGAAGGCATGATTCAGCCCTTCGATATTGCGGGCGAATTCGATGACTACAACGCTGATAACCCTAACACAGGCTTTATTGGTGATGCTGCTGAACTAATGCGCTTTGCTTTGGGTTTATACCCTGATCCAAACAATAACTACGCGCCTAACCCCATCTTTGAAGCGAGAGACAATCTCCAAGAAGATTCATTTGCAGCCTACTTCCAAGTTGCCCTTCAAGGTGAACTTGGCGGAATGGAAACTAATTTCCTAGCAGGTATGCGCTACGAGAAAACTGATGTAACGTCAACATCATTATTCACTGCTCCATCTTACCTAGTGTGGGCAAGTGATAATGACTTTAGCAGCTTTACACCTGCCGATACAGAGGCTACGCCACTAAGCGAAGAGTCTGATTACGATTATATTCTTCCAAGCATGGACTTTGACATCATGTTTACGGAAGACCTGAAAGGCCGTTTTTCTTATAGTAAAACAATCGCAAGAGCTGGATATGGTGCGCTTAGAGCATCAGCCGGTGGGTTTAGTACTAACGGTTCATCGTTGCTGAGCGCTATTCCAACTGCCAACTCGTCTAACCCGGGGCTTCTACCGCTTGAATCAGATAACTTTGACGTTTCGTTAGAATATTATTATGACGATAGTTATGTATCTGTAGGCTTGTTTGAAAAGCGTGTTTCAAACTTCATCGGTATAGGTACGGTTGATAGAACTTTCGCTGGCATCTTAGACCAAACTGCTGGCCCAAGAGCGCAAGCGGCACGACAAGCGCTTCAAGACCTAGGCGTAGCGGTTGATAACCGTTCATTGTTTACCATGATGGGTATTATCCAACAAGGTGGCTCACCGGCTGACTACACCGGTTCAGAGCAGCAGGTTCAGGAGATTGAATTGGCAGTGGATATCATCCCACAAGCCGGTGACCCTGAAATGGTCTTCAGAACGACGCAACCTCTAAACAACGAAGATGCTGAGATACGCGGTGCAGAATTCGCTATTCAACATTTCTTCGGTGAAAGTGGTTTCGGATTCCAAGCGAACTACACCATAGTAAACGGCGACGTTGCCTACGATACCGAAGCACTGCCTAGCGAATCACAATTTGCGCTAGTGGGCTTAAGTGACACAGCAAACTTTGTTGGTTTCTATGAAAAAGATGGATTTGCTGCAAGAATCGCGTGGAACTGGCGTGATGATTATCTAGCAACAGCGTCTAGAGGCGGTTTCAATAACCCAATCTTTGTTGAAGCTTATGATCAGATTGATGTTAATCTTAGCTACGATGTGAACGACCAGTTATCTGTCTTCCTCGAAGCCATCAACATCACCGATGAAGACGAACGTTCTCACGTGAGAAACGAACGTCAGCTTTGGAGATTGAATGATCAGGGCGCTAGATACCAATTAGGTGCTCGTTACGTTTTCTAATCTGAATGATTTAGATTAGCAATGTAGAAACATTATCTTGTGTAAATAGCCGCTTCCATTAGCGGCTATTTTTTATTTTATTTTCTGAATAAAATTGCAAGATAAACCAGTAGTATTGAAGAATTATCCTTATGGCGTTTAACACTATGACAACATGGCAAATCAGCACCATTGATGCGAGCGACACAAATGTTGTGCCAAGCACTGTGGTGAATTCTGATTCGCCTGTTTTACTCAAGGGATTAGTGTCTCAGTGGCCATTAGTGCAAAAAAGCATGCGTTCAAGCAACCATGCAATCGACTATCTTCTTTCTTTTTATAACGGAAAAACGACACTAAGCTGCAAGGGTCTGGGCAAAGACGGTGGACGTTTTTTTTACAACGATGATGTAACAAAGTTAAATTACACCACTTCACGGATGCGCATCGATGATGTCTTAAACGCAATTCGAAAAGGCATAGAAAGCGAAGCCGGCGGTGACAACTATTATATCCCGTCAAATCCAGCAAACACTCATTTCCCGGGTTTTACGGATGATCATGCCATCGTTATTGAAAGCGATGGGCAAAACGATGAGGCACGCCAAGGTATCGTGCCGAACTTGTGGATTGGGGGCAAAACAATTGCCTCATGTCACTATGATGTGCACAAAAATATAGCGTGCTGTACCACGGGTAAGCGCAAGTTTACTTTGTTTCCACCAGAGCAAATAAACAATCTATATCCTGGTCCTTTTGAGGTAACGCCCGGCGGTCCAGTTATCTCGATGGTAGATTTTGCCGCGCCAGATTTTACCAAGCATCCGAGGTTTAAAGATGCACTATCGTCGGCTCAAGAGGTCGAGCTATCGCCTGGAGATGCTTTATATATACCCCCTCTTTGGTGGCATCACGTGGAGGGATTGAACCCATTCAACGTCTTAGTAAATTATTGGTGGGATGAATCACCACGCTATTTGGGTTCACCCATTAACGCCTTGCATGATGCAATGCTGTCAATACGCGATCGAAGCGAAGCAGAGAAGCAAGCATGGAAACACGTATTTGATTATTATATTTTTGGTGACGCTGAACAAAGCCATGACCATCTGCCTGAAAATGCAAAAGGCATATTAGCGCCTCTGGATGAAAACCACGCTAGACGACTACGGTCGCTAATAATAGATAGGTTAAACAAATAGATACAAGCATGACGTTGAGGAGTAGTGTGTGAGTAAGCTCGAACGAAAGAAAATTGTTATCGCCGGTGGCGGAACGTCTGGTTGGTTGGCAGCGGCTGCGCTGTCAAAACAACTGAGCAGCATTTTCGATGTCGTTCTCATTGAATCTGACGATATCGGTACGATTGGTGTTGGTGAAGCCACCATCCCCACTGTGCGCGTTTTTCATAAATTGCTTGGTATTAGCGAGCAAGAGTTTGTGCGGGAGACTAACGCAACATTCAAATTGGGTATTAATTTTGAAAACTGGCGCGTAAAGGGCGAATCTTACTTCCATTCTTTTGGCAAAACAGGCAAAGACTCATATCTAGCGGGTTTTCAACACTTCTGGCTGTACGGCCGCGAACAAGGACTCGTTGACACTTATGGTGATTATTGTTTCGAATTTAAATGCGCGTTAAACGACAAATTTGCAACGTCTGAAAAAGCGAACATTAACTATGCTTATCATCTTGATGCAGGCAAATATGCTCAATACCTAAGAAAGCTCAGTGAAAAGAACAACGCGCAGCGTATCGAGGGCAAAATCAGCGCGGTCAATATTGACCCCGAATCAGGAAATATCACTTCTTTAACACTGGATTCAGGGCAAAACGTTGAAGGTGATTTATTTATAGACTGCACTGGCTTCAAGGCCTTACTCATTGAGGATGCTTTGAAAACTGGCTACGAAGATTGGTCTCATTGGCTTCCATGCGATAGAGCATGGGCAGTACAGACTACCTTGGCCGATAAGCTACCGCCCTATACGCGTGCCATTGCACATGAAAGCGGCTGGCAGTGGCGTATTCCGTTGCAAAACAGAGCGGGAAACGGGCTTGTTTTTAGCACCAAATTCATGGATGAAAGCACGGCCAAAGACAAGCTTATCCAGTCTGTAGACGGCGAGTTGACCAGTGAACCACGACTGATCAAATTTTTAACTGGCCGGCGCTCAAAAGTGTGGAACAAAAATTGTGTCGCACTAGGCTTATCTAGCGGGTTTATTGAACCGCTAGAATCAACCAGCATACATCTGTTCATGACCGGTATCATACGCTTGCTGCGTTTACTGCCGAACTCGAATATTAGTGAAGCAAACGTTGAAGAGTATAACAAGCAGACCGCCACAGAAATCGAACGCATACGAGATTTTATAGTGTTGCATTATCATGTAAATGAACGCGACGATTCAGATTTTTGGCGCTACCTGTCAAATATGGAAATACCCGAGAGCTTAAAACATAGAATCGAGTTGTTTGAACAGAGCGCAAATGTATTTGAATCAGAGTTTGATGTTTTTCAAATTGACTCGTGGGTGCAAGTTCTGCTTGGTCAAGGCGTTTTACCCAAACAGTACCATCCGAGCGTTAAAGCGATGCAAGTGCCAGAACTAGATAAATTTTTGAACTCTTATAAGCAAAGTGTTGAGGCTGCGGTGCAAAAAATGCCGAAGCACAAGGACTTTATCAGTCATTATAGATAGATGCAGGCTGGGTTGAGGACGCGCATTGAATAACGCATCGCAAACTATTCATAATTCGGTTTTATCAACCCCAACAGGATAAAAATGTTTGAGTTAAACCCCAAAATGCAGGTAATGATTGAGAATATCGGACACGAGAATACTAGCGTAATTATTGTAGATGATTTTTTTATTAATTATGACCTGGCAATTCAAGAAGCGGGGCAGGCTGCTTACTCTGCACGTAGAGAAGATGTCGGTGCTTTTTATCCTGGCGTGCGTGCTCCTCTCAGAAAAGACTATGGCTTGCCTATATTGCAATTTGCAGCAAAAACCTTGCACCAAAGGCTGCGGCTGTCGCGCAATATGCAAGTCGTTCCAATGAATGCAAACTACTCGCTCCTTACAAAACAGCCCCAAGATATGGAATTAGCTCAGTGCGTTCCTCACTTCGATACGTCAGAGCCAAACTGTTTTGCCGTCTTGCACTATATGAATCCCGGGGTGTTTGGCGGAACCGGCTTTTACCGCCATCGTCCTAGCGGATATGAAAACATTACTTCGCACAGAGAGTCGAGTTATTTTGCGTCAATGCAGCAGGTATTTGACAGCAAAGGTGCGCCTAAACGGCAATATTTTACTGACTCAGACCACCATTACGAATTGATTCACAAAGTCGACTATAAACCAAATCGTTTCGTGGCCTACCCCACCTCTATTTTACATTCAGCTTATATTGACCAGCCCGAGCGAGACATTTGTGAAGACCCAGTTAAGGGGCGGTTATCGAGCAATTTCTTATTTAAATTTCAGTCAAAGCACGTTGAAGCAGGCAAACAAAAATGAAGCATCTATCGGAAAAAGTTTTACTAGTCATCAGTATTTTTGCATGCATGGCTTGCTCGCCTCAAGAGTCGACCGAGCAGCAGCTTAACGAACCGGCACCGACTGCTAAGGATAAAACCTCGAGCACGGTTCAAGACAAAAGCATCGAGCAAATTGAACGTGAAGCTGAATTGAGAATGAATAATTTCAAGCTGCCAAAAGGCTTTGAAATATCTCTTTGGGCTGACGAGACACAAACGCAAAACCCCGCCTATTTTACCTTTGATTCAAAGGGCGACATGCTGATGGTTGAAACCGCCCGCTTTACCGCTGGCGTAGATGATATTCGCGGTCACGAAAATAAAACCGTCGAGGATATCTACATTACGTCCAATGAAGACCGTCTTGCGATGTATGAAAGGTACGCCGATGAACGCCCTATGTCATACTATCGCACCGGCGATGACATTATTCGCTTACTCAAAGATACCGATGACGATAACAGAGCTGACCATAGCCAAGTATTTTCTGATGGCTACAATGACGTACTCGACGGCATCGGCGCAGGAGTGATTGAGCGAGACGGAAAAGTCTATTACACCAACATTCCCCATCTTTGGCAGCTTGAAGATACCGATGGTGATGGGAGCGCAGACAAGCGAGAATCATTACAGGACGGCTTTGGAATACGCATTAGTTTTTACGGGCATGATTTGCACGGCTTGATATGGGGACCTGACGGTAAACTATACTGGAGCATTGGCGACCGAGGTTTTAACGTCACCACCAAAGAGGGGAATCATTTTTACGGCCCTAATCTAGGTGGTGTCTTTCGCTCAGACCCCGATGGTTCAAACATTGAGTATTTCTATACAGGTCTTCGAAACCCACAAGAACTTGCTTTTGATGAATACGGCAATCTATTTACCGCAGACAACGATGGCGATGGCGGAGATCTAGAGCGAGTCAATTACTTGGTGGAAGGCGGCGACTCAGGCTGGCATGCTGGCCATCAGAGCATTATGAGCTTTACTGAGCGTTTAAAACTTCGTTCTTCTTATTATACCGGTGATCCCAAAATCCCGAATGCGTGGATGACACAAGACCAGTACAAGCCTCGCAACGATAAACAACCCGCGTTTATGCTACCAGCGGTTGGCCCCCTAAATGGCGGGCCCTCTGGCTTAGTTTACAACCCCGGCAGCAGTTTTGGCCCCGATTTAGAAGATACCTTTTTTGTCATTCATTATATGGGCTCTCCAGCACAATCGAATATCACCACATTTACGCTAGAGGATGACGGCGCTACCTTCAACATGGTAAGCAACGATACCTTCTTGCAAGGCTTCAACGCGGTAGATTTGGATTTTGGCCCCGATGGCGCGATGTATATCTCTGAATATAATTATGGCGGTTGGGAGCCTGAATCTCAGGGCGCGGTATATCGCTTATCAAATCCAGATTATGGCAATACCAATACGGTAAAGTTAAATGAAGAGATACTGACCAGTGACTTCGCAGACTTCGATAACGACGAACTTGTCAGCCTAATTAAGAATAAGCATATGCGTATACGGCAGCGCGCGCAGTTTGAATTAGCCAAGCGCGGTGATGCCGGTGCATCGATATTCTCTGCATTAGCAAAAGACACAGAATTAGATGAGATAACGCGCTTACATGGAGTATGGGGTTTAAGCCAAATGTCTTATTATGCGCAAGCGCCAGAACCTATGCTTAATACCATCATGGGTCTGCTAGACGACGATAATGCCCAGGTACGCATTCAAGCAACACGAGCAATGGGCGATCATCGTTATGCACCGAGCGCACAAAAGTTAGTAGATGCTTTAAACGATGAGCATTTGCGCGTAGTCATGTATGCAGGCATCGGTTTGGGTCGTTTATCTTATGCGCCCAGTGTGCCAAGCATTATAGCCGCGCTCAAAAAATATCAAGATAAAGATCTGTGGGTAAGACATGGCCTCACCATGGCGCTTTCTGGTTTGCCACAGTCTTTATGGTGGTCGTATTATCAGGATGATTCAGAACATGTGCGTATGGGCATATTGTTGGCGGCGCGCAGGTTGAAGAGCCCCGACATTGCGGCATTCTTAAATGATGATGCTGAGCATATTGTTAATGAAGCCATTACCGCAATAAACGATTTAGCCATTGTGGAAGCACGCCCCGCCCTCGCCCATTATTTAACAACGCAAATTGGACTTCCCTCAGAGCAGTACCCGCAAGACAAGGTCGGGCAATGGCAACATCATCGCGTGATCAATGCAGCCTATGCGCAAGGCACTGTCCAAGACGCCGTAAATTTATTGCAATATGCAGCCAGTGACGGATTACCGACTCGCCTTGCCAGCGAAGCTCTTTCTGCGATTGAGGCATGGAACAATGTTAACCCTATCGACACAACGACTGGTTTACCTACGCAAGCGGCTCGCAATAGAGAGCCTATTCAAGCCGCAGTGGCAGAATATTTGCCAAAAGTACTGGCAAAGGTACAAGTACAGGCCTTGGTGCAAACTATCCGCTTAGCTGAGACCAACGCAATGGACATTCCTAACAGCGTTTTACTGGCGGCTGCTCAGAACACTGAAAATAGCGCAAAAGTGCGCATCCAAGCGCTCACATATTTAAATAGCCGCGCATTTAATAATATTGAAGATGTTTTATATGAACTAAGCAAAGACGCAGACATCGAGGTTCGCGGCGATGCGCTCACCAAGCTTTTTGATATTAATCCAGAAGCAGGCCTTGCGCAGGCGAAGCTGTTTTTACAAAGCGAGTACAGCAAAGACAATCAAGTCGCATATTCGGTGCTTAGCAAAGGCAAAGGGCCTGAGTATGATGAAATTGCGCTTAGCGCGATGACCGAACTCAACAGGTCTAAACAAACCAATGGTGCGACGCTGGAAATGTTGGACTTTGCCCGCTCACGAGACAACGAAGCGGTTCAGTTGGCCCTCAATGAATATTCAAACTATATCGAGAGCGCAGATATCATGACGCGATACGCCAGTAGTTTATATGGCGGAAGCGTTGAACAAGGGCGCAATATTTTTGCCGGCGGCGGTGCAAGTGAATGCATGCGCTGTCACATGGTTAACTGGAGCGGTGGAGATGTCGGTCCTGACTTGTCTGATATTGGCCGGATGCACGACAATAAATACCTCTTGCAATCTATTGTTGATGTGGGCGCCGCTATTGCGCCTGGATTTGGAACAGTGGTACTCAATCTTAAAGACGGGCGCACTCTCTCGGGCATCTATCAGGGAGAAACTGAACAGATAATTAAAATTGAACGTGAAGAAAACTTGATTGAAGAGTTTGCATTTGAAGATATTGAGACACTGCAACGTCCAATGTCGGGCATGCCTCCTATGCATCGCTTTTTGGATGAATATCAAATTCGCGATCTAGTCGCATATTTGGCAAGTCTAGAACGTGAATATGAAAAAGTTGAGGATGTGCATTAATTGCGTGCAATGAATGCGTGCATTGGGCGTGAACATTGAATGTAAACATCGACCTCAAAAAGATAATCATCACTGAGATATGACGCTAGGGATATAGCCGCTATGTTAACAAAACGAGTACAACTTCGATTGAGCATTTTTTCGAGCATTTATGCCGTAATTATTCTACTCACGCTATCGGCTGCGACGTTTACTTATGCGCAAGTAAAACCATCAAAAAGCAAAGCTGAACACATTGAAGTTGAGGCATTTAGTTTACCCAAACAATCAAAATATTTTAGTCAGGCCACCATAAACGGACTTGCCCAGCAAGACGCGCTTATGCAAAAAGCTCGCGCCAAATGTAATCCTTATACAAAAACGAGTGCACAAGACATTCGCACCTGTGAGGCTCAAATGTATAGCGTTATTATGCCAAAAGCCTTAGCGCGATTTGAGGTTGATATAACGCCGCTCATGATTGATGGTGTACAGACAGATGTTGTTGTGCCTAAAAACGGCATCAGTGCAAACAATCAACACAGAGTTCTGATAAACCTACATGGTGGTGGCTTTAAATATGGCGGTCGCTTTGGTGGACAGCTCGAAAGCATGCCAATTGCTAGCCAAGCGGGTATCAAAGTCATTGCGATTGATTATAAAAAAGCGCCCGATTACCGCTTCCCAGCCGCCAATAAGGACGTAGAAACAGTATATCGGCATCTATTGAAAACCTACCCTGCCGAGAATATTGGCATATTTGGTTGCTCTGCCGGCAGTCGTGTAACCGGGCAAGCAATTGTATGGTTACACAAGCAAGACTTGCCCTCTCCAGGCGCTGCTGCTTTTTTGTGCTCTGCGCCCACCGCCTTAAATGGTGACAGTAATTATTATGCAGCTGCGCTACAGCAGCGCAAGCCCCTTCAAATATCTGATGTAGAGTATTGGGAGGGCCTAGACAGCAATAATAAAGATGCGTTTCCGGGCGATTTTTCTGATGCTTTGACCGTCTTTCCACCGGCACTAATGATAACGTCGACCCGCGACTATTCACTTAGTCCGATGGTGGCGATGCATGCCAAACTCATTGCACTTAATAAGGCCGCGCAACTGCATGTATTTGAGGGTTTCACGCATGCTCAATTTATGAGTATGTATGTGCCAGAGTCTGTACAGACAACAACAATTATGCAGCGTTTTTTTGAACAACATTTAGGCTCACAAGCGCGTGAGTAGCGCTCAAACGATAAGACCCAAAAGTCTCATTGCAGGTGGAGGGGTTGCCGTTTTCGGCCTTATTTTTGCCTTGACTAGCGGGCTCGGTTTTGACGCTAGCTTTACAATAGCTGTGGTTACTTTGTGCGCGATTTGGTGGATAACTGAGGCTATTCCCATCCCCATGACCGCATGTATTCCATTGGCTGCTTTTCCGTTGAGCGGCGTGATATCTCGCAGTGAACTTGGCAGCGCGTTTGGCAATCCTATCAACTTTTTGCTTATTGGTGGCTTTATGCTGTCGATAGCGATGGTCAAATCTAATGCCCACCTGCGCTTAGCCAGCTTGTTGTTCAGCCTCCTGCGGCCTAAAACCGAAAAGCAAATAGTAGTCGCTTTTATGATGTGCTCAGCTTTACTCAGTATGTGGATATCAAACGCTGCGGCGGCAATGATGCTTATTCCTGCTGCACTTGCCACCTTAGATAAAGCCAAGAGTAAACCTGCATTCACCGTGTCGCTCTTACTGGGCATCTGCTATGCCGCAAGCGTGGGAGGTTTGGCAACGCCTATCGGTACACCGCCAAATTTAGTTTTTATGCAGGCCTATGAGCAAGCCACAGGCACGAGCATCAGTTTTATTGACTGGATGTTGTGGGGAATACCCTTTGTAATTGTGCTTCTTCCCATCGTCACCTTTAGACTTACCTCGCGATGCACTAATGCACCGTGTGACAGCAATTTTCAAAAGCGCGCATGGCAAACCGACGAACGACGAGTGTTGGCTATTTTTGTGCTTATTATCATCGCATGGATGACTCGAGGGGACCCGTTTGGTGGCTGGAGCCAATGGTTTAATCTCCCTGCTGCTCACGACGGGTATACTGCGCTATTAGGTGCAATTGCACTGTTTGTAGTGCCAAATGGGCATGGCAAACCTTTACTCGAATGGGAGCAAGCCAAAGAATTACCGTGGGGAGTAATTTTATTGGTATCGGGTGGCATTGCAATCTCGCTTGCGCTTCGCAATACCGGCTTAATCAGCGATTTTACCAAGCATTTTGAAGCCTTTTCAAACTGGCCGATTTGGCTGATGATTGGGCTCATTTGTTTATCGATTACGTTTATCACGGAAATTATGAGCAACACGGCATGCGCGGCGCTCATGATGCCCATTCTTGCAGCCCTTGCGATTGCAATAAATGTAGACCCAATGTTACTAATGCTGCCGGCCGCGATGACCGCTAGCTGCGCGTTTATGATGCCTATGGCAACTGCGCCAAACGCTATCGTATTTGGCACGCAGCGTATTGCTATACAAGACATGTTGCGCATGGGTGCGCCGCTAAATGTGGCTTGCGTTGTGGCCGTTGTGGTGCTTATGTTTATTCTAAACCTATAAGGAAATATCAATTATGAAGACGCTATTGGTAACACTTTTGTTGTTGCTCGGACTTAAGGCTCACGCTACGGACTTTTCTCAGTATGAAAAACATCAATACGCCAATGCTGATATTGTGCAAAATCAGTCGTTGCCCTATCGTATGCTCATGCCCGATAATTTCGATGCTAAGAAAAAGTACCCACTGATATTGATGCTACACGGCGCGGGCGAGCGCGGCGATGATAACATTGCACAGCTTACCCATGGTGCTGAGATGTTTTTGACTGAGCAATTCAGGTCGACCTATCCTGCCATTATTGTTTTTCCGCAGGCTGCCAAAGATGATTACTGGGTAAATGTGGATGTTAAGCGCGACACTCGACCTATTGAGTTCACTTTTAAAGTGGATGCAGCCAAAACGCCTTCTATGCAGTTACTTTTAGGCTTAGTAGAAGAACTATCAAACACTCCATACATTGACTCAGATAAGATGGCAGTTATGGGACTTTCTATGGGCGCAATGGGAACCTATGACATTATTTCTACCCTGCCGGGCACATTTAAAGCTGCCGTGCCTATTTGCGGAGGCGGCCATCCTGACCTAGTTAATACTATGGATTTAAGTGCGCCGGTTTGGGCCTTTCATGGTGAGCTTGACGATGTGGTAGCAGTGGCTGAATCGAAAAAGATGGTCAACGCAATCAATGCTGCAGGTGGAAATGCGAAGCTTACTATTTACCCTGATGTGAAGCACAACAGCTGGGATAATGCCTTTGCTGAGGCGAACTTGCTACCTTGGGTGTTTTCTCACCTCAAAAACTGAGAGCCAAGTTTGTAAAAAATCAGTGGGGTTAATTAGGACGTATTGTTCAAAGCATCGGTACAAATTTAAAGAAAGCGACTGTGTTGCACAGCCGCTTTTTTGATTTTAGTTACAGCACATTTTCAAGTTTGAAGTCGACCCACTTTTGATCGGCGCGCGTTGCCGCGACGCAGTTTTCAATAAATGCCATTCCTCTAATCGCTTCATCAATACCGGGCGCTTTACTGCTAAGTTTTGCACTGGCCTCATCATCTTTAAATGCTCGCACCTGACGCGCAAAGTCCATATAAAGATTTGCGAACGCCTCCAAGTAACCCTCTGGGTGGCCTGCTGGTGTGCGCATTGAGCCGGCAGCCACTGGGTGGAAACTGCCAACACCCGTGCGTATCAATTGCGCCGGTTTATCGTTATATTTCATAATTAAGGTGTTTGGCTCTTGTTGATGCCACTCTATACCCGCCTTGGTGCCATAAATACGAATATTAAGGTTATTCTCCTCACCTACACTAATTTGACTCGCAATAAGCACGCCTTTCGCACCATTGCTAAAGCGCAATAGCACGTTTCCGTCATCGTCTATTTCACGACCCGCCACTACTGGCTGAAGGTCTGCACATAATTTAGTGATTTCTAAACCACTCATAAACTCCGCTAAGTTAGCTGCATGTACGCCTATATCACCCATACAGCAGCTCACGCCTGCGCGTTTTGGATCAAGGCGCCAGCTTGCCTGCTTATTATCAGGCCCTGGAGGTTCAGACAGCCATCCTTGAGAGTATTCCGCAACTACCTTGGTGATTTCACCTAATTCCCCTGCTGCAATTCTATCGCGGGCCTCTCTTACTAATGGATATCCGGTATAAGTATGTGTTAGACCATATAAAACATCGTGCTTATCAAGCACTTCTTTGAGCGCAATCGCTTCATCTAAGGTAAAGGTTGCTGGCTTATCGGACATCACATGAAAGCCTGCTTCAATCGCAGCTTTAGCTACAGGAAAATGCAAATGATTCGGCGTGACCACAGAGACGAACTGCATACGCTGTTCTTCGGGGAGGGCAGCTTCTTTCTCAAACATTTCGGCGTATGTTGCATAACAGCGCTCTGGATTTATGTGCAGGGCCTTTCCGGTTGCTAAACAATTTTCATGTGAGGAGCTAAATGCACCGCATACTAATTCAATCTCACCGTCTATTGAGGCCGCAGCTCTGTGCACAGCGCCAATAAATGCTCCCTGCCCGCCGCCGACCATACCCATGCGGACTTTATTATTAAATTCACTCATGCTATTACCTAATTTGTTAACAATATGTTGCATAGTATAGTAGCGCGCTATGATAATGAATATGATTTTATCGGACGGTGCTGCAAGCATTTCAGCGTTACAATTTCCTGCAAATAAAGAGAACTGAGAGTAGATGGAAATCAAACAAAACGATATCAAGGAGTGTCATATCGATGCTTTAGTAGAGGCGTTTGAACTTGTGCCAGATGTACTGTTTTGGATTAAAGACCTTGAAGGTCAGTGGGTTTATGCAAATACGCTTTTTATTGAGCACCTTGGATGTAGCTCACTTTCGCAAGTATACGGTAAAACTGATTTTGATTTTTTTCCGCCGCACCTCGCAAAACAATATGTATATGACGACCAAAAACTGTTAAATGGCGAGCTTATAACCGCGCGCCTTGAAATGAATATGACTCGCGATGGCGAGCTCGCTTGGTTTTCTACCTCTAAGAGACCGCTACTGGCAAGTGATGGCTCTGTAGTTGGAAACTATGGTATTACGCGGCATTTCCAAAAGTCATCTCAGGCGCTCTCGGTGTTTGAGTCAGTTAGAGTACCGGTAGAATACATCAGACAAAATTACCATAAACACATCACGCTAAAAGAGCTAGCTGAACTTACGCATTTATCGGTAAGTGCGCTTGAACGCAGATTTAAAAAGCATCTTTCCAAAACACCTTCACGACTAATTAATGAAGTAAGACTAGAGAATGCTAGGCGTCTACTTATGGAAACCAATCTCCCAGTATCTGACATCGCGTACCAAACTGGCTTTAGTGACCACAGCTATTTCACCAAGCAGTTTAAGCAGTTTTTCGGTATGCACCCGTCAAAAATGCGAGGGCAAATAAAACAAAACTAAGCGGGCGCGACAAATGTCAACGCCGCCTAGCATGACACACACTCGGTACAATTGAGCAACAACTGATGTTATTGCTCAGGATCTGCATCTTCAGGTAAGCCGTCAGGGTAGCCACCTTCAGGGTGTTTCTTAAGCAACTCGCTAGCGGTCCAAAAACCGCGGTCTTTAGGCGAGCTTGCGCGCACGCGTTTAACCAAATCGGCATACACTGGCTTCGCCTCGTTGCCCCATGCGTTTCGCACGTACGTTAGTACTGCCGCAATTTCGTCATCGTCTAGCATGTTGCCAAAC
This sequence comes from Glaciecola siphonariae, assembly GCF_042652645.1. Lineage (NCBI taxonomy): Bacteria > Pseudomonadati > Pseudomonadota > Gammaproteobacteria > Alteromonadales > Alteromonadaceae > Glaciecola > Glaciecola siphonariae. Next base: position 60,104 of record NZ_JBHSGU010000017.1, read on the forward strand.
GCGGTCATCGGTACATGACCATCGTACTTGACGCCTTTGACGTAAATTCGTTTCATCAAACCATGTAAGATAACATCGGCGGTAACTGCCGGATTACCGGTTACCCACTCGGTCCCTACAAGAGGCGGGAAGCCAGCGATGGGAAGACCTTTACCGTCAGGCTGATGGCACGTCGCACAGTAGCCTTCGCGGTTATAAATCTCTTTTCCTTTTTGATATTTGGCAAGCGCAGGGCCTGTAAGGTGAGCCGCTTCGTTCTCAATTTCAGCGAGCTGCTCTGTCCACTTACCACCAAGATTGCCCACGGTTTGTAAAAACGCCGTGCGCATCCACGGGCCTAAGGGGCCACCCTCTAACTCGCCGGCTTTATATAGGGCATCGAGCGCGTCTGGGCTATCAATCCAAGAAATACCAACGATACCCTCTAAACGGACCCGACCATGCTCATCGCCGGTAGCTTTGGCCATGATTGCTATAGCGTCTTTCGTATCGTATTCGTAAAGGTGAAGACGAACCGCTTTAACTGCGGCTGCTCGCACATGGTAATTCTCATGCTCTAGAAGCTTGGCCGCGAAAGCTTTGTCTTGGTCATTATCAAAACGGCTGATCCATAGCGCCTCAGTTAAATGCACATCGTAGTCTGGGTGAGATTTATCGAGTGACGCGACATATCGTTCCTTAGCTTTTTGTACGTCCGCAAAGTCGTGCTCGCGTATTTCTCGGCGCACTCGATAACGCAAGCGATAGTCAGGTGACGTAAGATAAGAAAACAGGGTATCTAATGACTCTCCCACAACCGGAACAGGTTTAACCAAAGGGCGTTCTTTGTGCTTAACGCGATAGATTCGCCCGTGGGCATGGTCGCGGAGCGGGTCACGCGCATTGTGCTGCATATGACCAATGAGCTGATTGTGCCAATCCACTACATATAGAGAACCATCAGCCGCAAACTCTAAATCTACTGGCCTAAAGTTAGGGTCGGTGGATGTGTATAAATCCTGACGCCACGTACTCACATAGCCTGTGCCGTCATCTTTGAGTGTGTGCTGCTTGGCACCCAAGAACCCAATTACGTTGTTGAGTATAAAATCTCCCTGCATTTCCTCTGGGAAATGCTGACTGTACACAAACTCTAAACCAGAGGTAGGACGCACTCTGTGGTCCGATTCAATCAATGTGTCGGTGCCAAGAGAAAGCTGTCCATAACGCGTTTTTAACTCGACCGGAAGCATCCAATATACGGCTGGGTCAGAGGTGTTCATGAAGAAGTTTTGGCCCCACTTATCAAACGCAATGCCCCAAGGATTTGGCGCGTGATTTTGCACGATGCGCTGCAGGCGCTGTGTGCGTGGGTCAAAGCGATAGAATCCTGCATTCACCGCTCTTACCGGACCGTATGCAGTCTCAACATTGGTGTGCAAAAACACCCCTTCCTGCATTATAATTCCGCCAAAGGGGTCTGCTATAAAACCGCTGATCGCATGGTGGGTATCGTGAGTATCAAAACCCGACAGTATAATTTCATAGGTGTCCGCTTTGTCATCCCCATCTGTATCTTGTAGCAATACAAGATTCGGCGCTTGCGAGACATATACCCCATACTCGGTCAACTCAAAGCCTATGGGTAGGTTTAAGTTTTCAGCAAAAACAATTTCTTTGTCTGCCTTGCCGTCATTGTCGGTGTCTTCATAGATAAGAATTTTATCATTTGGCTTAGGGTCGCCTGGCTTATAATGTGGATAACTCTCTAGCGTAGATATCCAAAGCCGGCCTTGGTTGTCAAAAGCCATTTGCGCTGGATTCGCTAAATTAGGAAATTCTTTTTCAGAAGCAAACATCTCTATTTCAAAACCGTCTGCTACAGTAAAGTCCTTCAGCGCGTCTTCACCATACTTGTAAGCTTGCACGTTATCTTCAGATACGTTGGACTTAATTTTATCAAGCTTTTGCGTGTTAGCATCAGCCGCCGCAAGATCAAACGCTTCACCGCGCAGTAAGCTCCAAATTTGCTTATCGCGATTCTCAGTCATTTGTACAACTTTTAGTGTTTCTTGTGGATAGTTGTCTACGCCATAAGGCTCAAACCGTCTGCCGTCAACGTGTACGCCATTTGGCATTTGATAACGCTTAAACCAGTACCAATTTTTGTCTAGCACCGCTTCAAGCAGCGACGCATGCGTCGCGTCATCAAGCGCGACATCTTCAGCAGTAAACAAAGCATCACTTAAAATAGTCGAAAGCTGCTCATACCCCGCTTTATTCAGATGCGCACCGTTAACTGTAAGTTGAAGATCGGTGCTCTCAAACATCTTTTTGGTTGGCGTGTATAAATCGACAAAATGAATCCCGCGCTGATTGGCTATCTCAGCCATTGCTTGGGTATAGGCGGCTAGGTTTTTGTTTGTCTGCTTGCCATCAGGGAGTGGGTATTTATCTGACAGGTCTTGAAATGCAATCGGCGAAACCAGTACAAGTTTCGAAATATCGCCGTCATTATACTTATTCGCCAATGAATGATTGATGAAGTTTGATAACTCTGCACGATAATTTTCTAATCCCTCTGGACCATCAAACGACTCATTAAAACCGAAGAACGCGATAATTACATCAGGCTGAATGTCATACAGCCACTCGTCACTGGTAGGGTGAAAACCTTCTCCACTGTGGTGTAGTTTGTCTGGATGGTAGCGTTCAGCGCCCGGGAACGCCCATTGAGTATTGCGCGAAGAGTGCGGCCTAAATCCTGGCGTGTAGCCAGGTTTAGCCAATGTACGGATGGTAATATTTTTATCTGCGTGGCGCGAATACACCTCAGATTCAAAAAAGCCATGGTAAAGCATGCGCTCGGGTAGTCCGTTTCCAAGCAGCAACACCGTATCGCCCTCTTCGAGCGTTACTTTCGGAGACTGACCTAGCGCCTCAAGCTCTTCTACAGTTAAAATAGACCGTGCTGAACTGCCTAACGCAAAATCGTTTACCGTTAGACCGCGTTTAATGAAGTAATCGGTGTCTTGAAAACCAAAGAAAGACGGTTCGAATTCATCAACATATGACACATCTGCCTGAGCTGGCACGTTCATGTCAAGTAGGTAGTATGCTGCATTTACGACCAAGCGTCGTGCGCTTTCTTCTTGAAAATCATACGCTGCACCACCGGTGGTCGCAAAAACTTTCCCTTCTTTTTTACCATCGGGCGTCGGATACGTTTTTACCCATGCTAGTGGCATCATTGGGTCATTTTTAGGGCCGTCTAACATCTTTGAGTCAGGCGATAAGGACTGCGTCACAGCACCTCTTAACAATACGGTTGCAGCGTCTTGGTCTAAGTTTTCAATACCGTAAATATCTGACCACATAAAAAAGCTGCTTACGTCTGTCAAAATAGGATGATCGGCGTTTTCTTCGACCTCTACACTTCGACCACCCTCAACCGCATGTATACCGTGGTGATAAAGCCAGTTTTCACCCACCACATTCAGACCAAAGTTTTGCCAATCATAGCCACCGTATTTATCATCGTTATTAAAAGGATGCGTAGCTGTGCGTAGCGCAATGATAGGTTTGGCTTGATTAAAATAATCTAAAAAGTGCTGGAGTTGCTCTCCTGGCAAAATACGCCAGCGAGTCGCCAAAATCATAAGGTCGGCATCTTTCAAAGCTGAAAGATTCGGAATATTGGTGATATCGTTCGGATTAACTAGCCCTGTCTCGCGGTCTATTGCAAACAATACAGTGGTTTTAAAACCATGTCGCTGAGACAAAATTTTGGCCAGCATTGGCATAGATTCTTCAGAACGATACTCTTCATCGCCCGACACCAAAACAATGTGTTTACCGTTCGCTATACTGGCGGGAGCCTCAAAGACTAAATGGTCGATACCGTTTGCAGAGCTCAAGCTTGAAAACAGCAGCAATGTCGCTGCGGTAAACATGTACGTAATTGATTGTATTAAGACTTTCACTTTTGGTGCTACTCCGATTGATGTTCTGTCGACAAATCTGCTTTTGACTTATTCGACAGACTAAAACACTACGTTTAATTGGTATCTGCCATTTGCGGCTGAATGCTAGCTATCAAAGCATCGAACTGCTGACACAAAAGAACGTTTACACAATTATGTCACGCAACGTTAATTATTTGTTAATAGTACTGCTTTGGCGCGCGTTTAGCGTATAATTTTTTCGTTAAAAACTATAATTATTTCGGCGCTCACTGAATTAGTGCAAATTCGACTGTCAAGCTAGGTGTCCAATCATTTCGCAAGGTAAGCTTCAAAACGGTCAAAGAACGCTTGGTACATTTGCTCTCCATCGATTTGGCTAATATAGGTGATGTCTCTGTCGCCATAATCTTTTGATGTTCTCACTTGGGTTGTTTCAATCCATTCTGGGTCACTCATGGCATAGATAAGCGCTAGGTCCCATATGGCGCGCGCCTGCCTTGAGCCATCCATATGATTGGTCCAACGGTCTACCAACAAATCACCTAGCGGATGAGTGCCTTTTAAGCGCTGTGCGGTCTCGGCATAATCAAACTGCATATCGTATGCAACGTTAACGGGTATGACTGTCATGGGCACTGAAGAGTTCAGGAGGTAGTGCAAAGCTTGTGTATCCATGATGCAATTAAAATCAGTAGTGCCCATTATCTCCTTTTCAAAATCGTATGAACTACCTAACCAAAAGAGACTAATCTTATCGGCAATACTCGAATCAATGAATAAGGCTGAGGCCACATTGGTCAATGCTCCTAAGGCAATGACAGTAAGACGTTCACCTTCTGCCATGTTATGCGCTTGCTTAATAATTTCGTACGCCGCTGCAGAATGTTGCGCTTGGTCACCCCAGTCGTACATGCGCGCTGGCGCTCCGCGTTTAGTTGGTACCTGCATTTGCAAATGCCCTGTGAGCACTTGGTTTAGACGGTGGCTGTCTTCCATCGATGTAGGGCTTGTCCAATGGCTAGTTTGCCAGTGTGCTGCGTTCAGGGCTACCACATTCCAAGAGGGCTCTATTAAGGCTGCAACCACCGCGTAAAGGTCATCTATTTCATTCGCCGTATCCGCATCAAGCACAATGGTAGGATTAAATGCCAACTTAGTCTCTTCAGCGGCAGCTTCGTTTGTTAATAAGCCTGCACATAACAAGGCAAAAATCGCGATTGATGTTCTCATATTTACCGTCCTTTTTTGTAAGGCTATTTACGCTGTATAGCTTTAATTATTACTACCACTTGGTGTTTGATTAATAATTTTTACTTTTTCGAAAGAGTGACTTGCTTTACCCATAAATCTTTACCGCCACTGTCTTTTGCAAAACGTACTTGCAGTTCCTGTACACCTGCAGCTAGGTCAATAACGCCCATATCTAAAGAGGACCACGTTAAATCAGGTGCCTCATCGGTGTAATATTGGCGCGGTGTTGATAGGTTTTGCGCTTCAAAGCCCGCAATATTCGATAACTCTAAAGTCTGACTACCCGCGCTTATCTGCACGCTTCCTGCATGTACATCACCGCCCTCGGTGGCATAGTCAACTAATACTTGATAAGGCCCTGGCGTGAGCACTTTGAGGGGCCAATAAACCTCGCCGACCTCCTCAGACGTAGGTAGCAAATAGTCATGCGACCAACCTGCCCCATGCGCATACTTCATATTGCTTCGTATCAAGCCCTCATGCGCAGGTAGCTCGACTATTTCATCCTGACTATGGCCCAGCTCAACGGGTAAGGTAGTGTAGGGGCCATGGGCCGCTGTTATATCTTGATACCAGCTTAGATACTTCTGTTTGTAATCTGCCAAAATTTCAGGCATTTGAGCGGATAAATCTGTAGTTTGCTCAGGGTCAGCTTCAATATCAAACAATTTCCATACTCCGTTCTCACCCACTAACGCGGTGAACTTTTGTGTTCTTACCGCCCCTGGGATGGGATGTATGGGGTCTGCCGAGGAATCTTTGCTGATCTGAAACCGATGTGTGTACAAAGCTCTGTTTGGCCAGTCCGAATCTTGCTCGAACATGAGAGGACTCAAGTCTTTTCCATCAAAACGCGTTTGGTCATACGGTATATTAGCCAAACTGAGCAAGGTAGGAACAATGTCGATATGTTGCGTGACTGGCACAATGGCGCGCTTTTTAGACAGTTTACTTGGCCAAGAAATAATAAGTGGTGAGCGAACTCCACCCTCATCAACAAGCCCTTTATGCCCTTTTAAGCCTGCATTATATCGAGACTGACCCGCGGGGAAGGCCGGACCGTTATCCGACATGAATAACACGATTGTATTATCTAACAATTCCAGATTATCCAGTGTGTCAAGCACGCGCTGTATATTGATATCGATATTCTCAACCATGCCGTAAATAGATGCATTCACATCTGATAGTCCCTTCGCTTTATATTTTTCAAACAAAGCGCCCGGAGCCTGAAATGGGCCATGGGGGGTGTTAAAACTAAGCATACTAAAAAAAGCATGATTATTTTGTGCACTTCGTTCAATGAAATCGATGGCTTTGTCGGTAATTGCATCTGCTACATAACCAGCGTACTGAACTCGTTCAGTCTTGGCTTTCGCTGTACTTTGGTGCAAATAATTATCGTAGTATTCTGAAAGATGCCCTGCTGAGAATCCATAAAACTCATCAAAGCCCTGACCAATGGGGTCATGCGGATATTGAAGACCATTATGCCATTTGCCAAACAAACCGCTTTTATAGCCCGCTGGTTTTAATAATTCGGCGAGGGTGTCGTTATCTGAGTGCATCTTTTCTCCGCCGCGGGTCACATGAAACACGCCGGTTGATAAATAATGTTTACCTGTTAACAAACTCGCGCGTGTTGGGGCACAAACGGGGCTTACATAAAAACGATTAAAACTCACCCCCTGCTTGTGAAGTTCGTCGAGAGTTGGTGTTTCAATAATGTCATTACCGGTGTAGCCTAAATCTCCATAGCCTTGGTCATCGGTTAAAATAAGCAAAATATTGGGCGGTTGTTGGCTTGATGTTTGTGTTTGCTGCCCGTCGTTAGGATTATTTACAGGCGTACACGCCAGCAATATGCTGCTCATTAACGAAATGGCTACTAGGCGATTCAACAAAATACGCTCCTTTTTACTCTGTAAGCATGACTCTTTCATCACACTCTTTGAACACGGCTCTTTGATCACGACTATTCGATAATAAAGAGTCCAAAAATAATCATTCAATGGGAGTTTTATAACATAAGATTTACATATACTCGAAGGTGGATTTTTACACCCTCAAGATGCTTTTACTTTTGTGTTATCTATTTTTATATTTATGGAATCTATAGAAACGAAAAACGCGGGCCAGCTCCTGGTTATCCGCGTTTCTGTGCATTAACTACACAAGTAAAAAAAGTATTGCTAGGTTGTTCTAATCGCTGTGGAGCGCATCAATAGGATTAAGCTTGGAGGCCTTAATGGCCGGAAAAACGCCAAAGCCAACACCCACTATCATACAAATACTCAACGATAGAAAAATAGCTGGGATGGACCAACTTACCGCCCATCCAGAATAAAAACCTATGATTTCAGACAGCACCAACCCAAAGAATATTCCTAACAAGCCCCCCATTACAGAAATAGTGAAGCTTTCAGCAATAAACTGCAGCCGTATATCTTCCTGCGTAGCGCCAACCGCTCGCAGTAGACCAATCTCTTTGGTGCGCTCCATGACGTTAGCCAACATGATATTCATAATACCGATACCGCCGACTAATAAAGAGATACCCGCTACACAAGCCATCACAATATTAAATATTTGCTGAGTTTGTTTTTGCTGCTCAAGCAGCGCTGCAGGAATAATCATGTAGTAATCTTTTAAACCGCCATGACGCAGTTCTAATAGACTATCTATCGCCTTAGAGGCAATCACCGGGTCAGTTCCTTTTACGATACTTAGCTTGAAGCTGTCGAGTTCGCTCGCTAAAAAGTCACTGGCGAATTTTTGTAAACTAGTAGAAAGCGGGATAAATATACGATATCGGTCTCCTCCAATTTTCACCCCCTGAAATTCGTTTTTGCCGCCCTCCGGCGCCGACAGAATTCCCACCACACGCAACCACACATGATTCACTTTCACGAACTGACCAATCATTTGCTCAGTGTTCATGTTTGCATTTGCATTTGCAAATAACTCATTTGCCGCGTCTGCGCCTAACACTGCATGTTGCGCCACGCGTTTCTCATCAGACTCGTCTAAAAACCGCCCCGCCTCCAAGTTCAAATTACCATGCTCAAAATAGCTGGTCGTAATCCCAAGCACTTCGGCTTGTGACTTGTTATAGTCGCTGTAAATATCATGTACTTTTACTATTTTACTGGCGCTAAAATCATCAACGAAGGGCAAAGTAGCAAGCGCCGCATTTACATCTCCGATACTCAGACCTAAAGACTCTTCTCGAATCTCCACAAGTTCTTCGCCAACGTCATCTCTGGTATTCACAATAATATTATTGACACCCATCGAATCGATTAACTTAAGCGCTTGACGCTCTGCGCCCTCGCCAATATTCAACATGGCAATTACCGCGCCCACCCCAAAAATCATACCCAGCAGCGTTAAGAAGGTACGCAACTTTTGCGATAGCAACTCACCAATGGCGTCTTGAACCAAAATTTTATACTTAAACCACATTATGATGACAACCTTGGATAAGCACTCGCTGCACTGGTACTTGCCACAACTGTACTTGCCACAACAGCGTCAGGCGGTGGACTCAAAGCAATGACATCGCCGACAGACAAACCGCTGATAATTTCAACCAAATACAAATTTTTTCTTCCCGATTCAACAATCGTTTTGACATAGTCAGCGCCATTATTAACATACACATAGCTGCTCCCATTTTCATGGTGCAAGGCCTGCAGAGGAATAGCTAATCGCTTACTAGGTAATTTTACGTCAATGTTCGCGGTAAGCTTACGCCCCGGCTGCATCATGCTCTTATCCTGCTGGTTTAATGAGACCGTAACCTCATAGTAGGTCACAGGGTTACCTCGCTCTATGGAGCGAGGAAAGCCTGCTACATTTGAGATTTCACCGTTAAATACCTCATCAGGAAATGCATCCAAACGAATTTCAACCGCCTGTCCAGCATCAAGGTCAATGGCATCATTTGCCAACACAAACACCTTTGCCTGCATATTGTCTAAGTTAGGTATTTGGGCGATAGGTCTACCGGGGAAAATAGTTTGCCCAACCGACGGTTTTTCGCCTCTGCGGTCTTTTTCATAAATCAATAAACCAGAATATGGCGATACAACCTCCAAGCCTGATAAGGCCTTTTGATGCCTTTCAAACTTTGTCGCATGACCCTGTCGGCGGATGTCCAACACCGCCATTTCACTGCCGGCTTGCTCGTCTATACTATTTTCTTTCCAGTCCAGAAATCCATCTTTTGCGACCAAAAAATCTCTGTTTTCTAGCGTATCGATAATTTCAAGCTGAGAGTAAATACGCAGATCGTCAATGGCAAACTTATCAACAAACTCAAATTCATGTTTAACAAATACTTGGTCAGATTCAACTTCTCGCATTTGCTGAGACTGCTGTGCAGTGCTTCGCGCAATGTCTTGTTCGAGTTTGCGCATTTCAAACTCTTCTTCTCGGCTGTCTTTCAATATCTGTTGAGCATCGAAACGAGCAATAATATCGCCTGCCTCTACCATGGTATTTTCCTCTTTTAACCACGATAAGGTCATTGGCCGAATGCCGGGGGAAATAATGCGTTGCGCTTGTGCGGCTTCTATTTCACCGAAACCCGATACACGGATGGCAAAGTCGATTTCTTCTACAGGATATTCAGGCACTGTGGAGATGCGCTCATCAGCACATGACCATAAAAACACGGTAAGCAGACAAAGCACAACACGCTTTGCCTTATGATTGAGTAAAATCATCATGCTGCTCCCTTCAATAGCTCAACGGTCGCCTTCATACCCGGTCGCATGATCTCAATATCGGTTGTATCGAGCGTCACTCTTGCATCGAACACGACCTTTAAATTACGTTGTGATTTATTTCGATATGCCTGGCCCACTTCAGAAATAACGCCCGTAAACGGACGCTCAGGAAAAGCGTCTAAGGTGACTTTTACCGGCGCGCCCATTTTGACTTTGGACGTTGCAGATTCATCGAATTCAACGTTAACAGCAATTTTATCAAGCGCAGGCAAATTGATGAGCGTGCGTCCCATATACACGGTATCTCCTACCGCGGGTTTTTCTCCGCCCCAATCAGATGCATAAACCACCATGCCATTTTTGGGGGCTTTAACCACAAGTTTGGCTAAGCTTTGCTCAATTTGCTGCACGCGCACTTTTTCATTTTCTATTTTTGCCAGTTGCACCTGCTTACTTACGAGCATCGCTTCTTTGTGTTGCGCCACCCTTTGCAGAGCTTGAGTATGCGCCTCAAAGGCTATTTTATATTCCGCCTGCTGTTTCTTACGCTCGATCTCAGAGCGCGACACGTCGGTAATCTCAACTTTCCGCTGCGCGATATCTTTTTGCATTTTCGCTTCTGCTAGATCCAATATTAATTGTTCTAGTTTCGCTTCGTTTTCCAAGCGTTTTTTATCTGCCTCTTTAATAGCAGCATCTAAATTACTCTTTCTGCCAACAAGATCATTCTGTAGACTTTGCCCATCAAACTTCACTATGGTATCTCCTTCTTTGACCATAGCGTTTTCTCTTGCTAAGTACTCAATTTTAAATTGCCACATACGCGAAACGTTAGGAGGGCCAATGCTTATATCTTGCAGAGATACGAGCTCAGCAGGCGCAGTTAGATTAGCGACTTGTTGCACGTTGTTCAGTGTATCCTCTTGTGTGTCCTGACAAGCACTTAATGTTAGGGTAGTCACTATTATTAGCGTGTTGAACATCAATTTACGCATCGTGTTGGTCTCCTAGCAATATTCTAACGCTCATACCCGGAAGGAGTTTTACATCCGGATTTTGCTCAAACTCAATAATAGCTGGATAATAAGCGCTATCGCTCCATTGGTCTTTAGACTCGGTTTGCGTAGACAAGGTTTTAATTTTGCCACGATAGCTCTTATTAGGATGCGCATCTAAGGTTAATGACACTCTCATCTGTTCACTAATACCTACGGCATCAACCTCATGTATCCATGTCTCAACCAAGAAAGACTCCGTTGCCTGAACATCAAGCACCTTCCAACTGGCTTGAACATTCATGCCAGACGCGAGTTTAGTGCCGCTCCAAGGATGCATAGCGTAAGTTACTGGCCCAGAATATTGAGACACCACATTCATGTTGGCTAATAATTCTTGTAGGTAAATAATTTCTTCTTCTGTTTTCAAAATATCAATTGCTTTCTTTTGCAGCTCCGATGCACGTTCCTTTTTTGCACTAGCCAGTCCCTCTTCCGCCTTGACCTGCTCTAATAACGCTCGCTGCAACGCCAAGTCGTACTGTCCTTTATCGTAAGCGCTTACTTGATCAACCGGCACAGAAGCTTCAATGCGCGCCTTTTCAACTTGCAGTAAGGCAAGGGTCAAACGACCTTCGGCGTCAATGACTTTCTGATTCTGGTCAAGCTCGAGCTGCTTCAGTTCAAGGGCTAAGCGGTCTAAGGTTTCGATATTTTGTTCAAGGCGAGACTGCTCGTTTGCGCCGTCAAATACTACAATCGGATCACCTTTGTTTACTACTTTGCCTTCTTCTTCCATCCACTGAATTTGAATCTGCCATCGGCTAGCTTGCGGCGCGCTCACAATTTGCTTTGCAGATGAACTCACTTGCCCGGTTAGGACCACATCTAAAGAAAACGCCGAGGTGCAAACACTAAACAGCAAAAAGCTGCATGTAAGTAACATAAATACTCTGACTTTCATTTAGTTGACCGCCTCATCTATAATCACGCCGTCTTTCATTCTTACAACGCGCTGTGCATACGACGCAATTTCGTCCTCATGGGTTACCATCACAATAGTTTGCCCAGACTGGTGTAACTCGGTTAGTAAATCCATGATCTCGTTAGACGTTTTGCTGTCAAGATTTCCAGTGGGCTCATCTGCAAGTATCACGCTTGGCTTATTAATTAACGCTCGTGCAATAGCGACTCGCTGACGCTGACCACCCGACATTTCAAAAGGTTTGTGGAATTTTCGATGTGATAAGCCGACACGTTCAATTAAATCACTAGCTCTCGCGTTAGCTTCATCTTCTGCGATATCTGAATATCTGAGAGGCAGTTTGACATTACCCACAACATCTAACTTAGGCAAAAGATGGAAGGTTTGAAAAATAAACCCAATATGGCGATTGCGAATTTGTGATAGCCGGTCGTCAGTGAGAGACGCAACGTCGTGGCCGTCTAAGTGGTAAGTGCCAGAGTTTGGTGTATCTAAACAGCCTAACACATTCATCAACGTTGACTTGCCAGAACCAGAACTCCCCATAATTGCCACAAATTCGTTTTCTTTAATGGTCAAACTAACATCGTTTAAGGCAGTTACCGTCTCTTCACCATTTTGAAAATGTTTTTTAATATTTTTTAAAGCTAGCATATTGGCTCTGTCGCGAGTAAAGCAGATAGCATATTTATGTCATATGCGTCTTGCTGTGTGAAGTACATTATAGTGATAGAACTAGTTAATATAAATTGCTTATCTAAAGTACCATGTCGCGGATACCTATATTGCTCTTATCAGCGTTGTGTAGGAAAAGCCTGTGCTAATAGGCCAATAAAGGGCTCTTTATACCTAAATATATCAGCTAATTCAGCGAGTAGATGATTAAACTTCTCAGACATTTGAGCGTCATGTGGCATATGTTTATCAAGCTCTTTCAGCAACGATATGCATGCCTCATAATCTTTATGTCCACCTAGCTGAGGATATAACAAACAAAGCTGACGATATAGATTGAAACTGGCTTTAGGTCGCTTTTTCATGCTCGCGAAAGCAACATCATGAAGGGTATCAGGCGCGAGTTCATACTGCTTAGCTAGAGCGAGTGCTTGTTCGATTTTCTCTCTGTATAAATAAAACTCAATCAAGTTTTCAACCGAACGCATCATCGCGCTACCCTGATTGCTCTTTTGTTGAGAGGACACTTTAGCTATTAATAGTGCTTCTGCTTTTTTCTCGACCGCCTTAAACGATTTGCCTAATCGTTCATACAGGTGCTCCATGCTTTTATAATCGTCAATTTGCAGCGTTTGCGAGAACAACAGCCAAACCTGTTCTAGCTCCTCATCCGATTGCTTACTTTCTTTCGCTATATCTATATTAAGCCGAGTCAGCTTTACCTTGTCTTCATGCATCCTTATCTGATTGGCAGCAACCGCAGCATATTCTCGTGCTATATCGAATTGTTGAATATCAGTTGCCAAAGTTATGATATGAAAAAACTCATCTATGCTGTTTGCGATTTGAGTCATATAAAGCAATGCCAACTTGTGTTGGCCATCATCAAGAAAATGCGTAATCAGATGCTGCGTCATTTGCTTTATGACCAAAGATTCAGACGTCTTGACGTTCTCCAGAAGACGAGACTTCGCGTCTATCGTCGTTCTTAGCGAGCGAAAAAAAGTAGCGCGAAGGAGCTCATCTTGCTCGGCAATAAATTTATTTGGAATATTGTCAAAGCTTAGGTGGTTATAGTCGACGTAATACAAGTTTATAAGAAAGGCGGCCTTATCATCTACTGGCCATTTGAGCAACTTAAAGGTATTTGCAAGCTGCCTCTCCAATAGCGCAAATACTGAAAAGCGATAGCCTCCCGAGTCGTCTACACGCTCTAAAATTTTATCGTAGCGCTGCAATGCAAATTGAGCTAAATCAAAGGCTTCCTGCTCAGAGAGTAAGGCGGTCACGTTAAACAAACGATTAAGCACTTGAAACCCTTTGTCGAAGTAATCTCTAACCTTATCGTGACGCCAAATATCGCGAAGGGGAAGTGCCTTAGTGAAGTGCTTTTTTAGGTCTTTCGCTTGTATTTGGCCTGAAGTAACGTCTGCTACCAACAGCCACTGCTCTAGAAGCTCTGGGGTTGCAGATACAATGTCAAAGAGCGCTCGCTTGCTTTCTTGCTCGCTAAGCTGCTCTATATGCGCTCGAACTCTTTGCGCGGGTGGCCCGTTTCGCATTTTCTCAAATGACTGAGCCTTTTCTTCATAAGCTAAGAGCACTGCAACGCAATGTTTGCAAAAGTCAAAGCCTTCAGAAGCGGGGCATGTGCATGCTCCCTCGTAAGAGTCGCCGACTGCTTTGAGCACTATTTGATATAACTGAGTACCTTCAACCTGTGCCCGTATTGTATGTTTAGTAAACGTGAGGTTATTCACAAAATTATCGTTGTAAAGAGCGCGGCCTTTTTCATACGCGTTTTGCCCAGCTAAACGATAAGCTAGCGCGGATAAATCATTCATAAACTAAAAACCATCGGTTAAGTGCCAACACGTCCAACATGCTTAAAAACAGAAACAACGTTTAAAAATAGCACAAATAGGAGTATTTAAAAAACACTAACGCCCAACACGCCTGCCGTTTATTCTTACAAACAAGTGCATCTTCTCACCGCACATGACAACAGGCGTTCATCAGCGCTCAGTGAACTAGGTGAATAATACCTTTGATTTCTGAGGGGTCTAAAACAAAAAAGCCCCAGCGTATGCTGAGGCTTTTTTGTGTAATGGGAGTCTGGCGATGTGCTACTCTCACATGGGGAAACCCCACACTACCATCGCCGCTAATACGTTTCACTTCTGAGTTCGGGATGGAGTCAGGTGGTACCGTATCGCTATTGTCGCCAGACATTAACTGTTGAACTATCAAGCAAAGCTCAATACTTCTCAATAATGGTTAACAATGTTGGAATGCTGATAATTGCTTTTTCTTTAACGTAGAGTCGCTACTCAATCTGCCTTTATATGATTGTCTTAACTTGTCACCTACAACCCTTGCCTACCTCCTACATACTCATACTTGCGCGTCTTTAGCGAGCAGGTTATTTGCCAGTCGATTTTA
>NZ_JBHSGU010000019.1:0-134093 GCF_042652645.1 Glaciecola siphonariae
CTAACAAGGCGCTTAACTCGTTCCCTTCGGTCACTGGGACAATAACACTGCGGTGCTACGCACTCTACCGCAGAGTTATTGCCCGTTAGCTTTGCGTTATAAGCCAGGAAGTTTCGAGTTATGAACTCTAAAAATAAAGTAGAAGTTGAAAACATCAATACGCCAGGCAAAACGACAAATGTCGATGCTGTAAAGTACAATGAGATGAAGGTTGCCTTCTTAAAATTGCTGCCAAACTCATCCCCAGGATTAACTCAGAAAGAAATCCAAGACCAAATCAAACCACTACTGTCGCAGGATATTTTTCCAGAGGGCAAAACATCTGGGTGGTGGGCTAAAACTGTACAATTGGATTTGGAAGCAAAAGGTGTCGTAAAAAGAGAGAGTACTAAACCTCTTAGGTGGTATCAGCCGTGACTTATAACGAGGCGCTTAACTCGTTCCCTTCGGTCACTGGGACAATAACACTGCAGTGCTACGCACTTTACCGCAGTGTTATTGCCCGTTAGCTTTGCGTTATGCGCTCTACATTTTTTATAAATCCAAGACTTAAAAGGAAATCCATTTCATGGAAGAAAACACAACAGGAAGATTCGATTACTTCAAGGTTATTGCTTTTGTTACGGCTATGGCTCCGTTGTTCACAATTGCTTTTTCGGCCTTCGAATACGTTTCAGTGGAAAACACTTATAAAAAGCAACTAGAATTCGAAAACTATCACTTCTTAATTTCTAAGTTTTCAAAGGAAGGTGTCACCTCGGAAAATGCGGCTGCAATAATTTACGAGTTAAAAAATTATCCACAATATTGCGAAATATCTTTAGAAATTTTAAGTACATTTGAAGCTGCTTGGACCGACAGCCTGCCTTTAAAGGCCATAAAATTAGTTAAACCGGAGCTGTCTAATGCTTGTCGTTAATAATTCTGAAACCGAGCGCATAACACATATGAGCCCCCAGCCTGTCAATAACCAAAGAATGTCCTTTGATCACTTTTTGAAGATCAATCTGATTCCTAGTATCAGGTTTGTTTACTTCGTCTGTCATGGTCGATATTAAGCAGGTTGCTTACGTCAAACACATATAAAGGCTCTTAATGTTGCACTTTTCAGGTCCTTCTGATGGGCAACGGCACTAGACATTCATCGGTTAACCTTTCTCTGTCCTATTCAAAACGTGTTGGCTGCTAAAGTTCCAGTTAGAGCGAGGCTCAGTAAAGGTGTAAGCAAAATCTGATAAAAAGGTATGTTGCGCGACAATGGCATGTCTAATCAAACGCATGTGGTTAAGGCGTGTTTGGTATAGTTATCGAAGCTGCTAAAGGCAGATTGATGTGCGATAACAAGATACTCGCCATTTCCCAGTTAGACGATGAAGCTCATGCCATTGCGCGACTTACCCGTTTAAAAACTTGTCTTCATTAAATACCTGTTGGTTTTTTAGCATAAAATAAACACAGCGGCCTATTTTGTGCGCTAAAGCTGACAGTGCTTTAGCTTTGCTCATTCGTTTTTGGAGAGTTTCAAGGTAACGCTTGGCTTTATCGTTGCCTTTTAAATACAGAACGGCGGCTTCGCTGAATGCCCATTTCAAATGCGCATTGCCTATTTTGTTGCCCTGAGTACCGTAGGTTTTACCGGCCGACTCTGCTTTGCATTTAACCAGTCGTGCGTAAGATGCAAATTGCTGAACGCGACCGAAGCGTTGTATATCACCTACTTCATACAAGATAGTCAGCGCAAGTATTTTACCAATGCCAGGAAAGGACTTTAGAATATGGAAGTCGCTTCCCTTGTGATATTGCGCTTTGAGCTTCACGTAATGCTCGATTTTATAAATTTCATGCACCATGGTATCGATGATGTTGAGATTTAAGTCCATACTCTTTTGCACAGCCTCATCAGGAAAGAAGTGGTGCATTTGTTGTCTGGCAGGTGAGTTTTGGAGGTTTAATCGTGTTTCAGGCGCAGGCAGATTATACTGGCTAACGGTGCTGGACACATGAGCCTTGAGTTGAGCACTCATGCGCATGATGTGGGTGCGTCTTCTTAATGCATCTCTGATAGAACGATGCTCTTTGGGATAAGCATGAGCAAGAGGGAAGTTACCTCCGCGCATGAGTTTAGCGATTTTCAGCGCATCGATTCTATCGTTTTTAGTTTTACCTGCATGAATGGCTTTCATGTAAAGTGCATGGCCGAGAATAAAGTCAATGTTGTGCTGTTCGCAAAAATCCGATACCCAATACCAACAGTGCATGCATTCAACACCTACTACTACCGCTCCAAGATAAGGTTGTAGTAGCGTTAATAGCTTTTCGGGTGAATCACTTATTTTCTCATGCACTAACACATTGTTTTCATTGTCAATAATGCAGACATAGAGCAAGCGCGTGTGTAAATCGATTCCACAATAGTAGGGATGTGTATTAGTATAGAAATTCATTGAGTTTTCTCCGTTGGTTTGGTCGCTTATTAGGATAAACTCTGTTTATGCTAATTAGGAGGAGGCTCAATGAGTATCAAACGCTTCAAGCGGATAAAAACAAAGAGCAATTTTTACCGCTTAAGCGGGTGGTATATACCTCAAGAAAAGTTAAACACAGGAAGTTTAAATGAGCATTGATGCACGAACAGTTTTTGAAGCGTTGGAATCTTCCGGTAAAGAAGGTATAGGCGTGATTACGCTTGCCTTAGAAACAGGTTACAGTCAATCAGACATACGAAGATTCTTTAAAAACCACAAACAGTACTGCGTCCCATTAAACGGAGAAACTAAGTATAAACTCAGTCAATTTACTGAAACACGAGGTTCCGTTGATAAAATGGTGGCGGAAATCGAAGGGCAAAAAGCCAATGACCGTGTATATAGAGCTTTTGGCTATGGACTAATTGTCGGATTGTTTATCGCTAATATTGGCACTTTTGTAGAGTTGTTATTTTGAGGGCGGTACATAACAAAGCATTCAAGCGAACAAAAATAAAGAGCAATTTTTGCCGCTTAATGCGGTGTTAGCTTCCCTTCAAATTTATCTTGCTGCTTTATCAAAATAGGTATAAATTTTATACCTATGAAGAGTTTTGAATATGATGAACAGAAAAGTATATCCAACTTATCAAAGCACGGTATCGATTTTGAGGATGCTCAAAAGCTATGGATGGACGATTATCACATTGAAGTGAAGGTGCAGTTTGTTAAGGAACCGAGATATATCGTTGTTGGTCTTATTGATGACAAATTTTGGACCGCAGTGATAACGTATCGTAATGAAGTGATACGCATTATTTCGGTGCGACGCTCAAGAAAGGCAGAGGTGGCGCTTTATGAAAGCTAGTGAATTCGACAAGAAGTTTGACGACAATAAAGACGACATTATAGATGACTTAGATTTATCTACTTTGCGTCGACCCAATCAACCGCTTAAACGTGTAAATGTAGATTTTCCTAGCTGGATGGTCAAATCTCTTGACAGGGAAGCCTCAAGAATTGGTGTTACTCGCCAATCAATCATTAAGGTCTGGTTAGCCGAGAGATTAGAGGCTGGGGAAGCTAACAAAAACATGAAGACGGACCATTTACAAGAGCGGTAAATGACCGCTTATGTAAGTTGTCAAGTGCCATGAGATTACTTCAACTCATTTTTCTTTTTGTGCTTTTATCTGGCTGTAAATCTGCAACTGGTCCATGCGAAACCGATTTATCACAGCTAATGAAAGTTGCCGAGTTGCCAGAGAACCTAGAGTCAAAATATAAAGATGATACTAAGGGCTGGTACAAGTACGAGAGTGGTGATTTCTTCTACTGTAAAAGTTTGGAAAGTGAGAGTGTCTGCGGCAATGTCTTTGAACTATCTTTTCTCCAAAAAGACGGTTCTTATAAAACAGAAGAAATTTTATGTATGAGATAGTATTTATGGCACCTAACAAATCAAATAAACCGGATGCGCATAAACGTTTGCACATTTCGTAATAATAAAGGGCGCACCGGTTATTTGGTGTGTTAACTATGCTAAGAGGTAAATAATGGACTATTACGTTTACGTAGGTGCGCTATTCTTGATTGCCGTAAATATCGCGGTATCCGTTTTTTGCTTAAAGCGAGATGATTTAAATCAATTTCAAAAATTGAGTCAGACATCGATTGTGTGGCTAATACCAATTCTCGGCGCAATTCTTGTTTATGCAGTCAACTCGAACAGCGATAATACTTGCCAGAGTCTGGATGGGAGTTTATCTCCAACAGGTGAACATTCCAGTGCAGCAACAGGCAACTCATCTTCTTTCAGCGGTGATGGCGGTGGTAGTGATTAGCCAGATAGTTAACAGAAGCATAAAGCGGATTTTGGCAAGAGCGCTCAAAACCGCTTATGCAAAGTGTTAGGCAGCCGGAGTACTAGATTGCGTGAGTCAGCTTTTTAAAGTCATTTTTTTACTATTCATGGTTCTAGTTTTTGCGTTTGGCACATTTGTCTACGTTTTCATGAGGGGCGTCCCTTTTATAGAGGGCGATAATAGAGTTTTCGAGGGAGAGGCTTACGGATTCAGTATTGGAATGTCAAAACATGAGGCTTTTGACGTTGTACTCGCTAGTTACAACCAAAGAAATTATTTCCTGCGCACGTCCTGGCTCAAGCAATCTGAAGAGCACGAATTACTTGAGCTTTTTCAAAATACAGATCTTACGAGATATACTGCTAGCAGATACGCCGAACACATAACCCCAATTTCTCAGCTCAACTACTTGGAGCTTCCTTTTGAGGTAACGTCGAGGTGGGATATAAAAATGCCAGCAGATTGGGTAAACACAATTTATCTTGAGTTTGATGGCGGTAGGCTCGTAAGAATACAAAAAAGTAGATGGTTGTTCGAGAGGCCATGAGGGTAAAGCTGCCATACAAACGCATATTGGCAGTCGCTGTCGCTCCTTCGGACATTTTGTATGAAAGTTAGTCGTTCTGATAAAATGGTATTTAAATTTTTGACGTTTTGGGATGCCAAGGGAGCTTGGGTAACACTTTTCATTTTCATTGGTTCTTTTTTTTCGTATCTCTTTTTGGTAATTATCCTCAATGGAAACGAGATGCCTACGATGAGGCGTTGAGAAATTTTTTCGACCCATTGCTAGATAATGTTACTTACACCAGAATGCAAGTAGGTGATAATTCAATAAAGTTGTTTTTTTCCTATTCAGATGGAAGCGACTTATCCAAAGTAGACTTTGAAAGAGCTAATAAGCAAGAGATTGTTAAAGCTTGGAAAATTGATATTTTAAACTTGGTTTGTGTTCACGATGATTTCTGGGCTGAACTTAAAATGGGTAGAAGTATCGAAATTGACCTTAAAGATGGTGATTCATTGAATGGGAAAGGGCACTTAACTAATATGAGGATTTATGAAGAACGGTGTTAAGCCATACAAGAAAATTAAAGCGGACACTGCCAAGAGCGGGCAGCGCCGCTTAATTTGGTGTTATATTTTCTTGAGCGATAGTTGATATTTTGAATGAAAAAATCAGAGGAAGCTATTAAAGAGTCGATCGTTTTTAGATTTAAGTTTTCTTCGCAGACATTGATGAAAAGCGCTTTCTCCAGACTTCATGAGAGGGTTGAATACGCTGAAATGAAGATTAAACGTGAAGCAGAAAATTATTTTGTCCTATCTGTTACTAGAGTGATGCGGGTAAACGAAATTGAAATTGAGAAAGCAAAAACAGACCTAAGCGAAGATGTCAGAGGTTTTGGAGGTCATTTTCTAGATTGGAAGTTTCATAAGATTTATATTGATGGCGCTTTGCAGAATAAGGAAATTAGACCTATTACTAAGTTGTTGCATATATTGACGCCTGCAGGTGATGCGCGAACTTTTAGGAAATACAGAGTTCCAGTCTTTACGTTCGTATCAATACTCATTTTTTTGGCTATTTTGGAGATGCTCTTCGATGTGCAAATATAACAAAAACATAAACCGGACGTTGGCAAGAGCGGCCAACGCCGGTTATGTAAGTTGTTAGGTGCTTTGTGGGCTCTGACTATTACCTGACTGGTTACGTTTATTTTATTCAAGCGGGTGAAGAATCCGCAGTGAAGATCGGCAGCACGATTGAACATGTTGAAAAGCGAAGGTTAGCACTTCAAACTTCAAATCATCACGATCTAAAAGTTATTGGACTTATTGATATTAGAAAAGAATCCGGGAAAAACGAGCTTGACCGAATTCAATACAGTGCACTTGCTCGAAAGCGTGAAACACAAATTCAGTCTCATTTTGAGAAAGATAAGATTAGAGGTGAATGGTTTAATCTATCCAAAGAACTTAGGGATTATATTTTTAAACACTCGAATGCACTATGAATGATCATGCACCTAACAAAACACTTATGTCGGTCGCAAGCGCTCCCTAGGACACACAATTTGTTGAGCAATTTGCATTTTGCTTCGCTACATTTTTGCATATTACTCAACAAATCGTGCGCCGCATAGTGTGGCGTTAGGCCGCACTAGGTTGTTTTGTGTTGCGCACCACGCTACAATAAATTCATGATCAAATCATTTAAGCATAAAGGCCTCAAGTTGTTTTACGAAAAAGGTAAAACAGCAGGCATTCAAACTCATCATGCAAAAAAGCTTCGCATGCAACTTGCTACTATAGATACTGCTAATGAAATTGACGATGTCAATATTGCCGGCTTTTCTTTGCATAGATTGAAAGGTGAGCGTTCCAATATTTGGTCTATATCTGTGAATGAAAATTGGAGAGTAACATTTGAGTTCAAGGTCGGTAATGCTTACATTCTTAATTATGAGGATTATTACTAATGAACATGTATAACCCACCACACCCTGGTGAATTTATAGAATCGGTCTATCTAGAGCCTTTTGGTATTAGTTGCCGAACTCTAGCAACTCATCTCGGCGTAGCTGCTTCAACTTTGAGCCGAATAGTCAAAGGTAAGAGTGCAATAAGTCCAGAAATGGCTTTAAGATTATCTAAAACACTCGGAAGAACACCAGAAAGTTGGTTAAGTATGCAAGACAATTATGGCTAGCGAAACAGCGCTTAGATTTGAATACAGTTCAACGACTAGATTTAAATGCAGCCTAACAAAAATTTTGAAGACGGATGTTTGCGAAGAGCGCGCGCCCACCGCTTATTCAGGCGTTGAGACTGTAGAATTAATCATTTTCTAGCCTAATATTATGACGTTTCTGGTCGTTGTTTGTTATTGGAAATAACATGGTTTTAGCATGTCATATCTTGAGTTCAAGGGTGGTATTCATTTGAATGCGTTAGTGAGTATTCATATATAGGTTTAATGAAGAGATGTGTCGTCAAACGAGGGCGTGTTTACCCCTCACAGCACATGCCCTCTAAGCTTTTCAATATTATGCACTAAACAGAACATTAGCCATTGCGCATTGACCTTGGTCTGGCCTCGCAAGGTAAAGTAGTCCATCTTCTTTTGTTTCGTGATGTTGGCAAACACTGGCTCAATACAGCCTAATCGTTTGCTGTATTCTCGCCGGCCTTGTTTGCTATCCATTTTGTCTTTCATGATTTGAATAAGTGAAGCGGCCTTGGTTGGTTTACCCAAAGCAGGAAAGGTGACTTGCCGTCCGCGCTCTTTGGGTGGGTTGCGCATGCATTGTGATTGCACCGGGCAAGTGCGACAGTCTTTTAAATACCCATGGAAGGTAAGATAGCGTTGGTCGTTATTGGTGTGAGGCTTTCTAGAAGTGAGCCACATGACATTTCCGGCGAGGCAGACGCACATTAATGCTTGCCGATTAAAGTGAAAGTCTCCGCGGCTAAAGAGTTTAGGCTTGTCATACCCTCGTTTTCTACGTTTAGTGGTTTGATACGCATGGTAAGTCTGGCTGTTTTGAAACAGCGGATTACGCGAGCGAAACCCGGTATCAGCGATGTAACTATCAATGCCTTGCTCAGCTAAGTATGTCAGATTATCTTTGCTATGAAAGCCGCTGTCAGCTGAGAATTTAGCCTGTAGGAGGCTGTCATCCTTGCCAATGTGACTAAGCTGCTGCTGAAGTTGTTTGATGGCTGGTTGCAGTGTTTGCTGCTCATTCACCGCACCCCATGCTTTTGCTTGGACAATGATTTGATGCTTATCGTCACTGATGGCCACACCGTTGTAACCTTGAATGGTTCCTTTGTTGGTCAACATCTTCGCACTGTCGTTATCGGTGATATTACTTTTAATCGGTTTTTTATTGGTGGCCAGACGCTCATGATTAGCGTCATTGTCTAAAAAGGCTTCAATGCGCTGCGCGGTGTCATCTAAAGTTTGTTTGTGCTTAGCTTCTCTTGCGGGTAACTCCTCTCCTTTTACATCTTGGGCAATATGATGCGCCAGTATTCGTTGGCTAGCACGGCGAAGGCGTATCGCTTTACGGGCAAGTTCATCATGCGTGCCGCTGTGCTCCTTACTAGCATTTGACGAAATTTTGCAGCCATCAATCGCAAACATATGGTGGCCGATTAATTGCTGTTGCTCGCAAATCATCAGCACTTGAGTGAATAGCGGTTCGATTTGAGTGTGCATGTTAGCGACGAAATTGGCGATGGACGTAAAGTGCGGTTGAGTATCGCCACTGAGCGCCATGAGTGTGATATTAGTTTGGCAGGCTTTGGCAATACGCAAGCTAGAAATCATACCGTGGGCATAGGCAAACAAAATGATTTTAAGCATAACAGCTGGTGAATACGCGGCGGCCCCTTTGTGCTCATTGCTATAAAGCGAATCGAAAGGTCGCAAGTCTAAATGATGATTCACAATGTGGTTGAGCGCGTATTCAAAGGTGCCTGGAATGATTTGTTCGCTGAAATCAACGGGGATGAATGCAGACTGACAAGATAAATCGGGTTTGAAGTTTGGCATCGCATTATTTCATTACGAATGACCATAATTAGATCACGATCAGATCTAGCGTTCAAGGTTTTAATCGCCACAATTTAGATATAGACTGGTGATATGGATAATTAAGGTGGGGCTGGATAAATTCTACAGTCTCGTTATACGCCATAGGGATTTAGCATTTTATGGATTATTTGCAGCAGGTCGGAGCCGCTATTTCTATGCTATTAGGCTCATTGGCCATTTTTTCCCCTTCGACTACCGAGAAATTTGTTTCTATCAAGGGGGATGGAAAATTGGGTAATTCGGAAATTAGAGCTACTTATGGTGGCTTTTTCGTCGGAATCGCAGCATACGCTTTATATAGCCAACAAGATGTTGCATTTATTGCACTAGGTGTAGGTTGGATCGGGGCTGCAATAGTACGGGCTGGTACATTAATATTTGGCTACTATAGTCACAAAAATTTTGCAGGCGTTTTGTTTGAAATGTTTATAGGTATCTTATGTCTATTTGGCATCTTAGGCGCTTAACTCGCTCCCTTCGGTCACTGGGACACAAACGCAGCGCGCCTCCGGCATTATAGCGCTGCATTTGTGCCCGTTAGCTTTGCGTTAGGTTTACTAGCTCAGATGATTGAACAAACAAAATTGACCGCATTTCTGTCAGGGATACCGATGGGCGTACTAGTTGTTTTGTCCGACAGTTTTGAAGTGTCTGAAACAAACGAGCAAATGTTTACTCAACTACATATGACTATATTAATCTTGGTCTATTTTTTCTTGTCGATGTTTATTTTCGTTTTGAGTGCTACCTCATTTAAGCGGCGTCTAGAGTACCCTGCATCATCACTATTTTCTGATACAAAGATGTTCATTAAACATCATCTTTCAATCATGAGAAGTGACCTAGTACAACTTATGTTGTATTTTACAGGGGCTGTTTTAGGGGGAGTGGTGATTGGCACGTCAACCTAACAAAACACTGAAGCCAGTCGCTGTCGCTCCTTCGGACAGGTTGTATTGGCTAAAATCAGATGTAAATGTACGTATAACAGAGTGTTGAAGCGGACAAAAATAAAAAGCGGTTTTCGCCGCTTAACGCGGTGTAAGGCATCATGAAAACGATTCTTTACTATTTGGGACTCGCTGCATTATTCACGCACGAATTAGATGCCGTTTTAAATATGGAGTGGCGTCTATTATTTCATCTTCGCGTGCTTCCAGATGCGGCGGCAAGCAGCATTTTTATTGCATTGCACTTACCTCTTTTTTTCGCATTTTTCTATTTCGGTCACCATAAAATACTAAAAATCAGAGAAAGGTTTAGGCTAATCGTTGCTGTCTTTTTGGTTATTCATAGCGGTTTGCATTTTAACCTCTCAGACCACGAGCTTTATCAATTCAATAGCATTATTTCCAACGCATATATTTATGGTGCGGCACTATGTGGGCTTGCATTTATAATATTGTCTTGGATACATCGAAGGGAGAATGATGCCTAACGAAGGCCCGATGGCAGTCGCTGGCAGGACTTCGGACACACAATTTGTTGTGCAATTTGCATTTCGCTACGTTACATTATTATAAATTGCACAACAAATCATGTGCCGCATGGGCCGGTGTAAGGCATTGGAGGAAACATGGAAAGTTTTAATAAAAACGCGAACACACTTTTAATATCTGCCGGAGCTTCAATAGGGCTGGTAGGCTATGGCTTGTATATCTTTCTGCTCAGTTTTGAAGAAATTTTCCTAAACTTTGAAACGCAATTTCCTTTGTGGTTGGCGTGGGTATTGCCTACTTTTCGGTTCTGGCCATTTCTCGCAATAGTGTATTTAGTTCTTTTTGCCATTTCGTTCACAACGACGTTTAAAGAGTCTTTATCTTTTAATAAATTGTCGGTACGCCTATCGGTTGTCGGGTTTGCTTTGTCGCTTTTGCTGGTAGTATTTGCCGTACTTACCGTCTATTGGCCATTAGTGGAAAATGCCTAACAGGCGCTCAAGGGGACAATTATATGGAGCGGCGTTGCCTAGCACCATGTAATCGGCCCTTAGCTTCACGTTATTCTTCCAGAGGTTGATTTCAACCTAAGACATAACTACACTGTAGTTATGGACAATTATGATTTTTATTGGGATGCAGAGAAAGCTATCGCAAACTCTAAGACACACGGGGTTAGTTTTGATGAAGCTAAGACTGTTTTTTCTGATGTTTTAGCGAGGTTAATTCCTGATCCCGATAGCTCACACGGAGAGGAGCGTTTCATTATATTAGGCGAGAGCATTGCTAATCGTTTATTGATTGTTTGTCATTGTTATCGTGATAAGGGTGGTGTGATAAGACTTATCTCAGCCCGTAAAGCAGACAAACGTGAACGTAAACTCTACAAGGAGATTCCTCGTGCGTGAACATTATGACTTTTCTAATTCAATCCCTAACCCATATGTTAAAAAGACTAAGAAGCAAATTACAATTAGGCTAGATCAAGATGTGATTGGCTACTTTAAGAAGTTGTCTGAGAAAAATGGAATACCCTATCAGAACCTTATAAATTTGTACTTGAAAGACTGTGCTGAGTCAAAAAAAGAGCCGCGCGTAGATTGGCAGTGAAGGATAACAAGTCAATCAAGACGGACGTTCGCAAAGACCGTGATCAGCGCTCTTTGAGGTGTCATAAGTAAACAAGGAGAATGTGTGAAATATCTACTATTTTTATTTTTATCACTTATCTTAGCTGGTTGTGGAGTTACTGGTACCGCAAGTAAAAATGAGTTTCCATTGTTAACGAACGCTCCTGCATTTAGCGCTAATGTAAATTCTGTTTCGATAATTATTGATGAAAAAACGGCTGACAATGAATCGTATGGGGCTTTTAACTGGGGTAGCTTTGATACAGCTGACAAAAATACTATTCAGCAATCAATCTTTAATACTCTAAACAAAAATACGTCAAACGTATCAAAAAAAGCTAAAGTACATGCTAAAATTCACCGTTATTCACAAGTAATTACAAATGCTAGTTACGCAAGTTTTGTAATCGTTGACTGGTGTTTAGAAGCAAACGGTGAAATTATTCTAGATGAGGTGTTTTATGCCGGTCACAGCGATGAACTAAATATATTTACTGGTAAAACATTGGGCTGGGCAAAAGGCCAAACTCACAAAGCCATCTCAAGTCGTATCATAAATCAGGTTATTCAATCGTTATCAGATCCTTCTCTTACAAACGCTTATCCCGAAAATCATGTATTTCTGAATTCTAAAGATGCGGTGGCAGCGCTACCTTCACAACTTACTTCGGTTGGCAGTGCAGGCTTCTCAGGTGGAATGTATTACTATGTTGGGTCAACTACAGGTCATACTAATTTTAGTCAAAAATCAATTTATCAAAAGGTGAACTGGCATCAAGAAATTCAGTAAGTGCAAGTTACGTATAACAAACGCCTATAGAACGGATGCAAAACGCTCGGCTTGAACTTTTTCCTCGCTATTTTTGGCCAAGAAATTTTTACCGCTTAACAAAGTGCTAGCAACAAGGAGGAAACGTTGGGAAAACCTGATTTTTCGACCTACACAATTGAAGAGCTAATGGACTGCAAACAGACTATTGATAAAGAAAGGTGGCCAGAACGTTACCAAGAAATTCTGAATGCAATTGCCTTACGTGTAAAAGACCCTGAAAAAAAGAAGTCTCATGACGAATTAGTTTTTATCCAGTTTTGCGAAGAGTTAAAAGATGACCTAGAAATAGCAATCGACGATAATATTTGGTCTTTTTTGGGGTTGTTTTCTAAGCAAGCTAGAACTAGCCTGCCTAGCACTTTCGAAGGTGAGATATGTCCAGTTTGCTCTGGCAGTTTAGACATCTACGAAAAGCTAAGTTTTTGGAATCTATCCTGCTATAGCTGCGACTTGCATTATGCTATTCAAGAAAGACCAAACTCATAGTGGGCATTGCACCTAACGAGACCTTAGGTGCTTATGGAAAAGGCGAATCAAATGAGACTATATTTGATTATATTTTTGTGTTTTAGTTTTTCGGGTTGCCCGTCAGTTTAGCCTTATATACCTCAAGGAAATTAATGATAAGAATTGTTATTTTTGGTAACTCAGGTTCCGGTAAATCCACGCTGGCAGCCAAATTGTCTCGGGAAAGTGCGCTTGCACACCTCGACCTAGATACTCTAGCTTGGGAGCCAGTGTCACCACCTGTTCGTTGTACGCTTGCAAAATCACGTGAAGCTATTAATTATTTTACGGATAACAACGAAAACTGGATAATCGAAGGCTGTTATTCGGATTTGTTAGAATTTGTTTTGAAAAAGGCAACAAAGGTTATCTACCTTTGTCTTCCAATCGAGCATTGTGTTGAAAACGCAAAATCAAGGCAGTGGGAGCCTCATAAATACGAATCAAAAGAAGCTCAAGATGCTAATTTAAACATGTTAATTACTTGGATAAGGCAGTACGAAAGCCGAAACGATACTTTTAGTAAAACAGCACATGAACAACTATTCAATCAATTTAATGGGCCAAAAGTCAGGTTCTCTTCGAATGAACAGCTTGCATAAAAAGTGCTTAACTTACTCATTTAATGTGCCTAGACACGAACGCAATGCGTGGCTTTGCCAATCATCGCATCATGTTCGTGCTCGCTAGCTTAGGTGCTTATCAGGAACTCCTATGCTCATACAGCCATCAGTAAAGTTAGAAAGCAGCTACAGAGATTACATCAAAGAATTGGGGAGTGAAGAACGCTATCCGTACCCAATGGATTTGGACTTTTCGGATTTTCCTGCTTTTGTTCAACTGTTAACTGATTATTCATACGGTAAGAATCTACCCAGTTCTTTGGTGCCTAATACAACGTTTTGGCTCGTGGAAAACGAAGAAATTATCGGCTGTTCGCATCTACGACATATGTTAAACAAATCGCTCTGGCACGCTGGCGGTCACATTGGTCTTGGTGTTAGGCCTAGTTTTAGGGGAAAAGGCATTGGGAAGCGTCTTTTAGCGCTTACGATAAAAAAAGCGCAAGCGATGGGTATCTCTGATATTCATATTCATTGTTATCAAAGCAATGAGGCTTCTAAAACGCTTATTGCATCTTCTGGTGCTGTATTACATTCGTCGGTAGGTGAAAACGACAGCGATGAGCGAGTGCTCAGATTCGTGTTAAACACTCATTAGGAAGGAAATTTAATGGTTCAAGTCAGTATAGAAACGGAAAAAGAAACCGATATCCGCCTCAGAAATGTTATCAAGGAGGCTGATTTTAGAGTCTATGCTGGCACGTATTGCTTTGAAGAATTTACATCTGCCGAACTAACACAGAGAATGGATGGTAATGCCCTTGCATTGATAAGAGACAATGACGCTTGGAGCCAATTAGTCCCATCAACTAATGGTTCAAATGAATTATTCACTATCTTTTCATTTCACTTCGACAATGCATCAGACAATAGCGGCTTTGTTGGCTGGTTAGCTTCTCTGCTAAAAAAGGAATTGGGCACTGGGGTGTTTGTCACGTGCGGTCAAAATTCAAATCGTGGAGGAATTTTTGATTACTGGGGTTGTCCTGCTCATCTTGGCCAGCGTGCAGTTTCTGTCATTCAAGGTCTCATTGAAGGGCGAGCATAACAAGCCACTGGCGCACATCACCTACTGGCGCTGTGTTGCTTGCATTCCCAAGGCCATGCTTTACTCTGCTAAATCGTTAGCCTTGTACTGCAGGCTGTTACATTTAAGGAAGAACACAGTTCGGCGTTAAGACTACAGGCCACCTTAAGGAAAAGTTATGGATAATAGAGATGAATTGATACGCTTTACTAAAAAGGGAATTGGATTTCCGCTGGCAGGCTTGCTTGTAATTACCCTGCTTACGTTATTCGTGCTTTTTTTGCCACAGCGGCAGGCTCTCATTTGGGGGATAGTGGCAACCGGCAGTACGTTTCCAATAGCATTTTTCATCTCAAAAATATTCGATGTTAATCCATTTGCTAAATTGCCGCCGCTGTCAGATTTAGGCGCTATTCTGGCCTTAGCTCAATTTTTATATTGGCCTGTGCTGATAATGGTGTTGCAACTCAATCCTGATTGGTTTCCTTTTGTTTTCGCAGTGCTATTTGGTTCTCATTTTATTCCCTATGGTTGGCTATATAAGAGCACAGCATATTATTTTATAGGTTTTAGTATGCCGGCTTTAGGGTGCTTAATGGCGTTAGGGGGAAGTGAATTTTCGTACCTTTATACCTTTGCGTCACTCATTCCTGTATATGCAATAAGCTGTGGTTTGCTGTTTAAAGAAATTCAACTTATAAAGAAGTAGTGACATTCAGTTACTGCAAGCAAGATGAATAAATCGGAATTTGTAAGTGCCGCCAGAAAGTCACTGCAAGCCACAATAAAAGCGGCAGATGCGCAGAGCATTACCTGCTACCATAAAATATTTTAGTTCCTAGATTGGAGAAGGTGATTGATTACTTGCTATTTAAAGTATGTAGTAGACCCGCACAAGTTGGGCGAATTTGAACACTATGCAAAGCTTTGGATCCCTCTGGTAAATAAGTATGGCGGTACACATCATGGTTACTTTATGCCCGCCGAGGGGGCAAATAATATTGCTTTAGCGCTTTTCTCATTTGCTGACTTAGCGTCATATGAGGTGTATCGAACGCGTTCAATGAGCGACGAGCAGTGCATCGCTGCATTCGATTATGCAAAACAAACGCGTTGTATCGTAAGCTATGAGCGTAGTTTCTTTCGCCCTATCTTCGAATAAACATTCCTATCGAGCAGATAGGCCATAATTAATCGAGGCAGCATGAAGTTTTCTAATTGTATGAGGCTCGCCCTTTATTCTGCATTAATTGCAACGCTCTTAGCGTTGGTTACCTTTACGTTAAGTTGGAATTTTTATGATTACTGGGGCGGGCCAATATTTGGCTATGGCGTAATATTGTTTCCCGGTAATTTGTCATTGGTGTATTTTTGGCATCCCTTGTTTTCTGAAGAAATTGATTTAATTCCTAAGCTTTTAATGATTTTAACTGGTCAGTTTGTGCTTGTTTATGCAATTATGTTTTGCGCAATAAAACTCAAAACTTGGTTGAATGCAAAGTACGGTTAATCCTTCTAGCAAATAGCAACTTTTAACTAATAATAAACGCAAGCCACTTGGAAATAACACATGAATATTAATGCAACGCTCTTTGGCCAGATCGCCATCGTACTGGCCATTTTTTTCGCGGTCGTAGGGTATTTTCTCGGGCGACGGAAGAGTAAGTCGCCAGTATTGGTATCTTTTTGTGGTTTTTTATGTGGCTTTTTCCCGCCTTTTGGACTTGTGTTTTTGTTGGTGTTGCTATTACGAAAAGACATACCGAAAAATGAAGAGAGTGCATAGCTATTTAGTGAAATATTAAATGTAAGGAGCTATTGAATGCGGCATCTAAAACTGAATTACGTAGAATTTCCTGCGAGTAATATAAGCGCAACAAAGCGTTTCTTTGAGACCGCTTTTGCTTGGACATTTACCGATTATGGAAGCGATTACACAGCTTTTTCAGATCAGGGACTAGACGGCGGATTTTATAAGTCTGAGTTGCAAGCAAAGGCAGCAACGGGCTCTGCTTTGTTGGTGTTAAAGACAGATGATCTTGAAGCTAGCTTGGAAACGGTAAAGTCCGCAGGAGGGCTTATTTCGACCGATATATTTTCGTTCCCAGGCGGCCGTCGTTTTCACTTTATTGAGCCAAGCGGCAATGAATTTGCAGTTTGGACACTTGAGCAGTCAGCATAGGGCTCAAAAATTATGACGCATAAAACACAGTCACCTAAAACACAGTCACCTAAAACACAGTCACCTAAAACAGCTCAGCCTAAAACGCCCAAAACCCTTTCCACCAAAGTCCGCATTATCATAGGTCTACTTTCTTTACCCTCTTTAATTCTAACCGCAATGCTGATAAAAACCGCCATGAATGATATGTGGGACACCGTAGGTGCCTTTGAGGTCGTATATGCAGCGGTAGGGCTGTTTGCTGCCTTTATATCGCTCACTGGAAAGCGATATTTTTGAACTTTACTGTCGATATCACATAAAAAGATGTACTGATGCTATGGTTATCAACGCATGCTGTAGCTTAATTTCTTAAGAATAATCAAGGCAGTATTTATGGCAAAAAGCACAGAGCAAAAGCGAGAGCGTAAGCTATATCTATTAAAACTAGCCTTTCCGCTTATTATTGCGATAGTAGCTTTGCTCATCTACAACTTTTCTAGCAGTGCAAGCTATCAGGCGCTTGCGCAGGAAATTCGCAACGAAATGTTTGCCGAGCCAAATGTCAATGCGCTGCTTATTACCTATCGATACAACGATGGACTCATGGAGCTAACGGTCAACGCGGGTGGCTTAACTGGGGAGCTGGCATCTTATCGTGCCGAAGCCCTAGCCTATTTGTGTACATCGCCTCTTTTGGCTAAGGCCTTGGAACAGTCTGAGACCATAGAGCTTAGCCTTACGGCCGGTGAGCGGAAATTTGATAAATACCTGCTCATACAGGCAAACAAGCAGATTTGTCAGGGCATGATGTAGGGTTCATACTGGCGCAAAATCCACATCCCACAAAACGATTTTTATAAGCACGCATGCATTTAACGATTTTTTGGACATTTCTCAAGCTGGGTTGCACGTCATTTGGCGGCCCCATCGCACATCTGATGTATTTCCGCACCACCTTTGTCCAGAAACTAGCGTGGTTAACAGAGCAAGAATATGCCAGTTTAGTTGCGCTATGTCAGAGTTTGCCAGGACCGGCGAGCAGCCAAGTCGGCTTTGGCATCGGGGTTAAGCAAGGAGGCATTGCTGGCGGTATAGTTGCGTTTTTGGCATTTACCTTGCCATCGGTCATCTTACTCATCGTGTTTGCGCACTACCTGTATTTATTTGACTCAAATTATGGACAAGCCGCTTTAGGTGGACTTGCAATTTTAGCCTTTGCGGTGGTGTTGCAAGGCGTTTTGGGGATGGGAAAGACGTTTTGTTCGAGCGCACCAACATATGCCATTTCACTCTTTACGTTTATTGCTGTGTTGCTTATGCAAAGCGCACTGATGCAACTTGCTGTAATAGCGCTGGGTGCTTTTGTAAACGCAGTGTTGAATGCTCTACCATATAAATGGTCTGGCAGCGTTTCATCATCACCCACTAGCACGGGTCCTGAAAAAACATCCGAAGAGCACTTAAATCCTTTACTTACAAATAAGCCAAGTCATGGTTTGAGCGTTTGCTGGGTGCTGCTCTTTGCGGGCTTATTTGTAGCATTGCCATTTATATCGACCTTAGCCAATGACTATTATCGTGCTGGCGCGCTTGTTTTTGGCGGCGGTCATGTGGTGCTGCCGCTGCTTGAGCAGATAGCTGTTGCAACTGGTTCGATATCGCAAGCCGACTTTTTAGCTGGTTATGGCGCAACCCAAGCAGTGCCCGGTCCGATGTTTTCGTTTGCCGCGTATCTCGGGTTTTTAGAGGGCGGGTCAGAGCAATTAGCTAAAGCATCTCTTGATGGTGCGCTTGCAAGCGCTGCTATAGCCAGTATGTTTATATTTTTGCCGGGTTTTTTATTGGTGCTTGCATTGCTGCCTTATTGGAAAACATTGAATCGATATCAAACTTTTCGTTCGGCGCTTAGCGGCGCTAACGCTGCGGTCGTAGGATTATTAGCGGCCGCGCTTTACGACCCGATATTTGTTCATGCCATACGTTCAGCTAGCGACTTAGCCATCGCAGCATTAGCGTTTGCATGTTTGATGCGCTTCAAATTGCCGGTTTTATGGGTGGTGTTAGGATGTATTGCTGCTAAGATGCTCGTGGCGGCGCTCGGCTAATGGATGCTGGTGTGGATGAATAGCCTGCTTTAGACGATGTCGGTAAAGCGAAGCATGATATAATAACCAACAATGGTGATAGGCAGAGAGGCTATCGTCGACATAGCAATAATCTGCGCGGCTAACTGATGATTGCCGCCAATCTTCCTAACCATAACATAGCTAGCTGCCGCGGTTGGACTCATGGCCATTAAAAACACTACTCCTAACGACAGCCCGCTAATATCAAAGGTAAGCGCTAAGCTAAGTAAAACGATTGGGTACAAAAAGCATTTGCCAATACAGGCTAGCAAAACCCATTGCCATTCTTTTCCAAGGCTTTTAAAGCGTAAAGAGGCCCCGGTGCAAAGCAGCGCAAGGGGAAGGGTAAGCTGCGCAAAGTAACCGAGGCTGTTAGTTATAAATGTTGGGGTGGGTAAGCTAAAGTATGAAACAAGTACTCCCGCCACAATACTTAAAATAATAGGATTGCTCAAAATACCTTTAACGATGCGCGTTTTACTGAATGTGGAGCCTTGAAAGATGTTCAAGACAGCGACCGAGAGTACGTTGTATAAAATAGTCAATGCGCCTAAATAGATGGAAGCATAGGCAAGCCCCTCAGTGCCATATGCATTGGCACAATATGCTAAACCGATGATTCCCATGTTGGAGCGAAATGCGCCTTGGACAATTACGCCGCGGTCTTCGCGCCTTGGCACGTAGAAGCAAACCCATACAATATAAAAAAGGAACACGATAAGCGTCCCAGATATACCGATAGCAATCGTTTTTGGGTCGGTTAACGCGCTTATATCGCTTGCGCTGATATTTACAAAAAGCAGTGCAGGCAGGGCATAATTAAATATAAGTCGAGAAGCTTTTTCTACAAAGCTGTCGTCAAGTAAGTCTTGGCGATAAAAACCGTAACCAATCGCAATAAGCAAGAGCACAGGCCCAATAACGGTGATTGAAAAATCAATAAAGGCCTGTAAAGCGGTCATAGGTTCTAAGCACTGATAATCGTGTAATCCTTGGCAGGCGTTGATTATCGCATATCAATCGTTTTTAAAATACTGCCGAAGGCTCGAGCACCAAACTTTTGGATTTGTTTATCAAAATAGTATGTGCCCAAAATGGGGATCCCAATATGACCTCTAGATTCCCACTGCGCTCGTGTTTTCCCGTCGACTTCACTTAACGTAATGCGCCCAAACTCATGCTGATAGGGTAAGGGCTTACTGAATTCAATGAGATAAGCGAGCGTATGGGGCGGTTCAAAGGCAACTATGCGCTCATGCAACACCGACTTTCCCGCTACAATCTCCCGCAGTGCCCCAAGTCCGTTCTTTTCACTGCTGCCTTGCTCTAACAAACGCGAGGCGTCCACGCCCTTAAATGCGCTGTAATTTTCATGATCGCTAAGGGCATCAAACACTTCTTGAATGGGCTTGTTGATCATTCTCTCAACTTTTATATGAAACACTGGATGTATGTATCCTTTTTGCTAATTTCTGAGCTCGCGGCGCAAAATTTTACCTACCGTTGATTTAGGTAGCTCGTCAATTACGTTTATTTCTTTGGGTACTTTGTATCCAGTGAGCTGTGATTTGCAGTGCGCTATTACATCCTCGAGATTGAAATTTTCGTTAACTGTAACGTAAGCACAGACTCGCTCTTGGGTGTCGTCATCGGGCTTGCCCACCACAGCAGCCTCAAGTACCGCAGGATGCTGCGTTAGTACGTCTTCCACCTCATTTGGGTATACATTAAAGCCAGATACAATAATCATGTCTTTGAGTCTATCAACAATTTTTATGCAACCGTCTGAGGTTTTGAGTCCTACGTCTCCGGTTTTAAAATAACCGTCTGATGTCATCACCTTGTCGGTCTCATCGGGGCGCTGCCAGTAACCTTTCATCACTTGTGGTCCTTTAACCGCAATCTGACCTTCTTTGCCGTCTGCTACCGCTTGGTCGTTAACGTCGAGTAGTTTTATGTCTGTCTCAATAACGGCCGGGCCGACCGTTCCCATTTGCTCTTTCCCGGGCTGATTAAACGCGACTACAGGAGCAGTTTCAGACAAGCCATATCCTTCAGTCACAGAGCAGCCCGTTGTGTTTTGCCATAAGCTAGCGGCTGAGCGGGTGAGGGCCGTTCCGCCCGACATGGTTAATCGTAAGGCGCTAAAATCGAGTTGTGCAAACTTAGGATGCGCACACAAGCCCATAAACAAGGTATTAATACCAGCAAAGGCGGTAAAAGCTTGTCCTTCGAGGTCGGCAACGAAGGCGTTCATATCGCGTGGATTGGGTATCAAATGTACTTTGGCCCCTTTTGCAAAAAAGGTCATCATGCACACGGTAAAGGCGTAGATATGATAAAGCGGCAGAGGGCATATCACGATTTCTTCGCCCTCTCGAAATGATTGACCAAGTCGTTCGAGGGTTTGTATGCTGTTAGCAAGCACGTTTTGGTGGCTTAACTCAGCACCTTTCGACACCCCAGTGGTCCCTCCGGTATATTGCAAAATACAGGTATCTTGTAAATCTGTAGTGGGTCTCTCTTGCAAGTTCAAAGATTGAGCTTGGTCAAATATTGTGGCGTAGCACACATATTCTGGATGCTCAACAGGCGCATTTGTCAGCAGTTGCGCTGCACTTGTGACAATGACCGTGTTAATCCCAGTGTCGCTTTTTATATTTTCAAATTTGGGCAGCAGGTCGGCTAAAATGACCAACGCTTTTGCGCCTGAGTCATTAAATTGATGCTGCATTTCGCGTTCGGTATAGAGTGGATTAGTATTAACGACCACAAGGCCCGCGCGCAACGCACCGTATACGGCAATAGGGTGCTGAATTAAATTAGGCAGTTGTATCGCGATACGGTCGCCAGGTTTTAAATCGGTATGATGCTGTAACCATGAGGCAAATTTACCCGACAATGCGTCCATTTCGGCGAAGGTTTTTTCTTGGCCAAGCGCTCTATACGCTGGCCTTTCGGCATACTTTGTAAACGTTTCTTCAATGTAGTCTGCTAAGCTGCTGATGTGATTGGGAATGAGCGCTGAGTTGGCCATAGTATGTCCTGTAATAATATCCTGTGGTTTTAACACAAAATTTACAACAGTGGATCAACTTCTACAATCGTAATTGCTGATAGATAGCGATTACGCGTGCTTACTTTTGTTGGCTCTTTCGATAAGGTGCGCAAAACATATTCCGGCAATAAGGCCTGCGCATACTTGCATTAATAGCCCACTTATTCCGCGAGCACCAGCCAGAAGTGTTACGTTTAAAATAGGCTGCATAGCAAGCAACATGGTAAGAAATGCAATACCTCCCGCGAGCGGGTAAATGAATTTAGGTGCAATGTTCCACTTTTTTCGAAGCAAGCCGCTTACTGAAAACGCAATCGTAAGTGCGACTAAAATAATGAGCCCGTACGTTGGCGCTAGGCCAAGCATATCTTGCCAAGTGGTCTGTATACGTTGTGCAAACGTAATCTTTATCTCGATGTCGCTAAGCTTTGCCAATACTGCCTGTGTGTGCAATATACTAGCAAATAGAAAGCCAATGCTTGACGCTATAATTACGCACACGATACGTAGTAACCAAATCATGGTAAGACCAATCCTTAATGATTGACTGCAAGTGTTTGCAAGTTAGGTCATGA
Organism: Glaciecola siphonariae; assembly: GCF_042652645.1. Lineage (NCBI taxonomy): Bacteria > Pseudomonadati > Pseudomonadota > Gammaproteobacteria > Alteromonadales > Alteromonadaceae > Glaciecola > Glaciecola siphonariae. The sequence goes on from NZ_JBHSGU010000019.1 coordinate 22,418, forward strand.
GCACTTACATTGTCAAGCGAGTAACGCAGTCTTTAGCGAAACGGATGCTAGCACAGGGCCTTTAAGAGAGTGCGTTACCGCGGGTAAAATTGCCATTCAACAAACTAAGGGTAATAGTGAGAAACCTCTATGCTAAACCAAGCTTTATGTAAACGGTGCAACAAAGCATTCATCAGCGCACGTAGCACTGTTGCCGCTATATTTTTAGGCTTTGTTATATCGCTTTTTTGCGCTCCAGCGTTATCTTCCTCTTCAGTATCCATCTCACAAGGTTACGAACTCGTGCCCATGTTAGAAGGGCTCCCGCAGTCTTGGGCCGTTGCCCATGCACCCGACTCAAAGCTTTGGATTAGCCATAGAGAAGGCGACATAAGTATTGTGGATGTGTCTGAAAAAGCCATCGAAAACATAAACACAGCTTCACCTGCAGATGCCTTGCTCTTAAAAGCAACGCGCCTGTCATTTACGCCTAATGATTTACTCACGGGCGGGCAGGGTGGCTTGCTTGATATTGCCTTTCACCCTGACTACAGCACAAACGGATGGGTTTACCTTTCTTACTCAGCCGGAACTGATAACGCTAATGCCCTCAAAATAGTGCGCTTTAAACTCTCAAACGAAACAACCGAGCCTGCAAGTCATGAACAAACTCCTGCCGACCATTTACCGGTCGGACAGGTACCGGAGAAAAAAGTATCGGTGGGGCAAGTAGAAACTGTTTTTGAAGTCGCGAATAAAAAAGATACGCCTGTGCATTATGGCGCTCGCATGGCGTTTACATCAAACAATGAACTTTTAGTGACCACTGGAGATGGCTTTGATTATCGTGAGCAGGCACAAGTGATAAACAATCAGCTTGGTAAAGTCCTCAGAATGAGTGACCAGGGCCATGCGCTAAGCAGCAATCCATTTTATGAGCAGGGCGGGTCGGCGGCTTATGTGTACTCTCTCGGGCATCGAAATCCGCAGGGGCTGCTAGTGTCGAAGGGCTCAGAGCCTAATAGCGATATCATTGTGTCACATGAACATGGACCGGCTGGGGGCGATGAAATTAACATTATTGAGTCGGGTGCTAATTATGGTTGGCCGGTAATTACGCAAGGGAAAGACTATATTGGTGCAACAATATCTCCGTTCACAGAATATCCGAACATGCGACAACCGGCTTTAAATTGGACGCCATCTATCGCACCTTCGGGCATGATTTTTTACCGAGGAAACAAGCTTGCAGAATTAAGCGAATATTTATTGCTAACGTCACTCAAGTTTAAGCAAATATATGCAGTTAACTTTAACGGTCAAACCTTAAATAATGCAAAAGGCGATTTGGTGCTGCTCGCACAAGCTAACTCGCGTTTGAGAGACATAGAAACAGATGCGCAAGGCAATATTTGGGTGCTAAGTGACGGTGAGGCTGCGAGCCTGATGATGTTAAAGCGCCTGCCGCATTAGAACAATAGCGGTTCGTTTTCACAAGTAGGGGCTTTAAGCGAGCTATGGCAATAAGCGTGCACGATGCGCAATTACGACTAATGTATTGATGAAATGCATTAACAATTAGTTTTCAATTAACCGCGTGAATATCGGCTATAATTGGCAATTCATGCTTTATCATTCATTTTTGTTGAGCAAGTGGGTATAATCCCCGCCGTATCAAGTCAACGCCAAGCCATTTCTGGCTTATTTATATTAGAGGACTCTATCGTGTTAGAAGAATATCGTAAGCATGTCGCCGAACGCGCGGCCGAGGGCATTCCCCCTAAACCACTAAATCCAGAACAAGTTGCTGGTTTGGTTGAATTACTGAAAAACCCACCTGCCGGTGAAGAGGACTTCTTACTCGAACTTATTTCCGAGCGAGTACCGCCTGGTGTTGACGAAGCCGCTTATGTAAAAGCGGGATTTTTAAGCGCGCTTGCTAAGGGTGAAGAAAGCTGTGATTTGATTTCATCTGACGCAGCGGTGCAGCTACTCGGTAATATGCACGGTGGCTATAACATCGAAACACTTGTTGGCTTGCTTGACGACGACAAACTAGCAGAGCTAGCGGCAGAAGAGCTAAAGCACACCTTGCTTATGTTCGACGCTTTCCACGATGTGGAAGAAAAACACAAAGCCGGTAATAAGTATGCCACCGAAGTCATGCACTCTTGGGCAGACGGCGAGTGGTTTACCTCACGCGATGATATGCCAGAAAAAATCACCTGTAGCGTATTTAAAGTGACTGGCGAAACCAATACCGACGACCTTTCGCCTGCACCAGATGCATGGTCGCGCCCTGATATTCCGCTTCACGCTAAAGCGATGTATAAGATGACTCGCGACGGTCTTGAGCCTGAAAAGCATGGCGAAGTTGGCCCATTAGCACAAATCGATGCAATAAAAGCCAAGGGACATCCCGTTGCCTTTGTTGGCGATGTAGTGGGAACAGGCTCGTCGAGAAAGTCTGCAACTAACTCAGTGCTGTGGTTCTTTGGTGAAGACTTGCCAGGTGTGCCAAATAAACGTGGCGGCGGTATTTGTATTGGCTCTAAAGTTGCCCCAATTTTCTTTAACACCATGGAAGACGCAGGCGCATTAGTGTTTGAAGCCGACGTAGACAATATGGAAATGGGCGATGTAATTGAGATTTATCCTTTTGAGGGCGTCATTAAAAACGCTGAAAGCGGCGACGTTATCGCTGAATATAGCTATAAATCAAAAGTATTGCTTGACGAAGTGCGTGCCGGTGGCCGCATTAACTTAATCATCGGTCGTGGCTTAACCGACAAGGCGCGTGAGTCTTTAGGTTTGGGTCCTGCTGATTTGTTCCGTAAGCCTGAACTGCCCACATCTAAGGCCAAAGGCTTTACACTGGCACAAAAAATGGTGGGTAAAGCCTGTGGTGTTGAAGGCATATTGCCAGGCACTTATTGTGAGCCAAAAATGACGACTGTGGGCTCCCAAGACACCACCGGGCCAATGACCCGAGACGAGCTCAAAGATTTAGCTTGCCTAGGTTTCACTGCGGATTTAACCATGCAGTCATTTTGTCATACGGCCGCTTACCCTAAGCCTGTTGATATTGATACTCAGCATACATTACCTGACTTTATTATGAATCGTGGCGGTGTATCGCTTCGCCCTGGTGACGGTATTATCCACTCTTGGTTAAACCGTATGTTGTTGCCAGACACGGTAGGAACCGGTGGAGACTCTCATACACGCTTCCCGATGGGTATTTCATTCCCTGCGGGTTCTGGTTTGGTGGCTTTTGCTGCTGCAACGGGTGTTATGCCGCTTGATATGCCTGAGTCGGTACTAGTTAGATTTAAAGGTAAAATGCAGCCAGGTATTACGCTTCGCGATTTGGTACATGCCATTCCGCTTTATGCTATTAAGCAAGGTCTGCTTACGGTAGCTAAGAAGGGTAAAATCAATGCGTTTTCTGGTCGCATCCTAGAGATTGAAGGCCTAGACGATTTAACCATCGAGCAAGCCTTTGAGTTATCTGATGCGTCGGCCGAACGCTCTGCTGCAGGTTGCACCATTAAGCTTTCAGAGGCCTCGGTTGCCGAGTATCTCACATCGAACATTACTATGCTCCGTTGGATGATTAACGAAGGTTACGGCGACCCACGTACGCTTGAGCGCCGCGCTCAAAAGATGGAAGATTGGTTAGCTAATCCGTCACTGATGGAAGCTGACGAGAATGCAGAATACGTTGAAACAATCGAAATTGACTTAGACGAAATCAAAGAGCCTATTTTATGCTGCCCGAACGACCCAGATGATGCTAAAACGCTGTCAGAGGTTGCCGGTGATAAAGTGGACGAAGTATTTATTGGTTCATGTATGACTAACATCGGTCACTTTAGAGCGGCGGGTAAATTGCTTGAGCAGTTCAACGGTACATTGCCTACCCGTTTATGGATGTCTCCACCTACTAAAATGGATAAAGCCGTTTTAATGGAAGAGGGTTATTACAATATTTACGGACGCGCTGGTGTGCGCACTGAAATGCCGGGATGTTCGCTATGTATGGGTAACCAAGCGCGCGTTTTAGCTGGGGCGACGGTATTGTCTACCTCAACGCGTAACTTCCCGAACCGTTTAGGGGATGGTGCCAATGTGTATTTATGTTCAGCTGAAATGGCGGCAGTTGGCGCGATAGTGGGTAAAATCCCAACGGCAGAAGAGTATATGGAGTATGCCGGTAAGATTGAGTCTATGAGCGGCGAAGTATTCCGTTATTTGAACTTTGACCGTATTGAATCGTTTAAGAAAGCAGAAGATGAAGCAAAAGCTAACATCATTCCTACCTTGAACGTGGCTTAGTCTCTTTTCTTTAGTTTCGGAGTTGAGGCTAAGGGCATGAGTCGATATGACTTATGCTCAAATATAATTGAAAAACCCGCTTTTTAGCGGGTTTTTTGTTTGCGCTTTTTCTGCTCGGCGATTACTCTTTGCTCACTGTTTCCACATTAAAAGTCACCTGCATGCAGCCTTTTTCTTCTTCACTCCTTACCTTTGTATTTGCCGCTATGCTAGCGTTCTTTTGCGTGGCGCCTAGCAGTGTAATAGCGCAAGATTCAAATGTGTCATCGACTGCGGCAAATAGCGAGCTTGCTCTTGTGCCCTTAATCTTTTCTAACGGTGTTGAAATTGAAGTGGAGTTTGCAAACGACCCGAATTCTCGCGCGCTAGGGTTAATGTTCCGAAAAGAGATGTGCACTGACTGCGGTATGTTGTTTAAATTTGACCGGGTGCGCATAGCGAGCATTTGGATGAAAAATACCTACATTCCTCTGGATTTAGCCTATATCAATGCATTCGGTACCATTGTCGACATCAAGGCGCTCCAGCCCCATGATTTAACGTCAGTAAAGAGTTCTGTACCGGTGCTGTACGCGCTGGAAATGAACCAAGGCTGGTTTGCAAATAACAGCCTCGCGGTAGGCGATACCGTAAAACTACCTTCTTATATCAAATAAACAGATAAGGACTTTTCATGCATACAGGTCTTAATGTCGCTAAGTTTGGCGGCACAAGCGTGGCAAATTATCAGGCCATAAGTAACTGCGCCCGCATTGTTGTAGGCAACGCCAATACAAAAGTAGTGGTGGTAAGCGCAGCGGCCGGCGTGACAAATTTCTTGGTATTGCTTGCGAATACGGCGCTAACCTCAGAGCAGATTGCTGAGATAATCGACAATATTCGCAAGATTGAATACGCTATTTTAAATGAGCTTAAAAAGCCCAGTGAAGTGGAAGATAAACTCTTTGCTCTTCTAGATGAGCTTGAATCGTATGCTCGCCATGAAGAAATTAACTTTCGAGATGATTTAAAAGACTCACTGCTGTCGATGGGGGAGCGCATGTCATCGCTTCTGGTATCAGCAGTAATAAGAGAGCAAGGTCACAACGCCATTAACTTTGATGTGCGCAAAGTACTGCGCACGGATAATCGCTATACTGAGGCTACTCCTGACATAGAGGTTATCGGGCAACTCTCGCAGCAGCTTTTACGCCCTGAGCTAGATGATGCAATCGTGGTGACCCAAGGTTTTGTTGGCGCTGATGAATCGGGCAAAACTACCACCCTAGGCCGCGGCGGTTCTGATTTTACAGCAGCTTTGCTCGCCGAAGCTTTAGGTGCTGAAACCTGTGAAATTTGGACAGACGTGATTGGTGTATACACCACCGATCCGCGCATTACCGATAAAGCTAGGCCTTTACCTGAACTTAGCTTCGAAGAAGCCGCCGAGATGGCGACTTTTGGTGCGAAGGTACTGCACCCAGCCACCATGGAGCCTGCGCTTCGTCAAAACATAAAAGTGTTTGTTGGTTCTAGTAAAGAGCCTGAAAAGGGCGGTACGTGGATAGTCCGCGACTGTGAGCATGAGCCGGCTTTCAGGGCAATCACGCGTCGTAAAGACTTGGTGCTAGTGACCGTGAAAACGCCCAAAATGATGTACGCTCAGGGCTTTTTGGCCAGAGTATTCGACATTATCGCCAAGCATAAACTCAGTGTTGATTTGATCACAACGTCGGAAATTGCGGTGTCCTTCACGCTCGATAATCCACCAAACAGTATTTCAGAAAAAATGAACAAAGATACTTTGCTAGAACTTAGCAGTATCTGTGAAGTAAAGGTTGAGCGAGATTTCGATGCCGTAACGGTTGTCGGCAACAATATGCACAGTGCTGCAGGCGTGTCGTCGAAGATTTTTGCTGCGGTTGCTGATTTTAACTTACGCATGATTTGTTTTGGCGCAAACGTGCATAATTTATCGTTTGTGGTAGATAATCACGCCAGTGAAGATGTGGTTAAAGTGCTTCACGCGGCGCTCTTTGAAGAGTAAGGCTCAGTGAAGCATTGCGTAGTTAAAACTCAACCGTAAAAACTAAAAGCTAAAAACTAAAAAGGGCGCGATTACTGACCTGTAATCGCGCCCTTTTGTATTTATCCGCTGTAAGGGAACTAAGTGAAACTTACACTCTGAACTGACTAATAGACGATTGTAGTTCTTCTGCGAGCTTAGCAACCTCTGAACTGGATTCAGCGGTTTGTTTGGCACCAATGGTGGTATGTTCAGCAATGCCCACAATGTTCTCTAAGCGTTCACTGATTTGCGATGACACCGTGTGCTGCTCGCGGGCAGCCGTTTCAATGCGAGTACTTACTTCGTATGCTCTGTGCACCGCATCTGTGATCATGTTCAAAGCTTCACCAGCTTTTTCGGTTTGAGCCACACAAGCGTTAGTTTGCTCTTTGCCCTGATTCATAACCGATACCGCTTTTTCAGCGCCAGCTTGGAGCACTTCAATCATTGAGTTAATTTCTTGTGTAGACTGCTGAGTGCGGCTCGCTAGGGTACGCACCTCATCAGCAACCACCGCAAAGCCTCTTCCTTGCTCACCGGCCCGAGCGGCCTCAATGGCAGCGTTTAATGCGAGCAGATTAGTTTGGTCGGCAACGCCGCGAATAACGTCTAAGATACCGCCAATACTGGCACTGTCTTGATGAAGCTTGTTAATCACCTCTGCCGCCTGCTGAACTTCGTTTGCTAATACCTGAATAGTATCTTTGTTTTCGGCTGATATGCGTTTAACTTTCTCGGCCTCTGCATCCGCGTGTTTTATCTCAAGCAGCGTGTCGTGCGCACTTTTCGAGACAAGTTCCGATGTAGTATGCATTTCGGTTGTCGCAGCCGCGATTTGTGATATTTGTGATTTCTGATCTTCTATTGAGGCGGTAGTTTGTAGGGTAATAGTAGACGTTTCGCCAGATGCCGCAGCCAACTGATCTGCGCGCTGGTTAATTGCGTTGATAAGTTCTTTTAGATTGCCAATTAAGTTATTGCAATTTTTTGCTAGCGTGCCAAATTCGTCGCCCGATGAGTCATCTAACTTGTGGGTTAAATCACCCGAAGCGGCAATTTTAAGCAATTGATTAACGCGGTCGAGCGGTTTAGTGATGGCAATAACGGTCATGTAGCCAACGCCGCCTGCAATCGCGAAAGAGAGCAACACAACACCAATAATCGTCATGGTGCTTGTTGATACTTGGCTTTCAACGCTCGTTTTAATTTTAAGTGCTTTTGCATCTGCCATCTCATTGAGCGTGTTGAGCTCTACAATGGCCTCAGAAATTTTATCATCTGCTGCTCTTAGCGCCACGTCTGCAGCCGCTATCTGCTCTAGCTCATTAATCTTAGTAACCAGCAATCCTGTGCCAGATTCAAGTGAATCAGAAATTTGAGCGAGCAAGTCACCAACCTCATCAATTGTGCCTGAATCATCTTCACCATTTGCTGCGTTTACCATGTCAGCAAATTTTGCTTTGGTTTGATCAAGAACAACCGTCACTTCCTTACTGCGAATATCAGCGCGCTGGAGCGATTCTGTTTTTGCGTAATCAGTTGCTACGCTTAACAAGGCAAGCATATTTGATTCAACCGTATTGGCTAAGGTCGCTGCATCTGACAAGGCTTCGGAGTCTTGAATTTCGTCTAAATCGGTAAAATCTAGCAACAGCGAAGAAGCGTCATCGGCGTTTTCTTCGAGCTGAGCAATCATATCTTCAATGCGCTGTTTAAGTTTTATTGAGGTTAGGTGAGAGTCAAACATGGCGTCTGAGGTTTCCACATACGACTCATACATCAGGTTCAAATTAGCCACAGATGAACGCAAGTTTTCATCGTTTTTCACAACATCGCTTAATGTTTGCAAGGTGGTATCGAATCGTGCCTTACTCGCGTCAAACTCGTTACGCTTGTCTAGCGCGTTTTGTTCGTCTTTGCCAACAAAACCCTCAAAAGCAAGACGTCCCATGTTAACAAAGGCTACTTTTAAGTTTGAGGTTCCGGCGACTGTTGGCAGGGCCAAGCTACTCACTTCGTCTGATGCATCACCTACTTTATATAAGCTAGACATGGATGAAAATCCAAGTATTAGTAATAAAAGTGTGATGATTGCAAACCCGCCAATGACGCGCATTGCTACCGTTATTTTCATGTTGGCTCCTGTGGAAACACGTAAATGTTGCAAAAAGGCTTTAGATAAATATCGGAAAGATACGGCAGAACTTAAGCGTGATGTTGAAATGTTTTTCGCGACTCAATACAAAAGACAGACAGACTATTTCCCCACACATAGCCGCTATCAAGTGCATGAATTTGTGCTTTGCATGGGTATTTTTTAGGGAGTTTTCCTAACAAAGCGGCCCAATGGCCAAACAAAAGGGTGTGTTTTTCAGTTATGTTCGTATTATCAAACATGAACCAAGGGGCAATGTCTTTCGGAGCACTGCTGGGATGAGATTTGCTTTCAAACTCAAGGGAAAGGTCGCGGCGCAGATAGCGCATGCGGGTAAATGCATTCACAATAAAACGATGTCGGTCATTGCCCTGTAATTGCTCGTCCCAAATGTCAGGGACGTTTCCGTACATGTGGCTTAAAAAAGTGCCAGCGCGCTCACTTTGAAGGATGTCGCTTATTTCATTAGATAGCGTGAGCGCCTTCTTAATTGACCACGCGGGATAAAGCCCCGCATGCGTGACAAGCGTCTTTGGGGCAGGCTTGGCGGCCAAGGGTTTGCTTTTAAGCCAGTCTATGGTTTTGCTAAAGTCTTTATGCTTGATTAGCTTTTGCAGCTTATCTTGAGGCTTTGCTTGCCGCAGTCCATAGGCGATAGCAATAAGATGCAAATCGTGATTGCCTAATACAGTGTCAAAGTGGGGGCCCAAATCTTGGCAGTATGCTAACGTTGAAAGGGAGTCTGGGCCGCGAGCAACCAAATCGCCTACCGCCCAAAGTTTATCCGTACTTGGGTCAAATTTTGCTTTTTTAAGAACTTGCCTCAGTGCTTTATAGCAACCTTGTATATCGCCAACTACGAAGTTCTTCATATTCTCAGTGGAGCGCGTTGGGCACTGCAAGTCTAAATACGGGAATATGCGCACGATACGTCGACATATCGGCTTGTTCGAAGTCGTAGTAGCCCTGCATGCTGCCTACCTGAGTTTTTAATAGTGATGCGCTGGTATACTGAAAGCTTTGTTGAGGGGCGATTGTGGGTTGTTCGCCAACCACGCCTTCGCCGCTGACTTCTACCTTTTCACCGTCGCCGTTAGTAATCAGCCAATAGCGAGAGCGAAGGGTCATGGCACGATCGCTTAAGTTGGTGATATTCACCGTATAGCTAAATACATGCACAAGATCATTAGATGCTCTCTCTTGCTGGCCGATGTATTTAGTTTCAACCGAAATGTGTATGGATTCACTCATCAGGAGTATCACCCTTAGTCTCAAATACGTGATTAGCAATCAATGCAAATTCAGCGAGAGAAAGGGTTTGCGCTCTGCGTTCTGCATCAATATCTAGAGCGTTAAGGCTAGCTTCATCAATCAGGTTTTTCAAGCTGTTACGAATGGTTTTACGACGTTGATTAAACGCGTTGCCAACGACTTTTTCAAGGCTAGTGACGCTGTGTAAATCTACCGGAGGCTGCTTGTGCGGCACTAGCCTTACCACGGCTGAGTCTACTTTTGGCGGCGGCTTAAAGGCACTCGGCGGTACCATTACAACGGGCGTTGCTTCACAGTAGTAGCGCGCCATTACCGATAATTTACCATACAGACTGTCGTTATGGCTGGCACATAAGCGTTTAACCACTTCCAATTGCAGCATAAAGTGCATGTCTTCAATATGCTGTGAAAAACTAAATAAATGGAACATCAACGGCGTTGAGATATTATACGGTAAGTTACCAAATACGCGCATGGGCGCGTCTGATGCCAGACTAGCAAAATCAAACTTGAGCGCATCCTGCTCAATGACGTTCAGCTTGCTTTGAATAAACGGATGCTCGCGTAATCGTTTGGCCAAATCGCGGTCGAGTTCAATCACGGTAAGCATGTCGACTATGTCGGCCACAGGCTCGGTTAATGCCCCAAGGCCGGGACCTATTTCAACTAAGTTTTGTTTTGATTCAGGGCCAATCGCTGTCACGATTTGATCGATGACATACTCATCGAATAAGAAATTTTGCCCAAAACGCTTCCGAGCGGTATGACCTAAATGGGTTTTGCTCACTGTTTTTTCTTCGCAAGTTTAATTGCTTTATTGACAGCGCGCTTCATGCTGCCGCAGTCTACGTCGCCCGAACCGGCCAAATCAGCCGCCGTACCATGGTCTACTGAGGTGCGGATAAACGGTAAACCCAAAGTGATATTAACCGAATTCCCAAATCCTTTAAATTTAAGCACAGGTAAGCCCTGGTCGTGGTACATCGCTAATACCGCGTCGGCTTTATCTAAGTATTTTGGCTGAAAAATCGTATCAGCGGGTAAGGGGCCAACTAACTTTAAACCTTGTGAGCGAAGCATGTCTAAAGTAGGCGTAATAACTTGTATTTCTTCTGTGCCTAAATGTCCGTCTTCGCCTGCATGCGGGTTTAAGCCGCATACATAGATGGTCGGTTCTGCAATACCGAATTTTAACTTCAAATCGGTGTTCATAATGCGAATGACTTTTTCAATACGCTCTGGCGTAATGGCTTTAGAAACATAGGCAAGGGGGATATGGGTAGTTGCCAAGCAAACCCGCAATCCGTCGGTGGCTAGCATCATAACAACATCTGCGGTGTTCGACTGCTGCGCAAAATATTCAGTGTGCCCGCTAAATGAAACACCCGCTTTATTGATAATTCCTTTGTGCACAGGCCCTGTGACCACAGCGTCAAAATTCCCTAGCATGTTTTCTTCGCAGGCTTGGCGTAGTGTTTCTACAACATACTGACCATTGCCGCTGTCAAGCTTACCTGCAACTACCGGCACGTTAGTAGGAATGTGATGCACAACCATCTGGCCGGGCTGTGGCGTTATTTTCAGCTCACTATCATAAGGAATAATTTCTAAATCAACCCCAAGTGCTACTGCTCGCTGGGCCATCATTTCGCGGTCGGCAAAAATAACTAGCTGCGCGTCCCATTCATGCTTGGCCAGCTTTATCATCAAATCCGGACCAATACCGGCTGGTTCACCGGGCGTGACGGCTATTCTGGTAGGTTGGCTCATTGCGTATTTACCTTACGCATCGATAACTTCAATATATGCTTCGTCTCGCATTTCACGCATCCAAGCATCGGTTTCTTCTTGAAATTTTCGATTAAAAATAAGCTGATAAGCGCGCTCTTCTTTTCGACGCTCAGTCGCGTCATCAACACGTCGGTCAATTAATTGGATCAGGTGCCATCCATGCTGTGAGCGTATTGGCATGCTGTATTCGTCTTTTTCTAGGGGCGCAAGCGCTTCTTTAAATGCAGGTACATAAATATTCGGATCGTTCCAACCAAGCTCACCGCCGCGAAGAGCAGAGCCTGGGTCTTCTGAATGCTCTTTAGCGAGGTCGGCAAAATCGGCTTCGCCTTCAATCAGTTGAGACCTAAACTCAAGCAGCATTTGCTCTGCTTTTGTATCACTTAAAATGATCGACGGTTTGATAAGAATGTGGCGAGCATTAACCTCTTCAATTTGCACCACTTCTACCCCACGAGTATCAACAATTTTTAGGATATGAAAACCAGCGCCCGACCGAATTGGACCAATAAGCTCGTCTTTAGGCTTAGCTTCAACCGCTTCAGCAAACAAGGTGGGCATAGAGTTGATATTCATCCATCCCATGTCTCCGCCGTCGAGTGCTTCCGAACCTGACGAAGACGCAATTGCAATCTTTTGAAAGTCAGAACCGTTGTTAAGTAACTCAAGTACTTTGTCGGCGCGCTCACGGGCGTCGGTAATTTCAGCCTCTGTCGCGTTATTCGGTAAACCAATCAAAATATGGCCTAAACGATACTCTGCTTGTGCGTCGCCCTGTTGATTGAGCAGTTCCACAAGCGTGTTGATTTCTTGTGGGGTAATATAAACGCGACGCCTAACGTTCGCGCGGCGCACTTCACCCATTATTAATTCTTTTCTGATAGATTCGCGATAGCTTTCGTATGCGATGCCATCGGCGGTAATGACCTGTCTAAATTGCGGAACGGTCATTCCTTCACTCTGCGCGATGTTCTCAATGGTTTGGTCAAGCTGGGGATCGCTAATTTGTATGCCCATACGCTCAGCCATTTGCGACTGCAAATTTTCTAAAATAAGGCGCTCAATCGCTTGCGTGCGCAAAGCCCTGTCAGAAGGAAGTGCTTGGCCGTTAGTCATAGCATTGGCTTTGACTCGGTCAACAAGTTCCACAATCTCGCTTTCAAGGATAACGCCTTGGTCAACAATGACCGATACTTTATCTAACAGCTGCTTGCTGTGGCTTAAAAAAGCAAGCATGCAAAACATGCTCGCGACACTGATATTTACTAATACTTTTTTCATAAATTCTCAAAGTAATAAGGTCAAAAGCCTTAAATTAATTTAAAACAAAGGGTTGGCGGTAACCAAATAAGCCCTGACGCAACATATCTACTTTGTTGGTTTGGCTACCCATGCCTTTAAATACAAATTGTAACGCAATTCCGGAGTCAAAATCATCTATATCGCGCACACCATCATTGTTAAATCGTGTAGCTAGGTGTCTTTGTACTGTCAGTCGCAGTGCCCAACAGCAGCTTTCATACTCTATTCCCATAAAGCTTTCGGTGGTGCGGGAGCGTTCGAAATCTCTGTAATATCGTCCCACCCAATGCCAATTGTCATTAATGGGCCAACTTGCAGAGATACCAAATTGGTCAATTTTTTCGTTAGAAAGTTCGCGAATGTAGCGATGATTCACCTGAATCAACTTGTTTTCAGCTAAACGGTATTCGGTTGAAAAGCTGCTGCGCTCAACCTTATTGGTATCGGTGCCCACCTGTACATCGGTATGTAAAAACCAATTTCTATTAACGCGCCAGTCGAACTCTGCGGCAATAGCAGACCGATTATCTAGCCTCTGACTTGCTTGTAGTTTTGCATCTTCTAGATAAAGAATCTGACCGATGCTGGCCGAGAGCACTTCGCGATTGTTGTTATCAATAATGCGTGCAGTTGCGCCAACTGTAAACTGATTATTGTCATTGATGCGGTCTAGACCAGTAAACTCTTGTCCTCTGAATAAGTTTGAAAACGTGGTTAATAATGCCGTGGTGTCGTAACGTCCAATATTAAACTGCTCTTGGAAACTAGTGTATAAGTACTGCGCTTTAGGCTCAAAGGTCACCAAGTAATTATCGTTACCCACTTTTTGTTCGCGCTCAAAAATCAAGGAGCCATATAAGCGCGCCTGCCCGAGGGTTCTTTCAACTGTTTCTTCTAAAACAGTGCTGCCGACGCCCTCAAGGTCTTGGTCGTAATAGGTATGTAAAATGCTGACTTCGGCGAGCAACTCTCCCCATGCGCGCTGATACGGAATGCTCAGGCTTGGCTCAACGTGTACCCGCAGTGCGTCTGGACGATTATCTAAGCGATTGTCAAAATAGGCCAACTCAGATCTTAAATCAAAGTCTAGCCATGAGTTTATATCGCTAGAATAAGACAGCTTTGCCTCTGGCAGTGCTCTGTAGTTATCATTAAAGTTTCCGATGATCGTAAAATCGCGCACAAACATGCTGAAATCTAAATTCTCGGTAAAATAACTTAAGCCCGCCTGCCGATATAAATGGGTGTCGGCTTGATTGTAGTAATCAGACCTTAAATCTACGATATAGTTATTATCACTGATGTCGCTGATGTCTGCGGTAATCGACCAATTATCGCTGAGTTTACCTTTGTGTTTAAAGCGATAGAAGTATCTGGCGTCTCCGCTCTCAGTATCGGTATCGTTTGCTAAGTATTCGAGTTGAAGCTCGCCCTGATGCTGCTCGCTTAGGTATCGCCATTCATTTTTAAGCTGTAGCCCGCGATTGGTCATATATCGCGTAGCGATTGTAGTGTCTAAGTTAGGGGCAATATTCCAATAAAATGGCTGCTCATACTCAATGCCGGTGCTGCTTGAACTGCCAATTTTTGGAAATAAAAATCCGGTTTGACGCCCTGTGGTGATGGGGAAGGCAAAATAGGGCAAATAGAAAACCGGCACGCCGCCAACATAAAATCGCGTATGTTTTGCCTCTCCAAACGGGCGGCCTTTTTTAATCGAGATTTCAGATGCCTGTATTTTCCAATCTTCACCACCTTTTGGGCAGGTTGTAAAAGACACGTCTTCTAACATGACACCGCGCTCGCGAGAAATAGACAGCAAATCAGCGCCACCGCGTCCATTAATGCCCTTAATCTGATATTCAGAGGACTGCAGTTGCAAAAGCTCAATATCAGCGTTTGCTTCAATCCCTAGACTTTCGACTTTCAACAGCTCGTCGGTATAGGTCACATCGCCGCTTGCTTGTATTCGCTGACCGTTTTCGCGCACGTTTGCAGAATTAGCTTTGATAATAGATTCGGCGGTAGTAATGGTTACGTTACCTTCAAATACCGCGATTTCGTCCTTTATAATTTGGGCAGCGTTAGACCTCACTTCAATGGTGCCGTCAGCGATTTTGGGAGGGACAAAATCAAAGGTCTGTATTTCGCACGTCAATTGGGCGTACAAATTTGCACTGGGCGCTAGTAATAGCACCATCAGCGCCGCATTTGCTATTTTCATTCAGGCTTCATGCTTGCGAGTAGGGACGTAAATAATCGGATTTGCTCTTTAACCGTAGAGCCGACGAATTTTAAAGGGTAATGGCAGAAAACCCAAGTTTAAATCACAAAAACAACGAAAAAGCGCGAATAAAGATACTTTTTGTGTAAAACCCTTTAACATTGTGGTTAAGACTATATCGCCGATTACGGCATTTTGAGCAACGCATAAACATAAAAGGCATTATGAATTATTGGGGTAAGATTATTGGCGCCATAATCGGTATGGCAATCTTTAAGTTGCCAGGCGCGATCTTAGGCTTAATTGTGGGTCACATGTTTGATGTGAATTACGCCAGAGACTTCTCTCGTCAGGGCGGTTTCGCACGCTTTTTTAGCTCAAAAGAAAATATCCAAAAACAAGCCGTGTTTTTTCATGCTTTGTTCTCAACGCTAGGCCATATATGCAAAGCAGACGGACAAGTTACCCCAGAAGAAATTAAAGTAGCCTCTCGCTTAATGGATGATATGAAGCTGCATGGCGATGTGCGAAAAGAGGCGCAGCAAGCATTTAGAGAGGGAAAGGAGCGCGACTTTCCGCTTGCTAAAATGCTTGAATCGTTTAAGCAATATGCGCATGGTCGCCGCGATATTTTACAGGTCTTTTTGCAAATATTAATCGCAGCAGCGTGTGCAGACGGGCGTGTTACTAGCGGAGAAATGCGCGTGTTGCAAACCGTTGCTGCCAGTTTGGGTTTTAATGCCCAAGACCTACAGTTTTTAATTGCCACCTTTGAAGCAGGTCAACGCTTTCGCAGAGGTAGCGGTTTTCATCAGCGCAGCCAAGGTGGTCAACAAGGTTTTCACCAAAGCTACAGCGCCCAAACGGCCCTTGCTGATGCGTATAAAATATTAGGGGTCAGTGAGAGTGAAGACGACAAGGCGATAAAGCGCGCTTATAAAAAACTGATGTCGCAACACCATCCAGATAAGCTAGCGGCAAAAGGCTTGCCGGAGCAAGCCCTTGAAATGGCAAATACTCGGGCACAAGAAATTCAAGGTGCTTATGAGCTTATTAAAGAAAAACGCGGTATTTAAAAGCGCTTTTCTTCGCTGTAAGGAAACACATCCTCAAACAAGCCTTGCACAATGTTCGCTTGCTTAGAGCGCCAGAATTCTGCATCGAGAAGTTCTGGGTGAAGCGCCTTGAAGTGTTTTCTTGTGGTTGGGTCGCACAGTAAAAAAGACGCAAATTCCTCAGGAAAAATGTCATTAGGTGACACCGAATACCAGGGTTCGCTTGCCATTTCATCTTCGGGGTAGCGAGGCGCGGGAATATGTCTAAAATTACACTCGGTTAAATAGCAAATCTCATCGTAATCATAAAATATTACTCGCCCGTGACGCGTTACGCCAAAGTTCTTAAACAACATATCACCCGGAAAAATATTCGCTGCTGCGATTTGTTTAATCGCAAGACCGTATTCATTAATGGCGGATATGCTTTGCTGCTCACAGGTCGCGTTGTCTAAGTACAAGTTGAGCGGCGTCATTCTGCGCTCAATATACACGTGTTTAAGTAAGAGCATGTCGCCCTCTATGCGAAACTGACTGGCAACCGTGTGCTTTAATTCGTCAATAAGTTCATCTGAAAATCGGTCTTTTGGAAAGGCTACCCATGAAAACTCCAAAGTATCTGCCATGCGCCCTACGCGGTCATGTTGCTTTACTAACTGATATTTTTGGCGAACCGTGGCATGGGTCATCTCTTTTTGCGGTGCGAATTTGTCTTTTATAAGCTTAAACACAAAGGGGTAGCTTGGCAGGGTAAACACTGTCATTACCATGCCTTTTATGCCCGGAGCCACAATGAAATCATCGTTGGTATGAGAAAGATGCTCTAAAAAATCTCTGTAAAAGAGGGTCTTTCCATGCTTCTGTAAGCCGATGCATGTGTACAGCTCTGAGGCAGTTTTTGAGGGCAGAATTGATTTTAAAAAATGCACAATAGCGCCAGGATATTGCGTGTCGACCATAAAATAAGCGCGTGCAAAACCAAAAATAACGGCGGTTTCTTTTTCATTTGCTATGAGCGCATCAATATAAAGAGACTGCCGTTCGGTGTTTAAAACAGGCAGAACAAATGGGTAACAACGCCCGTCACTGGTTTCTAAACGGCCTACTGCATAGGCTGCTTTGTTGCGATAAAACAAGGGTGTTAGCAGGGTAAGCTTCGCGTCGTCTAAGCTGCTGGGAATTTGTGCAACGAGTGAGCTGTGCATTTTATTGAGCATGCCCGTATTTTGTTTTATCGGAAGGCTCAGCGGTAAGTGCGCCAATATTTGCGAAAATACAGCGTGGTTCTTGTGCGGCTCATCAGATAAACGGTGACAAGTGCAATCTGTAAAGGCTTCAAAGCGCTGAGGGTCAACGTTAGTTTTTACGAATATATTGGCATTTAAATAATAACGGCGGTCGAACATTCGACAAAACAGCGAATTAAAAAAGCTCTCTGCAAGCTCCGGCTGAGGATGATTTTCAAGGAGTCCGATGTAAGCGTCTTTTACCCAATGCCAAATGTGTTCATCGAGGGTTTTAATACCAAAGCGATTTTTCAGCAAAGTTACCGCTTCGTTTACTTTTGCATCGTATGATTGAATGCGCAGCGCCGAGCTTTCTTGTACGCCTTGCCAGTCAGCTTGTTCAAAGCGCGCTGGTGCGCCTTGAGTGAAATACAAAAAAGTGTGATAGTGGCGATTAAACCCAGATAAAATCGATTGTGCAATTTCTTTGGCTAGGGGGATCATGTCCGAGTATTCAGTAAGCGAGCAGATAACGCTATGGTGACAGCGCAAAGCGAAACGCACAAGTCTGCAAAAATACAACTTTCGTCGCTTAATCGCGATTTAATTGAATCGTTTGTGAATATGCTGTGGCTTGAAAAGGGGCTTAGCCAGAATACAGCAAGCGCGTATAAAACTGACTTAAGCAAATTTGCGATATTTTTGCAGTCTCAAGCGCTACCTTCCTTACTGTACGCAGAATCTGCGCATATAAACGAATATTTGCAATTTAGATTAGCCAAAGGTTTGTCTCAACGCTCAACCGCCAGATTTCTAAGCAGCGCACGGGCGTTTTACCGCTATCAGATAGTGCTTAAGACCTGCTCGGTCAATCCGATTGACGATGTCAGTAATCCAAAGCTACCAAGCTACCTACCCAGCACGCTATCAGAGGGGCAGGTTGACGCCCTGCTATCTGCACCCATTGAGAGCGACCCGGTGCAAATGCGCGATAAGGCAATGTTAGAGCTGCTATATGCAACTGGCATCCGCGTAAGTGAGTTGGTAAATTTGCAAATGCACGAACTCGGCATGTTGCAAGGGGTAATAAGAGTGACCGGCAAAGGCGGTAAAGAGCGGCTCGTGCCGATGGGGGAAAGCGCGCTTGAATGCTTAGGTGCTTATTTGAAAAACGCGCGGCCTGACCTTATGAAACGCCCGACTAATACTGTATTTCCGAGTAAACGTGGCCTAACTATGACTCGGCAAACCTTTTGGCATCGCATTAAATACTATGCAAACCTTGCGGGCATTCGTTCGCAGTTATCGCCTCACACGCTGCGCCATGCGTTTGCAACACACTTGCTCAATCACGGCGCTGATTTGCGCGTTGTGCAAATGTTGCTAGGGCATAGCGATTTGTCGACCACACAAATTTACACGCACGTTGCCACAGCGCGCTTAGAAACGCTGGTTAAAGAGCATCACCCAAGAGGATAAATTACCCGTGAAAGTGCAATCGCGTGCACAGTAAGCCTTTAAAGTGTTGCAAAAGATAAAACTTTTTCATCAAAATAGCGTCTTTGGACGTATACTTTTGCGTATAATCACGCATTAATTTGAAATTAACATGGCATTCGCTCGGTCTAGACCTATATGAATGTCTCATTTTGGAAATTTTACATGACGCAATTTAACTCTTTACGCCGCTTGACTGCTTTGTTGAGTACTTTTGTTTTACTGCTTGGTATGGGCTCACAAGCCGCTGCACAGGCGAGCGACGTAAACAAAGACGCTCTTGCTCAAAGCTTGAGCGAAAAACTACAGCTTCGCATCGACACCATCGCTGACTCTGCTGTACCTGGCTTACTTGAGCTATATACCGAACGCGGGCTTTTTTATGCCAGCGAAGACGGCAATTACTTTTTGCAGGCCCGCGTATACAATGTTGAAAACGGCGTTGTGGACGTAACTGAGAACTCACTGAAACAAATGCGCCTTGACGGTATCGATAAATTCAAAGATTCCGCGATTGAGTTTAAAGCGAAAAATGAGAAATACGTAGTCAATGTCTTTACTGATGCAACATGTGGTTACTGCCGTAAACTACATAATGAAATGGATCAGCTAAATGAACTTGGCATTACAGTGCGTTACCTCGCCTTCCCAAGAGCTGGCATTAACAGCGGTGTTTATCAAGATGCAGTGTCGATATGGTGTTCTAAAAACCCGCAAGACGCTATCACTAAAGCCAAAGCCGGTGAGCAGGTTGCAAGCGCGACATGTGAGAACGCGGTAGCGGAACAATATAATTTTGGCAAACAGATTGGTGTAAATGGAACGCCGAATATCGTCTTGCCAGATGGTTCAGTTGTACCCGGCTATCAACCAGCTAAGGCCCTTCAAATGGCGCTAGAGCAAGCGGCAGGCTAATAAGCCACACACTTTAGCATGCGCCAAGAGCTTATAAGGCTAAAAGCGCAATAAATAGCAAATAAACGCCGGTCAAACATAGATTTGTCCGGCGTTATTTATTGCTAGCCCTATTGTGACTATTCCTATTTTAGCTACTGATATATTGCAGCTGCCCGTATTACGTAGCGATTTTTTGGGTTGGCGAGCACTGAATCAAACGGATAGCAGGTGATGAGTGTTAGCAGAGCATGATCACTGCCGTTGAGCACGTCCATTCTATCTTGCTCAAGCACCATGGTTTGCAAAACCTCATATTGGCGCTTTGCGCTATGCGCAAGGTCTGACTGAATATATTCAAGCTCGATTATGTCACCTGTTTTTAAGTGCTTTAATGCACTAAAGTGCGTATCGCGATGCCCTGCAATAACGGAGTTTCCTTGTTTATCAAGCGGTGCACTTGCCGACATCAAGGCAGGGCCAAAGGCTAGGTTGCGTCCGCTTTCACCCGATAAAATAAAATACTCGTCTTCTAAATACCGTATTTTACCAATGACTTTAGTGTCGGCCCATGACCAAGGTGCTTGTGCATGCCCTTGGTATAATCCTTTCATCCACGCTTTATGCATCAGTACTTGCGCAAGTTCAGCTTTTAGTATGGTGTAAGTACCGTTGGCGATAAAGCCGATGCCGCTTAAAAATACCAGCAAAGTGGCAAGCTTCATTGCATGTATTAATTTACGTCGCGTTATCACTTGGTCAGTCATAGTCATATCGTTCAACATGCTCATCTAACATACTCGCCCAACACACTCGCCACGCCTCATCGTCTAAAAACAAGCACAAAGCACAGTGCAGATATGATGCAAAGCACGCCACCCACGAGAAGGTGCAAGCGAGAAAAGGTGCTCGTTTGTGGCAGTTGCTGAGCGCTTACATGCCATTTTTTATCGCTTAAAGTGTCGATGTGCTTCTGTTTTTCTCTCATCATGGCCAGATATTCTTTTGACGGGCGGTGCTGCTGTTCATCAATGGCTATGAGGCTAGTGTGTTCTGACACCAATTGGTGCTTAAGGGCAAGCTCGGTAATGGCTTGTTTGGTGAACTGCTGCATAGCCAAATAGTCTTCACCTTCGGCGGCAGTGTTGTGCAAGTTACGGTTGAGTTGCAAAATACTTTGGTAGGCCCACTGCTTCGCAATGCCAAAATCATTGCGCGCTTCTTTTGTACCTGCTTTTGCATCTGCGGCATTTTGCGCAATTAGCTGACTTTGCCACATCATAGGTCGACTCTTTTGTGTGCCGTCGAGCGCAAACCATTTTGCTTTCAGTGCAAAGCTGACCGCCTTATCGTTGTTGTGCTGCGCCGGTATGCGATACGACAGTGTAATGGGCTCTCCTGCGTAAACATCTGGTATCACCGATGGAAAGACTTTGAGGTCATCGGGGGCGATATTGTTAACAATGAGTTCGATGTCGCTCAGAGCTGGGCGTTTAATTTTGTTTAGCAAAGTCGTCATTTTACTTCTGACTTGTGAGATGTCCCCAATTAAGGTGTAGGTGCCTCGTCCAGCAATTGCGGCCTCACTCATAAAATATGTGTTGGGGGCGCTGCCAATGCCTATTGTAAAAAGGCGCTGAGTGCCTAGTTTGCTACGGATAAGACCGAGCAATTGCGCCTCATTTGATACGCTACCGTCGGTGATAAATATGATTTGCCCAATGGCTTCGCTCGCTTTTTCAGTTAACTTATTACTAGGCTTAACACTCGCCTTATCATTCGCATCAGCTAGGTCAAAGGCGAGCGAGAGCGCATCGGCAATTTCAGTTCCTCCACTGGCTTGTAGCTTAGCTATGTAGCGCTTTGCTTTTTCCTTATTGGATTCACTTGCCACCTGACTTTGTGGCCACAAGTGCTTGGCCATACTATTAAATTGAATAATGTTAAAGCGGTCGGTGGCAGAGAGCTCGTCTATGCCAAGCACCAATGCGGCCTTTGCCTGTTCAATCGCATCACCTACCATCGACCCAGATGTATCGAGAATAAAAGTAAGATCACGCTGCACCTGCGCCATATCCTGCGACGGTGGGACAATTTGAATAAGACCATACTGATAAGCTTCACCAGCTTTGATGTTTGGCTGCTTACTCTGTTCGCCTGAGGGACTTGCGCTCATGTTTTCTCTATCAATGTTCTCGATGCCAATGGTTTCTATGTCAATGTTTTCTATGTCAATGTTTTCTATGTAATGCACAGCGCGCGGTTTAGTCTTAGCGGCCAGCTGCCAATGCACCACAAAGTCTTTACTGCTGTCTTGTAAAAGGCCAGGAGTGAGCGCAGATGGCTCATTGCGCATTTGCTTATCTAAGCTTACTCTCGCCGCGGTGCCGCCCTCGCTTTGTAGTGTTTTAAAAGCATGATGCTCACTTTTTATCTCACCAATCTCGCTTCCCATATCAATCAATATATCAACCGAGATTTCAGGTGCTCCAAGTAGCGTGCGGGTAGCCATATCGGTATTTGACTGAGCGTTTTTCGGTGTGTATCGAGGCCTGATGGCACTTGGAATGCGCAGTTCATATCGTGCATCATTGAGGCGCAGGGTTTGTTGATATTCAATGCTGACGACAATGTCGGTTTTCGGTGCAATGTTGGCGATATTGTTGGTGAACATATTCGGCCTAACTTGCGACACTAGGCTTGCGCTTTTACCCTCATTTTTAGCTTGCTGAAACGCCTTTTGTGCGGCCTGTTTTTCTTGGATAGTCCCTTTAATTTTACGCTCACCAATTTGCATGAGCATAGCATCGAGCGCGGCATCTTCTGGCAAGGGGAATACATAAGTGGCATCTTCCCAGTTTTCGCTATCGTTTTTAAAACGCTGCGAGACGCGGGTGCGTACAATGTTGCCGGTTACGCGCACATCAAAATCGCTTGTTACCATAGCTAAAGGTATATGTTTGTTAGCCTTGTGCTCATCGTTCAAATGAAAGTACATGCCAGAGGCTTTTGTTTCGTAGATGTTTTGCGTACTTATTTGCTGGTAAATGTGCGTATGGGAAACGGCATCACCTGTATTAATGAGCGCGTCTATACCATTGCTTTTATTGTTTCTTTGAGTGTTGCTTCTCTGAGTATCGGCTGTCTGAGCGGTCTCAAACCGGGTTTGCGTTAAGGGCGCACTGCCAACATCCATGGCCAGATTTAAGAGTGCAACGCAGCCAACGGCTAGCCCTACAATGAAGAGCTTTTGAAGATGAATCACGGTTAAGTCCTTAGATTTTAATGATGAGTGATTGCTAAACACCTGCGCTAGAGGCCAAACATTCAGTTGCCTAAACTGTGCATGCTTGACCGCGAGCGCGCGTGTTTTCAATTATTGTGCAGCGTTAACACAGCAAGCCTTAATTAGCTGCGGTCATTGACGGCGCATCGCTAACAAGCTTCAGCGACGCTCTGCGGTCGAAAAACAGAGATTCCACAGAATTCACCGCCACCGCTGCCGCGTCAGTGGTTGAGGACGTATTTAGCTCTCCTTGGCCTTGCGTCAAAATTTGTTGAGGCTTGACTTTTTGCTGCACTAAAAAGTCTTTTACCGACTCCGCACGCTGCTGTGACAATATTCGATTGTATTGAGAATCCCCTCTAGCATCGGCGTATCCATTTATTTGAACGCTTAAGTTTGGATATTGATTGAGCAAGCCAGCTAAGCTGCGTAATTGACCTTTGAATGCATCTTCGATGGCAAAGGAGGCTGTTTTAAACTGTACATTAGATTCGAGCGTGGGTAGGTCGCGCATCCATTCTGTGGCGACTTTGGTGTCGATACTGGCAAGTTGCACCATTTGCGATTGTTCGAGACGGGCGTACTGTTGCTGTAAATCTGTAAAGGCTTGTTCTTGCGCTGAGACTTGGTAGTTGAGTTGTTCAACGGTGTGCTGTTGATGCTCAATAGCGTTGTCATTATTAACATCATTTGCCATAAAAATGCCAAACAGACCGCCTATTACACCGCCTATTGGACCGCCAACGAGTGCACCCGCAAATGCACCTGAACCCAAGCCAATTAGCTCGTAGCGCACTTTACTGTCAGGTTGGCCCTGGCGAAGCTCAGAAGTGCTTTGTGCTTTTGCACCGGCGGCACTGGCTGCATCGTCTGCTTGTACCTGATGAGCGTTAATTAATAAAAGGGCGATGGTGCCAGCTATAATAGATTTTTTCATAATGATTCCTTAGTGTTGCTCTCATCAAAGAGTGGGAAATAAATGAGACTTGTTTGTCTTCCATTTCATTAAACACAAAGAAAATGGCAATTCGCGGCAGCAATCATGGCAATGTGAAGGTCAATTGTGGCGAAAAAATGGAAATTGCAGTGTGAGACTTTGCTTTGCACAAAATTTCGATATAGTTGGGCTTATTACTTTGCACATGCGTGATAACACAACTTTACTCAGTTAAAAGAAGCCCCAATAAATGCCAAAAACGATTGCATTAGTAGAAGATGACCTAGCGCTGCGAGAAAACTACATATCGGCCCTCTCAAAACAGGGGTATGAAGTAGCTGCCTACGATACTCGTCCTCAGGCAGAACGGGCTTTTTCGCAAAAATTGCCCGACCTCGCCATAATTGACATTGGGCTGCAAGGTGAGATAGACGGTGGTTTTGCGTTGTGTCAGCAACTACGGGGCTTGTCAAAAACCTTGCCCATCATATTTTTTACCGCGCGAGACAACGACTACGACACCATATGTGGTTTGCGTATGGGGGCAGATGATTATCTGACTAAAGATATCAGCCTACCGCATTTATTAGCACGTATCGCTGCCTTGTTCCGCCGCAACGATCTGCTCGGTGAGCCACAACTTGCCGCCGATATCGTGCAAAATGGAAAGCTGACCATGGATGCTAAGCGGATGACCGTGGCGTGGGATGGTATACCGGTAGAGCTAACCGTCACTGAATTTTGGATGCTTCATGCAATTGCCAAATATGCCGGCCATGTGAAGAGTCGTCAGCAGTTGATGGATGAATCAAAAATGGTGGTAGATGACACCACTATTACCTCGCACATTAAACGCGTGCGAAAAAAGTTTGTTGAACTTGACCCTAGCTTTGACCGAATTGAAACGGTCTACGGTATGGGCTATCGGTGGAAGTCTCAATGAGCAAACGCTGGGCGATAGGCTTAAGAACAAAACTGCTTTTATTTTCCTCGTTTTTGTTCGTAATTCCTTATTTAGGCTACCAGTTTGTATGGGAGCTCGAAACGTATCTGCGCATTGGTCAGGAGCAAACCTTAGTGGGCACTGCTCGCGCGGTTGCCACAGCGCTGCACGAGCGCCCAGCATTATTCGACAATCAGTCTGCGTTTTTATCAAATGTACAGCCGGGCAAAGACCTTTACGCACATCGTATTCGCTATCCTATACAGCTAGACGGTAAACTGCAGGATTGGCAAGACTACCGAGAGCTTACCATCGACTATGGTGCCAATAATTTAATCGAGCAAAGCACCGTGTATAACCGCGACAGCCTGCATTTTACCCATATGGTAGGCCAGTACGATAATTTTTTATATGCGATGTTCAGCGTTACCGACGATGCGGTGCTGTATCGCCCTCAAAACAGTTTGCGCATAGACCGCAATGATTTTGTGCAGATTGCGCTGATTGATAACACAGGCGCATTTAAACGTTATGTGATAGCACCTTATCAAGAAGGCTGGGTGAACGCATTTTTGTTAGACGATGATGCAACAACCTTTACGCCACTTCGTCTAGAAACGAGAATTCAAGGGCAGTGGCGGGAAGTAAGTTTTGGCTACGAGTTAGAAATAAGATTTCCGCTTGAGATGCTAGGTAGCTCAATTGCCTTTGCGATTGCTGACGTAGATGATGCGCGCAGCAGACAGATAAAATATATCATCGGCAGCGCCAATCCCTCGCGCTCACAAGAGCTCGGTACAGTGTTGGTCCCGTCTCCCGATATCGAGCGAATAATAAAAGGCCTACAGTATTCAAATGCCAGAGTATGGGTGGTCGACAATCACATGCGCGTACTCGCTCGCTCGGGCGATATACAACAGAGTGATGGGGTGGCCGATACTTCAATTAATGCTCGGCGCTCGCAAAACACAAGTCTTGTAGAGCAAAGCTCTATTTGGCAATCCATAGAGCAGCAATTGCTGTTGCCCTTATACTATAAAATACTGACTAGGCCGCCGAGCGAATTTGTGGATGAACTACAAGACGCGTTTGCACTTAAAGGAAAAGACATTGCAAATGCGCTTACCGGTCAGCCGGATACGCTGTGGCGCCTGAGCCCAGACAATAAAGCTGTGATCTTATCAGCAGCACATCCAATCTTTATTGACGGGGAGGTCATGGGAGCAGTGGTGGTGGAGCAAACCACCAACGGTATTCGCACTTTACGTAATCAAGCGCTTGAAAAACAGTTTAACTTCATTTTGGCGGTGATGTTGTTAGGCATTGTTTCATTGTTTTTAATTGCCAGTCGCATATCGAGCCGTATTAGAAGACTTAGAGACAATACCGAAGCTGCCATCGATGTAAATGGTAAAATTGTTGGCCGTATTCCCGCTTCTGCATCAGGCGATGAGATTGGCGACTTGTCGCGCAGTTTTGAGCAAGTGTTAAACAAGTTATCTCAATACAATCATTATCTTGAAAACATGGCCTCACGGCTGTCGCATGAGCTGCGAACGCCGGTTGCGATAGTTAATTCTTCCCTTGATAATTTATTGTTAGACCCTGATGCACAAGACCGTCATGTTTATGTTGAGCGTGCAAAGCAAGGGATATCGCGTTTGAGTAAAATTTTAAACAGCATGAGCGAAGCAACCCGTTTAGAGGAGGCCATAAAGCGCACCGACAAAGAGGTTTTTAAACCCGCCGAGGTAGTGGCCGGTTGCGTCGATGGTTACGCAATGGCATATCCGGAGCATCAAATTCAGTTTGACAATAATTTGCCTACGGCAACGATAAGTGGCTCTCCCGAGCTGTTTGCACAAATGCTCGATAAAGTCATGATGAACGCCTTGGAGTTCAGTGAATCTGGGCAGCCCATTGTGATCAGAATATTTGAGAAAGATAAAAAGCTGGCGCTATCGGTAACAAACAAAGGCCCTCTGCTGCCCGACAATATGAAACACCAGCTGCTCGAATCGATGATATCAGTGCGTAGCAATAACGCTAATCAAACGTCTCATTTGGGCTTAGGTTTATTTATTGCTGACATGATAGTGAGCTTTCATGGCGGAAAACTAAGCATAGAAAACCTGCCGGACCATACCGGCGTTATCGTATTAATGAGCTTTAACTGCTCTCTAAAAGCTGAATAGTACAGGCTGAATAGTAAAAGCTGAAAAGTAGAGGATGAATACTAAAGCGGTCAGTACAAGCGAATTGCTCAATGCGGTCAGTTGCGAGCGACCTCACCATGTGTACTTAGGTAAATACAAGCTGAGCCTAGCGATGCAGTTCAGACTTCTAGATGTTGTGCTATGGTTAGGGTCACATTTTAAGATTTAGTTTTTACGCGCTGGTATCAACAGGCAGTATTATACTCAAAATATCACATTTAAAAGGCTACGCGCCCTATACTTAAAGTTTATAGGCCTTTGGTATGTTTGCTTACATGTTTAGTGCATGTTCAGCTATTGTTCAGTTACGTATCAAAGCAAGGTAGCCACTTAAAAAGGAAGATAACTAAATGGCATTTCCCATTTTAATGGTGACAATATGTTTAAACGCTTTGGTGCTTATAGCTGCCTATTTTCATAGCCCCTTGCTCTGGCTTGGTATATTCACCCTTGCGCTCTTAGCGCTAGTTATCCACGATATGAAACAAACGCGTCATGCTCTATGGCGCAATTACCCCGTGCTTGCAAGGGGGCGTTGGTTGATGGAAGAAATCCGTCCTTTTGCACAACAGTATTTAATTGAGTCTGAAACTGGCGGTTCACCTATTAATCGAATGTTTCGGAATATTGTGTATCAGCGCGCTAAAAATAATCGAGAAACCGTCCCCTTTGGAACGCGCGTAGATACCTACAAAACCGGTTATGAGTGGATAGGACATTCAATATCTGCACTGCATTTTAACGACGTAAACTGCAAACCGAGAGTCAAGATTGGGTCTCGGCACTGCACGCAACCTTACGAAGCAAATATTCTCAATATCTCAGCTATGAGTTTTGGCTCACTTAGTCAAAATGCGCTACTTGCTTTAAACAAAGGCGCGAAGCTTGGTGAGTTTTATCACAACACTGGCGAGGGCGGTATTAGCCCGTATCACCGCGAACATGGCGCAGATTTGGTGTGGCAAGTAGGTACCGGCTACTTTGGCTGCAGAACGAGTGACGGTAAGTTCGACGCCGCTGCCTTTGAAAAAGCCGCTCGCGATCCGCAGGTTAAAATGATTGAAATTAAACTTTCTCAAGGCGCTAAACCGGGCCATGGCGGTATTTTGCCAGCCAGTAAGAACACCATAGAAATCGCTGAAATACGGGGTGTTGAGCCGGGTGTCGAAGTCGATTCTCCGCCTTTTCATAGCGCATTTTCTAGCCCCCTTGAGCTGATTGAGTTTATTCAGAGCTTACGCAAGCTATCTGGTGGTAAGCCCATTGGCTTTAAACTCGCGATTGGTCGAAAGAGTGAGTTTATGGCCATATGTAAGGCGATGAAACAATTAGACGACGGTCCGGATTTTATTACCGTAGATGGCGGTGAGGGAGGCACCGGAGCTGCGCCCTTAGAATATACAAATTCAATTGGCTCACCGCTGCGTGAGGCTTTGGCTTTTGTTGACGATGCGCTCAGAGGTTTTGGCTTACGCGATGAGATAAAACTGATTGCAAGCGGCAAGATTATTTCCGGTTTTCATTTGGTAAAAAACTTAGCCATTGGCGCGGATATCTGCAACAGCGCTCGCGGGATGATGCTAGCCCTCGGCTGCGTGCAATCTCTTAGTTGCAACACAAATCGATGCCCGACAGGCGTTGCAACGCAAGACCCCAAGCTATCTAAGGGGCTGGTACCAGAAGACAAATATGAGCGGGTGTTTAACTTCCAGCAAAAGACAGTGCACGCTGCGGTGGATATTCTAACATCGGCGGGTATTCGCTCTCCGCATGAAGTTAACCGTACACATATTTTTCGGCGCGTGAGCCAAGAGCAAGTGAAACGCTACGACCAAGTTTTTCCGATGGTAGAGTCGGGGAGCTTTTTAAAAGGTGACATTCCCGAACGCTATCAGCTTGACGTTGCTGAGTCATCGGCCCATTCGTTTATGCCAAACGTACAACTGACTGAAATAAATGAAAAGCCGCAAGCGGTGAGCTAGCGGCATGGTTATTTATTAGACGGCACTTTGCGCTTTTTCGAGCCTGCGGGTGGCGAACGATAGTGCAAAGAAGCCCACCAAGGCCGACGCTGTCGTAATACTAGTGCCCCATATCCAATCTTTGAATGTGATGGATAACGGCCAGTCTGCCAAAATAGCGTAGTTGGTTAAATTATATGCGCCATAACTTGCCAATCCTAAAATAAATGCATTTGCGAACACCCTCGCAAAGGTGGGTTTGGCGCCATTGAATATGGCTAGGCGCAAAATACACGCGCTGTAAATGAGATAAAAGGCAATCCAAGGCCACATGGGGTATGAGTCGCGCATCAGATGACCAATGCTGTTGCTATAGTCGGCTTTTGCGATGATGCCTAGCCAGATGAAGTCGGCAATGAGGTAGGTTACCAGTATTGATAAATACGTAATGCCCAGTGGCTTTAATTTGTTCATGAATACGTCCTATGCTGTTCATAATAATCGACCTGAATGTCGAAAGAATCTCACCCACCAGTAAAGCACAAGTTAAGCCAACTGTAATCAAAGTTTAAGTAATTGATTTCTAACAAGTAAAAATGGAGTTCCAAAAATGAGTTGTTTTGGGCGTGTAAAGTTTTCACTGCACTACGTCCATTTTGGGAGATTGTGCGCTTGTGCTTCGTTAAACCGTTAAAATGCGGTAACCTAATGGCATTCCATACTCTCGTTCGTTGTTTGTTGCAACGCACGAGAAGTCATTTACTGTATCTTGATAAGAAGACGAACCTAGCCGTGCTGATTAAACATCGAAGCCCAAGCTCATCAGAACCTCTGGATGATTCTCTACCCCCTATACTAGATAAAATACTGCGCCAACGCGGACTCAAAGATGCCGCCGAAATTAGCACTAAGGCCGCGCACTTGTTGCACTACCGTGCGCTTAAAGATATTGACCGTGCTGCTGACATCATTGCCAGCGCCATTGAAGAAAGTCACAACATTTGTATTGTGGGAGACTTTGATGCAGACGGAGCCACCAGCACGGCTTTATGCATGCTATGTTTGCGTGACTTCGGCCACTCAAATGCGCAATTTATTGTACCAAACCGCTTTGATTTTGGTTATGGCCTCACGCCGCCCGTGGTCAATATGGCACACGAGCAGGGCGCCAATGTAATTGTTACCGTAGATAACGGTATTTCCAGTGTAGATGGCGTTGCCCTCGCTAATAGCCTAGGTATCAAGGTAGTAGTGACTGACCATCACTTGGCGGGCAGTCACTTGCCTGATGCCTCTGCTATCGTGAACCCTAATCAGCCGGGCTGTGAATTTGCGTCTAAAAATATCGCAGGGGTGGGCGTCGCGTTTTACGTCATGTCTGCGGTAAAAGCTAGGTTGGAGCAAAGCGAGTATTTTAGTGCAAAGGGCCTTTGTGCCCCTAACTTGGCCAAATATCTCGACATCGTCGCGCTTGGTACGGTTGCTGACGTGGTTGCGCTTGATCACAACAATCGTATTTTAGTGCAGCAGGGGATAGGACGCATTCGTGCACGAAAGACCCGCCCAGGTATATTGGCCTTATTGGATATAGGCGGCCGGGACCCACGGCGCATAGCATCTACTGATTTAGGCTTTGTATTAGGGCCTAGGCTAAATGCGGCTGGACGGCTGCAGGATATGAGCGTAGGGATCCACTGCCTCCTCACTAACGACAATGAACAGGCCTATAAAATAGCTGCCCAGCTCGATGCTCTTAACCGCGAGCGCCGCACCATTGAACAAGGCATGCAGAATTTGGCTGAAACCGCACTCGCTGCGTTCGAAGATGACAAGAACAGCATGCCTGCCGGCATCATTTTATATGATGAAGAATATCACCAAGGCGTCGTGGGTATTTTAGCAGGCCGGATAAAAGAAAAGCATTACAAACCCACAATAGCCTTTGCCAATGAAAACGAGCATGCCTTAAAAGGTTCTGCCCGCTCCATTCCTGGTGTGCATATTCGTGATGTGCTCGAGCGAATTCACACCCAGAATCCGGGGCTCATTGCAAAGTTCGGTGGCCACGCTATGGCCGCCGGACTAAGTCTTGATAAATCTAAATTACCTGCCTTCAAACAAGCATTTGAAGAGGAAGTAGAGCGCGTGAGTGCTCACTTACCAAATGCCCACACCATGCTATCTGATGGTGCCCTCGCATGTGATGAAATGGTATTGCAAACAGCTGAAATTTTGAAAATGTCGATACCATGGGGGCAGCAGTTTGAAGAGCCTTTATTTGATGATGATTTCACATTGATTAACCAGCGCATAGTGGGAGAAAAACACCTTAAAATGGTTGTGCAAAAAGATGATCAGGTGTTTGACGCGATTGCCTTTAATGTTGATCTTGAACGTTGGCCAAATCTGGAAGTGAATCGAGTACACCTTGCCTATCGCTTGGATATTAATGAGTTTCGTGGGCAAATAAATGTGCAGCTGCTAGTTTCTGGTATTGAGGCTGTACGCTAGTGCATCGGCGAGATAAGCACAAGCCAATTCTGCCTTTGAATGCCCAAACTGGCTCTGCCTAGCTATGAGCAGACTGCAGGCCAGTGGCTATGTTATTCATCGCCGCCCGTATCGAGAAACGAGCATGTTGGTGGATTTTTTTACCCGCCAATATGGTCGTATCAGTGCAGTGGTAAAGGGCGCCAGAGGAGCCGGTAAATCAGACAGAAAGAGCCTGATACAGCCTTTGCAATTGCTGTCGTTTGAATTAAGTGGACGCAGTCAATTAAAAAATCTAGGCCTGGCAGAGGCGCTACATAGCCCGTTAAAGCTTGATGGAAACTGTCTTTACAGTGCGTTTTATTTGAACGAACTGCTCATTCGCGCCGTGCCTGAGACTGAGCCGATGAGCTTACTGTTTGAACAATATCAACAGTCTTTGCTGCATTTACAGAGTGCGAGCACCCAAGCAGACATATCAAACACAAATAACGGACCCGACGTAGAGCCGATTCTGAGAGATTTTGAACTGATGTTGCTGCAAGAGCTCGGTTACCTGCCCGATTTTGAATATAGTGCGGATACGGGTGAAGCCATTCATCCTGAGGGCCATTACACCTTTATTGCTGAACAAGGCTTTGTTGCTTGCCCTGCACAGCAGCCATTTGCGCTCCTCGGGCAAGACCTCATTGCTATTGCTCATAAACGCTATGAATCTGGCGCCCGCAAAGCGGCAAAGTATATTTGCCGGCAGGCCTTATTGCCTATCATTGGTGACAAGCCGCTTAAATCTCGCGAACTTTTTATCAAGCGCTAGCAATCGAATTGCCGGTAAGTTTGGTACTATACTCATAAGCAAATCTATCAAGGGCCGTTATATGCAAGATATTTTACTTGGCGTTAATATTGACCACATCGCCACACTGCGCAATGCCAGAGGCACACATTACCCATGCCCGGTGCATGCCGCAGACATTGCAGAGCGCGCAGGGGCCGACGGTATTACCGTGCATTTACGTGAAGATCGACGACATATCAAAGATCAAGACGTGTTTTTGCTCAAGCAAACCATTAACACCCGACTGAATCTTGAAATGGCGGTTACCGATGAAATGCTGGCCATTGCTGCTAAAGTGTTGCCTGAATTTTGTTGTTTGGTGCCTGAAAAACGCGAAGAGTTAACCACAGAAGGCGGTTTAGACGTTGCTGGCAATCTTGCGCGAATGAAAGACGCCTGCCAGCAGTTGTCTGAGCAAAGCACACAAGCGTCGCTATTTATTGATGCCGATGAAGTACAAATTGAGGCAGCGCTTGAGGCTGGTGCCCCGTATATTGAAATTCATACCGGACAGTACGCCGAAGCACGCAATGAGCATACAGCCGCCGCTGAGTTGGAGAAGCTAAAAGTGGGCATTGAGTACGCGCATCGTTTAGGGTTAAAAGTGAATGCTGGCCATGGACTTCATTATCATAATGTTAAGCCAGTTGCGGCCATCACAGAGCTTATTGAGCTTAACATTGGTCATGCAATAATAGCCCGTGCGGCCTTTGACGGCCTTGAAAAAGCAGTGAAAGATATGCGCATGCTCATGCAAGAAGCGCGCACGCAAGCAATATTGACGCGCACATCTGCTCCTTAGGCCAATCATGATTTTGGGTATTGGTACTGATATTGTTGATATTAAACGCATTGAAAAAGCCTTAAGCAAGGGAGATGCGCTTGCCAAGCGTGTGCTCACCGAGTTCGAATGGCAAGAATTTACAGACTGTTCCATGCAGGCGCGTTATTTAGCCAAGAAGTTCGCCAGCAAAGAGGCAGCGGTGAAGGCTATCGGAACCGGCATAGGGCACGGTATATCGTGGCAGCATATCGAAGTCATACATGATGAATTAGGAAAGCCCATATTACGTGCGCTTGGCGCTTTTGAGCTTTGGTGTAGGGAGCATCAAGTGAGCAGCTTGCACATCAGCATCGCAGATGAACAAGATTATGCGACGGCCTTTGTGATTATTGAAGCGCAGCTAAATCAAAGTACTTCAGGGACTTTCTGACAATGGTGCAATTTTTCAAAGCAAAACCTCGCTCTAAGCATTCACCGCGCCGTAAAACGCGTGGCGCGAAACGAGTGGCCATAAATAAAGAAAAAGCCCCTTCACAGAACCGTTTGCCGCAAAACCAGACGCAAAACCAATCGCAAAACCAATCTATACAAAGCGCTACATTACCGAGCAGTGATGCACAACCATCAGAACGCTCACAAGCGTCATCAAATCAAGTGTTTAAAGATGTGCATGTCGACACAATGGACCATCACGGTCAGGCCTTAGTGCTGTCGACGCGCCCTATCACTATAGTAGCTGGAGCGTTGGCAAACGAGACAGTCACGATGCAAATGCAGTCGTTCGGCAAAAACGTGCAGCATGCTAAGGTGATAAGCATACAGCAGGCAAGTGAACAGCGAGTAAAGCCCTTCTGCGATGTTTATGAAAGCTGCGGAGGATGTCAGTTACAAACACTCTCTGCAGAGCATGGCCTTTATTATAAAGAAGATTCACTCAAGCGGTTTTTATACAAGATGGCGGGGGTGAGTGAGCAAGCGTGGCAAGCTCCGATTTTATCGACTATCGATTATTCACAGCAGCGGCAAGCTATGGGATATCGGCGTAAGGTGCGATTAGCCATAGACGCGCGAGATAAGCAAAATATAAAAATGGGTTACCGCAAGGCGCAGTCTAATCAGGTGGTAGATATAGAAAACTGCCCTGTTTTACACCACGATTTACAGCGTGTCTTGACATTACTTCTTCCCGCGCTCCGGGCACTGCCGTTTGTGCAAAAGCTTGGACATCTGGAACTAACCCGCAGCTTAGATGGCGTGATAGTCCTTATTAATATGGCCAAGTCAGTGCTTGCTACAGACTTATTGCCGCTGCAAGCCTTAGCTGAGCGTTTGCAAATAAGAATAATGTGCCGATATAAACACAAATTAATTACCGATTATGGTGAGCAATCAGCTAGTCTTGCCATATCAGACTATCAAGACGTAAAGCTCAACATAGCCCCTGAGCATTTTATTCAGGTCAATGCGTCGGTAAACACACTCATGTTAACGCAAGTCATCGAATGGTTTGACGACATACAGGGCGCACTCATACACGATTTTTTCTGCGGTATGGGGAACTTTACCGTAGCATTAGCTAAACATCATCGAGCAATAGTAGGGTATGAAGTCAGTGAAAGCATGGTGGCCCAAGCTCGCAGTAATGCAGCAATAAATAGTGCAGCGCATGCGCAATTTAAGCAGGCTAATTTAAGTGATAAGATAGCGCTCGACGCGCTTGATATTAAGTCAACAGATGCGGTTTTACTCGACCCAGCGAGAGATGGCGCACAAGCGTTGTGTGAAAAGTTAAACCACAGCCAGGTGGGGCGAATAGTTTATGTATCGTGCAATCCAGATACCTTAGCGCGAGATTTAAAGATTCTAAAGCAAAGCTACACCGTAAAGTATATTAAGGCTCTTGATATGTTCCCGTTTACACAGCATCTCGAAACGATGGCACTGTTGGAACGTTCCTGAAGGATTATAAGCATGGTCTCTATCCGCAGTGTACATCAGTCGACCCGACCACCCTTTGAGCAGTGGCTCGAGGCCTTGCCGGTATCAGATAGCACCAAAGAAAAGCTAAAGCGCGTATCAGACCAGCCCGACATCTTATTGATAGGTCAGGAAATGGTCGAAATTTTGCACGACCTGCATATGGACGACGAAACCCTTCAGGCCGCTTTGGTTTATCCCTACTGCGATATTCATCAATTAGACGCTCCTGCGATTGAAGCAAAGTTTGGCAAACCTATTGCCGAGCTGGTATTAGGTGTGCGTAAAATGGATGCAATACGTACTTTGCAGTCGCGCAATCCCTCTGATGCAGGACAAGTCGAGAATTTGCGTAATATGCTCCTTACGATGGTTGAAGATGTTCGCGCAGTTGTGATCAAAATGGCAGAACGCATCTGTACGCTGCATCAAGTCAAAGATAAAGATGAAGAAACGCGGGTAATTGTTGCCCGCGAGTGCGCCACTATTTATGCGCCTTTGGCGAATCGCTTGGGTATCGGTCAACTGAAATGGGAACTAGAGGACCTTTCGTTTCGTTATTTACATCCGCAAACCTATAAGCGCGTTGCCAGCATGCTAAAAGAAAAGCGTAGCGACCGCGAGCGCTATATCAGCGATTTTGTTACTCATCTTCAGCAAACCTTAGATAAAGAAAACATCAAGGCCGAGGTGATTGGGCGGCCTAAGCATATTTACAGCATTTATAAAAAAATGCAGAAAAAACAGCTCGATTTCGAGCAGCTATTCGATATAAGAGCGCTACGTATTATTGCCGAGCGCTTGCAAGATTGCTATGCCGCTTTAGGCACGGTGCACGCGCAATTTAGACATATTCCCAATGAATTTGATGACTATATTGCAACGCCTAAACAAAACGGGTACCAAAGCATTCATACGGTGGTGGTTGGGCCGCAAGGCAAGTCGATTGAGATTCAAATTCGAACCCAGAAAATGCATCAAGATGCTGAGCTCGGCGTTGCCGCGCATTGGAAGTACAAAGAAGGAAGCAGCACCAAGCAGGCAAGTGCTGATGAACGTGT
This sequence comes from Glaciecola siphonariae, assembly GCF_042652645.1. Taxonomy (NCBI): domain Bacteria; kingdom Pseudomonadati; phylum Pseudomonadota; class Gammaproteobacteria; order Alteromonadales; family Alteromonadaceae; genus Glaciecola; species Glaciecola siphonariae. The sequence continues at coordinate 58,691 of NZ_JBHSGU010000019.1, forward strand.
GAACTGGCTGCGTAAGATATTGCAGTGGCAAGAAGAAATGGCCGAATCGGGTAATTTGGTTGAAGAATTCAGAAGCCAAGTATTTGAAGACCGTGTGTATGTGTTCACACCGAAAGGCGATGTAATAGACCTCCCGCAAGGTGCGACTCCGCTAGATTTTGCCTATTATATTCATAGCAACATTGGTCATAGATGTACCGGCGCAAAAATAAATGGTCGCATTGTGCCATTTACCTACAAGCTGCAAACCGGTGACCAAGTCAGCGTACTTACGAGTAAAAATGCAACGCCCTCGCGCGATTGGATGCATCCAGGCTTAGGCTATGTTCATACTGCTCGGGCGCGGGCCACGGTGCATTCGTATTTTAAAAAGCAAGATAAAGACAAAAACTGCGAAGCGGGGAAAGAGCTTTTAGAGCGCGAGCTTAATAAGGTCAACATAGCGCTTAAATGCGCGAATGATCTGCTGGATAAATACAATGTAAAAACAGCAGATGATTTATATGCAGCCATCGGTACGGGCGATGTGCGAGTGATGGCGGTGGTCAATGCACTTATACAAAAGCACGCGCCGCCGCCCGATGAATCACAGCTACCTAAAACCGTCAAACCACGGGCAAAGAAATCTAATCAGCCTATCATTGCCGAAGGCGTTGGGAATTTACTGAGTACGCTAGCAAAATGTTGTCAGCCGGTGGCAGGAGACGACATTGTTGGGTATATAACTTTAGGCAAGGGAGTAAGCGTGCATAAAGACGGGTGCCCCCAGCTTGAAAATTTATTAAAAAGCCACCCAGAGCGAGAAATAGAGGTCACTTGGGCGTTTAACAATGCTACCGCCTTTTCTACAACGCTCGATGTGCAAAGCATTGACCGCAATGGCATATTGCGCGATATGACCACCGAGCTGTCGAATGAGAAAATTGCGCTTTTGGGGGTCAATAGCATATCAAACAAAAAAGACGGTACGGCGCTTATCAAATTAAGTGTTGAAGTGCCAAATGCCTCGGTCTTGAGTAAGCTTATTGTTCGTCTTCGAAATATCAAAGGCGTGCTGGACATCAAGCGTCATTAAGCGCGAGAGCGAATATCAAGAGGCTATAAAATGACAAGCACCAAAGTCGATGGCTTAGATTTTAAGGAGTCTGTAGGTAACGCGAAGAGTCAGCTCAGCGCGGCACAACAAATACAGCTCGATGCCAAGGCTCTTGGCTTTGATTGGCCTGACGTACAGCCTGTTTTTGCCAAAGTCTTGGAAGAACTCGACGAGGTCAAAGAAGCCGTAGCGCATCAAACCAAAGCGCAGGTCATCGAGGAGCTGGGCGATTTACTGTTTGCGGTGGTGAACCTTGCCCGGCATTTAGATGTGCCAGCAGAGCATGCGCTACAACTTGCAAATCAAAAGTTTAATCAACGTTTTGGCGCCGTAAAAGCGATAGCGGAACAAAGAAATATTAATATGAAACTCGCCGACATCGACACGCTCGAGCGTATTTGGCTTGAGGTAAAGAGTAAAAAGTAGCCAATACCCAATACCCAGAGCGGAGCTTAATTACAAATTAAGTATATAAAAGACTTCGTTTTTTCGTCAGAGTCTGTATAATTCGCGACCTGCCCAGTTACACCCACCGTTGGGACGGTGGAAGATCAATCGGCTCGAAGGGGTCAAATGATTGATATACATATACTTTATTTTTGTTTTTTATATTTTGGGTGAATATTAATGAAAACTTTTGTTGCAAAGCCGGAAAGCGTACAGCGCGACTGGTATGTGGTTGACGCCGCAGACAAAACGTTAGGTCGCTTAGCGGCAGAAATCGCACTAAGACTGCGTGGTAAGCACAAGCCAGAGTACACACCACACGTGGACACTGGTGACTACATCGTAGTTGTGAATGCTGAGAAGATTACTGTAACTGGCAATAAAGCCAAGGGCAAAATCTATTACTCACACACTGGTTACCCTGGCGGCTTGAAAGAAGCGACATTTGAAAAAATGATCGAAAAGAAGCCTGAGATGGTGTTAGAGAAGGCAGTTAAAGGTATGTTACCTAAGGGTCCTCTCGGCCGTGCAATGTTCCGTAAGATGAAAGTCTTCGTTGGACCAGAGCACACGCATCAAGCACAGCAACCTCAAGCATTGGATATATAAGGAGCGAGCAACATGGCAGATACACAATATTACGGCACAGGCCGTCGAAAAAGCTCTACCGCTCGCGTTTTCCTTCGTCCAGGCAGCGGTAACATCGTAGTTAACAAGCGTCCATTAGACGTGTTCTTTGGTCGCGAAACAGCTCAAATGATTGTTAAGCAACCGTTAGAGCTAGTTGAAATGACTGATAAGTTTGACCTCTACATCACTGTTTCTGGCGGTGGTATTTCAGGACAAGCTGGCGCAATTCGCCACGGTATCACTCGTGCACTCATGGAGTACGACGAAGCACTTCGTCCTGCCCTTCGTAAAGCAGGGTTTGTTACTCGTGATGCGCGTAAAGTTGAGCGTAAGAAAGTGGGTCTACACAAAGCGCGTAAGCGTCCACAGTTCTCAAAACGTTAATACTTTTTGTATTGTTAAAAAACCCCGCTTTTGCGGGGTTTTTTGTTTCTCTACTGCCAAAGCGATATGCTCGAAAATATGGTTTTGAGCTTACGATTTTTGGGTCTTATCTTGGATCATGACGCTAATCGGGTTCTAATATCATACAGACTCCGTCGCACGGCAAAAACGTGGCCTCTCTTTTATTAAACAAAATCAAGTTTGCATTTAAGCAAAATATAAAGCCTGCTATTTATTTACAGCTGATCGCTTTTGGGCTGGGCTTAAGCTATTTTTATCTACCCGTCGCAAAGCCCTATTTTGAAGCGCTGGCGAATCTTAAAAATAATTACGGCGTGCTGTATGCCGTAGTATCAACGTCTCTTTTTGGTGGTTTATTGCCGTATTTATTGATGTTGTTGCTTAAGCAAATCACGTTTAAACCACTTGCTCAACTCGTTTTTTACTGCATGTTATGGGCCTTTATGGGGTGGATGATTGACCGCTTCTATACCTTTCAGGGGGTGTTATTTGGCGAAGGGAACGACATCGGCACCATTGCAAAAAAAGTACTATTTGACCAATTTGTATTTACCGTCTTCATTGCTTCGCCATTTCTAACTGTATGTCTTTTGTTCAAAGAAAAGCACTTCAAGGTTCGTGAATGGCTTCGCAGTGTTGACCGCACCATTATCACCGAGCAACTCCCAGCCACACTTATTAGCACTTGGATCGTGTGGATACCTGCGGTGTCGGTGATATACGCGATGCCAAGCGACCTGCAAATTCCTTTGTTTAATATCGTACTGTGTATGTTTGTTTTGATATTGGTGTTAGTAAACACATCTCACGAGGGTCCTGAGCAATCGCCGACGCAAATATAGCGCGCTTATCACCTTCTAAATTAGCCTAAAGAAAACCTAAGGACTTAAGTCTGATGGTAAAATCACTGGGGCTGTGCAAAATAGTTGACTACAAAGCACAAGAACATAGCTTTTTTGCCAGTAATTCCTTGTGTTTACTAAGTGTTTTCTTTTACCATACGCGGTGAAAATTTTTAGCTTTAAGTGAGTAAGGTTGAAAACGCAAAGTTGTGGTTTTGTTTAATTTTGCCGATATAACCTGAATAACTGACTGAATAGCAGGTTTTAATACCTGTCTAACCCCCGGAGAACAGTTGATGAGCGATGTATCAATCGATGCCAATGACTCAGCGCAAACACCCGCTACCCCGCCTAATAATGGGCGTCGGAAATTCCTAACTGTCGCGACATCTGTCGTGGGCGCAGTAGGTGTAGCAGGTGCCGCGGTGCCCTTTATTGCATCATGGCAACCGAGCGCGAGAGCAAAGGCTGCAGGTGCTGATGTTGAAGTAGATATCAGTGGTATTCAAGAAGGCCAGTTGATTCGCGTAATGTGGCGAAGCAAGCCGGTTTGGGTTGTGCGCAGAACGCCAGAAGTGCTGGCAGCTTTAGATGGTCATGATGACAAACTAAAAGACCCTGGTTCTGATACCGAGCAACAGCCGAGCTATGCGCAAAATGTATATCGCTCAATCAAAGAAGAATATCTCGTATTGGTGGGCATTTGTACTCACCTAGGGTGCTCTCCTCAGTTTTTGGCCGAAGGTGCCTTTACTGAATATGAGGAAAGTATCGAAAACGGCTTTTTCTGCCCGTGTCACGGTTCGAAATTTGATATGGCAGGTCGCGTATTCAAGAACGTTCCAGCCGGCTTGAACTTAGTCGTTCCGCCTTATTATTTTGTTGACGATAACACCATCTTAATTGGTTCTGACGAGGGGGCTGCATAATGAACGGCTTTCTAAATTGGATTGAACAACGCATACCAATGATGCGCGTGGCGAACATGCACGCGATTCAATATCCTGCACCACGCAATATGAACATGTGGTATGCATTTGGCTTTTTAGCCACTATTGTACTAGTTAATCAGATTATCACAGGTATCTGGTTAACGATGAACTTTGAACCGTCGGCTGAGCGAGCGTTTGCCTCGGTTGAGTATATTATGCGCGAAGTCGATTACGGCTGGCTAATACGCTATATGCATAGTACGGGGGCTTCTGCCTTCTTCGTTGTGGTATATTTGCATATGTTCCGTGGCATGATGTATGGCTCATATCAAAAGCCCCGTGAGTTATTATGGGTGTTTGGAATGCTTATTTACCTCGCGCTAATGGCTGAAGCTTTCATGGGTTATGTATTACCTTGGGGACAAATGAGCTATTGGGGCGCGCAGGTTATCGTGTCCTTATTCTCGGCTATCCCTGTTATTGGTCCTGACCTCGTTGAGTGGATTCAAGGCGACTACGTAATATCGGGCGCTACGCTTAACCGCTTCTTTGCACTGCACGTGATTGCGCTGCCGCTAGTTATCGTAATTCTGGTTTTCTTGCACATTGTTGCGCTACATGAAGTGGGCTCTAACAACCCAGATGGCGTCAACATCAAGCACAAAAAAGGCAGCCTGCCAGAAAGCGAAAAAACGAAGTTTAAAATCCATGAGTACTACACCGACAAGTACGACATTGCCGACGACGTAGTGCCATTCTTCCCGCACATAGTGCTCAAAGACTTAGTAGCCTTTGCGGTATTTTTATTCGCATTTTGCTATATCTTGTTCTTTGCCCCTGAAATGGACGGTAAATTCTTGGAGCATCCAAACTTTGAGATTGCCAATCCATTGAAAACACCAGAGCACATCTTCCCCGTTTGGTATTTCACTCCTTTTTATGCCATTTTAAAAGCGGTGCCCGACAAGCTCTTTGGTGTATTGACGATGTTCGCCGCTATTGCATTCTTGTTCGCAATGCCTTGGTTTGATCGCAGCAACGTGCGCTCATGGCGCTACAGAAGCGGACTGCATAAAGTAAACTTGCTTGTGTTTGCAGCCGTGTTTGTGTTCTTAGGCTACCTTGGCGGAACACCACAGGAAAACTGGAAGATTACTGCGTCTCAAATCGCAACAGTTATGTATTTTGGCTTCTTTATACTTCTGTTTATTTACTCGAAGAGTGAAAAAACTAAGCCTGTTCCGACGAGGATCCCTAAATGAGAAAATGGATAGCATTATTACTACTTGTTCCGGGTATCTCTTTTGCGGCGGGCTCTAATCATCCGCTTGACGATCCGAACATAGACTTAACTGATAAGGCATCGCTACAAAATGGTGCCAAAATCTTTATGAACTATTGCTTGGGTTGCCACCAAATGCAATACCAGCGCTATCAGCGCACCTTCAATGACTTGGGAATACCTGAGGACCTTGGTCAGCAGTACTTGCAATTTACGGGTGAGAAGGTGTCTGACTACATCACAACGCCTATGCCGGCCGAAGATGCTGCAACATGGTTTGGTGCGCCGCCACCGGACCTTACTTTGGTTGCTCGTGTTCGCAGTCCTGAATGGATTTATACTTATTTACGCACTTTTTACGTAGACGAGAGTAAAACATTTGGTGTGAACAACTTGGTATTCCCTAACGTAGGTATGCCGCATGTGCTCGAACCTCTTCAAGGTACGCCTACCAAGGTATATCGAGAGAAGATGGTTGACGGCTCGATGCAAAAAACCGAAGTATTCGATATCGTCACGCCGGGCAACGGTAAATTGTCAGATGACGAATATGACGAGGCTATTCGCGACCTAGTAAACTTCTTGGAGTATACAGGTGAACCGACGCGACTTAAGTCAGAATCTATTGGTAAAAAAGTCCTAGTATTCATCCTTATCTTCTTTGTTTTAGCCTACCTTCTGAAGAAAGAGTACTGGCGGGGACTGAAGTAATACACTATAATCGCGAGTCATTTTTTAAAGGGGCGTAATGCCCCTTTTTATGCGTAAGCTTGTTTTAAGTTCAATTCTTTGATGCAAAGAACCCGGAGGTTTTAATGGCAGTAGCCACAAACAAACGTTCTATCATGACCTTGTTTTCAGACAATATCGATATTTACAGCCACCAGGTGCGTATCGTATTAGCTGAGAAGGGCGTGGGCGTAGAGATTATTTTTACCGATCCAACCCAGCTAAATGAAGAACTCCTCGAATTAAATCCATACGGGACTGTGCCTACCTTAGTTGACCGCGATTTAGTGCTTTATAAGTCTCATATTATTATGGAGTACTTAGATGAGCGCTTCCCGCATCCACCTCTTATGCCTGTGTATCCGGTATCGCGCGGCACCAGCCGCTTGATGATGCATAGAATAGAACAAGATTGGTATAGCTTAGCGGGACGTATATTTAGAAAAGAAGAGGGCGCAGATGAAGCGCGTAATGAGCTTAAAGAAGCCATTTTAAGCCTTGCCCCAGTATTTTCTGAAACGCCGTTTTTTATGAGCGAAGAATTTAGTTTAGTCGATTGTTACCTAGCGCCTTTACTGTGGCGTTTGCCGGCCTTGGATATTTCGCTAAGCGGCGCAGGCTCGCGCGAAGTAAATGCATATATGAAGCGTATATTTGAGCGTGGCTCTTTTAAAGCGTCATTGACCGACCAAGAGCGTGAAATCCATAACCCTTTATAGCAAACTTGCTAACGGTTAACACAGGGGGATGTAGCTATGCAGAATATGACATCTAATCAGCCATATTTACTTAAAGCCTTTTACGATTGGATAATCGACAATGGCTTAACCCCCTACATGGTAATTGATGCAAACACGCAAGACGTTGAGGTGCCTCAAGACTTTGTTCGAGACGGGCAGATCGTACTTAACGTCTCGCCTAGCGCGTGTGCTAACTTTTTTATGGATATTGACCAAGTGTCATTTCAGGCACGGTTTAGCGGACAACCTATGGTCGTTCGCTTTCCTTGCAGAGCAGTTACCGCTATATATGCAAAAGAAAACGGCGCAGGCACAGTGTTTACACCTGAGTTGCTTGCCCAAGCAGACGAGTCAGATGAACAAGCTAAAAGCGGTTCAGAAGAGGCTAAAAAAACCGCTAAAGCTAGCAGCAAGAAAGCAAGCTTACGGGTTGTAAAATAGCCCTTAGTCGAGTAATTCCATTACCCGTACTACCTTAACCACTCCCTGAACATTGCGGGCTATTTCCACCGCCGCCCTAGCTTCTTGCTTTGTAAGTCTTCCCATAATAAACACTTCGCTATCTTCAACAATTAAGTCGAGCTTGAGCAGCGGCACATCTTCATTTGCCGTCATCAATGTACGTATTTTAGTGCCAAGCCATATGTCATTCATTGTCGCCGTCGCCGGTATTGGCTTACCCAGCCTTACCTGATTGTGTACTTTGTCTACATGAGCGACTTGTGACGCAGCCTGAGAGGCTGCATCAATAAGAGTTTGTTGGTTAGCTTGCCCGGTCAATAATACCTGTCCGTTGTATACATGAACGCTTATTGCTGCATTCTCATCTAAGTTCGGTATATCGTTTATGGCTGCGTTAACACGCGCTTCTGTTGTTTTATCGTCGATTTGCGTACCCACAGTACGACGGTCACTCGCCGAAACAGCCGCTGTGCCCGCAGCGCCAACAGCGACAACCGATACGCAACCACTCATTTGGGCTGCAATTAACAATATGAGCAATACTCGAAGCATCGCCTTAGTCCTCTGAGTCAGTAATGGGGAAAAGGGTATTGTCGATGCATTCACACAAGTTGTGGATGACCAACAAATGTACTTCTTGAATGCGTGCAGTTCTTGATGAAGGTACTCGTATTTCGACATCGTTTTCACCAATTAATCCGGCCATTTCGCCGCCATCCTTACCGGTGATAGCAACAATCGTCATGTCTTTTGTCAGAGCTGCCTGCATGGCGTTAATTACATTTGCTGAATTACCGCTTGTAGATATGGCAAGCAGTATATCGCCAGGATTGCCAAGTGCTTTTACCTGCTTTGAAAAGACCTCGTCGTATGAAAAATCGTTGGCAATAGAGGTAATAGTAGAGCTGTCGGTGGTAAGCGCGATGGCAGGTAGAGGCGGACGATCGCGTTCATAGCGGTTTAACAACTCAGAAGAAAAATGTTGCGCATCTCCTGCTGAGCCACCATTGCCGCACGTTAAAATTTTATGTCCACCGATTAGGGCATTGATCATCATGGTCGCCGCTTTTTCGATAGATTCAGGTAATTCTTCAGCGGCTGCAATTTTTGTTTGAATGCTTTCGGTAAAACTTTTTTTAATATTCTCAAGCATGTAAAGTCTTGCTCCTGTTGCTGCTTACACGTTTTTTATCCAGTTGATTGCATCGCCGTCGATGGCGACTAGGTCGATTCTCATGCTGGTGTGATGGCAGTTTAAATCAAGTCCATGCAAATAGCACATGATTGCCCGCTCCAATTTACGTCTCTTTGAGGGCGTAAACATTTCGGCCGCATGACCATGTGAGTCACTTGCACGATATTTGACTTCAACAAACACCCATTGTTGCATGTCTTTGAAAATAAGATCTATTTCACCACTTTTTACACGAAAATTTTGTGCAACAAACTCAAGCCCTTGCGCTATTAAATGCTCTTTGGCTCGTTGCTCTGCAATAGAACCTGTTTCACTTGCAATCCATTGCTTTATGGCCATCTAGTCTCCGGCGTCGATAGCTAGCGTACTGAGCTGTCGCTGGATGTGCTGCTCTTGATTGAGCGATAGTGCGCCGGTGAGCCCGTCTATCTTTAACTGATCAAAGCTTGATAACTTGCCAAGCTGTTGCGTTAGGCTAATCGCGTCGTAACCAAACGCAAAAAGTCTCAAATAAGTGCTCGATGGCTCATTAAACAGGGTGTCAACCGTGTTCGCTAGGCTACTTTCTCGACCTTGAGGGAGTACAAAGGGCATGTCTAAAAACACAAGGTTTCTGAGGTCACGTAAGGTGTTCTTATTTTGCTTATGATTGTAGCTAAGAGAGGTCGCGAAAACCGGCGTTTGTTGGCCGCTAAATAAGCTCATGCTGCTTTCGATGATTGGGTTTATTAACTCGAGTTCATTTGGTCGAGCAAAAACCACAAAGGCATCAACATCGCGCCTATTACGAGTCACGCTATAGACCTGCTCAGGAGTGAGCCTCGATAATTGATTGATGCGCTGTTGGCTTTGCAATACGTCCAGTGCAGATGTTATCCCCACGCGCATTGATGTGTTGTCTGAATAGCTGACTTGACTCGGCTGTTTGGTGGTTTGTGCGTCAGGCTTGGCATTCCACGCACTTAAAAAAGCAAGTGCCATACGCTCGCTTACTCCAGCGTTTTCGTGAATGATCACCGGATGGGCAATCCCCTGTTCAAATATATATTCGGCAAGTTGTGTTGCTTCCTGTTCAGGCGATAGTGCGAAATACTGAGCAGGTATACTTGCCTCTATGTCTTCCCCCAGGGGGATGTTTGTTGCGTCAGTTTCACTCTGATTTAAAAATATCTTCAGACTGTGTGGTGCAGCGAAACGTGAGACTGCGTCAATATGCGATTTCAATAGAGGGCCAATCACCACCGAATAGGGGGCCAATGTTTCGGTGTTAACGCTACTAAGTAGTTCGTTCTGAGAGCCCGTGTCTATGAAGTGCAGCGAACTTTGTGCGGCAGCGCCAAAACGGTCTACCATCGTCTCATCGGCGCTAGCGGTTTTAGGCATGAGTTTATCGTAATAGCCGGCAATAATGCCTTGTTTGATGGCCTCTCCTTGACTTGATAAACGTCCCGACAGGGGCAGCAAAACCGCAATATTTTGTTTAGGGTTGACCGGCAAATTTAAAAAACGAATGACTTGGGCGGGTAATTGCCTGAATTCAGAGTTGGTATTGGCGTTTGCAATCAGATTTTTGAGCTTTTGCTGTCGCTGTATGTCGTTGATATCGGCCTGTTCAATTACGCTGAGTAATTTTTGATATTTGAAAAGTCTTGGATAGCTTTCAATTAAATCCATTCGCGCATCAAAGGATAAATTGGCGAGCCAATAAAATACCCATTGGTCTTGCATGCTTGCAAGCGGTGATAGCTCAACATCAGATTGCATAAGCGCATTGAGCGCTTCATCGTAACGAGTCTCTAAGCCTTGTAAGTAGGCAAATAGGACGCGCTCACGTGAGGTCCATGGATTGTCTAGCACGACATTTGTTGAGCCCAGTGTATTTTCTAAAAGCTTAATTATCTCAAGGTCGCTTAAAGAAGAGGTGGCCTGTAAAACAGCACACTCAGCCATAATGATATTAGATTGCTGCTTCAACGTCTGCTCTTGCAGTAGTCCGCTCGCATGAGCAATCACGACTTGCGCTGAGGTACAGTTGTTTTGTGTTTGAAATGCTTGCGCCATATCAACAAGCTCTTTTTCAAGCGCAACAACATCCCCAGAGCGCTCAAAGCGCTCGCTAATACGTTCAATCGCCGACTTAGGCGAAGACTCCGGCTGCTTTGAAACAGGCTCAGGAAGCTTTGTTAAGCGCTCGGGTTGAGATGAACCCGCACAGGCACAAAGCAGCGTAACGATTATGAAAAGCCCAATGAGTCGATGAATATTCACAGTATTCCTTATTTGCCCAACGCTTATTTGCCTCACACTTATTCTCCTAACACATATTTGCCAAACACTTATTTGGCTAACACTTATTTGACTAACACTTAGTTGACTAACAAGGAGACAATGATAGACAGTCTATCCAGCTAAATTTATATTTCTAGTGCGTTCCACAGATTCTATACCAAAGGTCATGTAGAATGTCAGCTTTGTTATCATATCATTGCGTTAATGAGTAAAAATATGTCGCTGCCCGGTTGTTTATATATTGTTCCAACCCCTATCGGAAACTTATCTGATATCTCCGCCAGAGCGCTTGAGGTTTTATCAAAGGTAGATTTAATCGCGGCAGAAGATACCAGACACTCCTCGAGACTGCTGGGACACTATCAAATTGCAACGCGTACCATAAGCATGCACACCCACAATGAGCAACAGCGCACAGGCTTGCTTATCAACAAACTCAATGAAGGGATGTCGATTGCACTTATATCCGATGCAGGTACACCCCTGATAAGCGACCCTGGCTACTCTTTGGTTAATAGCTGCCGCAACGAAGGTCTGCAGGTTATCGCGCTTCCAGGTCCATGTGCGCTCACCACTGCATTAAGTGCATCTGGCCTGCCAACAGATACCTTTACTTTTTTCGGATTTTTGCCCGTTAAGCAACAAGCGAAAGCCGAAAAATTACTCGCCGCTGCCGGCATGGGTCATACAGCGGTGTTTTATGAAGCGCCACGGCGAATTGCCGATACGCTTAAGGTATGTAAGGCGAATTTGAGCGAGCACACTGAATATGTGCTTGCCAAAGAACTCACCAAAAGCTTTGAAACCTTTGTCGCCGGCAGTGTTGACGATTTGCTCGACTATTTGGCCAAAGACCCTGCTCACGCAAAAGGCGAGTTTGTCCTTTTGCTGTATTGTAAAAGTCAGCAGATTGAGGGCATACCCGAGGGTGCGAGCGCGCTTTTAAGCGATTTATTGCCATTGATGCCACCTAAACAAGCTGCGGCAGTGGTAGCGAAGCATTATGACGTGAACAAAAAACAAGTGTATGAGATGAGTTTGTCGCTGAAAAATTCGTAGCGCCGATTCGGTCAAAACATTTATTTACCAAATCGAATCACTACAACGACTTTCTTATATGAATTACAAACACGCCCTATAAACACCAAACCCATGAGCAAATGTGCAATACGAAGTACTTGTTAAGAGCAAGTGACTTATACGCTGTCAAAGAGGTCTTGAACGCGCTGGCGTAACTCTTCAATTTTTTCGATGTTTGCGGGCGCGATAAAGATGGTGTCATCACCGGCAATCGTTCCGAGTACACCATCTGTATGACTAAGGGAATCGAGCAATCTAGCAATCAGTTGCGCTGCGCCAGGGCTAGTGCGAATAATCACCATAACGTTGTTATGCACAATATCTAGCACAAGCTGTTTCAGTGGGCTTTTGGCGGTAGGCATTCCAAGCTCAGGTGGTAAGCAGTAGACCATATCACCGCGGGCATCGCGCGTTCTAACCGCGCCAAATTTGCTTAACATACGAGAAACCTTAGACTGACTGATATTGTCAAAGCCCAAGGTTTTAAGTGCGTTTACAATTTCGCCCTGAGAGCCATAACTTTCAGTGGTCAAAAGCTCTTTGAACGCTTTAACCAATGCGTCTTGTTTGTTTGAAGTCATGCAGCGCTTTCTCTCAATATGCAAACAGCTCAATAAGGCTCAGTATTGTGCAATATGCCGGTGGCTTTATCAATTTATCTTGCCAACAGAAGGTCGATTAATTTTGATATTTATCTCTATCAGACTATTGTGTCATTGAGATATAGCCCTATATAGATTATTCTCACGCTCGAATTTAATACCCTCAACTAGGAGATTGAACATGAAAGTAGCCGTACTCGGCGCAGCCGGTGGTATTGGACAGGCACTGTCATTATTACTTAAAACTCAGTTACCAGCAGGTTCTGAATTATCTTTGTATGACGTTGCACCCGTCGTCCCTGGTGTTGCTGTAGATTTGAGTCATATCCCTACTGATGTGGCGGTAAAAGGTTTTGGTAAAGATGACCTAGCAGATGCCTTAAGCGGCTGTGATATCGTGTTGATCCCAGCAGGCGTACCAAGAAAACCGGGTATGGACCGCTCGGACTTGTTTAACATCAACGCTGGCATCGTTAAAAATCTTATCGAAGCCTGTGCAGATAACTGCCCTAAAGCATGCATCGGTGTGATTACAAATCCAGTTAACACAACCGTTGCCATTGCCGCAGAAACCCTAAAAGCGAAAGGTGTTTACGACAAAAACAAGCTCTTTGGCGTTACTACGCTAGACGTTATTCGTTCTGAAACCTTTGTTGCAGAGCTCAAGGGCAAGAGCACATCTGACGTGCACGTACCTGTTATTGGTGGTCACTCCGGCACAACCATCCTGCCGCTATTGTCTCAAGTAGAGGGCGTTAGCTTTAGCGATGAAGAAGTTGCAAGCCTAACCACGCGTATTCAAAATGCGGGAACTGAGGTAGTTGAAGCAAAAGCCGGCGGCGGCAGTGCAACCTTATCTATGGGTCAAGCAGCAGCGCGTTTCTGTTTATCTTTAGTAAAAGCAATGCAGGGCGAAGACGTCACTGAGTACACCTACGTTCAAGTTGATGGTTCTGATGACGCTGCATTTTTTGCACACCCAGTTAGATTGGGTAAAAATGGGGTAGAAGAAATACTACCTTATGGCGAGTTAAGCGCCTTTGAAGAAAAAGCGAAAAATGACATGCTTGAAGGCCTTCGTGGCGATATCAAGTTAGGCGTTGATTTTGTAAATGCCTAAACTGCCACTGTAGCTTGGCGTTGTCAGAAAACGCTTTATTATAAAGCGTATAAGCACCAGACAAAAAGCGTAATGCGAGAGTGTTGCGCTTTTTTTGTGTCGAAGACTTAAAGGTTATTGTTTGTGTCTCGGCTGCTTCGAATAAAGTCGCGTGAATGAGGATAGTCACTTTTTGCAAGGCGGTCATATAATACAACATTGGCCGTTGCTGCTAAGTTCATGCTGGTGAAGGTGGGAATGTATATTTTGTGTGTACACCCCTCAACAATGTGCTTGGGTATAGACCCATCTTCTGGACCAAAAATATAATAAGCATTATCAGGATGCTCAAATGCAGGGAGGGGGTGTGCATCTTCGCACAGCTCAATTGCAATGGGTACTGCGCCAATTGGCGTCATTTCAAGTAAATCACTGACGGCGATAGTTGGTATTTTGTGGCGCATGCCCTTAGTGTCTTGATTGAACTCTTTCGCTCTGGCAAAGCGCTCTCCGGTATAAAACACCGAGGATACCCCATAGCAGCCTGCTGCACGCAAAATAACCGCCACATTAGTGGCGGATTTTGGATTCACAAGACCAATACTAACGGTTTTCTTCATGGCCTCTTAACCGGTGTTTCGGATACCGACAGCAATCCCGGTAATAGCCACCATCATAGCTCGCTCCAGGGTTTGCACGTCTTCACCCTCTTGCCCCGCGCTTTCTGCCTTACGTACGCGGTCTAAAAGCTCAATTTGCAAGTAATGCAGAGGCTGTAGATACCCCGCCCTGATATTCATTGAATCTCTTCCAAGGGGATCATCTTCCATCATGTGCTCGTGTCCTGTAATGCTGAGCAGCGACTGCATACTTTGGGTCAATTCCTCGCGCAAGGCTTTACCAAAGTGGGCGAGCTTGTCAGGAACAAGGCGTTTATCATAGGCTTCACTAATAGCCGGGTCGGCTTTTTTAAATACCATGTCTAACATAGACAAACGCGAGGCGAAGAAAGGCCATTGTTCAATCATTTGCTGAACATCGGCTTGGTTATCTTCTGTGTTCACCGCTTCAATAGCGCGCATAACGCCTAGCCATGATGGCAATACCAATCGTGTTTGTGCCCATGCAAAAATCCAAGGAATAGCGCGCAGACTCTCGATACCACCTGACGGTTTTCGCTTAGCAGGACGGCTACCAAGAGGAAGCTTACCAAGCTCTTGTTCCGGCGTTGCAACCCTGAAATAAGGCACAAATTCCTCGTCGTAGCGCACGGTCTTGCGGTAGTTTTCACAACCCAGTTCGGCCATCTGCGTGATTAACTCTCGCCACCTTTGCTTTGGCTCTGGCGGTGGAGAGGTAATTGCTTCAACCACTGCCGATGCATATAAAGACAAACTGCGCTTGGCCAACTGCGGCATACCAAATTTGTAGCGAATGGTTTCACCTTGTTCCGTCACCCTAAAGCCGCCTGCTAATGAACCGGGAGGCTGTGAATGGATAGCGGCTTTTGCTGGCAGGCCGCCGCGGCCAATCGTGCCGCCGCGCCCATGAAAGAGCGTAAGCGTAATGTTTTGTTTTTCAGCGATTTTGACCAAAGCCTCTTGCGAGCTGTACTGCGCCCAGCCAGCGGCTAGAGAGCCTGCGTCTTTAGCTGAGTCAGAATACCCAATCATTACATATTGACGTCCGTTGATATAACCACGGTACCAATCAATGCTCAATAAGGCGTTCATGACATCGGGCGAGTTGTTCAAATCGTCCAAGGTTTCAAATAAAGGGGCCACAGGCATCGGCCAATCAACGCCACTTTCTTTCAG
Organism: Glaciecola siphonariae; assembly: GCF_042652645.1. NCBI lineage: Bacteria > Pseudomonadati > Pseudomonadota > Gammaproteobacteria > Alteromonadales > Alteromonadaceae > Glaciecola > Glaciecola siphonariae. The sequence continues at coordinate 74,338 of NZ_JBHSGU010000019.1, forward strand.
TAGTAATTGCACAGCAAGCACATCTGATGGTTCGCTGGCCATTGATATAATGTATATACCAAAGCCTGCGCGGCCATGTTTTGCAATCACTCTGCAGGTATCAAGTACTTCTTTTACCTCTTCAGATGGCGTCCAGTTTTTAGGAATTAAAGGTCGTCTTGAACCTAATTCTCTCAGTAAAAAAGCTTGTTTGTCTTCTTCTGACCACTGATTATAGTCACCTAAACCCAAATACCGAGTGAGTTCACTAAAGACGTCGGCATGACGCTGAGAGTCTTGTCTAATATCAAGTTTGAGTAAGTGAATACCAAAGGCATGCGCACGGCGGATGGTATTGAGCAGCGCGCCATTGGCGATTACCTGCATCCCACATTCTAACAGTGACTGGTAGCAAAGTATGAGCGGGTTTAATAGTTCATCGTTGCTTTGTAGCCATTGTTTATACGGCACTCGGCCTTCGCGTGTTTTTTCTAACTTTTTCACCAAGGGTTTTAATAAAGCACGGTAAGGCTCTTTGACATCACCGACCAATTCACGAACGCTTTGATTGCATGCGTTCATCGACAGCTCAACATAAAGCTCATTTAAATCTTGTAAAAATAGCTTGGCTGCACGACGTCTCGCACGCAGTAAAACTTCTTGGGTTACGCTGGATGTAACAAAAGGGTTGCCGTCTCTGTCACCGCCCATCCACGAGCTAAACTGCACAGGCTTTGCATCTAGAGGCAGTTGGCTGTCAAATTTTGTTTGTAGCAGGTCATCAAGGTCACGAAGAAAATCCGGTACTGCTTCCCACAAAGAGCTTTCAATCACCGAGTATCCCCATCGGGCCTCATCTACGGGGGTGGGGCGCACGGAGCGTATTTCTTCTGTGTGCCATGCCTGTGCTATTAAATCGCCGATACGGGCTTTGACTTTGCGCTGTTCAACAGAGGTCAAATTGGGATTATGCAAAAGCTGCAACTGCGAAGCTAGCGCTCTGTGCTTGTGAATAAGCGTGCGCCGCGTGACCTCTGTTGGGTGTGCTGTAAGCACCATGTCAATATCGAGCGTTTCAATAGCGCGCAGGATATCTTCTTTTTTGGCGCTTTGGTTTTGTGCGTTCAACAGGTCGGTAAAGTATTGCGACAAAGACTGATCTTCTTGTGCCTTACTGTTAAATTCTTGCTCGGCAATGTTGGCTAGATTCAAAAATTGCGCAAAAGCTCTGCCAATAGTCAGCAAAGATTGGTTATCTAGGCTCGAAATGGTGTGCGCGAGGCGCTCGGTGCTTTGCTGCTCACCGCGAGAAGAGTGTCGGCCATCGTGGCGCACCTGTTCAATGCGAGCAAGCCAATCGCTGCCAAGCTCGGCCTCAATGGTCTCGCCCAATGTGGCGCCTAAATATTTAATTGTTTCTTTTAGCTGTGAGGCCAAAGCATCTTTTGCGTCATTCGCTTGATTCATACAGACGGTACTCTCCGTAAAGCTATTTCCTAAGCATAAACATACGCACAAGCATCATCGAAGTCCATGCCTCAAATCGAATAAACTATTATGTTTATTTATTGAAAACTTTTGATGCGACTTTCATCAGATAAACACCTTGAGCGCGTTGAGGTCTAATTTACGCCTAAGGTGTAAAACTCGGTGGGCTTATGATAGCCTTTGCGCCTTTAAATATATGACTTGGAGAAATTGTGTCTGATAAAATTACGGGTGTAGAGCAACAGGCTAGCTATGGCATTGGTTATCAAATGGGTGAGCAGCTTGCCTCAAACCCTTTCGACGGTTTATCGCTAGATACCGTTGCAAAAGGCCTTGCAGATGGTTTTAATCGCGCAGAGCCGGCAGTTAACAACGATGAACTGCGCGTAGCGTTTAATGAGATTCATCAGCGTTTGCAGGCCGCCAAACAAGAAAAATTTGCAGCAGTCGTTGAGCAAGGCGAGTTGTTTTTGGCCGACAATGCAAAGCGAGATGAAGTAAACGTAACTGCCTCTGGCTTGCAGTATGAAGTGATTAATAAGGCCGATGCAGACAAGTCGCCCACCGCAGACTCAACCGTGCGCGTGCATTATCACGGTACCTTATTAGACGGCTCAGTATTCGACAGCAGTTACGACCGCGGTCAGCCTGCCGAGTTCCCTGTTGGTGGCGTTATAAAAGGCTGGACCGAAGCCTTACAGATTATGAATGTAGGCGATAAATGGCGTTTGTACGTGCCACATGACCTTGCTTATGGTGAGCAGGGAGCAGGCGGTGCGATTGGCCCATACTCTACCTTAGTGTTTGATGTTGAGCTGCTAGACATCATCGCGTAAAGGCTTTTTATGCTCGAGCCTAGGTCTTAAGCCTTTTCTTTGGGACTGATTTCAGGCGCTAAAAAGGGTAGAAAACCCGATGACAGCATTCGAGCTTTAAAAACACGTAACGAATTTAAAAACCGCCTCATGCCTTGCATGCAGCGGTTTTTTTATGCCCAAGATGTGTAAATGAAACGAAGCGCGAATGCTCTGGCGGATTTCTAATCAATAATCACTAGCAGGCCAATTGTGTTGGTCATCCTACATCGTGTGCGTTTTGCTACGCGGAGCAGCATTCAAGCATTTGAGTTATAAGTAACTTGTGTCACAATACCCAGCATATTAAACGCAAATAAAAACAACATATCAGTCATGCTCGAAAAAACCTGCAAGGTCATCGATTCTATCAATTCTGCCCTAGGTAAAACGGTGAGTTATGCGACTTTCGCAATGGCGCTAGTGATGTTTGCGATAGTAGTACTGCGCTACGGATTCAACGTGGGTTGGATTGCGATGCAAGAATCTGTGATGTACCTACATGCGGCAGTTTTTTTGCTCGGCAGCGCGTTTACCTTTCAACATAATGGGCATGTGCGAGTAGATGTTTTTTATCGTCGTTTCTCTGAGCGAAAAAAAGCACAGGTTAATCTTTTTGGCAGTTTGGTATTCATGCTTCCAGTGAGTTTATACATTGGCATTATATGCTATCAATACGTACTGGAGTCGTGGCGCTTATTTGAGGGAAGCCGCGAGCCAGGCGGCTTGCCCTTCGTCTATATTCTAAAATCTTTTCTTTTGGTGTTCGCGGTTTCTATGGCCCTACAGGCTATTTCTGATATTGCCCAACAAAGCCTGAAGCTTTTGCGTGGGGAGCACGATTAATGGAGTGGTTATCTTTAGTGCTATTTGCCGCGGTATGCGCAACATTGTTGTTGGGATATCCGGTGGCGCTCACTTTAGCCGGGGTTTCATTAATTTTTGCTGGCATTGGCGCATTATTGGGCGTGTTTGATGCCAATTATTTGCTAACGGCTCCGTCGCGCCTATTTGGCATTGTCAGCAATACCACGCTGATTGCAGTGCCCCTATTCGTTTTTATGGGTGTTGTGCTCGAGCGTTCAAAAATTGCAGAGGACTTATTGGTTGCGATGTCGTCGGTGCTGGGGCGCTTTCGTAGCGGTTTGGGCGTATCGGTTATTTTGGTAGGCATGTTGCTTGCTGCCAGCACTGGAATAGTGGGCGCGACGGTGGTGACAATGGGTTTATTATCTTTGCCTACCATGTTAAAACGCGGATATTCGCCCGAGCTTGCAACCGGAACCATTTGTGCAACCGGCACGCTTGGTCAAATCATCCCGCCTTCTATTGCGTTAGTGCTTCTCGGAGATGTTTTATCGAGCGCCTACCAAAAAGCGCAGCTTGATATGGGGATCTTTTCGCCAGAGAGTGTGTCGGTGGGGGACTTATTTGTTGGGGCAATTATACCCGGCCTGATCTTAGTCGTGTGCTATTTGCTTTATTTGTGGGGGGTAAGTCGTTTTTCTCCCTCGCAGGTACCTAGCGAGGGTCAGAAAAACGAGCACGCGTCATTAGGCTCACTTCTTTTGGCACTGCTGCCACCTCTGCTGCTCATCGTTGCGGTCTTGGGGTCAATATTATTTGGATTTGCCACGCCTACCGAGGCTGCTGGGGTAGGGGCGGTTGGCGCGCTATTATTGGCAGGCATAAAACGCCAGCTTAACAGTGCAAATATCAATTATGTTGTGCAAGAAACTACAAAAGTCACCTGTATGGTGTTTCTGATTCTTATTGGCGCTTCTATATTTTCGTTGGTATTTAGAGGCTTTGGCGGCGAAACGCTGCTAAAAGAATTTTTCACCTCACTTCCGGGCGGTGTGTTTACGGCAATGCTGCTGGTGATGGTGGTGATGTTTCTACTGGGCTTTATTTTAGATTTTATTGAAATTACGTTTGTAGTGGTGCCCATCGTCGCACCGATTTTAATCATGATGGGTGTCGACCCTATTTGGTTGGGCATAATGATTGCGGTTAACTTACAAACTTCGTTTTTAACGCCGCCTTTTGGTTTTGCGTTATTCTATTTGCGCGGTGTTGCAAGCGATTTAGTGCGTACTGAGCAAATATACAAAGGCGTTATCCCGTTTATTTTGATCCAACTGGGAGTGCTCGTCGCGCTTGCTGTATGGCCACAGATTGTCACGTGGCTACCACATACCATTTATAAATAAGGAAAGTTATGAAAAAGTTCCTCACCATGATGAGCGTGATTGCTCTAATGTTTTTACAAGCATGTTCCGGCGGCGACAATACTCAATCAGATGGGGAAGTGAAGCCGGCTAAAACATATAAGTGGAAGTTAGTGACTTCTTGGCCTAAAAACTTCCCTGGTTTAGGCCGAGCGCCAGAAACCTTTGCAACATATGTGAATGAGATGTCTGGCGGTCGCTTACAGGTAACTGTATATGGCGCCGGAGAGCTAGTGCCGGGCTTTGAGGTGTTTAATGCAGTGTCTGGTGGCAGCGCTGAAATGGGGCATGCAGGTGCATATTACTGGAAGGGAAAAATCCCCGCAGCGCCAATTTTTTCAGCTATTCCATTTGGTATGAACGTAACGGAAATGAATGCATGGCTCCATTACGGGGGAGGGATGGAATTATGGCGTGAACTATACGAACCCTTTGGCGTTATTCCATTTGTAGGGGGTAGCACAGGCGTGCAAATGGCGGGTTGGTTTAAAAAAGAAATAAATTCTATGGCAGATTTTCAAGGCCTTAAAATGCGTATTCCTGGACTTGGCGGGGAAGTATTCAAAAAGGTTGGAGGTTTACCGGTTACCCTCACAGGTGGAGAATTGTTTACCTCACTACAAACCGGTGCAATAGACGCGACCGAGTGGGTGGGACCGTATAATGATTTATCATTTGGTCTGCACAAAGCTGCCCCATATTACTACCACAGTGGCTGGCATGAGCCGGGTACGAGTTTGGAGTTTATTGTTAATGCCGAGGCATTTAATGAACTGCCCGCCGACTTGCAGAAAATTGTTGAAGTGGCGACGAAAGCTGTGAATCAAGACATGCTAGATGAATATACCGCAAAAAATCATACGGCCCTTCAACAACTTATCAACGATCACGGCATTGATGTTCGACCCCTGCCTGACGATGTTTTAGCTGCACTAAAGGCGGCCACCGCAGAGGTTATCGCGGAAAAACGTGCAGAAGATGCGAGTTTTGACAAAATATATTCGTCTTACGATGCGTTTTACCAAAATGTAAAACGTTATCATGCTCTGTCGGAGCAGGCTTATTACAACAATAGAGACTAAAGTTTGCTGTCAGCTGGACTGATTTGTTTATGGCGCGCATCACTATAGAATTCGCGCCCTTAGCCTTCGGGAACTCAAACTCGTATTAAGCGTACGTTTTACATTGCAATAAACGAAGTATAAAAGCCTTCGTTTGTAAAAAGGAGCAAGCATGATTATTAAGCCAAAAGTAAGAGGCTTCATTTGCACAAACGCCCACCCTGTGGGCTGTGCACAAAGCGTTGAGAATCAAATCCAATATATTCAGGCGCAAGATTTTACCCAAGATGGACCCAAAAACGTTTTGGTAATTGGATGCAGTACAGGCTATGGCCTAGCATCGCGTATTACCGCTGCTTTTGGCTATGGAGCGAACACCCTAGGCGTATGCTTTGAAAAAGAACCTACTGAGCGTAAAACGGGGACGGCCGGTTTCTACAATACCGCAGCATTTCATCAAAAGGCACAAGCTAAAGGACTGTATGCTCAAAGTATAAATGGCGATGCGTTTTCTGATGAAGTAAAGCAAGCGTGCATTGACAAAATTAAACAAGACATGGGCAAGATTGACCTTGTGATATATAGCCTCGCCTCACCACGCAGAACCGACCCTGACACCGGCGAAGTGTTCAAATCCACGCTTAAACCAGTTGGCCAGTCATACACCACTAAAACCTACGACACCGATAAAGACTTGGTACATGAGGTCACTTTAGAGCCAGCTAATGACGATGAAATAGCACAAACGGTCAAAGTGATGGGCGGAGAGGATTGGGAGCGTTGGTTGTTTCAACTGGCAAAGGCTGATGTTCTAAGTAAAGGCTGCAAAACTACGGCGTATACGTATATTGGCAAAGAACTAACATGGCCTATTTACGGTCAGGCCACGATAGGACTGGCAAAAGAAGATTTAGACAGAGCAGCTAACTCAATTATCAATAATCTCAAAAACATATCGGTGCAAGCAAACGTATCCTCGTTAAAGGCGCTTGTGACGCAGGCGAGTTCAGCAATTCCTGTAATGCCTCTGTACATTTCTTTGATTTATAAAGTAATGAAAGAAGAAGGCTCGCATCAGGGGTGTATTGAACAAATTGCTGGCCTGTTCAATGAGCGTCTGTTTACCGAAAATCCACCGACCGATGAGATGAACCGCTATCGCATGGACACCGTCGAGACGAACGATGCTACGCAGGCCAAAATCAAAGCATTGTGGGATCAAATTGACCAAAATAACTTCCACGAATTGTCTGATTATGCAGGATATCACAAAGATTTTTTGAACTTATTTGGCTTTGACATTCAAGGTGTTGATTATGAGGCCGATGTTGACCCTATGGTGAAATGGACTTAGTGCGTTCACGCAGTCGCGAAAACGTCTGAAAATATCCACCAAAGGCCAGCGTTTAGCTGACATCTTTGGTGGAATTATTTTTGCACGACTTTGCTTGATTAAATACGCTTTTGGTATAATTGCCATAGCCTTTTTAGGGCAGTTAATGCTAAAATCGCCGCCATTCAGGGTTGGTACATGCTTCTAATGCACAATTAGATGGTTAGATATCAATACCGCTTGCAAAAAAACATAATAATAATAATGAGTTACCAAGGGATTCGCTAAAAGCAAACGCTTTTTCGAATAATTAGTCACGTGTGTTTTATGATACATAGGCGAATAGGAAGTAATTCAAACTTGCTTGTTTGAACTGCAAAAAAGTAATAAAAACAGGCACATTTAAATTGGTTTCTAAATTAAGAGTAGTCAATTGCATATGATAAAGATAAAGAAAGGTCTAGACCTTCCCATCAAAGGAGAGCCCGAGCAAACTATCGTTGATACGATAAGTGCTTCTAAAGTGGCTATCCTTGGTGAGGAATATATTGGTATGCGACCCACTATGCACGTCCAAGTGGGCGATGTGGTGAAAAAGGGTCAAATGCTGTTTGAAGACAAGAAGAATCCGGGCGTTAAGTTTGTTGCGCCAGCAGCGGGTGAAGTTGTTGAAGTAAATCGTGGCGCTAAACGTGTATTACAATCTGTTGTGATAAGCGTAAAAGGCGATGAAGCGATAGAGTTTCCAAAATTCGATGATGCTGGCCTAGCAAGTGCTGACCGCCAAGCTATTGTTGATGCCATGATTGATTCGGCTCTTTGGACAACCCTTCGCACGCGCCCTTACAGCAAGGTACCCGCGGTTGAAAGCACTCCGCATTCAATTTTCGTAACTGCAATCGATACCAACCCTTTAGCGGTCGACCCGCAAATCGTGTTGGCTGAACGCAAAGAAGAATTTGCATTTGGTTTGAAAGTACTTGCAAAACTGACCGAAGGTAAAATTTACGTCAACAAAGCGCCTGGTGCCGATATCCCAGCCCAAGGTGAGCGTGTAGAGGTAAACGAATTTGCTGGGCCGCATCCAGCGGGTTTGGCAGGTACGCACATTCATTTCCTTGACCCCGTTGGTCAGAAAAAACGCGTATGGTATGTAAATTACCAAGACGTAATTTCAATCGGTTCAACCTTTCAAAGCGGACAGCTCGACCAAACTAAAGTTGTGTCTATTGCTGGTCCAATGGCGAAGTCACCGAAGATTGTTCGAACGCAAGTTGGCGCAAGCGTTAATGAGCTTATTGAAGGTCAATTATCGAATGATCCGGTGCGCGTAATATCCGGTTCAGTGCTAAACGGCACCAAAGCATCAGGTCCCCATGCGTATTTAGGCCGTTATCACAATCAGGTTTCGCTGATTAAAGAAGACTCCGAGAAGAAGTTTTTTGGCTGGATTATGCCCGGCTCAAATCAACACTCTGTGACGCGTGCCTATCTAGGTCACCTAGCGGGTAAAAAGAAATTTGATATGACTTCTACAACTAATGGTTCAGACCGCTCAATGGTACCCATTGGCAACTATGAACGCATCATGCCATTAGACGTTATTCCAACATTACTGCTGCGCGATATCATATCGGGTGATACCGATAGCGCACAAACCATGGGTGCATTGGAGCTAGATGAAGAAGATTTGGCCTTGTGTACTTATGTATGTCCAGGCAAATACGACTACGGTCCTATTTTGCGTGACTGTTTAACCATAATTGAAGCTGAGGGTTAAGTCATGGGTTTAAAAGCATATTTAGAAAAAATCGAGCCTGATTTTGAAACAGGTGGTAAATACGAAAAGTTCTATGCGCTTTACGAAGCAGCAGCAACCATCTTTTATACGCCTGGCAAAGTAAACAAGGCGAGCACGCACGTTAAGGATAGTATTGACCTTAAGCGCATCATGATCATGGTATGGATGGCTACCTTCCCTGCGATGTTCTACGGTATGTACAACGTAGGTTTACAAGCATCGTACGCGATTCAAGCAGGCGGGGCGCTCTACGACGGTTGGCAAGCAGGTTTGTTTACCGCTCTTGGTGGTACGCTTACTGCTGATTCCGGTTGGTTTAGTATGCTCTTTTACGGCGCATGCTTTTTTGTACCGATTTATGCAACTACGTTTATCGTAGGTGGTTTTTGGGAAGTCTTGTTCGCCTCTGTGCGTAAACACGAGATAAACGAAGGGTTCTTCGTAACCTCAGTACTGTTCTCGCTAACACTGCCTGCAACGATTCCGCTATGGCAAGTTGCCTTGGGTATCACCTTCGGTATCGTTATCGCGAAAGAAATTTTTGGCGGTACAGGCCGTAATTTCTTAAATCCTGCCTTATCTGGCAGAGCCTTCTTATACTTTGCGTATCCTGCTCAAATATCAGGTGACCAACCGTGGGTTGCGGCTTCAATGGCCGATGGCTACTCAGGCGCAACATGGTTAAGTAATGCTGCTAATGGTCAAATGGACTACAGCGACATGACTTTATTCATGAATTCTTTCTTAGGCAATATCCCAGGCTCTGTGGGTGAAGTGTCGACATTGATGATCATGTTAGGTGGTTTATTCATTATTTATTTAGGGATTGCTAGCTGGCGTATTGTTGCTGGTGTGGGCTTAGGCGTTGCATTTTTTGCCACTTTGCTCAACTTGTTTGCGACCGACCCTAGTTCAATCATGGCGATGCCTTTTTACTGGCACATGGTCATTGGTGGATTGGCTTTTGGTATGTTTTTCATGGCTACCGACCCGGTCTCCGCCTCTTTTACCAATCAAGGTAAATGGATGTACGGCTTCTTTATTGGCTTGATGACGGTGTTAATTCGGGTACTAAACCCGGCGTTCCCAGAAGGCATCATGCTAGCTATATTATTCGCAAACTTATGGGCGCCTTTATTCGATTATTTCGTTGCCCAGAGCAATATCAAGCGGAGGATTGCACGTGTCGGCTAAGAAAGAAACTTTAGGCAAAACATTACTTGTTGTTATTGCTGTCTGTTTGGTGTGCTCTATTGTTGTGGCTGGTTCTGCTGTTGGCTTACGCTCCTTGCAAGAAACAAATGCCGCATTAGATAAAAAATCTAACATACTTAACGCTGCAGGTTTGCTAGGCAATGCCTCGTCAAAAGAAGAGATTGCAAAAATATATGACAAGCGAGTGGAAGAAAAATTTGTTGACTTATCAAACGGTCAATATGTGGAAAAACCATCACCTGACTTTGATATGTACAAAGCGGCAAAGCAACCTGAGTTTTCAGTCAAGGTTGAGGGCAGCAATGTAGGCTTTTTGAATCGCTCTAGTATCGCTAGCGTTTATCATGTGAAGGATGAGTCGGGCAAAGTAACTCGCATTATTCTACCTGTGCATGGCTCTGGCCTTTGGGATTTGATGTATGGTCTTTTGGCCATCGATGATGACGGGCAAACAATACGCGAATTGATTTATTATCAGCACAAGGAAACACCCGGGCTGGGCGCTGAAATTCAAAACCCAGCATGGCAAGAAAAGTGGGACGGTAAGCAGTTGTTTAAAGACGGCGAAGTCGCTATCAGCGTGGATAAAAACGTTGGCGACGGCAATCAGTATGCAGTTGATGCATTGTCTGGCGCAACGCTAACGAGCAACGGTGTTGAAAATACTTTGCAATACTGGGCGGGTGAGAATGGCTTTGGCACTTACCTAAAACGTCAATCTTGGAAATCTTCATAAGGCACGAACATGGCTGATACTAAAGAAATGAAAAAAGCCCTCTTCGGGCCGATAGTCGATAGTAACCCTATCGCTCTGCACGTGTTGGGCATTTGTTCAGCGCTTGCAATTACCACTAAACTCGAGACTGCATTAGTAATGTCGATGGCCGTTATTTCGGTACTCGCGTTTTCTAACCTGTTTATTTCAATGATACGCAATCAGATCCCATCTAGCGTTCGCATAATTATCCAAATGACGATTATTGCGTCTTTGGTTATTGTGGTTGACCAGATACTGAAAGCTTATTCTTATGAGATATCGAAGCAGCTGTCGGTATTTGTTGGCTTAATCATCACCAACTGTATCGTGATGGGCCGTGCAGAAGCTTATGCAATGAAGTCTCCTCCATTGATGAGTTTCCTAGACGGGATTGGCAACGGCATGGGTTATGCGTTTATCCTGATTGTTATTGGTACTGTAAAAGAGCTGTTTGGCTTTGGCACCATTTTAGGCTTTGAAATTCTGCCTTTGGTCCAAAACGGTGGTTGGTATCAAGGTAACGGCTTGCTAATTTTACCGTTTAGCTCGTTTATCTTAATTGGTTTAATGATTTGGGCAATCCGTACCGTACGCCCAGAGCAAGTAGAGCCTAAGGAATAATCGCAATGGAACATTATTTATCACTTGCAATAAAAGCCATTTTTATCGAGAACATGGCGCTTTCATTATTCTTAGGTATGTGCACCTTTTTGGCAGTATCTAAAAAAGTAAAAACCTCAATGGGCTTAGGTGTTGCGGTTATCGTTGTGCTGGGTATATCGGTACCTGTTAACCAAATCATATACACAAATGTGCTTGCGCCAGGCGCTTTAGCTTGGGCCGGCTTTCCAGATGCTGATTTGAGCTTCTTGAACTTTCTAACGTTTATAGGCGTAATTGCTGCGCTAGTGCAAATCTTAGAAATGACCTTGGATAAGTTCTTTCCTGCTTTGTATAACGCATTGGGTATATTTTTACCTTTGATTACTGTGAACTGCGCCATTTTTGGTGGCGTTGCCTTTGCCGTGCAGCGTGAATATACCGTTACAGAAGGTATTGTTTATGGTGTTGGCTCTGGTATGGGTTGGGCTCTGGCTATTGTATTATTAGCGGCGGTTCGTGAAAAACTGAAGTATGCAGATATGCCCGACGGCATACGTGGACTAGGTTCGGTATTTATGATTGCAGGCTTAATGGCGTTAGGTTTCCAGTCGTTCGTAGGTATTTCACTGTAAAGTGATTAGGAGCATATAAATGAATCAGATAGAGATATATCTCGGCGTAGGGATGTTTATAGCGATTGTATTGGTGCTGGTGTTAATAATCACCTTTGCCAAGTCAAAGCTCGTTGCCAGTGGCGACGTACAAATAATGATTAATGATGATCCAGACAAGGTTATTACTGCCGCACCCGGCGGTAAGTTACTGGGCGCGTTAGCCGAATCAGGCATTTTTGTATCATCTGCTTGTGGTGGTGGTGGTTCTTGCGGTCAGTGCCGCGTAGACATCAAAGAAGGCGGCGGTGAGATTCTTCCAACCGAGCTTGATCACATCACCAAACGTGAAGCAAAAGAAGGGTGCCGTTTGTCGTGTCAGGTTGCGATTAAGCAAGACATGAAAATTGAGCTACCAGAAGAAGTATTCGGCATCAAAAAATGGGATTGCGAAGTTATTTCAAATAACAATGAAGCAACCTTCATTAAAGAGCTTAAGCTTCAAATTCCTGACGGCGAGAGTGTGCCGTTCCGTGCAGGTGGTTATATTCAGATTGAAGCGCCGCCGCATCATGTTAAGTATAAAGATTTTGAGATCCCAGAAGAATATCGTCCAGATTGGGAGCGTTTCGGATTTTTTGATGTTGAGTCAAAGGTTGACGAAGAAACCATTCGAGCTTACTCCATGGCAAACTACCCTGAAGAAGAAGGCATTATTATGTTGAACGTGCGTATTGCTACGCCGCCGCCTAATAACCTTAGCCTGCCGGCAGGTAAAATGTCATCGTTTATATGGTCTTTAACTAAGGGCGATAAGGTTACGATTTCTGGGCCATTTGGTGAATTCTTTGCAAAAGACACTGATGCCGAAATGGTATTTGTGGGCGGCGGTGCCGGAATGGCGCCTATGCGTTCGCACATTTTTGACCAACTTCGTCGCATTAAAACCGATCGTAAAATTACCTTTTGGTATGGTGCTCGTTCTTTACGCGAAATGTTTTATGTCGAAGATTTCGATATGCTTCAAGAAGAGAACGAAAACTTCAATTGGTACGTGGCCCTATCGGACCCTCAACCAGAAGATAACTGGGATGGTTATACAGGCTTCATTCACAATGTGTTGCTTGAAAACTATTTGAAGGATCACCCAGCGCCAGAAGACTGCGAGTTCTATATGTGTGGACCACCTATGATGAACGCAGCGGTCATCAACATGCTAAAAGATATGGGTGTTGAAGACGAAAACATCATGCTTGATGATTTCGGTGGTTAATTTTTTCTAATTGACTGATATTAATAAAAGGGGCATCGCGCCCCTTTTTTGTCTTTATTAATGCTCACGCACGATTGTTCACTTGTTATTGGTGAGAACTAATTCAGGTGTATTAACAAATCAGGAGATTGAATCTAGTGATGCGTCAACCATCAAAATATATATCAGGTGTATTTATCATCCTGACGCTTTTATTTATTAGTAGTTGTAGTGAGCCACTTGACCATGCATATGCCCTAAACGGCAAAACAATGGGAACCACCTACAATGTGAAATTCTATTTGTCGGAGCAGTCGCAGAATGTTGATGTTCAAGCTTTGCAAGCTGAATTGGACCAACGACTAATTGAAATTAATCAGCTAATGTCTACTTACATACCCGATTCAGAACTATCGCTTTTGAACCAAGCGATAGCCAACGAACCTTTTCCCATAAGTGATGAAACCCAGCGTGTCATTAACGAGGCGCTTCGCATAGGTAATATGAGCAACGGTGCGCTTGATATAACCGTAGGCCCACTGGTAAACCTTTGGGGTTTTGGACCTGACCAAAAGCCAGAAACTGTACCAAGGCCTGAGCAAATAAGTGAACTTGAGCCATTTGTGGGCACAGACAAATTTGTGCTCGATGGCGGTAAGATAATCAAAGCACACCACAAGGTGTATATTGATTTATCTACCATTGCGAAAGGTTACGCAGTGGACGAATTAGCGTCGATTCTTAGCGATAAAGGGATAGCTGACTATTTAGTAGAAATAGGCGGTGAAATGCGCGTTGCCGGCAAAAAGCCAGGGCAGCAAGACTGGCTAGTTGCCATAGAAAAACCGATTACGAGCGAGCGAGCAATTCAGCGTATACTCTCTATTGGCGATAACGCAATAGCGTCATCTGGTGACTATCGTAATTATTTTGAGGAAGCAGGCGTAAGATTTTCGCACCTCATTGACCCAAAAACTGCCTACCCCATTCAGCATAACTTAGTAGCGGTGAGTGTGATTGCGCCTACGTGTATTGAGGCCGATGGCTTGGCTACGGCGCTTATTGTTATGGGAGCAGAAGAGGGAAGAGCCCTTGCCGAGCGTGCGGGCATATCGGCACTATTTATTACTAAAGAAGGTGATGAATTTGTTGAATACCGGTCTACTGCTTTTGAACGCCATGTAAAAGTGGTGCAGTAAGGCATTTTGAGCATTTGAGTGATATTTTTAAATAAGAGGTTTTTGTGAGCACATTTATACTGGCATTTGGCTTTTTCTTGCTAATGGTTTTAGCAATGGGCGTTGGTTATATTTTTCAGAAGAAAACCATTTCTGGCTCTTGCGGAGGATTAGGTGCGCTGGGTGTTTCAAAAGCCTGCGATTGCCCAGAACCCTGCGACCGAAAAAAGGCCCGTCTTGAAAAAGAAGCTCTGCGTGAGCAAAAGCTAAAGGAATGGAAAGACAATCAAATCATTTAGCTAGCTTATGTTTCCATGAAGTTGGTGGGTCGGGTCAGCACGATGGCTTGAGTACGTGACGAAAAAGAAAAACTTAGTCTGAAAAACGCTGTGGACCCATCCTTGGGCGCTCGGTTAAATCCTCGATGATTTTGACGTTTTCAGACTAATCCTGCTGTAGGTCACGTATTAAGCGCATGGTTTTGTCCTACATATCTTCGTCAGAACTTAGTCTTTAGTGTTTATACAGCCCCTTTCTTTAAACCGCCTTTGGTAAGCGAAGGCTTGGTTACGCGCATAAATTTACAAGACTTGCTTAACTTTTGTTCAAAGAAAAGCTACATTAAGTTATTGATTTTATTGTCATCGGATACGCGATGCTCCACACCACAAATGCAGCGAGACCTTCGCAGATAGGCTCTACTTCATTTATCACTGTTTTTGTACTTGTTATTGTCTTTATTGTTTTGGCCATGTTCGCTACTGCTTTTGCCTTAAAACAAGTTAAACAGCAAGTGCTAAGCGATTATGGTGACTCTCTTGAAGTTGTTCTTGATACTACCGAAAATGCGGTACTGCAGTGGGTAGGGCGTCAGCAAAGTGCGCTCACGCAAATCTCCCTCAGTGACAGTTTTGCTCGACTTAACAGCAGCATTATCGCTGAGCATGTTAATCGTCAACAGAGTTCTTCCTCCTATCAATCAGGCTCAGAGGTGATGTCTCGCATCAAAGACGAACTTGTGTTACTTCAAGGCATTAAAAATAACCAAGGATTTCTTGTGCTGTCTGCTCAAGGGCAGGTAATTGTTTCAACAGACGAGCAACTTATCCCGCAAGACTTTAATATTAGACAAGAGCATGATCAGGCCTTTACGCGGGCACTAAGCACGACCACACTCATTCCTCCAATTAAACTTCAACACCACAATACCGCGCAAAGATCTATCCTTCTTATTACCGCGCCTGTTCGCGTAAACGGTGAAGTGCTTGCCGTATTGGCAGGCATTTATTTTGCGCATCAGGAGTTGTCGGATATTGCGCTTTTAGGACGCATCGGTGAGTCAGGTGAAACCTACCTGTTTGACCGTAAAGGAATAATGAGCACAGACTCGCGCTTCAACTCCACTTTAGAAAAAATTTCACTGATTGAACCTGCGCAGTCAGCCATCATGAATATTCGTCTTTATGACCCAGGTGTTAATCTTATTTATAACACCGACGCCGAAAGAGCGATGGACAGGTTAACGTTAATGGCGCGCTCAGCCATAGCAGGACAAAGTGCTAAAAATACGCAAGGATATAGAGATTATCGCGGCGTTACTGTTATTGGCGCATGGAGATGGTCTGACGCCCTTAACATGGGGATCACGACTGAAATCGACCTAGAGGAAGCGCTATCGAGCTATTACAGTGCTCGAACGGTCATTATCATACTGTTATTGGCTTGTTTGTCAGTTGTTTTAATTTTAGCCGCTTTTTTATTTAGCAAATTAAGTCGTGCGAATCGCAAATTAAGTCAAGCTGCTCGTACCTTAGAAGACCAAGTTAAAGAGCGAACGGCACAGTTAGAGCGAGCTATGCAAGAATTACGAGACGAACAAGCCGTCTTGCAAGGTTTGTTTGATGCCATCCCAGACCCTATTTTCTGTAAAGATAACGAGAAGCGATACATCAAGGGTAATCATGCATTTTTTGATATTTTTGATAAAGCGCCCGAAGAAGTCATTGGCCGCACCGACAAGGAGATTACGCATCAGCAAGACCAAGATATCTTCTCACAAACCGATGATGAAGTGTTGCGCAGCGGCAAGCCTTTGGTGATGGAGAGAGTCGGTAATCACGAGGATGGCACTAACCGTGTATTTGAGACCAAAAAGTCTTTGCTTCCATTCGCGGATAAAAAAGCGCCGGGTATCTTAGGCATATCGAGAGATATTACTGCACAGCGTAAAAACGAAGACAGGCTGATTCAAGCATCGATTGATGCGCAAGCTGCTAATAAAGCTAAGAGCGAATTTCTAGCGCGTATGTCCCATGAAATTAGAACGCCAATGAACGGCGTATTGGGCATGCTCGATTTAGTGCTCGCAAGTTCGCTTACCGCCGACCAATCGAATAAGTTAAACGTAGCGAAAACTAGTGCCGCCAGTCTTTTGGGGATCATCAACGATATCCTTGATTTTTCGCGTGTGGAAGCCGGAAAAATGGAGCTGGAACAGTTAGATTTCAGTCCCATTCAGCAGCTAGAGGATGCTGCTAAAGCGCTGGCCATTAAAGCCGAAGAGAAGAGCTTAGAGCTACTAGTTGATGTGACTAAAATTGAGCATGCCATGTTGATTGGCGACCCGATGAGACTGCGTCAAATTGTGACTAATCTGCTAAACAACGCGATTAAGTTCACGGCAGAAGGTCAGGTTGTTTTGCGGGCAGAAACGCAGCTCGACAGCGACGGGTCGATAAAGCTCACCTGCGCGGTGTCTGATTCGGGCATTGGGATCCCGTCTGAAAAGCTTAAGGGCCTCTTTGAATCGTTTTCGCAGGTTGACTCATCAACCACGCGCGTTTACGGCGGTAGTGGTTTGGGGTTGGCTATTTCGAAGCGTCTTTGCGAATTAATGGGCGGGAGTATTAGCGTGTCTAGCGAACTCGGCCAGGGCAGCTGTTTTGAATTCTCAGTGCGCTGTATGCCAAGCTCGTTAAAACCTCAAAAGCTGCCTGATTTAGACTTAAGTAATTGGCATGTGTTAATAGTGGACGATAACCAGACAAATTTGGATATCTTGAGCAATCAGTTAGCAAAAATGGGCATCTCTAGTCACAGCGCCATAAGCGCTAAGTCGGCGCTTTTTGAAATTGAGCACACTGAGCGAGCGTTTGACTTAGTTATCACCGATATGAATATGCCCGTTATGGACGGATTAGCGCTTACCAGAACACTTCGGCAGAGGCCTGACACCGACCACATAAAAATCCTCATGTTAAGCTCTATGTCGTTTAATGTAAGCAGTAGCGAACTTAATGAAATGGGTTTAGATGGCTGTTTGCTTAAACCGGTTTCGACGATTGACCTGTTCAATACAATCAAATTAGTTGCGGGCAACGACCCGCAGTCAAAGCGCTCTCATGCTATCACTGAACAGAGCTTAGTGGGCTTAAGTGCTAAATTACCTGCAAAAGAAGACACGTGGCCCGATTATCATCGAATACTCATTGTTGAAGATAATGCCGTAAATCGAATGGTTGCAGAGGGCTTAATGCAGCAATTTTCACTGCGTTATAGTTTAGCCGAAGACGGTCAGCAAGCCATTGATACGCTGCTTAACAGTCCTGATGACCAGCCTTTCACGCTCGTGCTCATGGATTGTCAGATGCCGGTGTTAGACGGCTACTCAGCCACCCGCAAGATTCGCTCTGCGGCAGCCTCTGAGCGTTATTCAAACATTCCTATCATTGCCATGACCGCAAATGCCCTAAAAGGCGACAGAGAGAAATGTCTAGAGGCAGGCATGAATGATCATGTGCCCAAACCCATTGATACCGGTACCTTGAAAAAGGCACTGATAGAAGGGTTTGCGCAATGCCCGGCCCACCTTACCGGATATACCATGCGCTCAGACGATACGGCCGGAGCACAGCAAAAGGCAGATCAAACGATGCAGATGGGAATTAACATGCCACAGGCGCCTTTATTAACGATGAACTGGGATGAAAATCCTCCGAGCTTAGCGGCACAGCCTGACTTTTATGTGAAAAGTTTAGCGCTTTACATCAAGCAGTATGAGCATTTCAGCTTTGCAAACAATGAGGCAAACAACAAAATCGAAGCGGCCAATGCGCCTGATACGCAACTGCGCCAAGACATACATACGCTTAAGGGGGGAAGCGGTAATTTGGGCTTTGTTAAGCTGTTTTCTGCCTGTATAGAGATTGAAAAACGCCTAGAGGATGGCGTTAGCAACGACGCTGATTTAGCGCAAATTGACTACTTGTTGTCTTCGTCTGTCCATGATGCAAAAGCAATGTTAGAAGTAAACATACGCTCTGTGCAAAATGCCAGCGAACAAGACACGAAGCGCTCGCAGTCAGATATTCTGTTGGATATTGAGGCTTATACCAATAATAATGAGCTGGTGCCATTTGCGCTGCTAAATGAACTAAAAACCATCGCATCAAATAAACCTGACGACCTTCAACTTAAAAACATGATTGATGCACTCGAACACTTTGATTATTCTAGCTTCACTACTATTTTAGGTTCGTCAAAATGATAGATAAAATTTTAAATACCCGCACTATTTTAGCCGTCGATGACGACCCTACAAATATTCATGCGGTTGCCGGTTATTTGCAGCCCCATGGGGCTAAACTTTTGGTGGCTAACTCAGGTGAAAAAGCCTTGGAGGTTTTAGCGCAGAACATCCCTGACTTAATCATTTTGGACATCAACATGCCGGGGCAATCTGGCATTGAGGTCTGCCGTAAAATAAAACAAGACACCCGACTCGAACAAGTCCCTGTTTTATTTTTGACCGGCAGTGTTAAAGATGTATCAGAGGCATTCGCTGTAGGCGGTGTCGATTATATTGTCAAACCCGTACGTTCAGAAGAACTACTGGCCAGAGTGAGCACTCACATCAGGTTAAGCCAACTAGTAAAATCCCTAGATAAGGCCAACCTCTTGCTCGAGAGTGTGAATGAAAGCTTGGAAATGAAAGTGCAGGAACGCACTTTGGAGTTGGTAACGGTCAATAAAAACTTGCGCATAGAAATTGACGAACGCCGTCGCCTGCAAGACAAAATCAGCTATTTGTCGAATTACGATTTTGTGACGCGAATGTTTAATCGTAATTCCATGGAGCAGGAGCTTAAGGTGGTAATGGAAACGCAGAGCGATGCTGATGCCAGGTCGTTCTTGTATTACATCGACCTAGACCAATTTAAAATCATCAATGATACCTGTGGGCATGTTGCCGGTGATGAGTTGTTGCGACAAATAGCAGAGCTGTTGCGGGGAGGTTTCGAATTTGCCAGTATTTGCGCACGTATGGGCGGCGATGAGTTTGCTGTCTTATCGCAAAGTTTGAATTTAGACGATGCAATTAAAAGAGCGCACTTGATAAAGGACAATATTGAGAACCATAGGTTTGAATGGAACGAAGAGGTGTTTAAACATTCCATTAGTATGGCCGTGGTTGAAATCGACGAGGGCATCGATTCAGTATCACACCTCCTAAGTATTGCGGAACGAACGTGTTTTGAAAGTAAGCGAAAAGGTGGCGGTGAAGTCTCTATATACAACTACAGTAAAGACTATATCGATAAAACTCAGCAGCAGATGAAGATTATCCCGCTGATTCATCAAGCCATTGAAGACAACCAGTTCATTCTGTATTTCCAACATATTTGCGCCAATAATGACAGTAAGCTACAGAAGATTGAGGTTTTGCTGCGCTTGCAGGATGAGAGCGGCAAGATAAAACCACCCGGACACTTTATTCCCGTGGCGGAGCGTTTTCATCTGATTACTGAAATTGATAAATGGGTGCTTAAAAATACCTTCAAGGCGATATCCTCTCTCCCTGAAAATATAATAGTATCTATTAATTTGTCGGGTGAGTTTATTATCAAGAGTAATGCCGTAGAATTGATTCGCGACTTACTCTTGCAACACAAAGTGCAGCCAAGCCGCATCTGTTTTGAAATTACCGAAACATCTGCCATTTCTAATATTGGTGCCACTCATCGCTTTATGCTTGAATTGAACGAAACCGGCTGTTTGTTTTCCTTAGATGATTTTGGCACAGGCACATCATCTTATGAGTATCTCAAACAACTGCCAGTAGATTTTGTGAAAATTGACGGGATGTTTGTAAGAGATATAGAAAATGATGAGATCAGTCGAAAAATGGTCGAATCTATTAGCGGTATAGCTCGAGCAAAACAAATTAAGGTGATTGCTGAGTGCGTTGAATCAGAGGCAGCCTTAAACATTATTAACAATATGGGAGTGGACTATTATCAAGGGTTTGTTGCTCATAAACCGGAGCCACTTATGAACTTGTTTACACTCGTCAAATAGGGCGTATGCGTAAAATCATTCATGTCGACATGGATGCATTTTATGTATCTGTAGAAATTAGAGATAAGCCCGAATTAGCAGGGTTTCCAGTCGCTGTAGGCGGTAAAACAGCGAATAGAGGCGTTTTAACGACGTGCAATTATATTGCTAGAGAGTTTGGTGTACGCAGCGCCATGCCGGCTGCATTAGCACTTAGAAAATGCCCTAAGCTGATTATAGTACCCGGGCGGATGCAGGTGTACCAGCAGGTGAGTCAGCATATTAGAGAGATATTCTCGCGTTATACTGAGCTCATTGAACCTCTTTCATTAGATGAAGCTTTTTTAGACGTTACCCACTGTGAGCTCTTCAAGGGCTCTGCAACCCTTATTGCGCAAGATATTCGACGTACCATTGAACAGGAGCTGAATCTCACAGCGTCAGCAGGCGTTGCGCCGATTAAGTTTGTTGCGAAAGTCGCGTCTGATCTCAACAAGCCAAACGGCCAGTACGTGGTCACTCCCGATGAACTTGATGCGTTTATTGAAGCGCTACCGCTTAATAAAATACCCGGCGTGGGCAAAGTGACCTTTGAGAAACTTCAGCAGCTAGGGCTACTGACCGGTGCCGATATAAAGGCATTACCTGAAAGCGAGCTGGTGGATAAGTTTGGTAAATTTGGTCGCTCACTCTGGCAAAAATGTCAAGGCAACGACCCGCGTGCCGTAGAGACCTCGCGCATTCGAAAGTCGGTGGGTGTTGAACGCACCTTCAATACCAATCAGGTCAGCGAAGATGAGCTTGCTAGTTATTTACTTGATAAATTATTGCCGGAACTAACGCGAAGAGCTGAAAAGTATCTGACTAGCCGAGGCATTGATAAAATTGGTGTAAAAGTAAAGTTCCATGACTTTCAGCAAACGACTAAAGAAATTAAACATCACACAATAGATGCGAACGTTTTGCTCGATTTGTTACATGAGGCGCTTAAGCGCGGCGTTGGTAAGCAAGTAAGGTTATTAGGCTTACAAGTAGGTTTACGCCCCCCTGCACAGGAGCAGGCACAAATGGCCTTTGACTGGGAATAAATCGGTCATGCTATCTTTTTTGTACTTTATTGGTGACTTATTCGTATCCCGCTATACTTAGCGAAAAGCGCGTTTCATTGCAGGAGAAGTATGGCATTTCCCTTACCCATTGCTGTTAAAGCAATTCAAGCATCAGATACACAACACGACCTGAGCATAATTATTGGTCAGTCTTTGAGCAGTAAAGTCTTTCCAGCGCTCACGCCAATATTACTCGACGTAAAACAATACGATCCGCGTGTGGGTATTGAGCCTGTTTTGATGCCCGCTGATACATTACCCGGAGGCAGGTGTTTGTTTGTTCCGAGCGGCGAGCTTGATAGAGACTATGACGATGTTCGGCGCTTTTTTGATATAGGTAAGGCTATCGCAAAACAGCTTGTCCATATTGATGCGCTGAATCCACTTGTGGTGCTTGAGCTTGATGAGGAAAACCTATTGCATGATGCGCAGTACCGTTATGCTTTGGAAAATGTTTATTTGGGTATGTGTCAGCAGCTTTGGCAACCGCTAGAGGCCCGCCAAGCGCTCAATGAGGACGATATAGAGCCAGTGCAGTCTGTTGGCCTATATGGATTAAAAGATTCAGATGTGATGATGCTGCGCGCCATGGAGGAGGCCAAACGCCTAACGCGAGACCTATGCGGCACTGAGCCAGAGCGAATGGCGCCTATTGGCTTTGCCTCGTATTGCCAAGACACTTTTGCAGACAGTCAGGTAAAAGTCGAAATTATTGATGATATCGAGGCAATGCGCGCTGAATATCCATGTTTATACGCTGTCGCAAGAGCATCGTTAGATGTATCCCGTCATCATCCTAGAGTGATTAACTTGACCTACGAAGGTGAGGGGCCGATAGAACAAACCCTCTTTCTCGCAGGCAAGGGAATAACATACGACACCGGAGGTGCCGATTTAAAAGTGGGCGGTCACATGGCGGGCATGAGTCGTGATAAAGGCGGTGCTGCTGCGGTGGCAGGTATTTTAAAAGCGGTGCAGTTGTTAAAGCCGAAAGGTCTGAGAGTGTATGCAAGTATCGCGGCTGTACGTAATAGCATAGGGGCAGATGCTTATGTGCCAGATGAAATTATTACCTCCCACGCCGGCATAAGAGTGCGGGTCGGTAACACCGATGCTGAAGGCAGGATGGTACTGACCGATATATTGTCGCATATGCGTGAACAAGCACAAATGAGCGTTTCGCCGCAACTATTCTCGTTTGCAACCTTAACCGGTCATGCTGCGGTTGCCTTTGGTCCCTATACGGCTTTGATGGAAAATAAACCAGCGCTTTTAGAAAATGTGAGTCAAAACATTATTGAGGCTGGACATCTTTGGTCAGACCCCAGTGAGCAGTCGTTAGTAAGGCGTGAAGACTATGATTTTATAAAACCAAGGACTAAAGCAGACGATGTATTGTCGTCTAACAATGCGCCTTCGGTGAGCACCGTGAGAGGACATCAGTTTCCGATGGCCTATTTGAGCATTGCATCAGGTCTCGATAAGCATGATGCACGCAGTCATTTGCCATTGCCATATACGCACGTGGATATTGCCGGCTCGGCGGTTGAGAATTTGGATTGGCAGCACGGCAAACCGACGGCAGCAAGCGTGTCTGCTTTTGTGGCAAGCTATATTCTGCCTCGTATACATACTTCTTCGAGTGCAGAAAATGAGCATTAAGAAGGGTAAATATCAGCACTATAAAGGGCAATTTTACGAACTGATTGATATTGTTCGTCACAGCGAAACAGAGGAAGAGTTGGTTCTCTATAAACCCCTGTATAAATCAGATAGCGGTAAAGCTAGCAATTTATGGGTGCGACCAAAGACGATGTTTTTTGAGCAAGTAAACATCAATGGAATTATGCGTCCACGGTTTGCCTATGTTGGCTAAAACGTAAGTGACGTTGAGTAAAAAGCAGCGAATAAGACTTAAGTAAAAACACTAATAACACGAGGAAGGGAACATGATGAGAAAATTATTTTTAGGGGCTACTTTGGCGGTACTTTCGAGCGCAACTGTCGCTCAAGACCGCTTTTCTGATGTGCAAATCAGCAGTGAGCACGTAGGCGGCTCAGTCCACATGCTAGTAGGTGCGGGCGGCAATATCGGCGTATCGGCCGGTGCCGATGGCGTGCTTATGATCGACGATCAATATGCGCCGCTTGCGCAAAAAATCACCAACGCGATAAGTGAGTTGACCGACGCGCCAAAACGTTTTGTCATCAACACTCATTATCATGGCGACCACACCGGTTCTAATGCTTTTTTTGCAGAAAATGAAGGCGTTACAATATTTGCACATGAAAACGTGCGTATTCGCTTAGCCTCGGGTGAAGATGTAAATAAAGCAATGCTGCCGGTGGTTACTTATCAAGACGGCGTTAAGTTCCATTTAAACAATGAAACGATACATGTTTTCCATCTTGCTGATGGTCATACTGATGGCGATAGTGCCGTCTGGTTTGAACAGCCTGACGTGTTACACACCGGTGATTTGTTCTTTAAAGACATGTTTCCTTATATTGATTTAGGTGCGGGCGGAACTGTTTCAGGGTATATTCAGTCTGTCGAGACCCTGTTGAGTAAAATCGATGATGACACTAAGGTCATTCCAGGGCACGGCAGTTTGGCAAATAAAGCCGACTTACAGCGCTTTGTAAACATGATTAAAGAGACCCATGCCTTTGTGCAGTCGAAAAAAGCAGAAGGTCTAAGTGAGCAAGCCGTATTAGATGCTGGTCTACCTGAGCAATGGGATAGCTGGGCATGGCGCTTCATCACTGAGGAAAGATGGATAAAAACACTGTATCAATAAACACGCAAGATGAGTTTGATAATATCGAACTTGTCTTTTCTATGTCGGCTCATTACGAACATTTGCTTACTTGGTTACCAAAGGGGGAGGCATTTGTTCGCTGGGCCGGACCATCGTTAGACTACCCCGAAGATGCCGCAAGCTTTGAGGCTTCATTAGTAGTGGGCAACTACCAAAGTTATACTCTCATCAATGCTAGTGGTGACACGCCCGAGATATTGGGTTTTGGTCAAATCCAAATTTGGTCAAGCAGAGCCCATTTAGGTAGGCTTATTATTGCGCCTCAATACAGAGGGCGCGGCTTATCTTACATTTTGGTGAATCTTTTGATTGAGAAGGCAGCAGCCCAGCATAACATCACCAGCGTTTCTTTGTTTGTGTACAAAGATAACCTGCCAGCCGTTACCAGTTATCAAAACCTTGGCTTTGTGCCCAGCGCCTATCCCAAAGAAGTCACATTTGTTGAAGGCTGCAGTTTCATGACACTCGATTATTAGGGCGCACGGCCCTAGTACATTCGCTTACCATTTACCCACGTTTGCTCAACCTTTGTGTCTCTTATTGAGCTCGGGTCTATGGCAAAAATGTCGCGGTCAACAATAATAAAATCAGCTTTTTTACCTACCTCAAGCGACCCTATCATGTTTTCTTGAAACGCTGCGTAGGCGGCATCGAGCGTAAAGCCTCTAAACGCCTGTTTCAGCGTCACAGACTCCGCTTGAATCCATCCACCCTCAGGTTGATTGTTTGCATTTTGACGCGTTACCGCAGCATGAAGACCATGAAAAGGATTAGCTAATTCCACTGGAAAATCGCTTCCAAAAGCAATGGGTGAACCTTGCTCTAAAAAAGTTTGCCAAGCATAGGCACCTTTCAGCCTTGCTTTGCCAATTCTATCCTCAGCCATATTCATATCGCTAGTTGCATGAGTAGGCTGCATTGATGGGATAATGCCATACTCTTTAAAAAGAGGGATATCATCTACGGCAATGACTTGTGCATGTTCAATGCGATGGCGTTGGGTATTTTGCTCAAAGGTCTCAAAACTACGTGCAAACTGTTTTAAGGCTAAGCGATTTGCTCTGTCACCAATGGCGTGAAAATTAAGTTGAAAGTTAGCGCCAATAACGGTGTTAAACAGCATAGGCAAATTTTCTTCTGGCGTGACCAACAGGCCCGAATTATGTGGGTCATCTGAATATGGTGCGAGTAAAGCCGCACCTCTTGAGCCTAAAGCCCCATCGCCATATGCTTTAACGCTACGAATGGATAAAAAACCGTGGTCATCTGCCACATGACCTGCCTTGAGCATGTCTTCAATATTCGGATCGCTTGCCGACAGCATGGCATAAATTCTTAATGCTAAGGCTTGTTCTTCTGCTTGCTTTGTATAGAGCTCCTTCACCTGTTCGCTAATACCAGCATCATGGGCACTGGTTATTCCAAGCGTAAGTAAGTGTTCACTTGCTATATTGAGTCTTGCAATGAGGTCTTCAGTATTGGCCGGCGGAATAACAGACGTTACCAAATAGCTCGCGTTGTCGATTAATAGGCCGCTTACTTGACCTTGTTCGTCTTTTACAATTTCACCACCGGCCGGCGACGGTGTGTTTATATCAATACCTGCAAGCTTAAGTGCGGCTGAATTTACCCAATCAGCATGACCATCGACACGGCTTAGCATAACAGGCGTATCAGGAAAGGCTCTGTCTAGGCTTTCTTTGCTTGGAAACTTTTGCTCAGGCCAGAGCACCTGATTCCATCCTCGCCCAATTATCCAACCATTGTCTAGCTCGCCTTTACTGCTTACATGGGCTTTAATTCTAGCAACAGCGTCTGCCTCGCTTTTTGTACCTCGCAAATCGACCTGTATAAGATTTTCACCCAAGCCTAAAATATGACCATGAGCATCAATAATGCCCGGCAGCATAACGGCTTGCTGCATGTCGATAGCATCAATGCCCTCATCAAGTTTAAGGTCATTCCCAATTGCACTAATGCGGTCATCTACTATGTATATTTCTGAAAAACGCAGCAAATCACCTTTGCTGTTCAGTGTGTATCCATTCACATTGGTAAAATAATGAGCGCTCGAAAGGGCTTGGAAACATAGTAAAAGGCTGGCCAACGCACTTAATTTAACAGCGGGTAAAAAGCGCATAACAGTACAGATTTTAAACCTTGTAGCAGCGTTAGGACGACGGGCATTAATCATCATTGTGGAAGTTCCTTTGCAAGTGACAGACTGGGAAAGGTGGACAGTCTATCGTGTTGCCAAACTTTTTGCATACTGGCTTGGCTGATGTTGCCGCCCGATATCACTACCATGACGCGTTTTTTGCTTGTTTGTTTCGCTAACCAGTTAACCACAGCTTGCATGGTCATGGCGCAGGTTGGCTCTATGTGGAGTTTAAGCAGATGCTGCAACCACTGCGTCCAATAAATAATATCGTCTTCACTGACTTCATAAAAATCATCAATCGATTTAAGAAGTTCAAAGGTATGCTCACCCACGCTCGGAGTAGCCGCGCCATCTGCAAGCGTGATGGCCGGGCCCGACAGGGGAATAATGCGACCTGCTCTTAACGATTGCGCAGCATCATTAGCGGCCAGTGGCTCTGCGCCTACCACTTGCATGTGCTTATTGATAGCACGCGCCGCCACCAGCGTGCCGCCTAATAAACCTCCACCACCGCAAGGCGTTGCAATCATATCAATATCATCGCTTTGTTTTAGTGCCTCAAGTGCAGCGGTGCCTTGTCCAGCAATGATGTAAGGGTGATTAAAGGGCGGTATCCACACTGTAGAGTGTGCTTTACTAGCTTGTTCCACTGCTGCGTCAGCCTCTAGGCGCGTATCAAAGGTTAGCAGGGTAGCACCGTAGCCGCGAGTCGCTGCTGCCTTAACGGGCGAAATATTGTTAGCACTGTAAATCGTGACCGGTACATTAAACAAGGCGCCTGCGTAAGCAACAGCCTGTGCGTGATTGCCTGAAGAATTGGCGACAATATGCTCGGGGAGGGCATCGTGCTTTTTTAGCTGACATAAAAAGTGCGTCGCGCCTCTGAGTTTAAATGCGCCGGTGGTTTGCATACATTCCGCCTTGAAGAATATTTCATGTCCTAAAGCGGCATTCAATAAACTCGACTGCACAACTGGCGTGCGTTTAATGTAGGGAGCGATGAGGTCTTGTGCTTGTTGAATATCGGCGAAACTTACCATTCAATTTTGCCCTGTGAGTTGCAATGCGAGTGAGCGTGTTGGTCGGTCTGTCCGTATACTTATTTATTGGTAATTACTTGAACAGCGAAACCACGATTATTGTCACTTCTTGCACGCATATTTGTGCGATTGAACAATAGCTTAGGGTTAAGCGTGTTTTTTGTAAACGACAACGAAGGGCAAATGCAAAAAAAATATCAGGCTATTGTAATTGGTTCAACTGGGCTGGTGGGTAAAGCACTGGTTAATCAGCTATGTCAAGATGAGCGCTATGAGTCGATTACGTGCTTAGTTCGGGCACCTTTGGCGAACGTGGATTATCACGATCCGATGCAAAAGATAAAAGCATTGGTTATTGATTTCGATGCATTACAAGACTATCAAGGTTATTTTAGTGTAGACCATGTTTATTGTTGTCTTGGCACTACGCTTAAATCAGCAGGTAGTAAGCGAGCGTTTCGCAGGGTCGACTTTGAGTTTGTTCATGTTTGTGCACAACTGGCGCGGGCACAGCGCGCCAAAAGCTTTGTTTGGATATCCTCTTTAGGTGCAGATGCCAAAAGTAAAAACTTTTATTTGCGGGTGAAGGGTGAACTTGAAAATGCTATTTTAACTATGCCGCAACTTAGCAACGCAGCAGCAGTGCGCCCTCCACTCTTAGACGGCGTGCGTAAGGAGCATCGTCCGGGTGAAGCTTTTGCACTTAAAGTACTTAAAATACTAGGGCCAATTATGAAAGGCCCACTTGAAAAATACCGCCCCGTAAGGCCCGCTCAAGTGGCCCATCAGATGATTGGTTTGCAGGTATTTTAAGCAATTTTTTTTTAAAGCTAAAGTTAAGCGCCTTTTCGGTGGATATATAGGTAGAGACCATTTAATTCAATTAGGTAATGTTAATGAAAAACACGCTCCCCGCTTCAATTAAGGCATTATTTGACCGCGTAAAAGTGGAAAAATTTTGGTGGGACGGCGTGCAGGTTAATATTCCGTTTCATTGTGTGTATGCCGTTATTCCAAACCCAGTGGCCGATCATTATGCAAAGATAAACGGTTTGAATGTACCGGTGCTTAACCTTGGTAATTATCAAGTGCCAATTTGGGACCCTATGCATAAAGAGCTTAAAACTATGCCCAAATTTGCAGTGGTGCTGACTCATCAAGAAGGCGATAAATTCGGTTTATATGCCTACCCTGCAGACTGTATGGATGAAGCCTACAGTATTTCTTATGATGAATGGTTTGCCCGTCAGAAAATAAGCTAGGCTGCATTTAATTTGCGTTCTGCCCTAGTATTCTGCTTCTAAAAACGCATAATACGCCTCCTTATTTTTAGCCCCGCGAGGACTAATTGGATACTCATATTATTATTGCTGAGGCTTTTGGCGCTATAGCGGTAGTGTTTAATTTTATTGGCTATCGACAGCAAGACATTAATCGATATCGCTTCATTTCGGCCATTGCTCTGGCCGCTGTTAGCACTCACTTCTTTATGCTCGGTGCACTTGCTGCTGGCATCGGAACCGCGCTAGCTTGTATTCGAAACCTCGTAGCCATGTATTATCGGTCAAACGGCATACTCGCCCTGTTTGTTGTTTTGAATATTGCGTTTTTTTGTTACGAATGGGCCATACTCGATAGCCCGTGGATTATCATTATTGCATATGCCTCGTCGATGATTTTCACCGTTGGCTCAATCGTATTCACAAATGCTGTGCAAATACGTCGATGGTTTATCTTGGCCGAATCGCTAGGGCTTGTTTACGCGATTATGGTGGGAAGTATTTTTGGCACCATCTTCAACATCAGTAACCTCTGCAGCATCTTTTATATTTTGCTCCGCGATAAAAAAGCTACATTAGCAGAAACTAAGAAAACGAATATAAAAGAGTAATCGCTGAAAGAACGTTTTATTAATCAGGATGCAGGTTAATTATCGGTTTATGCATAAGTCTACTTAGCGCTCGTTTTCACAAGCAGCACCCATAAAAAAAGCCAGCTGTCGCTGGCTTTTTTAAGTTTTATGTTTACAAATCATGCATTAGCAAATGTTCGTAAAAATAAGCTATTTACCTTTTTTAACTAGCACTGAAACGTTGTTGATCCCGGCCAATTTTACTTGGTCCATTACTTCAACTACTATGCCGTGCTCGGTATTTTCATGCGCCTGAATTGCAGCAGTGTCGGTCGCATTTTCGGCGAGAAAGGTTTGGGTGTTTGCTACCACTCGGCGAACATCAACGATTCGACCACCCATCATAATTTGACCGGTTTCGTCTATACGAATAGATAGGGCTTTACTCGGCTGATTAGTCTCTTGATTGTCTTTTGGACGATTCGCACTCAATCCCTTCTCTGAGGAGAAGGTTGTAGTAACAATAAAAAATATTAACATGATAAACACGATGTCTAGCATCGGTGTCATGTCAATCTGTGCGTCGTCATCCGCCGCTGTGTGCTTTTTTCTCTTCATTTTTTGACAGCTCTTGTTGCTCTGGTGACTGTATAGTATATCTATTCGTATAAAAATGAATAGGGGATCAAGCCACTTTCGTTAACATTTTTTTGCAAAAACATTAAAATCTGGCCCCAAATATAAAATGTTTATGCAAAAGATAAGGCTTGGACGGAAACTATCGTACCCATTCACTGAGAATTTGTTCACACCACTTCTCAATGCGCTCGTCAGTTAAGTCGAACTGGTTTTCATCGTCTAGGCTTAAGCCAACAAAGTACTCACCGTCCTCGCTCAAGCCTTTGGAAGCAATGAATTCATAGCCTACATTAGGCCAATACCCAACGATGTTGCAGCCAAGTACAATGACTTCGTCATGTAGCATACCAAGTGCATCCTGAAACCAATCGGCATACCCAGCCTGGTCACCGAGTCCGAATAAGGCCACGGTCTTGCCTTCTAATGAAAGTGTGGAAATATCGTCCCAGCTTGATTCCCAGTCTTCTTGTAACTCGCCAAAATCCCAGGTGGAAATACCGTATAAAATAAAATCGTAGTCGCAAGACTTACTGAGCGACGTATCTTTAATGTCAAAAACATCTACCTTCGATTGCGTTGACTGCTCTAGACACGCTTGGATTTTTTCTGCGGCCATTTCGGTATAGCAGGTGCTGGAGCCAAAAAATATGCCGATGCGGGGATGTTCTGTCATAAACTCACTATTGCTGATAAGGTCGTTTTTGCATATCAAATATTAACGACTGGGCTTAAAGATTACTTCTCGTCCATCACTACAGATCACCTTACACGCTGTTTCTTGCCCATCTTCACCGAGCTGTAACAGTCCAAAACTGCAGGCATTTACTACATCGCGCTCGCTGCCTTGAGGATGGCGTTGCTTGACCGACATATTGCGACGTTTTGTTAACCAATTCAGGGGTGAGCGATGACCATAAAGCCAGCGATTGAAACGCTCGAACCATGTGAGCAGGGCGTCGGGAAACTCATTGTGCAATCCTGAACACGTAAATTGCAAAATCTTCGGGCTATTGCGCCTGAACCTCAAGCTAACATCGTAAACAAAAGAATAATGCACATCGCCTGAAAGAATAATAAAATTAGGCGGTGTTTTAATATGCCGAAAAATATTAAGCATCACGCTTGCCGTGCCCCGATGCGCCATCCAGTTTTCTGCATCAACCATGAGCGCACCGCCAAAGGTGGTGAAAATTCGTTGAATTGCTTCAATAAACTTAACGCCATATACAGGTGCAGCAGACACCATGATAACAGAGTCATTGCCAATAATATTTTGCTGAAGCTCGCATAAGCCCTCCCAGTCCATGAGTCCAGAAGGTTTATTTTTATTTGATTCACTGCGCCAGCGCTGAGTGCGAGTATCTAACACGTGTATGGGAGGGCTAGTATCGAGATGATAATGCCATTCACTGAATTCAAATACAGCGTCGATAAACGATTCATGCGTGCTTGATGTGTCGTTAAAGCTCAGCTTCGCTTTTTCCACTAAGGGGCGGATTTTATCAATAGGGTTGCCCAGTCCTTGACATAAAAAGTATGCGCTCAGTGCATTGCCCACGATCCGCCTTGAAAAGGGGTTGGCATATACTTGCTCCTCCCAACCGCGCGTGAGATTCCAATCATCAGTGACATCGTGGTCATCAAAAATCATATAGGTAGGGACATGCGCAAAGACTCGCTCTACCTTTTCAAGTCCTTCAGCAAAGTGTTCAATATGCACTCGCTCATCGGCATATCGCTGCACGTATTGAGCTGCAAGATTCGGTTTATCGAGTGTAATAAGCGGCCATAACTTCGATGACCAAGACAGCAGATACAGCGCAATAATCTCATTTAACGCAATTAGATGATTATGCGCATTAACAGACGTGAAAACGGGTTTGCGCTTCGCCTTTATAAACACTTTTGTGAGGTCTTCATTTGCATTTATTTCAGGAAATAGCAGTTCGCGCTCATAAAATGAGTGTTCATGCGAAAAAAGCTCATCAGTATCTTTAACTACACTGGCGTCAAAATTTTCCCCGAACAGGCCTAAGTGTTCAATGACCTGACCAATAGCGTGCAGCATTGGGCCGGCGACATCATCCACATACACTTGATCGCCTGTGAGAAGCAGCAAGTCTGGATAATTACTATTGGTTCCGCCAGTGTCTTTATCCACCTTAATAAAGTCATCTAATGTCGGCAACGCATCGGCTTTGTGAAAGTGTGCTTTTCTGCAACTGCCATGGGCAATATTGCGCAATGAACGTGCAAGAAAAAAACAAATGTTAGTCTCGTTTTCATTAAACAGCGAGGGAGATAGTTCGTTCAAGCTCAACGAACAAGCCTGACTTTCCGTTGCTTGTGGCTTTGTTTTTTCATCAAAGCTTAGATTGTATGAGTAAAACGCATCTTCTGTGAGAGAGTGCTGCGGAACAGCCCGAATGAGATGGATATAGCAACGCTGGCCCACGCAAAATTGAAGGTGCTCACTGTCGCTCTCATTTAACGCAATGCCGTGCCCTTTTGAGTCGTGCAAATGCAAGCGAATCGCCATTGGCGTAGATGTCACCAACCATACCGTTACGATATCGCAAGCAACATGGCGCAGCATAGGACCGGCAATGAGTGTGGGAACTGTCAGATTCGACATTTTCGTCACTAAAGTCCATATTTTTTGTATAATGTGCCTAGCATATCACGTGAAAAACCAGATTAAAGTCGGGTAGTAAAATCAATGATAAAAAATAGTGTCGCCGGAATAATATATTTGCCCTTGCATCGCCTTTTGTATGCATGGGTTTTTGTTGGCCTATTACTGATGCAAAGCGCGGCAATCTCAGGCTCAACGGCTAGTGGTGAAACGGCTGTTGCTGGGGCTTACGACGAACAAAGCAGCACTCGAAATATGTTAATAGAAATGATGCCCAGCATGGCGCTAAAAGGACATTGGATTACAGAAGGTGATGGCGAACCTAATACCATGTTAAATCCACAGAGTTCAGGCCTAACCGCATCAGAAAAGGGGTGGTGGACTGTTTCAGATGCAAGTGCTCACAGTAGTCAAATTCAGCGCCTGCATCTTATCGATAAAACCACTAAACACGTTACGCAAAAGCTTGGACCCTTTGTATTAGCGCCACGAGTTGAAAACTCATGTTTTGCCGATTACTTAGCCGGAGAGCCTGATTATGAAGCACTTGTTGCCCATCCCTTTAAATATGATGCATGGATATTGGTTACTGAAGATGCTTCCCGCACTGGTGCCTTGAGTAAAGCATGTCAGCAAAGGTTTGCCCAAACCGGTTCAACCAATTACCCAAGTTTGATTGTAGAGGTAATGCTTAGAGATGGGCAGATGATTGTTAGCGGCGTCCGTGCAGTGCAGTTTTCGCAAGATGACGACGTAGGGAATTTTCCAAACGACGGTATTGAGGGGCTGAGTATCGACCGCGAAAATCGTTTGTATCTTGGCCTTGAAAAAGATGCAAAGGGCCAGCCTCGCATATTTTATGTTGATTTAACGCCCGATACCTTCTCTAGCCCAAGAGACTTTTTAAAAGCAAGAGACGCTAAGCTTAACTTACCCACTTTTGCTGAAGGTAATCACCCCATCAATGGCATGGATATTTATTATCCCAATGACAGCGCAAAAGGTATTTTGATTGCCGCCGCGCGCAATGATAATGAGCTTTGGCTAATTGACTTAGCAGGAAAACAAGCAACACGCATTCTTCCTTTGGTATTTTATGCGCCCAGTGACGCGGGTTCCTGTGCTGAGTATCATCAGATGAATAACGCTTCAATCGAGGGTGTAGCGGTTGATGGGAATACCTTGATTCTGATTAACGACCCATGGAAAGAAAACTATTTGAAAAACGTTCAGTGTGAAGCGGATAGAGAAAAGTACGAACGGATGTCACCGCTTATATTTTCTCTACCGATCACATGGTAAATCAGCTTTTCAAGCGTTTCGCGAAAGTCGCCTTAAACTTAGCCAGTTTAGGGGCTACTACCATGTTGCAATATACATTTTGAGGGTTATTGCTGAAGTAGTCTTGATGGTAATCCTCTGCTTGGAAATATTTTTCTAAAGGTTCGACTTCGGTGACAATCTCGCCGGGCCATATGGCGGCTTCACGAATTTCATCGATAATGGCTAAGGCGTCGTTTTTTTGTGCCTCAGACACATAATAAATACCCCCCCGATATTGTGTGCCCTTATCATTGCCTTGGCGATTCAGCTGCGTTGGGTCGTGAAGGGCAAAAAATATCTCTAAAATTTCGCGCCGAGATATGACCTCATCATCAAACGTAACCTGCACCGCTTCTGTATAACCCGTAGTGCCAGAGCATACCGCTTCATAGCTTGGGTTGTCTGTTTGTCCGTTGGCATAGCCCGAATAGGCACTTACCACGCCCTGCACGCTATTAAATGCGGATTCGATACACCAAAAGCATCCTCCGGCGAGAGTAATTGTTTCATTTGCCATTTGTTTTGCTCCGTTTACACAATAGTTAGTAAGTGTATACGCTCAATTGTGTTTTCAAGTCATCTTTTAAATTAAAACTCGCGTAACTAATGGCATCGAAATAAAAAAGAGAGAGCATTTTATGGCGTTTACCATCTTTTACGATGGCCAGTGTCCTTTGTGTGATATTGAAATGCGGCATCTTAAAAAACGCAACACTGCGAGGCAGCTTGCTTTTGAAGACATCAATGCAGATGATTTTTCAGTGCGCTTTCCACAATTAGACTGGCAGGCCTTAAATAATAGAATTCACGGAATGGAGGCCGACGGTACATTATTGATTGGTCTTGATGTGACGCACAGGGCGTGGAGTTTAGTAGGGTACAAATGGCTGTATGCACCTCTTCGCTGGCCGGTGATTCGGTTCTTTGCAGACAGGGCATACCTGATTTTTGCAAAACATCGCAATACCATTTCGTACTGGCTTACCGGCAAAAAACGCTGTGAGAGTAATTGCGGCATTAAGTATTAAATAGAAACTACTTAATATGAATTACTAAATATTAGGCACTCTATAAAGTACTGAGAAGAAAAGCCTAAGTACTATCAACACAACGCTATAGAGCCAAGGCAAAGCAAAAAAGGAGAATATATGCAGTCGAAAGTACTTGTGATTGGCGCAAGCGGCGGGATCGCACAAGCTTTAATAAAACAGCTCAACGACGATACGTCAGTAGATGATGTAGTGACCGTGTCGAGGCAAGCGGTTGCCGAGACCTCTTCAAAACAGAGGCACGTTCAGCTAGATTCTACCGATGAATCGCAGATAAAAGCCTTTGTGAACGAGCAAAAACGGCAATTTCATTTCACCCACATCATTTGTTGTACAGGTATTTTACACAGCTCTGATGGCAAAACCTTGAAGCCTGAAAAACGCTCAGAAGATATGAGCGGCGAGCAATTTGCTGAGTATTTTCGGGTTAACACTGTCGTTCCGGCGATGTGGATTAAACATGCAGTACACATTGTTGAAAAGGACGGAGCTACCATTACTGTGTTCAGCGCTCGGGTTGGCAGCATCAGTGAAAATGGTTTGGGTGGATGGTACGGATATCGTGCCTCGAAGGCCGCGCTCAATATGGTGGTAAAAACAGCCGCAATTGAATATAAACGACGAAGTCCAAAAACCGTTTTAGTGTGCTATCACCCCGGAACAGTCGACACTGAGCTCTCTAAACCCTTCCAAGCGAATGTGAAACCTGAAAAACTGTTTACACCTGCCTTCACGGCGCAGCAGCTTATGAACCATACACAGGCGCTAGACCCTGAACAATCACCTTATTACATTGACTGGGACGGCCAAAAAATCAACTGGTAAATAACGCGCTTGTTTGTTCGTATGATGGCTCTACCTTCCCGGCCTCAATTAATACGGCGCTTTTTAAGCGCCCTTTATTCATTCCAAGTAATTAATTCATTACCCATATAAAAGAAATAAATTAAGTGCATCAGCATAAAGACTTTTATGTTAATGGCTGTTAACATTTGATGGCAAATAACAATAATTAAAAAGGACAAAAAATGGCTGATTCAAGGGAGCAGTTTGGTTCTAAACTTGGATTTATCTTAGCGGCTGCAGGCTCTGCAGTGGGTATTGGCAACCTGGTAGGATTTCCAGTTGGCGCGGCTAAAAACGGCGGTGGCGCGTTTTTAATTATGTACGCTTTGTTTGTCTTCTTCATTTGCCTACCTGTTATGATAGCCGAAATGACAGTGGGCCGCGCCTCTCAAAAAGACCCTCTAGGTGCGCTCACCAATTTGTCTCATAATCAAGCGGGATGGCGCTTTGCTGGTTGGTTATCTATTATTACTCCGTTCATGATTGCCGTATTTTATTTGGTCATCACGGTATGGATATTCGGCTATTTGTTTGAATCGGTAATCGGAAATCTTGACGTACTTGCCCAAGCAGATACCTTCGGTAACTTCATTACTAGCTATAATTTGTTTATCTACATGGCAGGGGTAATCGCCGTTGTTTATCTCATCTTGCAAGGCGGGGTAAAAGAGGGGATTGAAAAAGCCGCTAAAATTCTTATGCCCTCTTTATTCTTCATGCTGCTTGCCTTAGTAATATTCGTGCTTACCCGCGACAACGCTATGGCTGGCGTAGAATATTACTTAGTGCCAGACCTAGACAAAATAGATGCATCAGTTGTAAATGGAGCGCTTTCGCAGGCGTTTTTCTCATTGTCGCTAGGCATGGGCATTATGATTACCTACGGCAGTTATATAAATAAGCGAGCAGACCTACCAGGGTCCGCGAGGCTAGTAGCGCTAACAGACACCGCTGTTGCATTCACCGCAGGCTTAATGATTTTGCCCGCTATCTTTTCGTTCAATCCAGATGTAAACCCTGATGAGCTAAGTGAGTCGTCTATCTCGATGATCTTCTCCTACCTTCCGCAAATTTTCTTGGAACTACAAAACTCTCTTGGGTATTTTGGTGCAAGTGCGGTGGCGAGTTTATTCTTTTTACTGGTGTTTTTTGCAGCAATTACATCTTTAGTGTCTATTTTTGAGGTGCCTGTTGCTGCGCTTATGAGTGAAAAGGGCATGCAGCGTAAAGCCTCGCTAAGAGTGTGTGGTGTACTGTTAATTGTATTTTCTGTGATGTGTGCTCTATCGTTTGGTTTTGTGGCGTTTTTCACAGATTTTGTTACCTACGCGGGCTCAAGCAAATCGTTTTTTGATGTTGTTTACGATGTGTTTTATGACACAATTTTGCCTCTGAACGGCCTATTAATCTGTTTGTTCGTGATTTATCGCTGGAAAAAAATTAAGTTTAATGAAGAGCTAGACCAAGGCGCCCCCCATTTTAAGGGCAGTATCTTAGAGCGCTATGTCAACTTTTCATTAGGTACGTTTATTCCCGTTATTCTGCTCGTGATATTTGTAAATACAGTAGCGCTTAAATACTTTGGTTTTTCTTTATTCGCTTAAACGTCTAGCATGTCAAAAGGAGAGGGGTAGTATAGTCTTAGGTTAAGTGCTTTTAGACTCGCGCTTGCGTCTATCGTCTTGCCTACCTCCTTGCTCTTGTCATCTTCAGGTGGGGTGAAATCAATCGTTCCTAAACCGAGCTTTTTGCCGGCCCATGTGTAGTACTCTCGGCGACTCGGATGCAGCAAAGAACATGCATGCAGTATCTTGCGCTCAGGTCTAACACTTATGATTGCCGATATGAAGGCAATGGCATCATGCTGATGCAGTAGATTGACAGGATGATGGCCATTCCTAATGTTGCTTTTGCGCGCTAGTGCACTTACAGGATGACGCAGACTACCATCAGGATTGAGACCGATTAAGCCTGCCAAACGCAAAATAGTTGCCTTAGAAGCATAGTTGCTCACAATATATCGTTCGATAGATTGATGAGCGATGCCCGATGGCGTAACAGCATTAGGCGTATCATCTTCATTCAGGCAGCCTTGCTGATTGCCGAATACGGACGTTGTGCTCACAAAAACGAGATGCTTGGCGCCGCAAGCAAAAACATAATCGACCAATGTATGCATCGCTTCGGTGAATATGCTGGCGTCTATGTCTCGCCTGCCCGGTGCAATATTAATAATGACGTTAGCATCATTAAATAAACCTTCAGCCAGCTGCGCTTGAGGCGGTGCGGCAAATAAATCAAATTCATGTGCCGTTATATTCTCATTTGCTAGTGCTGCTATTTTTTGCGTACTGCGAGTCGTTCCGTTAGTTGTATGACCAAGCTGCTGCATATGTTTTGCTAACGGAACACCAAGCCAACCAAGGCCGATTATGCATGTTTTCATATCTACCTATGCTTTATTAGGCTTAACCGTCAGAAAGTTAATATCTTTAAATCCATCAATGCGTTGAAGCTTTTGTTCTTCTTTGTCAGCACGCTCAAGTGTTTCGCAAAGTGCCAAGGCATCTTCTTTAAGAGATTGTGATTGTTCTTCAACAGTCGTTTCAATGGTATCTCCGAGTGCGCTCATTTTCTCCTCAAAATTCTGCATAGAGCTACCACCGCTCAACATACTGCGACCAAAACTTACGAGCAGTTCGCCCATTGCAGTGCTCATGACTTCTTCAACGGCAGCATCAAAATCGCTCTCAAACTCGCTTTGTGTTTGCTCATTGCCTGTAAAAAATGCGCTATTGAATGTTACCGCCTCAGGCTGTTGATAGATATGGCTCTCTAGCTTCTGCTGAAGCGCATTGAGTTTGTCATTAAGCATTTTAGGAAGCTGACTATCCTCTCCCAACAGACCGGTAAATACGTCTGTCAATGCCGTATTTGTTAACTCGATTGCTTTGGCAGCGAGCGCGATGGCTTGCGGCACTGCAGCCTCTAAACTGGCCACGTAATTACTCACGCTTGCACTCTCTTCAGCACTCAAGCTTAGGTTTTTTCCATTGACTGACGCACTGCCTGCTTTAGTGAGCAGCACTACATCACTTTCTTCGGTAGTAATGGTTATTTGATTGTTAGCGAGCACAATTTCACCGTTGATGTTGACATCACAGGCTTCGTTTTGAAAATTGTGAGCGTGGGCTGTAAGGCTTAAGAATATAAAAGTAAAACTGAGTATGGCAAAACGTACTGGTTTCATAGAAAAGTTCCTGTGCAAGTATTCAAATATCTTCAACCTTATTAAGTTTGTTAAATCAATTTGATTATGAGTAATGAATTTCTTAGCTATTTAGCTATACCAACTAGTTGCAACTAGTGCGCCAATTTAAAATACGTTTAATTTCAATTGCTTAAAAATTATAGCAAGGTTTTGATTCGGAGTTTTATGCACTTACAGGCACATTTGGCGATTAGTTAGCAAAATTGACCAAGATCATCATTCACTTAAAAAAGACCTTCCTAACATAGCGATTTTATCGGCGCTGTTGCATAATATCGCGCGTATTGAACATACATTAACTTACAAAGGTCTAGCATGCTCGAAATACTTAATCTTTTCAAATTTGCACTTTTGCTTATTGCGTTTGTATTGGGCATAAGCTGTATCGTTATGGCAATCATTAGCGATAAGTCTGGTCAGGAAGCATTACAAGAAAGAATCGAATACGGATTTATGGGAGTGTCGGGTCTCGTCATTACCTTGCTGATGGTTTATGCCATTAGCTGAGCACCAGCCTACCGTATTAGTTGCAAGATTATAATTACTACCAATAAGGGCTACTGCGAATTAGAAGGCTGCTCGTGGCTTGCTTCGAGCACCGCATCAGCGGTAGTGAAGGCCTTAGCGTTTGTGATACGTTGATATGCTCTTAAGTTGAATACCGGCATCATTGATATCACATGGTCAAATATATCCGCCTGCACCCCCTCATAACGTACCCAATCTTGGATGCGACTAAAGCAATAAATTTCTAAAGGAAGACCAGTGTCGGTTGGCTTTAGCTGACGCACCATACACGTAAGACCTTTATGTACATCTTTGTGGTGTGTTAGGTAGGCTTGAATATAGGCCCTAAATGTCCCTATATTGGTAAGCTTGCGTCCGTTAATGATATCTAATTGGCGTTCAGTTAACACTTTGCTGTCTTCTTCTAGCGCGAGCTTCTTACTCTCTAAATAGGGTTGCAGTATTGCGATTTTTTGCCATTTTTTGAGGTCGTCTTCGTTAGCAAAATCCAAGCTTTGCATGTCTATTTGAATTGAGCGTTTGATGCGACGACCCCCAGATTCACTCATGCCGCGCCAATTTTTTACCGCTTCGGTTATCAAGCTATAGGAGGGGAGGGTAGAAATGGTCTTGTCCCAGTTTTGTACTTTAACTACGGTAAGCCCAATCTCCAAGATTTCACCGTCTACGTCATACCGAGGCATTTCGATCCAATCACCGTTATTGAACATCCGGTTTGCCGCGATTTGTATCCCTGCTACAAAGCCTAAAATCGTGTCTTTAAATACCAATAAGAGCACTGCTGCAATGGCCGTTAAGCCCGATAATAAATAAATTGGACTTTTGCCAAGCAGCTCAGAGATTACTAAAAATACTAAGGCAAGAGTAATCAACAGGCGTCCGACTTGAATAAACCCAGTAATGGGCGCTTTTTTGGCAAAGCGAGTCGACTTATAGATCTGCTCGGTAGCCGAAAGAGCCGCTTGAAGCACGCTGTATACTACGACCATGATGTACAAAATAGCGCAACTGCTTACAATCG
The DNA here is from genome assembly GCF_042652645.1 of Glaciecola siphonariae. Lineage (NCBI taxonomy): Bacteria > Pseudomonadati > Pseudomonadota > Gammaproteobacteria > Alteromonadales > Alteromonadaceae > Glaciecola > Glaciecola siphonariae. Next base: position 115,333 of record NZ_JBHSGU010000019.1, read on the forward strand.
CATACATACGACTGTCGGGAACTAAAAGAATATCCTTACCAAAATAGAGAGCCAGTCCAGGCATGACTAAAGCAAAGCGTCTAAATACGCCGGCATCTTGTAAGTTGTCATCCCAATGCGTTTTAGAAAATCTGACTAAACGCGCAACTTTAAACCGCAATATAAATAGCGCCAAAAGCCATGCCACAAGGCTGGCGACCAGCAATATACTTAGACCTACCCATTGATGCAGCAAGTCACCGGCTTGCGACTCTAGGCCTAAGTAATGAGCAAAGTCTGAAATGAGCTCGCTAAGGTGAGCTTTTGTTTGTTCTGTTTTGGTAATTTCGCTCATGTTAGCTCATCCAATTCCGCATTCTCGTGTTTTTCTGTTCCCACAGCGCGTTTATCCATGATTGAAAGCGGGTCTGAAAGCTTTCGTCGTTAAAGTAGTCGCCGATGAGTTCAGGCTGAACCTCTATGGTTTTAACATCGATGATAATAGTCGTCATGCGCCCACATAGCATGTCCATCATAGGATGGCGTGAGTTTGGATAGGCGATAGTGATATCGAGAATATTGCTAAACAGTTCTCCCATTGCCGAGAGTGTAAACGCAATTCCACCGGCTTTAGGTCGCATTAGATGTGAAAAAGGACTTTTGCGGCTTGCGTGCTTTTCTAGGGTAAAACGCGTGCCCTCTACAAAATTGATAACGGTAGTGGGTTTGTCAACGTAGCGCTCACAATAGCGCTTAGTGGTTTCAATATCTTTACCGCGCAAATGCGGATGTTTTTCAATGTAGGCTTGAGAGTAGCGGCGCATAAACGGCATATCAAGTGCCCACGCTGCGAGTCCAACGAACGGAAGCCATATTAATTGTTTCTTTAAAAAGAATTTTGGCGGAGGAATGCGCGGCGCACAAAAGTCGATGAGTAAAATAATGTCTAAATAACTGACGTGATTCGCAGTGATCAGATACCACTTTTGTTTTGAAAGTGCTTTGTCGATTTCAATACGTATTTCAATGCGATTAAACGCTTTTATGAGGGCAACGCTGAATATTCCAAACGAAAAATAAAGCCGATGCATAATGCTCAGTAGTACTTGTTGCGCGCTTTTAAAGGGAAGAATGAGTTTCACCAGGCCAAACAGTATGACTAAACATCCCCAAAACGCCAAGTTGGTCATTTGAAAACTGAAATGAATAGGAAAAATAAGTATGCTTCTTAATGACATTACGTTTGGCTGTGCTCCAAGGCAAATTGTTTCAGTTTTTCGTCTTTTTCTTTCCAAAGTTGGTTAATCCAGTCTTGAAAAAGTTGTTTGTGCGTATCGTCGGTGAAGTAGGCAGAACTGTAAACGCCCGAGGCTAATAGACTTTTTATATCAATAGTCTGAACGTCTACAACGATAGTTTTCACCTTTCCGCTCACAAAATCCCAATAACTCGGAATACCTTGTGGGTAATATATAGTGACATTTACGAGTTTCGTCAAACGTTCGCCCATGGCGTTGAGCACAAAGGCTATCCCGCCCGAGCGAGGACGCAGTAAGTGCTGATAATCGTCTTGCTTTTTGGCTTTGTGGGGTTCAAAGCGCGTTCCCTCCACAAAGTTCATAATGCTGACAGGTTTAAATTCGAACTTTTTGCAGGCTTTTCTCGTTGTTTCGAGGTCTTTGCCTTTTAGGTGTGGATTCTGTTTTATAAATGCTTTGCTGTAGCGTTGCATAAAAGGAAAATCGAGCGCCCACCATGCTAAGCCTAAAAAAGGCACATAGATAAGGTTCTTTTTCAAAAAGAATTTTAAAAACGGAATATTGCGATTAAATATCCGCTGCAACACCAATATATCTACCCATGATTGATGATTTGAGATGACTAAGTACCACTGATCAATGGCTAGCCTGTAATCTCCTTGCAGTTTAAATTGTGTTCGAGAAAACACAGCCTGATTCATATTATTAATAGATATCCAGAGAGTCGCGATGCCGTCTACAACACCCGAGACCGCTCGTCTCCAATGCTTATTAGGAATAAGCTTTAGAAATGAAAACAGAATCAGCGGAATAGACAACACGACGGTATTTACAAAATATATCATTACCGAGAGTGTTCCGTTTACCGCATAAAACACGGACTTAAAAATTTTCGTCATCTGGAAAAGCTTGATTGAAGGTGCTCGATTGAAGGTGCATGATTATACCCAGATTTAAGGACAAGGCTCAATAAGTCCCGGATAGCTAGGGCCAGTGGAGCGACTAATCGCTATAGCCTACGGTCATCAAAGATATTCGGTCGCGACCGCTTCTTTTACATTTATACAATTCTTCGTCGGCCAGTTTAACAATATCGTGCATGCTCATATTCACGTTACCGATGACGCTGCAGATCCCAACGCTGACCGTAAACGATACTGCTACATCACTGTCGGCGGGGGTTAGCCTAATTTTTCTCGTCTGCTGGTGGATGTTTTGCATCAGTTGATGATGTGCTTTTACGTCTTTACCGGCCATAAATATGATGAATTCTTCGCCACCGTAACGGCCTATAATATCGGTTTCACGTTTACAATTTCGCTGCATTAATGCCGAGAATGCTTGCAAACATTTATCACCGAAGAGGTGACCATGGGTATCATTTATTTGTTTAAAATGGTCGATATCTAGCAAGGCCATACTAAAAGACTGCCCTAGGCGATAGCTGGTTTTAATGGCATTAATCGCCATTTCGTCAAAGCCGCTTCGGTTCAATAGGTGCGTCATACCATCTTCTCTTGCCTGCGCAGCTAATTGCAAGTTCAGTTGCTCTAATTGCTCTGTCTTCTCGTTCACCTGTTGTTTTAGTCGGTCCTCAAAATTTTGCATCAAAAATTGAGAGCGTTTTAATTTGTTCGCCACCTCAGAGAATTCTTGAGTGTTGGTATACAACGACATGCTGTCCCAAGCGTTGTCACTTGACGAGAGTAAAGCCCTTAGCGGGGCCGAGACCTGTTGAGATAAACGGTAGGCAAAGAGTAAAAATACAGCCACCACAAATAATAAACTCAGACCAGCAATAACAAAGTTGTCGCGAATATTGGCAGTAAATGTGGATGATTCTGTTAGTACATATACATGCCAGTCAAAGGCGCTTTGACGTTTGAAATAAGCATACTGGCGTTCATTGTGACTTAAAACAGGTAGCTCGCTAATAATGTAATTGTAGCTGGGAATGGGCAAAAACTCCGCTAAAGGCTTAGCCTCTACGGGAGCCGAGGCATACACTATACGATTTGACGCGTCAGTGATCACCACCAAGTCGTTGTTTAAAAGTCTCTCTATTTTATTACGAAACAACTTAATAACATCGAGATTTATTGCGCCAAACACAATACCTGCAAACTTATCATCTTTAATGATTGGACTCGCTATTGAGATCATGGGAGCCACAATAACGCCTCTGCTGAGCAATGCGTTTGACACGAAGGTCTGTTTAGAGTTTCTCGCTTCAATAAAGTAATTGCGATCCGCAACCGTTTTCAGCTCGTCAGGCAGGCGGTCTATTTGCGCTTTGTATTTTAGGGGCGCGAAAAAAACTAATTTGCCGGTTACGTCTGTCGTAGTCAGATTAAAAAACGCCGGATAATTTTCCTGTGATTTAAGCAAAAGATTTTGCACATTTTCGTCGGGCGTGCCGTCGCTGAGAAGGCTGGCATGCTGCTCAACAATGATTTTATGTTCTTCTAAAAATGCGTCTGTTAATTCGCCGATATATGAGGTGTTGGACTTGATTTTATCAACTAAGAGTATTTCATTCTCTTTAGAGCTAACGGCTATAAAAATAAACGACACAATAAGAATGGGCACAACCAACACCGATGCACAAATCGAAAAAATGTTAGCCGATAGGTGCTTCTCTTTTTTTGTAAAGGCAGGCTGTTTGTAGCGCATTGGAATAACCGATAATAGCGATGCTGCAATGGCTGCGCACAAAATGCCGTTCAGTCCGCTTTGGATAGCGAGCAATACGCTTGCCTCTTGAAGGTACATTGGTCCGTACAGCGCTAGAATAGCGAGTAAGGGCATACCAATGATGATCCAGTAACTCATGGACGCGAGCATTATAAATACGTTGCGCCTAAGCAGTATCGCAATTGTTATTACTTCTAAGGTATGAGCGAGCAGAAAAAGCCAGCTTGTTTGCATCCAATAAAGGCTTAAAAAGCTGGATACAAAAACCACTATAACAAAGCGTACAGGCAGCAGAACAAGAGAGCTTAAAACGAATACCGAGCCGAGAGAGAGCGTCACCTCACCGATGAGAGGGATGGGGAGAAAAAGATGGCAAGCAACAGCGAGTACAGAAAGAAATAAACATCTTTGCAAATACTCAATCACTGATGGTTGCGTGCTTGTTGTCATGAATAGTCCACTATTAATACTTGGAACTTGAAAATAAACTCAAGCTTTGGTGTTCTTTTGTCAGTGTACTATGCCTTGATAATGTGTTGGTATATTTTTTTTAAGCCCATGTGTTCGTCTGTCTAACAGATAGCGTCTCGTTATTTGGCGTTAAGCTAGGTATAATCTTCGTAATGATACATACGCCAATTTGCTCTTCAAATGCCTGATTCCTTGCTTCATCCCTCCCACCGCTTTTCTGTAGCTCCCATGCTGGATTGGACAGACCGTCATTGTCGGCACTTTCTTCGCTTACTGTCGAGTCAAACGATGCTATACACCGAAATGGTGACAACCGGGGCGATTATATTTGGCAAAGGCGATTATCTGAGTTTTGGACAGTCAGAGCATCCAGTTGTATTGCAACTGGGCGGGAGCGACCCAATCGCGATGGCTAAGTGTGCCCGTATCGCCCAAGAGCGCGGTTATGACGAGATAAACATAAATGTTGGCTGTCCGTCTGACCGGGTGAAAAACGGAAGTTTTGGGGCATGTTTAATGTCTACACCCGATATTGTGGCTAGCTGTATCTTGGCAATGAAGCAAGAAGTTGACATACCGATTACCGTTAAATGCCGAATAGGTATAGACGATATGGATGAGGAGCAAGGCTTAACTGACTTTGTTAGTCCGCTTGTGGATGTCGGCCTAGAGCATCTGATTGTTCATGCAAGAAAAGCATGGTTGCAAGGCCTAAGTCCAAAAGAAAATCGAGATGTGCCGCCGCTTAACTATGAGCGCGTGTATCGGTTAAAACAAGAGTTTAGCGATGTTCATATGAGTATAAATGGCGGCATCAAAACCTTGGAGCAGGCAAAAGTACACTTACAGCATGTAGACGGCGTGATGATGGGACGTGAAGTATACAGTAATCCCTATTTATTAAGTGAAGTCGATGCTGTTTTATTTGGGAAGACTGACGCGACAGCAGTGTCTCGCGCCGATGTTATAGAAAGCATGAGTAATTACATCAGGGAGCAGCATTCCCAGGGCGTGCGTGTTTGGCATATTGCTAGGCATACGCTTGGCCTTTTTCAAGGGCAGCCCGGTGGCAAAATTTGGCGAAGGTATCTCAGCCAAAATGGAACCGGTAAGCACAATGATCCAGCACTTTTATTACGTGCTTATGAACAAGTGTTAATTGCACAAGAAAAAGCACAAACTTTTAGTCAAAATCACTAATTTCACTGGTTAATTTTACTAACCGCATTGGTGTTTAATGCCATGACATCTAATGAGGAGATATTGATTTTACATTAAGTGATTGATTTTATTGTATTAAATAATATTTTTTTGAAGGTGGCACAAGTTTCGCTAAAGCTTAGGCAAGACCACTGAGGTCGCTAACAAGATGCAGAGTCGTAAGGCAATCTTGAAATAACCTAACTACTTTAAGGAATTATTATGAACATCAAATCTACCATCGTTGCTACTACCCTAATCGCTGCCTCTGCATTCAGCGCACCTGCTTTTTCACAAGAAAATCCGGTAAATCAAATTCTCAGCAGCATGCTAAAACAAGCTGTTTCAAGTGCCTCTTATGAGATTGATAATCAGGTCGAAAAGAACATTCTTTCTACTGGCAATCTACTGTCTCTCGACAATGATGCGCCTAAAGGCAAAGTCGTGATTACAGACATCGCGAAAACTAAATCGAATGCATCTGAAAACACGCCGAAAAAAGCCAGCGGCGAATAGAACCTAGAGACGCATATACCTCCTACTGAATTGCCATGCTCTGATTTACTAGCTTAGCAACTTCAAGAGACTCAAGTGTTCGCCACTTAAGTACGAGGTATATGCTTGAATGACATGAGAGGGAAATTTTTATGTTGGTTCACGTTAATTTACTTGGCTTAATATTGACACCCGTTTTGTTTTACGCAGGGAGCGCCGCCATCGTGCTGTTGCTCTCTCATTTAAAACTCCTCAAAACAAAGTACTAAGGAATTTAATATGAAAACAGTTATTAACGACAAGCGCTTTTTTAGAGATGCCGCAGCCGCAAAAATAGCCGGAGTATGTGCGGGCGTTGCTAAATATTTCGATGTAAATCCTTGGTGGGTGCGAGCTGGCGCTATTGCAGGTTTCATTGTAATGCCTTTTGCGACAGCTTTAGCGTATGTGTTGGCGATACTTTTATTGCGATATAGGTAGCGACACAGGTAAACTATCGGTATTAACAATGAAATGGACAAGTCATGAACATTAATACAAAAAGTATTTCAGCGGTGCTGATAGGCATTATATTAATAATTGGCTTAATAGGATTTTGGTGGGGCTTTGAGCCAGACACCTTCGATGTAGATGCGCGGGCCACAGCCGTAGCCGAACAAAACAACGAGCGAGTGGTTACAGGATACACCACTACCACCGCCTTGATTTCAGTGCTCGAAACCCTTCTCGACAAACCCGGTGGCTACCTAAGCAATGACGTAATGCCCCCAGGTGTTTTAATGGATAACATACCCAGTTGGGAATTTGGCGCTTTGGAAATGAGCCGCGATTTGGCACTTGCTATGCGCAAGGATTTGAGTCGTTCTCAATCTCAATCTCTTGAAAATGAACAGCTCGTAAAAGCACAAACAAGCTTAAGTATCGACAGTGAGCGATGGTTATTACCTTCGTCCGAAGGAGAATACGAAAAGGCGCTAGCCCAGCTTCGTACCTACAGAACCCAGTTGAGTAGCTTGAGTGACTCGGGCAGTCAATTTTACGCTCGGGCAGACAATTTACGTGACTATTTAAAGCAAATTGAAAAACGGTTAGGCAGCCTATCTCAGCGCCTAAGTGCCAGCGTGGGCACTGAATCGTTGAATGTGGGCCTTGCGGGTGACAGCGCGGCTAGGCAATCTACCCCTCAGGCAGAGAAAGTAATTAATAAAACAGGATGGTTTCAACTCGATAATAATTTTTATCAAGCTCGCGGAGCAAGCTGGGCTCTGCTACACTTTCTAAAAGGCATCGAGACTGACTTTGAAGACGTGTTACAAAAGAAGAATGCGACAGTCAGTCTGCAGCAAATAATTCGTGAACTTGAAGCGACTCAAGGACCTGTCTACAGCCCAGTTATTTTAAACGGCGATGGGTTTGGCTTTTTAGCGAATCACTCTCTTGTAATGGCTAATTACGTATCTCGCGCAAATGCAGCATTAATCGAACTATCTGAATTACTTAATCAGGGATAAATACCATGATAAAAAAACTTTTCGCGGCTTGTGCGCTAGCTACCACTGTTGCGCTGCCAGCGCAGGCTGATACTTTACTAGGTTTATACGCAGGCGCTCAGGCCTTTCAAATGAAAACTGACGGGGGCTTCGCGCAAGATGAGTCAATTGCCAACTTTGATTTTGAAGATGAGACGAATACGAGCTTCTACGTTGCACTTGAGCATCCTATTCCCCTTATTCCCAATATAAAAATTGTGCGCACCAACCTAGACACAGAAGGTTTTACGCAGCTCGATGCGACATTCACTTTTGGCAATGAAGTGTATACCGTTGACTCTCGCTTGCGCACCACTGCCGATTTATTCACCACAGACTACATTCTATATTATGAAATTTTAGATAACGATGTTGTCAGTATTGATGTAGGGATCAGCGGTAAGCAGATCGATGGCGATTTTTTGGTGGTTGATGCCGATACTCAGCAGCGAAGCGCTGAAGAGTTCAGTGGAATCATCCCAATGGTCTATTCTCGCGCCGCAGTGGGTTTACCCTTGACTGGGTTAGGAGCATACGTTGAGGCGAGCTACCTGTCGATAGACGATAATTCGCTATCTGACTATCAAGCTGCTATTACCTATAATTTTATTGAAAGCTTGGCAATTGATATGACCTTGCAAGCAGGATACCGGTCAACCACAGTCGACTTAGAAGACCTAGACGATATTTATGCCGACCTTGAATTCAAAGGCGCATTTGTTGGCCTTGAGTTTCATTTTTAATGTTTCAGTATAAAAGAATATAAAAAATTAGTTTTAATTCTTTCAAGTTATCGATAAAAGCCGCTAACCTTACTGCATCTTAGTAAATTTAGCGGTTTTTTAATGTCGTCAAACCAAGACAACACTCCATTCCCACTCATAAACGATGCGCAGCTTTCACAAATAAGTGCGGCTGTTAGCGGTTTAAATAAAGAGCAATTAATTTGGGCAAGCGGATATCTCGCCGGTCTATCGCAAGGTAGCACTGCTTTGGCGTCGGTTCCGGCTCAAGCGGCGCCTGCGAATATATTGACCGTGCTTTTTGGCTCGCAAACAGGCAATTCTAAGCATGCAGCAATGGCTTATGCTGAATCGGCTAAGGCAAAAGGCTATACGACTAACGTGGTCAGCATGTCTGATTATAAACCGCGCAAAATAAAAGATGAGACACATTTGGTGGTGTTTGTCAGCACTCATGGTGAAGGCGACGCACCTGATGATGCCGTTGAGCTTCACGAGTTTTTAGCCAGCAAAAAAGCGCCCAAGCTTGATAAATTAAAATATGCGGTAGTAGGCTTAGGCGACACTAGCTACGAATTCTTTTGCCAAACGGGCAAAGATTTTGATGCGCGTTTAAAAGCGCTTGGTGCTACACCTTTAATTGACCGCCTCGATTGTGATGTAGAATTTGAAGCAGAATTTGCCGCGTGGACAGAAAAGTTAAATGCAATCCTAGCAGATACATTAACACCAAGTGCTGCGGTAATAGCGCCCTCTGCCGTTGCTAAAGCGGTGGCAACAGCCACTTACACCAAACAAAATCCATTTACCGCCACCCTCAGCGAAAGCATAAAAATTACGGGGCGAGACTCTGTTAAAGATATCCGTCACATTGAAATATCGCTCGAAGACAGCGGCATTCAATATCAAGTTGGCGACGCTTTAGGCGTGTATTTTCTTAACAGTCCAGATGTTGTTTCTCGCATTATCCAAGCTTCTCAAAACAAACCAGATGATTCTGTAACTATTTCAGAGCAAACTTACTCGCTCGAACAAGCCTTGAAAGAAAAGCTTGAGTTGACCTTAAGTTATCCGGGTTTTGTAAAGGCTTATCAGGCAGCAAGTAAAAACGAAGCTTTGTTGGCGGTACTAGACGATAAGACAGCGCTGCGCGCATTTTTAGACGAGCGTCAGATCGTTGATATTGTTGAGCAGTTTCCTGCAGATATTGCTGCACAAGACTTAGTTGATGCGCTACGGCCTTTAAGTCCAAGGTTGTATTCGATCGCGTCGAGTCAAAGCGAGGTCGAGGATGAGGTTCATCTTACAGTAGCGCACATTGATTACGAGGCTTTTGGTTTTAGGCATCAAGGTGGCGCATCAGGGTATTTGTGTACGCATCTAGAGCAAGGCGGAGAAATCAAAGTATACGTTGAAAATAACGACAACTTTAGGTTGCCGCAAGACCCCAACGTGCCAGTAATTATGGTCGGTCCTGGAACGGGTATTGCGCCTTTTAGAGCATTTATGCAGGAGCGTGATGCGCAAGGCGCAGAGGGCAAAAACTGGCTGTTTTTTGGTAATCCAAATTTCACCCAAGATTTTTTATATCAAACCGAGTGGCAAGCTTATCTTAAATCGGGCCTACTCAGTAAAATTAGCTTGGCGTTTTCTCGCGACCAAGCCAACAAAATATATGTTCAGGACCGCATGTTGGAGCAAGGTGAGCAGCTCTACAAATGGCTTGAAAGTGGCGCGCATTTTTATGTATGCGGCGATGCAATGCGCATGGCAAAAGACGTGGAAGCCGCATTGCTGACTATCATTGAAAAACACGGTAAAAAATCGGCGCAAGAAGCGAAGCAGTTCTTGCTCGAAATGCGCAAAGCAAAACGTTATCAGAAGGATGTATACTAATGAGTGATGACCAAAAACTTGTCGTCGAAGGCAAACTTGCTGATAACGAACGATTGAAAAAAGAGAGTAACTTATTGCGCGGCACCATCGTTCAGGACCTCGCTGATGATGTCACTGGCGGGTTTACCGCAGATAATTTCCAATTGATACGCTTCCATGGGATGTATCAGCAGGATGACCGCGATATTCGTGCGGAGCGAATTAAACAAAAGTTAGAGCCTCTGCATAATGTTATGCTGCGAGCCAGATTACCGGGTGGCGTGATCACGCCCAAACAGTGGATTGAGATTGATCAGTTTGCCCAGGATTATTCCATGTATGGAAGTATTCGCCTTACGACTCGCCAAACCTTTCAGTTCCATGGTGTATTGAAGCCTCATATTAAGTCAATGCACCAAACGCTTAACGCTACTGGGATAGATTCGATTGCGACTGCCGGAGACGTTAACCGAAACGTGTTGTGCACCTCAAATCCCATCGAGTCAAAAGTGCATCAGCAAGCGTGGGAGTGGGCAACAAAAATTAGTGAACACTTACTTCCCAAAACCAATGCCTACGCCGAAATTTGGCTAGACGGCGAAAAGATTGATTCGACGCAAGAAAATGAACCTATCCTAGGTAACAACTATCTACCGCGTAAGTTTAAGACCACGGTTGTGATCCCACCGCAAAACGACGTAGACGTGCATGCTAACGACTTGAACTTTGTGGCAATCGCTGAAGGGGATAAGCTTGTAGGATTTAATGTGCTTGTAGGCGGTGGGCTTGCGATGACTCATGGCGATAAAAGCACCTATCCGCGAAAGGCAGATGATTTTGGTTTTATTTCGCTGGAAAAAACCCTAGATGTGGCTGCAGCGGTAGTCTCAACGCAGCGCGACTGGGGTAACCGCGTTAATCGTAAAAACGCAAAGACCAAATATACGCTTGAGCGTGTTGGTGTAGAGACTTTCAAACAAGAAGTTGAAAAGCGCGCTAACGTTAAGTTTGAAAGTAGCAGACCTTATGAATTTACCTCTAGGGGCGACAGATTCGGCTGGGTTGAAGGCATCGACGGAAAGCATCATTTAACTTTGTTCATTGAAAATGGCCGTATTCTAGATTTCCCTAACAAGCCACTGAAAACCGGTATGCTGCAAATAGCTAAAATTCACCAAGGTGATTTTAGGTTAACCGCAAACCAAAACTTAATTGTAGCTGGCGTTCCTGAAAGCCAAAAACAAGCAATAGAAGACATTGCGGTTGAGCATGGCCTCATGGAGTCAAGCGTTAGTAAGCAACGTCAAGATTCAATGGCGTGTGTGTCACTACCCACTTGCCCACTAGCAATGGCCGAGGCTGAGCGCTATTTGCCTGATGCGGTAACCGAAATAGAAAGCATGCTAAGCAAACACGGCATGCAAGACCAGAGCATCATTTATCGCATCACAGGGTGTCCTAATGGTTGTGGTAGAGCAATGTTGTCAGAGATTGGTCTGGTAGGAAAAGGCCCCAATAAATATAATTTGCACATAGGCGGTAACCGTGAAGGTACACGTATTCCGCGAATGTATCGAGAGAATATTAGCGATACAGAAATAATGTCTATACTCGACGAGCTGATAGGGCAATGGGCTGAGCAAAGAGAGAACAACGAGGCCTTTGGCGACTTTGTTGTGCGCGCTGGAATTGTTAAGCCAGTTGTGGACTCAGCTAGAGATTTTTACGATGAACTTAGCTAAACAACTAAGTGCCAAACAAAAGCTCATGCAGATTGACCTAGCAGCATCTAATGAGGTTTTGAAAGGTGAAAGCGCGGTAGAACGTGTTCAGTGGGCGTTGGCTAACTTGCCGGGAAATCATATTGTTTCGTCAAGCTTTGGTGCTCAATCTGCGGTGATGCTGCATTTGTTAAGTGAGGCTGCCCCGAATATTCCGGTTGTGCTCACCGACACGGGTTACTTATTTCCCGAGACTTATCAGTTCATTGATGAACTTACTGAGCGCCTGAATCTAAATTTACAGGTTTATCGCGCGCCTATTTCCGCGGCATGGCAAGAAGCACGTTTTGGAAAAATGTGGGAGCAAGGCATTGACGGTATTGAAAAGTATAATGCCTTAAATAAAGTCGAACCAATGAAAAGAGCACTACACGACTTTGATGTGAGTGTATGGTTTGCAGGTTTGCGCCGCTCTCAGTCTGACTCCAGGCAAAACTTACCTTTTTTGCAGCGCCAAGGGGAACACATTAAAGTGCATCCTTTAGCCGATTACTCAAATAAGCGGCTACATGAATACATGCTTAAGCATAAATTACCCTATCATCCACTGTGGGAAAAAGGCTTCGTATCTATTGGTGACTGGCACACAACACGAGCGCTTGAAGATGGAATGAGTGAGCAAGACACTCGATTCTTTGGCCTGAAGCGGGAGTGCGGGCTGCATGAGTTTGGTGATGGTGACGGCATCTAGACAAAGGCGATATCGGTGCAAGCAAAGATTGAATTGTTGCAAAGGTCAATAGACCCTAGTGTCATCATTTTTTCATCTTTGTGTCATATAACTGTAATAAAACTCTGAAACGAATTGATCTATTGATGATTCTCTGTATACTATATACACAGTTTAGTAGAGGAGAATTACATGAAGAAGCTAATGGCAATGGTTTTTACATTTGCTTGTTTTAGTGCTTCTGCTGCTCAAACAGCCACAGATACCGGCAATAGTTTTTCTTGCATGAATAAAGCATCATTCGAAATAGATGCAGCGTGCATGAGTAATAAAATTGAAAACAGTGATTCGTTTTTAAGTTCCCAATCTGTGCTAGCCGAGAAAAGCACAAACACTAATCACGCTATGGCAACGCTAACAATTGAGCCCGGAACGCTCAACATCGAGGTAGTTGCACACAAAGACGCTTATTTGGCCAAAGTATTGGACCAAGAAAATTAGTTTTGTTTAGTAACTAGAAAAGCCTCTCATTGAGAGGCTTTTTTTTGGCTAGTGTTTGAGCCCCAAATCGAGCACATCAGCACCTTACTTAGCTTGTTTGTAACGATATTGAAGACATATAGTATTCATACATTGAATGCCATTTCTCTTTCTGTAGCGCGAAAGACTGTTTCATTTCCTTAAATTCAAAGTCTAGCTCAAGCTTTTCGTAAGACGCTTTCAAGTTTTGCTTCTTATCGGCCATTATCTTTTTCTTGGCACTGTAATAAGAATTCATTTTTTGCACTAGGATGTCATATTCATTTTGAATTTTGGCGACGACTTCATCAGCATTGGGTAAATTTACCAAACGCTTCTTGGCGTATTTAAGCTGCATTTGAAGCTTCGCTTTTTCGATGCGCTCTTCTGGTGTTTTTCTTAGGTTTCGCGTCAGTCTTAACCACGACAGTGATTTGATTAACCATTTTGTAGGATCGTACTGCCACCAGTGAATACCATTTCGGTAGTCGTACTCAAAAATATGGTGATAGTTATGGTAGCCTTCTCCGAACGTGAACAGTGCAACAAAACCGTTGTCGCGGGCAGTATTGGTGTCTGTGTAAGGACGGCTCCCCCAAATGTGAGCGATAGAGTTGATAAAGAAGGTCACGTGATGAACAACGACCAATCGCGCCACGCCTGCTATTAATATCATTCCTAGGATGTCCCCATTAAGCCAACCTAGAGCAGCCGTAATACCAAAATTCGCAATTAACACGATAGGCAGATAATACTTATGCTGCCACATAACCACTTTGTCTTTTTGAAGGTCACGACAGTTAGAGTAATCGTTGTAACATTCCGACTGATACTCGCGTAGCATCCAGCCTATATGTGAAAACCAAAATCCTTTTTTCGCAGAGTATGGGTCTTTGTCGTTTACATCGACATGGCGATGATGAACACGATGGTCTGATGACCAATGCAAAATACTGTTTTGTAAAGCCATTGCGCCGCCTATAGCCAGGACGACTTTAACAACGGGATGAGCTTCATAGGCTTTATGAGACCATAAGCGATGATAGCCAGCCGTGATTGACATGCCGGTAAAGAAAAACAAAATTACCGCTGCAAGTATTTCAAAAGTATCGATGCCGTTGTAACCAATCCATATCGGCACGCCAACGAGCGCAATCATGGTGGTTAAGGTAAAAACAGCAATGTTCAAGGGGATGATAGGGGGTTTTTTCACTAAATATTCACTTATGTTTTCAGCGTACAACTGTGCGCTTAATTTAACTTTTCAGGATGTTTTAGGCAAGGTTTATATTGATAAAACTCAGATCCTAATGTAAACATACCCATATGAACAGACAACTTCAAAAACAACTTACGCGTCAAAAAATTGTTGATGCCGCGTTTACTTTGCTCGACGAAAATAAGAGCTTTACCTCTATAAGCTTACGCGAGGTGGCTCGCGAGGCAGGTATCGCGCCGACTTCCTTTTATAGACACTTTGCCGATATTAACGAGCTCGGGCTAACCTTAGTCGATGAGTCCGGTCTTGCACTACGGCAACTCATGCGAAAAGCGCGCCAACGTATTCAAAAAGGCGGCAGTGTTATCAATATATCTGTTCATACTTTCATGGAGTTTATTACGCAGAATAGAAATGTGTTTAGGCTGCTTTTGCGAGAACACACGGGTACGTCGTCAGAGTTTAGAGCCGCGGTAATGCGAGAAATTCAATATTTTACAGAAGAACTTTCAGACTATGTTATATCGCACCTTGAGCTGCCTACTCATATCGCTCATTTACAGGCAGAAGCTATGGTACGCTTGGTATTCAGTGCTGGCGCTGAAGCTCTCGATGCAGACGAGCGCGAAGTTAGCACGATTGCGCAGCGTGTTATAACGCAACTTCGGTTTGTTCAACTCGGCGCTTATCGATATAAAGAGGACGGTAGCGCGGACAAATAATGCCGCTAGAGATGCAAACGACGGTCGTATGCTGCATAAATAGAGAGCTATCTTTTTTTCAGCACAACGCCCGTTTCAATATGCTCAGTAAATGGGAACTGGTCAAACAGAGCCGCATGCTCGACATGATGGGTTTCCGATAAGGTAACTAAGTTATTTGCTAGTGTGTTTGGGTTGCACGAAATATAGACAATCCGTTTAAATTGGCTAATTAGCTTGAGCGTGTCAGCATCTAAACCCGCGCGAGGTGGGTCAACTAAGACTGTTGAAAATTGATAATTGTGTAATTCTATATCTTTTAGCCTGAAAAAGGCTCTTGCTCCTTTATAAGCCTCAGTAAATTCTTCACTGCTAAGTCGGGCAATAACGACGTTACTGACTGCGTTGGCGTCAATATTATACTGGGCCGCGTTGACTGAACTCTTTGATATTTCTGTGGCAAATACCCGCCTAAAGATGCTGGCAAGCGGTATCGAAAAATTACCTGCACCGCAATACAACTCAAGTAAGTCTCCTTCGCTCCCTCTCAGTCTGCCAAGCGTCCAATTGAGCATTTTTACATTGATGTTGGCATTTGGTTGCGTAAAGCTATTTTCAACTTGTTTGAATATATAGTCTTTAGCTGTTTCTTGTGCTTCCAAGCGCAGTTTTTCGATAACGTAATCTTCTCCAATAACCACCTTTTGCTTTTTGGCCCTGCCGATAATATTAATCGTACCTAAATGAGAGAGAGCTTGCTTAAGTGCCTGAGCAGCGTCCTCCCAAGATGAATCTAATTGCTTATGATATATCAGAGAAATAACTAACTCGTTTGTAGTCGATGCCAAATAGTCAATTTGGAATAGCTTTGCACGCAGCAAAGGCTGCTCGCACACCAACGCGATAGTATCTTTCATTGCATCGTTAATTAATTGACACGCGGCAGGCAGGTACTCAACTTCATATTTAGACTTACTCTCTTTATCAAACATGATGTGAAAGCTGCGCTCTCCCTCATGCCAGATTCTAAACTCCGCTCGCATACGGTAATTTTGAGGAGGTGACTCAAATACCTCTAAGTTTTGCTGCGTAAAGGGCAAAAGTAAGTCGGTAAGTCGTTGTTTTTTTTCAGCGAGTTGAAGCGCGTATTTGTTATCAAACGTTGTCATGTCATCCGGCGAGCAAGAGAGAATGGGCAAATTGTAACGCCATAGAAAATTTTACCAACTCTTTATTAAAGAAAATGCAGATTTGCCGATAACTATGTTGAGGATAGTGAGGTATCTAAAATGAATATGCTAGAAGTGAAAGCAGCTTTCCCTGACATTTCAGGCGCAAAAGCGGCTAACGTAATTGAACTAAAGCATCAAAACAAACAAGAAATTCGTGCCAGCCAAGCAAGCGATACATATAGTTCGTCTGCTGGTAACGACGTTGTTGCAGCTAAAGTTATTTCTTTGTCTATTAACAGTAGATTTGAGGACACGCTAGCGGCAAAAAACATCGATAAGCAAGAGCAGTCAGCTAAGCTGCGGTCAGTCAAAGAGACAAATTTATTCAATATTGACGAGGTAGTGCAGAACGTTCTAAGTTTTGTGTCGTCGTCTCTAGCATCAATGGCGAAAAACGGCGCAGATAAAGTTGAGTTGAGCTATTTTAAACAGCAAGCCACCGAAGGCGTAAATGCCGGAATAGACCAAGCAAAATTAGAGTTGGTAGGTGTAGCAGACGATAAATTGACTCAAAATATCGATGCAAGTCAAAAACGAATAATCGACGAAATATCTAAATTACCGATTGATCCGCTCGAGTACCAAAAGGCTTCTGACGATACGAACGTTAAATACATGCAAACCAAGCTAGATTTGAGCGACGGCCGAACTGTAAGAGTTGACTTCGGAAGCGAAGCCTTCACGTCGATATCAGACTCAAGCGATGGCGCTCGTTTATATACGAGTCAGGGTTCCAATATATCGTTTAGTATTGCAGGTGAAGCCGACGCGAGCAGGTCTGCTAGTTTGGCCAACTTAATCAATAGTGCAGATGAACTCGCCAGCACCTTCTATCGAAAAGACATGCAGCAGGTTTATGAAAAAGCTATTGAACAGGGATATACAGATAATGACTTAACGCGTCTCGCTCAGCAGTCAATATCAGTTGAACGTAACTCAGGCGCGTCGGCTTATGATCAGGTAAAACACCTAAACGAGTTTTCAAATAAAGAGGACATGACGTCGCCAAAAGCTGTTGCAAACTATGTTGCGAGATTAATGAATGTAATGGAGTCAGCCAAAAAAGAGCTTGCATCTGAGCAAGAATATAATCAGGTAATAAACGGTTTGGTTAACGAAATGAAGGATGTGCAGGTACCAGACTTACTGCAAGCGATTAATCGCTTTCATGCTTTTAATGCAAAATTTATCGCTCAGGAATAACAACATGCAGTAAGGGCGGCATCAATATTTAATTGACGCCGCCGGTTACCAAATCCCTAGGCCTTATCTTTAGCGGGTCTGACTTTAATTGTTCTATCCATAAACTCAGAATCATTTAGCTTAGCAATCATTTCATCGGCTTGGTTTGCATCTACCTCCACAAAGCCAAAGCCTTTACGGCGATTAGTTTTTCGGTCTTTCATTAAACGTACCGACGTTACCGAACCGGTTTGTTCAAACAACTCTTTAACAGTGATTTCATTCGCTTTGTAAGGAAGGTTACCTACATACAAAGTGGTGACACCATCTAATGATGGTGAGGGTCTAGATGTCGATTCATTTTTTCTCGACGTTGGCTTGTTAGTTCGTTGGGTTGAAGAACTTGCGGGCGTTTTAGCAATAATGGTTGGAATTAGCAGGAAAACAAACAGCAAAATAACAAAAATAGACGGTAAGAATGGGCCGATTGGTGAAGTAGAAAGTGATTGAGTGACGAAATAAGCAACGATACTGAGAATGATGGTTACGAATATTGCGAGAGGAAGCCGGATAGATAACATAACTTGTCCTAATTGTGATTATTATAATTTTGGTATCTAGGTATAAAAAGCCAGAAATACCCCTAAAGAATATAAAAAATAAACCGATTAGATATAACTTTTAGCTTATTTAGGCTGAATTTTAGCCAAAACCTACATTTTTGCAAATTTTCTTGTAACTACTATTGACGGAAATTGTTTTAAATGTAGAATGCGCGCTCGCTGTCACAGACCAACGCTTATTAAAGCAGTGTTTTAGTTTGTACATTAAAACACCCAAATGTTGTCTAGTATTAAGATATAACAACAATATTAGGGGTCTGACAGGCGCTTGTGAGCTTAGCGAGTAAAAAATGCAAAAAGTTTTCACAAAAGCCTTGACACACGATGCAGTTTAAGTAGAATTCGCATCCCGCTTGAGAGGCTTACCTCTGAAGCGATTCGCAAATATTGCGAACGTGCAGCAAGGCACGACTCAACAAACCACTTTAGGTAATGTTAGTCACCTTGCGCAAAAAGTTTTCGAAACTCGTTTCAAAAACTTCGCACGATAGCTCTTTAACAATTTATAACAAGACAATCTGTGTGGGCACTCATTAAGAGTGTCTACGACAAAATTTATATCGTTTCTTGGCAACAAGAAACACCGATA
>NZ_JBHSGU010000020.1:0-552 GCF_042652645.1 Glaciecola siphonariae
TGGGCCGGCTTCCCGCTTAGATGCTTTCAGCGGTTATCCGTTCCGAACGTAGCTACTGGGCAATGCAATTGGCATCACAACCCAAACACCAGCGGTTCGTCCACTCCGGTCCTCTCGTACTAGGAGCAGCTCCCATCAATCATCCAACGCCCACACCAGATAGGGACCGAACTGTCTCACGACGTTCTAAACCCAGCTCGCGTACCACTTTAAATGGCGAACAGCCATACCCTTGGGACCGACTTCAGCCCCAGGATGTGATGAGCCGACATCGAGGTGCCAAACACCGCCGTCGATATGAACTCTTGGGCGGTATCAGCCTGTTATCCCCGGAGTACCTTTTATCCGTTGAGCGATGGCCCTTCCATTCAGAACCACCGGATCACTATGACCTACTTTCGTACCTGCTCGACGTGTCTGTCTCGCAGTTAAGCTGGCTTATGCCATTGCACTAACCTCCTGATGTCCGACCAGGATTAGCCAACCTTCGTGCTCCTCCGTTACACTTTGGGAGGAGACCGCCCCAGTCAAACTACCCACCAGACACTGTCC
>NZ_JBHSGU010000021.1:0-9706 GCF_042652645.1 Glaciecola siphonariae
TTCGTCGTTTGTTTTGCATAAAGACCTCTACTTGATAGTTGAGGCCTCATGGTGCAGGGTTGGACTTAACTTGGAAATATGTGGTTTACTGGACGCTTACGGTAATTTGCAATAATGTAGCGTAGCGAAATGCAAATTGCACAATAAATTGTGTGTCCGAACGAACGGCAGTGAGTGCCATTAGGCGTTTGTTATGCCCATTACGCGTTGGGTATTTTAACCAGCAAATCCGTGGCGCCTAAATCTACATTAAGTTGTGACAACAGTGTAGACACCTGTCCACGATGATGAGTTTGATGATTAAAGAAATGCAGCAGTAGATGTGCGAAGCATTTTGAATACGAGACGCCTCTCATATTTTGATAGTTTAGGTTACTTGCTAAAATGCCCTCGGAAAGCTGATTAACAAAATTCAAGATTGTGCTGTCCAGACTTACCCTTTCTTGTTTAAGGAGGGCGAGTTCTGAGAACAGAAGTGAGTCTAGTTTTTCAGGTTTAGGCTTCGATGCTAACGAATTTAATGCAGTAAAAGTTTTGGAATGAGTGGCAAAACGTTTAAGCCAAATTATATCTGCCACCAAGATATGATTGAGTGTACCAATGATAGAACCAAAGAAAGCCCCTCTATCCATGGCAAGTTCCTCTGAGCCTAAATTCGACGCAGCAGAATAGATAGATGCGTTCATCCATTTATTGTATTCAGCCATTAATATGAAATTGCTTTTCGAAGACATTCGTTTTCCAAGAGGGAATAACACCTTCTATAACCGATGGTGGCCGCTCTTGCCAACATCCGGTTCATAGTTTTGTTAGCATTCGGACTTAAATAGACTTTCACTTTGACGCCCCGTTTAATCGATTATTTCTTCGCATTAGTCTATTCAAATTCAAGAATGCAGTTAGCAATAACAATATTAAAGCGGATATTTTAATTAGCCAATTATCGGTTTCATACCCCAAAAACATCCCATAAAATAATATTCGACTATGGCAAGCCGCAATTAATATTAAGGCTACAACAATTAAATAGACTAATCCTGTTCGCATCTGCATTCTATCGGTTACAAAAACGAGCACATAGCACAAAAAGCAACTAATAAAAAAATAGGCTAAAGCTATATACATAGAATGCTAACACTTCGTTAAGCGGCGAAAATTGTTCTTTATTTTTGTACGCTTCAACGTTTTGTTATGCATCGTTCTCTCTACTTCCTAAAGGTTCGATAAATCTAAGTAGAAAACCGTCTGGGTCTTGCAATAAAACCTCAAGTTGTCCCTCTTCGCGGCCTTCACCCACGAAATACCAACTTTCCTTGCACCCTTCATACAATGCAATATTGGCAATTCGTGCTTTAGCTTCAATGTTTCGAACACTTTCTACTTCTATCTGAAAATTTACACCCCGACCAAATGGAGGCTCCAAACTGCCCGTCAACCATCCTGATTCATGTATTTGTTCTAACATAAGCTGCGCTTGACCAATTTCTAAATAAGCAAATGGAGGGTTCTCGCGTCGATATCTAACACTGAAACCCAAACACAAATAAAACGCTAATGATCGGTCGAGACTACTCACAGTTATCTCTGGAACCATTGCATTCCAATACTCACTCATTCAGTACACCAAGATGCATAACACTTTCGATAAGCGGCGTAATACCGCTTTTGTATTACGTCCGTCTTCATCGTTTTGTTATAGCTCGCTACCGACGTTGCTTGATAACGATTCCACAACAATCTGATTTATGCTTTTCCCTGTGGCAGAAGCTTTCAAAACGAGGTGCTCATGTAGCTTTGGGCTTATACGAACATTAAATTTACCCGAATAGGTTTTCTTAGGTGCTACACCATCTTCCTCACACATTTCAAGAAATACTTTTAGAGAGGTTGAACCCTCTTCATGCAAACCCTTAATATCGGCCGCATAAAAATCAGCACCGCCATTTAAGTTAATAAACTCACCTCTAAACATCTCTATTTCGGGATCGTACGTGATAACAGCATCGTATCCATTTATGTTCATGATATTTTTCATGGTTTCACCCCATTTGACTCTAACCAACGTCTGACGCTGCTAACCGCACCCTTGTCTGTATCAGGGGACGGATGTGGTCTATGAAAGACGCGTCTGTCGCCAAAAAGCCTAACACCAATTCTAGAGCCCTCAGCCTCGGATATCTCAGCTCCAAGCTCAATAAATAGTTGCTCGATATCTTTCCACTTTACATTACCACTGACAGGTCTTGAAAAGATGAGAGCTAAAGTCTTCTGATGTTTTCTTTTCATTAAACAATGATAGTACTAAATATTAGTACCGTCAATCGCATCTTAACTAGAGCTATAACGCTAAGCTAACGGGCACAAATGCAGCGCTACAATGGCGAAGCAGCGCTGCGCTTGTGTCCCAGCGACCGAAGGGAGCGAGTTAAGCGCTTTGTTAGAACTTGTATTCAAAACTACCTCATTCCCCAGGCAACTAAACTTCCAAAAATTGATAGCAATATACAACCGCAGCCAAAATAAGTGACTAAGAGGATGATTTTCCGATTTCTCTCATTAAGAAAACTGTCTAAGTCTCTATATATTAAGCTACCACGTGCTAATAAGTTTGGGCCTGAACTATCTTTTTCTTTAAGTATTAGCATCAGAACAATACCCAAAACAATCGACGCGATACCAAAGAAGCCAAAAAAGAAAAACACCTTTAAATATACTTCCATATCTTTGGGATAATCTGAGTTCTAACACTTTGGATAAGCGGTTTTGCGATGCTTTTTCGCAAAATCCGTCTTAATCCATTTGTTATATGCCGTTGTCAAATTCAACTTCATTATCTCGACACCATTGTATTATTGCTCGCTTTAACGCAGCCTCTTCGTATGCGTACCAACTTTGTAGTTTTCCCTTTGATTCTAGCAGAGTCTTGAATTTTGAATATGCACCGCGGCGACTGAAAATATCGTAGCCAAACTCTAGTTTTTCAGGAATCGATTCGGCAATAAAACTTAGAGCCAATCGTTTGCCTAGGTCTAAGTCTTGTTTGCTAGGGAATATAAGATATTTATCACTCTCATAGAGATCATCTGGTATCGGTTCTTCAACCGCATCACCAACATAATATATTTCACCAGTATCCAAATTGATGTACGCCTCGTGATCGCCTAAACCAGAAGACGCGAATTCAATTGCCCACTCAATGTCATCTAGCTTCGCTGGCATAAGCTTCCTCTAGGCATATAACTCCGAACTAAGCGGCGGGTTGTATTGGCTAAAAACTGCGAGAATTGAACACAGTGAAATGCAGTTTTTAGCCAATACAACCTGTCCGAAAGAGCGACAACGACTGGCTTCAGTGTATTGTTATGAGCGTATTGATGTAAATTTCTTACCATAAAAAGCTGCAATTATAGAAATTGAAGCAATGTAAACTAAGTATAAGTTTATCACTGCACTAAGTTGCAGCTTGTAAAAATGTCCCAGAAAAAGAATTACTGTTAAAAGAACTACTACAATAGTGCAAATACCGTTGAATATAAAAATTAACTGATTGTGCTGCGTTGTAACCCAATAAAAAAAGCAAAGGGGACCAACGATAACTCCTGCAAGGCCTACTGCTTCTCTTGGGTGGCTAAAAAAGATAATGTCTATTATAGCTACAAGCATGCCAGCGAAACCTATCCATGTACCAAGAAATTCAAATTCACTTTCACCAGTACTGATTGCCGATATTTTTGCCTTATACCTATGCAAGTTCATGGAAGCACATAACACTCGTTTATGCGGCGCACGATTTGTCGTGGAATTTGCTTTAATTTAGCGTAGCGAAATGCAAATTGCACAACAAATTGTGTGTCCGAGAGAGCGCTAGCGAGCGCCATAAAACGTTTGTTATGTTTCATCTCTCGATTTCTCCGGCCCAAGCAAAAAAGTCCAAAACCCAGAGTATAGGCGCGTATATAGTTTAGGATGTTCTTTAACCCATGGTTTTATTGCGATTAAAATAGTATCGATAATGAGATATGTAGAGAAAAAGAAACAAGCAGCAATAACTGCTACAGGGTGACGTCGCGAACCAAAGGTTGTCTCTCCTGCCAAGAGTTCGATATATGCCCAATATCCAAGCCCTACAAGCGCTGCTAACAAGACTATATTTAATAAAAACTTCAATTACTTATTCCTTTAAGTTTAAAACGCCCAGAAACATAACGCCAGCATTTGCGGCAGTTTGTATTTGCTAAAATCTGCAAAAATTGAACGCAGTGAAACGCAGGTTTTAGCAAATGCAAAATGTCCGAAGTTGCGCCGGCGAGTAAGCGTCCCAGAGAGCGCAGCGAACGATGTTGATTGGTTTGTTATACCCGTGTTTGTTCATATACGCCGGGCTGCCAAATTTGCATAAGTATGTCAGGGTTTTCTATAGACTGAAAACCAAACTGGGAGTACAAGCCATGAGCATCGCTTGTTGCCAACATAAAACGGCGTAAACCCTGTAAATCTGAATGAGAGCAAATCTCCTCCATAAGTAATTTGCTTACACCCAATCCACGATAAGATTCAATTACAAAAACGTCAGCTAGATACGCAAATGTTGCTTTGTCTGTAACAACCCGCGCAAACGCAACTTGTTCACCAGATTCATTGTATGCGCCAAACACTAGTGAATTTGCAATAGATTTTTGTAAAGTTAGTAGAGGAATTCCCTTTGCCCAATATGAATTAGAGACCAACGAATGGACTAATTCAATGTTTAAATCATCAGGGTTTGTGGTTACTTTTATTCCTTTCACTATTGTTTCCTTCAAAGGGTATAACACCAAATTAAGCGGTAGCTGGGTGCTTTTCCCAGATATCCGTCTTCAATTTCCTTGTTAGGTGCTAGATGGTAGAACATACTCTTTTTTCTCAAATTTGTGGTGACGATTAATCTTTGAAACAGCATCTACCAATAAGCACTTTGTAACATCGTCCTTGAAGTACATTATGAATTTCCCTTCTGACTCATCCATGACGCAAAACGAATATTCGATATCAAAAATTTCAGTTATTACATCATCTATATAGTCAAAATGTTCATAATCGATTAGTTCAATACACAAACCCCATTCATCGTCTTCGCTAATTTTGAGCTGCGATAATATGTATTCAAAATGGTCACTCATTTGTGGCATCTAACACCGAACTAAGCGGCGGGTTGTATTGGCAGTTGTATTTATTAAAAGCCAAGTCTCGCATGATGGCGACAGTTTCAGAATATTGTGAGTCTTGGTTACCCACTTGGGCTTTAAAAATTACAGCAAACAACTTAGTGATCCCTTATTTAACGCAATAGCACCTAACGCCTCATTAAGAGGCAATAAAATAGCTGGTTAAAATTAGCGAGGCACGAGCAAAAACCAGCTGTTTTTTGTCCTGCTTGAATGACTTGTTAGTTTCCGTTTTCACCAAATTTGATTAATAAGCTTTCAGTTAGAGCTTGCGCTTGTTGAAGACCTTGATATTCCATATTATGAGAAACACGCTGTTTGATGAAATCTAATTTCAGATAAACATCATTGTCTTCTATTATCTTCATCCCAAAATCCGCATAGGCTATGGCTTTTAGATAGTTTGGATTTCCAGACTCTGGATCGTAATTTTGATACCCTATAACTAGTCTCAATATTGCCTGCTCCCCTCCAGTTAAAGCAATACTTTCAGAAAGTTGGTATTTCAATTTATTAAATTTAATTCTTTGCTCTATAGTGTCTTCTCTGCTTAATTCAACTAAGCCTTTACTATGAAAGTATTCTTTATCCGAAATAGCCCATAACTCTGACACAGCGTTATCAGATCCTAATTTGATTGCTTTGATGAGTAGTTCAACAAAATCATCAGATACAAAGTTAAGTTGTGAGCAGCGCTCAAAACGATACAAAACATCTTCTATATACTCGTCTGGTTCACCCACTTCATTAGCATTGGTCAGCCACACATCAAGTTCATCTTCTGTGTTAGGTATTTTATTACAACGACGTATTTCTTTTGCTTCAAGCAAGTATTCTTCTGGGGGCGTAAAAGAACCGTCTCCCAAACCAGTTTCAATCGATGTTTTCTCATTAGGTTTTAAGTGTTTAGAAATAACGCTTTCACCAGACTTTGTAACACTCAATTTTTCAATTTCACTTTGTTCTTTTGGTATGCAAAAAAGAATGACCATTGTAAAAATTGATATAACAAGAGCAACTTTTTTCACGAGACCTCGATAGGAAACTAACACCGTATTAACGGGTGACACAAGGTGTCTTCCCAGCGTAGCGAGTTGAATATCTTGTTAGATGTCTGAATCAAAAATATCCTATTCACCAAAATCATTTTCCTTCCAACCATGGAATCCTATGGTCAATTCGTCGCCATCTGGAGCTAATTCAATCTCAGAAACTACGTCATCATTATTGTCTCTTATTCGTTGAATCAAAGCATATTCAGCAGAGTGGTCATTATCAATGTCAAATTTATAGATGCCATCAAACATCATCATAAAAGTGTAAATAGTGTCATCAATAGCCTTGATAGCCACTTCGCGTTCTGAGTTTGATAACTGAATGGGTAGCGCCGCGATTCTGTCTGCGCGCATTTGCTTGAATAAGTGATAACCGAAGGAGTGTGCAGCATCTAGCCATCTGCCGTTAATCTCAATATCCCAATCTATAAACTTCTTCAAACTCTGACCCTACGCGACATCTAACACCGCACTAAGCGGCGGGTTGTATTGAATAAAAACTGCGATAATTGAACGCAGTGAAATGCAGTTTTTAGCCAATGCAACCTGTCCGAAGGAGCCACAGCGACTGGCTTCAGTGTTTTGTTAGGCTGCGATCCCACTAAGTGTTAGTTGACCAATATCAGTTCTATTACTGGCATGCTCTAAAGTTATGGCGACAACATCACCATTGGAATCTAGATCAAGTGTCGTACTTTCGTCTAAATCTTTAGTATCAACGATATCAGTAGACTTAAACTCAATATACAGAGTATCTGAATCTTCGAAATAGCTCATTTTCATGGTTTAAACCTCCTATCAAAGAAAGCATTATGTACTGTCTCACCATCTTCTAGCAAGACGACTCTTAAATACTTATTTTCAGCATCTACTATTTGAGCCCATTTTCTAATTCGGCCGTCCGTTTGAATGTATTGATAGGGGGCATTACTTACAACAAACTCTATCCACTCTAATCGGATTGAAGCTCTGTCGGGCCGTGCTCTTGTTGCCTCAAAGTACTTAGTAAATTTCATATACGTCCTTGTAGCTGCCTAACACCAGCCTAAGCGGCGGATTGCATTGTGTAAAAACTGCAATAATCGAGTGAAGCGAGTCGCAGTTTTTACACAATGCAATACGTCCGAAGGAGCCACAGCGACTGGCTTGAGGCTCTTGTTATGTGCCCACGAACTCAAACCGACCGCCATACCTGCTTTGTACCGAACAAATAATACATACCATAGATACAGCAAATAATTGAGCTGACAACCCAAAAGGTGACTGAATTTTGGTGCACCACAGGATCTGATGTAACAAACGGAGCAAACAAACCAGCAATTCCACGAATGAGATATATGGCTGTGATAAGGACCAAACAAGTTTTTAAAAGTGGCAATTTGAAAATCAGACCCGCGCCAGAAAGTGCGTATAACCCCCAACCAGCAAGAATAGAAGCGATGATAAGGGTTACTATTGTGGGATAAGGGTCTTCGACAGCAGCCAGTTGAGCCATTCTTTCCCCTGCACCAAAGAATAGATACCATTCTGGACCACCAAAAATACAGGCTATATGAAGTAAGGAAGCTATGAAACTTAAACAACCAGCAATAATAAGTGTTTTATTCCTTTGCATTAAAACTCCTCTGGCACATAACACTTTACATAACCGGCGTTGGCCGCTCTTGCCAATGTCCGGTTCATGTTTTTGTTAGCTATCGGCATTATCTAACACCCTCTGAATAAATGGACCTTTGCGTTTAGTATAAACTTCTCTGTCTCCACCAAACTCTCGAGCGAGCTCGATCTTCAAACTCTTGTATTGTTCAAAAATTTGTGGCTCATTTCTGAGTAAATCTCTAAACTTTAGCCTGTCCCGCCATAAAGCACTTTCATATTCAACTAAATGCAAGTGATGCGTTCGAATATCTGGCGTTGGTTTGCAGAACCAATGCATCACATCAGCTTTATAAGGGTAGTAACAATAACCAGCGCTTTCTAAAACCGAGATAGCATCCCGCGATCTATCTAAGGTCTGGACACCGCACATGATATCAATAATGGGCTTCGCAACCATGCCCTGTACAGAAGTGCTGCCAACACGCTCAATTGAACCAACTACAAAATTATCTAGATAGCTTAATAGATATAACTTTTCTTCTTCAAACATGTGAGCCCAATCGGGATTATACTTCGACAAAACAACTGTCACTGGACGTTCCTCAAGATAGCTAACACCATTTTAAGCGGTGGGCGCGCGCTCTTCGCGAACATCCGTCTTCAAAATTTTTGTTAGGCTGCATTTAAATCTAGTCGTTGAACTGTATTCAAATCTAAGCGCTGTTTCGCTAGCCATAATTCATAATTGTCTTGCATACTTAACCAACTTTCTGGTGTTCTTCCGAGTGTTTTAGATAATCTTAAAGCCATTTCTGGACTTATTG
Organism: Glaciecola siphonariae; assembly: GCF_042652645.1. Lineage (NCBI taxonomy): Bacteria > Pseudomonadati > Pseudomonadota > Gammaproteobacteria > Alteromonadales > Alteromonadaceae > Glaciecola > Glaciecola siphonariae. The sequence goes on from NZ_JBHSGU010000021.1 coordinate 8,683, forward strand.
CACTCTTACCTTTGACTATTCGGCTCAAAGTTGAAGCAGCTACGCCGAGATGAGTTGCTAGAGTTCGGCAACTAATACCAAAAGGCTCTAGATAGACCGATTCTATAAATTCACCAGGGTGTGGTGGGTTATACATGTTCATTAGTGATAATCCTCATAATTAAGAATGTAAGCATTACCGTCCTTGAACTCAAATGTTACTCTCCAATTTCCATTCACAGATATAGACCAAATATTGGAACTCTCACCTTTCAATCTATGCAAAGAAAAGCCGGCAATATTGACATCGTCAATTTCATTAGCAGTATCTATAGCTGCAAGTTGCATGCGAAGCTTTTTTGCATGATGAGTTTGAATGCCTGCTGTTTTACCTTTTTCGTAAAACAACTTGAGGCCTTTATGCTTAAATGATTTGATCATGAATTTATTGTAGCGTGATGCGCAACACAAAACAACCTAGTGCAGCCTAACACCAAATTAAGCGGCGTTGGCCGCTCTTGCCAATGTCCGCTTGAATTTTTTTGTTATGTGGCATTGCTAAAACTGCCTTGGTACACATTAGCGCTAAACACAAACCACTTACTGTCTACTAAATGACAAATGTATAGTGTACGGAAGTCTATACTAGAGCTACTCGTATTTATACGCCAACCAATTGTAGTAGCAACCTTATCCTGCCCAAGAGGTTGCTGTTGCAGAATATTAAATTGAGCATGTTGGTATCCAAAATCACGCATAGACTCGCAATTGGATGCGAACTTTTTAACTAAATCAGATTTTGAAGCAAATGCTTGAACGCCGTCTGCGTCCGAAATAGCACAAGGTACACGATATAGATTTGCTATAGCTTCTGGGTCAAAAGCGTCAAAGGCTTCCGTGTATTTATTGAAAAGTTCTTCCATAATTGTCTGTTACTCCTGACACATAACGCAAAGCTAACGGGCAATAACTCTGCGGTAGAGTGCGTAGCACCGCAGTGTTATTGTCCCAGTGACCGAAGGGAACGAGTTAAGCGCCTTGTTAG
>NZ_JBHSGU010000022.1:0-1478 GCF_042652645.1 Glaciecola siphonariae
GTATAAAACCAAGAACCAGATAGAACTTTACCGCTTCTTCCATGTTGTAGACTGGAAGAGTGACTTGGTTCATTTCCATTTAAACCTCCAAGTGGCTAACACCAAATTAAGCGGCGCTGCCCGCTCTTGGCAGTGTCCGCTTGAATTTTTTTGTTATACGTCGCGTTATTCAACAGTTAGTATCTCTAATTCAGGGCCATTTTCATGAGTCAAAACAACCTTTAACTTCAATAGATTGTGAAGCCAAAACATGAACTTCTGCAAGTTTTCAAAATCATTTGTATTAGCAATGTCTGAAGGCGACAAATCTAACTCAATTTGATGGTCCGAAAAAAAGTGACAATTCACTAGAATTCCTCCATCTATTTTTATTGCTAGATTCGTAGTCGCTGTATTTTGAATACCCTTAATAGCACTAAACGAGCTAGGTAATGACTTCTCTTCACCATCAACAAAAAATTTACACGGGTAAGAATTATTGACCGCATTTATGAATACATTCCAAATAGATTCAGAAGCGCCAACTATATATATGTCTCTCAACGAACCATCAGTTTCAAATTCGTGTTTAATCTCAGTCCAATTCTTCATGCTAGTGACGTATAACACCGCACTAACGGGCAGTGACGCGGCGCGCATAATAGCCGAAGGCGCGCCGCGTTAATGTCCCAGCGAGCGAAGCGAGTGAGTTGAGTGCTTTGTTATACGCTTCGATGTTCAAAATATACTCTAACTTTTTCATTTTTGAAAAGGTACCAAGCCCATGCGGTAATTATTAGAGCTCCTACAACTAAACCGATGAGGCTGCCATAAGACAAGAAGAGCACGATTAATGACCAGTATAGAAACACTCCATACAGTCCAGATCGTGATCGTTTAACTGTAGCAATACAAATAGAAAACATCAAAATAAAGAACAATAGAATTATCGGAGCCATACCAGACAACCAAAATTCCGAATAGGACAATTCTTTATCATTAAACCTATATGTTGAATTTGGCCATGGCCAGAAAAAGAATAATAACATGATAGAGCTTAACCCTGCATTTAAGATGTGCTGAAAACGAAATAAGGCTGGCATCCCGTCAGTTTCTGTGAAAATGGATAAAATTTTTTTGTACCTCAAATTTCAAATCCTTTTGGCGTATAATACCTGCTTAAGCGGTAAAAATTGCTCTTTATTTTTATCCGCTTCAAGCTTTTGTTATTTGCTGGTTTATCTAACAACATCTTTCTTGCTCAGCACCTTTTTTTTGATATTTTTCAATTTTTGTCTATATTCACCAAACATTATCTCAACCCCATCTTCGATTTCATCATAAACAGGTAGTAGCTCAGAGATTCCCTCAAATAACCATTGAACAGGAATGCCTTCTTCGTGAGCGTCTCGTAATCCCACCTAGTCTTTAGCAAATCGCCATGGTAGCAGTTGCTCGACGTCAGTGTTTTGAGTGGCGATTTGCGCTAGCAAGTGCAT
>NZ_JBHSGU010000024.1:0-937 GCF_042652645.1 Glaciecola siphonariae
CGCAGGTCAGCATACTGCGGTGAATACGTTCCCGGGCCTTGTACACACCGCCCGTCACACCATGGGAGTGGGATGCAAAAGAAGTAGCTAGTCTAACCTTCGGGAGGACGGTTACCACTTTGTGTTTCATGACTGGGGTGAAGTCGTAACAAGGTAACCCTAGGGGAACCTGGGGTTGGATCACCTCCTTACCAAAAGTCGAGTGCTTTTGATGCAGTGCTCACACAGATTTTCTTGTTATATATTTACCACAGGCGCTTGTTGAACAAGTGAATTTAAAGTGTGGTATGGCATGTAGAAGCGCCTTAATGAATAATGCTTATCAAAGCACTATCCATTAAGGTTTTTTAAAGCCTTGAATGTTCTTTAACAATTTGGAAAGCTGATAATTAGTAATCAATATTTAACGAAAGAGTAACTGATTGAACAACTTCGAAGTAATTCGAGAGATGTTCTTTCAACCGCTACTCTATCTGACGAATGTGCGATGCAAGTGTGCGAGTATTACCTTGTATAGGTAATGACAGTCACCTTGCGCAAGAATAGCCTAATCTGTGATTAGACTATTTTGCACGAAAATATGATTAGCAAACTTGTCATTCATATAATCTAACGCAACGAGAATTCAAAAGGCTCGTTGTTAATACTAGCTAAACAATTTACTTGCTTAATAAAGAGAGAGATGTGCAAACATCCACCCCTTTAGTGAGCATGTGTAGGGTCAGCAGGGTTTCCCTGCGGTAAAGCCCGAAGCAGCGACCACTTGCTTGCAAGTGTTTGTGGTAAAGAGTCAAGAAGGCTATTTAGGGTTGTATGGTTAAGTGACTAAGCGTATACGGTGGATGCCTTGGCAGTTAGAGGCGATGAAGGACGTGTAAGTCTGCGAAAAGCTGTGGTGAGCTGACAAAACGCATTTGAGCCACAGATGTCCGAATGG
>NZ_JBHSGU010000025.1:0-39702 GCF_042652645.1 Glaciecola siphonariae
GCTATCGCAAGTGGGCGCGGTAATTTGCTTATCGTCGATGTAAAATCGACTGGCAAATAACCTGCTCGCTAAAGACGCGCAAGTATGAGTATGTAGGAGGCAGGCAAGGGTTGTAGGTGACAAGTTAAGACAATCATATATAGACAGATTGAGTAGCGACTCTACGTTAAAGAAAAAGCAATTATCAGCATTCCAACATTGTTAACCATTATTGAGAAGTATTGAGCTTTGCTTGATAGTTCAACAGTTAATGTCTGGCGACAATAGCGATACGGTACCACCTGACTCCATTCCGAACTCAGAAGTGAAACGTATTAGCGGCGATGGTAGTGTGGGGTTTCCCCATGTGAGAGTAGCACATCGCCAGACTCCCATTACACAAAAAAGCCTCAGCATACGCTGGGGCTTTTTTGTTTTAGACCCCGCAGAGAGCAAAGGTATTATTCACCTAGTTCACTGAGCGCTGATGAACGCCTGTTGCAATGTGTGGTGAGCAAATTTCTTACCACAACGACTTACTTTTTTGACCATTAAGCCCTAGGATTTTAGGCCTGAATAAAGTAGTATGCGTGCCTATTTTTGTTTATATCAGGAAGCAAGTAATGGCCGATAACGAGGACTTTAAAGAAGTATTTAACTGGTGGTATTTGTTAGTAATCGTCTTAGCATTGGTCGCGTTTCCTATGCTTCATATATTAGCCGGTTGGTATGTATTCTTCTTCAGCAATTAAGCTGTTCTTTAAATCAAATTAAAAGGCATTATTTTGACCACAGAGTTAATCAAAAAAGCCGTTACTACAATTGTTGACTATCCAAAGCCTGGCATTCTGTTTAGAGACGTAACCAGCGTTCTGCAACAGCCAGAGGCCTTTCAGGCCTGTATTGATATGCTGAAAAGTAACTATGATGGCCACACATTTGACAAAATAGTAGGCACAGAGGCGCGCGGTTTCTTGTTCGGAGCACCGCTTGCTCTTGCCCTTGGTATCGGTTTTGTTCCTGTAAGAAAGCCTAGAAAGTTACCACGGGAGACGATTTCCGAGTCTTATGAATTGGAATATGGCACGGATGTGCTAGAGATTCATAAAGACGCAATAAGTCCGGGCGACAACGTCCTAATGATTGATGATTTGCTGGCTACCGGCGGCACGATGGTGGCAACGGCCAATCTTATTAGACGCCTAGGAGGAAAAGCTGATCATGCAGGGTTTGTGATATCCTTACCTGACATTGGTGGGGATGCTAAGTTGCGTGCAGCGAACATTACTCCTTACTGCATTTGTGAGTTTGAAGGCGATTAAAATCTTATGAGTTATCAAGTATTAGCGCGAAAATGGCGTCCTCAGACATTTTCTGAACTGGTTGGACAGCAGCATGTAGTTGATGCTATCACCAACGCACTGGATAACGATAAACTACACCATGCCTACTTGTTCACAGGCACGCGCGGCGTCGGTAAGACAACGATTGCCCGTATTTTCTCGAAGTCACTTAACTGCGAAGAAGGGCAAAGTGCGAACCCTTGTGGTAAATGCGCAACGTGCATGGACATAAGTGAAGGGCGTTTTGTAGACCTACTGGAGATTGATGCTGCATCTCGGACAAAAGTGGAAGATACACGCGAACTCCTAGACAACGTCCAATACAAACCCACACGCGGTAAGTACAAAGTTTATTTAATAGACGAAGTACACATGCTGTCTAAGCATAGTTTTAATGCTTTGCTAAAAACGCTCGAAGAGCCGCCCCCCCACGTTAAGTTTCTGCTGGCCACAACAGATCCACAAAAACTGCCAGTAACCATTTTGTCACGATGCCTGCAGTTTAGCCTTAAGTCCTTAAGTCGAGAGCAAATTCAGTCCCAGTTGGCTTATATATTGACTGAAGATTCTTTACCGTATGAGGCTCCGGCTTTATCTCAAATTGCTCGAGCTGCCAGTGGTAGTATGCGAGATGCGCTTAGCCTGACCGACCAAGCAATCGCACAAGGGAATAATCGCGTCACGTTAAACACGGTTATCAGTATGCTAGGCTTACTTGATAAGAATCAAATTCTACGTTTGGCAAAGTGTATTTGTGAACGCGATGCACACGGAGCAATGGAGCAGTTGGAAGAAATCTGCGCGGACTCACCAGACTACTCGCAGGTGTTATCGCAGCTATTGGCGCTTTTGCATCAAGTTGCTCTTACACAAATTGTTCCAGATATCTGTAAACTTGATACAAACGTGGCTAAACCGATATATACCTTATCAAAAGCAGTTGGGGCAGAACATATTCAGTTGCTGTATCAAATTGGATTGAATGGGAAGCGAGACTTGCCCTTCGCGCCTGATGCCTTTACTGGTCTGCAGATGACTATCATGCGCATGCTGGCATTTACTCCTGCACAAAATATACCCCTTGAGATAAGTGAGCTCCCCAGTCCAAGCGAACAAGCTCCGCTCGAAAGTAAAATCCAATCGAGTACGGCCGAGTTAGCTGTTGATGATTCTTTGGTGTCGGGTAGTGCGGTGGAAGCGCAAGCTGAAACGCATGACTCGCGTCTAAAAGACGAGTTAACGGAGGTCGACGCGGTGGCCTCGCCTGATTTGCCTGTCGATTCAGGTCAATCTGAAGATATTGACGCACAAAAATCGCTAGAGGCTACCAAGCAAACTGCAGACTCAGGCAGTCATAAGAATATCACCGGCGAAAATGACGAGCCAGCTGCGCTTACGCATTCAATGGAAGACGAAGAAACTGCTAAGCTTGCTTCACTGCAAGCATATGAGCCACATGATACTGCAGGGGCTGATGTGTCGGATTCGTTCGCAGGCGTTGATGACTTAAATTACCAGGCTCCTAATTACCAGACTCCTATAGATAATGATACGCAAACTGATGCTGCGCGTGATACATCAAAATCAGCTGCAGAGACCTCCAATTTGCAAGATTTGTTTGATTTAGAAAGTGATCTTGATTCTTACGAACAGCAAGCACTAGAGGAAGAGAAAGGAAAAAAGTCTGAGCCTGGCCTAGCGCAAAAGGCTGAAAATGAGGCTGATGCGCTGACAGCTAATCTATCTGAGCCAATCGCTCCACAAACGCCTGAATCAAAACCTATCGCAACAGCATCTGCCAATGAGCAAGATGGTGCAGACGTTGCCGTATCACCCCCATGGAACGAATCATTACAACCTTCTTCTGAGCCTGTCTCACATAATGATAGCTCGCATCAAGACGACGAAGGCATCAACTCAGATGGGGACGTAGCAAATCGAACAAGTACTAATGATTTTGTAAATACACCTCAGCCCGATACAGTTTCAGCGGTAGACGAACCCGTTGATGCGCCCGAGGTATCAACACAAAACCAAGACGTAGATTCTGCTCGCGATGAGAAAAGTGTTAACACTAGCTCACCCGAGGCTCTTAGTAATAGTGACCCGAAAAGTGCGATACAGCCATATTTACCAAACGGTGAAAAGCTCGTTCTGGCGTCACAGATTGATAAGTGGAGCCACTTTGTGGACAGTATCGGTGTACGGGGCTTAGCGAGACAATTACTCATCCATGGCAGGTCTCCAGGCATTAAAGATCAATGTTTATTGCTTGAAATTAATCAGTCTCACCACCACTTAAACGAAGAGAGTAGTATATCTACCATTAAGCAGGCACTGGCAGAGAAATTTAACCGCGAAATTGACGTAAAAGTCGAATATGCGGATGTGAGTGATAGTCCCTATGAAATACAGCAGCAGATTGACGCTATGCGTTTGTCTTATGCGCAACAAACCATTGCGACCGATAGCGCGTTTCAGGAACTAATGAAAGCTTTTGACGCACAAGTGATACCAGAATCTATTGAATCTCGTTAAGTGCGAAGCGCGCAGGTGCAATACTTATAATTATTAGTCGGTTGAAAGAGGTTGATATGTTTAAAGGTGGAATGGGCAACATGATGAAGCAAGCCCAACAAATGCAAGAAAATATGAAGCGCGCTCAAGACGAACTCGCGCAAATGGAAGTTTGTGGTGAATCGGGCGCAGGTATGGTTAAAGTTGTGATGACATGCAACCACAACGTTCGACGCGTTGAAGTTGACCCTTCTCTAATGGCAGATGACAAAGATATGCTTGAAGACTTAGTTGCCGCAGCGATGAATGATGCGGTGCGCCGCGTACAAGATGCTACTCAAGAGAAAATGTCGTCAGTTACCGGTGGTATGAATCTTCCGCCAGGCTTCAAGATGCCGTTCTAGCATTACCTAACCCCTTTATAGGAATATATTCAGTATATGTCGTTTAGCCCTCTGATCAGTGAGCTCGTTGCCGCGTTAAAATGTTTACCAGGTGTGGGCGCAAAAAGCGCTCAAAGAATGGCGTTTACGCTTTTGGAGCGTAATCGTGATGGTGCAATGCGATTGAGTGAGGCGCTCCACGACGCTATGGAGCATGTTAGCAATTGTGAGCAATGTCGAACATTTACTGAGTCAAAAGTATGCGGTATCTGCGCGAACCCTTCGCGCAGTGAAAGCGCACAAATCTGTATCGTTGAGTCGCCGCAAGATATATTAGCAATTGAACAAACCTCCCAGTTCAAAGGCAAGTATTTTGTGTTGATGGGGCATTTGTCTCCCATTGACGGCATTGGTCCAAGCGAGATTGGTCTAGATATTTTACAAACGCGCTTGGCCGAAGAATCTATAGAAGAAGTTATTTTGGCGACCAATCCAACGGTAGAAGGCGAAGCAACCGCACACTACATTGGCCAAATGTGTAAAAGCCACAATATACCCGCCACTCGTATTGCCCATGGCGTACCGGTAGGCGGTGAGCTTGAGTACATCGATGGTAACACCCTCACTCATGCGTTTAGCGGGCGTCGCGAATTTTAATCGCATTTTTCTGCATCCTCAGCATTGAAAAATACCACTACGTCCATACATCTAGGGCGTAGATAAACTAATCGTAGTAACCCATCCAAAAAGGAGAACCTTGGCAATGGCTGAGACTGTCCAACACGAAAAACATGGTTTTCAAACTGAAGTAAAGCAATTGCTTCAATTGATGATCCATTCTCTTTATTCTAATAAAGAAATTTTCTTGCGCGAGCTGGTATCAAACGCGGCTGATGCAGCAGATAAACTTAGATTTAAAGCACTCTCTGACAATAAGTTATATGAGGGTGACGGCGAGCTAAACGTAAAAATTAGTGTGGATGCAGAGGCGGGTACGCTTACTATCAAAGATAACGGCATTGGTATGACCAAAGAGGACGTTATCGCTAATTTAGGCACCATCGCAAAATCGGGCACCAAAGACTTTTTCAGCAACTTATCGGGCGACCAAGCTAAGGATTCTCAGTTAATTGGTCAATTTGGTGTAGGTTTCTATTCAGCGTTTATAGTGGCTGACAAAGTTACAGTTAACACTCGAGCAGCAGGAACTCAGGCGAGTGAGGGTGTACAGTGGGTATCAGAAGGTGAAGGTGAATTTGCCGTTGGCGATATCGAAAAAGCGGAACGCGGTACAGAAATCATCCTTCATTTAAAAGAAGATGAAAAAGAGTTTCTGGATACATGGCGTTTGCGTTCCATTATTACTAAGTACTCAGACCATATTAGTATTCCTGTGCAGCTTTGGAAAGATGAGGTGGCTGAGCGTGACGGTCCAGACGGTGAAAAAATTCCTGCTGAACCCGGTCAATGGGAGTCAGTAAATAAGGCTACCGCCTTGTGGACTCGTGATAAATCAGAAGTGTCGGACGATGAGTATAAAGAGTTTTATAAGCACGTTTCTCACGATTTTGCCGACCCATTAACGTGGTCACACAACAAGGTTGAGGGTAAAACTGAATACACCTCACTGCTCTATATTCCGGCAAAAGCGCCCTTTGATATGTGGAACAGAGACCAGAAAAATGGCCTCAAGTTATATGTACAGCGCGTGTTCATTATGGATGACGCTGAGCAGTTTATGCCTACCTATTTGCGCTTTGTAAAGGGATTGCTAGATTCTAACGATTTGCCACTCAACGTGTCGCGCGAAATTTTGCAAGATAACAAAATTACGCAGAGTATCCGCCAAGGTTGTACTAAGCGCGTACTAAGTATGTTAGAAAAAATGGCTAAAAACGATGCTGATACTTACAAGTCGTTTTATGCAGAATTCGGTAACGTCTTAAAAGAAGGGCCGGCAGAAGATTTTGCTAATAAAGATAAGATTGCTGGCTTGCTACGTTTTGCGTCGACGCACAACGATGGCAATGAGCAAACGGTATCGTTAGCCGATTATATTTCACGCATGAAAGACGGTCAGGAAAAAATTTATTACGTCACCGCAGATTCTTATCAAGCTGCCCGTACAAGCCCTCATTTGGAAATATTCCGCAAGAAGGGCATAGAAGTTTTACTGATGGGTGAGCGAATTGACGAGTGGCTAATGTCTCATCTGACCGAGTTTGAAGAAAAGTCGTTTGAGTCTGCAGCCAGCGCTAAAGTCGATTTGAGCGACTTAGATGACGAAGAAACTAAACAAGCTAAAGAGAAGGCTGAAAAAGAAATTGAAGGCGTTCTGGAGCGTGCTAAAGCGGCACTCGGTGACAAGGTAGAAGAAGTGAAGTTTACTCATCGCTTAACCGATTCCCCCGCCTGTATTGTTGCATCTGAAAATGGCATGACAACACAGATGGCAAAATTAATGCAAGCTGCGGGTCAAGAAGTACCAGAGCCAAGCTATCATTTTGAGCTTAACCCAGAACATGAGTTAGTGAAATTGGTGGCTGATGTTCAAGATGAAGCGTTATTTAAGCAATGGACAGAAGTACTGTTCGACCAAGCCAAGCTTAGTGAGCAAGGTAGTTTAAAAGAGCCAGCAGCATTTGTTACAAATTTAAATAGTTTGCTGTCGTCGCTAACTAAGTAAAGCTTATTAAACAAATTACAGTGATGTAGGCGTGCGCCTAATATTATTGATGTAAAGGCCAAGAATAGCTTGGCCTTTTTTATTGCCTGTACATAAAAAAATTCATCATTAGGCTAAAGTCTGACCAATATTGCGGTTTTTAGCTTGTGATGCGCATACCTACGTTGTAAAGTTTCAGCGGTTTTTGAATTTATATATTGGAGGACGCTTAATGCGTATAATTCTTCTTGGCGCTCCCGGAGCAGGGAAGGGAACTCAAGCCCAATTTTTGATGAACAAATTTGGCATTCCTCAAATCTCCACTGGTGATATGTTGCGCAGCGCAATTAAAGCCGGCACCGAAATGGGAATAGCAGCAAAAAAAGTGATGGATGCTGGCCAGTTAGTGTCCGACGACATTATTATTGGTTTAGTAAAAGAACGGATCTCCCAAGAAGACTGCGCTAATGGCTTTTTGTTAGATGGTTTTCCGCGCACCATTCCCCAAGCTGACGCGATGAAAGAGGCCAACATACACGTAGACTATTGCATTGAGTTTGATGTACCAGACGATGTTATTGTAGACCGAATGGGCGGACGACGAGTGCATCCGGCTTCCGGTCGTGTATATCATGTGCAGTATAATCCCCCCAAGGTAGAGGGAAAGGATGATGTGACTGGCGAAGAGTTGATTATTCGTGACGACGATAAAGAAGAGACGGTTAGAAGTCGTTTGTCGGTATATCACGAGCAAACTAAGCCGCTTGTGCATTACTATGAGCAAACAGCAGCATCTGGTGACTGTGAGTACTTTAAAATTGATGGAACTAAAGCGGTCGAAAAGGTGAGTGCGGAACTAGAGGCGCTACTCAGTAAATAGGTGCTTTGTTGCCAGAATTTCTATAGAAAAGCCCTTCACTTGAAGGGCTTTGTTTTTTTTGTACATCTGAATAGTTAACATCATCTGAGTGGTTAAGAACATCCCAGTCGTTAAGCTCGTCCGAGCTCACACAAGCTAGCCCCCATTTTTACATCGCACTAACGCTTCAAGATAGTAATAATCTGCATAATTAATGGCAGCTGATAATTCATAACCCCCAGGATAATTGCCTGTAGCCTGCTTTAATAAAAAATGTGCGTTTTCACCCTGAACTGCCAGATATTCAGGGGTAGATAAGCTTTTAAGCATGTTTATAGCAGCAAGGCGGTATCGCGCAGCATCTGCTTCGTTGACGTAGCTTGCTAACTCTAATAATGCGCTTGCCATGAGGGCGGCAGTAGAGGAGTCGCGATAGTTTTCTACAGTTTCATCATCGATTGCATCAAAGTCGAAATACGGCACTAAGTCGTCTGGCATGTTTGGGTGATTGAGATAAAACTCAGTTATGTTTTGTGCAAGTGTCAAAAACCTTTGGTCTTGTGTGTAGCGATACATCATGGTGTATCCGTATGCTCCCCAACCCTGACCTCTCGCCCAATCAGAATCATCCGCTATACCCTGATAGGTTTGCTTGTGAATAGCATCGCCCGTTTCAGTACTATAGTCGACTAAGTGATAGGAGCTATAGTCTGGGCGGAAATGATTGTTCATGGTAACGGTAGCGTGGCTTATGGCAGCTTCTTTAAATACTGCATCACCCGACAACTTTGTAGCCTCAAACAGAAGTTCGAGGTTCATCATATTATCGATGATCACGGGAAACTCCCAGTCTCCAAAGTCCCAAGAACGAGTCGCACCAACAGTTGGGTTATAGCGTGTCATTAAGCTATTAGCAGTTTGTATGATAATTGGCACATAGTCCGTTTTATCGGTCAGTCGAAGGGCGTTTCCGTAGCTGTTGTACATCATAAAGCCGAGGTCATGGGTACCCTCATTAAACTGTTGCTGCTCAAGCGCATGGGTCCATTCTTGAGCACTTGCTAGCCAGCTTTCGTCTTGAGTATGTTCGTACATGTACCAAAAAGAACCGGCAACAAAGCCACTTGTCCAATCGTCTGGTGTTGCATAGCGCACAGTGGTGCTGTATGAGCGCGGTATATTGCTAGGGTCGGTATAGTGTTTTCTGAAGCCGTCTAATTGATTTTCAGCTTTGTCGAGCAAGGCTGAGCAAAAAGCAATATTTGTGTCACCAATGCCCTGACTTAAATCCGCCGTTTCAGCAATGGGTTCTTGCAAAACAGCAGCAGACCCTGATGTGCTCGCGGAAGTCGAGTCCTTTTGAGGGGCCTCTGAGGTGCATGCAAACACAAAGACGGCAGAAAAAAGGCATGTCGCAAAAGGTTTTAATTGCATATTGGTAATCCTTATCAGAATAGTTGCTCAGTTTATCTCTAAAGCGCTTGCAATGGTTAGTGATTGCCCCTTGCAACGAGCCGCGCATCACGTATTACAATTAAGACTACTTTAGTGCTCGATTGCAATTAAGTTACTTCACTATTGCGTTTGATAATTTAACACGGCCGTTAGAGTCATCCCACGACTGAGTTTGCAGGCAATCAGTCAGATGTTATACGCAGAAACAAAAAAACTAAAAACGATAAAGCTTTTTGCAGTAGACTGAAAACTCAAACACGTACTGGAGCTGTCCGTTTTATGGTCACATACTATAAGTTCATACGAAGCACGCGACGGTTTGCACTGATTTTTTTGATGAATGCAGTGTTGCTAGCGGGAATCTGCTGGGCGATTATTACCTATATTCTTACCGGCCCCACCCATGAAGACTCGCGCGATATTGTTTTGGCTGCGGTGCTGCTAGCAGAGCTGATTATTCTAGGTATTGCGCTATACTTTTTTATTCGCAACAAAGAGGTGCAAATTTGGGTAAGTCCAAGTGAATTTCACTACAGCGATCCGGTGTTTGGTGATTATGGATTTACGGCTTCAGTTAATGATATTACTGCACTTCGTCAAATTCGAAGTGCGACTAATCAGTATGCCGAACATATTGTTGAGTTTAAGACTGGTGAGTCGAAGCGAATAATGTATCAAAACTATTCAATTGATAGGCAAAAGCTATTTGATGCGCTGCAAAAAGCGAACCCGTCGATAATCGTACCGGATGGACCCTGGGAATATGAAATCACTCGGCCGCAGTGGGCTCATAAAGTGCGCGAAAAGTTAAATATAGACGATTAAACAGAGGTTTTTTAAGATGATGCGCAAATCCCTTAGCTTCTTTGCACTATTGTGCAGTATCGCAATATTTTCTGATGCCACCTATGGCACTGAGGATAAAATGCCTGAAGTGCTTAACTTTTATCCGGCTTGTGACTACGAAATTGTCGACACGGTCACCTATCAGCGCCGACTTGCTCCCCGTGTTAGTAGTGTGAGCAATTCAGATATAGAAAAAGCGAAAAATCGTATCATTTCACGCATGAAAAATACCGCAATTGATAAGGGGGCCGACGCGGTGATCTTAATCGATAGCGATTTGGCTATTATCAATACAAGCAATGCAAGCCCGATTGGTTCACTTCTTGACCCAAATCCTCAGGGTAAGGGCGTCATAGGGGCGAGCCATCACACGCTAGCATATACCGCAGAGCTGATTAAACTATGCGGTTCAATCAGTAACTTATCAAATAACGCAACGCCATATAATGCAAAGGGTAAAGAACAAAAAGCGATATCATTAGGCACTGTAGGGGGTTGGCAGAAAACGATAGAACTTGATATGGCAAGTGCACAAGGCCAGCGCACAATCACCGATATAGGTAATTATTCCGTTGATATTGACGACGGCGTTTTTGGTCTTGAGTTGAATATGTCTTTGGCCGAGGTACAAAAAATATTGGGTACACCCACCTTTAGGTTAAAGGCTGACGATGAACACTTGATATTGGCTTACGGCAGGGGGTTGTGGCTAGTGTTAAAACACGATGAATTAGCATCAATTAGTTCAAAGCAAACGTGGTTGTCTTCCGAATTTATTAACTTACTCGCCTTTGATGAACGTATCGACGATCAAGCTTGGACTGCACAAGCTCAGTATCGGCAAAACCAGCCCATTTCAGCGAGCGATAATCACAAGAATCTAGCAGCGGGAATAATAGTGCACCAAAGTGGCGATGCGCAATTGTTAATAGATGTTGAAAGCTTTATAACCGGCAATACTCAAAACCATCAGCTTAAGGCAATCCATTACGCGCTTGAAAAAACAAATTACAAGCGTCCAAGCATCAGCTTTAAACCGAGCAACCCAAAGTTGCTGTCATACATCAATGCCTATCTTCAGCAAGAGCGCAACACTATGGATGTCTCATCGTTGAATATCGTACCTAGAGCCTCTGCATGGTTGTCGAATAGAAAAACCTTAAACTGGTACAGCGGCAATTTATTGATTGAAAATTTAGGCGCTAGCATCAATAAAGTTATTCTGCTAGAAAATCCCAGTAGCGATTCAGATTATGGTGTGCCTTGGGTGATAAACGGATTGCGTCAATTTATGACCATAGATGAAGCAACGCAGCAGCTCGGAGACGATATGTTTCAGCTTAACGATAAGATTGAAGTGACCCAAAGCCACTTTGTGCAAGAGCTGCTCTTTTATGAACTAAATGAGAATAACAAACATAAATCAGCTAAGGGCAGTAGCCCTCAGCTGATTAGTTCACAGATAGTCATTTACCAGTAAGCCACAGCGTGGCTTCCATAGGAGCCTTGTTACAGCAGCCATTTGTCGTCGATATCAATAAACTCATCGGCTGAGTTTATCAGTGCATTTGCGCTCAAATCTAACACACCGTATACCGTACTAGCGCAGTTGTACTTACTTCTAATTTTATTCAACAGGGGAGCAAAATCACCGTCGCCAGAGAGTAGAACGGCTCTGTCAAGCGTGTGAGCATATTCCATGATGTCTATGGTAATCCCAACGTCCCAATCGCCTTTTGCCGAGCCGTCAGCACGCTGAATAAATGGCTTAAGCTTCACGTCAAAACCAATGTGTTTTAAGGCGCTTTGGAATTTTTGCTGCTGAGCGTCGCCCTTATCTATTGCGTAAGCATACGCTACGATAAGGTTGTTTTTATTAGCGATATCTGCATAAAAATGTCTGTAATTAAACGGGCGCTTAAAGGTATCTCGCGTGGTGTAATAGATGTTCTGGACATCTACAAAAATGCCAACTTTTTCCACTAAGCTTGCTGCGCTTGTTTGGTTAAAAACATATCAGATGCTTTTTCGGCAATCATAATCGTTGGTGCGTTTGTGTTGCCGCCGATAAGCCTCGGCATAACGGATGCATCTACCACGCTTAGTCCATCGATACCAATGACTTCAAGCTCACTATTGACGACCGCAAAGTTATCGTCTTCCGTTCCCATTTTACACGTGCCCGCCGGATGGTAGACTGTTTCTGCATGTTGGCGGATGAACGCTTCAATATCGTCGTCTGTTTTTACGTTGTCGCCAGGCAGCATTTCGTAGCTTTGATTTTGCAATGGCTGTGCATTTGCTACCTTTCGAGCCCATTTAAAGCCCGCTACCATTGGCGCCATATCCTCAGGCTCAGCTAAATAATTGCCATAAATATCTACTTCGAGTTCGCCTTCTGCGTTTCGTTTAAGCTTTACTTCGCCGCGACTTTTAGGATACAGATTGCAAAAATGAATGGTAAACCCATGTCCCCATGGCTTCGTCCTGCCATGGTCTATAAGTAAGGCTGGAAGAAAATGAATTTGTATATCGGGCAGCTTTTTGTCAGGACTGGATTTAAAAAATGCGCCGGCCTCTGCGATATTTGAGCTCAACATACCTGAGCGCGAGCGCCAGTATTTGATAGGCTCTAACGCGTTTTTAATGATGCCGCTTATAGACAAACCATACGATGTTGAACGGTTTTGTTTATACACAATTGTTGCGTCTAAGTGATCGTGAAGGTTTTTACCCACACCGCTTAATTCATGAATTTGTTCAATGTTTACTGCATCTAGAGTGTCTTTAGGACCGATGCCTGACGCTAGCAACAGTGCGGGAGAATGAACCGCTCCGGCGCATACAAAGACGCGCGTGTTGGCCATGAGGGTAAGTTGCTTACCTTTTACCGTGGCAAGCACACCTGTCACTTGTTTGTTATCTAGCAAGAGTCTTTGTGCGGTTGCCTCTGTCATTATCGTTAGGTTGTCTCGTGCTTTAACCTTTGGGCTGAGGTAAGCCTTTGCGGTGCTGCTGCGCGCACCATCTCGATGAGTTACTTGGTAAAAGCCCACACCTTCCTGCGAAATGCCATTAAAATCCGGGTTTTCAGCTGTGCCAATGCGCTTTGCTGCCTCTATAAACTCTCGCGACAAAGGATTAATGTGCTTTAAATCGCTAACGTCTTGCGGCCCGCCGCAACCATGCAAACGAGAAATCCCGCGGGTGTTATTTTCACTCTTGCGAAAATAGGGCAACACATCATCCCACGCCCACCCCTCGGCACCTATAGACGCCCACTCATCGTAATTGTTTTTATTGCCTCTGATGTAGCACATCGCGTTGATAGAGCTTGAACCACCTAGCGTTTTACCGCGAGGCCAGAATAAAGAACGGTTATTTAAATGCGGCTCTTTGGCAGTATCGAGTTGCCAGTTGATTGATTTAAGCTCGCTCATTAGCGCGAGGCCAAAAGGAATATGTATAGCAGGGTGTTTATCGGCTGGCCCTGCTTCCAATAGGCATACGCTCGTGTTTGGGTTCTCAGAGAGTCGATTGGCGAGTACGCAACCAGCGCTCCCGCCGCCGATAATAATGACATCATAGCTTGTCATTTACTGCTTCCTTTGGGTGCGTGAAATAGGGTTTTTAACCGTGTCGTTTGAAAGCTTTTTTGTAAGATTTCAATGATTAGCTGTGTTTTCTCTTGGCTTTTTGTGCTCAAAGAATACGAGCTTAGTATAATACGGCGGCATTACACAAGCATCATAAATTTGTGTCAAATAAACGCTGTTTCTGTCATACAAACATCTAACGTCGAACCTATGCCTAACGCCATTCAAGCTCTATGACTAACTTGTCATCATGGGTGTCGGTTCCGCACATTTCATCGTAGGGGGTGTTTTGACGCAACCATACTTTGTCAAAGTTACGACCCGACAACTGTTCGCGAATCTCTGCAATAGATTGAAACTGCATACTGTCTCTATATTCGTCTCGCAGATACTCTGTGGCTTGCTTATCGCCAACGCCTGCGACATAGGTGCCGCCCTCTATCGATTCTATAAACAGATTCATTGTGCATTTCCTCATTCCGAGTGCAGTTTGATTACAATTTGAACGAAGCCCTACATAAAAGGATCAAAGATACGCGCGTTTACCACCATTTGTTGCGGCACACGATAAGTCCAGCTTGTTCTAAGTTGCTCTTGAGTAACTCGCGGTCTTCCATGTTTAAAAATGTGCCAATTTCTAAGCGTGTTTTCTTTTGGGTCAAAGATATGCGCGGCAAGTGCCATCCTTCGTCTGCTTCCCAATAATATACATACAAATCATCGCGAGAAAATTCATGGCGCTTCTCTACTACCTTGCGTCCCCATTCGATGCTCACGCTGTCTTTATTGATGTTTATAACCTGTTTGCTATAGGTAAACTGAGACACTTTGTACATAAGTAGCGCGAACAAGCCAACCTCTAAGCCGGCAAATGGCAATACGACCCATGCACCCATAAAAGTCCATGCGAGCGCGATGATCATTACAACCGCTACCATCACGAAAATAACAATTTTGGTGTGTTGCCAAGTGGCCGAACGATTCGGCGACAGCGTAATAACGGTGCGGTCAGATTGTGTTTCAGTTACTACCATTGCACGAAACCTTATGTATAATCGCGTAGCGTTTTATTGAGACATTCGTTTTTCAAATCAGGAGTTGTATTGTTAACCCGTATCGGTCGTTTTTTCAACGAGCACAAATTTAAACTACTGCTATTAGCGTGTTGGATTGTATTGTTAAGTGTCCAGCCTAATTTATATGACTTGCTTGATGAGTACGTGAGTTTTGTATTTTTGGGTGTGTTGGGCGCTATTTTTGCAAACTCAACCGGTGCTGGAGGCGGGGTGGTGTTCGTGCCTTTTTTCAACCAGCTCGCTTTGTCGAGCCAAACGATTGTTGCTACCAGCTTTGCTATTCAGTGCTGTGGAATGACCGCAGGCGCTTTAACATGGTACCGCCATTACCGCGCTTCGCATAAACTCGACCCCCAATGGTCTATGATGCCAAAAGGCTTGAGCTACACCGTGCCGTTCTCTATTGCGGGCATTTTATTCGCGCAATTCGCATTTGGGCATTACACAGATGCTGTTCAAAACTCCCTCCATCTTTATTTTGGTTTGTTTTCCATCGCACTGGCTGTATGCATTTATGGCTCAATTCCACTGATGAAGCGCAATACCTTTCTAACTGCATTGCTCCCAATCGATATCGTCGCCTTGTGTATGATTGCTTTAGGTGGCGGTGTTATCACGGCGTGGCTGTCGGTGGGAGTGGGTGAGCTTGTTGCTGTATATTTGATTTTACGAGGCTTCAATATTACGTTTGCGATTGCATTAGCGGTTATACTTAGCGCTATGAGTGTGTGGGCGGCTATTGTCTATCATTTGTTCATATCACAAGCCATTTACTGGCAAATTGTATTGTTTGCAGGAGCGGGTGCGGTGATAGGCGGAATGATTGCTAAACATGTGGTGTTATTTTTTTCGCCCAAGCGCCTAAAAATCTTTTTTGCTACTTGGGTGATGGTCATGGGATTGGCTGGTTTGCCTATTTTTCCGTAAAGTGATGTCATCTGACTCTGAGTCGATGTTATGCAGTGCACTAGCGGTGCGCGTTCTTTTAGAGCAATTTTAAGGCAATATTTTAAGGAGAAAGCATGCGCCTGTCAGTGGTTTATGGTTTTGATGATGCGCCGTCGGCGAATCGATTTTTAAACGATGTTAATTCTAATGCATCGCTAGACATGGCGCGAGCCAAGCTATTTGACCGAGACAAAGTGCGCATAAGCTACAGCTTGGAAAAAGGCACCTATGATAATACCCTGTCTATTTTAGACGATCTGTCTGCTAGTTATAATGGCAAAGAGATACAGTCGTAGCGCGTTGAGTTGCCTAATCGGTCTGCGTTAATCAAACACTCCATGTAAGGTTTAAAAGGACATATCATGCGGTTTCCTGTTACCAATTACGTTAAAATTAAAAGTCCTGACTGGTCAAAAGACGCCACCATTTATCAGGTCAATACCCGCCAATTTAGTGAGCAAGGCACTTTTCGTGAGGTCACCAAAGCCTTACCGCGCATCAAAGCGCTTGGTAGCGATATTATTTGGCTAATGCCCATTCATGAAATTGGGCATAAAAATCGAAAAGGCTCCTTAGGCAGTCCTTATGCGGTGAAAGACTTTTATTCCGTTAATAGCGAGTTTGGTAGTGAGCAAGATTTAAAAATGCTAATAGACACTGCTCATGCCATTGGTTTAAAAGTAATTTTGGATTGGGTCCCAAACCACACAGCTTGGGACAATAACTTGGTAGAGAATCATCCCGATTGGTATGCCCGTGACTACAAAGGTGATTTTAGGCCATCACCATGGTGGGATTGGGACGATATTATTGAGTTAGACTACAACAATTCTGACCTCAGAGCCTATATGATTGATGCGCTTTGCTATTGGGTGAAGACCTTTGACATTGACGGCTATCGCTGTGACGTTGCAGGGTATGTCCCCAACGATTTTTGGCAGCAGGTGCGTCAAAGTTTAGATGAGATTAAGCCGGTATTTATGCTTGCTGAATGGGAAGATAGAGACATGCATGAGCATGGTTTTGACATGACCTATGCATGGAGCTGGAACGAGGTGATGTTTGGTATAGCCACGGGAGATTTACCTCTCGATAAACTCAGAAAATACTACTCTTGGAATGAACGTGCATGGCCGCAAGAGGCCTATCGTATGACCTTTGTGAGTAACCACGATGAAAATGCATGGGAAGGCACGCCCGACGAAAAGTTTGGGCCCATGTTACCAGCGGCCATTGTGCTCTCGGTAATAGGTGAAGGGATGCCGCTTATTCACAATGGGCAAGAGGCGGGTGAGACCAAGCGTTTAGCGTTTTTTGAGCGAGACCCAATTGAGTGGCAACCGCATTTTATGCATGACTTTTATAAAACCTTATTGCGTTTGCGTAAGTCACATACAGCTCTATGGAACGGTAAACACGGTGCTAGAATGCATCAAGTACCTAATACCCAAATGAATAAAGTACTTAGTTTTGTGCGTGAAGATAATCAAAGTAAGTGGTTCTGTGTGTTTAATTTTTCAGCCGATACGCTTGAAGTGAGTTTTGCCGAGCAATACTATGTTGATGCATACGACGCACAATTGCATGCGAAAGGGCATCAATATACGCAACAACACTTTGACCTAGCGCTTGGTCAAAGCATTGAACTAGGCGCTTGGGAATATCGCATATTTGTCAAACACTACGACGAAGAGGAATGATAATGGGTGCGCAAGACCTTGGTTGCAATGTTACTCAGTCTGCAAAGAGAAGGAAGGTTTGAACATGACCGCACGTCTGCTGACAGCGTGGAATACTTAGTATGAACGAGATAGTGCAGCCTAGAGTGAAACTTGTTGCCATCGCAAAAGATGAAGCCGCATATTTACCTGAATGGATATTCCATCACAAGCGAATGGGCTTTGACTTAATTGAAGTTTATGTGAATCGCACAACAGACAACTCACAGGATATGCTTAAGTATTTGAGTAGCAAGTTTTCGGGTATTAGTTGTAAAAGTGCAGATTGGATAGATTACTGTCCGGCTGGTGCGCAACATAATCTGCAATATATTATTTACTCGAAAGCGTATGCAGATACCCTTGAGGCCGATGATGCCGACTACGTATTATTTTTAGACATCGATGAGTTTTGGACGCCCAAGAGTATGGCAACGCAGGTACAAAGCGTTATTGCAAAATATCCAAAAGCAGATGCTATATCTTTTCAGTGGATTAATGACTATGGCAGCGATGCTCCTTTTCAGCCCCTGCGCCAAGATATATTAGGTAAAATAAATCCCTTAGTGAAAACCCTCGTTAAAGTGGGTGCCCCAATCACAAAAATTGGTTATCACATGCCCGAGCTCGATAATGGGAGTAAGCACATTCTAATGGATGGCGATACCGTTAAGCGCGACGAGAGGGTAGAAGAGGGCATTGCAAAAGAACTACAACACATGCGCCCGGTGATGATAATACACCGCTTGTTTCGCTCGCCTAAAGAATATGTGTCTTTACTTCACCGCGGACGGCCCTCTGATGAGATGCAGTTAAAGCTCAATCGTGGTGGCTATAATTACGTTATGGGTAGAGAAGTGTCTTATCCATTGAACGAAGACAATTACGCGCAATATAGACAGGCATTAGATGGATTTTTACAAAGCGCGGAGCTAAAAAGCCTATTGAGTATTGCTCGCGAGTTTGTAGAGGCGCGCTACCAAAAGGCTTTAGATGCTGTAGCCAATATAAAAGCCAAAAACTTTCATGATCTAGCGCGTATTTTTAGAGGCTGTACTGAAGATGAGCGTAAGCTTGTGTTTGACACTATTGCGTCTTCTCGATTTTTACGTGAACAAGAGAGTGTGCAGACCGTCATTGATATTGCAAAAAAAGTCGACGAGAGCGATTTGCACATGGGCTACATCATTTGGAAACGTGCTAGAGAGCTTCGTCCGCAAGGCCCGTTGATTCAAAAGCGCATTGCCCGCTATGAAAAACTAGTAGCAGACGGAGAGTTGACTTGACCGATTTTTGTATCGCCTCACCGCATAAAAACGAGCTATGGTACGACTATCGACTATTTGTGAATTTAAAACGTGCTTTATTGGCTTTGGGGTTTACATCAAAAGCCGCTGCGCATAACAGAATATACTTTTTAGGGGCGCCGCAGCTTCAGTTTTATCCGGAAGTGGGAAAGTTTGACACGCAAGCCAATAATATCGCCTTAATCTACAGTCATGCAGAGAAGCTGCAATCTTTAGATGCCTTTTCTAAAATATTTGTGTGCAGTGAGCCGGTAAAGCGCTACCTACAAAATAAGTTTAAAGGCTCTATAAGCGACGATAATTTAGAAAAAATTGAGGTATTAGCGCCTTTTTCATCATTATCTCCAAGCGCGAAGACCAAGCCGCGCTATGCCTGCGATATCTCGTTTATTGGTACGCCACGAGTAAGGCCGATTGTAGAGGCGATTGTACCAATTGTGGAGAAACACCAATTAAAGTTTCATTTATTTGGCCCTAATTGGGATAGTTATCCTGGGGACCCTCGGGCAAATAACTATTTTGTAGCACGCAGCCTACCTTACGAAGAAATTCCAATGCTGGCTCGCGGCAGTAAAATTTGTCTAATCGACCACCATCAGACAATGAGCGAAATGGGCGCGGTGAGTCATAAGTATGTCGATTTTGTGAGGGCCGGCGCATTTGTCATTTCAGACAACAATAAAGATGCGCGTGAAGCATACGCTGGTGTGTGCTTCGAGACACCTGAATCACTTGAAAAGCTCATCTTACAGTACTTGCAAGCACCTCAGTTACGCCGAGCGCAGGTGTTGCATCAATTAAGCCTCACAAGCACACATACCACCGAGTATGCAGCGGTTAGGCTGGCTCAGCACTTTGTTTAACAGCATGTGTATGTGTCACAAGCACTAAAGCGCAGTAAAACGATAAACGAGTTTACGGCGGTAGGGGGCTTTTTCAGACGCAAAGTCAGCACTAAAATTACGCTGATTTACTGCGTCGATGTAGCCTTGAGCCTCAAGTGCGACTGCTCTATTGCGTGGAGAAAGGTGCTTGCCGGTATAGACTTGCATGGCTGGCTGATTGGTAAATATATCTAGGCGCAACTTATGCCGACGTGACGATAGTTGCGCTGCTAGCTCAATTGGGGCCGTATTCGGTTTGTTGCTTAGCAGGCTTTGTTGCGATTTATTGAGTATGTAGCAATGGTCAATTTCGTGCAGTGACAAAACATCTCCTAAACGTTGCGGTTTCTGAAAGTCTATAAGTTCACTGCTTTTGCCAACAATACCGGTGGGGATCCCATCGGGATTAATTTGCATGAAGGTTGACGCGTTAACATGTAAGTCGAGCTCGCTTATATCCGACTCACTCATCGTAAAATAAGTGTGATTACACATGTTAATAGGCGTTAGCCTATCGCTATTAGCAATAAATTCGATATTAAGTGCATTGTTGTTATCAAGTCTATAAATCACAGAGGCTTGTACATTGCCCGGAAAGCCTTGTTCTAGGTGAGAAGAGTCCAAGCTAAAAATAGCCGTATCAGAATGAAATGATTTCCGTTTGGCGCTTAAGCGCCAATTGCGCTGTGAAAACCCGTGTTTCCCGCTATGCAGGATGTTTTCTCCTTCATTGGCTGTAAGCTTATACTGCACGCCCTCTAGCGCAAACTGCGCGTTGCCAATGCGGTTAGCGATACGCCCGCAAGTCGCGCCTTTAAAAGCGGCATCATTTAGTATGTCTTGGTTAGCGTGGTCGCTAAACGTAAGCTCTTTAACCGCCCCTGATTTATTTGGCATTCTAATTGAAACAATGCGTGCGCCAAAACTCGCCAACTCAACCTGCATACTGTGGCGATTAGTTAAGGTAACTCGAGTGAAAGGAGGCATTAATGCTCCACTAGTAAACTTAAGATAATTACCACAAATAGTACGATGCTTTTTGGCCGATTGCATCACAGTGTTTAAATAAAAGGCGATGCTCTTATCAAGTGTTGTGTAACCATAGCTAATGCAAATCTCTTGGTTTACAGGGAGGCTGGATTTGAAAACGTCGAAATCATGGATGATTTCGCCGAGCGCCCATGGATGGGTTCACAGCGTTTTTCAAATCCAGCCTCCCTGTAAGCCAAGTTGCTGCAAGTCTTCGACAACACTTGATAAGAGCATCGCCAACAAAAAAAGCGCCCGATAAGGGGCGCTTTTGATAGGGAATGAATGTTTATAGCTTTTGCTAACGGGCTTGGCCCTGTTCTGCATTAGCTGTTTTCGATTAAGTTACTGCCAATTTCAATGCGCTTTGGTTTTTGCGCTTCGGGTATTTTTCGCTCGAGGTCAATGTGCAGCAGCCCGTGCTCTAAGTCAGCGGCCAATACCTTCACATTGTCTCCAAGTTGAAACTTACGCTCGAAGTTTCGTTCTGAAATACCTTTGTGCAAGAACTTGCGCTCAGTTTCGCTCTGCTCTGCGCTTGGCTTAGCGCCGGTCACTTTCAAGGTGTTTTCTTGCACTTCGATGGTGACTTCATCTTTTGCGAAACCAGCAATCGCCATAGTAATTCGATATTTATCGTCAGCTATCAGTTCGATGTTGTACGGGGGATAGCTTGTTTGTTTTTCGTGACGAGTAGCAGCATCAATCATAGATGCTAAGTGGTCTGAACCAATGAATGAACGGTAAAGTGGAGATAGATCAATAGTACGCATAGTCATATTCTTCCTATTAAGCAATATGTTTAATTAAATGTTTGCCCCGATAATTCGGCGGCGTTTCTTGTCGACCCTTTCGGCGCCGACAACATGTAAATAGGAATTAACTTTATCTTTTCAAGGATATTTTTTAAAAAATATTCTAATTATTTTCTATGTCTTTGTTTTAAAACGTTAATTGTATCAGACAAAGATAAGCCGCTAGCCTGCAATAAAACGATGAGATGATACATTAAGTCCGCCGACTCATTTTTTAATTCATCTAAATCGGCTACCGTGGCAGCTAAAGCTGTTTCTACGCCTTCTTCGCCGACCTTTTGCGCAATGCGTTTGATGCCTTTTTGATACAAAGAGGCGGTATAGCTCGAATCTACGTCCGCTCCTTTTCGCGATGCCAGTACGTTCTCAAGTTCGGCTAAAAAGCTAAAATCACTTACATCTGAGTGCGACCAACAAGAGGTACTGCCGGTGTGGCAAGTTGGACCGTTTGCATGTGCGAGGACTAAAATGCTGTCGGCGTCGCAGTCGGCGCTGATGTCAATTAAGTCGAGCGTGTTACCCGAAGTTTCACCTTTCGTCCAGAGGCGCTGCTTGGAGCGGCTAAAAAACGTAACTTGTTTGGTCTCCAGCGTATGTGCTAGGGCGGCTTGATTCATATAGCCCTGCATTAGCACTTGCGCAGAACGTGCATCTTGTACAATACACGGTATGAGCCCGTCACTTTTATCCCAAGCAAGAGACGATAGATTATTTGGTGTCAATTTCATATTTTTTATTACTTTCAGGCAAGATGCGGTTTGCGAAAGGCAAAGCGCTGTCGTAATGTGGCGCAGATGCTACCAGATATCCAACAAAATGTCTTAACAAGTAGAGACATCATTGCACAGCTCATGAAGGTACATAGCATAGATAAAGGCAGCCTTCGCGCAAGTTACGCTCGTGTATTTGCTCGCATGGGAATACCCTGCGTACGTAAAAATGCTTTCAAATCAGGTATTTCAATAACAGCTTTATGAAACACCGATGCCGCTAACGCACCATCAACATCGGCTTGTTCGAATACGTCAGCAAAATGCTGCATCTCACCCGCGCCTCCCGACGCAATAAGCGGCACCTTACATGCGGCGCGAATATGTGAGAGCTGCTCAATATCATAACCTTGACGCACGCCATCTTGGTTCATGCAATTGAGCACGATTTCGCCTGCACCGCGGTTTTGAACTTCGTCTACCCAGTTACGAGTTTGCCACTGGGTTTTTTGTGTACGTGTTTCGTCGCCAGTGAATTGGTAGACTTCATAGGTGCCAGATTCTTCGTTGTAGAAGCTGTCGATACCCACGACTACGCACTGCTGGCCAAAGGTGTTATAAAGGTCGGTAATGAGCTTTGGGTCGGCCAGAGCTGGCGAGTTGACAGATATTTTATCTGCGCCCATTTCCAGGATCATGCCTGCATCAGCAACGGTTTTGATGCCGCCGGCTACGCAAAATGGAATATCAATAACCTGCGCAATTTTGCTCACCCAGCTTTTATCCACTACGCGACTGTCGCTCGACGCGGTAATATCGTAAAACACCAACTCATCTGCACCGGCTTGCGCGTATTTTTGTGCCAGCGGCACAATGTCACCAATGATTTCATGGTTACGGAATTTGACGCCTTTTACCACTACGCCGTCTCTTACGTCTAAACAAGGGATTATGCGTTTTGCCAGCATGCGATAGCCTCCTCTAGCGTAAACTTGCCTTCCAATAAGGCTCTACCGAGAATCACGCCCTGTACCTTGGTGGGGATCAGGTTTTTGATATCTTGTAGAGTGCCAATGCCGCCTGAAGCTTGCCATTGAATGTTCGGATATTGTGCGACAAGCTGTGCATATAAAGACTCATTTGCGCCTGTTAGCGTGCCGTCTCGGCTTATGTCGGTGCACAAAACGTGTGTAAGTCCATATTGGGCATAAAATCCCAACAATTCTTCGATGCTCACACCTGAGTCCTTTTGCCATCCATGCGTCGCAACAAATTTATTTCCCTGCTCATCAATGTTGATGTCGAGCGCTAACACAATATGTTCGCCGCCATAACGCTCAAACCAAGTAGCGACTTGCTTTCGGTCTGATACAGCTTTAGAGCCTATTACAACGCGCTCTATGCCCGCATCTAATAAATCTTGTACGTCTTGTTCGGTGCGCACGCCGCCGCCGCTTTGAAATCGCATAAGCCCCGTCGCCACCATACTTTTGATAAGGCTAAGTTGGCGTTTGTTGGTGTCTTTGGCGCCGGTTAAATCAACAATATGCAAAATCTCTGCGCCTGCCTTGGCGTAGGTTTTCACTACCTGTATAGGGTCTAGTTGGTATTCGGTGGTTTTATCGTAGTCGCCTTGATATAAGCGCACTACTTTTCCGTCTATTAAATCGATAGCGGGAATAATCATGGGTAAAACGTGCCCTATAAATTTAAAAAGTTAGTTAAAAGCTGTGCGCCAGCATCACTGCTTCGCTCTGGATGAAACTGCACGCCGTAAAAATTATCTTTATGAATAGCGGCTGAAAATTCATCGCCATAGCTACACGTCGCTAAGGTGTGTGCATAAGGATTAACTGCAAAGCTGTGCACAAAATAAAAATGAGTACCATTGGGAATACCGGCGAACAAAGCATTGTCACTTAGGCTGCTAACCTCGTTCCAGCCCATATGAGGAATTCGCAGGCCTTGGGCGTGCATACGTTTTACTTCGCCAGGAATAAGATTTAAGCATTCGGTTGCGGCAACGTTGCCCAAGTCGTTTTCTTGCGAACGTTCCACCATGATTTGCATGCCTAAACATACGCCTAATACCGGCTGCTCTAATGCTTGAATACAGCTAAGCAAGCCTTTCGCTTTGATGCTGTTCATTGCAGCCGGCGCGCTGCCTACTCCGGGTAAAACAAGGCGCTCGGCCGCAGCAATTTTCTCGGTGTTGTCAGTTACCAAAACGTTAACGCCGAGTCGCTCAAAGGCAAAACGAACTGACGATATATTTGCGCATCCGGTGTTAATTATCGTGATTTGCTTTTGCGGCATCGCTACAAACTTCCTTTAGTGCTAGGCATCGCGTCACCCTGTTTGCTGATCGCTTGGCGCAGCGCTCTGCCAAATACCTTAAATAAGCTTTCTACTTGATGGTGAGCATTACCTTCTGTGGTAGAAAGATGTAGCGACAAGCCCATTGCCTGAGCAATGGAGTAAAAAAAGTGCGGCACCATTTCGGTGGCCATCTCGCCCACCGATTCGCGAGTAAACTCAGCATTAAACTGTAGGTGAGGACGATTTGAGATATCCATGATGCATTCAGCTCGGCATTCGTCCATTGGCAAAGCAAAGCCAAAGCGGCCAATGCCACGCTTATTGCCTAGTGCGCTTTTGAGCGCCTCACCTAAGGCCAGGGCGGTATCTTCAACACTATGATGATCATCAATGTGCAGGTCACCGCTTACCTGCAGGTTTAGGTAAAAGCCGCCGTGGGTGGCAATTTGGTCAAGCATATGGTCAAAAAAGCCAATACCGGTGCTAATGTCAGATTTATCTAAGCTGTCTAGATTCACTTCAACCAAAATATCGGTCTCAGACGTTTTACGTCTTACCGACGCAATACGAGGGGCGGTGGTAAGCTGTTTAACAATCGCATTCCAGCTTAAAGTGCTTGGGTCGTATTGTATGGCATGAATACCCATATTTTCAGCTAGCTGCACGTCGGTAATACGATCCCCAATGACGTACGAGCGGGCAAAGTCCACGCGATTTTGCTGCAGGTATTCTTTAACCAAGCCTAAGTTTGGTTTGCGGCAACTGCATTTGTCTTCTTCAAAATGCGGGCATATCAGCACATCGTCAAATTTAATGCCCTGACTGGAGAACACCGACATCATAGCATTGTGCGGCGCGTCAAAATCGGCCTGCGGAAAACTGTCAGTACCAAGCCCGTCTTGATTAGACACCATCACTAAACGAAAGCCCGCTTGCTGTAAGCTGAGCAGCGCAGGAATCACATTAGGTTCAAATACAAGCTTTTCTAAACTGTCGAGCTGCTTGTCTACCGGCGGCTCTTGTACAAGCGTGCCGTCACGGTCGATAAATAAAATAGCCTGCTGACTCATGAGGGTTCCTTTGTTGATGATATGGCTTGCTCTTGAAAAAAGCCTTGAATTAGTGACAGCAAAATGTCGTTCTCTTGCTCGCTACCCACGGTAATACGCAAGCAGTTGTCTAGGTTATGCTGCTTGCTTTGGTCTCTAATAATCACGCCCTTACTCACTAAAAAAGCCATTAGCTTATTTTTATACGGTGTTTTAAAAAGCACGAAATTCGCTTTGGTGTCGCCGCATAAAGTAAGTTGGTCTATCTGACTCAAGCGCTTAACGATGGTATCGATGCCTTGCTGCAAGGTTTTTACGCGAGCATACATAACGGCAATGCCCTCAGCGTTGAGTGCCTGAGCAGCAACTTGCGCTACTGGCGCCGGCACAGGGTAGGGCGCGATGACTTTCATTAAGGTTTGGCATACTTGAGTGTTGCTGAGCACAAAGCCGCAGCGTATGCCGGCAAGTGCGTGGGCTTTGGATAAGGTGCGTAAAATAACAAGATTGTTATAGGTGCTCAAAAGCGCACTTTGTGTTGCGTCAGCGTCAAACTCTATATACGCCTCGTCTAGTACCACGAGTGCTTTGTCTTTGAACATGTTGAGCACAGCAACAATTTGCTCAGCCTCTATGCGCGTGCCGGTTGGATTGTTTGGCGAACACAAAAATACAACGTTCACCTTATCTACATATTCGCCCATCGCGTCTAGATTGAGGCTGAAATCATCCGTCAACGGCGCTTTATGCACCCCAACATTAAAGGTTTGTGCGCTTATCGCGTACATGCCGTAGGTAGGTGGGCATATCAATACGCTGCTTTTACCCGGTTCGCAAAAAGCTCTGATGATAAGTTCAATGCCTTCGTCAGCGCCTCGCGTAGCAATCACTTGCCCTGAGCTTATTCCCGCATAGCGCGCATAGCTGCTAATGACCTCTTGAGGTTGACAGTCGGGATAACGGTTAAAAAGCGCGCTGTTTACACTGAAATCTTCGCTCATCGGTGCTTCGTTGGCGTTTAACCATATCTGTCCACTGTTGTTTTCATCTGCTGAAAACAAGCGCCGTGCCGATTCATAAGGGCTTAGTTCGCGCACATGTTGGTTGGTGATAGATGTAATCCACTCAGCCATTGCTTGCATCCTTCATAGCTTGTTGCACGCTGCCGTCTTGTTTGAGCTCTGTTAAACGTAGGGCTACGGCTTGTTTGTGCGCATCTAGCCCTTCTGCATCGGCTAAATCCATAATGGCTTGGCCAATGGTTTGTAGGCCCTCAGCACTGAGCTCTTGCACCGTAAAGCGACGCATAAAATCTAGCAGTCCAAGGCTTGAATAGTTTCGGGCATAGCCGTAGGTAGGCAGCACATGGTTAGTACCGCTTGCATAATCGCCCGCAGACTCTGGCGAATAGGCCCCCAAAAATATACTGCCTGCATGTTGTAGGCGAGGCAGTAAGTCTCGCGCGTTATCTGTTTGTACAATTAAATGCTCTGCTGCATAAGCATTCGTTGCTTCAATCGCTTGTTCCATGTTTTCACATAAAATAAAACGACTATTGGCAATTGACTGTTGGGCAATTTGTTTACGTGAGAGCAAAGCAAGCTGGTGCAATACCTGTTGCTGCGTTGCTTTTATAAGCGCCTCACTGTCGCTTACCAACACAGCTTGCGAGTCTGGACCATGTTCCGCTTGAGAGAGTAAGTCACTGGCTACAAACGCAGGATTTGCGTTCGCGTCGCCAAGCACTAATACCTCTGAAGGGCCTGCTGGCATATCTATGGCAGCGCCATCTGCGCGCTGACTAACCTGCTGCTTAGCTTCGGTCACAAAACTGTTGCCTGGGCCAAATATTTTGTCGACTTTGGGGATGGTTTCAGTACCAAATGCCATTGCAGCGATGGCTTGAGCGCCGCCGCATAAGTAAACGTGCTCAATGCCGCATTTACTTGCTGCATATAAAATTTCAGGTGCAACATTGCCTGTAGGCGAGGGCGGGGTGCAAATAATTGGTAGAGCGCAGCCGGCAACTTGGGCACATACGCCGAGCATAAGAACGGTCGACGGCAAGGGAGCACTGCCTCCTGGAATATACAGGCCTACGCTTGCTAATGCCGTATGTCGCTGCTCGCATAATACGCCAGGTTGAGTTTCTATTGATATATCGCTTGGATACTGCGCTTCATGAAACGTACGAATGTTGTTGTAGGCTAAATCAATGGCTGATTTTACCGCGGGGCTAATCAGTGTTTGCGCCTGAGCAATTTGCTCCAATGGTAAGCGCAAATCGCTAAGCGTCGCTGAATCAAACTCTTTGGTATAGCTCAACACCGCCGCGTCTTTCTCGGTTTTTACTCGCTGGATAATTGCGCTAACCGTATCTTTGAGTAACTTTTCGTCTTTTAAAGCCGGTCGAGACAATGCCTTAGCACGTTGCGCCTCGTCGAGTTCTTTCCACTTTATGACATCACCAATACTCATGCATTACCCCATCATTTTCTCAATTGGCATCACTAAAATAGAGCTACAGCCAAGTGCTTTTAGCTTTTCCATTGTTTCCCAAAACAGGGTTTCTGAACTGACCACATGCACCGCTACGCGATCGTCATGGCCCGACAATGGCAACACAGTGGGGTTTTCTGCCCCCGGCAGCAGGCTCTTAACTTGTTCTAAATAGGCTTTTGGCGCATGCAGCATTATATATTTGCTCTCTTTGGCCTGAATAACGCCATCTATGCGCGGAAGTAGGCGGCTAACAAGGGCTTGCTTTTCTTCACTGAGCGCCTTGGCCTTTTGGATTAACACCGCTTTTGATTTGAACACGACGTCTTTTTCTCTTAAGCCGTTTGCTTCTAAAGTCGCGCCTGTAGAGACCAAATCACAAATGGCGTCGGCTACACCTGCGCGAGGAGCAACTTCAACCGAACCGGTAAGCATAACCGCCTGTGCGTTTACGCCTTGCTCTGCGAAAAATCGCTCTAACAGAAAAGGATAGGTGGTGGCGACTTTTTTGCCTTCAAGAGAGGCCACTGAGTCGTATTGCATTTCATTGGGAACGGCAATAGACAAACGACAGCCACCGTAGTCGAGTCGGCGCAGGGTTTTGTATTCATGCTTTTTATTTGCGGCTTTGCGCTCAAGCATTTTTTCTTCAAGCTCGTTTTCACCAATAAAGCCCAAATCGACCACGCCGTCCATGACCAAGCCAGGAATATCATCATCTCGCACTCTGAGTAGGTCTATTGCCTGATTAGTAGAATGAGCAATGAGTAAGCGGTCGCGGATTTGTAATTTAATGCCAATTGCTTTTAGCACTGCAATGCTGTCGTCGCTTAAGCGTCCTGATTTTTGTACTGCTATGCGTAGTCGAGTGTTGTCGCTCATGTGTCATCCTTTAATTGATACTGCCGTCTAGGTGATTCAATCATCTATTCAATATTGCTTGAAGGGCGCCGCGGGGTGAAAAGTAAAAACCCCCGAAAGTTTCCTTCCGAGGGCTTCAAATTTCTTCATTTGCCATTTTGGAAGGAATACGCCCTTCCAAGCACATACCTGAAAGGTTATGTGTTGTTATGATGATGATGAATGAAATTTGTATTTGTCATATGCGTCTTCAAAATTTGATGCATGGATATTATATAAAGCGCCGCCTATTATCAATAGCATACAACGAATATCTTATAACTCTCATGCTCTTGCAGGCGACACGATTCTTATGCGCTTGTTTGTATTTTTCATATCTAGCCATATATCTATTAGAATGTGAGGGCGCTGTGCGCTGCATCGCGGTGTGAAATTGTACTCTACTTGCACTTTAAACACGTAGGCTGCTATGTGAGCAACTATCAGAACAATGGCGTGTTCAACGCTGTACACCCATGTTTTATCAGAGGTATATGTGAAAAACCCATTTTCGAGTTTGAATAAAAAAATTAAAGGTGCGATACGCGACAAAGCGATTGAGCGCGCGAAAACACGCATTGTGCTCATGCAGAAAAAACCAGAGGATTTTGCTTCTGAAGAATTAGAAGTCATTGTGCAAGAAGAAGAGGGCAAGTTGTACTCTGCAATTAAAGAGAAAGGACTGCTTGCGGTGTTGGCTGTACTTGGCTTTAATATTTTTGGATAAGCAGCACATACTATGAATAAACTCATTAATATTGTTTTATCGGGGCTGCTTTGGCGCAAGTACAAGTTTTTATTGGTGAGCCTGATTGCGTTGATTGTGTGCGTGTTTTTGGTAGGTCAAATTCACCAAGATTATTTGGCCTACGCACAAACCACTAGCAATGTAGCCGTAGGGTGGTCGTTTGCCGTTAAATGGTTGGTGTGGGTAATCGCTATCTGTATCTTTTTTGCCGCTAATCACTTTGCCAATAAGCGAAAGCAGCGTAAAGATGTAAAAGAGGATAAAAACTCAGCGCTACAGCGAATTATCGAATGGAAAAACAGCAAAAAAGGCGGCAGTAAAGCTAAACCTCAAACCGCTCAAAACCCTAAACAAGCTGGAAAGGGTGACGCAACAACAGCGCATGATGAGAGCGAGCCGAACGACCCGTTTGCGCAGCTTCGGCATAAAGAAAAGCTAAGAAGCTACGCTGATTTGATTATTGAAAAAAAACGCACTGGTCAATAGTACGCTGTTTAAAAAAGGATTTTGAGCATCAGGGTGCATTGCACAAGCTCCAGATTCGCGTGTTACTTCATTCGCATCAAAAAGATTTGATGTAAATAAAGATATCGAAAATTTCGAAGTGCCTTATTTGCTTGATTTTTATTGTAGAGGCTGTTACCAATAAAAAGAAACAAATGCAAAGGAATGTAATGTTGATGTCTTTATCACGAAATTTGATCGTTTTAGCTGTGCTTACCGCAGCCCCATTTACACACTCACAGGAAGAAGAGTCAGGCTCAACCGATTGTGTCGAGGTTGTAGACGGAAAGGCAAATACAGCCGCTTGCTTAATTGTAATAGACAGACCTGGACAACCGGGAAAACCACCCAAAAAACCGACCCTGCCGGGTGAACCTTACAATCCACCGAAAACCCCGCCACCTCAAAAGGTATGTCCTCCCGCTCGTATTGTAAGTTTGTACGAGGTCAACGAAATACTGTACGCGCAGTTAGAAGGCAAAGGTTGGTTTGCAGTCACATCTTCAGGGCAAGCTCAGTTTGCTGAAGATTTTTTAATCCTAAAACGAGCAAAAGAACGCAACGAGGCTGTTGAACTTATTTACAGTGGTGAGCAAGCGCAAGACGAAAATATTTGTAGCCGTCCCAGTACTGTCACTTTGCCAATTGGCGTTAATACAATTATTGAAACAAAGTAGTTAAGATTAAGGAAAATCTATGAGAACTCTCGCCTTCGTTTCGTTGTGCGCATTGGCGCTGTTTAGCCTACACACAAATGCTGCTGCCCCTTTTAGTTGGTCTAGCGATGATTACCAACCCACGTTTATTGACCTGAATGCTGACGGGATTGATGACCTATTTTTGCATAGTAGGCAAGACGAAAAACCGTCTGTGTTCATAATTGCAAGTGAACTTAACGGTCAATTTCATTTTCTTGATACTGCCGCTTCCGAATTACCGTCAACCCTTGACGGGAAAGCTTGGTCTGCAT
This sequence comes from Glaciecola siphonariae, assembly GCF_042652645.1. Classification (NCBI taxonomy): domain Bacteria; kingdom Pseudomonadati; phylum Pseudomonadota; class Gammaproteobacteria; order Alteromonadales; family Alteromonadaceae; genus Glaciecola; species Glaciecola siphonariae. The sequence continues at coordinate 31,120 of NZ_JBHSGU010000025.1, forward strand.
CGAACACTAAAGTTATATTTGGAGACTTCAATAGAAACGGTGTAAACGATGCGATTTTGCTCAACTTAGATGATTCTACTTTACGACTTTCCTTACACACTGCCGGTAGTCAACTTTTTACCGAAATATTTACGGTCTCTACCGAAGGACAAATCTGGACGGAAGAGATCAACGCGGCCTCCAATATTATTGATATCCATTCTCCGAACCTCCCCGGCGCACTTTTTGTCGCTACATCTGAAAACGGTAGATGGCATCTAATTGGTGATGAAGCTGAAACAAGCTCAGTTACACAGATTTTGAGTATAGAAGAGGTATGGACTGATGCAAAACGGTATGAATATTCTCTAATTGACGTAGACAATGATGACAGCAATGAAATTTTTGCAGAATCGAAATATGACGCAAACCACTACCTAATAAAAGTCAAAGGTGCTGAGAGCCGCTCATCCGTTGCATTTGAGCCTTTGCTCATAGAATCGGGTAGTGCCTCTACAGATTGGTTGAATGTTGAGGCACATCTGACGTGGTTAGATGCAAATGATGATGGCATCAAAGACTTAGTTAAAACCACCAACGTAAGTGCCGGTTTTGATGTTGACGGTTCGCCCTTTGGTATTGATGAAAATAATATCTGTGAACATGAATTTTATAATATCGTTGATCAGTCTTATACATCTACGTGTGTTGAGCCTCTCAAAAATCCTGAGATACAATCTCTCACTGAATTCAATGAAAGACCGGCATATGAAACTGCTGATTTATGTGTTCCTGTAAAAGCGCCAGAAGTTGATAGTGCAGCAGGGGCGGAACAGGTACGATTTACCTCAAACTGTTTTGAGGAGCCTCCGATTGTTGCGCCGGAAGTACCTAGTGACGCGCCGAGTATTGGCGGGGGTAATTACCATCCAGTAGGTTCAAACTACACGGTGTGGATCGGCTCTGTAGAAAACGCCAGTTACTACTTGCTGCAAGAACGTCGCGGTCCTTTCTCTGGAGGACAGTGGGTATCCATCGGTGGAGAGTTGAGCGAATTTGGTTCAGTCGAGCGTAAATCAAACAATTCAATAACTATTGAATATAGATATGCTGCTTGTAATGTAAATGACCAATGCTCTACGTATGGCGCAGTGCGTAGAATGTTTGTTTACAGAGAGCCTTGGACCGTTCCAACAATCAAAGCAAGCCATAGCAAACGCGAGATAGGGCAGAATGTGACCTTGTCATGGAATAAGGCGCAAGGCTTAGTTCCGGGCTATGAAAGCGATGTAAAAGTCACTCGGCCCGACGGAAGTGAATTCACCAATTCCACAAAGGGAGAAAATCTGAGCATTTTAGGTTCAGAAAATGGCATATATAAGTTCAGTGTACGCACTTGCAATCCGGGTAACCGATGCACCAAGTATTCTGATCCAGTTAGCGTAAATTTTGTTTATCCCAAGCCTGCTGAGGTAACGGTAATGGCACCGGCAGCTGTAGCGGTCGGACAAGCATTTGACGTAGTTGTGTCGCCTGTGGCGCATGCTGTTAAATATGAAATTTATCTAAATGATGTGTTTTATGCTTCTTCATTTTCCGATACCGTCACCGTGTCAGCATTCGACAAAGTGAGTCGCCAGTGTTTTCGAGCACGCGGCATAAACGGAAACGATGTTCCTGGGGAACTTGGGGACGAAGACTGCACAAATATTTATAACAATCCGCCTCAAGCCTTGAATGATAGCGGAGATGTGGTGGAAGGCGGCAGTATTGATATTGCGGTTACCGACAACGACTCTGACTTAGATGGCCACTCTATTAATGTAGTCAGTAACACCAAGCCTAGCAAAGGTTCGGCCAACTGTGACAGTCAAACATGCACATATACCGCCCCATCCAACATTTCCTCAGATACTTCATCAAGTTTTTCATACACTATTGAAGATGCTTTGGGTGGGCAAGCTTCCGCAACAGTTTCTGTAAATATTACTAACTTAAAGCCGGCCACGATGACAGTAGGCGCAGACCAGACTGTTGAGGAAAGTAGCGGAATTTTGGGTTTGAAGGCTCAAGTAGTTGAAAACGATACCTCTCTTACTAGCTTTACTTGGAGGCAAACATCGGGTTTGTCTGTAGCAATCACCGATAGTACAAAGCGAAGCGCCTCTTTTTCAATCCCCGCTGTTGACGCTGACACTACGTTAGCTTTTGAGGCGGAAGCAAAATTTGTGAACGGGCAGGTACTAAGAGAATCCATGCTTGTCACTGTATTAGATAAAGAAGTGTTTGAAGATCCCACACTTTTAGTAAATGCCGAGCAAACAGTTGAAGAAGCTAGTGGCATTGTGTATTTGACTGCAGATATTTCTGCCAACAGTGCTAGTTTAGATTCTGTTACTTGGTCGCAAAAACAGGGTGAAATTCTCGTCTCGCTCGAAGACATCAATACTGCAACTGCTTTTTTTGATGCGCCAGAAGTTCCTAAAGACACTGTCTTAAGCTTTGAAGTGACGGCTACATTTGCAGAGGGTATAACGTTAAAAGACACAATTGACGTGAATATTCTCGATGTAACGATACCGGAGATTCTCTCTCTTAAACCTAACAACGGTTCAGTACTATCAGTATCACAACCGTTAATTGCTGAGGCCACCACAAATCTCGAAGAAGAACAGATTTCGGCCGTGTTGTATTCACTTAACGATGCTGAGTTTGTCACCGTAACAGAAACACCATTTAGCTATGATTTCGGGATACAGTTAGGTGGTGCTCATACGCTTTCAGCAAAAGTGCAAAGAGTAGACGGTATTGAGTCAGAGGTATTTGTTAGTGAGTTTACGTACTCATTAACAAGTACAACATGGTCTGAAAAGGGCGGGGAAACCGCTGACAGTCCAAATGTTGGAAACGTACGTCCAACAGAGGCAACTGTTTATGGGGCGATTCAGGGAAATGCGGGCGTGAGCGGTGGTGCTGCGTCGTACAGTGTTCCTATTCAAATACCGCCTGGGAGAAATGGTGCGCAGCCTCAAATATCAGTGAATTATTCAAGCCGAAGCGGAAACGGCCTACTCGGTGTCGGTTGGTCAGTCTCAGCAGGAGGAAGCATCACCCGATGTGCGGCTACCTTCGCTCAAGATGGTTATAAATCTGGAATAAAGTTTGAAGCGAGTACCGATAAGCTTTGCTATAACGGTCAACGACTTATGCTACTCAGCGGAACTTACGGAAGTGTAAATGCAGAGTATAAAACCGAAATAGATTCACTTTCAATCGTAAGGCAAGTTGGGGGCAGCATAGATTCTCAAAACAGCGCATTTGAGGTTAGTTTACCGAATGGACATATTGAAAAATATGGTACTAATAAGACCAGCAAACTGGTCCCCGTTGGCGTTACATCGCCTCTTAGTTGGCATATTACTAGTGCGACTGATGCCACGGGAAACAATGTCATTGAATATCAATATCTAAATGATCAAGCATCTGCTGAGTTACTTTTAACAGATATTTTTTATACGGGAACAGGCTCCTCTAAAGGCGACCGAAAAGTCTCATTTGTTTATGAAAATAGAGATTATACGAGCTCATCCTCAGTTTACGGTGGGTTTACCTCAAGCACTAAGCGCTTGAAGTCCATCGATACTTATTACAAATCTAGTGCAGTAAAAAAATATGAATTTGACTACCAAAGCGGCGGTAGTAATTCCAGTCGGCGCGATCTGTTAAGCAGTATCCATGAATGTAATGGTGCTCTGACCACTTGTAAAGCAGTCACGTCAGTTGATTGGCATGATGCACAGCAGTTGTATCAGACAGAGCTACTAACAACAAATAGTGGAGAACCACTAATCCCTGTTGACACTTACGTTCCCGATTTAACTCGCCTTCTCCCCAGAGGGGATGTTGATGGAAATGGCAGCCGTGATTGGCCTTCATATTTCGTGAATGCCGATGGAGATTCGGAGGGAGCCAATTTTACTGAATTGCAAAATTGTGACAATAACCCCATCACTTTCCAACCCGTTTGCCACGACGGTGATTTTGACTTGGATGGGCTAAGCGACTCGTGGGCAGTCGAAAATGGCTTCATAAATATTAGCCTAAGTTCACTAGCCAAGAGAATAAGCACCTCTGTGGTCATTGAGCAATACGATTCCATCGAAACAATTTCTGATTTTAATGGAGACGGTTGGCCCGATATAGTAGTCCATAATATAAATTGTGGCGGTGGTAAAGGTGGCCCGTGCTCTGCCTCGGGAGATTTAAATCTATATATACATAGTACCAACCCGAGCAATCCGTATAGCAGTTTGCCCGTGTTATTAACAAAAATAGATACTCGCGAGTCCTTTAATATCGCCGGTGATATGGATGGAAACGGCTTTATCGATGTGGCAATTTCGCATCAACTTCCTCAAATGTCTCGGCCCGTGTTGAAAGATATTCTTCTCATCTCGCAAGCTAAAAATGGAAATGTGCTTACTCAGCGTATTGATGCGTCTGTACAAAGCCAAAAATTATACGAATTCACGATGTTAATCGATATAAACGGAGACGGTTATAATGACTGGATTGGCTGGATAGAAGGGGGGAGCACAAAACTATATGCGCGCATCAATTTAGGCGATGCGACTTTTTCTGATGCTTTTGATACCGGTATCTCGCTGCAAGCAATCGCTTCATATATTCCGGGAACAGATCCGCTTGAGCCAGATTATGCTAGTTCGCCTAGGTTTATTGAAGCATTTAAGCAAATGGATATTAACGGTGATGGCAGAATGGAGCTAATCCTTCCTAGTTACGACAAAAAAGACATCGTAGCCTCTTTTTGCCGCGAATATAAGAAAGTAAACGGTGCTGGTAATCCTGTAAATGTCAAAAAGTGTGGCCATCAACTAAGAGAACCAGACATTTCATACGTTGGTGGTTTTGAAGTAGAGAACTATCCAGAAACACGTTTTGATGCAAACATCTATCGATACCAAGCAATCACGTTCAGTGGTGATATGGTCAATGGTTATAGCGCATCTTTTATATCGCCTAATGAAACCAATTTAATAGCAAGCGCTAACAACGCATTTGTTATTGATGGATTAGGAAAAGGCTTGTCGGATTTAGTATTCGCCTTTGGCTGTCCTACTTCAGGTTGTTACTTAGAATCGATTAAAGCGGGTGCACCATCGGTGCTAAATGGCAATTTAGATACGATAATGTTCAATCGTAATTACGGCTCCGCGCTTAACAGTCAACCTTCTCCTGATGATTATATGGCAACCGACATAATTAAGTCGATTAATAATGGATTTGGCCTTGAGTATGAATGGCAACTACGGCCACTTTCTGCTAACCCTTATGATGACTTTTATAGCGCAGACTTCAGCTCCATAGTAGATGATGCACACCATCTCTTTGCCTCCAGCATGTATGTGGTATCAGAATTTACAGCGTCAAATGGGATTGGAGGTAAAAACCTTACAAGATATCGTTATGGTAACGCGATGTTCAATACGCAAGGACGTGGCTTTAGAGGATTTGAAACGATTACCTCAGAGAATGTGACACGAGGCACTCAGACACAAACGTTATTTAAGCAGAAGTTTCCGTTTAGTAGCCTAATTGCAGAACAAACTGTGTCGCAGGTTGGAACTTACAAAGGCAGATTGTCGCGCACCGTAAATGATTGGCGGTTGAATACTTTAGGAATAGATAGTCAAATCGCTTATCAAATTTTTAACGCAGAATCGAAGCAAACTACCTATAAAGTAAATGACGGTGATGCCCGTGTTAAAGAAGTGACAGTAAGTATTAATCCATCGGATGGGATTGATGCTTATGGCAACGTTGTGCGTAAAGTGACTACCACCGAAATTTTGGATGATACGAGTGAGGCTATTGACTATACAATTACCGAAGCACTCACATTTTTGCCTAGCCATACCTTTGACAATAACTGGCCGAATAAATTGAGTGAAAGTACGGTTACCAAAAAAGCGAGTTTAGGTAGCGCCGTACCTCGACCACTTTCGTCAGACTCTTCTGCTCTATTGCAAAACATCACCACAAAGCTGACATGGGACAGCGAAGTTCGCAAACCCTCGCTTACGATTGTTGCACCGGGTAAGTCATCAAAAACTACCAGCCAATGTGCCTCGAGCTCACAAGCGTGCTCTGTAACTAGCGTAAAATATAACAGCTATGGTTTGCCTACGTTACAAAGCGAAGAGGGTGATATTGTAAATGGGAAGCAAGAGCAGCGCAGCGTTGCAATTAGCTACTCAAAAAATGGCAGCATTGCTGCTGCTGATGGTTACTTTGCTTTCGAAATGACAGCTGACCCGAATGGTAAGCGTCATGTAACTACTACCACAACACTTCCTCATTTCGGTACGCCACTTAGTCAAACAGATCCATTTGGGATAACGGTAGAGAATACCTATGATGACTTCGGTCGCCCGATTAGTATGAGTACGCCAGGCAGCAAAACAGTATTCATTGACTATACTAAACCTGAGTCGCAGCCGCCCAGCTCGCATGTTCGAATGGTAGTAACGAATACGCAGGCAGGTGCGCCTTCATCAAAAGAATACATTGATGCATTAGGGCGAACCATTGCCAGCGCCTCGCAAAATTTTGAGGGTGACTGGGTGTATACAAAAACGGTATTTGATGCTTTAGGCAGAGCTATCAAACAATCGGCACCGTACACGGGCTCGCCAATTTATACCACTTACAGTTATGATGTGCTCGACAGAGCGCTTACCAAAGAAACCCCTGCCACTGATAGTGCCTCAGAAAACTTATTTACAAGCTATGCGCACGATGGCCTTACCACATCAATAACGGTGAATGCGCCAGATGCATCATCGGGTGCAGGCAACCTGTTTATGGAGCGGCGCTATGGCTTTAATGAACAATTGTTGTTTACAAAAGATGCTGAAGGGTACTATACACGATACAGCTATGGCGCCGGCGGTGCACCTACGGTTGTGCAGGATGCTCAGGGGCATAACATTTATGCGATTTACGATGAGTTAGGTCGTAAACTTAGAGTAGAAGACCCTAATCAAGGAGTAACGCATTATCAGTACAATGATTTTGGTGACGTAATTGAAGAACGAGACGCAAACGATGATCTCATTTTATATAGCTATGATGCCCTAGGGCGCGTATATAAGCGTGAGAGCGATGCTCAAACGGCTATTTTTAATTTTGATGGCTGCGGTAAAGGATTATTATGCTCAGAAACCTTGGGCGGTGAGTTTAGTAAGCATTACGATTACGACCACCTAGCGCGACTTACCGATACCACCACACGTATTAACGGGAACGATTATCGCACTGAAATGGCCTACGATGCAGGCTTTGGACGTGTAAAATCTCTAACATATCCGAACGGTCTTACTTTAGCGTATCAGTATAATCGTTATGGTTATTTGACCCATGAAATGAACGCTGCATCGGGCTACGTGTATCGTGAAATCACAGACCAAGACAAGTGGGGTAATATTAGCGGCGCGCGGATCAGTAATCAGCAGTTGCGCGGGGAATATCGCTATAGTTCACGCACCGGGCAGATGCTTTGGTCAAAGGTTAGTGCAACAGTTGGTGATGACCTGCATGAATTACAATACACCGACTATGACAGTTATGGAAACTTGCGCCAACAAGAAAATCGTGCATTTGGTCCGGCCTCAAAAGACAACTTCACCTACGACGCTTTGCAGCGTTTAACACGCTCAAGCACCACAGCGGCGGGTACGTCATTAGCCATTAATTACCGCTATGATGAAGTGGGCAATTTACTGGCTAAGTCAGATTACTCTGTAGATAGCGATAATGCGTATCGCTACTTTGCGAACAACAATCGCTTAAAGCAGGTAAGCTTAAAAAATGGTGGTACAGTTAGCTTTGATTACGACAACAAAGGTAACCAAACCAAGCGCAATAATATTCAAGAGGTGTGGTTTAACAGCTTTAACAAGCCCACTAGAATAGAGCGTTTGGGTTCACGCGTAGACGTTTATTATGGCGCCGATGCCATGCGCTACAAACAAGTAAGAGTGGTAGAGGGTAAGTCGGTAACTACGCATTACATCGACAAATTGTACGAGGTAGAAATAAGCGAAGGGCTAAGCACGCAAATAAGCTATATATCAGATGTGGCCATATTGCGCGAGAGCAGTGCAAAACGCAGCATACGTTTTACTCATAAAGACCGCTTGGGCTCCGCGGCAACTTTTACCGACCACAATGGACAAGTGACTGCTCGTCGACATTTTGACCCCTTTGGTAAGCCTAAAGGTGGGGATTGGTCGTCGTTAGATGGACTCGGAGCAAGACTTGCCAGCACTGATGACGACATGGCTACGCGCCGAGGTTTTACCGACCACGAGCATTTGGATGAGGTTGAGCTCATTCATATGAATGGGCGCATCTACGATTATAACATTGGCCGGTTTTTAAGCGTTGATCCCTTCATTCAAGGTACTGGCAGTCAAGGCATTAATCCCTATTCCTATGTGCTCAATAATCCGCTTAGTTTTACTGATCCGACTGGTTACACTGTAGAGGCGGAAGTGGACGAAGTAAAAACTAAGAAGGTTG
>NZ_JBHSGU010000025.1:39932-41877 GCF_042652645.1 Glaciecola siphonariae
GAGCAAACAGCGACACAAAGTGCGGTTGCTCCCGGTAGTACCAATGGAGGTGGAACACCACAGTACGATGGCACTTATTTCTTTGGTGGTGCAGGGATGGATGGTGAATATATCGATGACATGGCGGCAGCTATGGGTGAGGCAGGAATATCTGACGTTCACACAGTTGATAGTGAACGATGGTCGATGAATTCTGGTATTGATGCAGCGATAGGTGTACTAGCGCTAAACGAAGAAGTGGACTTAGGTAATCGAGTTCACACTACGCCAGAAAGACTGATCAACAAAGGTGATGGTGAAGGTCAATTCAATTTAGTTGGGTATTCATACGGCTCTCTAGTAGCCGCGCAAGTTGCCATGACAAGAGTCAAAAAAGGCGGAAACGTAGATAACCTTGTACTAATAGGTGCACCTATAGCGAAAAGCTTCTTGACAACACTTAGAGCCACAAAAGGAATTCGCAATGTAATAGTGAAGGACTTAACGAGACACGGTGACCCTATCAGGGCGGGGATGTCAGGGTGGGATGTAATTCGTTCCGCACCTCAACTGGGCTATCAAATGACGCAGGGTTCTGGGCATTTCTATTATGCACCAAGCAATCAAACAGGCATGAACCGACGCAGACAATTGGCGAAAGACTTGTATGATGGAGGATTGCGATAATGGCGCTGAACAAGAAAGGCATTTCCAACATTCTATATTGGCTAGCTGTACTTTTTAGTTATGGAAATCTTATTGCGATAATCGCTATACAATGGAAATTCATTATTAGTGGGAAAGGTATCGGGTCCTTTACAACGCTTTGGTTTGTTGGCTACTTCGCTATTAGCTTTATTGCATGGTTGATTGCATTTTTAGTAACCAAGAACCGAAATTTCAACATTGCATATTGGTTAAGCATTGTAATTCCAATTGTGATGTTTCTAACGCTACCTATTAAATTTTATATCGAGTAGCTAAGTAGATGTAGACCACCACGCATTTATCGTACTTTTTACCAAGTTATTTATCATAAGATCTGAACATAATTTTCTATTTTCCCACGCTCCTATCGAACGCTAGATTTTCTTTGCCACGTTTGCTTCGTACGATTTCTCATTTTTCTGCAGAACAACAATCGCTTAAAGCAGGTAAGCTTAAAAAAATGGTGGTACTGTTAGCTTTGATTACGACAACAAAGGTAACCAAACCAAGCGTAATAATATTCAAGAGGTATGGTTTTACAGCTTTAACAAGCCTACTAGAATAGAGCGTTTAGGCTCACGCGTAGACGTTTATTATGGCGCCGATGCCATGCGCTACAAACAAGTGAGAGTGGTAGAGGGTAAGTCGGTAACTACGCATTACATCGACAAATTGTACGAGGTAGAAATAAGCGAAGGGCTAAGCACGCAAATAAGCTATATATCAGATGTGGCCATATTGCGCGAGAGCAGCGCAAAACGTGTAATCCTCCCCAAAAAAATAGCACTTTTAACTAGAAAATTCCGCTAACATTAGAGCAAAGATATTTTCACCAGCGCAGGAAAATAATATGAGTCCCGTTGACTAGCTATCACTTCCAATAGACCCCTCAGGGTCAGGTTGCTTGAAATATTGCTTACTCATTGATAGTGATAGTTGTTGAACACCAAAACCCGCGCGTAGGGGTATTTTTCAAATAGGTTTAGTCAGTCTATATCAATGCTCTTTAAAAGCGCGGCTCTCCTCGCCAAATCGGCATAAACGGCTAGAAGCGCACTATGCTCGCTCATTCATATGAATGGTCGCATCTACGACTACAATATTGGCCGGTTTTTAAGCGTTGACCCGTTCATTCAAGGTACTGGCAGTCAGGGGATCAATCCCTATTCCTATGTGCTCAATAATCCGCTTAGTTTTACTGATCCGACTGGTTACACTGTAGAGGCGGAAGTGGACGAAGTAAAAACTAAGAAGGTTG
>NZ_JBHSGU010000025.1:42099-45596 GCF_042652645.1 Glaciecola siphonariae
TGCAACTCTGAATGTCAGTGGCCAAAATGGCGGTGGAAATAGTGACAGTAGTTTCATTGATGATGCATTTGGCGCTACCAAAGAGCTATTCGGAGAAGCTGCGGAAGGTTTATCTTGGCGAGTTAATGCAGTTGTAGATGGTGTGTCAGAAGACTTTTCTGATGGTTTTTGGGAAGGAGTTGTTAGGTTTACTGGCGGAAGAACTGATATGAGTAAATCCGAAGAGTTTACTCAAAACTTTATGAGAACCAGCATAGTCGCTGGACCTATAGCTGATTTGGATAAAAAAGCTGTAGGTCTAATATTTGGTAGTCAGTTTGCTACAAAAAATGGTGGTATGACCTTTGGGCAGTGGGCTAAATCTGGGTTTAAGACAGCTGCACATATGCAAACTAGAGCAGCTACGGCAGCATATGTGGGTAGGACGGCTTTATTAAATGGAGCAGTAACTACTGTTGCGTATGCAGGGGGTAATGCGGCTGGCAGCGCTTTACGAGTTTATATGAATAGAGCAGCACGTAGAGCTTCGAACTATTTTAATGACAATGAATTTGCAAATTAGTAGGTGTTTACATGCAGATAAGACGTATTGCAAGACTCGGAACAGGTTTTCTTTCATTCTGCTTTATTTTAGCTTCTGTTGCGATGATAGATTTCATGATCGATGACGGTGTAAATATGGTGGTGGTAGCTTCATTGCTTGCATTCATATTCGGTTCGTATCTTTTTCTTTATATGACTATCAAAGGAAGAGTACCGAAAGGCTTTACTTGGTTAGAATGATTAGTATTTGATATCCCTATTAAAAGCTCGCATCAGCGGGCTTTGATGTCTTAGGCTGCCAGTTCAAATTCTTGGCTGGCTTCAACCTTTTTTGCCTTGGTTTGCTCGGCCTCCAGTGCAGTCTTCTCATCAAGGAATTACACGGCCATGGCTTTATGTCGGTTAACCTTCATGTTACGAGCAAGGATATCGATTCCCTCAAGGTCAGATTGCTTGAAATATCGGATCCCTCAGGGTCAGGTTGCTTGAAATATTGCTTACTCATTGATAGTGATAGTTGTTGAACACCAAAACCCCCACATAGGGGTATTTTTCAAATAGATTTGTCAGTCTATATCAATGCTCTTTAAAAGCGCTGCTCTCCTCGCCAAATCGGCATAAACGGTTAAAAGTGCACTAGGCTCGCTCATTCATATGAATGGGCGCATCTACGACTACAATATTGGCCGGTTTTTGAGTGTTGACCCGTTCATTCAAGGTACTGGCAGTCAGAGTATTAATCCTTATAGCTATTTGATGAATAGACCCTTAGCTGGAACTGATCCTTCTGGCTATGAGGCGGAAATTGAAGTAGCAGATTATATCATTACATGCGGCGCAGGTGTCTGTCCGAATTCCAGCGGCAATTCTGGCGGTGACTCTGGTGGTGATGGAAAAACTGGTAACGGTAACAACGGTGATGAAAGCAATGACGAATCTAATTCAAATGGAAAAGATGATTCTCCTAAACTTCCAAACCCAAGTGAAATAGTCGAAGTAGGCTCACAACAGAGCATAGCAAATAAATCTGCCAGCAGCCCTGTAAACAATGGTATCGGGGCCCTTTCCCATTTCAACGGTGGTGGAGGTGCGGCAACCTCAGGTGAATCTGACAGTACACTGGATAGTATACAAACCGGGCTTGATTTCTTCGGAATGCTTCCCGTCATTGGGGAAGTAGCGGACTTAGCTAATGCGGGCATTTCCCTAGCACGAGGCGATTACCAAGGAGCCGCGCTTTCACTAGCCGCCATGGTACCTATTGTTGGAAATGCGGCAACTGGTGTAAAGTTGGCTCGGAAAGCTACCAAAGTGAGAGGGGGCGCAAAGAGAGGACCAAAAACAGATCCGGATGCGCCGCATAATAAAAAGATTCGTGAAGTTGGCGATCAAATAGAGGCTGCTGGTGGAGTGGTAATCGCTGGCGGAGGGAGACTTCCTGAGCAGTTGGTTAGAACACCCGGTGGAAATAAAAGTGGTCGCAGACCAGACATACTTTACCAAGATTGCAACGGTATGCTATGTGGAATAAATGTTGGGAAAACAAAAGCAGATGGCTCTCCGATTAAGCGTGAACAGCAAGCTCTTGACGACTTGAATAATGCTGGTCTTCCTACTAGATTCGAGCAGTATGATTAGGACGAATGTTATGAAAAAAATAATGATACCGTTTCACGCCACGTTAGAAGAGTTAGTTGAATACATTCATTCTGTTAGCTCCGAATTAGGATTGTTTATTACAGTGATGTCTTTGAGACCTTTCGAATTAAAGGAAATAGAGGGTAAATTATCACTTGATGAACTAAGTGTTGATAGGGATATTCGTGTGCTCTTCAGTGCCAAACGACCTTCTTTGGATGCGTCTTCATCAAACAGGTTTTACGACTCCAACCAAGGAGTTATTGGTCTACATATTGGACGAATGACGAAACAAGGTCTAAAAGAATCAGTCCTAGCTTTTATGTCTGACGACAACAAACATGTAGCAATGGCTAATAAGGTTGCTTCAATCTTGAAAAAAGCCACAAAAGCGGGAGCAATAGCTGTTAATCCGGTTAACGGTGCCGAGGCAAACGCTCGCTCTCATCGCTACACAATTGGTGCGAAAATGCTGTATGAAGAGGGCATAAGATTATTACCTCTGGCAGGGCATAGCTATTTTAAGCTCTCTGAGTAAAACGAATAAATAGAGCATTCGATGGTGTTCAATAATTCAGATCAACTTACATATGTAGTGACTTTCTAGAGGTCTTTCAGAACATCTTAACTTTCATTGGAGGGAATATTTATTTGGCGCACAGCAGTTCTCCAATTTTGGATTACTGTGGTTTACTGCTAGATGTGTTGATATTAAAAGCAGATAGTTTGGCTCTTGGAAATTGACAGATGCACTAGAAAATGGAAAAAAGATGCGCGTCAAAAACATTGGCAATCAATGTAATAATATTGCCTGACTAAATTGTTTGAAAGCACTTGCTTCCAGTGTCCGATATTAATGTGGTCGAAAAGGCCAAATCGCACAACAATAAAATAGGAAATCTACATAATCCCTTGGTAATCACACTAATTCACTTCAGTACACACTCAAATAGCATAAAATCATAAAGTCTAGATTTTCATCCGCAGACCTAGTGCCGCAAAACGTAGCAAGAACTTTTTTACGTTACCATATCGTACCCTTTGCTAAGCCGAAAGGTGGAGATTGGTCGTCGTTAGACGGACTCGGAGCAAGACTCGCCAGCACGGATGACCACATGGCTACGTGTCGCGGTTTTACCGAGCGCGACAAATTACATCAAGGCTGTTTGCTAGTGCAGATTAAGTCGAGACTAATTCAGATAAAGCTTGTGCATATTTGAATTAGTCTCGACTTAATCTGACAATCCTCTTGCAAAAGAGAGAGTTACCCGTTTTGATAAAGGTGTCGAATCTTTATTAACAAAACAAAAAGGTAA
>NZ_JBHSGU010000026.1:0-14862 GCF_042652645.1 Glaciecola siphonariae
GGTGCTGTCTTGGCTCAATAGCTCAGCACAAGGCACAGATGAATAACGTTGGGTCAACATAATATAGGCAGGATTACGACTGTGGATGTTCAACAAAAAAGATTAACGCTTTTACCGCGTGTTTTTAACATACCGGCGATTTTACCAGCATATCGGCGCATAAAATTAGTGTTTAATTTCCCCTTAGTTTAAACTAGTGACCCTAGAAAATAAAGAAAACACAGCCCAAGGGATGACTCACAATGACTACTCACTCACCCGCCGAACTGAAAATGGCAACCCTGTTAGTAGAGGCGCTTAACCTAGAAGATATGGAGCCCAATGAAATTGACCCGAACGAAGACTTATTCGGCGACGGACTTGGACTCGACTCCATCGACGCCCTCGAAATCTCGCTGGCCATTTCCCAAGAATACGGCGTGCAAATGAAAGCCGAAGATGAAGCCACTCGAGAAGCGTTTAAAAACCTCGCCTCGCTCACCGCTTTTGTTGAAAGTAACAAGTAACTATACGTAAACATAGGCTAGTTTTTAAAACTCGGTGTTAGACGCTTACAAACTATTAATCCTCAAGCATTATGCGTCGCAACTTTTACTTTACACGCACTGTTATGCGCCCTTTGCGTCGAAACTAGACTTTACATATACTCGCAATGTTAAACCATTTACAGGAACATAACGCAGATACATGGATATAGAAATAATTGACTACGAGTCTTGTTCAGCCGCTGGCCTGAACTTGAATGCATTACGCGAGTCACTTAAGCAAGATAAAAGTGGTTTAGTAAAAAACAATCTTCCGCATTCTGACATAGATACATGGATAGGTAAGGTCAAGGAAATTGATGAGGTGAGCGACCTCAAGCAGTGGCAAAGCAGAAATAATGCCCTGGCAGCCTTGGGCTTAGAACAAGGTGAATTAAAAAAAACGCTCTCTAAATTAGTCAAGCAATACGGTTCATCTCGTGTGGGCATTGTAATGGGCTCGAGCACGTCAAGTATTGATAGAACCGAGACCGCCTACACGGATTTAGACGACAACGGTGCGCTCAAACCTCAATACCGTCAGTCTTTAGTTCATAACCCTCATGCCCCAAGCTTGTTTGTAGCGCACTACACCGGCATTGACGGACCCGCGCTGACGATTAATACGGCCTGTTCATCATCCGCAAAGGTGTTTGCGACAGGCGCACGCTGGTTAGAATACGGTATTGTAGATGCCGTGTTAGTTGGCGGAGTCGATACTTTATGTTTAAGCGTGCTTCATGGATTTAACTCCCTACAATTATTATCAAAAAATCCGTGTAAACCATTTGATCAAAACCGCGACGGTATTAATTTAGGGGAGGCTTCGGGCTTTGCTATTTTGCAGCGCACAGGCGAGGCCGACAGCCATACAGGCATTCGCTTAGCAGGATATGGAGAGAGCTCAGACGCTTATCACATGTCTCATCCTCATCCGGATGGACTTGGCGCTCGCCTCTCGATGACTCAAGCATTAACGCGTGCCAAGTTAAGCCCTGACGCAATTGAATATATTAATCTGCATGGGACGTCTAGCCGAGCAAACGATATGATTGAAGGGCAATTAATTGCCGATTTATTCCCTCGCAGCACAATATGCTCATCTACAAAAGCCTGGATGGGACATACCCTTGGCGCAGCAGGCATCACTGAAGCAATTATCACCATGGACGCATTACGCACGCAGTTTATACCGGGCTCGAAAAACCTTGAAACCCTCGACGAAACGCTAGATTTTACGATTCAGGCCGCCAGTCAAAGTAAAAGCTGCCAACACGTAATGACAAATTCTTTCGGTTTTGGCGGTAACAACTGTACGCTGTTATTCAGTAAGGTTAATTGATATGCAGGCAAAAGAATTACGATGTAAGGTAGCCAGCGTAGGCGCATGGGGTTCTTACTTTGATACGTGGGATGCCTTGCAGGCACTGCTTCACAGCACCGATTTACCTGAAGACAAAAACAAAGGGCCTAAGCCAAGCGTGATCCCCGCTAATGAAAGACGCAGAGCCCCCTTGTCTGTGCGCTTAGCGGTTGAAAGCTCATGGCAGGCTACGCAATCGGCCAATGTTGCTCCAGAGGATTTAACCTGCGTATTTGTGTCGGGCCTCGGCGATACAGATCTTACCGACTATATGTGCAAAACCTTAGCCTCTGAGCATAAAGAGCTCTCGCCCACAAAGTTTCACAATTCAGTGCATAATGCGCCCGCCGGCTATTGGACCATCAGCACAAACACGATGACAGCTGCTAACTCTGTTGCAGGCTATGAAGAATCGGTTTCGCTCACGCTGCTTGAGGCCATGGTGCAGTGCGAATCTGAAGGCACTCCCATGTTGGTTACCTTTTACGATGCGCCAGTGTCTGATGTGTTGCGACCTTTGTTACACAACGCAGAAGCCTTTGCATTTTCTGTGGTTATTTACCCAAGTACCGCTGATGTTGAGGGTATTGAACTTAGTGCCAAAATCGAAAAGGCCAACGGCGCGTCTTGGCCTGCACTAACATCAGAAAACAGCTACATAACATCGCTGTATCAAAGCAATCCGAGCGCTAAAATCTTATGTTTGGCAGAGCTACTCAAGCAAGAGTCAGGCACAACAGACGAGAGTGCCAAGGCCTTGTCGATGCCCTTGAGTAAGGGTACTTCTATTTCGTTTTCTCGGCTGTAAGCAATGGATTTGTGGGTAGCAGTGCATGAATAACAACCTTCTCGAATGGGTGACAATATGAAATCGATACACACTGACATAGTGATTTTAGGTGGAGGTTTAGCCGGCATGAGTCTGGCGCTACAACTGCGCAATAAAAATCCAGAATTTGATATTGTTGTTATCGAAAAAAACACCTTCCCTGTGCCCGACACTACAGCAAAAGTGGGTGAATCCACCGTCGAAATAGGCTCTCACTACTTTACAGAGGTATTGGGCTTAAAGGCACATTTTGAATCTAAGCATCTTAAGAAGCATGGCCTACGTTGTTTTTTTGGGGGCGGCGCTGGCGATTATAGCGATTGCGATGAGCTAGGCGTAAGTCAGCTCTTTGGCATTCCCACCTATCAAATTGAACGCGGTGTATTGGAAAACCATCTGTACGAATGTTTAGTTGATAAAGGTATACAGATACTTGATGGCAGCACTCCGGGCGATATATCGCTAAGCGGCGACGGGCATCAAATTTCCTGCTCTAAAGGCGATGAGGATATTGATGTTCAGGCAAGATGGATTGTAGATGCAGCAGGCAGGCAAGCGCTTTTAAAAAACAAGCTCAATTTGCATGCATCAACCGGCCATCGCGGTAATGCCGTATTTTTCAGAGTCAGCGATACCATTATCATTGATGAGTGGTCAGAAGACCCACAATGGCAGCAGCGAGTAAGTAATCCTGGTAAACGATGGCTAAGCACCAATCATTTGATGGGACCGGGTTACTGGGTGTGGATCATTCCTCTTGGGTCTGGGGCGACGAGTTTTGGCATAGTACTCGATGATGATGCATTGGCCGACAGCGGCATAAGTTGTTTTGAAGACACGATGCAGTGGCTTCGTAAAGAACAACCAAGATGTGCTGAGGCGCTAGAAGGCACTGAACTGCTCGATTTTAAAGTCATTAACGATTATTCATACAGCAGCAAAAGAATCTTTTCTGCCGACAGATGGGCCCTCACTGGCGAAGCGGGTGTGTTTCCAGACCCATTCTATTCACCCGGCAGTGATTTTATTGCAATAAATAACACCTTCATTACTGCGCTCATTGAAAAGGACATGGCTGGGGCAAACATCCAGCTAGACGCAGCGGTGTATCAAAAAATATCCAGCTCGTTTTTTAGCAACACCTTGTCGTTATACAAACATCAATATGGCGGCTTTGGCGACCGTAAAATGATGTCGATTAAATTAGTGTGGGATTACACCTATTATTGGGGCGTACTCACCCTCTTGTTTTTTACAGATACCATAACCGACATCGACAAGATGCGCGCGCTAAACCCAAGCTTACTGAAGGCTCAAGCGCTAAACGAAAAAATGCAGATGCTGCTGAATAAACGTGCCCAGCAGCGCTTGGTTTTGCCAGCAAAAGGGATTTTTATGGACCAGTATTTAGTGCCTTGCCTAAATCAACTTAATGACGTGCTGAAACAAAAAAATATCGATGTAGAAAACGCCCTCAACGCTAACATAACGCTGATGGAAAACATCATTCCATTGTTTGAAGACATGTTAACCGACTCCCCTAGCACTAAGGTGTCAGAGCAAGAAATGCTGCTCTTAGGCAACTACAGACATAGCGTGATCGCTTGAGCATAAACAAACAAGCGAAGGCGGTGAATGCAATTTTATCGCTGCTGATAGCAGCCCTTCTGCTGAGCTATCCTTTTGTTGTATATCGCTTTGTTGAAACTATCGAACCGATGGTTTTTGCCGCCGTATTGTTTATCGCTGGCCTGCTACGATTTCTGGTGTTAGGTAAAACCAGACAAGGCTCTGACTATCTTATATTGATTGCCGTGGGCTTTTTTTGCGCATGTGTGGTCATAATAAACAGTGAGCAAATTCTTAAGTTTTATCCTGTCTTGATGAATGTAGCGATTGGCACCTTGTTTATTACTTCACTTAAAAACGAACATTGCTTAATCGAAAAATTCGCTCACCTGTCTAAGAAAAAACCGCCACCAGAAGCAAAAGGATATTTACGCTCCTTGAGCCTTGCATGGGGCCTTTTGTTAATCACTAATGGGATAGTTTCTGCATACACTGCATGGTACACTTCACTCGCATTTTGGGCGCTGTACAACGGCGTTTTATCATACGTTCTTATTGCATTATTTGCAGCGTGTGAGTACCTATACCGTGGCCATTACAAAAGAAAGAACGGCATTATTGATGAGTGATGATAAAATAAACCTGCTTAGCGGACTTTTTACAAAAGACCAACGACCCGAAATATTGAGCGTTGATGTAGCTGAGCTAAAGGCATTGATAACGCTACATGTTCCTGAGGACTTATCGTGGTTTGACGGGCATTTTCCTGAGCAAAAAGTGCTGCCTGGAGTGGTGCAAATAGACTGGGCTGGTAAATTTTCTAAAGCGCTCTTGCTCAATTCTGAGCGGTTTTCACAACTCACCAATGTAAAGTTTAAATCGATGGTGATGCCAAACACCCAGATGAGCCTTGAATTGACTTACCTGCCCGAAAAACACCTGATTAAGTTTCATTTTTTCAGCGAACACGATTCTTTTTCAAGCGGTAGTTTTAAGTTCCTTACACCATGAACTACTGCCTTATTGTTCCGCATTACAAACACGAGCAGCTGTTTGCGCAATTTTTGCCAAAACTAGCGTCACTAGACCTGCCTTGCATCGTGGTTGACGATGGCAGCGGCGAAGCCTCTGTTGAGAGTTTAAAATCCGCGTTGGCAGACTACCCTAATTTTCATTTAGTACGTCATCAAAGAAATAGGGGAAAAGGCGCTGCCGTAATAAGCGCCAGCTATTATGCAAATGCCTTGGGCTTTTCGCATGTTTTGCAAATTGATGCTGATGGACAACATTGCATTGATGATGTTGCCAAGCTTATTGAGCACAGTAAAGCGCATCCCCAAGTGATTATTTCAGGACAACCCTATTTTGATGAGTCGGCACCAAAAGCGCGCGTATACGGACGCAAAGTGACTGACTTTTGGGTAGCACTGGAAACGCTGTCGCTGAAAGTGAAAGACAGCTTGTGTGGGTTTCGGGTTTACCCAATCTCTCAGTTAGAAAAGGTAATTGACCGCTATTTGCTTGGCACCCGTATGGACTTTGACACTGAAATCTTGGTCAAGGCGGTTTGGGCAGATATTGACGTACACTTTATTCCTACCAAAGTTATTTATCATGAAAACACCGTTTCTCATTTTCATTATTTACGCGACAACCTGCTGCTGATCAGGCTACACATCAAGCTTATGTTTGGGATGCTTCTTCGCTCACCTGTCTTGGTTTTTCGCAAAATAAAAGCACTGCTTCGGTAAGATGATGCAAAGCAGTAAACCTGGCATGGGCAATTCAGAACAAGCGCATTGGTCACAAATGCAAGAGGCCGGCACAGTGGCGGGTATGCGCTTTCTGTATTGGCTTTATCGAATTTTTGGTCGCCCTGTCTTTTCTCTTGTGATGTACCCTGTTGCTCTATACTTTGTGCTATTTAGAGCGCAGCAGCGCAATGCCTCCTTGCAGTATTTGCGCGCCAATCATGCCTATCAGGTAGCAAGCAAATATCAGCCGACTTGCTCCAAACGCAAGCCCAATTACATCAGCGTGCTCATTCACTTTAAACATTTTGCAGAAGTCATCCTTGATAAATTACTGGGCTGGCTGATTGATATAGAAGAAAGCGACTTTGTATTAAGCAATCAGGCACTCGTAAACACGCTTTTGAACGACTCACGCGGGCAGTTAATAGTGGGCTCGCACTTTGGCAATTTAGAGTTTTGTCGCGGATTTATGCAGCGCTATAAAAGCAAGGTGATTAATATTTTGTTGTACGATAAGCATGCTGGTAACTTTGTTAAAATTATGCAAAAAGAGAATGCAGACTCTCGCTTAAACGTTTTTCAAGTTGATGAATTTGACGTAACAACCATCATGATGCTCAAAGAAAAGGTGGCTAAAGGAGAATGGGTATTTATTGCCGGTGACCGCGTTCCCCTAAGCGGTCTGGAGCGTACGGTAGACGTTAATTTTTTAGGCAAACCCGCTCCCCTACCCATTGGGCCATATATGCTCGCAAAGGCCTTAGCCTGCCCAATGGTTTATATGTTTGCCTATCGTGATAAAACGCATAACAATAAAGTATTTTTTGACGTTACCGCGGTATGTGACAGTCTCACGCTTTCTCGAAAAAACAAGCTTGATGACATTACTAAGTATGCACAGCTATTTGCCGATAAACTGCAGCAGCACAGCCTTAGAGCGCCTTATCAGTGGTTTAATTTTTATAATTTTTGGCAGCCTCAAGCACTGCATGAAAGCCCCAACCATAGAGACAAATAATGGGAATACACCTAGACAGCGACTTTGACCCCCAGCTTTTTGAGCTTATACCGCATCGACCACCCATGCTGTTGATTCACAAGTTATTGCATGTAGATGAGCGCTCTTCATCTTCACTGGTAAACATCGCCGAAAATATTTCGTTTTATGAAAACGGTCTTGGTGTACCCGCCTGGGTAGGCTTAGAATACATGGGACAAACCGCGGCGCTCATCGCGGGCTATCAGCTTAAGCAAGGCATTGTTTCACCTCACATTGGCTTTTTATTGGGCACCCGCTCATTTAAATCTGAGTCTGCTTATTTCACGGGTGGGGCAAGGCTCAAAGTAAGCTGCACCGAAAAAGCCCTAGTCGGTGATGATTTAGCCACCTTTGATTGTTTAATCGAAAATTACGATAATCCACAACAACATAACGAGCCACTCGCAGCGGCCACCTTGTCTGTTTTGCGAAGACCAAAAAGCTAAGGGAATAATTTTGAGTAAGCACAACTATAACAGAGTAGTTATTACAGGCGCTGGCGTGGTGTCTTCATTGGGCAGTGATTGGCAAGAAGTGAAATCCACCATCCAGTCAAAGCGCTCAGGCGTGCGCTTTATGGAAGACTGGCAAAAATTTGAAGGTCTAGGGACATATCTTGCTGCGCCAGTAACAGATTTTGAAATGCCGCCACACTACACAAAAAAGAAAAAAAGAAGCATGGGCAGAGTAGCCCAAATGGGTGTGCTAGCAACAGAGCGCGCGTTAGAACAAGCTCGGCTATTAGGAGACCCTGTTGTTAATTCTGCAGCCACCGGCATTGCCTATGGCTCGGCAACAGGCAGCAGTCAAGCAGCATTGGAATTCGTGCCCATGCTCGAGAGCTTTTCTACCTCACGTATAAACAGCAGCACCTACCTGCGTATGATGAGTCACACCGCTGCCGTAAACATTAGCGTTTACTTTGGTACGCAAGGACGTATGTATACAACCTCAAGTGCATGTACAGCGGGAAGTCAGGCAATTGGTTTTTCGTATGAGGCGATACGCTCTGGTCAACAAGAGGTAATGATTGCCGGCGGCGCCGAAGAGTTATGCCCCTCTCAAGCTGCGGTATTTGATACTTTGTTTGCTGCAAGCAAGAAAAACTCGACGCCAGAAGCAACACCGCGTCCGTTTGATGCAGATAGAGACGGCCTGGTACTTGGCGAGGGTGCCTGCACTTTGGTATTAGAATCTCTTGAGCGCGCACAAAAACGTGGGGCCAATATATTGGCCGAAGTTGTAGGTTACGCGACTAATACCGACGGCGCTCATTTGGTTAAACCAAATTTAGATACTGTTAAGCGGGTTATGAGCGATGCCCTTAGCGACGCTAATTTAAGCGCCTCGCAAATAGGTTATGTATCGGCTCACGGCACGGCAACCTCGCATGGCGATATTTCAGAGAGCCAAGCAACCTTTGAAGTCATGGGTGCAAAACCCACCAGTTCGTTAAAAAGTTATACCGGACATACCCTTGGGGCATGCGGCTCATTTGAAGCTTGGGCGAGCATTATGATGATGAACGAAAATTGGTTTGCGCCAACGCTCAACTTAGACAAGGTTGACCCGCGCTGCGCTGCGCTTGATTTTATTCAAGGCGAAAGCCGTCATATCAACACCGACTATATTATGAGTAATAATCTAGCGTTTGGCGGGGTAAACACTTCATTGATCTTCAAGCGTTATACTGAAAATTAGAAAGCTCGTAAAAAAGGCGAGCCAGGTGTAACACCTCTGCTCGCCCATTGATACATTACCTGCGACAGCAATAAATACTGCGCTAGAAGTCGTAGCTAGGTAATGCTTTGCCTAACATGCCCTTCTCGTATTGCTGTGCTTGCGCGTTTGATGCGCCATATGTGTCGTCATAATTTTCTAATGCACGGTCTGCATATTTACGCAGTTTTCGGTGCGAACCGTTTTCTTCAACTTCGGTCAATACCGCTAAATACCGACCCGATTTTGCCTGACCAAGCGCTGTTGCTACCCAAGAAAGCGTATCAATCTTATTGTCTGCGGCATCGGCATAATGGGTAATGAGTATTTCTGCGGCGGTATCTAAAAGCGCTTGGCTCTGTACTTTACGGTCTACTATTGCTCTGGCTCCCTTTTTCAGGCTGGCTAAATCACCCTCGGTCAGCAGAGCTAAAATACGCGCATCGCGCACAGAATCATCTTCTTTTGCATACAAGCCATCAGGCAGTTTATACATACCCAACGCGTATTGCTCGCCGGCAGCCTCATCGATATCGCCTAGGGCGCTTTTGGCGTGTCTAACTAATTTCTTCTGTCCGGAGCCTTCCACCACCTCAGATAAAGCGCTGTAGTAACGGCCGTTTTCTGAAGCACCGATTGCACGAGCTAACCATGCAAGAGTATCGACTTCTGACGAATACGCATTTTCATATTTTCGCAGAAGGATCTCAGCGGCGATGTCGAGTAACTCAGGATTATTGATCTCATTGTCTTTAATACCCTTTGCTGCGCTTTTTACTCGCTGCATATCACCCGACAACAGTAAATCAGCCAACTTTTGGTCGCGAGGGTTTAGTTCCGCTAATGCGCTAAACGACAGGCCAATGGCCAACAAAGCCGTAATTACATATTTCATAATAAACTCCATTTAACAAAAAATTCATGGCCCCTACAGCCATATCAATATTAATTTATCAGCACATTCCGCCATTAACACTTATAACTTGACGGGTAATGTACTTAGCCTCTTCAGACATCAAAAAACCAATGGTATGTGCTACATCATCAACATGACCAAAGGTACCAAGCGGTATCATTTTTTTAGCTTCTTCAGCAAATACACCGTCTATCATGCCAGTTTCAATAACGCCCGGGGCAACACAATTTACCGTGATTTTGCGCTTACCTAGCTCAATGGCTAAAGACTTAGTTGCGCCGATAATGCCCGCTTTTGAAGCGCTATAGTTTGTTTGACCACGATTGCCAACTAAGCCTGACACTGAAGATAAGGTAACAACTCGCCCACCCTTTCTAAGCCGTATCATCGGCATAATGGCAGGGTGCAAGACGTTATAAAAACCATCTAGGTTGGTGTGCACCACACCATCCCATTCATCGCCAGTCATCGCAGGGAATGCGTTATCTTTTGTGACTCCGGCGTTGCACACCACGCCATAATACGCGCCGTTTTGCTCAATATCAGCTTCAATTGCAGTGCGCGTTGCGTCTCTGTCGCTCACGTCAAACTGTAGCGCATTTGCCTGCTGACCACTAGCCTTTATGGACTCTACTACTTCTTCGGCGGCCTCTTTTCCACTGCGATAATGTACGGCAACGTCAAAGCCCATGCGAGACAATTTGTATGCAGTGGCTTTGCCTATACCGCCACTTGCACCGGTTACCAAGACTCGTTTTTTATCAGACAATCGCGTTCTCCTTAGGGTTATGCACTTGATTAAACAAACTAATTGCAGCAATAAAATTAATGGTGTTGCCAATTAAAATGGTGCTGCCAAAGGCCTGCACCACAGGCATCGAGCTAAAGGCTAGCAAGCCAAACGACAACAAGCTAGTGATTGCAGACAGTAAAATGGCTTGTTGCGTTGTTGCTTGCTGCTCCTTCATCTCCTTGGCAAATATAATGTAATCCATGCCTAAGCCCAAGACCAAAAAGAGCGCCATAATATGAAACACCGTAATGGGCTGGCCCAGCAAAGCCACGCTGGCTATCGTTATTACGCTTGCAGCAACAGGAATACCTAACAGCAAAACCGCCGATATGCGCCGATAATAAATAAATAGCAGCACCGCAATAAATGTATATGCCAAAACCAATAGCGCAGAGCCAGCCGTTCGTTGGGCTTCGAGTGCTTTTACCGCAGTGCCAAGCGTATTGATAAAACGGATATTCTCTTTTTGCTGACTGATGGCCTCAATGCTTGCCAAGTCACTGCCTTTGCGAATGAGCACAAAACTGTATATCTGATTTTCGTGCTCAATCCATAACGGGGGCAAACTCGATAAGCTAGATGCAAGTAGATTAAAATCTAGAATTCGGCCGTTTGCTTGAGCGTACTGCTGTTTAATTGGCTGCGCTTGCGCTGAGGGGTAGCCTAAACGCTGATAAAACACGTCAATCACGCCGTCGGTTTCATAAAGCGATTGCTGAGCTGCGTAATTTTGTTTTTGCTCACTTGGCGAGGGCAACCAATCTATGACGCTCGAGAGCTGTTGACTGCTAGTACCTAGTGCTTGATATAAATCTTCTAACTCAGAATAAACATCTTGGCTTGATAGCCCTTTTACTACTAAATACCGGCCTGGTTCGTAGACCTGTGTGAGCTCGGCGACGGCCTGCTCTTGGGCCAATAAATCGGGCGAAACGTGAAAAAACAATCGCGGATCGTCATTTACCTTGATATCCGCTGTGTACAAATAAAGGCCGCCGGCAATCGAACAAACAATCCCGAGCGCAATCAGCACTTTTGGGTAAACTGAAAATACCTTTTGAATACCCCGAATAAGTTTCATCAACAGTGCTTGGCGAGCCACTATTGGACGTTTGCTGACGTAAGGGCCTAGCAACATAACGCTAAGCCACGCCATCAGCAAGCCAGAGCACGAGAACAAGGCGACCTTTTTCAAAATTACCAAGTCTGATAAGCCCAGTGCAGCATAGCCAATTAAGGAAGTTAGCACGCTAAGCATCATGGCCTTTTTCAAGCTACGCCCACTATCATGCGCTAATGCTCCAGAACTTTCATGAGCCGTGCCGCGAATGTGTGTAGGCTTAGACAAAAAGTGATAGAAGTAATGCAATGAATAATCAACCACTATCCCGATTAAGCTTGCGCCAAATACAATCGTTAGCACATGAATAGAGCCAAATACGAGCGTGTTGGTAAGCACACCAAAGCCTACCCCAATGGCAATAGAGCCCAAAGACAAACACAACGGAAGAAGAGAGCGAAATACCAACAGCATTAAGGTAATGACGCCAACAATCGAACCAATAGCAATTAGCTGGATGTCGCCTTTAGCCGTTTGTGCAGAGTCAACTGCAAAGAAGAACATGCCAGAATGCAGATTTGTAACCTCATACTGCGTCCTGACCTCTTCCTCGATGCGTTTTATTGCTTGATATAAAGTCTCTTGCTCAGCCATTCCAGCTGGGTATTGTTTAATTAAAACGTTAAACGATTCAAAAAACGGTGTCTCTTGCCGGTCTTGAGTGTCTTGAACAACCTGATTGTTTGCGCTTAATTCATCAAAGCGACTGAGTAAGTAATCTGAAAAGCTACCGAGAGGGTCTTGCTCAAAAGGAATTAACCTTATGCCATCGCCCAATTGATATAAGCGTCGAACGGCATCATTTGCCATCGCATCTATGCTTGCACTCGCTATTGACTCGCGTTGTGCGTTGGTGAGCAAGTTAAATCGATAAACTTGTAAGGCATCTAAATAACGTTCTTGAATGTGTTCGTTTGATTGCACTTGGAGTGTGTTTATTTGCGATAGCTTGCCCTTAAACGCCTGCACCGCTTGGTTGACCTGTGCTTGGTCGCTTCCTTTTACGACAATAATAAAGCGCCTGCTAATATCTTTTAGGACTTCTTCAGTTGCAAATTTAAGTCCTGCATCTTGCTCCCTGTTTGGATTAAGGTCGTTAAGATTAGTATCAATGCGGATATGCTGTGAGCCAAAAATAAAGAATAAAGCAAGCCCGACCACGCTCACTAAAAAGGTGAATCGGGCAAGTAAAGATATGTGTCTCATCGCTTGCATATGAGTGTACCTTCCTGGCTGCATGTTTAATTAAGGCGCTAGTTTTTTGCCAGATTGCACTGGCTGCACTGGCGTAATATGCCCGTTTACTATCCATTGCTGATAAAAGGTCTGAAGCACACGGGTTAACTGCCTGTATTGCAGAGTTTTCGCTTGCGCGGTGTCAATGCATTGCTCAAGCTGCAACACCGGACCTGTGACAAATTCAAAACGAGCGCCACCGTCTGGAATGTGATACCACGCATCTTCTTTTTTTAGCACACTGGGGTGACACTTGATCAAAATAGGAATGATAGGCGCTTTAGACGCTACCGCAATATTAGACGCCCCCCGCTTGAAAAGTAGGTCTTGCCCTTTTTGACTACGAGTACCCTCTGGGAATATTAACAGGCTCTCACCTTTTTGCAGTTTAGATACGGCCATGGCCACCGATTCAGGCGAATTGTTCGGAATAAATCCTGCCTGACGAGCAACCGCGCCGGTAAAAAAATTGTGCCATAGCGCGCCCTTTACAAAGCAACACAAATTCTTATTTACGGCAAACATAAATACCGCGTCGATGAGCGAGGGGTGATTTGCAATCAAAATATGTCCTGCTAGCGCGGGCTGTTTAGCAGCGCTGTCGTATTCATATCGCACGAGCCCAAATAAGCGCAAAAGCCGAATAAAGGTTAAACAGCCTTTGTGAATCCACCAGCGTATCCATTTTTGTTTGCGCAGACTGCCAATAAGCGGGACAACGCTTAGCACACGAAAGAACACACCAATACATAGAGCACCTAAGCCAAACAAAAAATACGCCAGCGCAGCACTTAATAGCTGCCAAACTTTACTTGGCCGCAACTCGCTCATGCTCCGCTTTGATAGTTAACATTTGCATTGTCTTTCCTGAATTTTCATGAATTCTTCCTGAATCCAAATTAAAGGGCACTGCTTGGTTTTTATTCATCACCTATTCGTCACTTATTCGTCACTTTAGCCCTTACTGACACACGCATTCTATTTCTACCAGTAAGTCGCTGCGACAAACGTCGGCCAAGGTAATTACCCTATCCACACCCGCGTATTGTTTGTTCAGCCATTGCTCCACTTCGCTCACATGCGCCTGATGACGCACATACACCTTCAAGGCCGACAAGCGTTTATTATCTGGGTTGGCGTGCGCTAATAAATGCGCAATATTGTCTCCTGTGACGTGCAACTGCCCCTGCACATCGCCCACCGATACCGTCTCATGCCCCACAATACTGGCGGTGCCTGAGATAAACAAGTGCGTCGAGGACTCATCACCGCCCATAGACGCTAACGACAGCGCCGTGGCCCGGGCAAACGACGGACTGCCAATGCCGTACTGACGCGGATATTCATACGCATTTACCTGCTTAGTATTCTTAAAATGCTGCGGCGCACTGTGGCTAGCAAACACATAGATGACCGCACCGCGTCCATGATGCCCTAAGGCAGAGGCCGCCGGAAATTGACTCGGCGCAATGCCCAAGGCCTCAAACGCCGCTAAACGCCCCGCGCAAAAGCGTTTGTACACTTCCTCATCACCCTCCCCTTCATTAATGCTAGGCAGGTAGTTCCAACACCGAAATAGATGCGCAAAGCCATGTGCCTTGAGTACCGACATTATCGACAAATACGCCCGGCGCGTCGAGGCTTCAATATCGTCGCATTCACTTTCATCTAACCAACGGGCAACGCACATCACATCGGCGTTTTTTGACCAATCGCAATGCTCAGACCGACCTCGTACAACAGGTCCTTCAACTTGCCATAGCTCGTTTAATGGCGGGCTGTGCTCTGGTGACTCGCTGTGCTCTGGTGGCTCGCTATGCTCTGGGCAGCTATCAATACCGGTATAAATCAGACCAGGCTCAGTGCGCTCGCAGCGCCCAGACAGAGGCATAACAACTAAGGTGCTGTCTTGGCTCAATAGCTCAGCACAAGGCACAGATGAATAACGTTGGGTCAACATAATATAGGCAGGATTACGACTGTGGATGTTCAACAAAAAA
>NZ_JBHSGU010000027.1:0-1696 GCF_042652645.1 Glaciecola siphonariae
GTAAAAGTAAATGTGATGAGAGATGCGCTAAATCGCAAGTTTCAAAACAACCAAGCTGCCAAAATATTATTATTATCAATAGGGGGTAAAGTGCTTGTTGAAAGCTCACCTTTTTGGTTACTACTGGGGATGCGGCGGAGATGGAAGTGGCGAAAATATGCTCGGCATATTGTTGATGAATCTGCGAGAAGAGCTTCAGTAAACATTAGAAATCAAAAGCACCTAAAAAAATGCATGAGGAGGATTCACATGAGGATGGTGGGGAATCATGTCTACACGCAATATGTGTACTAGCAAACAGCCTTGATGTAATTTGTCGCGCTCGGTAAAACCGCGACACGTAGCCATGTGGTCATCCGTGCTGGCGAGTCTTGCCCCGAGTCCGTCTAACGACGACCAATCTCCACCTTTCGGCTTAGCAAAGGGTACGATATGGTAACGTAAAAAAGTTCTTGCTACGTTTTGCGGCACTAGGTCTGCGGATGAAAATCTAGACTTTATGGTTTTAAGCTATTTGAGTGTGTACTGAAGTAAGTAATAGCAAATTCCTCACTCAACTCCTGCTTTAGCTCAGCGAAAAGCGTTTCACCCTCCTCTTCAAACGCAACTAGAGCTTGCTCATTGCAGAATCCAGAGGCTGCAGGATCCTCACGGTTCATTGTTTTATCATATTCGTCGCCCCAAGCATCAATTCTTGTAGCTAAACTCTCAGATATTGGCAGTGATGACGGTGCTATATTATCTAAGCCGTCGCTTAGCTCTTCCCATAACGGATAGCAATCATAATCCGTCATCAATTTAATCTTTCTCATATTGCTCACCTATCTTGCTGGGTTAGCCCCAACAATAAATCCATTACTTCCTGTTGTTACTGCCATTCTATGAGTTTGCCCTCCAAAGCCAACTTCATATATAGGTCTACCAGTTCCTTTGCCTTGGTAGCCTACGACCTTACCTCTGGTAACCGCAGCCATAACGGCTTGGGGAATTTGTGATTGACTTATCCCTCGGTTGGCAAAGTCGGCTCCATGCCTTTGCACAATGTGCTGCAATCCTGCGCTAGAATTACCAGTTTCAAGAAACATGATTTTTCCGTTCGCATTTTTGCCTATCTGAACTATATTCGCAGGGTTGTGTTTGATACCTTGCTGACCAAGCTGCGTCGTTAAAGAAGTCGATACACTGGTTCTTATAATTGGAACGATGGTGGTGCCAACAGCAGCGACTTTCCTAAAGTCATTTGCCACACCTTGTGCAACTTCGTTATCTACATCAACCCATTGGTCCATCCTACCTAGAGAGCCAGAATCTTGATGTAGAAACCTCTCAGTCCAATCAGCTATGCCGTTTGCCATGTCAGGTATTAGATTGCCAATGGCAGCGGCTGCACCATTAGCAATCGTAGAGGCCGTATCTGAGTATAATTGATTGTAATTGGTACTGGTAGGCTCAACCGCACTTTGTGTCGCTGTTTGCTTTGTGGAGCCGATATCTACAGCTCCGCTCCCACCACCTGAATTACCAGATATACTAACAGTAGTAGCCGAACCGTTGGAATTACTGTTAGTCGTTTGCGTTATACTAAATTTTCGACTACTTCCGTCAGCCATATTTACTGTTCCAGAGGTCGTAGTTTCAGTTTCTGTCCTTAATCTAGAGCCTGTTTTCGCAACCTTCTTAGTTTTTACTTCGTCCA
>NZ_JBHSGU010000027.1:1827-2000 GCF_042652645.1 Glaciecola siphonariae
AAGCACGTAGGAATAGGGATTAATGCCCTGACTGTCCGTACCTTGAATAAACGGGTCAACGCTTAAAAACCGGCCAATATTGTAGTCATAGATGCGCCCATTCATATGAATGAGCGAGCATAGTGCGCTTCTAGCCGTTTATGCCGATTTGGCGTGGAGGGCCGCGCTTTTAA
>NZ_JBHSGU010000028.1:0-821 GCF_042652645.1 Glaciecola siphonariae
ACAGCTTTTCGCAGACTTACACGTCCTTCATCGCCTCTAACTGCCAAGGCATCCACCATATACGCTTAGTCACTTAACCATACAACCCTAAATAGCCTTCCGGCGATTTTAAACCCCCGCCTTTTGAATTCGAGGGTTATTGGGCTCAGTGGGGTAGCACTTCTTGACATCGTCAAGTTGTTCACCTCACCTTGCGCACATTGTTCATCAAGCGTAAACGCTTGCTAAAAATGTGCACTGTATGAATGACAAGTTTTGCTAATCATATTTTCGTGCAAAATAGTCTAATCACAGATTAGGCTATTCTTGCGCAAGGTGACTGTCATTACCTATACAAGGTAATACTCGTCCTCTTGCATCGCACATTCGTCAGATAGAGTAGCGGTTGAAAGAACATCTTTCGAATTTCTTCGAAGTTGTTCAATCAGTTACTCTTTCGTTAAATATTGATTACTAATTATCAGCTTTCCAAATTGTTAAAGAGCATGTTTGAAGCTTGCGCTTCTCACATTTCAGAGTTTAAAAAACCCTAATCTATAATTTCTTATATGAACCTATAGATTAAGGCTTTGAATCTATTCAATGTAAGGCCTCTCCCTAAGAAGTGGTGGAGCTAAGCAGGATCGAACTGCTGACCTCCTGCGTGCAAGGCAGGCGCTCTCCCAGCTGAGCTATAGCCCCTTACATCAGTTTCAAAAGTATCTTCCAGCCTACGTAGCTACTTCGTCAACCAGTTCGCTTGGTGACGGCAGATTTGCTCCGAGTAACGCAGCGTACGATAGTACGTGAGTAACACAGGGACAAAGCTGGCTAAACCAAGT
>NZ_JBHSGU010000029.1:0-308476 GCF_042652645.1 Glaciecola siphonariae
GTTTCTTGTTGCCAAGAAACGATATAAATTTTGTCGTAGACACTCTTAATGAGTGCCCACACAGATTGTCTTGTTATAAATTGTTAAAGAGCTGTCGTGCGAAGTTTTTGAAACGAGTTTCGAAAACTTCTTGCGGAAGGTGACTAACATTACCTAAAGCGGTTTGTTAAGTCGTGCCTTGCTGCACGTTCGCAATATCTGCGAATCGCTTCAGAGGTAACCCTCTCAAGCGGGATGCGTATCTTACAGACTTGCATCAGGGAGTCAAGCTTTTAATTTAAAATTTCTAAATTAATATTTGCTTGAAACCCGCTTCAAACAAGGCCTTGACGAACATGCTTAATAACTCACCTAAGCGCGTTCGTTTGACTTGTCCTTGAAGCGAGCGCGCATTTTACAGAGATAGAAAACTGGGTCAACTACTTTTTCAAACATTAAAACCAAGT
The DNA here is from genome assembly GCF_042652645.1 of Glaciecola siphonariae. Classification (NCBI taxonomy): domain Bacteria; kingdom Pseudomonadati; phylum Pseudomonadota; class Gammaproteobacteria; order Alteromonadales; family Alteromonadaceae; genus Glaciecola; species Glaciecola siphonariae. Next base: position 447 of record NZ_JBHSGU010000029.1, read on the forward strand.
GCACAAAAAAACTACAACACGACGTACACACAACTTGTGTTGCATTGGCTTGACTAACGCTGTAAAGATAATTGGAGAAAAGGTGAAAGAGCAATGAAGACACTTAGCTGAAAGTTGCATAGCTGAATGAGGTCGTTATGCAGAGATGATGTGTTTGAAGTGAAAGTCTAAGAACAAAGTATAGTTAAAAATCTAAGGTCAAAATCTATCGGACCCCTTTTACTTACCAAGCGATTAAGAATGTTGACCTTAATCATGTTCGGTATTAATGCTGCTGCCTATGACTCACCTTAGTGTGAGCCAAAGACAACAAAAAATGAGCGTTTAGCCTAGACGTCTTCGACGAATAAGCATTAAGGCCACGATCATCCCAATGGCACTCAGCGCCGGTGCGCTGACAGCTTCGGCATCAGTAACACTAATAGAGTTGCTCACCAAACTGTCACTGAAATCGAACACATCTAATAAGACTTCACCGCTAACGAGGTTTTCTATATACGCATAGAAAAAATCAGCGTCTTGGTCGTATTCTAAAATTATCTCGAAGTCGTCGCTGAAAAATGACAACGCAAACGACACGATGCCGTCTTCTAATACGTCGAAGGTATATACCTCGAACACATCAAAGTTTGATAAATCAGATGCAGCAAACGATATCCCAGCGAATGCGTCCATAAAAGCGAATGACTCACTCGGCGATGCCAAATCGGTAAACACTAATAAGCTGTTGGTATCCACTTCCGCATTATCTGATGACAATGCAAAATCTAGTTGAATATCGTCGTAGATAAATTGTTGAGATAATATACTCGCGTTGCTAGACACTGAAATCAGAGCCAATGCGACACCCATTAGCGTGCTCTTCATAACTTTTGAGAAATGCATACTTCTTCCTTAACTTCTTTATAAGATTAACGTCTTGTTAACAAGTTAAGGCAAAACTGCCTGTTATCGTATTACTATCTTTATTTACGCGTTTATGGTTTTTTTATGAAAAATTGTAAAATAATCTGACACTGCAAAATAACATAACTCGCCGTGCTAGCGTAGCACCTGCCAGCATATTGTACTTACAGCTTTGCATCGTCTGTTTGTTTGTCTGACTCTAGCTCATCTTTTAAAGGCTCGATGAAGTCTGCATCTTCGTCAGCCTCTCCAACAACATCCTCAAGCGTCACTTTGTCTACACTTTTAAATGTATTGAAGGGCCCGGCAAGCGCATACAAAACAAACACGATGAACAAGACTAAGGAAGGCGCTGTAGCCACAATTATAAATACTAGAATCACGACTAATATTGCTACAAACGGCACCTTGCCGTGCCAATCCACCTCTTTAAAACTATTGTATTTAAAATTACTCACCATCAATAGGCCCGATAGCCCAGTTATGATGGCGACTAACCACCCAAAGTCATTTCCTGATATTTCGTAGTCAATGCCGCACCAGACCATGCCAGCCACTAATGCGGCCGAAGCCGGAGACGCTAATCCTTGAAAAAAGCGTTTATCGGCTATACCCACTTGAGTATTAAAGCGCGCCAAGCGAAGCGCTGCACCAGCTACATATATAAAAGCTGCCAACCAACCAATCTTGCCAAGATCAGTAAGTCCGTAATTGTATGCTACAAGGGCGGGCGCGACACCGAATGAGACCATATCTGCCATTGAGTCATATTCGGCGCCAAATGCAGATTGAGTATTGGTGATACGCGCTACGCGACCGTCTAATCCATCAAAAATCATCGCAACAAATATCGCAATCGCGGCATTTTCAAAGTTGCCGTTCATAGACATGACAACGGCATAGAAACCTGAGAATAAACCTGCTGTTGTTAATAAATTTGGTAGTAAATATATACCACGACGAGTTGGCTTGGTGTCAGACATATGTTCTCCCTTTTCGTAAATTGTATCGCATTTTGAACTGCATGTTCAGTGTGCATATGAGTTTTCTTTTTTGGCATCTTTTACAGCAGCACAGCTTTACTAACACAGATGAGTAAAAGAGGCGTACTCAGCGAACAAAATTACATATAGATTGACGTGCTGTATCTAAAAAGCGACAATCGTCAAAGTTTTTTACAATAGGTATGTTTAGCAGTTAATTTTAATTGCTAACCACCTGAAAAATAATAGATTTAAATATATGGCTTAGTTTTTGCTAAGCTGTTCAGCAGATGATAATAACCAACGGAAGAGTTATGAAGTTAAAGTTTTTAGGACTAGCAAGCATTTTATTGAGTGCTTCATTCGTCACCATGGCCTCACAGTCGACTGCCGGAGCGAAGTGGAGCTTCTTGTCTAGCGACAACGACACCAATAATCACATATCTGGCTCAGGGGCACATACATCACTACATGGCTCAAAAGATGGCGTTTCGCTCGATATTACTGGTTGGTCGTCTGCCCTTCACGGCGGACAAAGCTATTGTGGCACCGCTGCCAACGACCGATGTGTTTTACGCTCAAAACTCACTCGGTACAATAAAGGTGGTTTAGGCGTCATTAATATCGACGAAACAGATGACGAGCCAAATCATTCAATCGACAATAACGCTAACGATTTCGATATGATATTGCTAACCTTCAGTGAAGCAGTAAACATCTCTGCAATCCACACTGGCTGGAACTTTAGCTATACCGCTGGCGCTGAAACCTCAGGTACTGGTGATGATGAAAGAAGATGGAACCATGCTAATGCTTCTGCGCTTGCCTACACTGGTAATGGAACTCCTCCTGCGTTTTCCACCTACCCCGATTCTAGTACACAATACAGAACTTGGAGCGACATTGCAGGTGATGGCTGGAACAGTATCGCTGACAACGCCAGGACAGTAAACAAGTCTGGCCAGATTGGAAACATTCCAATTACCAATAACTTGTTCTCACGTTTTTGGTTATTGGGTGCTGCGCACGTACTTGACCAGCACAATATGGGTTCGTCAACCGACCATATCAAAATTTCTGGTGTGACTTTCCATAAGCAACAAAGCGGTACGCCAGACTCATCTACGCCGGTTAATGCGCCTGCCTCCATCGCGCTGCTAATTGCTGCTGGTATTGTAGCACTGAGACGAAAAAAACAGAGCTAGTCTTTAACTAACACTGAACGAAAAGGCGGAATTTCCGCCTTTTTTTATGTAAACTCAAAATTGGTCTATTGATTGTTAAAGCACATGAAACATATATTTCTCGTTATACTTATTGTTCCTTTTTTGAGCTTGGCTCAAGTAGAAGACAATTATGAAAAAGCCAATATCGCGTTCAGCGAAAATCAATTTGATGAAGCATACATCTATTTAAAGAACAGTCTAAATGAAGATGCGAATCATCTTCCTAGCAAGATTCTAATGGGAAAAGTGCTCGCTATATCATTTATTTACGACGATGCTATTGATGAATTTTTTGAAGCACTAAGCGCCGGTGCTGACCCAAATTTGGTTATCGACTTTCTAGGCAATGCGTTACTTGTAGAAGGACGGTTTGAAGAGGCCATCGGTCTTTCGTCATCAGGATTAAGCACAAAAAATCGCGCGCTGCTCTCTGCAATTCAAGCAAAAGCAAACAGCAGTTTAGGTAATAGCGATGAAGCTCGCTCGCAGTTTGAACAAGCGATTAATTTAGATGCTAGCAACTCTGCCATTTTTGATGCTTATGCTAAATTCGAGCTTTCCCTCGACAATATAGATGCTGCAATATCTCTTTCTCAGCGAGCAATAGCTTTAGATATGAATAACGTTGAAGCCTATCGGACGCTTGCAAATGCCTACAGTGAAAACTCCGATGTTGAGAATTATCTCGCCAGCCTTATAAAGGGCTTAGAAATAGATGATACTCAACCTCTTTTGTTGCGAGACTTGGTATCTGCCTATGTAAAGCTAGAGCGATTTGAAGATGCAGAGCAAGTCTTAAACAAAATTCTTTCGTCTTCATCGGCCAATCCAATGGCACGATTGTTACTAAGCTGGGTGCAAGCGCAGCTAGGTAAAAATGAATTATCTCAAAATACCTTGGAAGACTTAGTAAACTACCTCAGTCTTATCGACTCCGACAGTGTAGCAACGGGCGATGGCCTAATTTATATCGCGGGCTTGGCAAACTACGCCTCAGGCAATATCGAAGCGGCTCGGCAAAATCTGCAAACATATATTACAAAGCAGCCTCAAAATTTTAATGCCTCGATATTGCTGAGCGATATTTATGAAAATGAGGGAAGCGTGCCCTCAGCAATCGCCGTACTAGAAAAATTCAGAGATAGAGCAAACACGGATATAGAGTTTGCAGACAAGCTTTGTTCTTTGTACATAAAAGCGAGACTTAACCATAAATGCACGTCGTTAGTCAGTCAGCTCAAAAAAACCTTTAGCAGCGATGACCGGCTTATCGTCATTGAAGCAAAAGTACTTGCAGCGCGTGGCAAAATCGACGAGGCGCTAGGCAAATTAGACACCGTGCAAGCAGAGTCAGAAAGGGTGACCGTTGAAAAGGCGATACTGGCATTGAAAGTCAACAAGTTTGAAGAGGCAGAAGCGCTCATCAAATCTCTTTTGGTGTCGGGCGAGCGCAACAATGACTATCTGAACGTACTTGCGGGTGTATATATCAAAAAAGGTGACTCTCAGCAGGCACAAGCACTGGTAAACGAAATACTGGATAAAAATCCGTCGCACTATTCGGCAAGGTTTAATCAGGCTTCATTATTTGCCAGCGCTAACCGCTTCACAGATTCAAAGCGCATATTAGAAATCTTAAACACCGAACAACCAAGAGAGTTGCAAGTGTTGTTGTTGTTGGCGAAAGTGGAGAAGGGACTCGGAAACTTAGAACAGGCCTTAGTGTATGTAGAGAACGCTTTGGATATAAGTGCTGAACTGTCGCAGGCGAAGATTGAACAAGCTGAGATTTACGGTTTGCTAGGGAATTACAAGCGCGCGTTGCAGATACTGAATCCACTTGTTAAAGATAATTTTCTTGACCCCGATTATCTCGCACGACGAGCAGATTTATTGATCAGAATGAACGATTTAAGTGCTGCCAAACGAGATTTAGATACATTGTTTGGCATTTTTGCAAATGACGGCAACGAATTATTGCAGCTCTCTTACTTTCAAAGACGTGCAAACGACCGTCAAGGTGCACTCAAGAGCATAGATCGTGCGCTTGAATTATCGCCTCAAGCCTATTTTCCACTTCTAGAAAAAGTAAAGCTCTCATTAGAGCTTGGAGAACTTGACGCTGCAAAATCGACTATGCGCGTATTAAAAAATACGCATGACAATACAGCAGATATCGCAATGCTGCGTGGTGATGTCATGATGGCAGAAAATCAATTCGACAAAGCGACAGAAGCTTATCAAGATGCCATTGAACAAGATCCTAATTTTGGCCAAGCATTGTTAAAACGTTATGAATTGGCGAAAAGAGGCTTTCAGACTGACCAATTTATTAAATTTGCAGAAGACCATCTGGCAACTAACAGTAATGCAAATTTAATGAAGCACCTGTTAGGAGATTTATACCTCGAGATAAATCAAGCGGATGCTGCTAAAAAACACTACAGCGAGTTACTCACTCAAACGCGTTATCGAAATTTAGCTTATATTATGAATAATCTGGCAAATATTTATATTAATGAGGGGGATTATCAAAACGCCTATGAACTTGCTCTCAAAGCCAATGAGCGACTGCCGAATAATCAGGCAATCACCGACACTTTAGGTTGGAGTTTGGTCAAACTCAATCGTCTTGACAGTGGTCTAAACTATTTGCGACAGGCATTTGCGATGAGCACCGCCGACCCTGCTGTGCGCTATCACATTGGATATACGCTAGCAAAGCTCGGCAGAAAGTCAGAAGCTATTAGAGAACTTACAAACCTGCTTGAGCAGTTCGGTGATTTCAAGGAAAGACCGTTGGCAGAAGACTTACTTGCATCATTAACCTAGCCATTACTTAACAAGTTGGATGCAAAAAAGGCGCTGCCATTCACATGCAGCGCCTTTTTCGTTTTAAGTTAAGACTCAATCAGTAAGGGTATGTTAGCGAGGATAGCTAATGCGCCTTACGTAATTGATAGTTTGCCGTCCACAACATCAATCCTGACGGTGTCGGTCAAACCTGACTCTTTAGACAGTAACTTTTCAGCTAGCGGGTTTTCAATCTGAATTTGTATAGCGCGCTTTAATGGTCTGGCGCCAAATACTGGATCAAACCCCGCCTCTGCCAGTTTTTCTAGGGCTTGTGCGCTGATTTCAAGCTTGAAGCCCATCTCATGTAAACGTTGTCGTAAGCCAGCAAGCTGAATCTTTGCGATGGCCTTAATCTCGTCAATCGCAAGAGGATGAAAAACGACAATATCATCAACCCGGTTGATAAACTCTGGGCGAAAATGCTGCCCTACTACTCCCATAACATCTGCTTTCATACTGTCATAGTCATGCTCGTTGGCCTTAGCTTGTATAAGGTCAGAACCTAGATTTGAAGTCATAATGATAAGGGTATTTTTAAAATCTACCGTTCGGCCCTGTCCATCGGTCAACCTGCCGTCGTCTAGCACTTGCAACAGAATATTAAATACATCGGGGTGCGCTTTTTCCACTTCATCTAGCAAAATCACCGAGTAAGGTTTTCTGCGCACCGCTTCAGTTAAATAGCCCCCCTCCTCATAGCCTACATAACCTGGAGGAGCACCCACGAGTCTTGCGACCGAGTGTTTCTCCATAAACTCAGACATATCAATGCGAATGAGCGACTGCTCAGTATCAAACATGAAATGAGCGAGTGCTTTACAAAGCTCAGTTTTACCCACACCGGTTGGGCCTAAGAATAAAAATGAGCCTGTGGGTTTATCTGGGTCTGCCAAGCCTGCACGGGAACGACGAATGGCATTAGACACAGCTTTTACCGCCTCTGCCTGACCTACAACTCTTTTTCCAATGACCTCTTCCATGCTTACGAGCTTTTCTTTCTCACTCTCAAGCATTTTATTGACAGGAATACCCGTCCAGCGCGACAGCACGTCGGCTATTTCAATGTCTGTCACTTTATTTTTTAACAGCGTATTTTCAACGGTGTCAGCCAACGATGCCTTTTCAAGCCGTTGTTCTAGTTCTGGAATTTTTCCATATTGAAGTTCTGACATACGGTTAAGGTCGGATGCTCTGCGAGCAATATCCAAGTCAAGCTTGGCCTGCTCTAGTTCGGCTTTTATACCTTGTGTGCCCTGCATGGCATCTTTTTCACGATTCCATACTTTATCAAGTTCAGCAAATTTGAATTCAAGTTGTTCTCTTTCTAGCTCTATTGTTTCTAAGCGTTTATGACTTGCAGCATCCGTTTCTTTAGCCAAGGCTTGCTCTTCTAATTTGAGCTGAATAATTCTGCGCTCGAGCCTGTCCATTTCTTCTGGTTTAGAATCAATCTGCATACGGATGCTAGATGCCGCTTCATCAATCAAGTCTATTGCCTTATCGGGCAATTGCCGGTCACTGATATAACGATGCGACAAGCTTGCCGCAGCAACAATTGCAGGGTCGGTGATATCTACCGAATGATGAAGTTCGTAGCGTTCTTTTAAACCGCGTAAAATGGCAATGGTGTCTTCCACGCTGGGCTGATCAACGATCACTTTTTGAAAACGACGCTCTAAAGCCGCATCCTTTTCGATGTACTGACGATACTCATCTAAGGTGGTCGCTCCAACACAATGCAACTCACCTCTGGCAAGTGCGGGTTTAAGCATGTTGCCGGCATCCATTGCGCCCTCGCCTTTTCCGGCTCCTACCATGGTATGAAGTTCATCAATGAACAAAATGATGCGTCCCTCTTCTTTTGAGAGCTCATTTAGCACCGCTTTTAGGCGTTCTTCAAATTCGCCTCGATATTTCGCACCTGCCAGTAATGCGCCCATATCTAGCGATAAAACACGCTTATGTTTCAACCCTTCTGGCACTTCACCATTGATAATTCTCTGAGCTAAGCCTTCTACTATGGCGGTTTTACCAACACCAGGCTCGCCAATAAGGACAGGGTTATTTTTTGTGCGTCTTTGTAATACTTGAACCGTTCGACGAATTTCATCATCCCTACCAATAACCGGGTCGAGCTTTCCTTGCTCAGCGCGCTCAGTAAGATCCATTGTGTATTTTTCAAGTGCCTGGCGCACGTCTTCGGCATTTTGGTCGGTGACTTTTTGTCCACCGCGAATTTTATCAATCGCTTTTTCAACTTGTCCCTTATCTAAGCCAAGTTGTTTGAGGATTGTGCCTAGTTGGCCGCTATCTTCACTTGCCGCGAGCACAAACACCTCTGATGTGATGTAGTCGTCTTTGCGCTGCTGTGAAAGTTTGTCACACATATTCAACAGTCGAACAGTGTCGCGCCCAAGCTGCACATCACCACCAAACCCTTGTATTTTAGGTAGTTTATCAATGGCCTCAGCAAGCGCAGACCGCAAGCTATTAACATTAACCTTAGTCTGATCGAATAATGGCCTTACACTGCCACCTTGCTGATTGAGCAGCGCTGAAAGCAGATGCACAGGCTCAATATATTGATTGTCGCGGCCAAGCGCGAGGGACTGCGCATCAGAAATAGCAAGCTGAAATTTACTTGTAAATTTGTCTAATCGCATAGTTAATCTCCGAAATTTCCATAAAGTGTATATGGGTATTTGAGGGAGTCATTTCAAGCCAAAGGGAAAACTAATATCGCATTGCGATGGTTGCCATCCGGCCGCAGTCTTTTATATTTAGGTGAGAGGCTTGTCGGTAGGAGAACAATGCGTCATGGCAATAAGTACATTCGTCAGAGCTTTGCACCTCGGTTACGCCGTGAGTCGTCAGTATATGTGTGGCAATGCCGCTTAAGTTCATATGCCATTTACTTGGATTGCCTGGGTAAAAGAATGCCTTGTACGCATCAAAACGCTCAGTTAATTCACGGCCAACTTCAAAGTGTTTTTGACAAATACTCGGCCCTATCCACGCGCGTAAATAGCGGCGTTCATCAGAAAACTTTGTTAGCGCATTTTCAACAATCCCGTTGGCAAGTCCTTTCCAACCGGCATGTATTGCGCAAAATTCCGACGAGACAGTACTCATAATCACAATGGGCATACAGTCAGCCGTTAAAATAACCAGAGGTTGCATTTTCTGGTCACTAAATACGCCGTCGCAAGGTTCAGTTAAGCCTTCAGTTAAGGCTCCAGCATTGAGCACTCGTGATGAATGTACTTGAGTAATATATTGTGGGGATTTAACAGCGCCTTTATTACCAGGGATAGCTGACACTTGCTGGCAAAGCCAACTGAAAAGGGCTAGACGATTAGCCTCAACGAGCTTGGCGTCATCACCAACATGAAGTGCTAAATTCAATGTATTGAAAGGATGTTCACTTACTCCGCCATAACGCTGCGTCGTAAAACATATACTATTAGCACTTAAAGGTTTGTCGGGCGTAAATACATTCACATGCTTTCGCTAAGTCCGTTTGCCTGAGCGTCGTTATCAAGCGCGGCAAGTAGTTGCTTAAAATCCTCTGGAAGTGGCGCTTGCCAAGTCATAGTTTCACCGCTTATGGGATGCGTGAGGGTAAGCTGAATGGCATGAAGTGCTTGGCGTTTAAATTCACGTAAAACCGCTATGAAGTTCTCGCTGGCGTGTTTAGGCAAGCGTGCTCTGCCGCCATATTGAATATCCCCTACCAAGGGGTGCTTAATGTGAGCCATATGAACCCGAATTTGATGTGTTCGACCGGTTTCTAGCTTCATTCTTAAATAGGTGTGCGCTCTATATTTTTTCTTTACTCGATAGTGCGTCACCGCTGGCTTACCACTGTGCTTTACCGCCATAAGTGTACGTTTAGTGGTGTGGCGGCCAATATTTTCATCAATACTTCCGCCGGCAATTAGATTACCCATTACTACCGCTTCGTACTCCCTACCCATTGTGCGAGATTGAAGCTGCTCTACTAGATGCGTTTGAGCCGCTAAGGTCTTTGCTACCACCATCAAACCGGTTGTTTCTTTATCGAGACGATGCACAATACCCGCGCGAGGAATATGCTCAATGTCGGGAACGTGGGCAAGAAGGGCATTGAGTAAAGTACCTGACTGATTGCCCGCGCCCGGATGCACAACTAGGCCAGCCGGTTTATTAATAACCAATATATCATTGTCTTCAAACACAACGTCGAGGTCGATTTGCTCTGCCATGTCTTCAACTTGTGTTTCTAAGTCTGCGCTAATGCTAATTTGCTCTAGCCCTTTCATTTTAAGCCGAGGTGTATTTACGACCTCTCCGTCGACGGATACACAATTGGCTAAAATCCACTCTTTTAGCTTTGAACGTGAGTATTCGGGGAACAATTGCGCAATGCACTGGTCTAGTCTTGTGTTAAAAGCTTCTGGCGGTATCTCGCCTGAGAGTGAAATCGATTTGACTTGCTGATTCATAAACAACATTATCGGTGAACATTGGGGCATTATAACAAGCAAAGCCAATAAAAGCAGATGTAAGTTTTGGTGCCTGTATGCAGTTAAGTGTAGTAAAATGAATAAACATAGAGTGGTATGAGAAAATTTAAAAGCATGAAGGATTGGAAAAACGTGGTGCTAGCCCTTGGTAGCATAGCACTTTTAGGGCTGGGCGGTTGCAGTAGTTCTGAAGAAGACCAGCGTGAACTCGTTGCAAATCAAGGCGCTACAGCTTTATATAATCAGGCAAAGAAGAGTATGGAAGTCGGAAACTTTTCTGCGGCGGCGGCAACGCTCAGTGCAATTGACTCTCGATTCCCCTTCGGCCCTTTATCACATCAGGTGCAGCTCGATTTAATATATAGCTATTACAAAACAGGCAACACCGAACAAACTTTAGCCACTATCGATAGATTTGTTCGTCTTAACCCAAATCATTCTGATGTTGACTACGCGTTATACATGCGCGGTGTTACCAACATGGAGCAAGACAACAATCTTTTCCAAAATTTACTTCGCGTTGACCGCTCTGACCGAGACCCTTCAAAATCCAAAGAAGCTTTTGAAGATTTTCGTCGGCTCATCGATAAATATCCAGAGTCTAAGTACACAACTGATGCTAAGCAGCGCATGCTTGCGATTAAAAATCGCCTAGCGAAATACGAAATTGAGGTAGCGCGTTTTTACATGAGGCGAGAAGCTTACGTGGCTGCCGCAAACCGCGGCCGTTACGTTCTTGAGCATTACCCCGATACACCTCAAATACAACCAGCACTTGAGATTATGGTGTCGAGTTATGATGAACTCGGTTTAGACGAACTCCGAGAAAATGCCGTTAAAACACTAAAACTAAATTTCCCAGACAGCGAGTTTATCCGCTAAGCGGCTTATCTAATATAAAATTAAGATGTAAAATTCAGATATAAAAAAAGCAGCGATAGCTGCTTTTTTTGTGTTTGCATAAGTTATGTATGCAATGGCTTAAGTTTTAGTCGGTGGCTTAGGGTTTAGTTGATACCTTAAAGTACAAATGGCTCAAGGGATTAATAAGGCGCGCCCAACCCGACGTAAATTGAAGAGGCTCATCGATAATACTGAACACTAAACACCCTTCTTCACGCATAGCTATTGGTGAGTGAGTATGCTTGTGGTCAAGTGATATGTAGTCACCCGTGTCGTACTCATTAACACCATCACTAAACCGACCGTCTAATACTAAAGTGTGCTCGTTGCCTAAGTGAGTGTGCTCTGGCACGCCCCCGCCCTTTTCCATGTAGATAAAATTTGCAAGGTTTTTGCCACCAATAGCAACAGGCGCTTGCCACAACTTACCCACTAAATGCGACCAACTGTCCACATCGCCTGCAAACCGCTGCAATGAGGGTGGTATCGAAAATGTCTTACCGTCTATTGACAGGCTTGCAGAACGTGAGACCGGAGACTTTGGTGGAGCGGAAGATGGGCGACTAACAATAGCATCGAGCATATTGCCGAGTTCATTATCAATGTTGTTGGACGTTAGCGCCTCATGTTCAAACACGGCGTCAGCGGCCACGTCCACCATTCCGCTCACTTTTGCCATGCACTGAGGGCACATGTCGCAGTGAGCAGATACAAGCAGAGACTCGTTAGGTGGTAATAAACCTTCAGCAAAACCAACCAACACCTGGTCGGTTGGGTGAAATCTAACCATGTTCTTTAAGCATTTCCTTTAAACGTTGCAACGCCAAACGCGTTCGCGACTTAACGGTACCCAATGGGATAGCTAGCTCGTCGGCAACTTCCTGCTGCGATTTACCGTCTATGTAGATTGCCTCTACTACCGCTTTTTGCTTAATTGGGAGATTGTTAAAATACTGACCTACTTCTTCCAATGTGATTTGTTCATCTAGAGGCACTTCGTTCGCATCGGCTGTTTGTTCACACAAAATAGGCCACATGTCGTCGGAGCACACATCTTCTTTACGATTTTGAAGCTTTCTGAGCATATCAAATCGGATGTTTCTTGCAATAGTAAAAATCCACGTAGATGGGGAGCCTTTCTCAGAATTAAAGAGATGAGCCTTCTGCCATACATTTGACATTGTGTCTTGTACGAGCTCCATTGCTAAAGCTTCATTGCCCATTTGCTTAAGTGCATATGAGCGAAGTCGTGGGGCAAAGTATCCAAACACTTTTGAAAAGGAAACTTTGCATCGGTCTGTTGCTACGGTGTTCAAGTAGGCAGACATCTCAGCAGCACAGTCTTTAGGTTTACTAGCGTCGTGTTTCTTGTCGTCCAACGGAATTCCAATCAGCATTAACTTCACCTTGTCGTATGCATTAATATAGGTTGGAACTGAGTATAGCGAAAGTTTCTGTGCTAAAAAGTGAAATATATTTAATGTAAGTAATGTTGCTAAACTACCGCAACACAACTATCTGCATATGCTATTCAATAAGCTGTGACAGATACTTAACTACCTTGTCGCAGTCTTGTTGCGCCATAAAGTGTTGCTTCTGCTCGGCACCAACAGGCAGCAACTCAAGCCACCGATTGACAACCCATATTGGGTCATCAAACTTGGTAGTTTCATAAAGGCTGCTGACCTCGGGATATTTATCGAACACTTCTTGTAAACGAACATTCATCGGAGTGAGGTCTTCAATGTTCGACTCACATCGCCAAGTTTCACAGCGTTCAAAGCTGCCTACCCTGAGACCGTCAAATTCGGTTTGTATATCAGAAATCGATACGCAATATTGCCCTTCAATTGTTACGCCCAACAAACCGTCTTCCAAAACATCAAAATCAATCACATGGCAGTAAGTGCCCAAAGGAAATATGTGCGTGTTGTTTGATTTATCGCCCGTATTGTTAATCATGCATATCACAAAGCCGGTTCCCGCCTTGCACACTTCTTTTATCATGCGCGTGTAGCGCGGCTCAAAAATTCGAAGCGCCATTCGACCTTCGGGGAGCACATGAGAAGAGAGTGGGAACAGCGGAGCTTGCATATTATTAAATCCAATTTGACATTTCACAGATTTGTACTACTCGCTGGCGCACAAAGATCGCTAAGCTCCTCAATTAAAAAAACTTAATTTGATGATCTTGACTATAATGGGTGTAGTAAAAATTTTACAATTTGAATCACACGACGTCGAATATGACAACAATCGAACAGTTCACCGCCTTTTATACCGACTTAGCGAGTATGCAGGTGAGTGCATTGAAAAATATTTACAGCGACAACGTCGTATTTATAGATCCTATCGCAGAGCATGAAGGCTTGCCTGCCGTAGAGCATTATTTTGAGAAGCTTCTCAAAAACGCCAAGTATTGTGAATTTGATATACACAAAGTACTGAGTACCAACGATGATGGTTATTTGGTGAATTGGACGATGAGATTTACATCTAGCCGAATCAACAAAGGGCGCCCAGTCGCGGTTGATGGCATTACGGTACTAAATATACTCAACGACAAAATAGTGTTTCACCGAGATTATTATGATTTAGGCCAAATGGTCTATGAACATGTGCCTTTACTCGGGCGAATAATAAAAAAGATAAAGAAAGGGTTAAGTTGATGAAGAAAATTTTGATTACCGGCGCCACATCTGGCATTGGTGAGGCGCTTGCTCTTCATGCAGCAGGTCAAGGCCATGAAGTGATTGCATGTGGTAGAAACGAAGACAAGCTTGCCGAATTGGCCTCAAAAAATAATATCACCACCTGCAAATTTGACGCGACCAGCGTGGACGATACCAATGACGCACTCGACAATATCGCGTTTGATATTGCAGTGATAAATGCTGGCACCTGCGAATACGTTGATATAAAAAACGTTGAACCCGATATGTTCAGGCGAGTGTTTGAAATAAACGTATTTGGGTCGGTCAATGTCGCAAGCGCTCTTTTAAAACGTGCTAAACGTGGCAACAAAATTGTTTTTGTAGACAGCCTTGCAAGGTTGCTCCCTTTCACTCGCAGTCAAGCATATGGTGGCAGTAAAGCTGCCCTTCACTACATAGCCAAAAGCTTTGAGGTTGACCTAGCATCTCGAGGCATAGACGTTCAAACCATTTCTCCAGGCTTTGTTAAGACGCCGTTGACCGATAAAAACGATTTTAAAATGCCAATGGCAATCAGCGCTGAGCAAGCTGCCGAGTACATGCTAAGTGGTCTTCTTGGCAATCGTTCTTCGGTATATTTCCCAAAACGTTTCAGTTTATTTATACGATTCTTGAACTTTTTGCCCGAATTTGTGCAACGCAAAATATGTATCTCTATGAGAGGCAAAGCCAAGAGACAAAGCAAAAATGACTAAACGTATCGCGATTATCGGCAGTGGGATTGCTGGCTTAAGCTGCGCATATTTATTGAATAAGCGTGAAGACATTACCCTTTTCGAAGCAAACGACTACATTGGCGGGCATACTGCCACCAAACGAGTCACCGTTGATGGGCGAGACTACAATATAGACACTGGGTTTATTGTATACAACGACTGGACCTACCCTAACTTCATAAAATTAATGAACACGCTCGGCATCCAAAGCCAAAAAACTGAAATGAGTTTCAGTGTTCACAACGATGCTACCGGGCTTGAATATAACGGCAACAATTTGAATAGTCTTTTTGCCCAGCGACGTAACCTAGTGTCTTTGAGTTTCTGGCGCCTTGTGCTCGACATTCTAAAGTTTAATAAAGTGTGTAAACAGGCAATTAACGATAACATTGATACGCAAAACATCACGTTGCTTGCATTTATAAAACAGCACAAACTCAGCGACCAATTCATTCAAAATTATATTTTACCAATGTGCGCCGCTATTTGGTCTACAAGCTTAGAGGCATCGGCGAACTTCCCTTTAAGTTTCTTCTTGAAGTTTTTCAACAATCACGGCTTGCTGAACGTCACTAACCGTCCGCAGTGGTATACTCTCATTGGCGGCTCATCAAGTTATATCGAGCCACTCATAGAAGACTTCCAAGATAAAATCCATCTCAACAGCCCGGTTTGCAAGGTCAGTAAAACAGCATCGGGCTACCAGGTGAGTAGCCTGGACAACACATACGATTTTGATGAGGTTATTTTTGCTTGTCATAGCGACCAAGCCTTAAAGATGCTCGATTTAGAAAGTATGGATGACGCATCCAAAGAGTCTCTCACCGAGATTTTAGGCGCCATTCCCTACGCGATGAATGAAGTTGTTTTACATACCGACACTAGCGTATTGCCCGACAGAAAACTTGCATGGGCAAGCTGGAATTATCGAATAAAGGGAGACAACAATCAATTAAGTGCGCCGGCCGCTGTTAGCTACAACATGAACATTTTGCAGTGTATCGAAAGCGACACTACCTTTTGCGTCACTTTGAACAATACCTCTGCAATTACGCCATCGAAGATACTTGGCACTTATCACTACGCTCATCCACAATTTAGTCCAGAGATGGTTAATGCCCAAGGCAGACGCAGTGAAATATGCGGAATCAACGGCATGCACTTTTGCGGCGCGTATTGGTACAACGGTTTCCATGAAGACGGTGTTCGAAGCGCCCTAGATGTATGCGAACGATTTGGAGCAACATTGTGAGTTGTGAAATCTCTCTTGCTGCTAATGATGGCGACTTAGAAAGCGCTATTTATACAGGCGAGGTGTTTCATCAACGCGTGGTGCCGAAACATCATGCATTTACCTACAAAATTTTTCTTTATTGGATAAAGCTGTCTGAAATAAACCGGCTTAACAACAAGGTGAAAGGATTTTCAGACTTGAGCGGTAAACGTTCTATCGTAAATTTTACGCGTTCTGACTATCTCGGCGACCCATCGCTTGACTTGCAGCAATCGGTCCTCAGCCGAATGAGCGAGCTCAATCATGAACCGCTAGCTGGCGAAGTATTCATGCTTGGTCAGGTACGAACCTTTGGTCTGTATTTCAGCCCCGTCAATTTTTATTATCTGCGCGACAAAACAGGTCACTTTACGCACATGTTGGCGGAGGTGTCTAACACTCCTTGGAATCAACGTCATCATTATCTGGTTGACTTAAAAGAGCAGAAAAGCTGTGACAAGGCGTTTCATGTATCGCCGTTTAATCCCATTGATATGACCTATCACTGGTCAGTACCTCAGCCAAATGAAAATATTCGACTACAATTAATCTGCAGCAAACAAATCAAACACTTTGAGGCAGCAATTAACTTAAAGCGCACGCCCTTAACATCGCGCTCACTCAAACAAGCACTGCTGTCAATTCCTAGCATGACTATAAAAACAATGGCGGGAATTTATTGGCAGGCTCTAAAACTATTTGTAAAACGCGTACCCGTTTATACGCATCCGTAAAGAAAGGAATAACTACATGTCATATGGTGAACAAACATTACAAACGACAGACTCTATTTCTCTGTGGGAGAAAGCCTGCCGTGCAATGTTTATTAGTGCGCTTAAACATCTGCCAGAAGGCAATTTAGTGATCAAAGAAAACGGACAGGTAGTTGCCTCTTTAGGTGACGAAAACTCTGACTTAAAAGCGCAAGTGTGGATTTTAGATACCGCGGCCTACCCTAAGCTTTTACTAGGAGGCAGTATTGCATCCGGTGAGACGTTTACAGAAAAGCTATGGGACAGCCCCGATTTAACCAATGTGATTAGGATTTTTGCCCGCAACTTATCAACACTCGACCGTTGGGAAAAGCGCTTTAAATGGTTAACAATGCCAATGGCAAAAATTAAGCACATCGCTAACAATAACTCTCAAACCCAAGCGAAAAAGAATATTGGCGCTCATTATGACTTAGGTAATCGACTCTACACCAAGTTCCTAGACGATTCGATGATGTACTCCGCGGCGGTCTATCCCGATGCAAATTCAAGCCTAGCGGATGCTCAGCAAAACAAGCTCAGAACGATTTGCGAGAAACTGCAACTAAAACCCTCTGATCATTTGCTAGAAATAGGTACAGGTTGGGGCGGGCTTGCGGTATATGCAGCTAAACATTACGGTTGCAGAGTTACCACTACCACCATATCTGAAGAACAATACGCGTGGGCTGAAAAATGGGTGCGCGATGAAAACTTGCAAGCGCAGATCACGCTTTTGAAAAAGGACTATCGCTTGTTAGAAGGTGAGTATGACAAGCTTGTGTCGATAGAAATGATTGAAGCGGTTGGCAAAAAGTATTTAGGCAACTTTTTTGATAAGTGTTCATCTTTACTAAAATCAAACGGCTTAATGCTGCTGCAGTCAATTACAATAGACGATAGACGCTACGACAGCTACGCTGATAGCGTCGATTTCATTCAAAAACACATTTTCCCAGGCGGATTTTTGCCTTCTCAATTTGCCATCAATAAACATGTGAAAAAATATACTGATTTAAGCATTCGCGATGTCCACGATATTGGACTTGACTACGCGCTCACTCTCAAGCATTGGTTTGAAGCATTTATGCAGCAGAAACAAGCCTTGAATGAAGATGGATATGACGAGCGCTTCACGCGGATGTGGCAGTATTATTTAAATTATTGCGAGGGTGGTTTTTTAGAACGAGTTATCAGCACCGCCCAGTTGGTGCTGGCAAAACCTCAACATCGCGCGCCTTTAAATAGAAGTTAACAAACTAACGAGTCTGCTGCGATGCCAAGCCTAGTTTCCACTAGGCTCCATGATAGATATCGGGTCAGTGAATTTGGGGTCACCTTGTGTAATAGTGATCTCAACTCGACGGTTTTTGGCCCGAGCCTCTGGGGTATCGCCCTCGTCCATCAGTTCGGTAGATGCCTTACCAATGACCTTCATTCTGTTCTCATCAAAACCATCTGCCAGCCTGAGTTCCTCGGCCACTGCAACCGCACGTTGAGATGATAAATCCCAGTTAGAGCGATAAAGCTCGTTAGAAATTTGCACACCATCGCTATGCCCAGAAATTTCGATTTGGCCGGGCATATCGCTTACAAGCGTTCCTAGCTGGCGAATGACGGGAATAAATTGAGGCTGTAAAAACGCCGAACCTGCTGAAAATGAGCCGTTTTCTCGAATTCGAATCACTATTTGCTGCCCAAGGTTCTCAACGTCAACCGCACCGTCTTTAATCTCTTTTTGCAGCAGCTCTTGCACTTTTTTCATTTGCTTCTCAAGCTGCTCATTATTGGTTGCGGCTGCACCGGCCGACGCGGTTTGATTTGCGGTATTAGGGGCCTGACCACCCCTTAGCTGTCCGCGTTGCTTTTGACGACCACCTGCAGAAGCATCCTCGCCCTCTTGGAAGTTAAGCATCGGCTTAGTGATGTCTTGGGTAACCTGCTGCACGGTTTCAATAGGTGTAGGGTCGGGCTTTCCAGGTCGAAATTCTAAGGCAACAACGCTTGTGCCTTTTGGAATATCTTTCAGCTCAATCTTGTTTTGTACGCCAAATGCGAACTTCATAGAGCCCGCTATCTGCTTAAATTTTTTTACGTCCATTTCTGAGAAAGAAAGCAGCAAAACAAAAAAGCACATCAACAAAGACATTAAGTCTGCAAAAGTACCCATCCACGCAGGAAGGCCTTCAGGTGGGCATTTTGGGCATTCGTCTTCCACTACTCTTTTTCCTCAGCCGAACCGCGCTTGCCTTCCGCCAAATAGCCTTTTAGCACGCCTTCAATAACCCTTGGGTTTTGACCATCTGCAATACCCAAAATGCCATCGAGAATCAAACATTGGTTGAGCTTTTCTTCAGCAGCCCTCACGCCTAGTTTAAATGCAATAGGCAAACAAACGATGTTAGCGAGCATAGCCCCATAGAGCGTAGTGAGTAGCGCCACCGCCATTGCTGGACCAATCGCTTTTGGGTCATCCATGTTAGACAACATGGCAACAAGACCGATTAAGGTACCAATCATGCCCATTGCAGGTGCAACGTCACCTAAAGATTTAAATATTATGGCACCAGCGTCGTGTCGCTCAGAGGTGTTAGAAATATCTTTTGCCATAGTTGTACGAACGACTTCAACATCGTGTCCATCCACCAGCATGTCGACGCCCTTTTGCATAAAACTGTTTTCAATTTCGGCCTCTTCAAGTGCCAAAAATCCACCCTTGCGAGCAGCGTCAGCCATTTCAACTACCTTTTGAATAAGCTCTTCGGGCGACTGAATTTTAAATGCAAATGCTTTGCCCGCTATTTTGCCAGCCCCTAAAAACTGGGCTAGCGGATATTGCATAAGCACAACAAAGGTAGAGCCACCGAATACAATAAGTACCGACGGAATATTAAAGAATATGCCTAGGTCGCCACCTAGGACCATCGCCATGACGACAAAACCAAGCGCGCCTATTAGGCCGATTAGTGTTGCTAAATCCACGGTTAACTCCTCTACCTGAAATGAAGGTTGTTTGATATGTTTCTATAAAGGGGTTAACGGCAAGGCATCGTTTATCTTTATGCTTAGTTTTGGCAAAGTTTTGACCCACCAAGGGCAACAAATATCATTGCATAATGGTTAATCGCTCTTTTGTATTTAATGCCTTGAAACTAAGAGGTAGCTTAGGTATTGTTTGCGTCATTGAATTACAGGTATGCAGGCACTATGAGCGCTGAAAAATTAAGCTTTGAACAAGCTATGGAAGAATTAGAAACCATCGTGACTAAAATGGAGCAAGGCGACATCACTTTGGAAGCCTCGTTACAAAGTTTTGAGCGAGGTATCGCACTTGCCAGACGTAGCCAAACACTATTGGAACAAGCACAGCAGAAAGTAAAAATTCTGACCCAAGAGGGCGGTGCCCAAACTCTCGAAGATTTCCAAGCGCCTGACTAATCTACATGCAAGAAGATTTGCTAGCGCTACAAACCTTAACTAAAGCCCGAGTCGAAACAGCATTCGCTAACTACATTCGCGTTCAGGCCTACCCAGATAGCCAACTACTGCAGGCCATGCGCTATGCGCTTTTTAACGGTGGCAAACGCATGCGTCCTTTGCTCATTATGCTTGTGGCCAATATGCTCGGCGGCGACCAAGATGATGTTGACACGGTTGCTTTGGCCGTAGAGTGCATACATGCGTACTCCTTAGTGCATGACGACTTACCCGCAATGGACGATGATGCTCTGCGTCGCGGCAAGCCCACTTGTCATATCGAATTTGATGAGGCCACCGCCATCCTAGCGGGAGATGCTCTGCAGACTCTCGCATTTGAAATTCTGGCCAATCATGCGCTTAGCGATTTTGCCAACAGCAAACGCATTGCGCTTATTAGCGAACTCGCCAAAGCGAGCGGTGCAAATGGCATGTGCCAAGGGCAAAGCCTCGACCTCATTGCTACCAACGAAGACATTAGTATAGACGCCCTCAATCACTTACATAGTCTAAAAACCGGCGCATTGCTTACCGCATGCGTAAGAATGGGGGCGCTGATCTGCTCACAAACGAGCGCTGACGACTTGGCTAATTTAACGTCATTTGCAAATCATATTGGACTGGCGTTTCAAATCCAAGACGACATCCTCGATGTAATATCCGACACCGAGACTTTGGGCAAGCCGCAAGGCTCTGATCAAAGCAATAATAAAAACACCTTTGTCAGTAAACTTGGGCTTGAGGGAGCACAAACACAATTAAAAGCTCATCACCAAGAAGCGCTACACGCCTTGGACACTTTGCCGTACAATACCGCCCACTTAAAGCTGTTCACCGATTACATGGTCACGCGAACTTTTTAAGTTCTTACAGCATACTAATAAAACGACTTAGAAGAATGAATTAAGAATGAGCTTAGACCTTTCCCATTATCCGCATTTGGCAAAAGCAAATATTCCTAGTGAATTGCGCCAGCAGCCAAAGCACAACTTAAAGCTTATCGCTAAAGAACTAAGGCTGTTTTTACTTAACTGTGTTAGCCAAAGCAGTGGTCATTTTGCTTCTGGTTTGGGCACCGTAGAGCTTACCGTTGCTCTGCATTATGTTTACAACACTCCATTTGACCGCCTAATTTGGGATGTGGGTCATCAAGCCTACCCGCATAAAATACTTACAGGTAGGCGCGACCGCATGACCACCATTCGCAAAAAAGGTGGATTGCACCCCTTCCCTTGGCCCCCAGAAAGTGAGTATGACACCTTTGCGGTTGGACATTCGTCAACCTCTATTTCAGCGGCATTAGGCATGGCAATTGCCGCCGACAAAGAGCAGAAAAACCGAAAAGTTGTTGCTGTTATTGGCGATGGTGCGCTTACAGCCGGCTTAGCATTTGAGGCGCTAAACCATGCTGGCGATATTGCCAAAGACTTGGTGATTGTTTTAAACGATAACGAAATGTCGATTTCAGAAAACGTGGGCGCATTAAATAGCCATTTAGCGCGTTTGCTTACCGGCAGTTTCTTCAACTCCATTAGAGACAACGGCAAAAAAATTCTGAGCAATATACCGCCCATTAAAGAGTTGGCAAGCAAAGCTGAAGAGCATATTAAAGGCATGGTAGTGCCGGGCACAATTTTTGAAGAGCTTGGCTTTCGCTACATTGGCCCGATAGACGGTCACGATGTTGACACTATGGTCGAGACCTTAAGTAATATGCGTAAAATTTCAGGCCCACAAATTTTGCATGTGGTGACCAAAAAAGGTAAAGGCTATGAGCAAGCCGAGCAAGACCCAATTAAATGGCATGCGGTCCCCAAATTTGATCACACCACTGAAAAACTGCCAGAGAGTAAGCCTGGTAAACCAAGCTATTCAGCCATATTTGGCAACTGGCTCTGCGATATGGCGGCAAAAGACAAAAACCTAGTGGCTATTACCCCTGCGATGCGAGAAGGCTCCGGCATGGTTAAATTTTCGCAACGCTACCCCGAGCAATATATAGACGTGGCGATTGCTGAGCAGCACTCAGTAACCTTAGCCGCTGGTTTAGCAAGAGAAGGGAAGAACGCGGTAGTTGCCATTTACTCAACGTTTTTACAGCGCGCATACGACCAATTAATCCACGATGTTGCTATTCAGAACCTGCCAGTATTGTTTGCCATAGACCGAGCAGGCATTGTGGGTGCCGATGGTCCGACTCATCAGGGTGCATTTGATATTAGCTTTTTACGCTGCATTCCTAATATGATTATTATGACCCCAGCCGATGAAGCTGACTGTAGAAATATGCTCTATACCGGCCATATTGCGAAGCAACCGGCAACGGTACGATATCCAAGAGGCGCTGGCATTGGTAAAGCCATTGATGAAACCATGACCGCCTTAGAGCTAGGCAAGTCCCGCGTGATGCGTGAGGGCAAAAAGGTAGCCATCCTGAATTTTGGCAGCCTATATGGCGAGGCGAGCATTGCAGCAGAGCGCCTTGATGCAACACTTATCGACATGCGCTTTGTAAAACCGATAGACGAAAAAGCCATTATTAAGGCCGCTGGTGAACACGATTTGCTTGTTACCATTGAAGACGGTGCAGTGGCAGGTGGTGCAGGAAGCGCTGTGGGTGAAGTACTTCAAACTCACAAGGTTTTGTGCCACTTGCTCAAGCTAGGCTTACCTGACGAATTTATTATGCAAGGCACGCAACAAGAGATGTATGTCGAGCTAGGCATAGATGCAGACGGCATTGAACGTGCAATAAAGAACTTTTAAAAGGTTTTTAAGAATAATATGCCTTTTGTACGCAAGGACAGCCGCGCTGATGCGCTAGGATGAACGATATTCTTAAGCACTGATATTCACTCCAGCAAAAATTCGAGTAGATGCACTCAAGGATGAATATAGGCACTTCGTAATGCAAAGTTTCGAATGTGGCTAAACACCAAAAACGCTGACCCAATTACCGTAAGGATGACTTCACCTTTCCCGTTAAATAGGTCATGCCCGAAAATAATCGCCATTACCAAAGCAAGCAACCCGGCAGCACACATCAAAACGATTCCACTTTGGCGATGTTGAAGATAGCCAAATAAAATCGTGAGTACACTTATTGGTATGACGGCTAACACTAATAACACGTGAAAGCCTTCGTCGAAAATGAATAGCGTCGACATTAAAGGGAGCGTGAATAAAACAAGCGGCACTAATGCACAGTGCAAGACGCATAACGAAGAAACACCAATTGCGAGTTTATCGCCAATATTCATTACTTTATTCAAAACCTTCTCCTTTTCCGAGCTGCCTCAGGTCGCATTCGCAAGTCTTGCATACGCCTTTAAGCTCTACTTTTGAATCAATCACTTTAAATTTTGGCGTATTTGCAGCCGCGCACATATTTTCCATTACTGAAACCGGTACTGCCAGCTCGTTGACTTGATTACACTGCACACATATCACAAAAACAGGAAAGTGGTTATTGTTATCCTCACCAATGCACTGGCAAGCAATAAATTTGTTTATCGTATCCAAACGGTATGCGATACGTAAATCAATGAAGAACTCTAATATTCGATAAACCGATGTTGCGATAATTTTTTCGTTAAACCGCTCATTATATATTTTAGCTAGCTCATAAGCAGACATCGCTTGCTCAGCATCCAAAAGCACATTTAACACGTGCAGGCGTTGTTTAGTGAGGCGAGCGTTCTGAGCCTCGCAAATCTCTCTCACCTTCAACACATCAGAATCTTCAAACAACTGCATAGATAAACAAACAAAAAATCACTTGACGTTTTGATATAATATAACATAACTTAAAAAGAGAAAAGAGCTAATTTAAAACATTGAGGGAACAAATGAGAAAACTATCTAAAGTTGCCGCGCTTGTATGTGCGACGTTGTCTGCTGGAGTATATGCAAAGTCGCTAGAGGGTATTGTGCTTGGTGCTGATGGCAAGCCAGTAGCTGACGCAAATGTTGAAATACATGGCTTAGGCCTTGACGCTCGCACCGACGCAAGTGGTCGGTTTGTATTTCCACAGCTCGCTCAGGGCGATACCGAAGTACACATTCGTGCATCGGGTTTTGCGCATTTACACCGTGATTTGAGTGTGCCATCAGAAGGCTTGAGCAACGTAACATTTACCTTGAAACGCTCTGCAATCGAGGTAATTGATATCGTATCAACACCGCTGCATATGTCATCCATGGAGTCATCGATACCCATCAGTGTGTTAAGTGGCGAAACACTGCGACGTCAGCAAAGCGCCACCCTCGGTGATTCTCTTGAAAAAATAGCCGGTGTACATACAAACTTTCATGCCAAAGTAGCTAGCACTCCGGTAATACGTGGCTTGAGCGGTCCTCGCGTGCTGATTGCGCAAAATGGTATGGACGTGAGCGATGTATCCCGAGTAGGCCCTGATCATGCTGTTGCCAGTGAAGCCTCAACGGCCACCCAAATTGAAGTACTTCGTGGTCCCGCCACCCTATTTTACGGTAGCGGCGCCATTGGTGGCGTGGTCAATGTGGTAGACAATCGCGTGCCAACCGACAACGAAACACGGGGCGAGTTTTTACTAGAAGGCAGTACTGTTGATGAGCAAAAGCTGGCGTCATTTAACGTTACCACAGGTTTCGATAACTTCGCGTTTTATGCCGATGGCTTTTATCGCGACTCAGACGACTACGAAGTGCCGGTTATGCCCGAATTGGAGGCTGCAGACCATAACCATGAACATGAGCATGAACACGAGCACGAACACGGACATAACGATGAACATGACAATTCAGGTGATTTTTTCGTTGAAAACAGCGCAGAAGAATCATATGGCTTCACTCTCGGCGGCAGCTATTTACTCGACAACGGTTTTATAGGCGTATCGGTAGAGCAGTTTAATCGAGAGTATGGCATACCTGGCCATTCCCACGGAGATGAAAGTCACGGCGGCCATTCGCATGACGGTGACCATTCACATGACGATAACCACGAAGATGAGCATGGTGATGAGCATAGCAACGAACACTCCGAAGAGGTGTTTGCTGACCTAGAGCAGACGCGCGCGCAGTTACTCGGTGAATTTAACTTTGACCATGCCCTAGTGCGCGAAGTTAATTTACGCGCAGGCTACACCGATTATGAGCACTCTGAGATTGAACACGGTACGGTGGGAACAGTATTCGCGAACGAAACCTATGAACTACGCATAGATACGCTGCATCAGCCTTTTTACGGTTGGCGTGGTGGCGTTTCTCTTCACTATAAAAATACCGACATTGAGGCGCAAGGCAGCGAGGCATTCACACCTCCCTCTAGCACCGAAATGTTTGGCATTGCCCTCATTGAAGAACGACATTTTGGCGATGTATTAGTTCAGCTTGGAGCGCGAATTGAACGCGTTACTATGGACGCGAGTGACGTTCAACTGCCCATGCTTGACGCACATTCACACGATGATGAACATGGCGACGACGAGCATGATCACGACCATGACCATGAGCATGACCATGGATCAGAATTAGAAATCACGCGGGTGTTTACCGCTGATCATGAGTTCACCCCAATCACCTTAAGTGCCGGTGCCGTTTGGGATTTTGCACCCGGCTATAATCTTGCGTTGTCAGTCTCTCGCTCAGAAAGAGCGCCTTCGGCATCCGAATTGCTGTCGTTTGGGCCGCACATCGGAACACGCACATATGAGGTAGGCGCTTTGTTTGCCCTTACTCATGATGAACATGGCCACGATGAGCATAACCATGATCACGACCATGAGGAAGGTCCAGCCATCGGTTTAACCGACGAGGTAATCGATCTTGAAACAGCAAACAACATTGACCTAACTTTTCGCAAAACAGAAGGCGATGTAGGCTTTATTTTTAACGCCTTTTACAACAGCGTTGATAATTACTACTACCAAGTGAATACCGGTTTGTTTGCCGATGATGGCCACGACCACGGCAGCCACGACCATGGTGGTCATGATTCACATGACCATGGCTCTCACGATCACGGCTCACACGAGCACGGTGATGCACATGAGCATGAGGGCGAGTTACCGGTATTTATATTCCGAACTGATGACGTGATCCTGCATGGCTTTGAAGCGCAGGTAGCTTGGCAGGTAACAAATACCTTCAAAGCAAGCGTGTTTGCAGACTATGTTAGAGCGCGCTTAAAAGATGGAGATGCAGGCTCTCGCGATTTGCCGCGTACACCACCGCTTAGATTCGGCTCGCAGTTTAGCTATCAAAACGAAAGCTTGAGTGCGCACTTGGACATCACGCGCTATCAGTCACAAGACAAAATAGCCAATTTTGAGACCGAAACAGACGGCTACACTCTTGTTGATGCCGGCATCGCGTATGACCTACCCATTCTAGATAACAATGTCACAGTTTATTTGAAAGGCAATAACCTCACCGATACGGAAGCAAGAGTGCATACCTCCTTCTTAAAGGATATAGCGCCGCGTCCCGGCCGCAACTTAAGCATCGGCGTAAGAGGCTATTTTTAGTCGCGCTCAACAATTTAAAATAAAAGGAACCTATTTATGAACAACGTTAAAACCCTTAGCTTACTCACATTAGCCATCAGCGCGACCCTTTTAACGGGCTGTGGGGATGCCGAAACAACCATAATTGAACGCGAGCCCATTGTTGAAACGCCGCCAAATGGAGGTGGCGGTAGCAATCCGCCGAGCAATGACTTCTTAATTGAGAGTATGGGTCGCTTGGCCGTCACCTCAGGTGAGAGCAGTAGCGTGTCAATTATTGATTTAGACGACGGCGACATGCTCGATAGCTTTAACTTAAGCAATGATGGCAGCCGTGTATATCCATCTGCGTCGTATCGCTATGCAGTGGTTACAGCTCGTAATGCCGATATGGTCGAATTTATAGACGGTGGCTTATGGCGAGAAGACCACGTAGACCATTTGCATGATTACGAGCAAGCACCCCAAATGACAGATTACATGCTAAGCGGCTCTCGTCCGACGCATTTTGTGAACCATGACGGACAGTCGGCTATTTTCTACGACGGTGATGCCGCTGCCGGCATTCCTGCCTCTGTGCATGTTATTTCTGATATGGACATCACTAATGAGAACGATAGTCCCGCAACGCTTATGTACACAGTTAACATGCACGGGGTAGCAGAACCGCGCGGCGATTTCTTGTTGGCAAGCGTAAGGCGCGACGACGCCCAGAGCACCTCTGGCAACACGATACTTCCCGATCAAGTGGGCGTATTTCACCTACACGATGGCGAATATGAATTAGAACAAACCTTCGAACTTGCTTGCCCTGACTTACATGGTGCGGCACAAAATCACGACTTTGTGTTGTTTGGATGTGGCGATGGCGTTTTGGTTGCGCACGAGCATGATGGTGAATTTGAGGCCACTAAAATTGACAATATCGATGCCATAGACGGCCTACGTATTGGCAGCCTTTATGGTCATCATGACGCCGACGCATTTATCGGCGTTGCTAGCAACCGTGCTACCGGCGAAGTCTTCGTGCTCAGCATCGACCCAGAAGCAAATGAAATGGAAGTGATTGACTGGCAAGCACAAGAGGGCGCGCGCCCTATCTCTTATGCGTTTAGTTACGATGGCGAGCATGCCTTAATACTCGATAGCCTTGGCAATTTAAACATCTTATCGGCGCATATTCATGGCGGTGTAAACGAATTTGAATTTGAGGGCGCAGTCACGCTTAGTACCCAAGATTTAAGCGCCATGCCAGAGGGTCTTTCTTTTACCATGACAGTTGCCCAAAACGCAAACTATGTATATGTTGCCGACCCAATCGCTCAGCACATATTAATGGTGCACATAGAAGATAGAGAGGTAGAGGGTGATTTCGAACTTGATTTTGCGCCTGCTAACGTCACATGGTTAGGTATTGCTGAAGAAGCGCACAACCATCCATAAGGCCGATTTTAAAACATCACCCGTGGTTTACATCGACTCACTGCCTTGGCCTTTGCTCAAAATATTTTGTTTTGGGCATTGGGCCAAGGCATGATTGTAGCCACACACTACGATTCTACATAAGATAATATGGAAATAATTTCTGCCGTTCCCACCAATATTATTACCGGCGCTTTAGGCGCGGGCAAAACTACCTTTATTAAAGCGCTCTTAAAAACTAAACCTAAACATGAGCGCTGGGCAGTTTTGGTTAACGAATTTGGTGAAGTCGGAATAGACGGTGCAATATTGCATTCATGCGCCAGCAAAGACTCCTCAGACAAACAAACGATATTTATTCGGGAAATCCCCGGTGGCTGCATGTGCTGTGCTTCAGGATTGCCCATGCAAATAGCGTTAAATCAATTACTCGCAATCGCAAAACCCCATAGGCTCTTGGTAGAACCGACCGGACTCGGTCACCCAAAGGAAGTGGTAGAAGTGTTTTCGAGTGAGCACTATCGAGATGTGATTTCGCTTAAAAGTACATTTTGCTTAAGCGATGCGCGCAAACTTAAAGACGTTAGATGGCGCGAACATCCAACTTTCAAAGAACAGTTTGAAGTCGCTGATTATATCATCGCAACTAAAATCGACCGGTATGAAGAGGCTGACATGGGCTATCTCAAAGAATATTTAAAAACAAACTCAATCGGCGATACGGAAATTTTAACTGCCGAGCACGGCAAAATCATGCAAAACACCACCGCTCTGCTCTCGCAGGCCAGTCATCATAGCCTAAACAAAAAAATGCGACCTTTGGCTAAAAGTCATCCCAAACAACACGCGTTTGAAGACAATGAATCAAATGAGCCGGCTACAGACGTTAATGCAGTGTTTAAACAGAACAAAAGCGACGGTTTTGTTTCACTAGGGTGGATTTGGCCGTCAAGATATTGTTTTAATCATGACAGCTTGATTCGGACGCTTACCGAAATTGATGCGATTAGAATCAAAGCGCTCATGATCACTAACCAAGGCATTTTTACAATTAACAATCAAGGAGATGAATGGCGCATTTACGAATATGATGAAGCGATGGACTCCCGTCTAGAGCTTATTGTAAAAGATGAAGCGTTGATATCTCAGTTAAAAACCGCAATCGATTCGCTGGTTTCTATCCAGAGCGTCTAACACTAATCGATATGTCAAACCTTCATACAGTGCATTGAAGCGCAATTGCTTGAGAATACTGTCTACCACCACTGGAAATACAGCAAGGTATGTAGGCACACGCAAGCAATTGCACCAGCAACGATGTCGTCGAGCATTATACCAAAGCCGCCATGCACTTTTTTGTCAAACAAGCGGATTGGCCAAGGTTTTAAAATATCGAAAAAACGGAAAAGCAAGAAACCTATCAGTAACGTTAACGGATTAATGGGCACCGCAATAAACACTACCATCATGCCAGCGATTTCGTCCCACACGATTGACCCATGATCGTGAATACCCATTGCATCTGCAGTTTTTTGGCAGAAGCGTATACCAATTAAACAAGCAATGGCGCTTACAAACACGAACCAAAAAATTGATAGATAAGACATCATCAGGAGTAAAGGGATGGCGGCAAGTGAGCCGAACGTGCCCGGCATAAACGGAACTAAACCTGAGCCAAACCCCAGTGCACAGAAGTGATCTGGATTAAGCAGTGATACCCGTTGGCGTAGTTGTTTATCCATAACGATTAGCTAAGTCCAAATATGTGCTTAGAAGTGCTGGTAGCCTCTATCTTCAAGCGATACAAAAGAAAACGGCTGGTCATTTAATCGCAAGTCGATTTTGCCGCTTACGCCTGTAATTTGTCCAATGCAGGTGACCGGTAAATTATAACTTGCCATCGCGCTTTCCATGCTTACTCGGTGTTCTTCGGCAATCGTAAACAAAAGCTCATAATCATCGCCGCCTGTGCAGGCGTAAGTTAAAGCCTGCTGCAACTCTGGAATACTTGAGCCGAGCTCTTTAGAGATGGGTAGTTTGTCTAGATGCAGAAGTGCCCCTACATTAGAGCCCTTGAGTATATGCTGTAAGTCCTGCATCAAGCCATCAGACACATCAATACAGGCGTTTGCCAAGCGACGTAAAGTCGTCCCCGCTAACACGCGAGGTGTCGGAAAACTATGACGCGCAACTAAGTATTCTTGTGCGCTTTTATCAGTCAACTTAAGTTTATTTTGAAGGCAATCTAAGCCCGCTGCAGCGTCGCCAAGCGTGCCGGTCACAAACAACCAATCACCGGGTTTAGCGCCCACTCGTGTGAGTACGCTTTCTGGCGGAACGAAGCCTTGAGCGGTAATCGTTACCGCTAGCTTACCTTTCACGGTATCACCGCCAATAAGCTGAATCGAAAAGTACTTGGTTAACTCCTGCACCTTCTGCGAAAACAGTTCAAGCCACTGATTGTCAACCTCGGGCAAAGACAGCGACAAGTTAATCCAAGCCGGCTCTGCGCCCATTGCGGCTAAGTCACTTAAATTAACCGCGATCGCTTTATGTGCAATGGCATCTGCACTTGCCTGCCGCAAAAAATGCACCCCTTCGAGGAGCGTGTCGGTGGTTGTTGCTAAATACTGACCTTGAGGCACTTGCGTGATAGCAGCATCATCACCCACGCCAATAATGACGTCTTTACGAACAAAATCAGGGGTAGAAAAATAATCGCGAATTAAAGTAAATTCGTCCAAACCTATCTTCTTTCGTCTTTTCTGAGAGTTTTGACCGCTTTATCTAGCGCGCCATTAATAAATTTGTGACTTTCTTCGGCGCCAAAGGTTTTGGCAAGCTCAATTGCTTCATTAATCACCACCTTAAACGGTGTGTCTAATCGGTGAAGTAGTTCAAAGGTGGCCAGTCGCATAATCGACTTTTCAATAGGATCTAACTCTTCAGGCAAGCGCCCTAAATACGCTTTGTATGCCGCATCAATCGCTTGCGGATCGTCAGCTACGCCTTTTAAAATCGCCTGAAAATACTCCATGTCGACCTTAGACATATCGTTACTTGTCGCAATAGCAAGCTCTACCTGCTGCATATCGTTGCCACTCATTAGGTAGCTATATAAAGCTTGTAAGGCCAGTACTCTGGCCTGTTTTCTGTGGGCAGGTTTCACTAAAGGCTACCGTCTATTGCAGCTACAACGTTCACCATTTCAAGCGCAGACAACGCGGCTTCAGAGCCTTTGTTGCCGGCTTTAGTACCAGAACGCTCGATCGCTTGCTCAATACTGTCGGTCGTGATCACGCCAAAAGCGACGGGAATACCTTCATCCATTGACACTTGAGCTAGCCCCTTGTTGCACTCTCCGGCAACAAAATCAAAATGCGGTGTGCCGCCGCGGATCACTGCGCCCAAGGCGATAATGGCGTCAAAATTGCCTTTTTGAGCAACCTTTTTCGCAGCGAGTGGCATTTCATAAGCGCCAGGCACGCGCACTACCGTGATGTCGTCAGGATTCACTTCACCATGACGTTCGAGCGTATCAAGCGCACCTTCTAACAAACTTTCAACAACAAAACTGTTAAAGCGGGCAACAACAATGGCGAATTTTTTGCCTGTGGCGCGTACATTACCTTCGATTACGTTCATGCAATATGCTCCTATAAAAATCGGCGCGAAGTATAGCACAGAAGACTCAAATCGTGAGATATTTTAAGCCTTACTGTGCACGGGTGTGATTTAGGCCTTATAAACAACTATTGCAAGTCGTTAATTGTGCCTAGTCATGTATGTATTCTACAACCTCTAATCCATAGCCAGATAGCGCTGAATATTTAATTGGTTTGCTGAGCAAACGCATTTTCTTTATACCTAAACTGGCTAATATCTGGCTGCCTACGCCAACGGTACGTGACGAGCCCTGCCATGTTTTACCTTTCGCTATTTGGTCGTTATCTTCAGCCTCAAACTGCTTAACTTGGCCTTCAATATCTTCTTCTTTGCCCAATAAAACCAACACCCCACCCTCATCATGAATGCGCTTCATGGCTTCTTGCAAAGGCAAAGAGCGATTAATAGCTCGGGTTGAACCTAGTAAGTCACTCAGCGTGTTGTGCAGATGCACTCTCACTAAGGTAGGTTCGCTTGCATCAATCTCGCCTTTTTTAAGCGCAAAGTGGATTTGTTTATCGATCACATCTTTAAATGTAATAAGCTCAAACTCACCGACCTCGGTTGGCAATTTGCACGTCGCCACTTTTTCTATGGTCGTTTCGTTTAAATTTCGGTACTCGATCAAATCGGCAATCGTGCCAATTTTCAGGCCGTGTTTTTGAGCAAACACTTCAAGCTCAGGCCGTCTGGCCATGCTGCCATCATCATTTAGAATTTCGACAATCACAGCCGCAGGTTCACAACCTGCTAAACGCGCTAAATCTACGCCTGCTTCGGTGTGTCCAGCGCGATTTAACACTCCACCTTCTTTAGCGATTAATGGAAAAATATGACCCGGCTGCACAATGTCGTCTGCCACGGCATCATGCGCGACCGCTGCTTGAATGGTGCGCGCTCGGTCAGCTGCTGAAATACCCGTTGTTACGCCATCTCTGGCTTCAATAGATACGGTAAAATTAGTTGAAAACTGTGCGCTGTTTTTATCAACCATGAGCGGAAGCTTTAAACGCTTGCAGCGCTCGGTTGTCATGGGCAAACATACCAGTCCGCGTGCGTGCGTTACCATAAAGTTTATGGCTTCGGCGTTTACATGCTGCGCCGCCATGATGATATCACCTTCATTTTCGCGGTCTTCATCATCCATAAGGATGACCATTTTCCCTTGTTTGATATCGTCAATAATCTCTTGTGTGCTGTTTAGTGCCATCTTACTGCCTTTGTGTGTGTGTCAGTGCGTGGTCCCAGCGTGAGCCTTCGCTCAATGGGAGCTTTTTATTTTAAATATCCGTGTTCAGCCAAAAAACTCATGCTGATATCTGAAGCTTGTGGCGTGGCTGCCTTATCGCCTAGCATCAAGCGCTCTAGGTAACGGGCAATAACATCTACCTCTAAGTTTACTTGGGTACCCACTTTATACCCGCCAATCACGGTTTCTTTTAATGTATGCGGTATTAACCACAGCATGAATGACGCACCCTTTACTTCATTAACCGTTAAGCTTACGCCGTCTACTGTAATTGAGCCCTTATGCGCAATGTACTTTGCAAGGTTATCGGGCGCTTTCACCCATACCTCAACGTAGCGAGTATGTTCACTAATCGACTCTACCGTGCCCACACCATCAACATGCCCAGACACGATGTGTCCGCCAAAACGGCTATCGGTGCGCATTGCCTTTTCAAGGTTGACTGAACTGCCGCTGCTGTAATGTGCAAAACCGGTATACTTGATTGTCTCAGCAGATACGTCTGCTTTGTAGTAGTCGTCACCTTTATCTACCACGGTTAAACAAACGCCGTTGGTAGCAATACTGTCACCCAGGTGCACGTCAGTCATATCTAATTTCCCTGACTGTACTGTAAGGCGAATGTCTTGGCCTTGCTGGTCGAGAGATGAAATGATTCCTACTGCTTCGATAATTCCGGTAAACATGATGTTCTCACTTTTATTGACGGTTTCTCACCTGCTAGTGTGTCGCAAGTAAATCGCTTATGCCGCATCGCACGAAACTGAGCTTCAACCGCGCTGTTTTAATTGGCAGCGAAGCTTAATATCTGGCCCTATCTGTTTCAATTCAGATATGGGGGCATTCAAGGCCTGATTCAAATGTGTTTTGGTTTGGGTGCTAACAAGCTCCATTGCATTGCCACCAAGTAACTTAGGCGCCATATACAGAACAAGTTCATCTACTAGGTCTGCATCAAGCAAGGCACCCGCTAGCTTCGCACCGGCCTCAACCCATACTCGGTTGATTTGCTCATGACCAAGGTCATCAAGCATACGTGCCAAATCAACATGTCGCCCATTCTGTTTTCTATCGAGCTGCACTTGGGTAACAAAGTCGTTTGCGATGCTGCTGTCAAACCGATGGTTGTAAACCCGCGTGGCTTGGCCGTCTTGTAGCAAGTGAAGATGGTGGTTTAACTGGTTTTGACCGTCAACAATCACGCGCAGAGGCTGTTTGCCCCGCTTAGCAAATGCCTCTGCATTGCTTGGCGATAACTCGTCGGCGCGCACGTTCAAACGCGGATTGTCTGAAAGCACAGTGCCCGACCCAGATAAAATAGCGCAAGAGCGCGCGCGCTCTAACTGTACGTCGCGTCTAGCTTGAGGAGAGGTTATCCATTGGCTTTCGCCGTTCGCCAGCGCGGTTTTCCCATCAAGGCTTGCGGCAAGTTTTAATATTACGTAAGGGCGCTTTGTCAGCATGCGAGTAAAAAACGCAGCGTTGATTGCTTGCGCATGTTTCTCCATAAGGCCGCTTGAAGTATGGATGCTGGCTTGTTCAAGCATCGCCATGCCCTTCCCTGCGACTAAGGGATTAGGGTCGAGAGTAGCTGCAATCACCTTGACGACGCCCGCATTGACCAAAGCTTGAGCGCACGGCCCGGTGCGTCCATGGTGGGCACATGGCTCAAGCGTCACATATGCGGTAGCACCTTTTGCGTGGCTGCCTGCTTGCGCTAAGGCAATCACTTCGGCGTGTGGCTCACCGGCCCTCACATGAAAACCTTGCCCAACAAGTTTTCCTTGGTCCGAAACTAGCACACACCCCACACTCGGGTTAGGGCTTACCGATAGTTCACCGCGCTTGGCAAGACTCAGTGCCAAAGCCATGAACTTGGCGTCTTGTTCGCTAAACTGAGCCTGAGCCATCATTTATTGAGATTCACTCGATAATCTGGCGATTTCTTCACCAAATTCTTTGACGTCTTCAAACGAGCGGTAAACCGACGCAAAACGCACGTAAGCCACTTTATCAAGTTTTTTAAGGGCATCCATAATTAGCTCCCCCACAAACTCGCTTTTAACCTCACGCTCGCCAGTAGCTCGAAGTGACGCTTTAATTTGAAATACGCACTGCTCAATTGCCTCTATGCTAACTGGGCGTTTTTCAAGGGCGCGCTGTAGGCCTGACATCAACTTCTCTTCGTTGAAGGGTTCTCGCGTATTATCGCGCTTTACGACCCGAGGCATCACTAATTCAGCGGCTTCAAAACTGGTAAATCGCTCACTGCACTCAACGCATTGACGACGCCTACGAACCTGCGCACCATCGGATACTAAGCGAGAATCAATCACTTTGGTTTCTTGCGCTGAACAAAACGGACAAAACATATCGTTTCCTTATACGCCAACTCTGATAAGCCTAACTCAGGCTAACCACAAATACGCACTACCTAGAAAATTAAAAAGCCGGACGTATCCGGCTAGTATCACTATTAGCCTGAATACGCAGGCAACTAAAAGCGGCTGTTTTATCCGTAAACTGGAAACTTCTCACAAAGTTCAACAACTTCGCCTTTAACCCGCGCAATCACGCTGTCGTCGCCCATATTATCAAGCACGTCACATATCCACGTTGCTACTTGCTTCGCTTCAGCCTCCGCAAAGCCGCGGCGCGTTATCGCTGGTGAACCGATGCGCAAACCGCTGGTCACAAAGGGAGAGCGAGGATCGTTTGGTACTGAGTTTTTATTGACGGTAATATTAGCGTTGCCTAGGGCAGCGTCAGCATCTTTTCCGGTGATGTCTTTATCAATTAAATCTAGTAAAAACAGGTGATTATCTGTGCCATTTGAAACAACTTTAAACCCTCTATCTTGCATCACAGCTACCATCGCCTTCGCGTTTTTCAAGACCTGCTTTTGATACACTTTAAAGTCATCAGATAAGGCCTCTTTAAACGCAACTGCTTTAGCTGCAATAACGTGGCAAAGCGGACCGCCTTGATTACCGGGGAATACAGCGCTGTTGAATTTTTTGTATAGGGTTTCGTCGCCACAGTTTGACAAAATCAAGCCGCCACGAGGGCCCGCCAGCGTTTTATGAGTCGTTGTTGTCAC
This sequence comes from Glaciecola siphonariae, assembly GCF_042652645.1. Classification (NCBI taxonomy): domain Bacteria; kingdom Pseudomonadati; phylum Pseudomonadota; class Gammaproteobacteria; order Alteromonadales; family Alteromonadaceae; genus Glaciecola; species Glaciecola siphonariae. The sequence continues at coordinate 36,680 of NZ_JBHSGU010000029.1, forward strand.
CACGTGAGCGTGAGGAATGGGGCTTGGGTACTCGCCTGCCGCTACTAAACCGGCTACATGAGCCATATCCACAAGTAAATACGCGCCAACTTTGTCGGCAATTTCTCTGAATCGTGCCCAATCAACAATGCCAGAATAAGCAGAGAATCCGCCAATGATCATTTTAGGTTTGTGCTCAAGCGCTAGCGCTTCAACCTGATCATAGTCAATAACGCCGGTTTCTGGGTGCAGACCATATTGCACGGCGTTGTAGGTTTTTCCTGAAAAATTAACATGCGCTCCATGGGTTAAATGACCGCCGTGAGCCAGGCTCATTCCTAACACGGTATCATTTGCCTCTAAAAGCGCCATGAACACAGCAGTATTGGCCTGAGAGCCAGAGTGCGGTTGTACGTTTGCGTAATCACACGCAAACAACTGTTTAGCGCGGTCTATCGCAAGTTCTTCAGCAATATCAACATACTCACAGCCACCATAATAGCGTTTGCCCGGATACCCTTCTGCGTATTTATTGGTAAGTTGCGAACCCTGCGCCTCAAGAACGCGCGGGCTACAATAGTTTTCAGACGCAATCAGCTCAATGTGATGTTCTTGGCGCTGTCTTTCTTTTTCCATGGCATCGGCCAATTCCGGATCGAACTCGGCGATAGTCATATTGCTGGATAACATGTTTTCTCCTTTGTTAAGGCAGGTAGCAGACCTAGTGAGCTGCAAAGGTTAATTGAGCGTATTTAATGTAGCTAAAAGCATCATGGTATTAGATGATTGTAGCGGCGCAACATTTTAAACATCAATTTATGTTTGAGCATTGCTCGAAACAAGCATTTGTGCGCTGTCAAGGCGCTTAAATATTTGACCGACATTTTAGACATTTTGAGCATTTTGTATAGGGCGCAGACAAAATTAGGGCTAAAAAAAGTCACAAAATCGGCAAGCAAAAGCAACGCGAACCTCCGGGTGCTTTTTGCTTGTTAATATTGGCTGCTTTTATTTAGATTTCGCCAGACTTTCGAGCGCTTTGACACGCTCGTAAAGCTTGTCTATTGTGCGCAATTTCACGGTATTCTTTTGCCACTCTCTTGTGGGCACAGCAGGCAAGCCAGACGAGTAAACGCCTGGTTCAGTGATGTTTTTTGTTACCATCGAAAACCCAGTTACCTGGACCTTATCGCAGATACTAATATGTCCGTTTACCCCAACACCGCCGGCAATAACGACGTACCGTCCGATGGTAACGCTACCCGCGATACCGGTGCTGCCACAAATACAAGTGTGATCGCCTATCACGCAATTGTGGCCGATTTGCACCATGTTATCGATAATACAGTTTTTGCCAATGAGCGTATCGTCTAGTGCGCCGCGGTCGATACAGCTGTTGGCGCCGATTTCTGTTCCCTCACCAATACGCACACCGCCGGTTTGCGGAATTTTAATCCAAACACCTTTATCGTTAGCATAGCCAAAACCATCGGCCCCAATGACCGTGCCGCTGTGTACAGACACACCTTGTTCCAATGTAACGCTATGGTAAAGCGTAACGTTCGCTCTTATATGGCAATTGTCGGCAATATCACAGCCATCACCAATAAACACGCCTGCCCCAATCACAACGTTGTTGCCAATCTTAACGTCTTTGTTAATCATCGCAGCTGGACCGACCGACACGTTTTTACCCAAGGTGGCGCTTGGGTCGATGCTTGCATCTTTCGAAATTTCTGGCGTTTGTGACGGCGTGGTATCTAGCAGTTGTGATGCCAAAGCAAAGCCAACGTAAGGGTTAGTATGCACAATTGCATTGCCCATAAACGCCGCGGCCTGATCTTCACTTAAAATAACACCGCCGGCCTGCGTTACTTTTAAATCATTGGTGTATTTGCTATTGGATAAAAACGACAACTGATGCTCTTTTGCGCCGGCTAAGGTTGCCATTGCGGTAATTTGATGTTCCTTGTTGCCTCTAACCACGCCGCCAATATGGTCAGCAATGGCTTGTAACGAATAGCTCATAGGGCATATTTCCTAAATCGAATAAAAACGTCTGCATGCACGAGTAGATGCTCTTTTGCAGATTCAAAAACGGGCAAATATAAATCCATCTCCGCGGTGCGACAAAAACCACACGCATGCGCGCTTAGTGTTAAAGTGAATACTACGCTTGGTATTGCCAAAGTTTAGCATAATTTTAATTAAGCGGAACTTGACAGATAGAGGTGTAAACACCTGCACATCTCTATTACAATATCGCTATTAATTGACATTTAAAACTAGAGAGCACCATGGCGCAATTTGTTTATAGTATGCATCGTGTGGGTAAGGTCGTTCCGCCTAATCGCCACATTCTCAAAAATATTTCACTTAGCTTTTTCCCAGGCGCAAAGATTGGCGTGTTAGGCCTAAATGGCGCGGGTAAATCGACTCTGCTTAAAATAATGGCCGGCATCGATACCGACATTGAAGGTGAAGCGCGCCCACAACCCGGCCTTAAAATCGGCTATCTAGCGCAGGAGCCAAAACTCAATGAGAGTAAAACTGTTAGAGGCAATATTGAAGAGGCGGTAGAAGATGTTGTTCATGCCCTCAAGCGACTCGACGAGGTATATGCTGAATACGCCGAAGAAGGGGCCGACTTCGACGCATTGGCAAAAGAGCAAGGCGAACTAGAAGCGATTATTCAAAGCAAAGATGGACACAACTTAGACAACGCATTGGAGCGCGCGGCAGATGCGCTTCGCCTACCACCATGGGATGCTGATGTGACTAAGCTATCTGGTGGTGAACAGCGCCGCGTTGCTCTTTGCAAACTGCTGCTTGAAAAACCAGAAATGCTTTTACTCGACGAACCCACTAACCACCTAGACGCAGAGTCCGTTGCTTGGTTAGAGCGCTTTTTACATGACTACGAGGGCACAGTTGTTGCGATTACCCACGATCGTTATTTCTTAGATAACGTTGCGGGCTGGATTTTAGAGCTAGACCGAGGCGAAGGCATCCCTTGGGAAGGCAATTACTCAAGCTGGTTAGAACAGAAAGACGCGCGTTTAGCACAAGAAGAACGCGCGGAAAACGCTCGCCAAAAATCTATCAAACAAGAACTTGAATGGGTGCGCAGTAACCCTAAAGGTCGTCAAGCGAAAAGCAAGGCGCGGATGGCGAAGTTTGAAGAACTTAACACCAACGATTACCAAAAGCGTAACGAAACCAACGAGCTGTTCATTCCCCCCGGTGAGCGATTGGGCGACAAAGTCATTGAAGTCAGTAATTTGAAAAAGTCTTATGGCGACAGATTGTTAATCGACGACCTGAGCTTTAAAGTGCCCAAAGGCGCTATTGTTGGGATTATAGGGCCAAACGGTGCAGGTAAGTCTACTCTGTTTAAAATGCTTACCGGCGCAGAACAAGCCGACTCAGGTAAAATCGACATTGGCGAGACGGTTCAGATTGCCAGCGTAGACCAGTTCAGAAACAACATGAACGAAACCGGTACGGTGTTCCAAGAGCTGTCTGAAGGCCAAGACATTATTAAAATTGGTACCTTCGAGATAAACAGCCGAGCATACTGCTCACGCTTTAATTTTAAAGGCACCGACCAGCAAAAGTTTGTGAAAGATTTGTCAGGGGGTGAACGTAATCGCCTGCACTTGGCAAAGCTTCTGAAGGCCGGTGGCAACACCCTGCTGCTCGATGAGCCCACCAACGATTTGGATGTTGAAACCTTACGTGCATTAGAAAACGCCATATTGGAGTTTCCCGGTTGCGTAATGGTTATTTCGCACGACAGATGGTTTTTAGACAGAGTCGCCACCCACATCATGGATTACCGTGATGAAGGTAAAATTAATTTTTACGAGGGGAACTACACTGAATATGCGGCTTGGCTGAAAGACACCTACGGACAAGACGTGGTGGAACCGCATCGGCTTAAATACAAAAAAATGAGCTAGTGTCAGGGGCATGCATGATACGCCCCTATAGCGCTTCTAATGCCTCCGACAACCTAGAGCAGGCGATAATTTCGATACCTTCAATCGCCTGCTTAGGTTTATTTGCCTTCGGCACAATCGCTTTTGTAAAACCATGCTTGGCCGCTTCGGTTAATCGGTCTGTACCGTTTGGCACCGGCCTGATCTCACCTGACAAACCAACCTCACCAAAGGCAATCAGCCCCTGCGGAAGGACTTTGCTTCTAAAGCTCGACAGCATAGCAAGCAGCACCGCTAAGTCAGCGCTGGTTTCTGTTACCTTTACGCCACCCACTACGTTAACAAACACGTCTTGGTCGTGCATTTGTATATTGCCGTGGCGATGCATGATAGCCAACAGCATTGCCAATCTATTTTGGTCAAGGCCCACAGCGACTCTTCTTGGGTTTGAAATTTGGCTGTAATCTACCAAGGCTTGAATCTCAACGAGCAAGGGGCGTGTGCCCTCCCATACCGACATCACAATACTGCCGGCAGACTGCTCTTGCTGACGGTTTAAAAAAATAGCCGAAGGGTTGGAGACTTCTTTCATGCCTTTTTCGGTCATGCCAAACACACCCAGCTCATTAATAGCGCCAAAGCGGTTTTTGGTTCCGCGCAGTGTCCTAAAGCGGCCATCTGATTCACCCTCCAGCATCATTGAGCAATCAATGCAGTGCTCAAGCACCTTCGGACCCGCTAAACTGCCGTCTTTTGTGACGTGGCCAACAATAAACATGGCAATATGGTGCTGTTTGGCAAAGCGAGTCAACGCCGCTGCGCTTTCTCGCACCTGCGATACCCCACCTGGCGCAGACGGTATGTCAGCCATGTGCATCACTTGAATTGAATCAATCACCATGACATTAGGCTTGTGCTGCATTGCAAGATGGCAAATCGTCTCTACGTTAGTTTCAGCCAGCATTTTTAATTTGTCGTCTGGCAACTGCAAACGCTTTGCTCGCATGGCAACTTGCTGCAAGGATTCCTCACCAGTCACGTAGAGCGCACTGCCGTTTTGTGCCAAAAAGCACATAACTTGCAGTAAAAGCGTACTTTTTCCGGCGCCGGGAGAACCACCGATGAGCACAGCAGAGCCCGGCACGATGCCGCCACCTAAGACTCTATCGAGCTCCTTAAATCCTGAAGAGAAACGCGGCAGCGCAGTCAAATCGATGTCTTTTAAGGTTTCTACCTTGGCGCTGGAACTGCCCGCAAACCCACTCCTAGCCTGCGCCGCGGCGGATGCTGCGCTTTGTAGCACTACCTCTGCTAGCGTATTCCACGCTCCGCAGTCGCGACACTGCCCTTGCCATCTGGTGTGTTCACTGCCGCAGTCTGAGCAGACAAAGGCTGTTTTCTTTTTCGCCATAAGCGCTTTCCTTCGCTTTGTAATGATTGATTATTTAAGGAAAAAACCTTGGATGTGTTTAGTTTTCTATCGCTTTTCCGATATTGTAAGTAATATAACATTTCTTTTTATGAGCGTTCATACTATCGATGATGACTCCAGACTTAGCGCCACATGCAGATATTATTAAAGCTTTAGCTCCTTTAGCCAATCGAGCAAGCTTTAATGCTGAGTTCGATAAGCGAACTGCGAAGCTCACCGCAGACACCCGCTTTTTAGTCAAAATGGAAATAAAACGTTTAGCCAAACCTTGCATACGTTCTTTGGATTTACGCGCAAAAGTCAAAGATGACTGTCGTTTATATACCTATCAAGGCATCGACCATTACCTGCATATTAACGGTATTTTGTATTTTGAAAAACTGGTCGAACGATACGGTGAATATACTTTTGGTGTTTACGAGGGTATGCATGAATTTGCGCTCGCTGAGCGGCAAAAATTAGAGAAGCAGCTACTTACGCCAGCAGTACCGGCTAACGAACTGTATGAGCCCAGTGAACAATACGTAACGCCATGCCAAGAGTTGCTTAACTTTCCTACGCGCAAAGAAGAGCGACTCAACTATGTGACGCAAATAGAGGTGTTTTTTAGCGACGCCACCAGCGCCCACGCGACCACTTTAGATATTTCTATGCACGGTCTTCGTATTCGCTTAAAAGACAGCAAACGGCTCGAGGCGGTAAGGCCATTTGAGTCAATAAGCGTGGTTTTTCGTTCGGTTGAGCGCACCAGCGGCATTACTCGCGACCCAATTATCTATAAAATACTCGGCGTCAGTGGCGACCCTGGCAAAGCAAGCATTCATTTGTATCGAGAACAAGGCCATGAACACGCCCTTTTCGAGGCCTTTGTTCAAGATTTATTTAGACTTCATAAGCGTCGCTACAAAGTCAATTTAGACAATGTTGAAATGGCCGTTGGCAGTAAAATTTATGAGCAGAGCTTTGCCAACAATACGCCAACCCTTCCTGTTTTTATTGCCAAAGACGCCGGTGGCAACTACCTCGCGAAGTACGCAAGTGTGAATGGCAGCACAAAACGCATCATTGACTACTGGACCAATGAAGATAAAGATTTGATGCTGGGATATTTATTGAACGCTGAGCGCCTATTAAAACTTGCTACAGATAACGGTTCAAACCCAAATCTAGTGGTGTATAGCTTTCATCATGTTAAAGATGAAAAAATCTACTTTTATTCCGCGTCCCAAGCACAGCTTGAGCATTATCCTGAGCTTGCAGACACCTTTTTAAGCTATGGTTCGAGAAAGGTCAGCTGGCGAGTATTTAGACTAACGTGCTCAGACGTATTGCCAGGTGCCGGCGTATCTCCCACATCGGTGCCCGACGGCGTAAGTAAAGAAATCGATAAACTAAATAAGCCGCCTTCACCGCGCCTTCAGGGCCGTTTAGGCGAAATTACGCACATGATATCGGTCACCGATATCACTAATGACGCTGGCCAAGAGTGCTATCAAAAGCGTAAGCTGATAAAGGAAAACATCAAGCATCTTCATGTGTTTGGGCATCCACGCAATAAGCCACCCGCGGCGGTTGAGGTGTTTCGTCATAAAGATGCCGAGCTACGGCGGCAAACACGGTATGTTCTCAGAACGCCCGTGGTGATCAAAACATCGTCTTTTAGCATCGTTGGTTTTACCGAAGATATATCGGTGAGCGGTTTAAAGCTAGAGCTTGAGGAGCCTTATCACCAACGCTTAAACTCAAAGGTGAATATTAGCTTTATAAAACTGCAAGATATTACTGAGAGCTTTGATTTGGATAACCTGCAGTATCGGGTAAAACATATTAACTACGACCAGCAAGTGCTGCATCTAGAGGCCGTCTCTGAGAATGAAAGCAGTGAGGCCGAACAGTTTTTTGCCGAGCTTATTGCGAATAATGCTGAGCGCCTCCCTGCCATTACCTTTGAAGAAAGCATACCGGGCATTAGCTCTGCGCTTAGGGCTATTCACGCGAAAACAACGCCACAGTTTTGTGCCTATGTTGAAAAAAAGCAGCAGGGGTTTTTACCTGCAATGGCCACCATGAACCATATTCGCACACCTTGGATGAAGTTCTTGCATCATAATGATAACTTGGCGTCTGTGGACCTCGCTTGGTTATATCAAGACGATGCGCTGAGCGAACCTACCATAAAGCAATCATTGAAGCTTTTGCGAATTGACCCAAAACCGATTACCACCGAAATTTATGTGGCATATGATTCTGGGGTGCTTGCGCCTCATGAGCGTTTAAAGGCAAAGTGGCAATATCAATTGCCCAGTCATAAGGCTAAGCAACAGTTTATTAAGCATGCGCAAGAACAAGGTGAATTTTTTGCCTTTCATGTCACCATAAACAAGGCGTTAAAACCCGACCTTGAAAAAGTAGAGCAAGAGCTGCTGTATCTCAGTCAGCATGCTATCCACAAAGCGACCCATTTTGAAGAGAGAATGTGGGATATTGCCGGCTGCATATTTTTAAGCGATATCAGCGACGAAGTGCTCTATCGCTACGGTGCAAACAGTGCCGCTTCATAAAGCCCTCAACTAAAAAATAGTTAAATGGTAAGCACTGAAGTCGAATGCACGCAGCACCGTTATTCCGATAAGGTAAACAGTAGCCCTTCAAAGCCGCCATATTTGATGGCAACATTTGCCGCAGCGCTAACGCTTGGTTTAGCGTGATAGGCAATTGAACACGCCGCTTCTTTCATCATCATTAAATCGTTGGCACCGTCACCCATGGCCACGGTTTGCGCCTGAGGTATTTTGTACTGAGTGGCTAAAGAAACAAGAATACGGGCTTTTTCTTCAGCGTCTACCACCCTGCCTTTTACCTTGCCGGTGAGCAATCCATTGTCAATTTCTAACACGTTGCTGTGCGCTTCGTCTAACCCGGCGACTTGCTTCACATAGTCAGCAAAAAAGGTAAAGCCGCCAGAGGCGATGGCGAGCGACCAATTAGCCTCTTTAAGTATTTGCATTACATGCAAAAAACCCGGCATAAGCGGTAAGCTCTGACGAATGCTCAAAAGGTCAGATTGTGCAACGCCTCGTAGGCAAGCCACGCGGTCATGCAGGGACTGCGTGAACGCAATCTCGCCGCGCATAGCACGCTCGGTAACCGCCGACACCTTGTCTTTTACGCCAGCAAGCTCGGCGATTTCATCGATACATTCCATATTAATCACTGTGCTGTCCATATCCATCACCAGCAAACCAGGCCGGCAGATAGACGTTTTAGACTTAATGTAAATATCGAGGCGATACTGACGACTTACACTGTCAATCTTCTCTTTTGAAATGGCCGTGTCATCGCCTAGAAACACATCTATTGCCAATACCGCAAAATTGTCCGAAAAGCGGTTTTTAGCAATAACGATAGCATCTGAACTACCCACCAGGGCATGCAGAACTTGAGCGAGTATTCTGACGGTGATGTGTTGTCCAGCGATAGTGAAGGCGGACTTTGTGGCGTGGCCTGCATCCTCAACAGCATGGCTTTGGCAATTAAAACAAAGGTCCTCTGCGTTCATTTGAAGTTTATAAAAGGCATCTGGTGCGAGCAGTTCGTTTAGCACAGCATGACTATCAGCGTCGGTAAATTCGCTTTGATAGTAAGGGTTAGCGAGCACAGACAAAAATTTTTGAGGCTTTAGTTGTGGCATTAGAAGCAGGCAAATATGACAAACGTACACGCATCATACTGATTTAAAGACTTGAGTAAACTAAGCCTTGGCAAATATTTGTTTTTCCTCTAAGGTCAAGGTGTAGCAATTAACCATAGTTTTGCCTATTTATGACAGCGGCCATTGCCCAACAAAACAGCTCTATATTCAAACGCATATCAAGTCTTATTTTATTGATATGTTCGCTTGCTATTGCGATTAATTTGTACATTATGCATGCTCAAAATGCCCGTCAGTGGTACGAAATTGAGTCGGAGCAGCTTGGCAGAAGCCTTACGGTGCAAGCAGCCAAGCTTTTATCTCAGCCTCTCGCAGGCGAAGACAGCATAGTCGTAAGCAACTATATTGATATGCTTAACGAAGGTATGTTCATTGAGGGCGCCGTGGTATTTGACGAACTCGGAGTGAAACTGTCTGACACCCAAGACTCCTTTTCAGTGATTGATATGGTCAAACAAAAAGACGCGGAGCCCTTGGTATTCGTAGAAGATATTGTGTATGAGGGTCAAACGCTTGGCTATGTGAAGCTCATTCTCAATCGTGAAGAAGTTACTCGCCACCACCGCTCGTTTAACCGCAATCAACTCACTCAAAGCGTTCTGATTATTTTACTGGCAATGATTATCAGTATGCTCGTCACCCGGCTTTTCTACAAATTCAAGCGTCGCTACAGCGCCGAAGTCGATGAAAACAAATTGTTGTAAGCGGCTGTGCTAACCTGAATCACTTGTTCAGTATCGACATTTTTAAGATTTGCCAAGCTCTGTGCTATCAACCCTAAACGCTCAGGGGTGTTGCGTTGGCCTTGATAACCGCACACCGGCATATCGGGGGCATCGGTTTCTAATAATAGGGACGATAGCGGTATTGGCATGAGCGCTCGTCTTGTTTTTGCCCCTCGAGGATAGGTAATGGTGCCGCCCACGCCTAAGCAGAAGCCCATATCCACGTAAGTATGGGCGATTTGCTCGCTACCAGAAAAAGCATGAATAACGCCGCCTTGCGTGAACTTTGCTTGTTTAAGCAATCGAATAAGCTCGTTGTGCGATTGTCGATGATGCAAAACAACAGGCTTATTAAGCGATTGAGCGAGCCTAAGTTGGGCGATAAATACGGATTCTTGAAACGCCATAGACAAGGGTAAGCTGCCGTCTAAACCAAACTCACCTATGGCAACGACCTTGCTTTGATGCACGTCTAACCATGCGCCTAAGGCGTCTAATTGGGAATAAAATGTACCGTCGGGTATATCTGATAAAAAATAAGGATGAAAGCCTGCCGCAATATCAATGTCGAGACCTGCCGATAAACATAACTGCTTGAGCACCAACAATTGTTTAGATTGCTCCAGACCTAAGCCCGGCACCAGTACCTTTTTAACACCTTTGATTTTAGCCGATTGCAGAACGTCTAGCCGGTCGGCATCAAATATCGGTAAATCGATATGGCAATGACTGTCAATCATGTTTAGCCCTGTGTTTACTTGCGTCGTTTTTCACAACCTTGTTTTGACCCGCGTAGTTTTGACCAGTAGTTTTGGTCAGTAAAAAGCTGCCTAGCTAAATCTCTACGCAAAGGACTACAATCGAGTGCTTAAACAAGATTCAGGTTACTTAGGGCATAAGGCGCTGAATAGACCAAGTATTATCGCTTTGCTTAAGATATTCAAAACGGTCGTGTAGCCGATGCTCCCCGCCCTGCCAAAACTCTATCCGCTCTGGCTTAATAATATAGCCACCCCAAAAATCGGGTAGCGGGATATCACCTTGCGCAAACTTTTCTTTCATCTGATGAAATTGCGTAAGCAGCAGCTCTCGCGTAGATATCGGGCGGCTTTGTTGAGATGCCCATGCACCTAACTGGCTGTCTTTTGGCCGAGAAAAAAAGTATTTGGCATCTTGCGCTCTAGAAAGTTTATGAGCCTTGCCTTGAACACTGACTTGGCGCTCTAAAAAATACCACGGAAAGTGCAGAGAAATATTCGCATTGTTTGCAAGGTCTTTGGCTTTGTTGCTACCAAGATTGGTATAAAATACAAAGCCCTCCTGCGACACTTCTTTGAGCAGTACGATGCGCTGGTTAGGTCGTCCGCTGGCGTCTACTGTTGCAACAGTCATCGCATTCGGGTCGGGCAGTTGTGCGTCTATCGCGTCTTTAAGCCAGATATCAAAAAGACTGATAGGATGTTCTGTAAGCTTATCTTCGCTTAAGCGCCCCAAGGTGTATTCTTTACGAAACTCATGTAGCTCTTTCATATCGTCTCCATTACTGTCTAAACATGCGAAAACGTAGCTAAACCTTAAAATCGCCGTCGTAACCAAGCGACCTAAGCGCGCGTTCATCGTCGGCCCAGCCTGACTTAACCTTCACCCAGAGTTCCAAAAACACTTTATTATCGAACAAAGCTTCCATGTCTTTGCGCGCCTCTGCGCCCATGGTTTTGATGTGTCCACCGCCCTTGCCTATCACCATGCGTTTTTGACTTTCTCGCTCAACCAAAATTAAGCCATGAATATGATATACGCCGGTGGCGGTAAGTTTAAACTGTTCAATTTCAACGGTAATAGAATACGGTAACTCATCACCGGTAAAGCGCATGAGTTTTTCTCTAATGATCTCAGCTGCCATAAACCGGCTTGAACGGTCGGTAATATAGTCTTCAGGAAAATAAAACTCGCTTACCGGTAAATTAGCCAATATGAGCTGACGCAAGTTTTCAACTTGCTTACCCTGTTTAGCCGATACCGGCAATATATTGGCAAAATCATGCTTCGCGCTAAGCACTTTAAGCGTATCGAGCAATAGCGCTTTGTCTTCCACTTTGTCAGTTTTATTGACCACTAACCAGCAAGGCAATTTTGACTGTTTAATTTTACTTAACACAAGCTCGTCGTCTTCGGTCCATCGCGTCCCTTCCACCACAAACAGCACTAAATATACGTCATTTAAAGAGCTACTGGCAGCGCGATTCATGAGTCGATTTATGGCACGCTTTTCTTCAGAATGCAGTCCGGGAGTATCTACATAGACGGCTTGTTTATTATCTAGGGTATCAATCCCCATAATACGATGGCGTGTGGTTTGTGGTTTACGAGAAGTAATACTGACTTTCTGACCCAAGATACGGTTGAGGATAGTCGATTTGCCCACATTCGGTCGACCTACTATGGCGACCATACCGCTGTGTGTTTCTATCATTTATTTATTATCTCTAAGATACTTTTGGCCGACTTTTGTTCGGCAATTCTGCGGCTGCGGCCGCTGGCACTCTCTCGAAGCGATAAACTTTCAACCGTGCAGCATACAGTGAACACTTGTGCGTGGTCTTTGCCGCTAATATCGGTGACTTCGTATTCAGGAAGTGGTAACTGACGCGATTGTAAATACTCTTGCAGGAGCGTTTTACTGTCTTTAATTTGAATGTTCGGGTCGAGCTTTGCCAGGCGACTATCAAAGAGCTTTGCAATGCACAGCTTGGTAGCCTCAAGGCCCGACTCTATGTAAATTGCACCTAGCAGTGCTTCGACTGCGTCAGCAAGAATAGAGTCTCGGCGATGACCACCGCTTTTCATTTCTCCAGAGCCTAAAAAAATTAAGCTTCCAAGGTCGAGCTCTCTAGCAATAGACGCAAGCGTATCGCCCTTAACTAAATTGGAGCGCATGCGAGTGAGTTTACCTTCCGGTTGGCTTGGAAATTTTTCATACAACATTTGCGCCACACAAAGACCAAGCACTGCATCACCTAAAAATTCGAGGCGCTCGTTGTGATTTTTATTCGCACTGCGGTGCGTAAGAGCTTGCTTTAACAGGTCGGTGTTTTTAAACACGTAGCCTAGCGCCGCAAACAGCCCGCTATAATTTTGTTTATTGAGTAGCTCACTCACTACTTAATAGACCCAATGCGTTCAAAGCGAACGTTAGACGGAAACCAAGTGGGTAAAAAGTCTTCTTCAACTCTGTCGAAGTCAAAGCTAATCCAAATAAATGTGGCCCTACCCACTAAATTACCCTCAGGTACAAATCCCCAGTAACGACTATCCTGACTATTGTCTCGATTGTCGCCCAGCACAAAATAATGGCCCTGCGGCACGTCATATTTATAAGCCACTGAGGGATTATTGGGGTGACGTAGAATTTCATGGGCAACCTCACCGAGCTCTTCGGTGTAGGTGTCAAGTGCAATACCGCGCTGTAAAAACTCAGAGTCGCCCAACGAGGTAAGCGCAACTGGCTGAGGGCGTTCACACAATTTACCCGGCTCGCATGGGGCTTGAATAAACACCTGCTTGTTGCTGTAAATGATGGTTTCACCGGGTAGGCCAACAACACGTTTAATGTAGTCTACGTTGGTATCTAAGGGGTACTTAAACACCACTACATCGCCGCGCTTAACCTCACCAGTATCAATTAGCTGACTGCGTACAACTGGGTCTTTTAAGCCGTACGAAAACTTCTCAACTAAAATAAAATCGCCCTCTAACAAAGTGGGCATCATTGAGCCTGAGGGGATTTGGAAAGGCTCGTAAATAAACGAACGGAAAATCATGACGCCAAAAAAGATAGGGAACATCTGCTTACAGAAATCGACAAAAACCGGCATTTCGGCATCGGTACTTTCCGTAAAGTTAGCTTGCGCCTCTCCGTTTTCGGTAGCCAGCGTTTCTTTTGGTGAAAAGAACAGTGCATATACCAACCAAACAATCCCTGTAACGGCACTGACCGCTACCAAAAATATCGAAAAATAATTCGCCATTAATTATCAACCTTTAATATCGCTAAAAATGCATCCTGCGGCAGTTCAACATTACCCACCTGCTTCATGCGCTTTTTACCCTCTTTTTGTTTTTGCAGCAGCTTTTTCTTACGGCTAATATCGCCGCCATAACATTTAGCAATTACGTTTTTGCGGAGCTGCTTAACCGTGCTGCGCGCAACGATGTGGTTGCCAATTGCCGCCTGAATGGCAATATCAAACATTTGACGAGGAATGAGCTCACGCAATTTTTCTACCAAATCACGACCTCGGTACTGCGCGTTATCAGCATGCGTAATCAGCGCCAGTGCATCTACTCGCTCGCCATTAATCAGTATATCCAAGCGCACCATGTTGGCCTCTTGGAATCGGCTGAAATTGTAGTCGAGTGAGGCAAAACCTCTACTGGTAGACTTCAAACGGTCGAAAAAGTCTAGCACCACCTCTGCCATCGGCATATCGTAGGTTATTGCAACTTGCTTGCCATGATATGCCATATGCGTTTGCATACCGCGCTTTTCAACGCATAGGGTAATTACGTTACCTAAATACTCTTGCGGCACAAGAATATTTGCCGTCACGATTGGCTCTCGAATCTCTTCAATATCGTTTATTGGCGGAAGCTTCGAGGGGTTGTCTACCTGCAGGGTTTCACCTTTAGTGGTGAGCACCTGATACACCACCGTGGGCGCTGTGGTAATGAGGTCTAGGTCGTACTCTCGCTCCAAACGCTCTTGGATAATTTCCATGTGCAGCATGCCTAAAAAGCCGATGCGAAAGCCAAATCCAAGGGCCGCAGAGCTTTCTGGCTCATAAAACAGCGAGGCGTCGTTAAGGCTCAGTTTAGACAAGGCATCTCTGAAGTCTTCATAATCGTCAGAGCTTACCGGGAATAGTCCGGCGTATACTTGCGGCTTAATTTTCTTGAACCCCGGCAACGCCTTAGCAGCAGGACGTTTTGCGAGGGTGATGGTGTCTCCCACAGGCGCACCATGAATTTCTTTGATACCGGCAATAATGAACCCTACCTCACCGGTTTTAAGCACTTTGGTTTCGGTTTGTTTGGGTGTAAACACACCAATTTTGTCAGCCTGATGAATCGCGCCTTTGGACATAATTTGAATTTTGTCTTTGGTGTGCAGCTCACCGTTCACAATTCGCACAAGCGATACAACGCCTTGGTAGTTGTCAAACCAAGAATCAATAATTAGGGCCTCAAGGGGAGCTTCACTGTCTCCGGCTGGTGGTGGTATGCGATTTACAATTACCTCTAGCACATCTTCGATACCAAGGCCGGTTTTAGCAGAGCAGCGCACCGCGTCTATAGCGTCGATGCCTACGATATCTTCAATTTCTTCTGCAACACGATCGGGCTCAGCTTGTGGTAAATCGATTTTATTTAAAATCGGCACCACCTCCATGTCCATATCTATCGCGGTGTAGCAGTTTGCTAGCGTTTGTGCTTCAACGCCTTGACCGGCATCTACCACTAGTAGCGCGCCTTCACAAGCAGCTAATGAGCGAGACACTTCGTAGGTAAAATCAACATGCCCTGGAGTGTCTATAAAGTTCAACTGATAGCGTTCACCGTCTTTGGCATCGTAATAAAGCGTCACGCTTTGTGCCTTTATTGTGATGCCACGCTCGCGTTCAATATCCATTGAGTCGAGTACTTGCTCCGCCATTTCACGCGTAGTTAAGCCACCACAAGTCTGAATCAAACGGTCAGACAGAGTCGACTTACCGTGATCGATGTGAGCAATGATACTGAAATTACGAATATTTTTTAGCTGCATAAATGACTACTGATCCTAAGATTCTTTCGCGAATGGATACAAAACAAGACCTTAACGCCCGTTTTGATTAGCCTACAAGCGCCCTACAGGGCGGTTAATTTAGTAGGCGGATATTACCGATTTCGGCTTAAAATTGCGACAAATCTCTTGTATTTATGCGTATTTTGACCACAAATTTAACAAATGATTGTAGTGGAAGTGTTACAAAACGTGTATATCGCAAATTTGCTCATGTATTTTGACTTTCATCAGCGCACCCATAGCGTATTGCGCTCAAGTATTGTTAGCGTTTTAAGGACTTATAAATACACATTACACGCTTGTGCTCTAGAGCTTTTTGCTTAAAATCTCTGACTTGCGACTAGGGCCTGCTTCATGGGTGGCACCGAGAAAAACAGGCATGTACTCTTTGCGGGCGCTCATCGTTTTCAGGCTTCTCGATACCCACCAATAGCTTAAAAACGTAGCACAAAAACTCAGTAAAATAACAAGCGGTTCAGCTAAGTTGGTCAAGGTTTGCAGCGCCGCGGCGCTTAGTACTAATGCTAGTACCGGCACCAAATACATCCATGCGGAGGCACGCAGAAGATGTTGCTCCGCAATGCCAATTTTTACTGTTTGCCCCACAGATAGAGGGTGCGGCGTGGGAATTTTGAGATATTCGGGTTTTGGTGTAAATGCCTTTGCTACAAGGCCAGTACCGCAGTTATCGTTTGCAACGCAGCTGCCGCAGGTAGTTTTTACTTTGGTTTCTATCCAAGCGTGCTCGCCTTCAACACCTACCACCGTGCCAATTTCTTCAATCATATACACCACCGGCCGCACAATTGAATTGGTTCTGACAAAACTTGCATAAACGCTCAGCCATTAGGGTCATCCACAATCACAATCGAATTGGCAATTTTGTCTGCGGTAGGCACCGGAATCTCTCCTACTACGGTCACTTGTATGCGTCCATCGGTTTTAGACACAACCGCATGACTGCCCGACGCAACAGATATATCTTCGGTGATTGCCGCATTAGCCGGCAAGACGTACACCGACACGTCGATGAGTCCGTCAGACAGCAGCATATATTCGGTAATTTGACCCGTGCGCTCTATTCTATGCACATCTTGTTTGAGCACTCTCATGCCCTGCGGCAGATAACTTGCACGCCACATTAAATCTCGTTCAGAGGCAGTAGTGCGAGCCTTAACTTGAGGTAGTTGGTCAACTGAAAACTGTGCAAAGATTTGATTCACGTTTTCTGACACCGTCAGTTGCGTCACTTGTATCTGTTCCAGTAGGCTATTGTCTAAATCGTACATGTCTACTTTCAGCAGCAAACCGGTTTGTTCGTCGAGCCATAAATGGTAGCCATAACGTGTTTTATCTTTGCTAATAACCCTTATTTGTTGTGCCATGCGCCCCGCAACGCGATTACGGCCCATTAACAACACGTCATACGCTTCGGCAAAGCTCTGCCCCTCATATACAAAGGCCTGAGGAATAGGCCCTTGAACGCTTGTTCCTTGCACACTGTAGGGCGGAAACCCGGGTTCAAAAATACTTACCTTTCCCTGATGAACCACCTGCTCAAAGCCTGGCCCATTGAGTAAGCTAAGTTGTTCGATACTTGAATTATCAGGCATTTTGCCGCGCCGCCACATATAAGGCAGTGTTTCGCGCTTATTTGCTGAAACGACATATACAATTTCAAACGACAATGATTTAACTTGATGCGTGAGCCTTTTCATCCAAGACTCAGCGGAGAGTGGGTCAAAGACAAACGATATGGGCGTATCTGCGTCTTGGCCTGCTTGTGTTTGTTCTGGTGCTTGTGCTTGTTCTAGTACTTGTGTTTGGTCGGGCGTTTGTTCAGGTACTTGTGTTTGGTCTGGCGCTGATGCTTGTTCTGGAGGTTGCGCTTGCATGTCGTTAGATGCTTGCGCAACAGCAAGGCTGTTAGCGCCAAACATAGACGTCAGAAACATGAAAGATAAGAGCATAAAAAAACCGGCAAGTGCGCCATAAGCGCGCTTAAACCGGTTTTGTCGGTCAAGTAATGACATATCGGCTAGGGCTGAGCCTCTTCATCTTTAGCTTGACGCTTAATTTCTGGCTGCTGTTGACTTGGCACCTGCTTAAACATTAACTGGCGCTCATGGTCTTCAATCATCGCGTTAATCTGATTGCGCTGTTGCAACAACTGCTCGTAGCGTTCTTGCCCAGCCGGCGCTATTTGTCTGGTTCTTTCACCACTTACTAAGCCTAGGCCGCCCTGAGGACCAATTACCGGGGGCGCTGTCGCGAACGGTTGAGATACTTCTGGTTGGTTATAAGTTTGGTAACCAAAAATAACCATTGCAGTGACGCTTGCCACCATTGCTAACTGCGCGCTCTGGCCTGCAATTGGAATCACTGCCGACACAACTGGGAGGTCTCGCCATGTGCGTTTGGGTGCTAGTATGGGCATTTCTTTGTCGAGTGCCGCAGCTACCTGCTCGCTTACGTCAAAACTTATATCTTGCGACATGTCGTTTCGCAATAGATCCCGCGTTAAGTGATAGCTCTTCCACTTTTGCTGCAAAATGGGATCTTCAAGCAGTTGATTGCTTTGTGACAAATCATCACTTTCACCATCAACAATTGCAGATATGTTTTCAAATTCTTGTGTCATACACCTTTTCCTGCTTTAAAAAGCATTGTGTTGGTTTTTTGAGCGCTTTGTAAGTGTACCTAAAAACCGACAAACACCCAATTAAATCTTTCGACTGCCTAAATTCAATATGGTTTCATTAGTTTTGAATTAAGGGCACAATCACTTTGTCTATTGCTTCCCTAGCACGGAAAATTCGCGAACGAACCGTTCCAACAGGACATTCCATCACGCCCGCTATTTCTTCATAACTCAAGCCTTCAATCTCTCGCAGTGTAATCGCTGCACGCAAATCGTCTGGCAGACCCTCAATAGTAGCGAAAAGTTTTTGCTGCAGCTCTTCAGACAGCAATGCACGCTCTGGTGATGCGTTTTCTCTAAGTGCATCACTTCCATCATAGTGATCGGCCTCTTGTGCATCTACGTCGCTCGCAGGCGGTTTACGGCTTTGCGAAGTGAGGTAGTTTTTAGCACTGTTCACTGCAATACGGTATAACCAGGTATAGAAGGCACTGTCTCCCCTAAAGTTAGGAAGCGCACGATACGCCTTAATAAACGCCTCTTGCGTAACATCTGCGACATCACCTGAGTTTTTCACGTAGCGAGATACAATATTCATCACTTTGTTTTGGTGTCTTATTACCAGTAAGTTAAATGCATTTTTGTTTCCTTGCTGCACTAACTTAACCAACTCGTTATCTGTTTTTTGCTCGCTCATTAAAGCCATTACTCCTCATATATGTCATACCATGGCTCCGGCAAGTGTCTATATTGACCGACACATTTTCATTAAGTTCGTTATTAGGCCAATTATATATAAATAATCGAACAATTGTATTTTTGCACCGAAACATTAGTATTAACGTTCTCTATAGTAGACCTTAAAACTTCGGACTCCCTTTCATATGTCAAACACCATCGAACACCGCTGCGACCTTTTGGTTATAGGCAGCGGCGCGGCCGGCTTAAGCTTAGCCTTAAAAATGGCCGAACATTGCAATGTGATTGTGCTGAGCAAGAGTGATATTAATGAGGGCAGTACTCGTTATGCACAAGGGGGCATTGCAGCGGTTTTTGATGACGACGATAGTATTGAGAGCCATATTGCCGATACGCTTAACGCTGGCGCGGGTATTTGCGACGAAAGCGTTGTGCGCTTTACCGCTGAAAATGCAAAGGCGAGCATGCAGTGGCTAATTGGCAGAGGCGTTCCGTTTGACCAAGAAGAGGATGAAAATGGCAATTTGCGCTTTCATTTAACGCGCGAAGGCGGACATTCGCATCGTCGCATTTTGCATGCTGCCGACGCCACCGGCGAAGCCGTTCAGTCTACCCTGAGCGAAAACGTAAAGCGTCATCCAAATATTCATTTGTTTGAGCGTTATAACGCCATTGATTTAATTAAAAAACACAAATCAGACTCGCGCTGTATTGGCGCGTATGTTTGGAATCGTAAAAAAGAACGCGTTGAAATTATTCGAAGCCGCTTTATTACCTTGGCTACCGGCGGCGCCAGCAAGGTCTATCAATATACATCAAATCCCGATGTGTCGAGCGGCGACGGTATTGCCATGGCATGGCGGGCGGGCTGCAAAATTGCCAATATGGAGTTTAATCAGTTTCATCCTACCTGCTTGTATCATCCCGATGCGGGTAATTTTTTAATCAGCGAGGCTTTACGCGGCGAAGGCGCATTTTTGTGCCACCCAGACGGCACGCCCTTTATGCACAAATTTGATGAGCGTGCAGATTTAGCGCCACGAGATATTGTGGCACGCGCGATAGATTACGAGATGAAACGCTTAGGCGAAGACTGCATGTATTTAGATATAAGCCACAAGCCCACAGATTTCATCGTAAAACACTTTCCTAATATTTATCGCAAGTGCCGTGCATTGGGCATAGATATTACGCGTCAGCCCATTCCTGTTGTGCCCGCGGCGCATTATAGCTGCGGCGGAGTGCTCACCGACCTTGACGCTCGCACCAACCTAGATAATGTGTATGCAATTGGCGAGGTGGCCTATACGGGTTTGCACGGCGCAAATCGCATGGCAAGCAACTCGCTGCTTGAGTGCGTGGTGTTTGCTCACTCGTGTGCAAAACATATTTTTGAGCATTTTGATGAGCCGCATGAACTCGGCGAAATAGAGCCATGGGATGAGAGCAGAGTAATTGATTCGGACGAGGCGGTAATTATTCAGCACAATTGGCATGAACTACGTTTGTTTATGTGGGATTACGTTGGGATAGTGCGCACCAATAAACGCCTTGAGAGAGCAATGCGGCGTATTAACTTACTCAAACAAGAAATAGATGAGTACTACAGTAACTTTAAAGTTAGCAACAATATGCTCGAACTACGTAACTTAGTATGCATAGCCCAGCTTATTGTTATGTGCGCCATGCAACGAAAAGAAAGCCGCGGGCTACACTACAACTTAGACTATCCTGAAATACTGGCAAAGTCGGGCCCAACGGTTATTGAAAAAACCTTGCAGTAATGTTTATGTGTAGTTGATTTAAAAAGCTCGTACCGACGACTCGTCGAGTTTCTAGGGGGATTACAGTACGTTGAGTTCGAGGAAACGACGTAGTATTAACTTGCGTTTTGTGCAATGAAAGAATATGTGAACAAAATTATGAAAATACTCAACCATATAATCTCATCTTTGTCTTTTATAAAGAATTGGACAGATGAAACGCAAGAGCAATGGCTAGCCCTTCGTCGTATGTCTTTTTTCCGGTTTTTCTTTGCCACTAATATTCACATATTTACCACTCTTATTTTTGTAGGCCTACAAATCGCAACTTGGGCAGGCCTTTCTTATAGTGAGCTAAGTGGGGTATTAGGATTACTCAAAAACGTAGTTATCGCGGTCTTTTTGGGGGTGCTGCTTGCGCTTATTCTGAAGTTTTTTACTCAACTGTCTTACACCCGAGCTCTCAAAACTAAAAAGTTAAGCCGGTAGCTACTCATTCATACTCTCAAAGCGGGGCAATCACACCTGATATGTGTTGCCGCGTTTTATTGCTGCGCTGTTTATCGGCCTCTCCGTTGAGGCTAAAGTGCAGCGTGCGCTCTTGCGGGTATTTCGATACGCTCAAACGCGTTTTGCTCGGAAGCAAAATCGGCTGCTTAAATACCGCCCGTATTGATGTTGTCTCACATACATTGCATTGTGTATTGGCGGCTACCAGCGACACCGACTGAGCATGAGAATTCATGCCGTGTGCTATGGCTTGTTTAAATCCAAAAAATCGTGAGGTAAGCGGCCATAAGTGAATGGGGTTGTAATCGCCCGATGCTTTGGCATATTGGCGTCCGGCGTTCTCTTCAAATACTAACTCGCCTATGTCTTCATTTTCACTGGCTATATTGGCTGATTGCTTTGAACACAATAACTCAGACTCACTAAATAGCTTTGCGCTGCCCATACCTTGCTGATTCACCCTCGCTAAGTAGTAGCTGGTGGCTTTAATGGTCACAACGTCGTTTTCGCAGGCCTCTGAATGAAGCTCAAATACCATGCCCCGTTTATGAGAAAATACATCACCAAAGTATGTATTAAGCGTCAGATTGCTGCTGTTTTTAGGCAGGCTTATCACGTTAATTTTATTGGCAATATGCACCAGCCCAAGTGCTTTGAACGGAAACGGGGACTGCGTCATCATACTAAGCTGCATTGGCAAGGTAAGCACTTGTATGTAGTTAGGATGCATATACCCATGCATTGCGGCAGGCCAATTTACTAGTCGGTGATAGTTGTCAAAATGCGCAGGTAAAATACGATGTTGTTGGCTTAGCACCTGCTGAGGCATGATAAGCGATGAAGCGGCAAACGCGGGCGGGCGGTAAATGGCGGCTTTTGCCAATGTTGCTAACATGTACGCTCCTTATGCTCCGCGTTCAGTAATGAACCAATTAATGTGTCGATGCAGCGCACAAAAACTTCGTGTGTCGAGTTGCCAGCGGTGCAAAAACATTCGTTTAAACGAGGCCTTATCGCCCTCTCCTGCTCGTTTTAAATACAACCATAAGCAATAAGAGTTTGCCTTGCTGCGCGCATCTATCGAATAACTTAGGTCTTGCTCACCGCAGTAAATTTCGCTCAAAGTATTAGAATCATGATCCAGCAAAAAATGTTGCGCTTTCAAGCATGCTTGGCCTTGCTGCTGTTTTTGCCATCGCCGCCAGCTGCGAGCCATTATACTGCCAACATAAGCAAGTATTGCAGCCCACATGAGGCTCAAGATGGCAGTTAGCATTAAAGGCATATCGGCGCTTAATATTCGAACTAGGCTGACTAAAAATAGCAAAAACACCACTAACACATTCACAATAAGTTGTGCATTTATAGGCGTTTGCTTCACTAAAATATCCATTTTTAGCCCTCACCCACCTCAGTTTACTGAGAGCTTCACCCTGCTAAGAACTAGCTGTACCATTTCGCTAAGCTCTGGGTCTTGACAAGGTTTGTGTCCCATAAACCATGCGAATAAATCAGGATCATCGCAGGTTAAGAGGCGCTCAAAGGTGAGTTGCTGATGCTCTGATAATTCGTCAAAAGCTTGTTCCACAAACGGTAAAAACAGCACATCGAGCTCTAACATGCCGCGACGACAAGCCCATTTCAGCCTAGCAATTCGCTTTGCTTCAAACATTTACAATCCTCATGTACATCAATGTGTGTATTTAAGCGTAAAGGTAGCACATTATGCATCGCTTCAACACTGCACTTTTGCTCGGGGGAATCATGTAAACACAGGGATTAAATTTAAGTTTTTGTAAGCTTGCAAATTGGCATACAAAGCCCCATGTTAGCGGTATTGCAGGTAAAAGAACTGGGAAAAATAGTGAAGTCATTTTTAGTAGCACTTGAGCATCTGAGCGTCATCAACATTGCCGGTCAGCAGTGTAAAGAATATTTGCACGGGCAAATCACCATTGACACCAAACACTTCGACGCGCACACCGCGCGTTTTGGCGCGCATTGCGATTTCAAAGGTAAAATGTGGGCAAACTTTATTGTAAGTGAATACAACGACAGTTTTCATTTGCTCATGCCAAAATCTGCGGTTGCTGAGAGTCTGACGCAGTTTAAGAAATACGGCGTATTTTCAAAGGTAGATATTGCACAACTAGAACAAGACTGGTCGGTATTTGGCGGCGCAGGTGCTGAGCTCAAAAGTGATTTACAGGCGCTCTTTCCTAATCTAGCCAGTGACCATCTTAGCCACGTCGCCAACGAATTCGGTCAGGTGATCACATTTAACGACACTAGCGAGCGCTATTTAATAGGGCTTAAGCC
This sequence comes from Glaciecola siphonariae, assembly GCF_042652645.1. Taxonomy (NCBI): domain Bacteria; kingdom Pseudomonadati; phylum Pseudomonadota; class Gammaproteobacteria; order Alteromonadales; family Alteromonadaceae; genus Glaciecola; species Glaciecola siphonariae. The sequence goes on from NZ_JBHSGU010000029.1 coordinate 60,246, forward strand.
CGATGGTGCGCAGCGTCTTAAGGATTTGTCGGCATCTTACCGCAGTGCCTCTACCAAGGAGGACATCATGCTCTGGCATAAGCTAGAGATATTAGCGGGCATCGGTTTTATTGAAGGTGCTACAGTAGGCGAATTTGTACCACAAATGTTTAACTTGCAGGCTCTTAACGGCATTGACTTCAATAAAGGATGTTATATGGGTCAGGAAGTGGTCGCTCGCACTAAATTTTTAGGCAAAAACAAGCGAGCCTTGTACATACTCCAAGCCATTAACACCAAAGATAGTGTCGAAACTCAATCTGAGACAGACAAGCACGCAATGAACATCAGCGCCTCAGATATACTGGAAAAACCCGTTGGTGAAAATTGGCGAAAGGCCGGTACGGTTATCAATAGCGCAGCGCCTAAAGGCGAAGCCACTCTGTTGTTAGCCGTGTTGCCAAATGACACCGAGGTTGATGATGTGCTACGCTTGAAAACATCACTGAGTGAATTCAGAGTCATGCCGCTGCCCTATGCGCTTGAATAGAACTCACCGAAGTGCCCATTTTTAAATAACCTTACAGGGAAACTTAATGCTTATAGCCGACAACAATGTGGTTACCATTCACTACACCGTAAAAACAGCCGAAGGCGACGATATAGATTCGTCAACCGACTCAGAGCCTCTTGCCTTTATTCAGGGCAGCAACTACATGATTGCAGGGTTAGAAGAAGCACTTTATGGCAAACAAAAGGGCGATGCATTTGAAGTTACCGTTGGGCCTGAAAAGGCTTATGGTGAGCGTCATGAACAGTTAATTCAAAAAGTCCCTCTCAACATGTTTGAAGGTATGGATGTTGAGGTAGGAATGAGCTTCAGGGCCACTACCGACGACGGTGAACAGTCTGTGATCATTATCGACAAAGATGAACAACACGTCACCGTAGATGGCAATCACCCGCTGTCGGGCCATACACTAGTATTTGACGTATCGATAGAAGACGTAAGAGCGGCCACCGATGAAGAGCTCGAGCACGGTCACGTGCATGGCGCTGGCGGCTGTGGTCACCAGCACTAGGCATTAGCTTTATTGGCAAGCAGGACGCTTAGCTTAAAGCGTCCTCGTTTTGTTCTCCTGTGCGAATGCGCACCGCTTGTTGTACATCAAACACAAATATCTTGCCGTCGCCTATTTTGCCGGTTCGAGCGGATTCGGTGATGGCCTCAACAACGCGGTCTACCAAATCGTCACTCACCACAAGCTCAACTTTTATTTTGGGTAAGAAATCTACTTTATATTCAGCACCTCGATAAAGTTCAGTATGCCCTTTTTGTCGCCCAAATCCCTTTACTTCGGTAATAGTAAGGCCAGATATTCCCATACCCGATAAACTTTCTCGAACGTCATCCAACTTAAACGGTTTAAGGATTGCTTCAATCTTTTTCATTTAATTACTCATTATCGTAAATGGTTGGAATTGGAATGCGTTTGTGTTGTGTTTTCAAATAAATACCAATAAGCTTTTCATCAACTGCTTTATCGCTGCTCTTGTTCTCGAGAAAATCGTCAATTTGATCATAACTCAAGCCTAGAGAGGCTTCGTCTGCTAGCTGCGGATTTAAGCTTTCTAAATCGGCGGTTGGCGCTTTAGTAATTACCTTTTCAGGGGCGCCTAAAAAGCTCGCCAATTGACGAACCTGACGTTTACTCAAACCAAATAAAGGTGCAAGATCGCATGCACCATCGCCATATTTAGTATAAAAGCCGGTAATATTTTCAGCCGAATGATCAGTGCCCAGCACTAAGCCTTTTGTAAGTCCTGCAATGTCATACTGCACCGCCATACGAGAACGCGCTTTTGCATTACCTTTAACAAAGTCGTCGAGGCTTTCATCTGCGCTGTATGCGCCGGCTTTTACAAGTGCCCCTCGCGCACTGCTATGAATAGCATCTGCGGCATCTTTGACATTTGCTGTTACTGATAATGAGGGCTGTATAAAATCAATAGATAGCTGTGCATCGGCCTCATCGGCTTGCTCGCCGTAAGGCAATCGGACCGCGATAAACTGATAATCACCAGCGCTTTGATTAAGCTCATTAACTGCCAGCTGCGCCAAACGACCTAAAGTACATGAATCAATGCCGCCACTAATACCCAAAACAAGGGTCTTTAAACCAGAAGACACAAGCTGCTGTTTGATAAATGAGACGCGACGAGCCACTTCAAAAGCCGGGTCAATTTCCGGCTGTACTCGCATCTCTTCAATAATTTGTTGTTTCAAAGCAAGATGCTCCTATAAAAAATGAATCAGATGAGTGACTTATGCTAGGTATACGTTAAACTAAGTACTTTAATTTAATCATACCTATGGGGCGATGTAGTTCATGTATAGTGTACTCGCTACAAATGGGGGTTTGAAGTGATAAATGATTTAAGAGCTAAAAAACGTCAACGAGGCGTGACATTGCTAGAAATGCTAATAACGCTGGCAATCGCGGCAATCATATTGACGCTCGTCGCGCCAAATATTCAGTCGATACTAACGAGAAACAAGATCACCGCCGAGATAAATGAAATGAGCGGCTTGTTGCAGTTTGCTCGGTTTACCGCTATTGACGAGCAAACCAATACTATTGTGTGCCCTACATCAGACTTTTTGGCCTGCACAAATGATTGGGATTCACCTAAGATGGTTTTCATAGATGACAATGCAAATGGCACAAGAGATGACGCTGATGAACCACTTCTGCTAAGTTCTCAGTCTATTTCAGCGACTAACACCATGACCTCTTCAGAGAATTCTATTGTGTTTTTCGACTCGGGTGCAGCCTCGGCAGCGGCTGAAATAACGATTTGCCCAAACTCAAACGACGCGACATTTGCCCGAGCGCTGCTTGTGAGTTTACAAGGCAGAACGCGCGTTGCTGTTGATAACAATAACGACGGCGTCGTTGAAATAGCATCGGGCGCAGCCATAAGCTGTCCGTAATAAGGTATCTAAAGACTAAAACAAAAACGCCGCATCATTGCGGCGTTTTTGTTATCTCATATTGTATGTCGGACGCTCATTGTTAGCTTACAGCCAAAGCAGAAATTTAACAGCTCCAGCAAAATTCGCCCGCAGCGATGTTGCCATCGCCGTTTCTATCCCAGCCCTTGCGTCCATCACTAAATAAATGCAGTGTGCCGTCACCCTCAACCACCGTCCCAGTTACTGGCGTAGCGGTGATCTCAAAGGTTAATCCATTCGCACCAACCGTTACGATTTCCAAGTCGTACCTGCGGTTCGCAAAGTCTTCAGACGCCGGGGAATGTGCAGAAAAAATAGCCGGTGCACCGGTGTCTCCACCCCCAGCGGCTGCGCCTGCATAGGTAAAGTTAGAGGCACTGTGTCTTTCTAAGGCGCTTGCAAAGGCCATTAAATCAGATTGTGCCGCCCCACGAGCGCTTGATGCGATCATGCCTTGATAACTAGGGTAGGCAATGGCTGCAATAATCCCAATAATGGCGACCACTATCATAAGTTCAACAAGGGTGAAGCCCTTGTTTTTAGTGCTACATTTTGAGCTGTGTTTTATGCTTTGAACTGTATTGTACATGCTATTACTCTCTAACTATTGAAGACAATAGAGGCGACCTAGGCCGCCTCGTCTATTTACTATTGCTGTGCTCAATTATGGCTTAATTGCGCTCAACTTCGGTCTTCCATGTGTCTTTTTGTACGCGCTCAATGCCGCCGAAAATCTCCTGCATAAGGCATTGGAAATCGCCTGCGCAAGGAACCACATTCCCGTTCTCATCTTCTGGCGGCTCAGGGTCTGCGCATTCAGCGCCAAAGCATATGCTTTTATCTTCGCCGCCACCGCCGCCAAAAATAAAGGTTGGTGGAGGTGCAATACCGGTTTGCTCTAGCGTAGAGAATCTATCGCCTTTATCCTTATCATTATTATTGTTCAAATCTGTCACCGCGTTCGCATTAAACAAATTCACTAAATAAGCACGGCTATTACCAGAGGGCGGAGCACATAAACTTGAACTACTTGCCGCTGGCACATAAGTGGTGAACAAAATTTTATAATCGATAATTAGAGGGCTAGATAGTACCTTCTCACCGCCTGAAGTAAGGCGAATATACCAGCCGTCTTTATCAACAAATGCCTGACTCGCTAGCGCTTGTTCGGCCGACGTGCCGGTTGTTGATAAATGATCGGTCGCATCATAAAGTTTTGTCAGGTCTACAGTCGTTGCCGGGAAACTGTATTCGCCCAACGAATTCTGTATAAACGTACCCTTATCTTTAATCATATAGAAGTTGTCGTTAATTGTTGTATTAAGCGGTCCTGCGCGGAAGCCCGAACCTAGAGCAACGGCAAAATATTGCTCATCTCCTAAAACAACTTCAGCCACATCAGGACCGTAATAGAAACGGCGATTATCCGCAGCAGCATCACCACCAAGGCTAGCCAACAACTTACCTTTAACTAAGGTACCTACCCCATTCCCGTTGTAAATATCGAGTCGGAACAACTGCCCGCCGGTATCTGCTACATACATGTGATCAGCAAGCCCGTCGTTATTGCGGTCAATCACCGATATACGTGCCGGAATTGAATATTTCATATCTGCTAACTGCAAGTTGCCTGAGGTGTCGCTTGCTTCCCAAAGTTTTGCGCCTGTATCAGCATCTATCATGTAAACACTGTTACCAATGCTATCGGGGGCGCGCGACTGCCTATTATCCTGGTCTTCGTCGTAGCCACCGCCAATAATAATAACGTCTTTTACGGTTCCACCAATCTTAACTTTGGTAATGATTGGACGAGACCAAGTTTGACCTAGGTTTTCAAAGCCTGTTGAGCCGCCGTCAATCTTAAATACTAACTTAGGCGCAGTTTTAGACGTTACGTCAAAAGCGTAATAGTTGTTCCCTCCGCGGCGCATACCCAAGTATAAGTATTTTTTACCGTTAGCTTCACGATAGACTAGGTCGCCGTCAAGGCCGTAAACATGACTAAAGCTTGAGCGGTTTTCGTAAAACTTATGCAAATTACCTAAGAGTTCGCGAGGCATAATTGCAAAATTTTCTTCGCCAGTATCTGCATCAAAAGAGTGTAAAAATCCATGATTGGTTGCCACAAATACCGCGGATTCAGTCGATGAATAATTCACTATAATAGGTTGCGAGTGGATGGGGTCGCCCATCATAAAATTGATGTCGGTGCGTTCACCGTCACCATCTTCATCAAAAACGTCCACGCCTCTGGCCCATTTTAATAAGTTTTCACGCAGGGTTGCAGAGTCCGGTTCGGTGCTTATGCTCAAATCGTTAATGGTTATTGACGAATTGGTTTCATTAAATTTATTCGCCTCTAAAGCAATACTGCTATTTGGCGCATCACCAAATACATAAAGCTGTCTAACCAAATCGAGCTTGGAGGCAGCGCCGCCTTTTCTCACATCGTTTCCATCAACTTCGGTTGACCAGATACTTTGCGACTTTTCGTCAAAGAAGCCAGTTGTAGTGTTAACCGCAGGCTTACTCGCGGCATCTAATACCGTATTGCCTTTGATTTTATATTTTTTCAAATTACCCGGCCAGCGCTGCCCTTCTTCCGGTCTAAATAAGGCAAAATACAAATCCTCTTTGTTAGTTAAGCGATTGAGCTGATTAACTGCAACGCCCGGTGATACAAAGGTTGTGTTTGCATTTTTAACTTCACTTAAAATAGTCGTAAATGCTTCAAGCAATTGTTCACTGTTGTCAGCCTTATACCAACTTCCGCCGCCTGCTTGTGCTAAGTCTTGCAAAAAGGTGTTGGCAACGGTGTCGGCAGCAAACCCAATGGTATGAGTTTGAATGACCCTGTCGATGACCGAGGTTTCTTTTTTAGAGATGTTGCTCGCAAGATCTACTCCACACTCTTCACCACCTGAACCTGTGCATGGCGCTCCTAGCAAGGTCGCAATTTTACCTTGGCTATGATTATTATTGGCGCGCCCGTCAGACAAAATTACGATGTGGTTGTTAACTTGACACTGCAGATTTTGTACCGGTGATATATAGGTCGCGCCTGTGGGGATATATTCGTCCACACAGTTGTTGCTGCTTAAATTAATGTCTGAACAGCCAAAGGGGCGCACAGCATTGCTACCTACATATGAATCACGGTGACTCACGCGAGTGCTACGGCGCACTATCGCCTCAATACCCGGCTCGCCGCGCTTGAGCCCGTAATCAACGCTTAACCCACCATAGTAGCGAGTAGCCTCATAAAGGGTATCAACAATGGGTGTATAGCCATTGGTTGTTAACTCATTTACTCGGCTTATTAAGTAATCCCGTACAGTAGATGAATTACCCGGGGTTGCATTACCGCTGAACTCAATATGAAGCTTCGCAGCCCCACTTCCGCTGCCGTTTACTGTGTAAGCGGCTACCCCATCACTATGAAAATCTGACATAACAAGCGCTAAATCACTGCGTGGCGTCCAGCCACTGCGGTTAACTATTTCCTGTATTACATTACTGATATCTGGACTGCTAAATTCAGAATCTTTTGCTTGATAGCCAATGTTAGACCAATTCAACGACGCGCCTGTCTTCGGTTTATTTTGTAAATGGTCTTTTTCAAGAATATCAAAAGGAGCAACGTCATCCTCGGCAACGCCGCGGATAGTCATCTTCGAATTATTTGTGCCTTGGTTAGCCGCACTGGTGAACGTAACATACGCCTTAGAAATAGTTGCGCCATTAGGAATGTTAACGTTAGTGAATCGCAAACCTATATTGTTGTTACTGCTAGTGCGAAAGTTAAGTTGGTTACCTGTATTGTTTTCACCATTATTCGCTTCTTCTGCGTTGTCGGCTTGGCTGTCAAGTTGATATACTGGTTCTCCAGATATACATCCAGTTGCTGAGCTATCGTCGTAGCTAATTACGAGTTGTGGCGAAGAGCTTTCACCTTTGTCACTGCTATACACATGGCGTGCGCTGCCAGAAGAATTACTATCGCCTTCAATGATAAGACTCAGCGCATTGCCACCACACCAATCTGAACGACTGATGACCTCCTGAACAACGTTTGCAAAATCAGGGGTGGTTATCACCTCTTTGTCTACAGGGAAATTGTTATCTTGGTCCCATAGCAAAAAAGATGACGTAAGCGTTCGATTTGAGATGTTTTTATTGCTCTGTTCAAATATAGGAGAATTACCCTTGTCTTCTGCACGAATTAGAATATCGCTTACGTCTGTATCAATTTTTGAGCTGGTAAAGCGTAAGTAAGCTTGGGTGATGGTCGCGCCCTGAGGAATATTTAAATCTTGAAAGCGCAGGCCCGTAAGTGTTTTACCGCTGCCGTTGGTGAGTTTCAGTATATCGTTGTTGATATCAACCGAATTGTTAGGCTGTTCTGCGTCATCACCGGACTCTCTTGTATTTAAAATAATTTCTGGCGGTATCGGTTGGTCTATATCGGTGATAGGAAAGAGCACCGGCCCACCAAAATCAGAAAAGCGCATCAATCCGGCGTTGATATTAGTCGCCTCTGAAAGTGCCTTATTAAGAGCTGCTTGAACACGCTGCATTCGCGAAAATGGAGTGCCGTCTTTTTTATTCATACTGCCAGACGTGTCCATGATAAATAAAACATTCGGTTTGAATGTAAATTGAGAAGTGTTGGTGCCTAGGTATATTTCTAAATCGTCGCCGAAGGCACTCAAGTTAACCAGAAAACTTAACGAGAAGGCGCTTAAAGCAAGGGTGAGTTTTTTGATATGCATAGTACTACTCCAACTAGTTCGCGGCGGGCGCGAAAACTGACGCCGTCATTGTATTTGCTACTGTATAGCTGCTACCGGCGGTTTGCCCGCAGCCACGCACAATAAACATATGACACGTTACATTAGAACCACTTATTACGGCGCTAGAGCCTCGACAAGCTTGCTCGCGCACAAATGCGGTCTGCGACCAGCTATCTACATCTCCATTGCCGCTAAACTGAGCAGCCGCATCGTGTACGGTGCTCACTGTCATTCCATTCGAAGTGACTTCTCGGCGCACGCGGTTCGCATCTGCGCAGCTTAGTTCATCAACTGTTAAATCTAATGGCGCAATAGAACGAGCTTGTGATAATGCATCTACAGTGGCGGGATTACTCAGTACTGTTCTATCCTCAGCTTCAAATACCACGCCAGCAAGAGCCGCTTCGGCAGCATCAAACGCTAGAGACTTACGCTCGAGTGAAGAGGCCATTTTAGTCTGCAGTAAGCTACTCGACACAGACGATACGCCTAAAATCGTGATAGATAGCAAGACTAACAGTGCAAACACCATCACCAATCCCTTTTGATTACTCATAACATATTTCCTCTAGCAAAATTTCTCATATTGCGAAGTGTAACTGTGGTTTCAAAGGCCCTGTAATAGCCATTGTCAGGCGCGGTTATCTGGGCTTCATTTAAAAGTGTAAATGTGGCTGGCGCGTCTAAATTAACATCGGCGTCGCCTCTGATAACAATGGCTAATCGAATGGTAACTACCTGAGCATTAGCAGCATACGCGGCCGCAAGTGCAGATGCATCGATATAACGAATTGGAATGGTGCGACGGTCAGGGTCGTTCGGGTCGGTAATTCCATAGAGTACTTGAAAGCTGAGCACATTATCTAAAAGCGTGAACGCCGCATCACCTGCGTTAGCAGCAGGCGCTTTTTGTCCTCTTAACACTCGGCCGTCAAAGCCCCTGCACAACAATCTGCCATTATTAACAAAGTACTCGTTGACCACATAAAATTCTTCGTTAGCAGGATAGCCTAAGGTAAATCCTCTGCAGTCTCGTTCAGCCTGAAGGCTAATAACTAAAGTATCGTTCGCGCCGCCTACGCCCTGCCGAGCACCTAAAAGGGCATTGGATACAAAGTCCCCAGGAACGGGCACAGGGTGACTGCGCACAAAAGCCTCTTCTTCAACGTTATCCACCAATGAACTCAAATTTGGGTCCATTGCGTCGTACAATCCCGTCATCATAAGCTCTTGGCGCATTCGAGATACAATAAAGCGGCCGCTTTCTTGCGTGCTAGCAATCGCGCGATTAAGGGCATCGGTTGTGCTGTTACTCACCAGTATTTGAATAATTGCGCCTGAAATGATCAGACCAAGCGCTAGCGAAATCATTAATTCTACAAGCGTAAAACCTTTCGATTTGTGTGTTGGAATAGTCATAGTCCCACCTGCAGTATTACGCAATCGTTGCCCGTTGCACCGCCCGCATTGCAGTTTGCATTCTCAACCCTCGCACTACCTGCCGCCCCATCGCGCCAACCAACAGAAGGCCAGCTTACAACAATTGAATGAATAGACCCTGCAGAGCATGCGTCACCATCGCCTGCAATTTTATCATCGCAAGTAACGGAAATTGTCGCATTTGGGTTTGACTCAACGGCGGCGCAAGACATCTGATATGCATCAAACTGCGCGATTTGGTCAGCAGTACAGGTGTTTGCTTGGCAGTCTGTCACTGCCGCTGGTATGGCAAGACAAAAGCATTGGAAGGGATTGTTGCCTGGGCACGCTAAGCCGGAGAAATTATAATTGTTCGCTTCAAAATATTGATTACTTACCACAAATCCGTCAGAACTAAGTGAGGGCACAACGCTGGCGCGCAGTCGCTCACTCATTTGCTGCGCTACCATAACCGCTTGGGTGCGCGATAATGCGTCTTTGTTAGAAAACGAACCAATAAACTGCATAGACGCAACGCCTAACAAGCCTATTGATAGGATAAAAAGAGTGATTAGCACTTCAATCATGCCAACGCCAGTTTGTCGCTTCAAAGTTCTTCCTTTTTCTGTAAAGCCAGTCAACACATTTTGATTACACATCGTCAACACATAAAGTTCTGCCATATAAACACTATATCGGCATTGTTCAATTAATGGTTATTTTGATTGAGTCTAAGGTATTAAATCTGGAACTGAACCGTACAAGAGGCTAGTTTCTAAACTGAAAATATTCACATCAGTTAAAGCACTTGCTTTACGCGCAATTCCTTTGGCACTGCAAACTCAATATTTTCAGGACGACCGGGACGCTCATTTGAATGAGTTGCTCCCCACTGAATTAATTTATCTACCACTCCTTGTACCAACACTTCAGGAGCCGAAGCACCTGCTGTTACTCCCACATGCTGGGCATCTTTAATCCATTCTTTTTGTATGCACTCTTTATCCGCAATTAAGTACGCCTTTGCGCCCATTTTTTGGGCCAACTCTCTCAGGCGATTAGAGTTAGAGCTATTTTGAGCACCTACAACAAGTAATACCTCGCAGTCTTCCGCTAGTTCGCGCACAGCATCTTGCCTGTTTTGAGTAGCGTAACATATGTCGTCTTTGCGCGGACCATCTATCTTCGGAAACTTCTGTCTCAATGCCTCAATCACTTCAGCGGTATCGTCCACCGACAGTGTGGTTTGGCTACAATAATATAATTCATCTGGATTATTCACTTCAAGCGTTTCAACATCGCTGATTGATTCAACCAAATAAATGCCGCCCTTGGCATTGCTATATTGCCCCATAGTACCCTCAACCTCAGGGTGACCTTGGTGTCCAATCAATATACATTCAGTGCCGCGCTTGCTTGCACGCATCACTTCCATATGCACTTTTGTCACTAGCGGGCATGTTGCATCAAATACTTTTAAGCCACGTTCGTCTGCATCAGCGCGTACTTTTTGCGACACGCCGTGCGCTGAAAAAATCACAATAGCGTCGTCTGGCACTTCGCTAAGTTCATCTACAAAATGCGCACCACGAGCTTTTAAACCATCAACCACAAACTTGTTATGAACAACCTCATGACGCACGTAAATAGGAGGGCCAAATATCTCAAGTGCACGCTCCACAATAGTAATTGCCCTGTCTACCCCGGCACAAAACCCTCGTGGATTCGCTAAATGTATTTGCACGTCTATCTTCCTATTTAACGTCTATAATCTCTACATCAAAAATCACATCTTGTCCGGCAAGAGGATGATTGAAATCAACCGTGACCGAATGTCCAGCGACGCTCCTGATGATGCCAGGAACTTCACTGCCGTCGGGTTGGGCAAAGCCCATGATCATGCCTTCCTTCAACTCTGCGTCCGATGCAAACTTGGTTCTATCGACGTGATAGATATTATCAGGGTTTGGCATGCCAAACGCGTCGTTCGCATTGATACTAAACGCTTTTTTATCACCAACGCTCAATCCAAGCAAACATTTTTCAAAATTAGGGGTGAGGCTGCCGTCACCCATTACCATTTTAGCTGGCTTGTTGTTTACACGAGTGCTATCCACTGCTGAACCATCATTTAGCTTTAGATCAAAATGCAAAATTACTTGGCTCTTTTCGCCTATTTGCTGTGCAGATTCACTCATTATCTTTTGTCTCTTTATTAACAAACATATCAATTATCAACAGCGCCGCGCCAATAAAAATGGCTGAGTCAGCCACGTTGAACGCAGGCCAGTGATACGACCCGTAGTAGAAATCCAAAAAGTCGATGACATAGCCGTGCAGAATCCGGTCGAGCACGTTACCAATTGCGCCACCCAAAATAAAACTAAAGGCGACTGGCAGAAGCACCTGTTCTTTCGGTGACTTGCGCAGCCACCATACAATAACTGCGCTCACAATTAAGGCCAGAGCACTTAAAAAGTATCGCTGCCATCCGCCCGCATCGTAAAGAATACTAAACGCAGCACCATAATTATGCACATAGGTTAAATTAAAAAATGGAGTGAGCTGTATCGATTGATACAAATCCATTGAGCTCACTACCGCTTGCTTAGTCCACTGGTCAAGCACAATCGCAATGAGGCTTATCCAAGCAAACCTGAGACCCGTGTCACTAATTAACTTAGGCATAACGTCTGAGCTCTCCAGAACCGTCTACATTTTCGATACATCTGTTACACAGCTCAGGATGTTTAGGATCGCTTCCAAGCTCTTCCTTAATATGCCAGCAGCGCGTGCACTTGCTGCCTGCCGCGGGTGATACTAACACAGCCATCGTGCCATCATCATTCAACACAGATTCAGCACAACGATTAGCAATATCGTCAACGCTAGCTTCAGAGGTTATCAACACAAAGCGAAGTTCATTTTCTAGCTGTGCCAATTGTGTTTTTATAGTAGGGCTAACATACAGCGTCACTTTTGCCTCTAGTGAGCTACCTATTACCTTTTCTTTACGAGCCTGTTCAAGCGCGTTATTCACGTCGGTTTTAATGCTGATAATAGACTGCCAAAAATCGTCATCCATGGCATTTTCAACCTGCGGAAATTGCGTAAACCATGTGTCTGTAAATACAAACTCATCGCGCTCTCCGGGCATAGCCTCCCACACCTCTTGTGCGGTAAAGCTCATGATAGGCGCCATCCAGCGCACCAGCGCCTCAACAATGTAATGAAGCGCGGTTTGACATGAGCGGCGGGCCACGCTATCTGACTTTGCGGTATACTGGCGGTCTTTTATGATATCTAAATAAAAACTACCAAGCTCAATTGAACAAAACTGCATTAATGACTGGCAAACAATTAACATATCGTAGTTATTATAAGCTTCGGTTATCTGCGCTTGAATCTTTTGTGTGCGCGATACCATCCAAGCGTCTAGCGCAACCATATCTTTCACATCAACCGTGTCGGTGGCTGGGTTAAAACCATTTAGATTAGCTAATAAGAAACGACAGGTATTACGAATACGACGATATGCATCCGCTGAACGTTTGAGTATTTCATCCGACACGGTCATTTCACCGCGGTAGTCGGTAGAAGCAGCCCACAATCTGAGAATGTCTGCGCCTAATTTGTTTGTGACCTCTTGCGGCGCAATCACGTTACCTAAAGACTTAGACATTTTTTTGCCGTTGGCATCTACCGTGAAGCCGTGTGTGAGCACCTCTTTATAGGGCGCATGACCATGCATGGCTACTGAGCTCATCAGAGATGACATAAACCAACCTCTGTGCTGATCTGAGCCCTCTAGGTATAAATCAGCCGAAGCCGGGATATCGTCTCGTTGGTCAACCACAAAATAATGCGTCACGCCTGAATCAAACCATACATCCAGCGTATCGGTGACTTTATCGTAGTGTGCGGCATCACTGCCAATAAGTGTTTCAGCCGAAATATCCCACCAAGCCTGAATACCCGATTTTTCGACTTCCAGCGCAACCTTTTCCATGATCTCGGCGCTGTCGGGGTGAAGTTCCCCGCTTTGCTTATGGATAAACAAAGCAATTGGCACACCCCAAGTGCGCTGACGTGAGATACACCAATCTGGACGCCCTTCAACCATGCTGGTGATGCGATTTTGTCCCCAATCAGGTATCCATTTCGTTTTTTCAATCTCTTTGATTGATGCTTCACGCAAACCTTGTTTATCCATACTGATAAACCACTGAGGCGTGGCTCTGAAGATGATGGGAGTTTTATGACGCCAGCAATGCGGATAGCTGTGTTCATATTTAACGTTCAAGACCAAGGCTTGCGCTTGCTCTAAGGCTTCTATGATGTTTTGATTTGCTTTGAATACGTGCTGACCTGCGAAGTGAGGCGTATTATCTAAATAAACGCCATTTGCACCAACAGGGTTGTACACTTCTATGTCGTAAAGTTTGCCCACATTGAAATCGTCTACACCATGCGCTGGAGCGGTATGCACTGCGCCAGTACCTGACTCGGTGGTAACGTGCTCACCCAAAATCAGTGGCACTTCTAAATCGAGCAGAGGGTGTTTAACCATGACGCTCTCAAGCGCTTTGCCTTGGCACTTTGCAAGGACTTTAAAATCGCTTATTGCGTATCGCGACATGCAGCTTTCTAGCAACTCATCTGCAACGATATATTGATGGTTCTGGCCGTCTTTGTTAGCGCTTACCAAAACATACTCAAGTTCAGGATGCAGACTAATTGCGCGGTTTGCAGGAATAGTCCATGGCGTGGTTGTCCAGATAACGATTTTGGCTACGCTTGCATCCGCAGAAAAGGCTACTGAGGCTTTATCGGTGTCGACCACCGCAAAGGCAACGTCAATGGCAGACGATACTTTATCTTGATACTCAACCTCGGCTTCTGCAAGTGCAGACCCGCAATCGGTGCACCAATGAACGGGTTTGAAGCCCTTTTCAAGATGACCCGATGTCACAATTTTAGCAAGTGCTCGGATGATGTTAGCCTCAGAACTAAACTCCATCGTTTTGTAAGGATTTTTCCAATTACCTAACACACCCAAACGAATAAAATCCGCGCATTGACCGTCTATTTGTCGCTGTGCATAAGCTCGACACTTTTCTCTAAACTCGGCCACCGTGACTTTTTTACCGGGCTTACCGACTTTCTTTTCAACCATTAGCTCGATGGGCAAACCGTGACAATCCCAGCCCGGAACATATGGCGCATCAAAGCCCGAGAGCGTTTTTGATTTAACAATGATGTCTTTTAGAATTTTATTAACCGCATGACCAATGTGAATATCGCCATTCGCGTAAGGAGGACCATCGTGCAAGATAAAAGGCGTTGCGCCCTGCCTTGCGTCACGAATTTTTTGATACAAATCTTTGCTGGTCCATTGTTTTAGCATTTGAGGCTCACGCTGAGCCAAGTTGCCGCGCATGGGAAACGCTGTTTCAGGCAAGTTTAGCGTTGACTTGTATTCACTCATTTTATTTTCCATTGTTATCTATTGTCCGCTAAATAAGCTTTTGCCTGCTCAGCGTCGTTTTTAATTTGTTGTGTTAGTTGCGCAAAGTTATCAAACTTTGCCTCGTCTCGGATTTTACCAATAAACTCAACGTAAATACGCCTAGCATAGAGGTTATCCGAGAAATCAAAAATATGCGTTTCTAATTGCAGGCGTTGCCCATCAAGCGTTGGTCGACTCCCGAGATTCGCCACGCCGCCGTAGGTCGCTTTCTCGCCCTTATCATATATATGGACTTTAACCGCAAACACACCATGCAGCGGAGTTTTATGTCGACGAAGCAGTATATTTGCCGTTGGAAAGCCAATCGTGCGGCCGTTTTTTTCACCGTGCACTACCTTCCCTGATATACAATATGGGTGCCCTAACATTGACGATGCACGTTCAAAATTACTGGCGCTTAACGCCTCTCTGATTGCCGTTGAGCTAATTCGGCAGTCGTCCATTCTAAAACTTTGCGTGCTGACCACGTCAAAGTCATAAGCTAGCGCTGCTTTTTGTAAATAAGTAAAATCGCCTGCTCGTTGATGCGCAAAGCGAAAGTCATCGCCAACCACTAAAAATTTAATGCCGAGTTTTTGTACTAGCAAGTCGTGTACAAACTCTTGTGGAGACTGCGCGGCAAAAGCGCGGGAAAAATTCACACAGATTAAACGGTCTATGCCCAGCGCTTTGAGCGCCTCATATTTATCGCGCAACCTTGATAGTCTTGCAGGCGCTAAAAGCGGTGCAAACACTTCTTCAGGCTGCGGCTCAAACACCATAACAGCCGACGGGACACCCAGGTCATGGGCCTTTGCGACTAAGTTTCGTAAAACGGCTTGATGGCCTTTGTGCACGCCGTCGAATTTACCGATAGTAAGAGCGCATCCATAGTCGGACGATTTGATATTATGAATGCCTCTAATTAAATCCACGAATAAATCTACTTAATTACCTATATGCTCAACAAGCATAACCTGAAAAGACGGTTACAAAGCGCTTGATTATAAACGACTACGGATGCATTACCAATGGCATTTGCGCTTATTTATCTAGGATTTTAAAGGCTTTTTAGCGCACTTTGACCTTGCTAACAAAATCTGCGGGCCGAAGGCCAAAAATCACGCCCGCAAGTGCATAGCTGACAAGTCCGAGGGCGACGATACACGCTAACTCAAACGCACGGCCAGAAAACGCCAATGCATGCCAATCTACGCGCAGAGAATACCAATATATGGCGCTAACCATAGCGATGGTGGCAGCGCTAATTTTCACCATAAACCACCATGTTTGAGCCGATACGCGGTATACGCCTTGGCGCGACAAACGCAGATACAGCAATAAGGCATTGAGTGTACCTGATATTGCCGTGGCCATTGCCAGCCCTACATAGCCAAATGGAACGGCTAAAATTAAGTTAAACACCATGTTTGCTACCATGGTAATGATGCCATATTTTACCGGCGTTTTGGTGTCTTGGCGGCTGTAAAACGCTGGCGCAAAAACTTTTACCAGCATAAATGAGAAAAGACCTGCCGAATAAGCCATTAAACTTAACGAAGCCATATGACTGTCTTGTATAGTAAATTCACCACGTTGGAAAATCACCAGCATTAAAGGCATTGCCAGCACGAACAAAGCCGCCGCTGCCGGTACTCCCATAAATGCAATTAATTTAACCGCCCAGTCGATATTAGCCGCAAATCCGTCTTTGTCAGACTGCACGTGGTTGCGCGACAGCGTAGGCAGAATGACGGTAGCAATGGCAATCCCGAAGAGCCCAAGCGGAAACTCGAGCAACCTATCAGAGTAATATAGCCAGCTTATCGCATTGGTCATTAAAAAACTCGCAATCATTGTGTCGAGCAAGAGGTTAATTTGGCTTACCGATACACCAAATAATGCGGGGATCATAAGCTTGCGAACTTTAGCTACGTTAGGGTCATGCCAACCCCACTTTGGCTTGATGAGTAAACCGACTCTAAACAAAAACGGAAGCTGGAAGGCAAGTTGAACCAGACCGCCTATAAATACTCCCCAAGCAAGGGCAAAAGAAGGAACCGAAAAACTGTCAGATAAAAAATACGCACAGGCGATAATAGATATATTTAGCAGAACAGGGGTGAACGCAGCGACCGCGAACTTGTTAAGCGTATTTAAAATTGCACCGGCAAAACCGGTTAGACTAATAAAAAAGATGTATGGGAATGTAATTTTGAGCATTAAAGACGCCAGCTCAAATTTTTCACCACCAGGCTCGTCATTGAGATAATCAATAAACCAGCCCATACCGAACAATGCGGCCAAACCAGACGAACCCAACACGCCTAAAATCGCGGTAACAAAGACAATGACTCCAAGCGTGCCCGATACTTTTGCCACAAAGTCTTTTAATTGCGCCTCGTCGCCTTTTTCATGCACCTCGGTTAACACCGGAATAAATGCCTGCGCAAAAGCGCCCTCTGCAAAAAGCCGACGAAGAAAATTAGGAATTTTATTAGCAAATATAAACACATCAGCCGCCGCACCGGCGCCGAGGATATAGGCAATAACAACGTCGCGCACCAAGCCTAACACCCGCGAGATCATTGTCATTGCACTTACAATGATGCCTGCTTTAAGTAGTCTTTTCGCCAACGTTTACTTCCTTGCCGTATTTGATGAGCCTAGTGCGCACCGCACAGATTCTGGTGGGTGGAGTATAACCAACTTTTATGCGACTAGCGATATAGACCCTTGCTTGCCGATGCAGTGATGCGTTCGTAAGCAACATGCGCTAGGTGAGCGACTGTGTTTTTATCGCCTTTTAATTTTAATTATGATTAATTTCGTCAGTTCAATTGACAAAATCTTCAAATAACTAGATAATCCGCACCCTCAATTTTGACATGAATTTATTTAGGAGTTACACCTTGGCTAACATCAAGTCTGCTAAGAAACGTGCAATTCAAGCTGAAAAGCGTCGCCAGCATAATGCAAGCCGTCGCTCAATGACGCGTACTTGCATTAAGAAAGTTGTTGCCGCTATCGAAGCAGGCAATAAAGAAGCTGCGCAAGCCGCATTCACCGCTGCAGTTCCAGTGTTAGACAGAATGGCAACTAAAGGCCTTATTCATAAGAATAAAGCTGCTCGTCATAAGAGCCGTCTAAACGCCCAAATTAAAGCGATTGCATAAGCGTTTCAAGTATTTAAAAAGCCGGCTTTTGCCGGTTTTTTATTGCCTAAAATTTACAAAAGGTGCAAAGCGCATTATTGCCGGGAATGTCGCTGCAAATGTTACCGCGAATATTGCTTAAACTAGTTGCTTTAACTAATTGCTTAAACCAGACGCATATGTTGCTATGCCACTTTAAGCCTTACGAGCAGTTTTTACGTAACCATCAATAGAGTCATCACCTTGGACCATGAATGTTTAAATTTCTTTTTTTAATCCCTGTTGTCCTCTGTCTTATTTGGTATAGCTATCTGAGCGTTCGAGGATATTCATTAGCGCAAGGCAAACAAGGCTTTGTCTACATTATCGTTATTTCTTCTGTGGTATTAGTATTTTTTACTTTGGCTATGTTGCTAAGCAAATAACGCGGCAAAAAAAAGCCCCAATTCTCATTGGGGCTTTTCGCATTTATTTGGCTATGCGTTTAGTTAATAAGCTGAATATCAGCATTCGCTCTAAGCGCCTCTACAAAGTTTTGATAGGTGCGCTGAGCCTCTTGGCCGGCAAACTGTTGTTGGGCTGACTCTACTTCCTCAGCACTCAATTGCTCAACAGGATTAACTTTTTCAAGCTTTATTACGCCTACGTTACCATTGTTCATGGTAATTACAGACGAATTGTTATTCTCGTCTGTACTCAGTGAAAATGCCGCATCAATCAGTTCTGATGCTAGGGCATTGCTGGTTCGGCTCATTTGGTTTTGCGTTTCCCATTGAAGCGATTTTTCATCTAACATACTTTGTATATCTTCGCCGGCATACATTTTCGCCTGAAGCGACTGCGCCCATTCCAATGCGGCAGTTTGTGCCTTATCTGCGCGCAAATTCGACTCTATTGATGCACGCACTTCGTCGAGGCTAAGCGTACGCTCTGGCTCATGTTCAATAACGCGCACAACCATCACTTTATCGTCGGCCACTTGCAATAATTCGCTGTTAACCCTCTCATCGATAAGTTCTGGCGAAAAGGCGACATTTTCAACCTGCGGGAAATTAACAGCCGAAGGATAACGTGCTGCGCTAAACAATGTCGTTTCAAACACAGGTCTGCCCACAGCAGATGCAAGCTCATCTAGTGTATCGGGCACTTCAAAGGCTAAGCGCTGCATTTCGTTTTGTTTCTCAAAGAACAAATCTGTTGCACGATTAGTCAGCATATCCTGCTTAAGAGTGTCAGCAAGCTCTTCAAACGGTGTGGTGGTTGATGCTGTAAACTCATCAAGCTTTATAATGTGAAACCCAAATTCAGTCTCAACAACATCGGAGAGCTGCCCCTCTTCGCTCAATGCGAAAACGGCTTGTTCGAATTCTTCTGGATAGTCGCCTGGGTTTACTTCACCTAACTCGCCGCCGTTTTCAGCGCTTACAATATCGTTTGATTTTTCTTCTGCAAGTGCCGCAAAATCGGCACCGTTTTGTAGCTCAAGCAAAATACCTTGAGCCTGCTCACGAGCGGCATCGGCGTCGTCTTGGGTCTCGATTAATATATGTGAAACACTGCGCTTCTCTGGCGTTTCATAAAGAGCAATTTGCTCCTCGTAAAGGGCGCGGACTTCCTCATCATTGACCTCTACCTGCGCCAGCAAATCGTTTACCGAAAGGCTAACGTAAGCTAATTTAACCTGCTCTTCGGTGTCGTACTGACTTAAGTTGTCGTTGTAATACGCCAAAATATCCTCTTCACTTAAAACAACTGAATCTAGGTAAGTCTCAGCACTTACTTCAAGCACGGCCACATCACGTGTTTGCTGACGAATTTTCAAAGTTTGTGATACCAAGGCTTCGACATCGAAGGTCGAACCATTCAGAGCCTGCACTAACTGTTGGCGAGTCATTTGAACACGCATATATTCAGCAAACTCACTTGGAGTATAGCCCGCACGTTGAAGTGCGCTATTGTAGACATCATTGTTGAACTGACCGGCAATTTGGAACTCAGGTAGTTGTACAATCGTTTCACGAATTTGCGCATCTCCTACTCGTAAGCCTAACTCATCTGCCTTTTGCGCAATCAACTCTTCATTCACTAGTCGGTCAAGTACGCCCTGTCTAAAGTCTGCTAAATAGCTTTCATTGGCGAATAAGCTGGCAATTGCATCTCCAAACTGCGCTTCCATTCTTGCTCGCTCATTTTGATAAGCTAAGTCTAATGAGGATGCATCAATCTCTTTGTCGTTAACCACGGCCACCGCAGTAGTCGCTGAAGATGATAAGTAACCGCCTACACCGGTAAATACAAAGCTAACCACAATTAGCGCTACAATAGCGATTGCCCACGGTCCTTGTATGCCTTCACGAATTCTTTCTAACATTGTTTTACACAACCTTTTAATTTACGGCTCATACTTGATGAACTTGTCATATACCACTGAAACATGGGCGCAGATTATACCTATACTCAACGAGATACGCGAGATTTTAACCCTTTAGACAATAAAAAAAGGCGATGGAATCCATCGCCTTTCAAAATTTTAAGATTTATGAACTTAGTTGCAAGCGTCTTTTAATGCTTTACCAGCTTTGAAAGAAGGTACTTTAGCAGCTGAAATCTGGATAGTTTCGCCAGTTTGTGGGTTACGGCCGCTACGAGCAGCACGTTCACGAACTGAAAACGTTCCGAAACCAACTAGAGCGACTTGATCGCCATCTTTAAGAGCAGCAGTTACTGCGTCAGTAAATGAATCCAAAGCACGGCCAGCGGCTGCTTTAGAGATATCTGCACCTTCAGCGATTTGATCGATAAGTTGAGACTTGTTCACAATATGATCCCCTTCGTTTGTTATTATATTGCTTGTAAAAAATTAACGTTAATTGCTTATCTATCACATATTAATCCGTTGGTGAAGATAAGTAGTAAACTCTTGTTGCTTTTTTGTAAAACGCCTGCTAGCCCTTTGTATTCAAGGCTTGAAGCGAATATGTATAAAGGTAGCATAACTTCAGCGTATGTGAATACCTTATTTCCAAAAAAAGTTAAATAATTTGTACTTTTTGTTACTTTTTTTCAAAATCAGTCAAAAATAAGGCATTAGAGCGAGTTTATGACGCCACTTGCACCGCTTCTACCGGATTCGCTAGCGCAATATCTAGCACTTCATCTATCCATCGCACTGGGTGAATTTGCAAATCACCCTTCACATTATCAGGAATTTCCTCTAAATCACGCTCATTTTCATGAGGAATGATGACTGTTTTAATGCCGCCTCGATGCGCAGCCAGCAGTTTTTCTTTAAGACCACCGATGGCGAGCACTTCTCCTCGAAGCGTAATTTCACCCGTCATAGCCACATCACATCGTACCGGATTACCAGTGAGTGATGACACTAGCGCTGTGCACATGCCAATACCAGCACTTGGTCCATCTTTTGGCGTTGCGCCTTCCGGCACATGAATATGAATATCACGCTTCTCATAGAAATCAGGATTAATACGCAGCTTTTCAGCTCTGGAGCGCACAACAGTTTGCGCGGCTTTAATCGACTCCTGCATTACATCACCCAGCGAACCGGTAGCCGTCGTTTTGCCTTTACCTGGCACAACACTGGTTTCAATGGTGAGTAAATCACCACCTACCTCTGTCCACGCAAGTCCGGTGACTTGACCTATCTGATTGTTTTTATCTGCCTTGCCGTAATCAAAGCGTTGTACGCCTAAGTAGTCTTTCAGATTATCTTGATTGACCACAACCGGGGCTTTTGCCTTTTTAAGCAATATATTTTTAACCGCCTTACGACAGATTTTTGAAATCTCGCGCTCTAAGCTTCGTACACCGGCCTCTCGCGTATAATATCGAATGACGCCAATGATCGCAGACTCTTCAATTATCAGTTCTTTATCTTTCAAGCCGTTTCTAGATATTTGCTTAGCAATAAGATGCCTTTGTGCAATATTCAGTTTTTCGTCTTCTGTATAACCAGATAGGCGAATAACCTCCATTCTGTCTAATAAAGGCCCGGGAATGTTCATGCTATTAGAGGTAGCAACAAACATAACGTCTGACAAATCGTAATCTACCTCTAAATAGTGGTCTGAAAATGTTGAGTTTTGCTCAGGATCCAATACCTCTAGTAAAGCAGAAGACGGATCGCCGCGCATATCTGATGACATTTTGTCTATCTCATCTAACAAAAAGAGGGGGTTTTTTACTCCCACTTTTGACATTTTTTGTATTAGCTTACCGGGCAATGAACCAATATACGTCCGGCGGTGACCTCTTATTTCAGCCTCATCACGCACGCCGCCTAGGGCCATTCGCACGTATTTGCGACCGGTGGCTTTTGCAACAGACTGCCCCAGAGAGGTTTTACCCACTCCTGGTGGACCCACTAAACATAAAATTGGGCCTTTAAGCTTTTTAACTCGCTGCTGTACCGCAAGGTATTCTAAAATTCTTTCTTTTACTTTTTCTAGGCCGTAGTGGTCACTATCTAAAACATCTTCCGCGCGCCCCAAGTCACGCTTAACTGCGCTGCGTTTGTGCCACGGCACTGACACTAGCCAGTCGATGTAGGAGCGCACCACGGTTGCTTCCGCCGACATTGGCGACATCATTTTAAGCTTACTGAGTTCGGCCTTTGCTTTATCTTGGGCCTCTTCTGGCATTTTTGCTTCAGCAATCTTTTTGCCCAGCGCTTCAAATTCATCGGGCGCATCGTCTAGCTCGCCCAATTCTTTTTGAATCGCCTTCATTTGCTCATTCAAATAGTATTCGCGCTGACTTTTTTCCATCTGCTTTTTAACGCGTGTGCGAATTTTCTTTTCAACCTGAAGTAGGTCAATTTCACCTTCCATCAAGGCCATCAAAAATTCTAAACGAGCTGTCACGCTTCGCATTTCAAGCACTTTTTGCTTTTCAGTTAGCTTCAATGGCATGTGAGCCGCCATGGTGTCTGCCAAACGAGCAGCATCTTCAATGCCGTTTAGTGAAGTAAGCACTTCTGGAGGAATTTTTTTATTGAGTTTAACGTAACCTTCAAATTGGGAAACCGCCGACCGTATAAGAACTTCTTGCTCTGAATCGTCAATTAATTCGTCGTCGAGTACAGTCACGTCCCCTACAAAAAATGGGTCGGTAGACGTAAATTTATCCATTTGCGCGCGCACGCTTCCCTCTACCAGCACTTTGACCGTGCCGTCGGGAAGTTTCAATAATTGGAGGATGGTCGCGATGGTGCCCATTTCGAACACATCACTGGTGTCTGGTTCGTCAACACTCGCATCTTTTTGCGCAACCAAAAACACTTTCTTATCGTTATCCATCGCCGCTTCAAGGCATTGAATGGATTTTTCGCGTCCCACGAATAAAGGAATAACCATGTGCGGGTATACCACGACATCTCTCAACGCCAGTACAGGCATACCTCTGAGTAAAGTACTCTCAGTCATTTTTCTCTCTTATTGCTTTATATGTTTATTTATATGGGGATGGTGATGCAAAGTTCAAAGCTTAAATGAAAAAAAGGACCGAGAACGGTCCTTTAGTTATGTTGTTATTCTGAAGCTGCTCTTTTTTCGCTCTCGCTTTCATAAATTAAAAGCGGTTTGGATTCGCCTTTAATCACAGTCTCATCTATAACTACTTTCGCTACACCTGGATTTGAGGGCAAGTCATACATCGTTTCAAGCAGCACTGCCTCAACAATTGAGCGCAAGCCCCGCGCGCCGGTTTTACGCGACATTGCTTTATGAGCAATCGCTCGAAGCGCGTCCTCTCTAAATTCTAGTTCGGTATTCTCTAGGGCAAAAAGTGCGCCATACTGCTTAGTGATTGCGTTCTTAGGCTCTTTTAATATCTCAATCAGAGCATCTTCGCTAAGCTCCTCAAGACTTGTAACCACCGGCAAGCGTCCGATAAACTCAGGAATAAGTCCATACTTCACCAAATCTTCTGGTTCAACATCTTTAAATAACTGAGTGAGCGCCTTTTTCTCCTTAACGGTTTTCACTTCTGCGCCAAAGCCTATTCCCGTGCCGGTAGCGCTTCTTTGTTCAATAATCTTGTCGAGGCCGGCAAAGGCGCCGCCACAAATGAACAGTATTTTAGAAGTATCGACCTGCAAAAACTCTTGCTGAGGATGCTTGCGACCGCCTTGAGGAGGAACAGAAGCAATGGTACCTTCAATAAGCTTAAGCAAGGCCTGCTGTACGCCCTCACCCGACACGTCGCGCGTAATTGAAGGATTGTCTGACTTGCGTGAAATCTTGTCGATCTCATCGATATAAACAATACCACGCTGTGCTTTTTCAGGATCGTAATCGCATTTTTGCAGCAGTTTTTGGATGATATTTTCAACGTCCTCACCCACATAACCTGCTTCAGTCAAGGTGGTGGCATCGGCCATTGTAAAGGGTACATCTAACAAACGCGCTAAGGTTTCCGCAAGTAGCGTTTTACCGCTGCCCGTTGGACCAATAAGCAAAATATTACTTTTGCCTAATTCAACCCCTTCATGCACATCACCATTGCGTAAGCGCTTGTAGTGGTTGTAAACAGCAACCGCCAATACTTTTTTGGCGTGCTCTTGCCCAATCACATAATCGTCAAGATGTTTGTGTATCTCAGCCGGTGTGGGCAATGCGTCTGCTTTTTGTTTCGGTGAGATTTCTTTTATTTCTTCTCGAATAATATCGTTACATAATTCGACACACTCGTCGCAAATAAAAACCGAAGGCCCGGCAATTAGTTTACGTACTTCGTGCTGGCTTTTACCACAAAAAGAGCAGTATAAAAGCTTGTTATCGCCCTCTTTGTTTTGGTCATCACTCATAATATTTGCCTTTGTTGCTTGGGTTACTTTTTACCCACATCTTCTCTGCTAGTCAACACACTATCTACCAAGCCATAGTCTACCGCTTCTTCTGGGGTAAGAAAGTTATCTCTGTCAGTATCTTTAGCTACTTTTTCATAATCCTGACCCGTGTGCTGGGAGTAAAGGCGATTCATGCGCTCTTTAGTGGCCAAAATTTGCTTGGCGTGAATTTCGAAATCCGACGCTTGACCTTGGAATCCGCCCAAAGGTTGATGAATCATTACCTTTGAATTAGGCAAGCAATAACGCTTACCTTTTGTACCTGCACTGAGCAAAAACGACCCCATACTTGCCGCCATACCCATGCACACCGTGCTAACGTCTGGCTTTATGAAATTCATAGTATCATAAATGGCCATACCCGCAGACACTGAACCGCCCGGAGAGTTAATGTACAAGAAAATATCTTTTTCTGGATTCTCGGCCTCTAAAAACAGCATTTGCGCGACAATTAGATTCGCCATGTGATCTTCAACTTGGCCGACTAAGAAAATAACGTTTTCTTTTAACAATCGAGAATAGATATCGTAAGAGCGCTCTCCACGAGAGGTCTGCTCTACAACCATAGGAACGAGTGCATTGTTTATGTCTGGGATGGTATTATTCATTTGGTCTCTTTTGTGTAAAAAAAATGCCCGGATAGTCCGAGCATTTAATCAGTTGATAACCTGTTAAGTCAATCACTCAGGCAATAAATTAAGCCTTTTTGTTCATAACTTCATCAAACGCTTTTTTAACTTCTTTTACTTTCGCTTGACTTAATATGGTATCGATTGCTTGCTCTTCAAGGGCAAGATTCTGAATTTGCTGGAGCAATTCTTGATTGTTTTTGTAGTATTCAACCACTTCGCTAGGATCTTCATACGCAGATGCAGTTTGTTCGATCAACGCATCAACACGCTCTTGCTCAACTTCAAGTTTGTTATTTTTTATCACTTCACCTAGCAATAAACCTACGCTTACACGGCGTTTTGCATTGTCAGTAAAGAGGTCTGCTGGCAATTCAGGCATGTTCGCCGCGTTGCCTTGCTGAGCAAAGCGTTGTTTAGCCTGCTCACGAAGTGCATTCACCTCTTGCTCAACTAATGCCGCAGGCAAATCAAGCTCGTTGTTTGCTAAAAGTGCTGCAATCACGTTCTCTTTTATTTGCGTTTTCAAGGTTTGGTCAAGTTCACGCTGCATATTACGTTGAACTTCTTCTTTAAGCGCCTCTACGCCGCCTTCAGTCACACCAAATAACTCTGCGAACTTGTCGTCAACTTTTGGTAAGTTCAAACCCTCTACCTTGGTCACTGTAATAGCAAACTCTGCATCTTTACCCTTCAAAGCTTCCGCGTGGTAGTCTTCAGGGAAGGTCACTTTTGATACTACTTCGTCACCGGTTTTCGCACCTACTAGCGGGTCTTCGAAACCTGGGATCATTTGACCCTTGCCAAGCTCTAGAGGGAAGTCTTCAGCTTTACCGCCATCAAATTCTTCACCATCAATCGTGCCAACAAAATTGATGTATACCTTATCGCCATCTTTCGCTTTGCGTTTCACTTCTTTAAAGTCAGCATGCTGCTTTTGAAGTGTCTTCATCATTTCCGTTAAGTCTTTTGCTTTGATTTCAACAACGGGCTTTTCAACCTCAATTTTATCAAGACCTTTCACTTCCACTTCTGGGTAAATTTCAAACGTTGCGGCAAATTCTAAGTCTTGACCATCTTCGTCTTTAGTTAATGCGAAGGTTGGCATGCCAGCAGGATTAATCTTTTCCTGCATAATGGCTTCATAAAAATTACGTTGCATCACTTCGCCCGCTACTTCTTGACGGACCGCAGCACCAAAGCGCTTTTTAATTACACTGACAGGTACTTTGCCTGGACGAAAACCGTTGATACGTTGTGTTTTTGCTAATTGTTGTAAACGTGCTTTTACCGCAGTATCTACGGATTCAGCTGGAACGGTTATAGTAAGACGGCGTTCTAACCCTTGAGTCGTCTCTACAGACACTTGCATTCTTCTACCTCAACTATGCGCTCATCCGCGCGTTGTGAAATCATATGTAACCAAAGCTACAATGGCGAGAGCGGTGCATAAACATAGCGCTCCCGTGTTAAAAAAGGACGCCAGATTATACAGAGAGGATATGATTGAGTCGAGCGCTTTACTGCGTTTTATGCTAAATAAATTCGCTTTCTTTTTCGCCACGCAGATTGCGCAGTGAGTTTTGCAATAAGCTGGGCGGTGACTCGGGCAACAACTAGCTCAGCCGCTCACCGCTTAGAATGTAAGTGAAAACAACGAAATAGAGCTGATACACATGCATTAACGTGAGGAATCAAAACACGTTAACCCGAGTTTAATCGAGCTTGATGAAGCCTCTGTCGGGTAACCTACGCCCCCAGTACCAACAATGTATCCAACTTGCTGGAAAGAATATAAAGGATAACACCAGAGACTGAATAACTACTGCCGCATGAGCGTCAGTTTTGTTTTTTGCCGATTTATAACTTAACACCACCATCAACGCAGCGTTCATTAAAAGAACTAACCCCACCAGTGCGGAATCCCACTGTAGCCACTGCATAAAAACCCTCTTACATCGATATAGAAGAGTATGAGTCTTGCTGAACAAGTTAGTTCAATCTAAAGCGCTAAAGCGATGCGCAGTGCTTGATCATGTGTAGATACTACAAGAGGCCCACAAAAAAGCCGGCGATTGCCGGCTTGATTTTGTACTTCGTGAAAAACGCTTTGTTTAAAACGCTTTCTTTAAAAAAGGTGCAAAGAGCGCTCTGCCGCGCGTCTTATCACCTAATCAACATTACTCTTTTGGCAAAATTACGCTGTCTATTACGTGAATTACGCCGTTGCTCGCAGCAATGTCAGTAGCCGTTACCGTAGCGTTGTCTACCATTACGGTACCGTCTTTCACCGTCACTGTAATGTCTTGACCTTGCAAACTGGTTGCAGAACTTACTTTTACTACATCGGCTGCCATCACTTTTCCAGCCACAACATGATATGTTAATATTGCAACTAGCTTATCTTTGTTTTCTGGCAATAAAAGGCTTTCTACTGTGCCGGCTGGCAATTTTGCAAAAGCTTCATTAGTTGGCGCGAATACAGTAAGAGGACCTTCTCCTTTGAGCGCATCGACTAGCCCGGCAGCTTTCACAGCTGCAACTAGCGTTGAAAAGTCTGGGTTAGAAGCAGCAACATCAACAATGTCTTTTTTCATTCCATGGTTGTGCGCGCTTGCCACAGAGCTTATTGCTAAACTTGTGAACAATATTAACAATGCCGTTTTGATATTTAATGTTTTAAGCAGTTTCATGGTATTTCCTTTTTATGAAGTTAGGTTTTTATGATGATGCACTGCTGTTGCGAAAACGTACTCCCGCTCATATCATCTTGCATCACTGAGCATTGATACTTGAGCGTGTCATGTTTCGGACTCATTGTTAAATTAGTTTAATTTTTCGCCGCGAATATCTAGAGCGCAAATAATAATTTGATAGAAAAAGTACTGAGGAAGTTCTAATAAAAAATGGTCGGTGAGATAGGATTCGAACCTACGACCCCTTGGACCCAAACCAAGTGCGCTACCAAGCTGCGCCACTCACCGATTTATTTTGAAGATTCATTGATGGTGCGGAAGGAGAGACTTGAACTCTCACGCCGTGAAGCACTGGAACCTAAATCCAGCGTGTCTACCAATTCCACCACTCCCGCGTAGATATAAAAGAAAAGTGGGGTGGACGATGGGGCTCGAACCCACGACAACCGGAATCACAATCCGGGGCTCTACCAACTGAGCTACGCCCACCACTGTTCTTTCTTTATTTTTACTCGTACCAAGACGATGGCGCGTCCGGCAGGATTCGAACCTGCGACCACCCGCTTAGAAGGCGGGTGCTCTATCCAGCTGAGCTACGGACGCTCTTCGAATCGTATCCGAGTAAAAATGGTCGGTGAGATAGGATTCGAACCTACGACCCCTTGGACCCAAACCAAGTGCGCTACCAAGCTGCGCCACTCACCGACAGTGTAACGAAATCTATGTGTAAAAGCCCTTCGCTACGGGGGGCGCATATTACCGAGTTGCCGTATTATCGTCAAACGTTTTTTACCGAAATCCCTTCTTTTTTTAAGCTTGCTCAAAAACCCAACAAAGCCCGATATTATTTAGCCTATATTTCAATCGCTAGTCTGTTAAGTTTTAAACTGTTCAGTGAATTTAATCTTATCATCAGATACAATCACGCCATGTTAACTATTCGCTATTTGATACCATGCGCGCACAATTAATTGACGGAAAAAAGATTGCACAACACGTTCGACGCGTTGTTGCCTCCCACGTTGAGACTTTAGCAGAAGCCGATAAACGATTGCCCGGTCTTGCGGTAGTGCTAGTGGGCGCCAATCCAGCCTCTCAGGTGTATGTCGCCAACAAAACAAAAGCCTGCGAAGAAGTGGGCTTTGTTTCAAAAGAATATAAATTGCCGCCAAGCACTAGCCAACAGGCTTTACTCGATTTGGTAGACGATTTGAACAATGACAATGAAATAGACGGGATTTTAGTTCAGTTGCCCCTACCCGCAGGCTTAAACGCTGAAGAGATTTTAGAACGCATTACGCCTAATAAAGATGTCGATGGCTTTCATCCTTACAATATTGGTCGTCTAGCACAGCGAATGCCTGCACTTCGCCCGTGCACGCCCAAAGGCATTATGACCATGATTGAATCTACCAAAAGACCGGTAAAAGGTCTGCATGCGGTCATTGTAGGAGCATCAAACATTGTGGGTAGGCCCATGGGCTTGGAACTCTTGCTTGCGGGCTGTACGGTCACGACTTGTCATAAATTTACGCAAGACCTAGCCGCGCATGTCATGCGCGCCGATTTATTAGTGGTCGCTGTTGGAAAGCCCAATTTTATACCCGGTGATTGGATAAAACCGGGGGCTATTGTGATTGATGTAGGCATTAACCGCTTAGACGATGGGAGTTTAACGGGCGACGTTGAATATGAAATCGCCAAAGAAAGAGCTGGCTGGATAACTCCCGTTCCGGGCGGAGTGGGTCCTATGACCGTGGCTAGCCTGATTGAAAACACGCTAGAAGCATATGTGAAATATCACAGCAACGGACCGGCAGATAAAGCATGAACACCGACCATCCAAATGAAGATGTAAACAAGGTTATTAGTACCACACTTGCCTGGCTCGACGCGGTAATTATCAACGAGCAATTTTGTCCCTTTGCTAAACCCGTTCGCGATAATAATCAAATTCATTTTGCGGTTGCACAACAAAGCGACACCGCTTCACTGCTTCGACAGGTAATTGCAGAGTGCGATAATTTAATGCGCCACGACAAAGTTGAAACAAGTTTGCTTATTTACACCGCAGCGCTTGGTGATTTTGATGATTATCTTGATTTTCTAGACATGGCGAATGAGTTGTTAGAAAACGCCGGGTATGAGGGCGTATTGCAACTTGCAAGTTTCCATCCTCAATATGTGTTTGATGGCGAGCCCGCCTCCTGCCCTAGCCATTACACAAACCGTTCGCCGTATCCGATGCTGCATATTTTGCGAGAAGATAGTATCTCTCAAGCACTGATAAGTTTTGCATCTCCCGAAAGCATCCCTCAACGCAACATTGCGCATGCTAAGGCCTTAGGCAGAGCGTTCTTCCTACCGTTTGTTCATCACACCACCGATAAAAAGTAATCGCCGGTGAGTGCTGAAATTAAGCCTGTAGGGCATATTTTTACCCCTTTTACACAAAAATTTGGCATTCCCCGACAAGGGGCAGGGCTGAGCATTGCCCGTGGTGAGCTGGTGTTTGAACCCGAAATTAATGCCGAGGAGGCCTGCGCCGGTATTGTTGAGTTTTCTCATTTATGGCTTATTTTTCAATTTCATCAACATGCTGATAAACCTTGGTCAAATAAAGTGAGACCGCCACGATTAGGCGGCAATAATAAGATAGGCGTGTTTGCAAGTCGTTCTAGCTTTCGTCCAAACGGTTTAGGCATGTCGGTGGTTAAGTTAATAGACGTTGGCGTGAGAAGCTTAAAGGTAGAAGGTGTAGATATGATTTCTGGTACACCTATTTTTGATATTAAGCCTTACATTGCTTATGCCGACGCGATTGACAATGCAAAGAGCGCCTACGCGCAAGATGCCCCTGAAAATACTTTAGCCGTTAAATATACCGAACAAGCACGACTTAAATTGAACGCGCTTAGTCAAAAATATTCAGATATCGTAGCGCTTATTGATGCGGTCGTTGCTAGTGACCCTCGTCCTGCATACAAGCAAAAGAAAGCCGATGAAAAACAATATCATGTGCGCATTTACGATGTTGACGTGTTGTTTACCATTAGCGCTACGCAAGCCAGTATTAACGATTTGATTGTTGTTAAACCAAGTTAATTCACCTAAAAGTCAATAAATAGGCTTTAGTCCTTGGTATTGCGCTGATAGAATTTACCGATTGACCATTTAAAAACAATAAGAAGACTATGCGCACCACTGAATATTTACTGGCGACTCAAAAAGAAACCCCTGCTGATGCTGAAGTGATCAGCCATAAACTCATGCTGCGAGCTGGCATCGTTCGTAAGTTGGCGTCTGGACTCTACACATGGCTTCCAACAGGCCTGCGTGTTTTAAACAAAGTTGCTGCCATTGTACGCGACGAAATGAATAAAGCCGGTGCAATTGAAATTAGCATGCCGGTTGTTCAGCCTGCCGATTTATGGCAAGAATCTAAGCGCTGGGAAGAATACGGCCCCGAACTCTTGCGAATAAAAGACCGGCACGAACGTGACTTTGTATTAGGTCCAACCCATGAAGAAGTGGTAACCACCCTTGTTAAAAACGAGGTGAGCAGCTACAAACAGCTACCGCTTAACCTGTATCAAATACAAACCAAGTTCCGTGACGAAGTGCGACCACGTTTTGGCATTATGCGCTCTCGCGAATTTATCATGAAAGACGCCTATTCCTTTCATATCGATGGTGAGTCACTAGAACAAACCTATCAGCGCATGCATCAAGCTTATTGCAATATCTTTGAACGCATTGGCTTAGAATATCGTCCTGTAATTGCCGATAGTGGTTCAATTGGTGGTGCCGTATCGCACGAATTTCATGTGTTAGCCGATTCTGGTGAAGACGATATCGCATTTAGCGATAGCTCAGATTATGCAGCTAATGTTGAGTTGGCAGAGGCGGTATGTACCGATGCTCGCCCCGGTGCAAGCAAAGAAATGAC
Organism: Glaciecola siphonariae; assembly: GCF_042652645.1. Taxonomy (NCBI): domain Bacteria; kingdom Pseudomonadati; phylum Pseudomonadota; class Gammaproteobacteria; order Alteromonadales; family Alteromonadaceae; genus Glaciecola; species Glaciecola siphonariae. Next base: position 92,259 of record NZ_JBHSGU010000029.1, read on the forward strand.
TAAAGTAGCTACGCCCGGCGCAACCACTATTGAGCAAGTCGCTCAAATGCTCAGCATCGACAGTACGGCGTGCGTTAAAACGCTCATCGTTGAGGCGGCTGAAGACGCCCCTCATCCTTTTGTTGCCATTGTATTGAGAGGCGATCATCAATTAAACGATGTAAAAGCTAGCAAACATCCATTAATTGCATCGCCGTTTTCAATGGCCAAAGAAGAGGATGTAAAAGCGCACTTAGGCTGTCACTTTGGTTCAATTGGCCCGGTTAACTTAGCCCTGCCTATTTTGGTTGACCGCAGCGCTGCGACTTGTGCAGACTTTGTCTGTGGCGCAAATGAAGATGGCCAGCATTTTACTGGCGTTGACTGGGAACGCGACGTATCTGACTTTGAAGTCGTTGATTTAAGAAATGTTGTGCCCGGCGATGCCTCACCCGACGGTAAAGGCACCCTGCAAATCCGCAAAGGAATAGAAGTTGGCCATATATTTCAATTAGGTGACAAATATTCCCAAGCAATGAATTGCGGCGTACTGAGTGAATCTGGTAAACATCAAGTGCTACAAATGGGATGTTATGGTATTGGTGTAACTCGCATTGTAGCTGCCGCGATAGAGCAAAATCATGATAAGTATGGCATAAAATGGCCCCTTGCGATTGCACCATTTGAGGTTGCCATTATTCCTATGAATATGCATAAATCGCACAGAATCATGGAAACGGCATTAAAATTGTATGCAGACTTCATAGGAAGCGGTGTTGAAGTATTATTTGACGATCGCAAAGAGCGTCCAGGTGTGATGTTCAACGACATGGAATTGATTGGTATCCCACACAGCATTGTGATTGGTGAACGTAACTTAGACAACCAACAAGTTGAATACAAGAATCGTTTGACCGGAGAGAAAACACTTATCAATATCGATGAAGTGATTGCTTTCATAACCAATCAGTGAGGTAGTTGGTGCAAGTAACCTTTTATGGTGTGAGGGGCTCAATCCCCACGCCAGGCCCAGAGTACATGAAGTACGGCGGCAACACAGCCTGCGTTCATGTAGAGCTAAATGACGGCACCGACATCGTACTTGATGCAGGTACAGGTATTCGCCTTCTGGGCAAAAAGCTCGCGGCAAAGAAGACCCCTATCAACCTGTTACTGTCACACAATCACTGGGACCACATTCAGGGTTTTCCCTTCTTTGTCCCTATTTATCAACCCGGACGCGATATTATTATCACGCCGGGCATGACCAAACTAGAACAGCCCGACGCAGTCGTCAAACAAATGTCAGGTTCCTATTTTCCAGTCAGCAAGGACGTACTTGCGTCAAATATTTTAATTAAACGCTTGCCTTACGATATTACCGAATGGAATCTTGGCTCTGCAGTAGTAAAACGCCACCCAATGAACCATCCCGGTGGCGGAAGCTGTTATACTATTGAAGAAGACGGCAGCAAACTTGCCTATATAACGGATAATGAACTCTACCCGCCGTATAAAAAAGACACCGACTTTTTGGAATTTGTTAACTTTGCGAAAAACGCTGATTTGCTTATTCACGATGCGCAATATGTGGTACAAGACATGCCGGCAAAGCTTGGCTGGGGACATTCGGTAGCAGAAGAAGCGGTAAAACTAGCATTGGCAAGCTTCGCCAAAAAACTAGCCCTATACAGCCACGACCCTGAGCGCACCGACAAAGATATTGATGAGATTGTCGAGCATGCAGGAGAGATATTTGAAATTGGAGGCGCGGACGCTCAGTGTTTCGGCGCATATGAAGGTCAACAGGTCATCATTTAACGCACTTACAAGGACAGAAAATGTTTAAATCAATGGGCGTCACGACAATAAGTTTTGCTCTTTTTTCAACGATATCAATTGCATATGCTCAAAGCGAAAACGAGCAAAACGTCATAGAAAAAATTGAAGAATCAGTAGAGGCTGTTGTTGCCAATAATATCGACACCAGTTCAGATACCAAGTCGATATTAGATGCCAAAAGCGAGGCTGATTCGCTGGCAAACCGAAATCCATTTGCGATTACCCAACATCGATTCAATTATATTTTACCCGCCAGTTACGTGACCTCGGCAAATACCATCACAGTGGATGGTTTAAACGACGCCAACGTTGACCGCTACGAGGCAAAGTTTCAAGTCAGCGTACAGCTTCCTTTGTATTTGCAAGAACAAGCGAATAATGGGGTATTCTTTGGTTTCACTACCGTGTCGTTCTGGCAACTGTATAACTCAGAAACGTCTAAACCGTTTCGAGAAACCAACTATGAGCCAGAGGTTTTTTATCAATGGTCACCCGATTGGGACGTATTCGGCTTTCGATTTAATGGCGCGCAAATCGGACTTAATCATATGTCTAATGGGCAAGACGGTCTTAAATCCCGCTCTTGGAACCGCATAGTGGCCACTGCGCTTTTCAGTGATGAAGATGCCGCTTATTATTTGAAAACGTGGTATCGCCTTCCTGAAGACGACAAAACATCACCATTAGACCCAACTGGCGATGATAATCCCGATATTCTAGATTTTTATGGCCGTGTAGAATTGGGATTTGCCTATAAGTTCGGTAATGTCGATATGTTCGCTCGTATTCGCAACAATTTATCGTTTAACGACAACCGTAGCGGTATTGAGCTTAACTTTACCTACCCCATTAATGATAGATACGACGTACTCTTGCAGTATTTTAATGGCTATGGCGATTCCCTGATTGACTACAATCGGCATTTACAACGCGTAAGCCTCGGGGTCATGCTACGGTTTATTTAAAAACAAGGTAAGGTGGCGTCAAGCGCTGCGACTTGTATCTTTTTAGATGCATATACCGCTCAGTATGTCGCTCACTTACTCACCTGCTCGCTTGTTGGCGCATCATGCGCCTCACCCTCTGCCTGCTTGATTGCGTTTTCAATACGTTGCTGAATAAGAGGGTGTGACTGCATAAATTGTTCAGCTTCGCTTTGCTTGCCGATTTTTTCACCTAACTTGCGCATGGCATTTGCAAAATCTTGCGCAGACAGCCCAATGCTTGCCATATTTGCCAGCGCATAATTGTCAGCTTCCCATTCTAGCTTTTGAGTGAATTGATTTTGCACAATTGTATTGGTAACACCACCGAACATTTCCAACAATCCACTCACATCACCAAAAAAATAACTTAAGGCCAGTGTCGTTACCAATGTTTCTGCAATTAAGCGCATTGAGTGTTGATGTTCAACGTGACCGATTTCATGCAGTAATACAGACGTTAGCAGTGCTTTGTCTTTATCAAATAATTCTACAAGTTGGTCGGTAAATACAATTGTGCCATCTGGCAGGGCAAACGCATTCGCGCCAAGCTTTGATGAATCGCGAAACTGAATGTTAAAAGACCTGCCCGAGACGGGAAGCAAAGCTATTTTTTGCCGCCAATACTCCCCCAGCGCTTCTTGCTCGTCTTTGTTGAGTTTTGACGGATTTAATACAGCCTTATCAAGTGTCCAAAGTGTTTGCTGCGATACAACCTCAATCGCAGCATCAGGCACGGCATCTGCAAACACCACAGCTAATTGCGGCAATGCATATTTAAACATGACAAAAATAAACAGAGGCACAAGCACTAAAGACAAAACCGTCATCTTTGATGAGCGTTCAAATTGGTCAATTCGGCTTGGATTTGCGCCCGCCAACCATGCATCTACATCTTTAGATGAGGGCATTGTGAGCAGACCCTGCTGCGGTAAGTGTACCTCCCGCGGCAGACCTCCAAGTTTGGGCTCCACACGACAATCCTGCAGCATCGCTTTATGCAGAAGTTCTCCGCTTCTATCTTTTATCAGAAGCGTGTTATGTGCATCGAATGAAACCTCAACCTCAATGCACCGAGACCCACCCTGCGGATAAAACTGGCCTATTTCAGCAGGCATAAGCGTATTATCCTATCGAAACATCAACGTCGAAGATGCTCGACACTTCATCGCCTACGGCGTTCGCTGACTCTCCCGCACCCGCCAGCACCTCTTCATAACCGGGCAAAATTTCTACCTCAGTTGCCTGCGAAAAGAAGATTGCGTTTCTGACCTTTATCCAAGGCATGGCAAACCCAAGGCTTACTATCAGAAGTGCAAAATTAACCAAGCGCAATTTGATAAGCCCGCCCATTTTTACGCTCGATTTGAAACTTGCAACGCCGTCGATGTCAGTGTTCGCAAACACATGATTACGTATAAGTGCTTGATAAAACGCAGATGCGATTGCAAAAGTGAAGATGTAGGAAATCATTACCCCAATGGAGATCATCAGTCCACCGCTTTGCTCGTCGATAAACTGTGAAAGCGCAAAACCAATCAAACTGCCCAATGCCGCGAGGGCAATGATAGATAGCAGACCAATTACCACAGCGCCGATAGATGCCATATAATACTCACTATTATCTAGCGAAGTATTAAATTCCCTATCGCCGTAAGTCATATTCTCGTAAATAAATTCGTCTACTTTTTTAAATAATAATGGGTATAAAAAGCCCAAAGTAAAAAGTGCCAGAAGTCCGTAACCTACAAAAACAGCGATGGCTCGAGCATAACGAATAGTAAAGCCAAACCGTACATTTCGATAAGCGGTCATTCGCATCTTGAAACGCAAAGATAAGCACACGAAAACAGGCGTGAGTACAAATATCAAGAGAATAAAAAAGCCTGCTGCCACCGGACTGAAGACCGTTAGAAGGTAGTAAGCAACAAACAACAACAAACCGATGGCTCGTCCGATTAGAATTTGAATAGGCTTTGCTAAATACGCAAGACGGTGTCCATCTATATCCACATTCGAATATAAATAGCGGTTATTTCTGACCGTCGCCCATGCTGAATATACTCCGAAAGTGACAATACTGAGTAAAAGGTTAACAATCCAAATCTTAAAGAATTCAGACCCGCTTCCTAAAAATTTAACCGGCACTGTTCTTAAAATTTGTTTATGAGCTTGTGTTGTATTGGTATTGGTGCCCGCGCGCTCTCTTTTACTATCATGCTCACTACTGTGTGTTCCGTCAGCGCTGCGCTGGGCAATTATTTGGTCGATTAGCGCCAGTCTTTCTGGATAAATATCAGCGTCTATATTAGCTTTTGCGGCGATGAGTTCGTCGAGCGTATAAGCGCTGAAATCGGGGATATTAGATGGATCTTGCTTGTGGTTTGACATACTGCGTCCTTGTTATCTTTAAATTTCATCCGTGATGCATTTATCATAAATACAGGCGCGCAGCGTATGCTGCGACCTATACAATTTAAGATTACACTAATTTTTAAAGACGCAAAAGCATAAATTCAATGCTTACTCCCACTCAATAGTAGCAGGCGGTTTGCCGGATATATCGTACACCACACGAGAAATACCGTTTACTTCGTTTATTATGCGGTTTGATACGCGCCCAAGAAACTCATAGGGAAGATGTGCCCAGCGAGCTGTCATAAAATCGATGGTCTCAACTGCTCTAAGCGATACCACCCAGTCATATTTGCGCATATCACCCATCACGCCAACCGAGCGAACAGGTAAAAACACGGTGAAGGCCTGACTCACCTTGTGATAAAGCTCAGCTTTATGAAGCTCGTCAATGAAAATGGCATCGGCCTTTCGTAGCAAGTCGCAGTACTCTTTTTTAATTTCGCCTAGTACGCGCACGCCCAAACCGGGTCCGGGGAAAGGATGGCGGTAAAGCATATCGTAGGGTAGACCTAGCTCTAAGCCTATTTTACGAACTTCGTCTTTAAACAACTCTCGCAATGGCTCGACTAAACCCATTTCCATATCATCTGGCAAGCCGCCTACGTTGTGATGCGATTTGATCACATGCGCTTTGCCGGTTGCCGAACCTGCCGATTCAATAACATCAGGATAAATAGTACCTTGTGCTAGCCACTTAGCATTGCTGAGCTTTTTCGCCTGCTCGTCGAACACATACACAAACTGGTTGCCGATTATCTTGCGCTTCTTTTCTGGGTCATGTTCACCCGCCAGTGCGTCTAAAAAGCGCTGCTCTGCGTCCACCTTTATGATGTTTAGGCCAAAATGATCGCCAAACATATCCATGACCTGCTGACCTTCATGTAAGCGCAATAATCCGTTGTCTACAAAGACACACGTTAACTGACTGCCTATGGCTTGGTGGAGTAACATAGCCGTAACGGATGAGTCAACACCTCCCGACAAGCCTAAAATGACTTCGTCATTACCCACCTGCTTTTTAATCCGTGCTACGGCATCTTCAATAATAGCACCAGCAGTCCAGAGCTTTTCACACCCGCAAATTTGCATCACAAAATGCTCTAGCACTCGCATGCCCTGTTTAGTATGGGTTACCTCAGGATGAAACTGCACTCCGTAAAATTGTTTTTCTAAATTCACCATCGCTGCATGCGGACAACTGGGCGTTTGCGCAATGGTTTTAAAGCCAGGGGGAATTTGACTCACTTTGTCACCGTGACTCATCCAAACATCAAGTAAGGCATTACCGTTCGCGCCAATTTCATCTTCAATTTTTTCAAATAATGCGGTTGCCTCTAAGAGTTCGACTTGTGCATAACCAAACTCGCGTACATCAGACCCAAGCACTGCCCCGCCTAATTGGTGTGCCATGGTCTGCATGCCGTAACAAATGCCGAGCACCGGAACGCCCGCATTAAACACATATTGCGGCGCTCGCGGCGAATTTGCTTCAGGCACTGACTCCGGGCCGCCTGATAAAATAATGCCGTCGGGGGCAAAATTACGAATTTGTTTTTCACTGACATCCCAAGCCCAAAGCTCGCAATACACGCCAATTTCTCGTACCCGACGCGCAATGAGTTGCGTGTACTGAGACCCGAAATCAAGAATCAAAATTTTCTGGCTGTGGATATTTGCCGACATGCACTATTTCCTAAAAATATATTTTTATAAATGCCTAAATTAAAAAGCGCAGCCCATTGCTGCAGCTTTTTAAATGTACGTTTAATTGCTGTTGCACACTCAAGAACAACAACTGGGCTGATACCCCGCCTAACCTAATCGATAATTAGGCGCTTCTTTGGTAATGCTTACATCGTGAACGTGAGACTCCCCCATACCGGCTGAAGTAACCTTCACAAACTTGGGTTTAGTGCGCATTTCTTCAATCGTGGCGCAGCCTGTTAAGCCCATCGCCGAGCGTAAACCGCCCAACTGCTGATGGATGATGTTAGCAATGGGGCCTTTGTAAGCTACCCTACCCTCAATGCCCTCTGGCACCAGCTTTTCAGCGTTGTTGCTGTCTTGGAAATAACGGTCAGATGAGCCATGGCTTTGATTCATCGCACCTAAAGAGCCCATGCCTCTGTAAGATTTGTAATATCGACCTTGATAAAGCTCTACTTCACCTGGCGCCTCTTCGGTGCCGGCAAGCATGCTGCCCACCATGACCGAGCTTGCGCCCGCCGCTAATGCCTTTGCAATGTCGCCAGAGAAGCGTATTCCACCATCTGCAATGACAGGAATCCCCATACCGTCAACCGCAGACACCGCGTCTGAGATTGCCGTTATCTGCGGCACGCCGCAGCCCGTCACAATGCGGGTTGTGCAGATTGAGCCGGGGCCTATGCCCACCTTTACCGCATCAACACCAGCGTCTGCGAGCGCTTTCGCACCTTCTGCAGTAGCAACATTACCTGCAATAAGCTGTAAGTCAGGATAGGCTTGACGAACCGCTCTTACGCGCTCAATAACGCCTTGTGAGTGACCGTGCGAGGTATCAATAAGCAGTACATCTACGCCAGCCTCCACCAGCAAGCGGATACGCTCATCAGTCCCAGCGCCTACGCTTACCGCGGCGCCAACGCGCAATCGTCCTTGGGAATCTTTACAGGCGTTTGGTTTACTTTTAGCCTTTTGGAAATCTTTTACCGTGATAAGACCTGTTAAGCGATATGCATCATCCACTACCAAGATTTTCTCTATGCGATGCTCGTGCATTAAGTCCATCACTTGGTCGGGACCGGCGTCTGCGGTGACGGTTACCAGTTTTTCTTTAGGCGTCATTACCTTGCTAATAGGCTCCACTAAGCGGTTTTCAAAGCGTAAATCACGCCCTGTCACCAAGCCTATTAGATTATTTTCTTCATCTACAACCGGAAAACCGCTATAACCAAGTTGCTTGCTAAGGGCAATCGTATCGCCAATAGTCGCGCTTGGTTTGACCGTTACTGGGTCTTGAACAACACCACTTTCATATTTTTTGACGCGCAAAACGTGTTCAGCCTGTGCTTGTGCCGTCATATTTTTATGAATAAATCCAATTCCACCCTCTTGGGCAAGAGCAATGGCGAGATTTGCTTCGGTAACAGTATCCATAGCAGCCGACATTAGCGGCATATTTAGGGTGATACCCTTCGTTAATTTTGTAGACAGATTGGCAGTGTGAGGAAGGACCGTCGAGTGCCCGGGCACCAAGAGTACGTCGTCGAAGGTTAAAGCTTCTTTTTCGATGCGCAGCATGCAATTTTACCTGTGTTAGTAGGGGCTTAATTGCGGTGCAATTGTAGTGTTTTTTTGTAACTGGGTAAACTACAATCAACAAAATGATGCAATAAATTTAGGTGCTTATGTTTGCCACTCCGAGTCAAGTGAGTATTTTATCTGTTAGTAAACTCAACCGCTTTGCTAAACGCGTGCTAGAGAGCGAAATAGGTCTGGTTTGGGTAAGCGGTGAAATCAGTAACTTTGTGGCGGCTAGCTCTGGACACTGGTACTTTACCTTAAAAGACAGTCAAGCGCAGGTGCGCACGGCAATGTTTAAAGGGGCCAATCAAAAAGCGGGCTTTAGACCTAAGGCCGGAGACAAGGTCGTAGTGCGCGCAAACATCAGCTTGTATGAGCCGCGCGGCGACTATCAACTGATTGCACAACACATAGAGCCCGAAGGTATCGGGCAACTAAAACAAGCCTACGAAGCACTCAAGCTAGCATTGCAGGAAGAAGGCTTATTTAACCAAGAGCATAAAAAGCCCCTGCCAGAGCGCGTCACAAAGCTCGGCGTGGTGACCTCTCCCACTGGCGCTGCTGTGCATGACATTTTGCATGTTCTTGGCAGGCGCAATCCGGCAATTGAAGTCATTATCTATCCTTCCCTTGTACAAGGAGAAACTGCGGCCGCCTCTATCGTAAAACAAATTGAAATTGCTAACGCGCGTAACGAGGTAGATGTTTTAATCGTTGGCAGAGGGGGCGGCTCACTTGAAGATTTATGGCCATTCAACGAACAAGTGGTCGCACGAGCAATATTTGCTTCGCGCCTACCTATTGTATCGGCCGTTGGGCACGAAGTTGACGTTACTATTGCAGATTTTGTTGCTGATTTTAGGGCGCCAACACCCAGTGCTGCTGCCGAAAGCATCAGTCAAGATGCACAGGTATTGATGCGAAACATCGAGCAAGCACGCCAGCGATTGCAACAGTCTATAAGGCACCGTTTTAGAGACGCTGCCCAAGGACTAGACATTTTACTGGCTAACTTTAATGCCGCTAGTCCAATACGCGACATCAACCGACACCAACAGATGCTGCAAAGCTTGCAAAATCGCTTGAACGCGAGCCATCCTAAAACCGCAATAATGACCAAACAGGAGCGCCGTGAGCAGCTTGCAACTCGCTTGCAGCGCGCGTTTAACGAATATTTAAATAACGCAAATGCAAAGCACAAACAAAGCACTCTGCAGCTAGCACAGTGCAATCCAAGCAAGGAACTTAAGCAGTACGAGCGACATGTTTCTCAGCTCAGCGCTCGAATGCAGAGCGCACAAACTGCTTTGTTAACCCGACTTGAGCGTGCACTAGGCGCAAAAGCCGACCTGCTAAATTCAGTCAGCCCTTTGGCCACGATGTCACGCGGCTACAGCATTACTTATTGCGATGATCAAATATTAAGAAGCGTTGATAACATCAGCAAGCACGATACTGTTGTGACTAAGCTCGCTGACGGCGAGATAGTTTCGTCTGTCATATCAACAAAACCGGCCAAGTGACTTACTTGTTTCATAATGCATTGATTTTCAAAACCTTGTTAAGATTGTGTGAATCACATGCTAATGTTAATCTATAGGTTCAAATATGTAGCAATTTTCAACATATAATAAACAATAAATACAGTGGATGTAGTCATGGTGCAGATAGCCAAGTTTCCCCCAAAATTGTTAGGCCAGCTCGGCTTTAAAATTCGTCCTCTTCCTAATTTCTTTTTTCTACTTTTTGCCAGTTTCGCTGTTTTAAGTGCAAGCGCAGTGAGCTTTTCATCGCACGCCATCGACAACAGTCAATGGCCCGTATTTGCTGCAGAACTAAGTGAAGCAACAATTCAAGAGTGTCAAAATAGGCAGTGCACACTCAATGCCCTTACCCATGAAGACTATGCCAAAGCGTTAAGCGCTCACCCTCTAAGCGACGAGGTATTTGAGGCTTTGAGTTTGTCTGAATATGAGCTATTGATCAGTAGCGCAATCAAAATAGATGACGAAAAGATATCCACCCTTTTACTTGAAATGACCACAAGCTGGCGCGGAATCCCCATTGACGACTACACACAATGTGTGAGCGTTGACAAGAGCATCGAAACAAGCACCGAATCTATTATCAATGCCTGGGTTGAATATGTGCAGAGCCAAAATGTGTTTGATGCTCAACGTATTTATCGAGTGATTGGGGCAAGCGACTATATGCAGCAGCTAACGCTGCCAGACAAAATCGGAGAGTTTGTATTTATGGAAACGGCGCTTTATCACGACCCTCTGCAGGGCAGTATTTCTCGCTATGTCCATCCTCAATATGCAGATGCCGTCGTCGATATCTCTGTTTATCCTGTATCTCCGTTTGTTCATCAGCAAATCTCGTCTATTGCTGCGAGTGACTCACCATTGGCGAGTGAAATGGAAAATGAAAAGTCTCATATTAAAAGTTTGATTCAAAAAGCGAAGGTAGAAGACTACAAAATATCTGATATTCAGCCTGCCAATATTCACTCATCTAAGGGAGATGTAAGTGGTTTGTCTTTAGAGGTAGCTCTGCAAACGACGGTCGATCCGATATACAGCACTCAGTTCTTGTTTACCCAAAATGATAAATTCATCAAGCTAACGGGCAATCTTCCCAAGCACATGATGCTAGCGCTTGTAGAGCAGTCTATTGGTGAGATAAGAGTACCGCAAGAATCGCTATTTATGCAGTCAATGCGACAGCATTAAGCTATTAGGTTACTGGGCGGTTGCGCAGAATAGCGTAGCGGTACCGTTTTTAAAAGCTTAGGAAAACAAGCAGTTGGCGAGCGTTTTTTGCACGTCGCTCGCTAATTTTGCGGCAATTTCAACCTTCAGTGGGTCACTTTTACCCGACATCCAAATGCTCAATTCGCAATCGGTATCAAAACGACCTGCCGTTTGCACGTTAAAACTTGTAATCGCTTTGTACGGCACACTTAAATAGTCTATTTTTTTGCCTGTGAGTCCTTGCTTATCAATAAAGATGAGTCGTTTATTAGTAAAAACATATAAGTCTCTTACCATTTTATAAGCATGGACAACCTGTTCGTTATCGGCCATCACCGGCGCTAATTCTTCGGCTACTTCATGTGAGTCTACGTCGCTGGCGTTGCCCATTAAGGCGTCTAATAATCCCATATTGATCTCCTTTGATGATTTTCCAAGTGCAAGCTTATTTCTTTTGCTTATGAAACGCCATCAAACGTTTTCGTTTTCGCTCTTGGGCAAGTGTGAGCTGATTCTTTTTACCTTCAAAAGGATTAGCGCCTTCTCTAAACTCAATTTTTATTGGCGTGCCCATTATTTTCAGCGATTTACGGTAATAGTTCATAAGGTAGCGCTTGTATGAATCGGGTAGGTCTTTGACCTGATTACCGTGAATGACAATCACAGGCGGATTATACCCGCCTGCATGCGCATACTTCATTTTTACCCGACGACTGCGCACCAAAGGAGGCTGATGGTCTTGCTGTGCCATTTCCATAATATCGGTCAGCATTGCGGTATTGATGCGCTTAGTTGCCGACGCATACGCCTCTTGTACTGATTCAAACAAATGCCCCACACCAGTGCCATGTAAAGCAGATATAAAGTGCAGGCGGGCAAAGTCGACAAAACCCAAACGCCGGTCTAGCTCTCGCTTAATTTCATCTTTAACATGACTTTCAAGACCATCCCACTTATTAACTGCCATCACCAAAGAGCGTCCAGAGTTAAGAACAAAGCCCAATAAGCTCAGGTCTTGGTCGCTTATCCCTTCTCTTGCATCAATGACCATGAGCACCACATTAGCCTCTTCAATGGCCTGTAGCGTTTTTACAATGGAAAATTTCTCAATCGCCTCAGATACTTTTTTACGCTTACGCACGCCCGCGGTGTCAATAAGAATGTATTCACGCTCATCGCGCTCCATGGGTATGAATATACTATCGCGCGTTGTGCCCGGCGAATCAAACACGACCACGCGCTCTTCACCTAAAATGCGATTGGTTAGGGTTGATTTACCCACATTTGGTTTGCCTACGATGGCCAGTTTAATTGGGGAGTTTTGCAGCCTTTCTAATTTTTCTTGTGCGTCCTCTTCTTCTAATACCTCGTCTTGCTGTATGAGCATATCAGGGAAGTCTTTTTCTAAGGGCACAAAAACGTCATTGAGCAACTGCGTAATTCCTCTTCCTTGGGAGGCAGCTATCTGAAACAGGCTTTCAAATCCCAATGAATAAAAATCAGCACTTTCGCTGTCCCCGTCAATACCATCGACTTTATTGGCAACTACGTGAATCATCTTATCTTGCTTGCGTAAGTGCTCAGCGATGCCAATGTCCGCAGGGGTCAAACCCACTCTAGCGTCGACCATAAAAAGCACAACATCGGCTTCATCAATTGCCAACAGGGATTGCTGTGCCATGGCAGCATCTATTCCTTCTTCATCTCCGGTGATGCCGCCGGTATCAACAACTATAAACTGGCGTTCTTCGTATTTAGCTTGACCGTATTTGCGGTCGCGCGTAAGGCCCGGGAAGTCAGCTACTAGGGCATCGCGCGTATGGGTCAATCGATTAAACAGAGTTGATTTGCCTACATTAGGACGTCCAACTAGCGCGATTACCGGTAACATACTCTTCCTCTTTATTTAACTTGCGATAAAAGGAATTCATCCCTTTAAAAGTGTAAAAACGCCAATGGCAATACCATCGGCGTTCCTGATTTGTAGCTTTGCGTGGCAGTTATGGCGTAGAAATTACGCTAACGACGCCATCTCTAGTTTGCACAACCAATATGTTATCTTGGTAAACAGGCGCTGTGTAGATACCTTCATCTTCATCATCGTCTCCTACTTCCATGCGAGATACATATTTGCCTTCATCTTGGGTAAACCAGTGAAGAAAACCAAATTTATCGCCAACTACCAAGTAATCGCCAACCGGTGTCGGCTCTGTAAGATTACGGCGACGTAATTCCCCCGATGACCAGAGCTCAACCCCATTGCGTCTGTCTATTGCGTAAACATTTGAGTTGTTGTCGGTGACAAATAATCGATTACCAAAAATACTAATATTGCGATATGAGCCATACTCTCGACTCCACACTACCTGTCCTGTACGCAGCTCAACCGCAGATAATGTTCCGCCGTAGCTAACTACATAGACCGTTCCGCCAAACACTAAAGGCTTACTGTCTACGTCCACGATACGCTCTAACTCTGTGGCACCTGCTGGTTTTGCAATAACTTGTTCCCACGCGGTCAAGCCAGTATCGATAATACTTACTTGCAAACGCCCTGAAGCCTGACCAACAATCGCACCGCCATTTGCAGCAGCAGGGGCAGATACCCCTCTTAAACTCAAAGGAGGTACATCCGATTCGTTCACCCACTTCAGCTCACCGGTATTAGCGTCTAAGCCAACCAAGGTGCCGGCAACGGTATTAACAACCACGATACCAGAGTCGATGGCTGGAGCGGCAAGGACTTCACTAGGTACTTTTGTTCGCCACGCTATGCTGCCGTCGGCCTCGTTAATAGCAAGAACCTCACCGTTCTCTGTACCAATATAAAGACGTTGATAGCCAAGCGTAATACCGCCAGCCACTTTCGCCGATACTTTGGCAGGAAATAATCCGTAGAGATTTCCAATATAACTGCGTGTGGAACGAGTGCTTATATCAAGCTCCCATATTTCTTTGCCGGTTTGGGGAGAAAGCGCAACGATTGTGCCCTCTCGGTCAGCCGCAAACACTTTTCCGTAGCCCACTGCAGGCGATAATCGAGAAAAGTAATTATCGATGCCATCGCCGACGTCTTGCTGCCAAACTGTCTCGGTTTCAAAAGCCATTTCAATTTCCGGTAAGGTACGGATGGCAATTTCTTCTTCATCTGAAAACCAATTAGTTACGGTTGTACAGCCACTTAGTAAAAGGGCTAAAGCCAGTATTTTTACACTATTGTTCACTATTACTGCTCACTGCTTGCGTTCTAGCATATGCGATATTGTCGAGTTTCATTTTGATGGTTTGATTGCCAGGAAGTTCAACAAGCGCCAAATTATAAGCGGCTCTCGCTTCGTCGTAAGCACCTTGCGCGTACAAAACGTCACCTTTCAGTTCATTAACTTGGTCAGCAAATGCTGGCGCATTTACCGTCTCTAGTTGACTAATTGCCTGCTCGTATTCTGCAAGCTGAACATGCACTTTTGCTAGGCGTAACTTCGCCACATCTGCTATTTCTGACTTACCTTTTGCGGCGACAGACAGCTGAGCTTTTGCTGTTTCAAAATCATCCTCCAACACTGCTTGTTGGGCCACAATCATCGCAGCTAAGGCAGCATAACCGGTGTCAGAGTTGTCATTAACAAAGGCGCTTAAAGCTTGAATATCTTCGGTTTCAGCAAAGCTGCTAAGGCTGGTTTGATAGGCCTGAGACGCGCTTTCTTTTGCACTAATGACGCTATCGTTGTAGTAGCGCCAGCCCCATAAACCACCAAGGCCCAATACAGCGCCTAAAATAATGACTGTGCCGTTTTCCTTCCAAAATCGTTTGATTGCTTCAATTTGTTGTTCTTCGGTTTCAAAGCGTTCCATCTTGTCCTCTATATCGCATTGGTGGCATATTGCTGTGTATGCCAACTATCATCATATGTGTATTTATTGCTTGCTCACCGACCGATGCACAAGCGAGTGCACAAATTGGCGCAAAGTATATCCTATTTAACGCAGTCTATCTTCATCAATATTGTGGCTTTGCGAGCTTAACTAAATTTCTCTGAAAGCAAATTAAGCAGTTCAGGCATTGATAGCGTTTGTTGCGGGCTCTGCTCGCGCAAAAACTTCACGTCGAAGGTCTGCTCATTAAGCTCACTATCTGGCACTATAATCGCAATGTAGGCGCCAGATGCATCTGCCTTTTTCATTTGCTTTTTCATGTTTCCACCGCCGCAGTGCATCTGAACCCGCACGTGCGAAAGCTCATCACGAAGTTGCTCTGCAATCTTCATTGCACCATTTACCGATGCGTCCCCTGAGGCCATAACGTAGACGTCAGCCTTTACTAAAAATTCATCGCTTTGACGAATGCTCTCAATGAGCAATACCAAACGCTCTAAGCCCATGGCAAAACCCACCGCAGGTGTCGCTTTTCCGCCCAGTTGTGCCACTAGAGAGTCATAGCGCCCGCCAGCGCATATTGTACCTTGAGCACCCAACATATCAGTTACCCACTCAAAAACGGTGCGGTTGTAATAGTCCAAACCACGCACCAGCGACGGGTTTACTTCATAGGCAATGTTTAATGCGTCGAGTGATGCACAAAGCCCATCGAAATGCTGCTGGGATGCCTCATCTAAATGATCAATGAGTCGCGGCGCGTCTTTTAATAAGGCTTGTGTATTCGGGTCTTTAGTGTCGAGCACTCGTAAAGGGTTTGTGTGCAGACGACGCTTAGAATCCTCATCTAAATCGCTCTCTACACTCTGCAAAAACGCGACCAATCTCTCTTTATAAGCCGCGCGCGCCTCATTGCTGCCAAGCGAGTTTATTTGCAAGCTTACTTTGTCGGCTATGCCAAACGCTTTCCATAAACGCGCGCCCATCAGAATGACTTCTACATCTATGTCTGGGCCCTCAAGGCCATATGCCTCGGCACCAAACTGATGAAATTGTCGATATCGACCTTTTTGAGGACGCTCATGCCTAAACATGGGCCCCATGTACCATAAACGCTGCTGTTGATTATATAAAAGACCATGCTGGTTACCGGCTCTGACGCAGCACGCGGTGCCCTCGGGACGCAGAGTAAGACTGTCTCCGTTTCGGTCGTCAAAGGTGTACATTTCTTTTTCTACTATATCGGTGACTTCACCGATTGAGCGTTTAAAAAGCTCTGTACTTTCAACAATGGGAGTGCGAATCTCTTGGTATTGATAGCTGCTAACCAGCTGGCGGATTTGCGCCTCAACATACTGCCAAACGCCGCTTTGGGCAGGCACGCAGTCGTTCATTCCGCGGATTGCTTGAATATTTTTAGACACAAGACACTCAATATGAATTACAAAGCGCGTCATTATAAGGATTTTGACACGCCGGGTAAATTAAAAGCTCTTGTTAAATGCTGTGATATCTAGCCTTCGGGGACTTCGTTAATCTCAATACGGTTTTTACCATCTAACATCGCTGCTTTTGCTGCCGCCTTTGCTCGAATTCGCTTTTCGAGCTGGTCAACCAAGTCGTCATTTGACAAACGCTCTCGTTGACGCTTTCCGTCTAAATAGTATCCGCTCATGTTTCGAGCACCGGTTAAGCCTAAATCAGACACCTCAGCTTCACCCGGACCATTCACAACGCAGCCAATGATTGATACGTCCAAAGGCGTAAGCACGTCTTCTAAACGCTGCTCAAGGGCATTGACGGTGGAGATAACATCAAACTCTTGTCTGGAGCAACTCGGACAGGCTATGAAATTTATACCTCTGCTGCGTATTCTTAGCGATTTAAGAATATCAAAGCCAACTTTTATTTCTTCGATTGGGTCGGCCGCAAGAGAAATCCGTATGGTATCGCCAATGCCCTCGGCTAAGAGCATACCTAAACCGACTGAGCTTTTAACGGCACCGGAGCGCAAGCCGCCCGCTTCAGTAATGCCTAGATGAAGGGGCTGATCAATCTTTTGCGCCAACAAGCGGTATGCGCCAACCGCTAAAAAAACATCTGATGCTTTAACCGATACTTTGAATTGATCAAAATTAAGCTTGTCGAGTATATCCACATGTCGCATCGCAGACTCTACAAGTGCCTCAGGCGTTGGCTCTCCGTATTTTTCTTGCAGATCGCGCTCTAAAGACCCTCCATTCACCCCAATTCTTATTGGAATATTTTTATCTCGCGCACAGTCAACTACCGATTTCACGCGCTCTAAATTACCAATATTTCCAGGGTTAATGCGCAGGCAATCAACGCCATACTCTGCTACTTTTAGGGCAATTCGGTAGTCAAAATGGATGTCTGCTACTAGCGGTACTGACACCTTCTGTTTAATTTGCTTAAACGCTTCTGCCGCCTCCATGGTAGGCACCGAGACTCTGACAATTTCTCCACCTACCGCCTGTATCCTGTTAATTTGCGCAACCGTTGCGTCAACGTCGGTTGTAGGTGTGTTTGTCATAGACTGAACAGCGATAGGCGCACCATCACCAATAGGCACGCTGCCTACATTAATACGTGTGGATTTTCTTCTTTTGATAGGGTTTTCAGCAAACATTCTTTACCTTGATTCACCTTGTTTGACGCGACGACGTTATATTCACTTTTACAAAAAGCTCGCTTTCACGGTGCTAGTCATCGTTTAAAGGTAGCTCAAACGTTGCACTGCGACCAGCAGCGAAGCGGCTCATGTCGACCGACTCTCCGCCAAAATCTATACTGACAACTTGCGGGGCACCCAAAATCACCTTAATCGGTGGCACGCCTGAAACCTGCATTACGCGGCCCTTTACTTTAACACCAAT
Source organism: Glaciecola siphonariae (assembly GCF_042652645.1). Taxonomy (NCBI): domain Bacteria; kingdom Pseudomonadati; phylum Pseudomonadota; class Gammaproteobacteria; order Alteromonadales; family Alteromonadaceae; genus Glaciecola; species Glaciecola siphonariae. The sequence continues at coordinate 110,292 of NZ_JBHSGU010000029.1, forward strand.
GGCGATGGTTTCATCAAAGGCATCTTTGACGCTTACCCAACAATCATCCGAAAATGTAAATACCATATCGACACTGCCGTCGCTGTTAACCTCATCTAAAATGTCACTAGATAGATTAGGAACAAATGCTCCGGCATCGTCGCTGGTAGCTGTTAGTTCATTGTTATCCGCAGCATCATTTGTCACTTGTTCAATAATATCCGCGGCGCTTTGCTCTAGCTTACTGTCCTGAGTAATTACACCCGCGAGTGAGTCAACCCCTTGCTCTTCTCTTAAGTCTTCCGCGCTTTGCTCTTGTGATGATGGGCCCGTGGCTTGGGCTGATGTTTGGCTTGAATTTGCAGCATCACCGCCCGTTAATGAGGTGCTGTCTTGAACGTTTGCCAATGCGTCATCGAGCTCTCCGACTAAGCTGTTAACCGGCGCAGGGGAGTTAAGCTGCGGTCGCACCTTACTTTCGCCGGAACGTTGAGTGGATAATTCGGAGCTTTCTTGGCCGCCGATGCTTTGCTCAGTGTTGCTACTAATATCGTTGTTGCTAGCCTCTGAAAAACTGAAGTTTGACTGGTCTACCCACCATACAACTACAGAGCCAATGACCAATAAAACGATGATGTATGTCACCATGTTCCATCTTGAGTCATTGGCCTCTCGCTCTACGCGTTTGGAAAAACTTTGCAGCTTTGTAGTGGGTGTATCTTGAGCATGAAGCTTATCAAAGGCCTTCAAAAGTGGCTCTGCATTAAGACCTAACAAGCGCGCATACAGACGAACATAGCCTTTGGTAAAGGTAGGCGACACGCCCTTTTCAATGCCGTCTGATTCTATTGCTTGCACGCTGCTTAAACGCAAATGCAAACGGTCAGCAACCTGCTGCTGCGTTAAGCCCTGCTGCTCTCGCGCAGCACTTAAAATATCACCTACCGTAGCAGAGCTTTTATCGTCGTTGTTCTGTGCTACGTTATCATCATTATTCATTGATATCCGGGTCCCTTACCCTCAAGACAGTACCTATTCGAATGGAGGATGAATCGCTCATGTTATTCCATTCCAATAAAGTCGTCATTTTCACATTATATTTTAAGGAAATCCTGTATAAATTTTCACCCGCTGCAACGGTATGATATTCCGGTTCTTCATCTTGCGCGCCTTCGGAATCTACATCAGATTCGATATTTGCTTGAGCACCAGTCTCAATATCCGAATCGATAGAAGCCTCAGCCTCACCATCAGCATCTGTAATTGATTCTATCTGTGCCGTTCCGTCTAATGCAGTATCTACGTCGTCAGTGCTTGCTTGGATTGTTTCGTCAGGGAGTGAAGTTTGATCTAGCGCATTTTCGCTACTTTCCTCAACGTCAAGAGAATCTGCTGCTATGATTGCACTTGAGTCGGTTGCCACGTCTGCCTGTTCAGTTGAAATCTCAGCGCTCGCGGCATCAACTTCTTCAGTGGCGCTTTCTATCACGTCGTCACTCGCCTCAATGATGGCCGCTGACGCTTCTTCAGCAGATTCGTCAAGCGTGGAATCTGCGAGTTGCGCGGCGTCACTCACAAATACTTCGGGTGTTTCTGCGATATCCTCACTTATGTCATCTGCTAAATCATCAGCGGCGCTTTGTGTATCGTTTGCTACTTCAGATTCTGTCGCTGGTTCTGATTCTGATTCTGATTCTGGCTCTGGAGTAGTATCCACAATCATAATATTGTCGGTTTGAATCACTTTTCTCTCATCTATCACTAAGGCAGTTTCACCATTTTGAGTCTCTACTTCTTCAACAATAATGGTGTCTTCTTCGCTGAGAACATTTTCAACTATGGTCGTATCAAGAACAACGGGCTCTGGGGATGATGATTGCTGACGGATTTTTCGCGTCACCGTCGCAGATGGTTGAAACTTGCCCATCTGTGCGAGGTATTTTTTAGTGTTGCTATGGTTTGGAAACATTGACTTTAATATTTCGCCGTAACCAACTGCGGTTTTGGTATCGTTTAAGCCGAGCGCAATTTGATACTGCAGGTAGAGGGTTTCGGCTGACACCTGGGCATTTCGTTCGTATTTAAACAGAGTGCGCTTTGCCTCTTCCCATTGCTTTTCTTGCACGTAGAGTTGTGTAAGCAGGTAAAGACTTTCAGCGCGCGTGGGTTGATGGTTAAGCGCACTGTTAAAATACTCAATCGCCTCTTGGTTTTTTCCTTGGCTCTGGCTGCAAATTGCAAGGTTTTCGTAGGTCTCTGCGGTAGACACATAATTTCTATCGTTTACCGCTTTAAGAAAGTACTCTTTCGCCTTGTCATAATTACCCTGTTGACACAAAAACGCACCGTAACTATTTACAACATCAGGGTCATTATTTGAGAAGCGAAGCGCTGTTTCATAACTATCTTCAGCTAATTTAGGCTCATCAACCTGTTGGTAATAAAATGCGAGGGCATAATGAGCCTGACCGTTGCGTGGCGCAAACTCAAGTGCTTTATCAAGATTAAACTTCGCTTGGCTAAAATTACCATTTTGCAGATAGGTCAAGCCTAAGCTAACGCGCGTCTTTGACGCTTCATTAGCATCGAATTCTCTTGCACCTGTAAATGACGGATCTTCTGGCGCTGACACACAGGCCGACAATGACAGTGCTATAACAACGCAAATTAAAGCTCTCAACATGATAATGATCGTCCTTTGTAATTTTTGGCTACAATTCAAGGTTTTATTATTATTAATTCTTAGTTTTAGCAAAAATATAAAGCAATAATTGATCTAAGCAATGCAATTAGCAAGCCCTTTGCCTGCTATTGAGTCATTCTTACCGATATCGGCTGTCCTTTCATCTGTTTTTTCAACAAACGCTTGGTTCTGTCCACTACATCACCCACTAACTGACCGCAAGCTGCATCAATGTCGTCACCGCGGGTTTTTCTTACCACAACCGTAAAACCATAGCTCATTAATACTTTAGAGAATCGGTCTATTCTTGAGTTGCTTGAGCAAGTATACGGAGATCCTGGGTAGGGATTAAACGGGATTAAGTTAATTTTGCTTGGCGTGTCTTTAAGTACTTTTGCCAACTGATGTGCTTGGTCAGTACTATCATTAATATTGCTAAGCATCACGTACTCCACCGTGACTTTTCCCTGATTAGCTTTCGACTTTGCCAAATAACGGCGCACGCCTGCTAAAAACTCTTCAATGGGGTATTTTTTATTTACCGGTACTATTTCATCGCGCAAAGTATTATCGGCGGCATGCAGCGAAATGGCCAAGGCAACATCAATTTGGTCGCCAAGCTTGTCAAGCGCTGGCACCACACCTGAGGTAGACAGCGTCACGCGCCGCTTTGACAGACCAAAACCAAAGTCATCTAACATGATGTCCATGGCAGGGACGACATTTTTTAAATTGAGCAAGGGCTCACCCATTCCCATCATAACAACATTCGTGATGGGGCGTTGTGAGGTATCTTTAGAGAGCCCAATAAAGGTAGCAACCCGCCACACCTGACCGATGATTTCTGCCACAGTTAAATTACGATTGAAGCCCTGCTGTGCGGTAGAGCAAAATGTGCATTCAAGTGCGCAGCCCACTTGGGACGACACGCACAGCGTAGCGCGGTCACTCTCAGGTATCCACACTGTTTCTACCTCTTGACCGCCGTCTAGCATGATGGCGAATTTTATGGTGCCGTCAGTCGCTTGCTGATATTCAGAAATTTCGGGCGCTCGCACTTCGCAATTCTCGATTAGCTTTGCTTTGAGTGCCTTGTTGATATTGGTCATTTTTTCAAAGTCAGACTCACCGGCTTGATAAATCCACTTCATAAGTTGGTCTGCTCTGAAAGGTTTTTCACCGATAGATGCAAAATAATCCCGTAGGCCCTGACGGTTAAAGTTCAACAAATTTATTTTTTTCGCCTCACCTGTGGACGCGATTTGTACCTGCTGTGCTTCGCTCATATTAAGTACCTATGGGTATTGTGTCGGTTTACTCGTTTTACGCTGGTTTGCGTCTTGCCTTTACGCGCGAGCTTGCGTTGACATACATTGTATTTGCTATACAGCAAAAAAAGGGAGCTCAAGCTCCCTTAGTGTCAACTTGTAATAGTATTAGCGAGTGCGTGGGCAAATCTCTTCGTCAGAAAAGAAATACGCGATTTCGCGAGCAGCCGATTCTGGAGCATCTGAACCATGTACGGCGTTTTCGTCAATAGATTCGGCATAATCTGAACGTAAAGTACCAGCAGCAGCGTCGGCAGGATTGGTAGCACCCATGATTTCGCGATTCTTGACTACCGCATTTTCACCTTCTAATACTTGCACCATGACTGGGCCTGAAGTCATAAAATCAACTAAGGCACCGAAGAAAGGACGTTCTTTATGTTCAGCGTAAAAGCCTTCGGCTTTTTCGCGGCTCAAATGAAGCATTTTAGACGCTACGATACGCAAGCCTGCGCTTTCGAAACGGTTATAAATGGCGCCAATTGCGTTTTTCGCGACCGCATCAGGTTTAATGATAGAAAACGTGCGTTCTAAAGCCATGATTAATTCCTATAAATTCTGTGTGTTTGTGTAACGTCAAAGAGCCTTTGCCCCTCATACATGTAGCGCGCGATTATATGCACTTTCGAAGCAAAATCCCAATCAAATTTTTGATAATTGCGCCAACCGGGGTAATTTGTGTCAGCTTTTTATCTTTTTACTGACTTTTTCAACAACAATTACCCCACATTTGAGGCATTTATGACAAAGAAGCGCTATCAAGCTCTTCTTTAAACCTTGCCCAAACCAAACTGCCCTCTCGCAGCGTGTGAATAGCCTTTTGAAGAACGTCCACAACGTAATCGATTTCTTCTTCTGTGGTATAGCGACCAATACTTAGGCGGATAGAACTGTGTGCCAACTCATCGCTCACACCAATTGCCCGAAGTACGTATGAGGGCTCTAAACTAGCGGAGGTGCATGCCGAGCCTGACGACACAGCCACATCTTTAAGCGCCGTCATCAATAGTTCTGCATCAACACAGCTAAAGCTTACATTCAAGTTATGTGCAACCCTTTGCGCTAAGTCACCGTTAACATAAAGCTCTGGTATTTGTTGAAGGCCTTCGTATAAGCGCTCTCGCAAGGCCAAAATGCGCGAATTTTCGCTCTCCATTTCTAACTTTGCTAAACGAAATGCTTCTCCCATACCCACGATTTGATGGGTTGCTAGGGTGCCTGCCCGCATGCCTCGCTCGTGTCCACCGCCATGGATTTGTGCTTGAATATGAATACGCGGCTTACGCCTGACATATAGCGCGCCGATGCCTTTAGGGCCATAGGTTTTGTGGGCAGAAAACGACATTAAGTCGACTTTCATCTGCTGTAAATCAATGGCAACTTTTCCCGTGCTCTGCGCTGCGTCCACATGAAATATAATGTTTCTGTGCCGACAAATTTCGCCAATCGCGCCAACATCTTGGATAACGCCAATTTCATTATTTACATGCATGACACTAACCAACACAGTGTCTTCGCGTATGTGTGCTTTGAACTTTTCTAAGTCGAGCAGACCATTTGATTCGACCTGCATATACGTCACATCAAAACCTTCATGCTCAAGCTGCTCAGCGGTATCTAGTACGGCTTTGTGTTCCGTGCTCAGCGTTATAATGTGCTTTCCACGGTCTTTATAAAAATGCGCAGCACCTTTTAAAGCGAGATTGTTCGATTCAGTGGCTCCCGACGTAAACACAATTTCTCGCGGGTCTGCATTGACCAAATCTGCAACATGATTGCGCGCAATATCAACCGCCTCTTCTGCAAACCAGCCAAATTTGTGAGACCGAGATGCAGGATTGCCAAAATTACCCTCTCGCGTTAAACACTCATGCATTTTCTGCGCTACGCGTGGGTCCACTGGCGTAGTAGACGAATAATCGAGGTAAATAGGCAATTGTGGAGCACTCATTAAACATTCACTTATTGTTGCTAACTCATTTGGGCATTAAGGCTGACATACTGAACAGGTAATATATGTCCAGCGTGCATGCTACCTGTGCATAGTGTGTCTATTGTTTCAAAATGCAACTTTTATTGCGCAGACATTCGTATCAGGCACTTCGTCTGGTGCTGCGTAAGCAAAGATGAGTCCGGCGCGCGGCACTCGCCCATTGAAACGCACTTTTCCATTGAAACGCACTTTTCCATCGAAACGCAACGCAATAGCGAAAGTCTAATTGTCTAGACAAAATTATCAACTTTTTACTCAAGCACGATTACTGCTGAGAGCGGCAATCTGGAAGCAATGTGGTACACGGCAATGGTTATCTAAATGCTAGGGTCAAAAGCCTCCGCTGCGGCCTTTTTCAACACGGGCGAAATGCCCGTTTGCGCAAAATCTTCAGCATTAAGCTTGGGCAACGACTGCGTGCACACATCGCCGCCTAGTGATTGAATGACTTTGCACATTTCTTCTACCTTAGTATCCATCAAGTGCACGTGCTCAAGCATTAAACCTAGTGCGCTGGCTACCGGGTCCGGATTTTCCTCCGAGATGGCGTATGCATCAAAACCATACTTCTTTGCAATCGCGTGGCGCTTTGCATCGCGTTCTTTGTCTTCTTTCTTTTGCAAAATATTACGCCCGGGTATGCCTACGCACGTTGCACCGTTCGGTACGTCTTTTACTACGACTGAATTAGAACCCACGCGAGCGTTGTGCCCAATCGTAATAGGCCCGAGTATTTTCGCCCCTGCCCCAATTACTGAATTATTTTCAAGCGTTGGATGACGTTTTCCAGCACTCCAACTGGTTCCGCCTAAGGTTACGCCATGATAAAGCGTGACATCATCACCCACGATAGCGGTTTCACCAATCACTACCCCCATGCCGTGATCAATAAACACACGTCGGCCCAGCACTGCTGCGGGATGAATTTCAATGCCGGTAATAAAACGGCTTAAATTTGAAACAAAACGAGCTAGCCAATATAGCTTTATATGCCATAGTTTGTGACTTAAGCGATGCACCCAAATGGCATGAAGACCGGGATAGTTAAACAGTACTTCGAGCGTATTTCGAGCCGCGGGGTCGCGATGAAATACACTGGCAATATCCTCTTTAACGCGCTCGAACATATCAGGCCTCGTCATCGTGCAGTGGTTTATTGACTGCTGTGTTTGCTCGACCCTGTTTCACATCATATTGTTTATCAATTGACGCAAGAATGCCGCGCAGTATATTAAGTTCAAGTGCCTCAGGACGGGCACGATTGAACAAACGTTTCAGCTTTTCCATTACCACGCCAGGGTGATTTTCGCGGATAAAACTCGTTTTGCGCAGCGTGCTCTCAAGATGCACATAAAAGCGCGCCAAATCTTCGGCCATTGGATACTCACTAACCTTGACCGGCCGATATTTGCGCTTTTCACGGTCTAAATAGTCGGTGCGAATTTCATAACAAAAGGTCTGAACGGCTGCGGCTAAATTAAGAGAGCTGTATTCAGGATTTGCCTCAATGCATGTATGAAAATCGCAGACCCGCAGTTCGTTATTATTTAAACCACTGTTTTCTCTGCCAAAGACTAAGGCAACATCGTGCTGATGTACTTCATCGTTTATTTTGATGCCTGTCTCGCGTGGCGTAAGCATCGGCCAAGAGAGCGTCCGCGTGCGTGCAGAAGTGCCAATCACCAAGCCACAATCGGCAATAGCCTCGGCTAAGGTGGGCACTATTTTCGCATTCGCAAGCACATCACCGGCGCCCGCTGCTAAGGCACTTGATTTGCCATCTGGTTCAGATACGGGGTCTACCAAATATAGAGAAGATAGGCCCATAGTTTTCATCGCTCTGGCTGCCGACCCTATGTTGCCTGTATGAGAGGTATTAACCAGTACGATACGAACCTTATCGAGCATATTTTTGATATCCTTTGCAACGCATCTCAAACATCGAACATAAAACATCGAACATGAAACGCAAGCGTCGCCTGAGTTGATGTATGAGCTTTATGTATGAACTATATGTATGACCCGTGTGCATAACTTTTTGGGAAAACGACCGTTAAAAAACGGCGCACAATATAGCATGTGAAGTGCTTGTCTGATACACTCTATGGTGTTTTTATCCCGTTCTTTTAACAATTTGTCTTTTTTATTTGGTGGACTCTATGCATCCTATGCTCAATATTGCCGTGCGCGCAGCACGCGCCGCTGGCTCAATCATCGCGCGAGGGTTTGAAAATCGCGACGACCTTAACATCGAAAAAAAAGGACTGAACGATTTTGTAACTAAAATCGACAAAGAAGCGGAAACCGCAATTATCGGAAAAATTCAAGACGCGTATCCTGACCACTCCTTCATTGGAGAAGAAGGCGGGTCAATCTCAAACAACCCTGATTATGTGTGGGTAATCGACCCTCTCGATGGCACCACTAATTTTATAAAAGGCATTCCTCATTTTGCAGTAAGCATCGCCTTACTGCACAAAGGTAAACTCGACCAAGCGGTAGTGTTTGACCCTATCCGAGGCGAGCTTTTTGCTGGCAGCAAAGGCGCTGGCGCTCAGCTTAATGGTTATCGTATTCGCGCAAGCAAAACAAAAGACTTATCGAGCTCGATTCTAGCAACCGCGTTCCCGTTTAGAGATAAAGCTCGATTGGAGGAATCTCTGCAGCAATTTAACCGTATATTTTCTCAAGCTGGTGATGTACGCCGCTCAGGCTCTGCTGCTTTAGATTTGGCATATGTGGCTGCCGGTCGCTTTGACGGTTATTGGGAAAAGGGCCTAAAATCGTGGGATATGGCCGCAGGCGAGCTATTGGTCAAAGAAGCAGGCGGCTTAATCACCGATTACGCAGGCAATAACGACCCCTTGTATGCTGAGCTTAAACAAGCCGGAAGTGCTAATGGTTTGGTCGCTGGAAGCTCTCGCGTGGTACAGCACATTGTTAAGAATCTTAAAGCCTGATAGCCATCAACTGATGGCACTTTTACGATAGTCGGTTGACAAGGAGGCGCTTTGAATCCATACCAAAATATGCCAGACGATGCTTTTTGGAAAAGCGCTGTTGCATCACAACATATGCTCGACATCGCAGGGCTTTGGAAGCCAAAATTTGCTATCAGACCTGCGCAAAAAGTGGTGACCTTTGGCTCATGTTTTGCGCAGCATATCGGCAGGGCGTTAAAACAGCGTGGCTACAATTGGTTGAGCACTGAAAAAGCGCCTCATCGAATGAGTGCCGAGGATGCGGCTCGATTCAATTACGATATATTTTCATCACGAACGGGCAATATCTACACCACGTCCTTGCTTGATCAGTGGACAAACTGGGCGCTTGGCTATAAAGAAATTCCATCTGAGATATGGGAAAAAGATGGGCGTTTTTACGACCCCTTTCGACCCAACATAGAGCCACAGGGCTTCGCGTCAGCTGACGAGGTAGTACGCTCGCGTCAGTACACGGTTGACGCCTTTGGTCGCGCCATAAAAAGCGCTGAATACTTCGTATTTACGCTAGGCCTCACCGAGAGCTGGACAAACCAAGCGCACGAATATGAATATCCGATGTGTCCAGGCACTGTTGCTGGAGAGTTCAACGGTGACATACATAAGTTTACCAACCAACAGTTTGTGCCTATTTTGGAACGTTTGCGCAATGCGATGGAAAAGATGCGTAAGGTCAATCCTAAGCTTCGGTTTATTTTGACGGTATCACCCGTGCCATTAACCGCAACCGCCTCTGGTAAACACGTATTAGTAGCAACGATGGCATCAAAATCTATCCTCAGAGCAGTGGCCGAACAATTGTCGTCCAACCGTCAGTATGTGGATTATTTTCCCTCGTATGAAATTATTAATTCTCCGGTTTTTAAAGGTAATTTCTTTATGCCAAATCTGCGAAGCGTTCACCCGAAGGGCGTCGCATTTGTAATGGAGAATTTTTTCGCAGCGCTGCCCCAAGCTAATAAGGCAAATAAAACAAAGGTAGACGCTACTCAAGCACAAGCTGATGAGGTATGTGAGGAGCTCATGCTCGCTCATTTCAAAAATTAATATGATGTCTAAACTTCTTCTTATATCAGATAGCAATGCCGCGTCAGTTAAAGATGCAGCCAACCAAGGCCTTTTAAACTTAGACATAGATATTGATTATCTGCCCCTAAGTGGCAAAAACGCTGCACTGTTAAATGAGCTATCGCTTGAAGGCAATATGCTGACATCTGAGCATGAGAGTGTAAAAGCAATAATGACCCGCAATGGCTTTTTGAACACCGGCATCGATTTGCGCGAATATTCGTACGTAGTGATATTTGGGTTCCAACTGTTCAGTAGCGGAAATGGCAGCAATTGGATTGCCATTGTGGATGACCAAGACAAGTTTTTGAGTCAAGCGGTGCGAAAGGCAACGCCTTCAATTTACGATAATATTTGCGCCACTTTCCATTTAGAATTTATTAAAAGACTAAAAACGGTTGATAACGAACAGGCGCTGAGTCATTTAAACGTATTTTCAATAGCATCACCACTGCCCAATCAAGGTCACCCTGGCTGGCGAGGCGTTATCGGTAAGCGAAGTAGCCCGCTAAACGCCTATGAGCAACAGGCTCAAGAAATTTGTGAAGGCTTTGGAGTCCAGTTTGTTACGCTGCCTACCCGCTTATTAGCAAATAACGGCTATAGTGCTGCAAAAGAGTTTTGGTACGGAAACGCAAAGGATTTTTCACACTTAAATGCACAAGGCGCCGCAATTCTAATGGAGCATTTTGCCGCTCTTGCCAACATTCGCAAGATAAGCTAAATCGCTTAAGCACATCTCAGTTGCTGTTGGGCGGCGCAGGCACGTCTATTTTTAATAAAATATCTTCACTCACCCATTCAGCTTGCGGGTCTGAATCATAGCCTATATTATAGTCTAAACGTTTGATAGGCAGCGTTGCCTTGAGCCGACCGCCGTCTTTTTTCAGGGTAAATTTGACCGGCTTGCTCATACCACGCAGCGTAAGTTCTCCACTTACGCTGAATCCATCAGCCGCTGCGGTAACTGAGCGGCTTACAAAACTGCCCGTTGGGTGATTTTCGACGTCAAACCAATCTGCTTCTGGCAGCGTTTCGTCATAAACAAAGTCACCTGTTTTTGCACTGCTTAAATCAAAGGTAGTTTCGATACTGCCAGAATCGTTGGCGTTTGGGAGAATGATGCTGCCCGTCCATTGTTCGAACTTGCCCGAAAACGTCATGCCCGCATGTTCACCACTGAAGGCGACGCTTGCATTTTGATTGTTAATCTCGAATCGAGCATAGCATGCACTGGCAACACACCAGAGCGCGATTGCCAATATCGTATGCAAGACCGTAAAACGATTTATTTGAATCACTTAGCTTTACTCCACCACATTCGTTTTAATAAAGAAATACCCTGCTTCTTTTTATGCATCACAACTGCGCCTATATGACCCACCACCAAAATGATTAATGCTGTAGCCGTTACCCAGTGAATGTTGCGTGCAATCGTTTCAATTGTTTTATTGCGCTGAACAAATGGAATATGAGGCCATTTTATCCATTCTACAAATACAAAGGTCGGCAGGCCGAAGGGACTGGCAGATACCATCAACCAGCCGCTGATGGGCATTAACACAAGTGCACAATACAGTGCCACATGACCGAGCTTAGCCAAACGTTGTTCGGCTACACTCATCTGAGTCGGCAATGCTGGCTGCCTAGTTAACCAACGCGTGAGCACTCGCAACACTATGGCCCACAGCATAATAACACCCGCCGCTTTATGCACCTGAAACAGCTTGTACTGGTCGGCTTTTGGCATGTCTGCATTTACCATGTACGCGCCTGTGACAACCATAAATAATAGTCCGAGCGCAATCAGCCAATGCAGGACTATGCTCAGACTATGATAACGCTGTATATTACTCGACATTCTAATGATTTCTGTTAGTCAGCTTTAAAGAACTCTCCCTCAATCATGACCTCAACAGAATCGCCTATATTCGGAACATATTTGCTCATGCCCCACTTTGAACGCTCAATAGTGGTTGTCGCTGAAAATCCCATAGTCGGTTTACCAGAAAACGGTTGACGCTGCATCGCGCCGTTGAATGTTACGTCTAAGGTGACTGGCAGTGTTGTACCTAAAAATCGTAAATCACCCTTCATCAAGGCGGTTGTATCGCCAGTCATTTCAATGTTGCTAGAGGTAAATTCGATGCTTGCAAATTCTCCTGCGTTAAACCAGTCTTTGTCGGTTGCCAAGATGTTGTTAAAATCTTTTTCAGCCGCATTAGGGTAGGCGGTTTGAATAGACATAGGGTTAATACTCGCCGTGACTTTGCTGTTTTCTATGTTATTAGGGTCGTAGTCGATGCTTGCGTCAAAATCGGCAAATCTTGCGACATAATCTGACAAACCGAGGTGCGACACTTTCCATACAATGCTTGCATGGCTTAAATCCAATGCATATTCGCCGGCGGGCATATCGTTAAACGGGCTTTTAGCAAACACCCACGACACACAGCTGCTAAGAAAAAGACTGATTGCTACAACACTGACAGTAAATACTTTCATTTTTATTATTCCTTTATCATGCTTATTTGGTGACGATGTTATTTAAAAATTTATTTCGGCGCGCCTACTTACACATTAGCCTAATATTGCGCCAATTGCTGATGAATGCTGTTGACTAACTCGCTTGGTATGCAAAGGTTCTGCGAAAGCTCTTGCAAAAAGGCCTGAGAGGCTGGCGCAGATGTATCTACAGCGCTCGCGCTAGCGGCATATACCTCAATGCCTGTTTGCGCATTAGGCACCTGATTCACCAAGTCGTGCAGCGACAAGGGTTTGCGCAGTTCATCAAACAAGGTCGCCTTTTCTTGAACGCTAAGCTCCATAGTGTCGACCTGTGCAAAAATTCGCTGGCGCTCTTGCGCATCAATATGGCCGTCTGCATGGGCTGCAGAAATCATTGCGCGCATTAAAAGCATTTGCCCTTGTTCGTTATTTTGGTCAACAACCTCTTCAAACGCTTGTTGAGGAAGCGCTGCGGGGCGAAAGTCAAACTGTGCCGCTTTTGACTGGACATGACCGCCTGCGTTATATGTTTCTGCTTGATGCCCTTGCGATGACGGAAAATACTGAGACTGGCTAGCTGGCGCGCTTTGTGCACCATGAGGCACGCCTGAGACAGCAGTCGCGCCTTTGTTTGCCGAGTAGCTCTGATAGGCCTTCCACGCGATACCGCCAACGGCAGCAAGCGCACCAACTTTTAAGGCACCTTTGCCTACTTTTCGGCCTTTTTTGCTGGCTATCATGCTTGTTAAACCGCCACCTGCCACGCCACCCATGAAGCCGCTAAGTGCGCCTGACTTACTGAGACCACCTACTAATTTAGATAAATCCATTTCGTTCTCCACCGATGAACTTGTCAGATATTGATGTTATTTATACAGCCGCTCGATAAAAAAGTTTCTTTATTTGGCACCTATTTACGCGAAATATTACGACAACTCTCATTTGCGATTGGCCGCTTCGATATTTTTTGCCGGTCGCCGATGTTTAGATAAGCTGAATCCTGTTTAAGAAACGGCCCTCAGCACCACCAGAGGAGCGAAGACTAACTTGTCCAATATTGACTCGTAAAAAAATGCAATAAAAAAGCACGCTCAAGAGCGTGCTTTTTTGGTTTTACTATGGCTAATCTGCCAAAACAGCCTAATTTACATGCTTAGAGCGATTCTAGGTCCTCGCCTTCTTTTTCAATTTCAGGTGGCATTAAGTCTTCTTTGCTCACGCCTAAGAACAGCGCAACAGATGATGCGATATAAACAGACGAATACGTCCCAATAAACACACCAAATAGCAAGGCCGTGGCAAACCCATGGATGAGTGCCCCACCTTTATAAAACAAGGCGACCAGCACTAAAATGGTGGTAAGCGAGGTAACAATCGTTCGGTTTAGGGTTTGAGTCAGAGAAATATTAATGACCTCTTCTGGCCCGCCCTTTCTAACTTTGCGAAAGTTTTCACGAATACGGTCACTAACCACAATGGTATCGTTAAGTGAATAACCAATTACCGCTAGCAAAGCTGCAAGTACGGTTAGGTCAAATTCAAGCTGCAACACGCTAAACAAGCCAAGCGTAAGAATAACGTCATGAGCCAAAGCGCCCACCGAACCTAGTGCAAAGCGGTATTCAAAACGCATAGCCACGTATATCAAAATACATATAAGGGCGACCAACATCGCAAGACCGCCTTGCTCTGTTAACTCCTCTCCTACATTTGGCCCCACAAATTCGATGCGCTGCATTTCGACGTTAGACGAGCCCTCTTTCAGAGCGGCCATTACCATATCGCCTATAATTTCTGCTTGCACATCGTCCCTTGGCGCTACGCGAATCAGTACTTCCTGACTGCTACCAAAGTTTTGCACCACAGCATCGGGGAAATTTGCCGCGCTGAGCTCATCTCGTATTAATTCGAGATTGGCCCCGTCGGGATAATTAACCTGAATAACCGTACCGCCAGTAAAATCTAAGCCCCAGTTTAGTTGATTCACCGCCAACGAAGCGATAGAGCCAATAATAAGGACCGTGGAAAAAATCATCGCAGGAAACCGAAACTTCATAAAGTTAACGGTTTCTTTGAGATTCAATATTTGAATTTGCATTGTCTCGTTCCTTAAATCGCTAACTTCGTAATTTTCTTGCCACCCCAAAAGAGGTTTACAAGCACGCGGGTCACTATGATGGCAGTGAACATTGATGTCAGAATGCCAATCATCAAGGTGATTGAAAAGCCCTTAATCGGTCCGGTTCCAACAGCAAACAAAATCATCCCCACAATGAAGGTGGTAATATTGGCATCTAAAATCGTTGAAAATGCATTGTCGTAGCCAAAGTGGATTGCTTGCTGGGGGCTTCGCCCGTCTCGCAGTTCTTCCCGTATCCTTTCGAATATAAGAACGTTGGCATCTACCGCCATACCCACCGTCAATACTATTCCAGCCATGCCCGGTAAGGTAAGTGTGGCACCTGTAATCATCGACATAATGCCGACTATCATCACCAAGTTGGTTACCAAGGCGATATTGGCAACAATGCCAAAGGCCTGATAGTAAATAAGCATGAATATCAGAACGGCAATCAACCCATAGATAATCGCTTGCATGCCCAGCTCAATATTTTCTTTACCTAAGCTCGGCCCCACGGTGCGCTCTTCTACTATTTGGATAGGCGCGATGAGCGCTCCAGCACGTAAAAGTAATGCCAAGTCTCTGGCTTCGCTTGCAGAGTCGATACCGGTAATGCGGAAGGACGAACCTAACTGACTTTGAATTGTGGCGACATTGATCACTTCTTCAGATTTTTCAAAAATCAACTTGCCATTAGCGTCACGCTCATCGGTGGCTTTAAATTCAATAAACACCGTCGCCATTGGCTTACCGATATTATCGCGACTGAATTTACTGATTTTACTGCCGCCCTTAGAATCAAGATTAATGTTAACCTGCGGAAACCCGTTCTCATCCATGCTATTTGTAGCATCAATGATGTGACTGCCTTCTAGCATGATTTGTTTTTTCAGCAATACTGGCTGGCCGTTTCGTTCATATAACAACTCTGAACCTGCCGGCACGCGGCCATTCACGGCGTCGCGGATGTCACCTTCGCCATCAACAAGGCGGAAGTTAAGTGTGGCGGTAGCATTGAGGATCTCTTTCGCCTTTGCCGTATCTTGTATGCCCGGCAATTGCACGACTATTCGGTCTTGACCTTGCTTTTGTACAAGCGGCTCTGCAACTCCAAGCTGGTTTACTCGATTTCGAATAATAGTAATATTCTGCTTCACCGCATAATCGCGTATTTGAGTAAGACGAGCCTCAGTAAAGCTTGCTCTGAGCGTTAGTGAATCACGCTCATCAATGGTCATGTCTTGATAGCTGTTGCGTAAGAAGAACTGCGCGCTTTCTAATACGTCTTCGTCGCGAAAAACAACTTCAACCGCATCACCTACTTTGCGTACCGAACGATAGCGAATTTTTTCTTCTCGTAAGCGGTCACGAAACTCGTCTACCACACCACCTACGGCAGTATCGATAGCACTGTTCATGTCCACTTCCATCATAAAGTGTACGCCGCCTCTTAGGTCTAAGCCTAACTTCATCGGCGTGCCACCTAAGTCATCAAGCCAGTCGGGAGTATCTGGCGCTAGGTTCATGGCTACAAAGTAGTCGTCACCTAAGGACTTTTCGAGGGTTTCACGAGCAAGCAATTGTGTATCTGAATCAGGCACGCGGATAAGGATCCTGTCATTTTCAAATTCAACTGCTTTTATCGCAATATTGGCTTTGTTTAACTGCGATTCAACATTGGCTGCTAAGGCTTGAGTGACAGTGGTATCTCTGCCCGATGAAATTTGCACCGCATGATCCTCTCCGTAGAGGTTTGGGAGCGCATACAAACTGCAAAGTGCCAGCATAAATACAACTAGCACGTATTTCCAAATTGGAGTTTGGTTTAACACAATAACTTCCTGTAAAGCCGCTAGCGCTAGCTAGCGAGAGTTAACTAACTATGCGGCTTTGTTAATTAATTACAATGACTTGAGCGTGCCTTTTGGCAGTACTGCGCTTACCGCAGACTTTTGAACAAGAATTTGGTTGGTCTCATTAAGCGAAATTTCAATGAAGTCTTTTTCATCAGAGACTTTTGTGATTTTGCCCACAATCCCGCCTTGAGTAAGCACCTCGTCGCCTTTTGCCAAAGACGACACCAAGTTTTTATGCTCTTTTACGCGTTTAGCTTGAGGGCGATAAAGTAGAAAGTAAAAAATCAGGCCAAAAACGGCGAGCATGATAAGTGGTTCAAATCCAAAACCAGGTGCAGCTCCACCGGCCTCTTGTGCATGTGCGCTTGATATAAAAAAGCTCATAATATTTCCTTGTTAATGTAAATTCTTATTGTTGTTATCTTGTTTGTAAGCCTTGGTGCTAAAGCGATGGAACGTCCATCCCTTTTTTAGCGTAGAACTCAGCAACAAATTCTTCTAGGCGATTGTGCTCAATAGCCTCTCTTAACCCTTCCATTACGCTTTGATAATAGCGTAGATTATGAATGGTATTTAAACGAGCGCCAAGTATCTCGTTGCACTTGTCTAAGTGATGAAGGTATGACCGAGTATAATTTTTACAAGTGTAACAATCACAATTTTCGTCAAGCGGCGAGGTATCCGTCTTATGCTTCGCGTTGCGAATTTTTATTACGCCCTCCCCTACAAACAAGTGACCGTTGCGTGCATTTCGCGTTGGCATAACGCAATCAAACATGTCAATCCCGCGTCTTACCGACTCTACAATATCTTCAGGCTTTCCTACGCCCATTAAATATCGAGGCTTGTGCTCTGGAATTTTAGGAGCGGTATGTTTAACAATGCGCATCATATCTTCTTTGGGCTCACCGACCGACAAACCGCCAATGGCGTAACCATCAAAATCTATCGCTTCTAAGCCTTCAAGTGACACATCGCGTAAATCTTCATACATGCCTCCTTGAATAATGCCAAACAAGGCCGAAGGGTTGTCACCATGCTCATCTTTACTGCGCTTCGCCCATCGCAGCGAGAGCTGCATAGATGTTTCGGCTTCTTCGGGCGTGGCAGGGTATGGCGTGCACTCGTCAAAAATCATCACGATGTCGGAGCCTAAATCACGCTGAACCTGCATAGACTTTTCGGGTGTAAGGAGGATTTTTTCACCGTTGATAGGCGAACGAAAAGTCACGCCCTCTTCATTGATTTTGCGTAAATCCCCTAAAGAAAACACCTGAAAGCCGCCAGAGTCAGTTAAAATAGGCTTGTCCCAGTGCATAAAGTCGTGCAGGTCGCCATGGTCTTTTATAATTTGCGTACCCGGACGTAACATTAAGTGAAAGGTATTACCCAAACAAATGTGAGCGCCTGTATCGGCTAACTCTTCCGGTGTCATGCCTTTGACCGTCCCGTAGGTGCCAACGGGCATAAATGCGGGCGTTTGAACAACGCCTCTGTCAAACACCAATTGCCCTCTGCGAGCCATTCCATCGGTGTTTAATAAATTAAATTTCATTGAATACTCTGCGCCAATTCCTCAATTTGCACTGCAAGAACACAGCAGACATTGAGGCTATCAAAAATTGGGCGAGATTATAGCAAAAGCTACCCGCCTTGGCATTAGCTAAAGTACGCAAGGGTTCGTGTTTCCTTTAGCGCTCCATAGAAGGCGTAAATCTTACTGGTCACTTTCCTTTTTTTCGATGAACATAGCATCACCATAACTAAAAAATCGGTATTGCTCTTCTATGGCTTGATGATACGCCTGCATCACTTCCTCGCGTCCAGCAAATGCGCTGATTAACATCATGAGAGTGGATTGCGGTAAGTGAAAATTAGTAATCATTGCGTCGACGACTTTAAAGTTAAAGCCCGGGTAGATAAAAATACTGGTGTCTGATAAAAATGGCGCAATAAGCGCATCGTCCTGCTGATGCGCTGCCGACTCTATCGAACGCACCGACGTCGTTCCCACAGCAACTACTCGCTTACCCGCGGCTTTGGTGGCTAATATTTTGCTTATTACCTCTTCGGTGACTTCCGCATATTCAGCGTGCATGTGATGTTCTTCAATATTCTCAACGCGCACGGGCTGAAAAGTACCGGCCCCCACATGCAAGGTTACAAAGGCTGAATCAACACCCTTTTGTGACAAGGCGTTTAATAATGCTTGGTCGAAATGGAGTCCAGCGGTAGGCGCTGCAACAGCACCGGGCTTTTGGTTATATACCGTTTGATAGCGCTCTTTATCACTTTCTTCATCAGGGCGGTCAATATAAGGTGGCAAAGGCATGTGACCGTGGCGTTCTAACAATTCAAACACATTGTCTGTGCCTAAAAATTTGATATGAAATAATGCATCCTGACGCCCTAAGACCTCTATTTGCAAGCCACCTTCCATATTCAATACCGCGCCTTGTTTAGGAGACTTGCTCGCGCGTATGTGGCTGAGCGCAGTATTATCATTAAGTACGCGCTCAAGCATGACCTCAACCTTGCCCCCAGATGATTTCTGCCCAAATAGCCGCGCGGGTATTACCCGAGTATTATTAAAAATGAGTAAATCACCGCTCTCGAGTAAGTCCAAAATATCAGTAAACTGCCCATGAACCACCTCGCCAGTGTTTCCATTGAGCTTTAGCATCCGGCTAGACGTACGCTCTTTTGCGGGATATTTGGCAATTAAATCTTCAGGTAGCTCAAAGTCAAAGTCGCTTATTTTCATATTTCTCACTGTTTGCTGGTGGGCGTTTTGTCAAAAGGGATAGTATCAGATACCTAAGCACAGGTTCACATACCTTAAAGTTGTCGCACATTGTATCGTACTGACCTAGTATCTATTGTTCATATTTTAGACATCTCCCTGTAGTCTTAAATTTAGCCCAACCTTATCGCTGGGCTTTTCTTTTGTAGCCTTACTTTTTTTACTCATGAATATCGTATTTTTACTTTTTTTACGGGAAAAAGGTTGTTGAGTTATGGTAACTTTATGCCTTAAATCATCGAAACAATAAAAGTGTGAACTCAGCATAATGACAACATGGATAAAAGCCAAACGGATTATGGCGCGATATTTAAGCGAAATGCGATGGTACGTAATTGTCAGTTTTACGCTCGCCTACGCCGTTTCGAGCTACTTGTTATTATACGCGGTAGGAGAATACGATCTCTTAGCGACTCATAATTTCGCTTATTGGCTCGTCGTCACCGGCTCCACTGTTGGTTATGGCGATATGTCACCTACCACCGAGGCAGGAAAATGGGCCGTTGCGCTCTACATTATTCCCGTTGGCTTAAGTATATTTGCATTGTTATTGGGCAGAATTGCCAATTGGGTAGGGAATCAGTGGCAAAAAGGAGCAAAAGGCTTGAACGCATTAAATGTTGAAAATCACGTATTACTAATAGGCTGGAACGGCAAACGAACGATGCAGCTACTCAAACTTCTGCTGATTGAGAAGGCAAGCGCGTCGAACAATCCCGATATTGTTCTGTGTGTTCGTGCAGATATTGAAAACCCCATGCCCTCAAAAATCGATTTTGTGAAGGTGCACTCATTTAACAACGATGACGATATGGACAGAGCGTGCATAGATAAAGCGGCAACAATTATTATAGACAATCCGCAAGACGATATGACCATGACCACGGCGCTCTATTGCTCCAAGCGCAATCAAAAAGCGCACAAAGTCGCTTATTTCGATGATGAAAGCCTAGTGCCGTTGTTACAAAAACATTGTCCTGAAATTGAGTGCACGCCCAGTGTTGCGGTAGAGATGCTGGCAAAATCGGCGTTCGACCCAGGTTCAAGTTTACTGCATCACGATTTATTAGACGTATATGAAGGACAGGCACAGTTTTCAGCCACTATCCCAGAGGCAACACAAGATTTAAAGGTAGAAACTGTATTTTTAGCCCTTAAAAAACGCTATAACGCTACCTTTATTGGCTATGTGGAGCATAGCGACTTTCATAATATTATCGTTAATCCCCCCTTAACGGATGAACTCCACGCAGGGGCGAAGGTCTTCTACATTGCTGACAAGCGCATCAACGATATTGCGTGGCAGTCGTTTGCCGACTCAAGCGAAGAAATCTAGTTTTGAGGCCATTGTTTGTGAGAGTTTTATTCTGCGAAAAGCGTTTTACACGAGAGTAAGTAGTACATGACAGAGCAAGCCCCTATAGAAAACAACAATTCGCCTAATAGCGCTGGGCCAAAGGCCAATAAACCTCCTCAAACCGGTTTTTTTGGCAATCTAGTTTTTAATATTGCAGTGCCCGTGCTGATCATGAGCTATTTGAGCTCAGACGAACATCTTGGACCTGCATGGAGCGTCGTTGTTGCCTTAGCGTTTCCGCTTGGCTTTGGCTTATATGATTTACAAAAGACCAAAAAGATAAATGGTTTTTCAATTCTTGGTATTGTGAGTGTATTGCTCACCGGCGGAATAAGCCTATTGAAGCTACCGGCGGAATACATGGCAATTAAAGAGGCGTCAATCCCTGCAGCCATAGGGCTTGCAGTGTTGGTAACACAATTTACGCAAAAGCCGCTAGTTAAAATGCTGATACTAAACGACCAGATCATCAATTGGGATAAGCTTAACGCGAGCCTGGCTCATCACAATGCAAGCGCTGAATTTAATAAAAAGGTAGCCGTGAGCTCTTATATCGTCACCGCCTCTTTCTTTTTGTCGTCGGCGCTCAATTATGGCCTTGCCAAATGGATATTAGTGTCGGAACCGGGAACGACCGCGTATACAGAAGAGCTCGGGCGCATGACGGCGCTCAGCTATCCGGTAATTGTTATCCCCAGTATGGTGCTTCTTATCACTGCCCTCATCTACCTTTTCAAACAAATATCGCGCTGCACGGGCGAACCCATAGAAAATTTCTTGAATCAATAAGTGAGTAGAGAATGACTCGACATTTTGAGCAAGCCGACGGGCTTTGTGAGCAGCATGACAGCGCAACGCATAATTTTGTGTTCAACCAAACCATGTTGCGAATTAAAGACCCTAAACGTAGCCTTCACTTTTATACAGAGGTGTTAGGTATGACCTTGGTCAAACGTTTAGACTTTGAAGATATGCAGTTTAGTCTTTATTTTTTGACGTCTATTGCACCTGACCAACGAGAGCAATGGTCAGAGGATGCAAATGAACGCATTATCCAAACCTTTGGTCGCCCCGCCATGCTAGAGCTCACTCATAACTGGGGAGATGAGCAAAATGAGAATGTGTCTTATCATAATGGTAATAATGAGCCTAAAGGCTTTGGTCATATCGGATTTGCAGTTCCCAACATAGAGCAAGCCTGCGAGCGCTTTGAATCGCTCGGTGTTGAATTTCAGAAAAAGCCTAACGATGGCAGCATGAAAGGCATCGCATTTATAAAAGACCCAGACGGGTACTGGATTGAAATTTTCACGCCACACGACCTACCAAAGATGCTTGGGAAACACACAGAATAAGCGAGTAGGTAGCATTTGGCGTTGAGGCATACCTTGAGGAATATTTTAAGGCGTGTAATGAATGCACGTAACAAATGCATGTAATAAACGAAATGCTTCAAAGCGACCATCAAAATTGTCAAAAAAGGTCCATGAACACGGACCTTTCTGTTTTACTTAATTTTTTACTTCATTTTCTACTTCATTTTTTTCGCCGTACCCACATCACAGTTATCGCAAGACCCATTATCAATATGCCCGCCGGCGCCGGCACATCAATAGGGTTTTCTGAGGTCGCTAAAAACGCAAACGCATTTAGTGCAAAAATACCGTTGTCATTGAGCGGCGAAAAGTCTGCCTGCGTAGTAAACATATCGATGTCGGCTACCACAATCAAAGAACCCGCTCCCGCTGCATATTGGCCTGCGCCCCAAGCAGCCGCTATCACTTGGTTTTCAGCATTTGTCCCGATTACCGTGCCGTTATTGTCAAGTACATCATTGAGCGAAATGTAACCTTCTTCTCCACCCCCCTGCGTTATATTGTTAGCCACGCCAAAAGGCCCATCGAATAAAGGCGCGATGCCATTAACTGGTGATATTGCGGTTTGACCAACCGTGGGCAGTCCAAGAGCGGCACCTATCCCATCTCGACCTGCACTGTCTTGCATCAACCACAAATCACCACCGTTCAAGAAGAAATCGATGACATCTGCGTGAAAGGACGTTGATTCGCTCGTAAGCCACCAAGGTACAATAAATCCGTCTACTCCGGCCAAACCAGCTGCATCGGGCACAATGTCGACGGTTGAAATAGATTCATTTACTATGCCGCCGGGGCCAAAGTAAACAGGATTTTCAAGAGCTTCTCGAAAGCCAACCACGTTTAAACCGCCATCCCAAGCATATGAACCATTGCTGGCTTGAAATGCGGCGCTAGGACCTCCCACAATATATGCGGAGGCATTAAAAGATGGCAGTAAGACAAGTAATAAGCCTGCCATAAGAATGTTACACATTTTATTCATATCAATTTTCCTTTTGTTAGAGAATGCGAGCAAACTACAAAACCCCTATTGCTCATTTTTTGTACAGCACGGAATGTGCCAGCTCATTAAATTCAAACTTAATCAACTGTTTAAAAAATGAACAAATAACAAATGTGAAATTTTGTAAAGAAATCTGACAGGTGTTAACGCAGAACAAAGAAGATAATTCTTTGTTTAATTTAGGGAGTCTGCTTCAAAGACAATAGACAAGATATTTAGACTGAAAAATGTAGGAATAAAAAAGCTACTGCAAAAGGCATGAAAAATGAAAAATGAAAAGGATAGACACGGTAAACAAGAGAACGGCTAGTTAAGATAGCCGCATCATACCCTTTAGTTACATAAGCTCAGCTCTTCTGGAGAAAAAACATTCCTCCAGCAGCGTTATAACGCGAGTTACTGCGTTGAATTAGCGGGTGATTGGCGCACGTCCAAAAGCTCAAAAATACCGTGAGCAATGTCTACATTATCAATATTGCCGCTGAAACGCTCAATGCCAGGGCCATAACCGAATACATTCACATCTACCGCAGTATGGCCGATGGTTGTCCAGCCAGTATTAGTTCGCTCATCGAGGATACGTTTCAATACATTTTCTGCATCTCGCGGCTTCATATCACTTGAAATAGATTGAACACTGGCGACTTCGGTCTCGGTAAGCTCAAAACCAAACATTTCAGCCACAAAGGCAGCGGGCTCATTGTTTTGCTTACTGCTGTTCGAAGAAGACTCCATTAAAGAGCGCGATAGCACCCCTTTTGCTATTTCCGGTACTGATGCCTTAACGCCCTTTAACCATTTAGGATCCCAGCGATACCCGTCTTCTCCGGCAACCGTCAGCCCGCCAGTGCTGTGATCTGCTGTTAGAATAACAAGGGTATCTGGATTAGTGGCCGTAAACGCTTTAATCGTGTTCATGGTTGCCACCAAGTCGGTCATCTCAGCCATTGCCGATGCAATCTCGTTACCATGCCCTGCCCAGTCTACCTGACTAGCTTCTACCAATAAAAAGAATCCGTCTTTATTGTCGAGCTGCTCAAGCGCCGCTTTGGTTAAGGTGTTTAGGCGAAGGGGGTCACTATCATCTAGCGACCAGGGCAGACTTTGCGGTGCAAATAAGCCCAGCAGGGGCTTGTCTGTGGCGACCGACGCAAGTTCGTCATAAGCTGTAATATATTGATAACCGTTTGCTACAAATTCACTGACCACATCACGGTCTTCACGAATAAAGTGGTCGGTACCGGCCCCTAGCATTACATCAGCCAGAAATTTTCCGTCGATCCTATCGTCAAAAAAACTATCCGCAATCTGGGCGTAGTTGCGACGTTGCTCGTTTGCCACCATATAAGAAGCTGGTGTTGCATGCACAATAGTTGAGGTGACCGCTAGCCCTGTCTTCATGCCCTGCTTTCGCGCCCGATGCAGAACCGTCTCTTGGGGCTGCTTGTTAACGTCCATGCCAATGGCACCGTTGTAAGTTTTTACGCCTGCGGCCAGTGCCGTCGCGCTCGCCGCCGAATCGGTCACATAGCCAGAATCGCCGTGCGGGTAAGTGCGCGCGGTACCTATAAGCATGTCGTCAAACACTGTAGTCTCGACCGCCTCGGTATTTGGGTCGTCGTTATAATATCGATATGCTGATACATAAGCAGGCCCCATGCCATCGGCAATGACCATAATGATGTTTTTGGGCGCGTCTTGCTTTGGCGTGTTATCGCTCGCAGATGTAGCCGTGGCTAAACATAAAAGGCTGGCAGCAACTGCGCTAAAACGTAAAAAAGAGGCTGAAATATTATTGTGCTTTTTCATAGTATGTCCGAAGAGTGACGCGATAGCTTATACAAGTACATTATCGCTTTTTGCCCATTATCATTGCATTGATACATCTGCATTAACACATCTGCACAAACACATCTGCATAAACAACGTGTGTTACTACAGAGCATCACTTTTTGCTTACCGAACGTGTCTGTTCGGTTGAGATATGCGTGGTATGAGTATACTAGGAATTTTTAAAATTTATAATCTAACGAGGTTTTTTAAACACTTATTTGCTTTGTTAGTGCATTTCCAGTGTTTAAGTATCTGTTGATTAAGTTCCCAGTGATTAAGTACCCAATGATGAAGCGGTGTTTTCGCAACAAATAAGCGGTGAGTAAGCCGAGACTTAGAAATGAATCCTCCCATGGCCCTTCAAGCGCTTATTCACACTTATGGCCGTACTAACGGTCATAATTATGGTTATTGTAGTACGTGCGACCATACTCATGGTCATTCTCATATTGATTTCAATATTCTAACTGCGTTCAAGCAAGCAAACCCAAGCGTTCAAGCGCAATCATTCACAAAATGAATATCGAAAATGAAAATTATACATTATTTTTATTGAGATTGGTCTTCTAGGATGAAAGCAGGTCTTAAGCAAAGCCGCTTATTCACAACTGCCAAAATTTAGGCAGACACAGAAGAGGAAATCACTATGTCAACTTATCTTCAAGACATTAAACAATTCACCGAACTTAAATCTGCACAGGGCAGTGCTTGGAATGCGATTAGTCCTGAGTATGCGGCGCGCATGAAGGCGCAAAATAGATTCAAAACCGGGCTCGACATCGCTAAGTACACCGCCGGCATTATGCGCCAAGACATGGCTGACTACGACGCCGACAGTGCGCAATACACCCAATCACTAGGCTGCTGGCATGGCTTTGTAGGCCAGCAAAAAATGCTAGCAGTGAAAAAACATCAGGGCACTACCAGCAAGAGCTACTTATATCTGTCAGGCTGGATGGTGGCAGCGATGCGCTCTGAGTTTGGTCCACTGCCCGACCAATCTATGCACGAAAAAACGTCAGTGCCAGCGTTAATAGAAGAGCTTTACACATTTTTACGTCAGGCTGACGCACGCGAACTAGGCTCACTTTTTGACCAGCTCGATACTGCTGCAGCTAATGGGCAAGATACAAAGGCGATTCAGGCTAAAATTGATAATTTTGAGACACATATTGTTCCCATAATTGCAGACATAGACGCCGGTTTTGGTAACGAAGAGGCCACTTACTTATTAGCTAAAAAAATGATTGAAGCGGGTGCTTGCTGCATCCAAATTGAAAACCAAGTTTCAGACGCTAAGCAGTGTGGTCACCAAGATGGAAAGGTCACTGTTCCCCACGAGGACTTTTTGGCAAAAATTAATGCAGTACGATACGCATTTTTGGAGCTAGGTGTGGACGATGGCGTGATTGTTGCGCGCACAGATTCATTGGGTGCTGGGCTAACGCAAAAAATTCCGGTATCGCAAAGCGCAGACGATTTAGCCGCGCAATACAACGCCTTTTTAGAGACTACAGAGATTAGCAACATTGAGGAGCTGAGCGAAGGCGACACAGTGATGAAACTTGCCGGAAAATTAGTAAAACCGGTGCGCTTACCCAATGGCCTCTATAAGTTTAAAGAAAACACGGGATTTGATCGTGTGGTGCTAGATTGCATTACAAGCTTACAAAACGGCGCCGATCTGTTATGGATTGAGACTGAAAAGCCCCATGTCGGTCAAATTGCAGACATGGTAAATGCGATCCGTGAGCAAGTGCCCAACGCGAAGTTGGTGTACAACAACAGTCCGTCATTCAACTGGACGTTGAACTTCCGTCAACAAGTCTTCGATAACTGGACACAAGCAGGTAAAGACACGGCTGGCTACGACCGCAGTGCATTGATGTCGTCTGTGTATGATGACTCAGAACTGGCACTAGAGGCCGATGCGAAAATTCGTACCTTCCAAGCAGATGCTGCTCGTGAGGCCGGAATTTTCCATCACTTAATTACCCTACCAACTTATCATACGGCGGCTCTGTCTACCGACAACTTAGCAAAAGGCTATTTTGGTGAAGACGGCATGCTTGCTTATGTGAAAGGTGTTCAGCGCCAAGAGATTCGACAGGGCTTAGCCTGCGTAAAACACCAAGCAATGGCTGGTTCAGACTTAGGCGATACTCACAAAGAGTACTTCTCTGGTGAGCAGGCGCTTAAAGCCTCTGGTGAAGACAACACGATGAACCAGTTTGACGTAGTTGCATAGCAGCACGTGGTGACTTCAATATTTAAAGACTCTTGTTCGGCGCCCTTCGGGGCGTTTTTTTACGCTCATCTTTTAGACTTTTTTCAGATTTATTTTTAAGACTTATTTCTCATAGAAAAAAAGCATCAATACCAATAAGTGCAGCACAACAAGGCAAGACGAGCGCAAAGCTTAGGTTTTAGCAATATTGAATTGAGCGATACACCGCTTCGGCCCGATAACAGAACAAAGAAATGAGTATAAATATCAATAAAATACATAAAAAAACGGCATTCATGCTACTAATGAATAATCAATGCGATATTCTATTGCTTATATACTCGTATCGAGATGTGTGTTCACGATAGGCATAATGCACGTACGGCGACTGCATCCTTTCTCTACGTTCTTTATACGCATGCTTTGTATGCGTTCTTTAGATGCTTGAACAACGACAACAACTGCAAATTGGGGAGTTTTTTTGAACATTGCAAAGGTAGACCTTAATTTACTCGTTTACTTAGACGTGTTACTCAGAGAAGGCAGCGTTACAAGAGCTGCAAACCAACTGAGTATTACTCAGCCAGCAATGAGCAACGGCTTAAAACGCCTTAGGGACTTATTTAAAGACCCCCTACTCGTGCGCACTAGCGACGGGATGACACCCACAAAGCGGGCACTTGAGCTGCAGCCAGTTATCCGAGATGTCTTAAGCCGACTGGAATCATCTATACAGCCTGAAGTAGAATTTGAACCGAGTACAAGCGTTCGCACCTTCCGCATTATGACCAGTGATTATGCTGAATCAACCTTATTGCTTGAGCTTATTGGCAAATTGTCAAAACTCGCACCCAATATTACCCTCGATTTAATCACACCAAGTGACGTAACCTTTCACGATGTGGAGCAAGGTAAGGTTGATATGGCGATTAATCGATTTGATGAACTGCCGCTGTCGTTTCATCAGAAGGTTATTTGGTACGACACCTTTGCCTGTGTTATCAGCTCTGATCACGCGGCTAAAGACAATTTTGATTTGCAGGCGTATCTGCAAGGACAACATATTTGGGTAAGTAAAACCGGCTTTGGTGTAGGCGTTGGTATTGACCCTAACGAAGTGCAAAAACTCGGTTGGGTAGATGCCGAGCTCACCAAAATTGGCAAACAACGAGATATTCGAGTGTTCACGCGCCACTATCATGCGGCGCTTCAGCTGGCAAAAACGCAGAACCTTATTGCGACTCTGCCGAGCAAAGCTGCAAAAATATTTAAAGACGACCCTGCTATCACTGTTGTGCCACCGCCATTTGATATCCCCCCTATCGCCCTGAAGATGGCATGGAGCGCTTTATTGCATCACGACGCCGGGCATATATGGCTGCGCCGCCTAATAAATGAGGTGGCCGAAGAGATGTCTCCAAGTCATTAAACTACTTCGTTATGTGGCTAGCTCACATACGATAAGCCCATGCCAATGACTATTCATGTAAGTTATGCTAAACATATTTATCATAAACTAAACAATAGTAGTTTGCTCTCATACACTGCAAGTCAGATTAACGCGGGAGAAAGCCATGTCAGCATATATTGAAAAAGGGAGCCTTAAGATAGCCCCGACGCTTTATTCATTTATAACGAAAAAAGCATTAGTAGGCTTAGATGTCAGTGAAGCTGAGTTTTGGCAGGGCTTCGAAGCCGTGCTTAATGAGTTTACTCACCCAAACAATGAGTTGTTAAATAAACGCATTCAGCTGCAGACTGCTATTGATGAGTTCCATACTCAGCAAAAAGAAGCAAGCTTTGAGCAGTACAAAACATTTTTGCAGTCGATTGGCTATTTAGAAGCGCAAGCTGTAGAAGCACAAGCTGCTGAACGCAGCGACTCAGCCCAAATTAGCACTCAAAATATTGATGAAGAGATAGCCAAAATGGCCGGACCGCAGCTTGTGGTCCCCATCAACAACGCCCGATATGCGCTAAACGCGGTAAACGCTCGCTGGGGAAGTTTATACGACGCTTTGTACGGCACAGATGCGCTTGGCTCCTTGCCCTCTGGCAAACAGTACGACGCGAATCGAGGCGATGAAGTCATACAGCAGGCAAGGAAATATCTTGACGTAATTGCCCCCCTCACGCATGGAAGCCATGTGCAAAGCACCGCCTATTATATCGAAAATCAACAGCTGGTTGTGGCGCTCAGTGATGATACTCGAACTACTCTACAAGATCCGGCGCAGCTTAAAGGCTATCAGGGTAGCCTGAATAATATCAGCGCTATATTACTTGAGCATAATGGTCTTCATGCTGAAATCCAGTTTGACCCAACTCATCCCATTGGTGAGCGTGACCCAGCTAACATCAAAGATATCGCGCTGGAGTCTGCCCTTACAACCATCATGGACTGCGAAGATTCGGTCGCCGCGGTAGATGCAGAAGACAAAACCCTGGTATATCAAAACTGGTTAGGCTTAATGCAGGGCAATCTCAGTGTAGAGCTCGAAAAAAACGGCAAAACTAGCATCCGTAAAATGCATGCAAATCGTTTTTACAAAACCCCAGACGGCGCTCACGAGGGTTTGACCCTCTCGGGTCGGAGTTTAATGTTCATCCGCAACGTTGGCCATTTGATGCAAAACGATGCTGTGTTGTTCAATGACGAACCGGTTTATGAGGGCATTATGGACGGCATTATCACAAGTCTGATTGCCAAGCATGACCTTAGTAAAAACAGTGCGTTTGAAAACAGCAAAACCGGCAGTGTATATATTGTGAAGCCAAAAATGCACGGGTCAGAAGAGGTGGCATTTACCTGCAGTTTATTTAGCGCGATTGAAACTGCGCTTAAACTACCATCATACACCCTCAAAATAGGCATCATGGACGAGGAGCGACGCACGAGCTTAAACCTAAGCGCATGTATCGCAAAGGCTAAAGAGCGAGTGGTTTTTATCAATACCGGATTTTTAGACCGAACCGGCGATGAAATTCATACGTCTATGCTGAAGGGCGCATTTGCACCAAAAGCAGAACTCAAAGAGCGCCCGTGGCTGCAGGCATACGAAATGGCAAACGTGATCACCGGGCTCAATCATGGCCTTTCGGGCAAGGCGCAAATTGGAAAGGGTATGTGGCCGATGCCAGAACTCATGGCTAATATGATGCAAACAAAGGTTGCCCATCCAAAGGCCGGCGCTAGCACGGCATGGGTCCCCTCGCCTACTGCCGCAACTCTACACGCCTTGCATTATCATCAAGTCGATGTATTTGAGGTGCAGCAGCATCTTTCAACACACACCTTTGATGGCGTCGATACCATACTCGACATTCCTCTACTGCAAAGTCAACGCACCCTTACTGACGACGAAATACAGCGTGAACTCGACAATAATGTGCAGGGAATATTAGGCTACGTAGTGCGCTGGGTGCATCAAGGCATAGGGTGTTCAAAAGTGCCCGACATAAATAATGTTGGTTTGATGGAAGATAGAGCCACCTTGCGTATCTCGAGCCAGCATATTGCCAATTGGCTAGAGCATGGTCTACTGACGGCAAATCAGGTAAACGAATCGCTCAAACGCATGGCTAAATTGGTAGATGAACAAAATCAAGGTGACGCCTCCTATATTCCAATGCTGCCTGATTTAGATAACAGCATCGGCTTTCAGGCGGCAAAAGACCTTATATTTTTGGGTAAAATACAGCCTAACGGCTACACCGAACCACTTCTGCATCAACGCCGCAGAGAAATGAAGGCACGCTTGGCGCAGCAGTCTGTCGTGACAGATGATTTTACCAAACAGTCTGCATAAGTCTGAATAATTGCGCATAAGTTTGCGCATAAGTGGTAAGGAAGTAAAAACCTCTTAAGCTGAATGGATATTGAATTTATTTAGCTTAAGCGGTTGACCGCGTCACCAAAGCAGATTACATTCTAATCAACTACAGGGCACTTAAGTTGATATTGAACGAATAAACGTTCAAAGTCGTTGCACCTTGCGACTTTTATAGCAAAGAACACAAAGCCGACAATATCACAAGCTTGCAAACGGAACACAAATGACGTCAGCAAATTCATTAATTATTTTACTACTCGGTCTGGCAGCTTAGGCGCACGGGTAGCCTGTATATGAAATTTCAAAAACCCGTGTATATCACGGGTTTTTTTATGGGCGCATCACCACAAGCATTATGGTGTAAGCATTAGACTAAAACGCCAATATTTAACAGCACAGCAACATCGAAAGGATGAACATCATGGACAATCGAGTCATAATATTTGATACCACATTGCGCGATGGCGAACAGGCCTTGCCGGCAAGCCTAAGTGGCCGTGAAAAATTACAAATTGCGCTGATGCTCGAACGTTTAGGTGTAGACGTGATTGAGGCAGGTTTTCCCGTTTCTTCACCTGGCGATTTTAAATCGGTGCAGCTCATTGCCAAAGAAGTAAAGAAGGCAACCATTTGCGGTTTGTCGCGGGCATTGGAAAAAGACATTGATGCATGTGGTGAAGCGCTCAGCGTTGCCGAAAAATTTCGGATTCATACCTTTATCGCGACATCTGATATTCATGTAGATACAAAATTAAGGAAATCTCAAGACGAAGTAGTCGAGATGGCGGTTAAAGCCATTGCGCATGCTAGAAAATACACCAACGACGTGGAGTTTTCGTGTGAAGATGCAGGCCGCACGCATATCGATTACTTATGCCGTATGGTCGAAGCGGCCATAAAAGCAGGTGCAACGACGGTTAATATTCCTGACACCGTGGGTTATACCATACCGTCGGAATTTGGCAGCACTATTGAAAATCTATTTAATCGGGTGCCAAACATAGACCAAGCCGTGATTTCAGTGCATTGCCACAACGATTTAGGCTTAGCCGTAGCTAACTCGTTAAGCGCCATCCAATACGGGGCGCGTCAGGTAGAATGCACCATTAACGGCATTGGTGAGCGCGCGGGTAACTGCTCACTAGAAGAGATTGTGATGGCGCTAAAAACCCGCGAAAGTTTGTTAAATTTGCAAACCGGCATTAACACCCAAGAAATTAGCAAAACATCAAAATTAGTCAGTCAGCTTTGCAATATGCCCGTGCAGGCTAATAAAGCCATTGTGGGTGCAAACGCATTTAGTCACTCATCTGGCATCCACCAAGACGGCGTGCTTAAAGGTCAAAACACCTACGAAATCATGACGCCAGAAAGCGTGGGCATCAATAAGAATAACCTCAACCTTACCTCGCGCTCTGGTCGACACGTGATTAAGCATCGACTCACCGAGCTTGGTTACGGGCCAGCGGAGTACGATCTTGACGAGGTGTATGCGTCATTTTTGCGTTTGGCTGACAAAAAAGGGCAGGTTTTTGATTATGATCTTGAGGCGCTATTGTTTTTTAATCAACAAAAGCATGAACATGCGTTTTATAAGCTTCATTACCTCCATGCCACCTCGGGTCATAACATTATTCCCTCAGCAACCGTCACGATTGAAGCGGGAGACGACAAAATCACTGAATCGGCCACAGGAAATGGACCTGTAGACGCAGCATTTAATGCTATTATTCAGGCCATAAAAGGGCACGACTTAGAAATCGTCGATTTCAAGCTCGACTCCAAAGGTGAAGGCGCAGACGCATTGGCCCAGGTGAGCGTAATAGTAGAATATAAGCATCGCCGTTTTAACGGTATTGGCCTGGCTACGGACATCGTTGAGGCCGGCGTAAAATCATTGATATTTGTGCTAAACAACATGTATTTAGCAGACCAAATTGACCAACAAAAACAAGAAAAGATAGCAGGAGTATAGAATGACGCGTCACAACATTGCCGTATTAGCCGGCGACGGTATTGGGCCAGAGGTCATGCGCGAAGCGAACAAAGTGCTCGATGCCGTAGCGGCACAATGTGGCTTTGAGCTTGTCCGACAAGACTATGCTGTAGGTGGCTATGCCATTGATCATCATGGCAAGGCCCTTCCCAACGAGACTTTAAAAGGCTGTGAAAACGCCGATGCGATCCTGTTTGGCTCTATCGGAGGTCCTAAGTGGGACAGTTTACCGCTAGAGCAACGTCCTGAAAGGGCGGCGCTGTTGACGCTCCGCAGTCATTTTGATTTGTTTAGCAATTTGCGCCCTGCCCGCATTTATCCCGGTTTAGAAGCCTTATCTCCTCTTCGAATCGATATTGCAAAAAGCGGTGTAGATGTTCTAGTTGTGAGAGAATTGACCTCTGGTATTTATTTTGGTCAGCCCAAAGGAATAGACGGTGAGGGCGAGGCACAAAACGCATTTGACACCATGCGCTATTCTCGCAAAGAGATTCGACGTATTGCTCATTCGGCGTTTAATGCCGCTAGCAAACGTAACAACAAAGTCACATCGGTCGACAAAGCCAATGTATTAGTCAGTAGTCGCTTATGGCGCGAAGTAGTAGAGGATGTTGCCAAAGACTATCCGAATGTAAGTTTGGAGCATATCTATATTGATAACGCGACGATGCAACTTATTGCCAACCCTTCACAGTTTGACGTGATGCTGTGTTCTAATTTGTTCGGCGATATATTGTCAGATGAATGCGCCATTATCACCGGCTCTATGGGGCTATTGCCCTCAGCGAGTATCAATGCAGACGGCTTTGGTATGTATGAGCCTGCCGGTGGCTCTGCCCCCGACATTGCGGGCAAAGGAATCGCCAATCCCATCGCGCAAATTCTTTCAGCGGCGATGATGTTAAAATTCTCTTTAAACGAAGAAAAAGCCGCCAGTATCATTGAAGACGCCGTGACCAAAACTTTGATGGACGGTATACTGACCGGCGAATTATTACCAAAAGACCAGCGTGAACATGCAAAGAGCACCTCTGAAGTGGGTGATTATGTTGTATCCGTGATTCAGGGGAAGTAAATGTCTAAAACGCTTTATCAAAAAATTGTAGATGCACATTTAGTTGACAGTATCGGCGAAGATTTACTGTTATATATCGACCGTCATCTGATTCACGAAGTGACCACACCTCAGGCCTTTGCAGGACTAGCTGAGAAAAACCGTAAAGTGCGTCGACCCGATTTAACCTTCGGCACAATGGATCACAGTATTTCTACTCGCTCTTTAGCGATTGATGCCTGTGGACCGCAAAACGAGCTTCAACTCAATACACTGGCAGCCAACTGCGCCAAATACGGCATTGAGCTTTATCCGGTAGGCCACAAAAATCAGGGCATTGTTCACGTTATTGGGCCACAACTTGGCTTGATTCAACCAGGAATGACCGTAGTTTGCGGCGATTCACATACCGCTACTCATGGCGCCTTCGGTGCATTGGCGTTTGGCATCGGCACCTCGCAAGTAGAGCACGTGCTTGCCACCCAAACACTTAAGCAATCGCGCGCCAAAAGCATGTTAGTGAATGTTGAGGGTAAACTTGGCTTAGGTGTTACTGCCAAAGATATTATCTTAGCGATCATTGGTAAAATTGGGCATGCGGGTGCAACCGGGCATGTCATCGAATATGCGGGCAGTGCAATATCTGCGCTTTCGATGGAACAGCGCATGACCGTGTGCAATATGAGTATAGAAGCTGGCGCCAAAGCAGGCCTGATTGCACCAGATGACAAAACCTATGCCTACATAAAGGGCAGAGAGTTTGCGCCGAGTGACAAAGATTGGGACGCCGCCTTAGCCCATTGGCAAACGTTACACTCTGACGACGGCGCTCACTTTGACACCGTTGTAAATTTAAATGCTGACGACATCGCACCACAAATTACATGGGGCACTAATCCTGGACAAGTTATCGCCGTAAATCAGACCGTCCCGTCTCCAGATGATTTTGATGACCCTATCGTAAAAGCCTCAGCAATTAAAGCGCTGAAGTACATGGGACTTACGCCCGGACAAGCGTTAACCGACATAGATGTATCTCACGTCTTTATTGGTTCATGTACCAACAGCCGCATCGAAGATTTGCGAGCGGCAGCAGCGGTTGCTAAACAAGGAAAAGTTAAAAGCAGCGTGACCGCCATCGTCGTGCCCGGCTCCGTTGCCGTAAAGGCGCAAGCAGAACAAGAACAGCTCGATAAAATCTTTATAGACGCTGGATTTGAATGGCGCTTACCCGGTTGCTCCATGTGCTTAGGCATGAATGACGATGTGCTGAACGACCAAGACCGCTGTGCATCAACCAGCAACCGAAACTTTGAGGGGCGTCAGGGACGTGGTGCCCGTACACATTTGGTAAGCCCTGAAATGGCTGCCGCAGCGGCTATCACGGGCAAATTTGCCGATGTTAGGTCTTTTGACGCCTAAGCGCTCAACTGCCATAAACAAAGACCTAGCGTTATTCATTGGAGAAAGTATGAGCGAAATCAACACCATCACGGGGCGCGCTGCGCCTCTTGACCAAGCTAATGTCGACACCGACCAAATCATTCCGAAGCAATTTTTAACTGGCGTTACTCGTAGCGGCTACGGTAAGCACTTGTTTCATGACTGGCGCTATTTAGACCAACACGAAAGCGTGCTCAACCCCGACTTTAGTTTAAATCAAGCTATTCATAAGGGCGCCAGCGTTTTGCTCACCCGCGAAAACTTTGGGTGTGGTTCGAGTCGAGAACATGCGCCTTGGGCACTCGCTGACTATGGCTTTAAAGCCATTATCGCCGTTAGCTTTGCCGATATTTTCTATGGCAACTGCATCAACAATCAATTGCTTCCCGTTACACTCTCATCGGCTCATATGGACCAGTTGTTCGAGATTGTTTTACATGCCCCTGATACCGATATTCATATCGACCTGCCCGCGCAGACCGTAAGCTGCAAAGAGCTTAGCTTTGCATTTGATATTGCCGAGCACCATAAAACCAATTTGCTAAAAGGCCTTGATGCCATTGGGCAAACCTTGGAGCTCGACGCTAAAATATCGGACTTTGAACAAACTCGGCAAATTTGGCTTTAAAAAAAACCAGAACAGCCGATAATTTTGATATAAACATTATGCGAGTTAATGCACTGCTTTTTGTAGCCTAGCGCTTAAAAACAGCAACGCGTCAAAAGATATGAATCAAATCGTCAACATCGAAAACGTTAAAATTGGCATGTACCTGCTGCGTATAAGCGCATGTAGCACCAATCTTGAGGTTAAAAGCCAAGGCTTGATTAAATCGAGCGGTACCATCGCAAGCTTAAAGCGCCGCGGTGTAGAGTCTATTGAAATAGACTTAGATAAAAGCGTGCATGCGCAAAAGAAAAGCAAAGCTGCTGATAGCACAAATGACGTTGAGAGCGACGTCCCTGATGTTAGCCTGACAGCGCCGCGCCCAAAACCATTTGTTAAACTTACCTTTGAGCAACAACAGGCCCACCTAGCAAAAGCTGACAAACTCTATACGCAAGCAAGAAGCGCACAAACACGCTTTATGAAGCAACTGCGCACTGCAGATTCGCCCGATTTTGATGCGCTCAATCATGTCTGCCAAGATATCATTGATTCGGTGTTCGAAAATCCTGAGGCATTAAGTTGCTTGGTGATGTTAAAAGACACCAATGACTATTTGGTGGAGCATTCACTTAATTGTTCAATTTTGATGAGTCTGTTTGCACGTCACCGGAATTTTTCTCAGGCGGATATTGAAGACTTCACAATGGCTGGCTTGTTAATGGACGTAGGAATGACCTTACTTCCGCAAGACTTAGGCAGTCGCTCAGACGAGTTTTCACCTGCCGACATTGTACTGATGCAAACCCATGTCGATATTGGTATTGAGGTGATTGAACGCTTCGCAGACGTGCCTCCTATGGTTTACGATATTATTAAAAATCATCATGAACGCATTGACGGCAGCGGTTATCCAAAACAGAAAACGGCTGAACAAATTTCAGAGTATGCTCAGATGGCGGGTATTGTGGATTGTTATGATGCCATGATAACGGATAGAGCCTATCGCTCTTCAATGTCATCACAGGAAGTGCTTGAGACCCTCAGCGCAAATCCAGCATTCTCGTCTGACTTGGTACAGTCTTTTATTGAAGCAATCGGTTTATATCCAGTTGGCTCACTGGTACATCTGAAAAGCGAGAAGCTTGCGATTGTGGTTCAAAAACATAAAGACAACCCACTTAAACCTCGCGTAATGAGCTTTTACAGCATACGCAACAAACATCATGCTGAAGTGAAAATAATCGACCTTACAAAATCTTCCGATAAGATTTTAGGGGCGGTGCGACCCGAAGAATTTGACCTTAATTTATCGAAATTCTTTAAGTCAGTGCTGTTTCAGGGATAGCGTTTAAGCGCTGAAGATAAAACGACCTTCCTGCTGCATTGCATTCCAAACGGGCTACAACACTAAAAGGCGACTCGCCTCGTTGGTGACTTTGGTTGCGGGCATATCCGTTATAAAGTCAAATGCGACTTACCTAAACGGTGACTCGAAAAGTTTGGGGTATGTTCAAATGTAAAAGCATGCGCGCACATGGATGTGCGCGTTTGACTTTGTAACCGCCCGTACGAGCAGAAACTACCAGTCCGACAAGGCATTCATTGAAAAGGTCTCACCTTTAAATGCCAATAGGATTTTTTCAGGTTGAATTTCAACTATCGCCAGGCCGTCTTCAATAAAGTCGCCCTCTGATAAGCGCAGCCCGTTAACCCTCACCCATCTGTCTTGTGGGTCAGACGCGTACATATGCGCACTAAAACTCATTGAGGGCATATCAACTAGAATACCCGCGGGTAATTGGTCAATTCGTGGCGTATCTTTACGCTGAGTGCGAAGATCAAATTGTGCCGGTGCGGGAGCTCGCTCAAGCGCAATTAAATCGTTTGCATCATAACTTGCTGGTGGTGGAATAATATCGCCTTGCGACTGCTGCTGAGCTTCTAGCTGCGCGGCGACCTGATTCACACGACGCAGCAGCTCCGGCGATAGCACTTCTTCAGTGCTGTCGGAACTTGGGCTTTGCGGCTCATCGTTTGTTGTCATTGAAGCAGTATTCGAGGCGATGTTGAGCGTATCGTCAGCACCATAGCCAAGCACAGTTTCACCTTCATTGAGCACGACTCCGTTTATACTCTGATAGCTTTTAGGAGCAAGGTCTGGCTCGGCGCTCGAGGTTGGCGCATCATCAGATGCATTTACGGCTTCTTCAAAAGGCTCACTTTGCTGTGCAATTGCTGCTTGCTCACCTGCAACTTGCTGATTTTGGCTTGCTTGTTGTGAACTCGACTGGTCATCTGATTGAGACGCTTGAACTTCTGGACTGTTTGTTTGCGGGAGCTGCTGTGCAACGCCCTCTTCTGTAAAGTCTTCAAGCTTATGTTGTGCACTTTGACGCATATTGACAATATTTGAAGGCTCAACACTAGACAGCCATTGCGGAATATTCATCAGGGCAAAGCCCAAACAAAAACCCACAAAGCTTATTGTTACCAACAATCCATAGGGCCGCACAAACAAACGCCACTTTGAGGGCATATCGTCAATGGCAGGCATAAATAACGAACGATGAAACTGCTGTGATAACTGACGGTCAACTGTGGCGCTTTTTTTATCTTGCGCCATTAAACGCTGAGTAGCAGATTGGCCGGCGGATGCTTGCCGATGTTCGACTACCGCATCTGGCTTTGCCGGTGCAGCGCTTTGCGTAGTCTTGTCGGGTAAGGAGTTGTCAGGGCCTGAATTGTCGGTTTCAAAGCCCTCTATCTCAAGGCTTTGCGCCTCATCAACCTCCACCAACATCACGCCCATTTCTTTCAGGCCTTTTATCATGGCCTCAGACCTGACCATGCCCACCCTTCTTATTTTAACCGGTCCGCGTTGTTCAATAACCTGCGTAATCATCATGCCCGGTTTAAGCGCTTCGGTCGCCACCTGCTTAAGCATAAAGCCCTCCAACAAGCACACCAAAGACTAAGGCGAGCAAAAAACTAATAATGTAGCGTCTGCGCCATTTGGTATGCTGACGCTGACTTACAATGTCTTCACCTAAGACCTGATAGCTTGCCGACATCATTACCTGATAATCAATAAAGGGGCGCTGCAGCGAGTAGCCTAAACTCATCGCTCTATCGCACAATAAATTAATGACCCGTGGAATGCCCCCTGAGATGGCAAACAAAAGAGCTAAGGCAGGTTTAGTAAAGGGACTTTGGGGAAGATTCGCCACATTTAAGCGATGCTCAACATACTGCCCCACCTCTTGTTCAGTCAATGGCAATAGATGATAGCGCGCGGTAACTCGCTGAGCGAGTTGACGTAGCTCGTTTCGACGCAGCAATTGTTGTAGCTCAGGTTGCCCAATTAATACGACTTTTAAGAGCTTTTCACGGTTGGTCTCTAAATTGGTCAGCAAGCGCAGTTGCTCTAGCACTTCCGGCAGCAGATGCTGGGCCTCATCGATAATAAGAACCGTATTTTTACCCTGACGGTGATTATTTGCTAAATGGCTTAAAATTGCGTCGGTGTAGGTTTTCAGGCTGGCCTCATTTGCGCTGTACTGAATATTGAGCTCGTCGCACACAGTTGCCAGAAGCTCAAGTGCCGATAGCGTAGGGTTCAAAATAAGTGCCGTTTGCGTATTGTCTGACAAGTCCTGCATCAGCTTACGTGAGACTGTGGTTTTGCCAGTACCGACTTCACCGGTTAGCATCACAAAGCCGCCCGACTCTTGCAATCCAAAGGTTAGGTGCGCCAAGGCTTGTTTATGACGGGTACTCATAAACAAATAATCGGGATTAGGCGCAATTGAAAATGGATTATCCGTTAATCCAAAGTAGCTTAAATACACAGCAGTTTCTTACATCCAATGCAGTAATGACGGTAACGTTATCACGAAAGTGAAGCGAGTCAATATTGAGACTCTTTTAAGCAAGAAATTACATAAGTTTTTGGCGAAGATAGTCGCTGATGTGATATTTTACTGAGCATCTGATAACGCCAACGAGCCTCTTTATCAATATGCAAATATACTTAGTGGGCGGTGCGGTCCGCGATACTTTACTCAATCGAGAAGTTACCGAGCGCGATTATGTAGTCGTGGGCGCGACGCCTGAACAAATGTTGCGTAAGGGATTTACTCAAGTAGGTAAAGACTTCCCGGTGTTTTTGCACCCTTCCACAAAAGAGGAATATGCACTTGCCCGCACTGAGCGCAAACAAGGCCGTGGCTACACCGGCTTTGCATGTGATGCATCGCCAACCATCACCCTTGAGCAAGACTTACTAAGACGAGATCTCACTGTTAATGCGATGGCGATGGACGATGAGGGCAATATTATTGACCCTTTTAACGGACAACATGACTTGCAACAGCGTGTGTTAAGGCATGTGAGCGAAGCGTTTACCGAAGACCCTCTGCGCGTGCTGAGAGTTGCCCGCTTTGCTGCGCGCTACCATAGCCTCAGCTTTCATGTACACACTGATACTTTAGATTTAATGCGCCGCATTTCACAAAGCAACGAACTCACATTTTTAAGTGCCCCGAGGGTCTGGCAAGAAACCGCAAAAGCGCTTCGTGAGGCGCATCCAGATGTTTATTTTACGACCTTAAAGTCAGTAGACGCCCTCAAGCACTGGTTTAAAGAGCTCGATAAGCTATGGGGCGTGCCAAACCCTAGCAAATGGCATCCTGAAATCGACACCGGCGTACACACAATGATGGTATTACAACAAGCGGTAAGCTTATCGGATGACCTCCCCGTGCGTTTTGCAGCCCTCGTGCATGATTTAGGCAAAGCACTTACCGATACAACGCAGTGGCCTGCACATCATGGGCACGACGATTTAGGTCTTGCTGCGATTAATCAGTTTTGCGACCGATTAGGCGTGCCTAACCAAGCGCATGAACTCGGGCTATTGGTGAGTGAACATCATTGCGTGGTTCACCGCATGCTTGAAACATCGCCCGAAAATATTTTACAGGTGTTTGACAAAGCCGACGCATGGCGACGACCAGAGCGATTTTTGCAGCTTTTATTAGTATGCAAATGTGACTTTTTGGGGCGTAAAAACTTCGCTCAACGGCCTTACCCACAATTTAAGGCTTGGCAAGACTTACTCGCAATATTACAAAGTGTAGATGTAAAAG
Organism: Glaciecola siphonariae; assembly: GCF_042652645.1. Classification (NCBI taxonomy): domain Bacteria; kingdom Pseudomonadati; phylum Pseudomonadota; class Gammaproteobacteria; order Alteromonadales; family Alteromonadaceae; genus Glaciecola; species Glaciecola siphonariae. The sequence continues at coordinate 151,516 of NZ_JBHSGU010000029.1, forward strand.
CGATTGTTCGTAGCGGTTTAAAAGGCTCACAAATAAAAGACGCGGTACGCAAAGAGCGTTTAGAGATGATTAAACAATTTCTAGCCAGTGCGCACGGGCTTGCTTAGTCGCTCGGTTTATTCAAACTCGGCGAGTGCCGGTGTATTTGGCAAAAGCTTTTACGCGAAACTTAGTGTAAACTCCCGCACCGATTTATTATAGGAAGTGATTCATGTTTGCAGACTTAGAATTGGACGACGAACTTTGTCGTGCAGTTGCCGAAATGGGATTTACCCAAGCCACAAGCATACAAGCATTGGTGATACCCGACGCTATGGAAGGGCACGATATTCTTGCTAGTGCGCCCACCGGAACAGGTAAAACGGCTGCATTCTTACTGCCTATTTGTCAGTATTTGCTCGACAACCCTAAACGCACCGAAGGCAGTACACGCGCCCTCGTGCTAGTGCCTACTCGTGAGCTTGCCAATCAGGTGGGCGAGCAAGCGCGCGCCATTATGAAGTACACCGATTTAACCTGCGGCGTAATTACCGGCGGGATAAATTATGGCACCGACCGAGAAACCCTAGAGATGCGGCCTGATGTACTCATTGCTACACCCGGACGTTTATTTGAGCATATCGAAAAAGAAACCTGCGACTGTCGCGACATCGAGTCATTAGTATTAGATGAAGCAGATCGCATGCTCGATATGGGCTTTTCTTCTATTGTTTATCAAATTGCTGGCGAAGCAAGATGGCGCAAGCAAAGCATGTTGTTCTCAGCGACGCTATCAAGCAGAGGTGTGCGTAACTTTGCTGCCGAACTTTTAACGGATCCTAAAGAATTCAATGCCACGCCTTCACGAAAAGAAAAAGCCAAAACCATTCAGTGGTATCACCTATGTGACGACCTAGCGCATAAAGAGGCATTGCTTGAGCATCACCTTAATCATTCGGTGGAGTCGTGCATCGTTTTTGTGAAAACACGAGAACGCCTTCATGCATTAAAAGACAAACTCATGAACAAGTACCCGTTGGTGTATTTGCAAGGTGAAATGCCGCAAGACAAGCGCAACGCCGCTCTGGCAAAATTTAAATCGGGAGAAGCTAAAATATTGCTTTCAACCGACGTTGCAGCACGCGGTATTGATGTTCCTAATGTTAGCCACGTGATTAACTACGACATGCCACGCGGGGCCGACGTATATCTGCATCGGATTGGCAGAACAGGTAGAGCAGGTGCTAAGGGCACAGCAATATCGCTCATTGAAGCGCACGATTTTATGTGGGTGGGCAAAGTTGAACGTTACACCAAAGAGAGCTTTAAAGCCCGTGTGATTGAAGGCTTAAAGCCAAAAAACAAAGCGCCTTCGCTGGTAAAGAAGAAAAAACCTAAAAGCAAAGTTAAGCGTAAGAGTAAGCAATCGAGTCCTAAAAAGCGCAATAAGAAATGAGTTTATCGTTAAGCATGCAGCAAATTGTTTTGGCTACCGGCAACAAAGGCAAGGTCGCTGAGTTTGACGCATTGTTTAAACAATACAAAATTCAAGTGTGTCCACAATCGGAGTTTTTAGTCAGTGACGTTGCTGAAACCGGCTCAACTTTTGTTGAAAACGCCATTATTAAAGCTCGCCACGCCTCGCGCCATACCAAACTACCGGCGATTGCCGATGACAGTGGTTTGGTCATCGACGCATTAAATGGTGCGCCGGGCATTTACAGCGCAAGGTACTGCGGACAACACGGCAACGACAAAGGAAATTACGAAAAAGTACTGCGTGAGCTCGCTGACGAGAGACGTCGAAGCGCGCGATTCTTATGTGTACTGGTATTTTTGCGTCACGCAAATGACCCCACGCCGCTTATTTGCCAAGGCGAGTGGGAAGGTCAAATCACTACTGCACCATCGGGCGATGGCGGCTTTGGTTACGACCCAATTTTTTACCTTCCCGAGCATCAGTGCACCGCTGCCGAACTTGATAAGTCTATCAAAAATGCGCAGAGCCATCGCGGTAAAGCACTAAAGCGGCTTATGCACGATTTACAGCCCCTTTTGTGATAGTACTTGGTGAGCTAGCCTTTTATTATTTCTCTGAATAAGACCTCCAACACCATGCCCACACAGTTGATGCAAAAAACGATACCGCTTTCGCTTTACGTGCATATACCGTGGTGCGTGCAAAAGTGCCCATACTGCGATTTTAACTCGCATCAAATGAAAGGCGGCATACCTGAGAACGAGTATATCGGACACGTACTTGACGATTTAGAAAAAGACCTTCCCAGCATTACTCACCAAGGGCAGGTGCGAGAAGTATCGACCATTTTTATTGGCGGCGGCACACCGAGCTTGCTCAGTGTAGAGGGCATGCACAGATTAATGCAGGGCATTGCGCAACGTGTGCCGCTGGCAAAAAATGCCGAGGTAACCATGGAAGCAAATCCTGGCACAGTAGAAGCTGAACGCTTTGCCGGCTTTAAAGAAGCTGGGATAAATCGTATTTCCATTGGCGTACAAAGCTTTCAAACGGAGCACTTAAAACGTTTAGGTCGTATTCACGATGACCAGCAGGCGGTAACAGCAATAGAACTTGCCCGCACACTTAATTTGCGCTCATTTAATACCGATTTAATGCATGGTTTACCCGAGCAAAACTTAGATAACGCCTTGTCTGACCTACAAAGAAGTATTTCGCTCAACGCGCCTCACATCTCCTGGTATCAACTGACTATTGAGCCCAACACGCTTTTTTACTCAAAGCCACCTGAGCTGCCAGACGACGATGTTCTATGGGATATTCAGCAACGAGGACAGCAATTATTACAAGCAAACGCTTATGAGCAATATGAAATTTCGGCCTATAGCCTTGCAGGTCAACAATGTCAGCACAATCTTAACTATTGGCGCTTTGGTGACTATCTTGGAATAGGATGCGGGGCGCATGGGAAGGTTACCAACATGCACTCGGGTGTAATTACGCGCACTGAAAAAGTAAAACACCCAAAAGGCTATATGAATCTTTCAACACCTTATTTATATAAAACACATGCGGTGGCGAGAAACGAATTAGCCTTTGAGTTTTTCATGAATCGCTTTCGCTTATTAGAGCCCTGTCCTAAAGAAGATTATGAGCGCCTAACAGGATATGGTTTAAGCGTGACAGAACAAGCTCAACTGACGGGCGCCGTAAATAAAGGCTTGTTAGATGAAACGCTGACCCACTGGCAGGTCAGCGAGCAAGGTAGGCGTTACCTTAACTCATTGTTGTCAGAGTTTGTGTAACGCGCTAAAAGCCCTAGCGGATGGGCTGTAAGCCCTTTTCTCTATCACGCACTGCTTCAGATAAACTAAACCCGCCCTTTTTCCAATTTGATGCTTCGCGAGCCGAAAAATTCTTTTTAATCCAGTCGTGAGCTTCATCCACTTCAAAGCCGTTACGTGTCCACATTTTAGACTCACGCGCATTAAGACCAATTTTGCTCCACTGCTGCGCTGATTTGGCGTCAAAACCCTCAGATTTCCAAGCAGTGATGTCAGATTCGCTCATACCTTTCCAGTTTGGCGCACTTGAACAGGCGGCTACAACAAGCGTTATCAATAATAAGCTGATGAGTTTTTTCATGTTTTATTCCTTTATGTTGTTAATTGATAATGTTTTTAAACGAGCTTGCAACCGATGAGATAGATGATAGCGTAGGTTTGATGATCTCGCTAGATGTTAAGTATTTGCGTTTGGATTTGAGTCGAGTGGGCAATGTTATGCTAGACTTTTAGTCAAGCTAACACGTAACAATAACAATATTTCTCTCAACCTTATCTATCACATTAATCAATTATGATATTAATTGAACAATCAACGGTTCATTAGATGCCTAGAGGAAGCATGAGCGTAGACAACGCTAAACTAAATCAGCTAATCGCTTGTCATGACTGTGATTTACTGATTGAAATACCAGAAAAACTGGAGAATTTTCAGCACCTTGCTTGCCCACGCTGCGGGGAGACGCAGTTTTCTGTTCAAAAAAGTCCAATCGATAAAACCTTGGCCCTATCGCTTAGTGCGCTCATGTTTCTGATAATATCGGTTAGCTTCCCGTTTATGACCATTTCAAGCAAAGGCGTGGTAAATACTATCTCCTTGCTGCAAGCACCCAATGTATTGTTAGAAGATGGGTACTCCTTTATGGCCTTTATTGTCATTGCTTGCGTGATTGTTCTGCCCGGAATGTATCTTATTTGTTTGGTCGCCATGCTCGCCCCACTTTTAAAAGAACAATCAAGTAAGGCGTCGATGCTTTGCGCAAAAATTATCAGTACGCTGGTTCCTTGGATGATGGCGGACGTATTTGTACTGGGCGTGTTAGTTGCTCTGATAAAGCTCATGCATATGGTAGACATTCTCTTGGGCGTGGCGTTTTGGTCTTATATTGGTTTCACCGTCTTACTACTAAATTTAAGCAGCATTGTGACAAAACGTCAGCTTTGGTATTGGGTGACAAATGGCAGATAACAACACCGAGCATACCGCCGCCGATTACAATCTAGCAAATTGTTCGCGCTGCCTATCGCTCACGCCTATTGATGAGAACAACTGCAGAGTGTGCTCTCGGCGTTTACACTTGCGTCATCCAAACAGTTTGCAGCGAACATTAGCACTGGTCGTAACTGCGATGATACTTTACATTCCCGCAAATATGTATCCAATCATGAGCACAACTCTGTTCGGACGCACAGAGCCCTCAACAATTTTAGGCGGCGTAATTCTATTTTTTGAGATGGGCTCGTACTTTGTAGCCAGCGTCATATTTATTGCCAGTATTATTATTCCGATAGCTAAAATGTTGGCTATTATTTGGTTGTGTTACTGCGCAAAAAGTAATCATGATGTTCACCACCTAGAGCTCACGAGGCTTTATAAAATTACCGAATTTATTGGTAAATGGTCGATGATTGATGTATTTGTAGTAGCGATTTTGGTTGCGCTCGTGCAAATCACTGGCTTCATGACAATTCACCCTGGATTGGCTGCGCAGGCGTTTGCGGGTGTCGTGATCCTAACTATGTTGTCTGCCCAACAACTTGACATTCGTCTTATATGGGACAATGTTAAGCGCACACCAGAACTTACAAAAGATGGACTAAGTAGAGCAAACGTAAATGACGGATGAAGTTTCTAGCAAGCAAGCAGTAGTCACCCATAAATCTCGCATATCAAGCATATGGATACTGCCCATAATAGCGGTGCTTGTGGGCATCGGTATGTTGTACAAAGAATGGCAGGACCAAGGCCAAACTATCACCATTGCCTTTGAAAATGCCGAGGGCTTGGAGGTCAATAAAACCAAGGTTAAATATAAAAATGTCGACATTGGCATGCTCGACGGCATTGAGTTTAACGAAGACGGCGACGGCATATTAGCGCAAGTTGTTATCGACCGTGAAATGACCCATTTCTTGCGCAGCGACAGTCAGTTTTGGGTGGTGCGCCCGCGGATCGGTTCGTCGGGTGTAAGCGGCATTGGTACCTTGCTTTCAGGCGCATTTATCACGCTAGAGAAAGGAAAAGATGAACAATTGAGTAATAGCTTTGTTGGCCTCGAATCTCCCCCGATTTCCTCACCAAACGACGAAGGTTTGAAAGTGAGCTTGGTCTCAAGCGGCGGAAAAGCCCTTCGGGAGGGCAATCCAGTCATGTACCGCGGGTTTGAGGTCGGTGCGATTGAGCTAGTTGATTTTGATGTTGATACCCGCGAAATCACTTATGAAGTGTTTATTAATGCCCCATTCCATAACTTGGTAACGACTAACACATTTTTTTGGAACGCGGGAGGCTTTGAGTTCAGCACCAATGGTCAGGGTCTGGCCATTGATTTTGCATCCGTAGAAACATTTTTAGCCGGTGGTGTGCAATTTGATATTCCCGATGACCTTCCCCTAGGAGAAAGAATTACAGAAGCGGCCAGCTTTAAGCTGTATGAAAATAAACGTAGCGTCACCGAAGAACGCGTATACGAGTATTTGGAATATGCAATTTTAGTCGAAGATTCAGTCGCTGGCGTGCAAGTGGGAACACCCGTTGAATATCGAGGTATTCGCGTCGGGCGCGTCGCAAAACCCTATTTAGGATTTCATCAAACTAATTTAATCGACCCAGATGAAGAGCGCATTCCCGTTATTATTCATATAGAGCCTCAACGTTTAGCGCAGGAAGAGGGGTATTCACTCGAATGGTTTGACCGGCAGTTTAAGCAATGGATAAAAACCGGCCTAGCCGCAAAAATTGAGAGCGCAAACTACCTTACCGGCGCGATGAAAATCAATCTTGATATGACCAATCCGGTGAGTAATGAGATTACATACTTCGGGCAATATATGGTCATTCCTATCAATGAAACAGGGTTTGCCGGCATATTAGACAAAACCGATGCGCTTCTTGCCAAGATAAACGCACTTGATATTGAGTCGGTGATTGTGTCGGTAAACGACGTGATGAGCTCAGCCGAAACGACGCTAGATTCGGCGAATGACGCTATCATATCTACGCAGTCAGTTATCCTTACCATGGAGCAAACGCTTCGTGAAGGGCAAAGTGTGATGAAAGGCTTGCAGCCTTCGTCGCCTATTTATCAGGAGCTCCAAGACAACTTGATAGAAATTCAGCGCACCTTAGATAGCCTTCAACCATTTATTGAAAAAATCAGTGCCCAACCTAATTCGCTTATATTCGGCGAACAGGCTCAGCCTGATCAAGAGCCCAAACGGAAAAATCCATAATGTTTATACGAATCTGTTTCATCATTTGCGTCTTCTCGTTAACCGCATGCAGCAGCTCAGGTCCCGGGCCTAAGGTTCAGTATTATTTACTCGATACAGCCAGCGATAGGTCTTTGACAACAGACGGTGCTTCGCAGCTTGCAGAGGTGCGCGTTGGCGCAGTTCCTGACTATCTGAATCAGAACGCGCTGATTATGATGGTAAGCGAGCACACGCTTGAAATAGCCCGCTATCATAAGTGGGCCGACCGACTCACCGACAGCATTGCGCGTGTCGTGGAATATGAGTACAACCAAGCATTGATAGTAAGCGAAGCGGACAGTGCGTGTGAGCAGTGCCGCAGCATCGTGCTGTTTATTGAACACTTTTACCCCACCGCAGACGGCGACGTATTCTTAACGGGTTTTTATCAATACAACAATGACCAAAGCGCTCCGATTAAGAAACGCTTTAATTTACAGGGTCGTATTCAAGGTGATGGATACAAAGCTGCGGTTGTTGAAATGCGTCAACTGTTGGTTGAACTCAGCGCACACATAGCACAAGAGCAAGGAATTACTCAGAGTTAAGCCTCGTTCGCACTAAGCGCACATGAAGACTTCGGTCTTTGGCTTTAATCGAACTGGTGCCATTAAAAAATGCCATTGACCATGCGCGAGTGTCATCAATGATTGAGGGTGTTGATGTCCAAAAATCGTCAGGCGGCGTCTGCGGAAACAGCGCCTCGTTAACCGCAGGCCTTACGCAGGCTCGTTCTACGATAACACTTAATTCTTTTATATTTGGCATACGCCAACCGAGCGCTTGGGCAAACTCATATCCATAGCTTGCCTGCAGGGCGTCTTGCCAAGTATAGAGCGCGGCCTCGCCGGTGCACTCATCGTTTTCCCACGTTTGCCCTAGTGAGCAACGCATAAATACCAAGTTAGATGGCCTGTGCAATATCTGACCGTCGCCGATTTCTAAATAAAGCTCTTCATCTGATGTAGCTGGAATGTCACCTACACACACCGATTCAGCTATTGCCACATTGCTCAATATTGCCAATAAGGCCCAACAGCCCACTAATATCAGCCGTTTAATCATGACTCCTCTCATAAGCTATTCCTCCCCGCACGCACTAGTCTTACTCGATGTTCGCTAGATTTGCTCCAAAAATTATCGACACCGCTCGCAAAGTCTATTGCCCATGCATTACGCGCAATTTCCTCGTTTACCCCATCAGCACTGCTTTGGCGTGTCCAATACCACAGCGATGGCGAAGAGCCTGTATTTGGAAAATAAAACGTATCGATAAGCGGCGCACTGTCTTTGCCATAGTGCAAAATCGACTGCAATTCAGCGTGAGTGGGCAAACGCCAGTCAAAAAATCCGCAGCGACCTGCTTGGTTAACTTGTTCAACAAAGGCTTGTGTATTGCATTGGTCACCGCTTAGCTCACACGACTCGCTTTGCGCGTTAATATCGCCCTCAAATCCACCGATTTCGCCCTCATCTTGATACCAAGTAAAGGTGCTGTTTGCGTTATGAATACTGCCTGCGTCGGTGTTTTTAATTTCCCATACTAAGCCAGTGATATTGTCTCTAACACAGCTGAACGGAAGACTTAGGTCGTCTACCGGATCGCCATTGTCGTTGAGCCGAGTAAAATCAAAGCCATTTTCACCGCGCCCGGTTTTTTGCAGGCTGCCTGTGGTTTGCAGCCGGTCGTTGCCATATTGTGCATCTTGCCCGGGGTAATCAAAAGGATACGAGACCTGCATGTTTGACGCGCGAGCATATAATGCAAGCCCAGTATCGTTTATCCTTGCTCGCTGTGCTGGATTGACGGTGTGTGTAAGCGTTTGTGACATTTGATTGTCTTTTGCATCGGTAGCGGTTAGCTCAAATGAAATGGCCGTAGGCTCAGACACCGCTGGCGCGATCGCCAAAGCCCTAACTTGCTCTGCAAACTGTAAATTCAAAAAGCGCGTAAAATCATGCTGCCATATACTGGTAAATGGAGCGTTGCCAGGTGCGTCACTCCCTATCTCTGCATATAAGGGCAAATGCTCCCCAGAAAATACGCTTAAAGATTTGCTTACGCTTACGTGCGGCAATGTTCCCCGCTCACCTAAAAGCGTCAAAGACATGCGCTCTGTTGCCTCACCGCCCTCTTGGTCTGTTACCGTCAACATAATGTCTACATCTAAGGGCTCTAAAAATGATGATGTAGAAAAGCGTAAGGTCTGCTGGTCAACCTGCACCCCATCTAACACGTTCAAGCCGGCAACTTGCTGCCATAAATATGCGGCAATATCGGCATCTTCTGTTTGTGGATCAGGGTCTGAACTCATCGCAGCGCTCAAAATCACGTCAACGCCCACCGGATATGAAAGCGGAGCATAGTTTTCAATGGTGTTGGCTGATATCACGGCGGTAGGAAGTTCATTGATTGGATTTACAATGAGTGAAATGGTTTTGCTACCGCTTTTACCCTCTGAATCTGTAGCTACGAGGGTTAAGTTAAAGCTGGTTTCAACCGTTACCACCGGCGCCATCACCGATGCGTCGGCCATAGTGGTATCTGGATGATCAATAACAACGGGCGCATTGGCTCGCCATTCATATGTATAGGTTCCGTTGCCGCCGCTTGCAGTGCCGCTTAACGGAGAACTTTCTTGTTCAAGCAACTGTAGGTCAGTACCGGCATTAACTAACACCGGGCGTGTTGTCGCTGCGTCGGGGCTATCAGAGCCGCCACCGCCACAGGCAGATAAGGTCAAACATAACAATATTGTTAAGAAAATAGTGAGATATGTTCTCATGGGTACGCAAAATTATAGTCAACTTACCATTGAATTAGCAAAAGGCAGACCAAGTTACCGCGTATACGGAGAATATAGCGAAGAACCTATTTACTGAGGTCGCTTTGCTCTTGCAACTCAGCTTCTTTAACCTGCAAAGATAAGAGCTGTTTTTTAGCCGATGCTGCGTCGGTCATGTCGTATATCATCATGCAAACATGCTCAACCGCGCCAGTAGCAGATACTAAAGGTGAGAACACAACATTTTGATACATATAGGGCGCCGAGCTTGTGATAGGCCGATAGTTGCGAAATTTAAATAAGTAGGGACGTTGCTCCCAAGTAATGAACGCACGAGTGCGCAGGTCAAACACACTTTTTACCTTTTGTGAGAACCAAGCAGGGGCGATATCTGGAAATAAAGAAAATAGGACTTTATCTCTAACGTCCGACGGCAATAGGCCGGAGTGAGCTTCCATGAATCCATTCCATACCTTAATTTCAAAATCCCGATTAAACACAACAATGCCCACATCAACGGTTTGGATCATGTCCATCATCCAATGAAACTCAAGTAATTCGTCTAGCGCCTCTTTTGCGCCACCGGTGGTTACACTCATGCTTAATCCTCCAACAAATGGGCAAGTTTTGCGTTCATCATATCCATCGATTCCTCGGTAAACAGCAGCACAAGGTCGCACTGAACGTTAAACCCTTCTAAACCATAACTGAGCTCAATTGCCAGTGTTCTCCGCCATGCGCTTTTATTGGCGTTAATCAGCTCTTGCACGCTTTGATGCTGACCAAGCACCACAGGATGCCCCTGTCGAAACTGCATATCTAACTGATTGGCAATACCTCGTAAGCATGTGCCAATTAATATACTGGCAACGTCCATAAGTAACTCAAGCTGCATCTGGTCGTCGATATTGCCCTCAACTTGCATGATCCTCGCCATATCGCTAAAGCTAGAGTCACTCAATACACACAGTGCCTCGCCGCTAATACCGTCACCGAGAAAGCCTTGGCACACGCCAGAAGTGGTTTCATTAGCATCAACGTCTGACAACATCATATGCAGCTCAGAAACCTCAATCAGGTTTACATTTGGGATGGGTAGGCGCACAAATACGTTCATAGTGCGCGCAAGATGGTCTCCTGCCTGTCCCATGGCCACGTTTACCACTTCTTGATAACAGTCTCGTATCTCTTCATCTATGGCACTGGGCTGTTCAGGCACCTCTTCTTCTGCATGAAGAATGCTGTGCTTTTCGAGCATAGCTCTTAATTCTTCAGCATTTACCGGTTTTTTAATAAAATCCAGAGCGCCTAAATTTATCACTCGTTGGCGTGCTTCTGGCTGAATATCACCAGAAATTACGATGGTTTTAGTCCCTAGCGCCTGCTGCTTAATATGGAGTAAGGTTTCGTAACCGTCCATCACCGGCATGTTTAAATCGAGAAGAAGAAGTTCGCCTTTGTTTTCGCAAATTGCATCAAGCGCTTCCTCACCGTGCTTGGCAAAGTGAATGCTTGTTTCTAAGTCTTGCGGGAGGCATTTTGCGACTTGCTTGCGAGCAACCATTGAGTCGTCACAAATGAGCACTGATAACATATACAGACGTCCAACTTCATCAATGAGTTAATTTCATACTGGTATCATCGGAAAAATCTCAAGAATCTTTATATGTTTTACGCTTTGCTGGGCAAAACTGAAGGGATAAATTGAGCTGGCGCTCCTAGCCAAACAAAATAGGAAGCAATAAGGCTGTTACTATGCCGTTTAAGCATACGGCTAAGGTAGCAAAGGCAGCGCACGTTTCAGACGTGCTTATTGCTTTTGATGTGCCGACTGCATGGGCAACAGTGCCCAGTGCCACACCTTGCGCCATATGTGATGTTGTTTGAGTGATTGCAAAAACCCAAGGCGCAAAAATGGCGCCAACTATTCCGGTAACAATTACAAATACCGCCGCCAATGAAGCAATACCGCCGATAGACTGCGCCGTGCCCATTGCAAGTGGCGTGGTAATAGATTTGACCAACATGGTCATTTGCAAATTAAAGGGAGTGTCAAACGCAAAAATGCTCAGCCATGCAAGCAGTGGGGCGAGCGTTCCGCCGATACAAATAGGCACAATCACTCGCCAGCCCATTTTAATGAGCACCCTAAACTGATTAAACAAAGGAATAGCCAGAGCAATGGTTGCTGGGCCCAACATAAATGCCAGTAGCGATACATGTTGCCGGTAAGTATCAATGGAGATATTCAAAACGGTAATCGCACCAATTACCATTACCGCGCTTCCTATCAAAGGATGAGCCATAGGATGACGCTTGGCTTTGTTATAGATAAATACGCTGATTAAATAGGCACATATGGTAGCTGCTAGCAGACCTAGCGTTAAGCCGCCAGACTTCAAAAACATCCAATCATTCATTATCGATATCTTTTGGAAGAAGCTTTTGACTTAACAAGGCGGTTATTAACAAACTCAACACCGTGGAAGCAACTATGGACAGTAGTAGGGCAAGCGGAAACGCTAGAATTAAGGTGATATAAGCAACAATACCTGCAATCGCAGGAATAAAAAATACCACCATGTGCGATAGCAAAAAGCCTGTTGCTGGCTGCAAGATCTTTGGCACGCGCCCAATAATTAGTAGTATAAGCAGTAGGATGGCGATGCCGATAAGAGCAGGAGGAAAACTGAGGCTTAACGATTCGACGGCATATTCACACAGCAGAAAGAGACCCCCGAGGAGCGCAATGCCACCAAAAAATGATATCGAGGCGCTTACTTTAGAACGTACTCTCTTGATGAATGGTGATGAAGTAATCGGTTCCTTTTTTGGAGTAGTCAATTTTATACTCTTTATTATTCAGGGTTTGAACAAATAACAGACTACGATAATCGCCGAAATTTTCTGAAGATGCTATATCGACTTTAGCCACATCCATGCGCTTCGCTTCTAATTTGTTTTCCGGCACCTTGCCGTTGTATTCTTCAATACCGTTGTGAATAACCATTAGCACAGGGTCTTGACGACTATTAACGATTAATAGGTCAACCTTGCGTTGTTTGTGGATAATGGTATTGCGCCCGCTCAACAAATAAGGGGTTTCGTTCATTCGCACTCTCCAATCTAAAATGCGTAATGCTATGGTGCAAACATAGCAAAAATTCAGAGTTATTGCACTTATATGACGGCAGATTGCTTGCAAACTTTAATAAATGCAACGAGTTAGCATTATTTTATAAAAATTTTAAGGCCTTGGGTGACATAAAAGTAAAAAATCATTATACTTCGCACCGCTTCAAAGAATGGCCCGATAGCTCAGTTGGTTAGAGCATCCGACTCATAATCGGCAGGTCCCCTGTTCAAGTCAGGGTCGGGCCACCATTTCTTACTTATCTTGACGCTCGCCATTGTACCTAGCGTCCTTTGCATAAAAAAACGCAAACCAAACAACTACATTAATTAGATAGATAATCACCCTCGTCTCATCATCATTCAATAAGTCTGTTGGCCAGACATAGATCAACAGAGATGTAGCGACTATCATGATCATCAAAATAGACAGTCTTTTTATAGTTAAGAGCATACTTATATTGTTCAAAATAATATCCGCCATAGTGTTAAAGAGAGGAGATTTTATCTCCCCTTAATGTTTTGAAGATTTTTAAAGTTTGCGTTTATACAGACGGCTGCCTATAAAGCTGCCGACCTTATCAAGACCAATTGCGTTGCCAAAGTAATAGCCGCCAAGACCAGCTCCGGCGATTAATCCACCGGCAACCACCGCAGAACCTATTACAGCCATACTAGCTCCTGCGGCGGCAGCGCCTAAACCACCAGCAAAACCACCCAAGCCAACCCCGTCAGTAAATGAAATACCTCCATTTACCTGTTCTGTTTCAATATTGTTTAACTGTTTCATATTCATTCCTTAAATATTGCTAAATCGAGGGAATAATATAAACCTACTCAGGATAGTTCGTAACTGTACTTAAGTCGGTAAATATCAAGCTTCCAAAGTAAAATCGAAATAATGATTTTCCCCTTCATCCACATATTCGTTTGTTAAAATCAGTCCATGCTTTAATAACTCGCTCACATATGCATCTTTACCTAATGATCGCGACCGCTTCGCTGTTAAAACGTCCTGCCATTCACATACCTGCTTAGGAGCTGTGAACAAAAAACGCCCTCGGTTTTTAAGGGAGTGTGCTGCGTTTTGTAAGACCTTTAACTGTGCATCCTCTGGCAGTAAAAAAATAAGCCCTATTGCTATAATCGCATTAAACTTTATATCAAAGTAATTCGATGATTCTGCCGCTTCACAAGCAGCTATTGCCATCGGGAATCGTTTTTTATATTGCGCTATCAACGTTTTAGAAGCATCAATTCCATAGACTTGGCAGCCTGCATTTATTAAGACTTGTGTGTTGGGCACGCCAAATCCACATCCAATATCAAGTACCTTCGCGCGAGGAGGTAGGTTTGCTACCCAGTTTTCCAGTGTACTTTTGCCAACATTGGGGTTTCTCACAGCAATAAAGGTATTTGCTACCCGCTCCCATCCATTAGATAAATCCATATTTTCATCCAAGGTGTTCACTGCCCTCTCGTATTTAAGCACCGCATCTTAAATGAGCAAAACACAATAGTGCAGAGTAGTAAAGTCGAATACATTTTGTCCGTCTTCACATAATTGCGGCGAACACTAGAAAATTGGCGGGTAATAGTCACCAACATTATGTGAGTTCATTTCAAACGCTAAAGGAGAGCTGACATTTTAGATAGCCTTGTTAGGTCCAGAAGGTTAGGTCCAGAACGGTAGGTTCAGACCTGCCCTCTAATCACAACGCTGGTCAATTTTCACACTCCGTTAAAGCTTTATTGCGATTAACCGATTATTTAACATTAAGTCATCTTATTTCGGTTTATATGTTCAACATTTTCTTCAGACGCGTTTTCCAAGTAACTCTCTTCGTTTATGTGTGCATAGTCTCATGGGCGTCAGTTGCCAGCGTACAAATTCAAGTAGTTGATTTTGCGGGTGAGCCGGTGAGCGACGCGATTATTGCAATTGATTCGAAATCGCAGCAAAGCGCTGTTAACAACACGCTTGCAGTCATGGACCAAGTTGATATGACCTTTCAGCCTCATGTACTGCTTGTACAAAAAGGGCAAGCCGTTGCGTTTCCTAATAACGACAATATTCGCCATCATGTGTATAGCTTCAGTAAGGCAAAAACCTTTGAACTAAAGCTATTTAGAGGCTTGCACAGCGAGCAAATCGTCATGGAACAAGCGGGTATTGTTGAGCTTGGCTGCAATATTCACGATAACATGCTCGGTTTTATCTATGTTGACGACACAAATACCGCAGTAAAAACAAATGCGCAGGGTATGGCGGTCCTGCCTAGCCGCAGTCAAATGCAGGTGAACATCTGGCACCCAGCACTTGCAATTGGCATAGATAAACGCGAAGAGCGTGTTTTGGAGCAAGGCAAAGGGCTGCAAGTAATAAAAATTAACCTAAATCCACCCGCCGCGCCTGAGACTAAACGAAGTTTTAAACGTCGTTTTAATGCGCCTAGCTCACCCTCTGCTGGCTCGGGTGGCGGATCATGAAGCAGTCTTCACTAAAACGTCATTTGCTTGCTAGCATGCTTGGCTTGCTCACATTTTCATGTATGGCAATACTGGCGAGTATATGGATATCAACCTCTCAAAGCGGCAAAGCACAGTTACGAAACTCATTTGAAATTGCGCAAAGCGTGCTTCAAAGCGTGTTTAGCAATCGTGAAGCACTGTTGATTAATTCAGCCCAAGTGCTCACTGACGATTTTGGCTTTAAAGAAACGGTCGCAATTGGCGATGTCAGCACCATCCATAGTGCCTTGGTGAATCATAGCGCTCGCATCGAAGCTGACATGATGGCGATTATAAATCTCGACGGACAAATTGTATCAGCAACGCTTGATGTGCCCAGTAAACAAGGTAAGGTCACCTTTTTAAAAGCATCTACGCTAGATGAGGTTATGCGCAGTGGCGGCCTTATCACTTGGTCGGTGCTAGGCGGTAAACTATACCAAACTGTATTGATAACGGTCGATGCCCCCACACCTATCGGCATTGCACTTATTGGTTTTGAAGTAGACCAAGCTGTGCTGGCTACCTTTACTGCAGTTACGCAACTGCACACCAGTATCGAGGTGCAAAGCAGCCATTATGAGCCCTTTTCGATATCGTCGCTCAAAAACGGGCTAAGCGACGAAATTAAAAACACGAGCGTCGACTCGCTTTCGTGGATAATTCTGCCTTTTTTAAGCCAAACTTTTGCGTCTGAGTCGTTCACAATATCTGACATTGATGACACTCAAATAAACGTCATCTTCAGTGCAGATGTGACCGAGCGATTTTCTGCCTACAGGCGCTTGCAAATTGGCATCATTGCAATCGGATTGCTTACCGTTTCTTTAGCTTTTTCTGTGGCCATATGGCTTTCGCGGCGCATAACTAAGCCCATTGCTCAGCTTGTAGAGCTTACACAAACAATGGCGAATGGGGCATATCAGGGGCGTCCGCTTACTGACCAGCGCATAAAAGAAGTGGAACAGCTGTCGCATTCATTTCAATTGATGCAGGTAAATGTGGCAAATCGCGAGCAGAAAATTCGATATCAGGCCGAACACGACATGCTCACTGGTTTATTGAACAAAGGGCGCATTGCACAAATAATTGCTGAAAATCTGACTCACTCGCGCTTTAATGTCGTAGGGTTTAGCATTCCTGATTTGCGTCAAATCAACGATGTATTTGGTATCGACGTAGCTGACTTGTGCGTAAGTGCTTTTGCAAAAAATTTGTCGACCTTAGAAGGTACGCTTGCTCGTTTTTCAGAAAATGAGTTTTTGTGGCTACCTAACTCACAGCTTAATGAATTTAGGTTATCTGAGCTTCTCGATACCGTCGATTACCCCGTTATTTCTGACGACATTGCTATTCGCCCCAAATTTAGGCTAGTGAGTCTGATTTGCCCTGAGAATGCCGCTAGTGTTGACGAGGTATTTAAGCGCATAAACATTGCGTTTGATGAGGCAAATAAACAAGATAAGCGCGTTTTGATGTTCGAAAATAGCTTTGAGCAGCGCCATAGCAGACGCCTTAACATTGTGACTCAGTTAAAGCATGCTTTGAACGAAGGACAGCGTGAACTCTCGATGGTTTATCAGCCAAAACTAAATTTGCCTGACAACAAAGTGAGCAAACTAGAAGCTTTAATACGCTGGACCAACAAAGACTTAGGCTTTGTTCCTCCCGACGAATTTATTGAAATTGCGGAGCACGCTAATCTTATTCATGCACTCACTCGCTTTGTAATAACGCAGGTCTGCAAAGACCTTGTGACAATTCGTGCTGAACATAAAGACATGTGCATTGCGATTAATTTGTCAGCTCGCGACATCATGTCGTCAGACTTGCTCTCTTGGATTTTGGACGAGCTATCGCAGTACAAGCTGCCGACAAGCGCCCTGTCATTTGAAATTACTGAAAGCGATTTAGTCAGCGACACTGAGCAAGCGGCTATTCACCTTCAAGCGTTTAGAGATGCGGGCTTTGATTTAGCAATTGACGACTTTGGCACAGGCTATTCATCGTTGAGCTATTTGCAAAAGCTTCCGGTTAACGAAATAAAAATAGACAAGAGCTTTGTCCTCAATCTTTCGAGTAATCCAGGCGACGTTAAAATAGTGCAGCATATCGTGGAGCTTGCGCATAGCTTTGACTTAGCCGTTATTGCAGAGGGCGTAGAAGACGAGCAGGCCTTGTGCATTCTGCAGCAGCTAGGCAGCGATTGGGCGCAAGGCTACTATATGAGCCGCCCCCTCAAACTCGCTGACCTTCTCTCTTATCTAGCATCTTATCTAACAGATGCCCAACAGACTCGCGCAGAGGAAATTTAGTATGCGCAGGCTTTTTTTATTAGCGATATATCTAATGTGCCAATGTGTTTTAGCAAGCGCGACTGCTGCAGACGGTAAACTGATTGGCACCGCTGGGCTCATGCAGGTTGAAGGTGCGGGCGGCGGCGGAATTGTGCCTTGGGCAACCCTAGCAGGTTACGACTCGCGCGAGCAAATCTCGTTAAATGCGATGTTCAGCCAAGTATCGGTAGATGACTATCGCTTGCGCGCGATGGGCGCATCGGTGTCATTGTACGACAGAGTTGAGCTCTCGGTGGCTAAACAGCGATTCGACATCAACGGCACCGATGTAAATATCCAGCAAGATATTTACGGGGCAAAAGTGCGCTTAAGCTCAGATGCAGTATACGGAAGATGGCCGCAAATAAGTATCGGCTGGCAGCACAAACGTTTAAGAGACGGCGCTATCGCACGTACGCTTGGGGCTGATAACTCCTCTCACGGTAACGACTTTTACCTTGCGGCAACAAAAGTGCATCTTGGCGCTCTGGCCGGCTATAACGCCGTTTGGAATGTAACGGTTCGCGCCAGCAAAGCGAATCAAACGGGCTTATTAGGCTTTGGGAGTGCAAGCGATAATCACTACAAAGCTTTGCTTGAAGCGTCAGCAGGAATTTTACTTTCTCGGCACGTGGTAATAGGCGCTGAGTACAGGCAAAAACCTAACAATTTAGGTCTTGGCGAACAGGCATGGAAAGATATTTTTATCAGCTACATACCGTCTAAACGCGTCAATTTTACCCTAGCCTGGGTTGATTTAGGCAGCATCGCGGGCGCCCCTGAACAAACGGGCGTGTATTTTTCAATCAGCGGGGGCTTACTGTAATGGCTTTGTTTAGAATAGCGGCGATGTTATTAACTGCACTTTTACTGTTGAGCTGTAAGCATACAGACGCGGGCAGCACTTTGTATGAAGAGTTAGGCGGTCGCAGTGGTATCAACCAGATTGTTGATAATTTTATAACTGAAATTGAATATAGCCCCGATATATTCCCGTATTTTGAAAATAGCGACGTTGCGCGTTTTCATGAAAAGCTGTCGGAGCATATATGCATGCTGGCATCAGGACCCTGCGCTTATACCGGCGATACTATGGAGCAAGTGCATGCCGGTATGAATATAAGTGAGCGCGACTTTAATATTGGCGTTGATTTGCTGATAAACGCCATGAACAAAGCCAACATACCTCATACCACTCAAAACAAGCTATTAGCCACCATGACACCCACTCGCAAAGAGATTATTTATAAATAATGTAAGTCACGCAAAGGCTTACGTAAGTTAACTTGCAAACGCCACGCACTGATAAGCAAAGTCTGCGGAGCCAACACATGATCCTTGCTAATGACCTGTGTTTGCTTATTCGATTAAAAAAGACTCAATGGCCCCGCGCTTTTGCATGGTGACGAACATGCGCTTTTTATTATTTCCCCCTAGCGCAACGTTGGTAGGGTATTTTCCTTTAAGCGCTACCTCTCGCAAAATTTTTCCTTGCGGGGAAACGATGGCAATCACACCTTTGCTGTAGCGAGCAATGTAAATATTGCCAGAGGCATCAGTCAGCATGCCGTCGAGACCAAAATCATCAAACGAAATGAGCAAGGATTTGCTGATAACATTACCATCTTTGTCCAATTTATACTGCCACACCTTGCGCTGAACGCTCTCGTTCACATAGAGTGTTTTTTCGTCAGGACTTAAAGCAATGCCGTTGGTAGTGCCCATGTTACCCTCAAGCAAGGTCACCGTGCGGTCTTTATTTATTCGCCAAAGATTACCGTTACTTTGCGCCCAGTTAGGATCGCTCGCAAAAATCAATCCGGAGCTTGAAACGACAATATCATTCGGCTGATTCATTTTCTCAAAATGCGCGTAAACCTCTACCTCGACCCCACCCTCACGCCGCATGTTTTCAGCACTGATTATCATCACGTTATGATTTACGTAGTCGGCAATATACATATTTCCAGCTAGGTCGAAATCTATGCCGTTGCCAATAGAGTCATTAGGCAAGCGAGCAAACTCAACCGCCTGATGTTGCCCACTCACTCGCCCGATTGTTCCATTTTGCTGAAAATTCACCGCGTACAAAGCGCCGTCTTTACCCACCGCTGGCCCTTCTACCCCGTTGGTAAAAACACCGTCAGCCACCCAATCAACGCTTCTATATACAGGCAGTGTCGAACTTGTGGTGTGGCAGGCTTCAATGAGTGTTAAGAACAAGGGTACCGCTGCAATAAGCGTTTCTTTTTGCTGAGCTTGTAAGGCCATAAGCTGAGTTTGAAGGCTAGTGACTTGCGCGTTTGACATCGTGCTTGTCCCAGAGCATAAATCAATGGTTTGATGCGCAAGCCTTAAAAAAGCACTCGCCTCGTTTAACAGCACTTTGAATCGCGCTAACTCTGGGGTATTTGTATCAATGTCTTGCAAATTCAAGATGCTTTGTTGCCATAATGCAAGCTGTTTTGAGATTGCCTCAATCACCGAGCTTTTGCTTGTTTCCTGCGCTTGAAGCGCTTGAGTAAGCTCAATCAAAGTTAAACTTTCAGGTCCTAAGTAATCCACAAAATCATCCAAAGGGGCTAGCTGGTGATATTTGTTCTGTCGATATTTAATATGGTGTCGGGTGTAGTAATGCGCAGGCTCAAACAAAGGTGCAAGTTGCCGCAGAGAAGCGATAAGGGATGACGTCTTGCCTCTATACGGCTCATTTCTATCAATGTCATTGACTGAGTTAGTCTGTGTCTTAGATTTTGAGCCAAAGGTCGTATCTAACGCCGGATGTGTTGCGCCCAGCAACTTTGAAAAGCCCTTGGTTTGCTGCTGGTAGTGCTGCAAACCAACAACATCGCGTGCATATTGGTCAATCACAAATAAACGCTCATACATATTATCGCTATCTGTTAACGTCGGCGGCGACCACAATCTCTCAGCAATTACAAACAAGCGCGGCCAAGTTCGTATATCTATGTTTTCATGGGTCACTAATTCAGACCACAATGTAGCCTCTCCACCCAATACATAACGGCGTTTGTCGTCGGTTAGCGCAGCAGGCAATTTTATATCGGGCATCTCTTCAAGGACTAGCTCTTGTGCATTGAGCATATAAAAAGCGTTGCCAATAAATAAACGGTGAGCCTGCAGCAGTGATGCCGTCTCGCCGACATTCATCTCTATATTCAGCGGCCCCATCCAGCTATCAACCGAAAATTTCAACACGCCACTTAAGGCAGAGCTCCGTTTCTCTTGCTGAGTAAGCGAGCGGATGTCAACTTGCCTAAAAGAGCGCTCGTTAAGCTGCATATAGCCGCAAACCTTCACCGGCGTATTGTCCTGTGTAAAGGGTTCTAGTCTTAGTACACCTGTCACAGGCGATCCTTTCAAGCGCTCAATTTCGAGCGCCCATGCTCGGGAGCTAATTTTTTCGCCAATATCCATACATTTTGATACGTCATGAGAATACAGGTCACGGATAGGTGCATTGCGATAATGGTAAGCGCTGTACTGGGGTTGGTCGATATAAAATCCGGTCGACAGCACACCTTGATAACCCTTTTGTGTAAACTCAGTGATCGAGTCTAAGCCGCGCCAAGACTGAATAACGATATCTTGCGGTAAATCTGGATGATATATCTCATCCCACCCCACTAGTTTGCGCTGATATTTAGCTAAAATGTTCTGCACTTTGACATTAAAATAATGGTGGATATCTTCGCTTGAGTGCAGCTTATAATCGAGCATGAGCTGGCGAATATTAGGATTATTCAGCCATTGTGTTGGATTAACTTCATCGCCTCCTATATGCAAATAGGCGTCTGGAAAAAGACGACTGAACTCTTTTACAATGGCGTCAACAAAGGAGTATACCCTATCATCGCTAACATCAAGGACCGGTTCAAACACTCCCCAATGGCGCTGCATTTCACTTTGCTTTTTGTCTGCCATCAGCTCAGGATAAGCCACCGCGATGGCCGAGGCATGGCCAGGAATATCAAACTCGGGGACAACTCTAATGCCTAGCAAGCTGGCATATTGCACAAGCTCCTTTATTTCCTCTTGTGAATAATAGAGATTATCAGAGGCAAGTTGGTGTAACTTAGGATAGCGTTTTGACTCAATTCTCCAGCCTTGATCATCATTTAAATGCCAGTGAAATACATTGAGCTTTGCCGCCGCCATGCCCCTTAACTGCCGCTTAATATCATCAAGCGGTATAAAGTGGCGCACGCTGTCTATGAGCAGGCCACGCCAAGCAAATTCAGGTTTATCAACAATATTGATGAGCGGCAACTTTAATGACTTAGGCGCTGCGCTCTGCTCTTTTTGACCTGCATATTGACCGGCATGTTGACTTGCATATTGACCTGCATAACTCCCTTCGTTTGCGCTAAAGAGCAACTGCATTAAACTTCTTAAGCCATGCATAGCACCAAAGTCAGTATTCGCTTGAATGAGCACTTTCTTGTTGCCACTCATTTCTGTATCGCTGGCCTGAGCATTCATCGCGCTTAAATTTAAAGAATAACTTTCATCCATACCCAAATACGGATGCACAAAACGATTCACTTCAGGTGCGGTGTATTCGGTCTCTTTTAGGTGTTCTGGGATGGCGAGCGATGGCGCATTTGTGCCGTTTTCAACAACCTTCAGGACAATATGCGCGACGGCCTCATCATCAACCCGTTTGAGCGCGGGTAAGTTGATGCCTTGTAAAGCATCATCAAAATGATTAAGCGCGTCTTCTTTTCGTGGCTCGCTCATGCCGTTTACATAAATACTAATGGGTAAGGTAATTTTGTGCTCGCCCGGCTGCAGCCTTACTTCAAAAGGGCATGGCATGAGCGCCACAGCGCAAGCTTCATTGTTATTCTCGGCATAACTTTTTTGTAAAACCGTACAAACAACAAGAAGGGCAATTGCGAACAAGAGCCCCAAGTTCTCTCGCGTGGCATATCCGTTAAACATTATGTTTTAGCCTTTATCATGTAGAAACCTCTAGGTCGCGCGAGCCTTGCTCACAGAACCGTTTTCTGACTAAGCGAAGCATCTTCAGCTTGCGTTTTTTGCGTCATTAAACTCACCACAATGCCACCCAAAGCAGCAGCGACGAGCGCGGGTAAAATAGAGTTACCGAGTTGTTCGATTAATGGGGTGTAGGCACTCACTCCTAGCGCTGTAAACATACCCGCGAGCAAGCTAGCAATTGCGCCTTGCCATGTGTACGCTGGCCATAAACGACCCAATAGGCCGCAAACGCATAGACCCGACATCAGCACGGCTATCATTTGGGTAATATAGCTGATGATGTTATCCGAGAGCATAGCCAACAATGTGGCGATTGATATTGTAATCACTAGCGCAAAACGCGACAACAACAGGGATTTATTTTTTGCTGGCGTTTTCCTAAATATAACGGTGTAAATATCGGTGAATAAAATGCTCACACCGGCGATAGCGTCTGAGCTGGCGCTAGACAGCGTAGCCGAAATACCAGCAATAATGATAAGCACACCTAAGGCAAGCGGCAGCACGTTGAGTGCCAGATGAGGAAAGGCAAATGCTGAGTTATCTAATTCACTATTTATGGCATAAGCGCTCATGCCAATAATCGCCGGTACAATAGAAAAACCTAAGTACAACAGACCAGAACTCACAAATGATTTTCGAATAGTAGCAACATTTTTGCCCGAGTAAATGCGTTGACGAAACGACGGCGTCGCCAATACCCCTACCAATATTGCTACAGCAAGCGAAATAGCGGGCACGATACCTAAAGTATTACTACCGTCCATTGCCTTGTGCTTTGCGTCTTGCGATGCAAGCATACTCTCCCATCCACCTACATACTGCACAGAAAAGTACGCCATCAAAATAAAACCAGTAAAGAGAATGAGCGCCTGCATCGAGTCGGTCCATACCACCGCTGTGTAGCCACCAATCACTACATATACCGCAAAGCTCAGGGCAATAATGAGTTTACTGGTTTGCATATCGATGCCCGTTAACCAAGACAAATACAAACTTCCGCCTATTATATGTGCACCTAACCAACCTATGCTTGCAGCATAAATAATAAAGGCGATAAGGTTTTTTACGACCTGATTGTTTTGCACATAAAACGCCAATTCTTCGCTCATGGTGGTAAAGCGAAAGCGCCTCATAGGTGCAAAAATAAAGGCTAATAGCAAGATGCCTAGCGCACCTCCGAGGCCATAGAGCGCTCCCGCCCAGCCATTTTCATAGGCAAAACCAACCGCACCCATCGACGACCCTGTTCCTACCATTGTCGCAACAGTGGTGCCTAAAGACAGCAAAAACGGGACTTTACGGTCTGCCAATAAAAAGTCATCACTATTAGTTTGCTTTCGCGACACCGCCCACGACAAGGCAATCATGGCGAGGGTGTATACAGCAAATGCAAAAATGTAAATATAATTCATACTACACGCTCGCCTATACCTGACATGCCGCTGGCGAACATTTAATCACTCAAGGGACTTTTAAAGCAGGTCACATCCACCTCTACCTTACAATCAATCACCAAATCGGCCACCATGCAAATGCGCGCCGGAGGATGGTCACCAAATACTTGCTGAAACACTTTATTAAACGACTGAAAATACCGTGCGTCGGTCAGTACAACAGACACGTGCACCACATGCTCAAGGCCATAGCCTGCTTCGTCCATGATATTAAGGCAGTTTTCAATGGCGAGTTTAGACTGTTCAACTATGCTACCCTCAACCACCTCACCATCTCGCATCGGTGTTTGACCAGAGACTTTTAACCAGCCGCCTGCCTCTACGGCTCTTGAAAATGGCAGATGCTGCCCCCCTGTTCCTTCGCCGCCCTCTGCGCCATATCGCTTTATTGTCATCGTGTTTTCCTGTTCCAAACTAAGCTAAGCTTTGTGCATTTGTTTGGCGCTTCAAAAATCGCCCAGCGCCTTTTTTAGGTCTTAATACAGCGCCTTCAGCCTGATGTGACTGAAAGCTCAGTTGACCATTTACCCACACTTTTTCTATGCCTGTAGACATTGCCATAGGGTCTGTAAAGTCAGCCATATCGGCAATATTTTGGGCGTCAAACAACACTAAGTCGGCATAATAGCCAACGCGCAAAAACCCTCTTTTATCAATCGAAAACTCGCTTGCAGATAAACCTGTCATTTTATGAACTGCCTGCGCCAAGCCAAACAGCTTTTGGTCTCTGCAGTAGCGACCGAGTACACGAGGAAACGCGCCCCAAAGCCTAGGATGCGGATGCGGATCGCAAGGCAAGCCATCTGAACCCACCATGCTGAATGACAAAGCTAGGAAATGCTTCATGTCGTCTTCCTTCATCCCGTGATACACAGCCCCTGCTGGCTGTAGTTTTTTAGCAGCATCCATCAGCGAGAGCTCCCACTGCTTGGCTATGCTCTGTAAGGTCTGTTTTGCTTTTTCTGGATGAGATTCTGACCACGTAATAAAAATATCAAAGTCTTCGGTAACTTGCGCTAAATCTAAGGTACTCGAGCTAGCATGGTAGGGGTAACAGTCGCAGCTGATTTTTTGCGCTGTTTGGCGCTTTTTAATATGTTGGCTAACTTCTTGGGCGCGCCCCCAGTTGTTTTTACCCGCGCATTTCAAATGCGAAATAACCAGCGGGGTATTCCCGTGCTGAGCTACTGTAAACGCCTCATCTAGAGCGTCAATAATGCCATCAAACTCGGTTCGTAAATGCGTGCTATATACGCCGTTAAATTCCGCTAGGTGACCAACAAGTGCTGCCACTTCTGCCGTAGAAGCGCCCTGAGCATTTTTGTATGCCAACCCAGTGCTTAAGCCAATAGCGCCTTGCGCTAGCGCCCCTCGCAGAATGTCGGTCATTGCCGCGATTTCTTGTTCGGTGGCAGACACACTCATGTCTTTCATGACTTGTGCTCTCAAACTAGTGTGCCCAACCAACGCAGCGGCATTAACGTAAGGTGCTGCTGCCTCAAAATCCACTATATAATCTTGCAAACATGCGTAACAAAACTCCTCCGCCTTGCCCAAAAGATTAATTGGGTCGGGCGGGGAGTTTGATGAGGCATAGGGGCTTGCGCTGATGCCGCAATTACCGATGATAACGCTGGTTACGCCTTGGCTGATTTTGTTTGTCATACTCGGGTTACGCAGCAGCTCTAAATCATCATGGGTATGCACGTCAATAAAGCCCGGTGCTAAGTACAAACCCTTTGCATCAAGCGTATGTGCTGCGGTCATGTCCTGCAAGTCACCCATTGCTACAATCTTATCGTCTTTGACCGCGACAGCTTGGTTAACGGCACTGGCACCACTGCCGTCAAGCACCTTCGCATTGGTAATAATGAGGTCTGCATGCGAATGGGATTGCGACACAGGATGATGCATTTCTTGCACGGCTCAGTCCCCTAGTGGCAATCTGTTTGATGTAGACTGCATACCGCTCTGCTCTCGGTGATAATCGAGCTGAATTTTGATGCGCCTTAGCTTTTCTCGCGATTTACGCTGGTTTATAACAGCAAGCTCGCTAGACAGAATATCGATGGCAGCCAGCATTACGTAGCGAGAAGCACTAGGCTTAAATATATAGTCGCTTTCTTGAGTTTTTATGGGCAGGTGAAAGTCAGCATAATCTGCTAACTCGCCTTGTGGGCAAACCGCCACTATGCAGGCTCCATATTCTTTGGCGATGCGCATGGAGCTAAATACGTCGGCACTGATACCGCTTAACGACAAACATATCACTACGTCGCTTTTATCCACGGTGGCAGCGGTCATTCGCATCATCATAGGGTCAGAGTAAGAGTTACTCGCAATGCCCAGACGGAAGAAACGATTAGTGCATTCCTGTGCCATCATGCTGCTTCCGCCCCCTACACCAAACACCAAGCAATGCTTTGCAGCACAAATAGCTTCACTGGCCCCTTGCACTACCTCAGCCTGTATTAGGCCAGAATTAAGCAACAAGATATCGCTTATCGATTGGTATACATGAGAAATATCATGCTTTTCTACCGTTTCTTCATTGGTAAATCGCTCGCCAATAGCAGCCGACTGCGCAATTTTGAGCTTAAATTCACGCACATTTGCACAGTGCACACTCTTTGCTAGGCGGGTAATAGTCGCGTGACTAACGTCTGCGCTTTTCGCCAATTCATTAATGGTCGCATTGGCAGCAAAATTCAAATCACGCAAAATAAACTGAGCAACCTTTTTCTCAGCGGGGCTGAAGTGCCTTAGTCCCTCTTTTATGCTGTTAACAACATCCATTAACGTTTCCCTAGCGGTGAGTTGTTTATGAGTTCCAAATGCGTCGTTTGTGCAAACACAATGCGTTTAAAAAAATGTTTCAATGGTTTTCCTTACCACAAAGTCTTCGTCAATCAGCGCAATGTAGCGCCATTTGTCCATAGTTAAGCATGGATGCGAGGTTGAAAAACATACCATATCACCCGGCGCCAACGATAAAGTCGTGTCAAAAGATATCATGCAATGCTGATCCATGACCTTGATTACCTCGCAATGCTGGTCTATGCGCGTGGGTCTTAATGCTAAACAGTCGCTTGTTGGACGGTACACCCATTCGGGTTTTGGAAAACCAGCATCAAATGCAAAGTCTCGCTTTCCGGCACCTACAATCGCGAAACCTGATTCTGGAACAGAGTGAACATAAGCCCATACCGTTAAGCTCGATACCAAATCGCCTTTTAAGTCACATGCTATCTGACTGCGCCCTAGCACCTGATTTTGCGCATCCTGATAAATGCCTTTGTCATGAATTAAATAACACCCCGGGCGAATAATCGCGGTAAGGTCAATCCCCTGCAGAGCTGGACTAGACACAATAATGTCACTCACCAAATCGTACCAAGCGGAGCCGGCACCGGTTAATATTGGCTCGGTTAAGCTGAAGTGTTTGCTGTGATAAAGCCTTGCAAATAACGCACAAATACGCTCTACAAAATCACTCACCATCGCCTGTGCATTTTCACTGTGGATCACGCCCTCATAGAAGCTCAGACCACTAAGTTTCAGCCTTGGATATAAGCGAATTGCTTCAAGCAGCGGAGTAATATTATCGGCATCACGCCAGCCGCATCGACCATGCTCAACGCCCACCTCGATTAAAATATTTAAATCAAGGTTACGTTGGGTAAAAAACTCCCCCAATGCATGAATGTTTTGCACCGAATCTACAAAACAGTAAAAATCTAATTCGCCGGTTGCGAGCAGCTCTGCAATAGCGTTCATGTGGTATTTACCCACTAACTGATTGGCCATAATGATTCTTTTGATGCCATGTACAAACGCATTGTGTACTTGGGCAACCGTGGCCAGACTAATACCCCAGCAGCCCTGTTCTAATTGCTGATGAAACAATGTGGGCGCCATTGTTGTTTTGCCGTGAGGCGCAAGCTTTACCTTAGCTTTTTCGCTGAATGCCTGCATCCATCTTGCGTTGCTGTTTAGGTCTTTAATATTGAGCACCGCAATAGGCAGGCTTACTTCTTCTTTTAGCAAATGCCATCCATCGGTGCTGAGCACATCCTTACAGCCCGCCCCCTTCTCAAAAATCTCAAGACTTCGGGCCTCGTAAAAACTGGTGTCTGACTGACTATCTGCCAAAGCAAACCTCTTTGAATCAAATATAGGCAAAATTGCCCATGCTTGTAATAAAATTGTGAAAAAATTAAAAAATAAGTTGAATTACACATGAGCATAATGTTAAAAAGTAACAAGTTCAACAATATAAATTTGTTATTTAGTAACTTATACATTTTGTTTTAGACGGTTAATTATTACTCGCTGGCATAGTCAGATATCAAGTCAACATTACAAAAGCGTGAGCTGCTAATCCTCAATAAACCAAGGCGCGGTCTTTCTTACATCGGTAAAAAGAAATGACATAAGCGTTTATTTTTGTAGAACTAATGACAACGCTGTCAAGCAAAACTAAGTAGTGTTTATACAATTAAAAATGTGCTTCCAGCGTTATAAGCAGCCAAAACTGAGGTGAAACTAGGCACCCGGTTTATGCAACATACTGAGGGATAAATATGTCTATTGCATTTAAGAAAAAACGCCTCGTTATTGCCGTCTCAACAGCAATGTCGTGTGCCTTGTCGCATCCAGTGTTAGCGCAACAAGCCGCTCCTGAGCAGCAAACCGCGGAGGCGTCTACAGAAATCATTGAGGTTCAGGGAATTCGAAATAGTATTCAAGCGGCTCAAGACCTAAAACGCTACGCCGACACCGTTAAAGATGTGATCACCGCCTCAGACATAGGCGCCCTTCCAGATCGCTCAGTAACTGAAGCATTGCAGCGTGTGCCTGGTGTAACCATTGAACGTTTCGCCGCTTCGGATGATCCCAAACACTATGCCGATGAAGGTACAAGCGTATTAGTACGTGGCTTAGACCGAGTTCGCAGTGAAATTAACGGGCGCGAGTCGTTCAGCGCAAACCCATATGGAGGTCTTAGCTACGAAGACTTTCCCGCGGAATTACTCGGCGCCGTTGAAGTGGTAAAAAACCAAACGGCTGACTTAATTTCAGGCGGCATAGCAGGTACCGTCAATCTCATTACCCGCAAGCCTTTTGACTCAGACGAGCAACTCATCGCTGTAAGCGCACAAGCAAATTATGGCGACTACAGAGAAGAGGTCACGCCCTCTTTCAGCGCCTTGTTTTCAGATAATTGGGATACCGATTCTGGTAAGTTCGGTGTGTTGGTCGCTGGCTCTGTGTCTGAGTTTAAAACGCGCGGAGATGGATTCGGTCTTGGGAATTTTCATAGTCGCGGGCCGGTTGACACCTTTTCATACGACCAGTGGGGTACGCCCAGCCCTGGCGTAATCGCTGGTTTTTATTCTAATCCGTGCATACCCGGCGCGGCAGATTGGCGCGCATGTGGCGCAGGTTTTGAAGATACAGTGCAATATTCTGAGGCTGACCAAGCCGCTTATGTACCAGAGTTTGAAGGCGAAGCTTTAGAAGGACAACCTGAGGGTGTTACCTACTTTGCACCGGCTAGCTACACTATGTCGTCAGCAGAAAACGACCGTAAACGAACCGGCTTTACGGCTGCATTGCAGTGGCAAAGTAATGATGAAAAAATCACCGCTAGTCTTGAACACATCAACTCAAAGGCGTCTCTTGAATGGCGTGAATACGTCATTGCCTCTGGCGACCGCGGTTTTTTACCTTACGCTCCTAATGCGATTCAGTGGTTTGACGAAGCAGACGAAGGCAGGCCACTCACGGTTGACGAGGGTGGATATTTGACCTCAGGTGTGGGGCGTTCGAACGAACCTGAATTGCCTTTACAATTTCGGTCTCGCTATAATTTTAATGAAAGCACGGTTGAAGATACTTCTGTTAACGTCAAGTTTAAAGTGACCGACCGCTTAACACTGTTTGCGGATTATCAGCACGTCGATTCAGAACAGATTGTTCATAACAACTCTGTGACCTCGCGTATAAATGGAAACCAAACCGCCGAAAACGCACCGTTCTTTTTAGATTTAAGAGGGTCATCACCATCGCTTGAATTCTTAAATAGCAATACCTCGATGCCGCCCGACGTTGAACCGAATACCAATCCTATTTTGCGCATTTCTAATGGTATGCAGCAAGAAGAGCACAATGAAGCAAGCGCAGATACGTATCAACTAGACTTAGAATACGAACTTGATGGCATGTTTAGTGAAATCAAAGCCGGTCTTTACTATTCTGAAAAAGAACTTACCGTGCGCAACACCGAATATGAGGGCTGGCAAGCGCTCGGCACTCCATGGATGGCGCAAGCCTCGTATAACGCATCTCCTCAGGTAGTGCCAGAGCTATATGATCGTATTAGCTTTGCCGATCACTACAATGGCAATACGCTTATTGGCGCCAACACCAGCTTTTTGTTTCCGCGTATGGATTTAGCTCAAAACTATGTGCAAACACTGCGCGACAGTTGTGGTACGTGGAATGCTCTTGGCAACGCTATGGACGGAAGCGGCGCCTGCGCGCTGCCCTATGAAGACTTATCAGATAGAGTGTTCAGTCATTTTGCTCCGCGCCATATCAGTTCGAGCAACACTGAGCGAACAGAAGCCTATATAAGAGCCGATTTTTCTACCGACGATTACGGTGTCTACATTACCGGTAATATTGGTCTTCGCTATGTAAATTATCAGTTGGAGTCTACGGGTGGGATCAACTTGCCAGCCACCGCAAGACGAGGCACAGACGAGACCGGTTCGCTGTATCAGGTTATGCTAAACCAGTATCCGAGCATTTTTAACCTGGCCTCCGGAGAAACCTTTGCCAGCACTATTGACGGCACCGATTATGATACTGTGCTGCCTAGCCTGAACCTGAACTTTGGCGTGACCGATGACGTGGTCATTAGATTTGGTGCTTCCAAAGGACTTTATTTCCCTAGTCTGATTGATTCAGCCAATAAAATGATTGTGAACTTAGATTACGAAGAAGTCTTGCTCAACCCTGAAGAGGGTAAAGACGAGGCAAGCAATCCAACCGTAGACCTGCGTAATATTGAAATTAGCGCAAACGCTCGAAATGCATTTTTAGAGCCTGAAGAGTCGGTTAATTTAGACTTAACGGCAGAGTGGTATTTTGCAGAAGTCGGCTCACTCACGTTTGGATTATTCCATAAAAAACTATCCAACATTATTCGAAATCAGCCCTTTATGACAGAACTTGAGGTTGACGATACCGTGTATCCGGTTTCAGCTTATGGGCCAGATAACACTGGCTCCGGAACGATTCGCGGCTTTGAGATTGCTTACACTCAATTTTACGATATGTTGCCGGGTATTTGGAGCGGCTTAGGCTTACAGTTCAACTACACCTATATTGACCAGAACGGACTAGAAGACCCCAACACTAACCCCACCCGACAAATTCAATTTAACGGAGCGGGTGTGCCCATTAGTGATAACCGAAATACCTTCCGTCAGTTCACCGGCTTGCCACTTCAGGGCTATTCTGACCAGAACGTGAATATTGTAGGGATGTACGAAAAAGATGATATTTCATTTCGCTTAGCCTACACATGGCGCTCAGAATATTTGCTCACCTTACGCGAATCTGAAGAATTTGTGCCCGCCTATTCCAAGGCCCAAGGCATGATGGACGCAAGCCTGTTTTACAATATCAACGAAAACCTCAAAGTAGGTTTACAAGTTAGTAATGTATTGGCAACCGATACTGAGACACAGTATCAACAGAATCAAGAAGGTACCAAAACAGATGCCTTTACATTTACCACCGACCGTCGTTATGCCCTGACAGTGCGGGCCACTTTCTAATCGTTAAGTTATTTAGAAGTGGTAACATAAACTGCGCAGTAGCAATGCTGCGCAGTTTCTTTGTTTAAGCCCTTGCGAATTTGCACAAGGTTTAGGGCAACGGGTAGTGGTTAATTGAATTGAGTTTTAAGATGCAAAATTCTCTACGGTCGATTTGTATTGTTGGTGGTGGCACCGCCGGATGGATGGCCGCAAGCTTGCTTAGCAGTACCCTTCGCGGCAGCAAGATAAAGCTCACGGTAGTTGAGTCACCCGACATTGCTACCATTGGTGTGGGCGAGTCTACCGTACCGTCAATTATGGATTTTGTACAAGCCAGTCAACTGGACTTAAAATCACTCATCCAAGCCTGTGCAGCCAGTTTTAAGTTGGGTATTCGCTTTAACGAATGGACAAGCAAAGACAGCAGCTACTTTCATCCTTTTGGCAAAATTGGCAAAGATATAAATGGCTTTGATTTTTATCAGGCATGGCTTAAGTCAATTGCCGATGGGCATCAAACTGAATGGCTCGAGCACTCTCCTAGCGCGGTTATGGCGCAAAACGCGCGTTTTATGCTAAGACCTCAAAACCCAAGGAACTGGGTTGAAGGTAGCTTTGCACATGCTTTGCATTTAGACGCGGTGCTGTTTGCTCGATATTTAAGAGACATTTGCATAAAAAGAGGCGTAAGAAGAGTAGAAGCAACCGTCAGCAAAGCCGTCGTCAGTACAAATGCCTTCATTGAGCGCCTCGAATTACATGATTTAAGTACGATTGAAAGTGACTTCTTTATTGATTGTACTGGCTTTAGCGCACTGCTATCTGAGCAAACCTTAAAGGTGGGCTATGAAGACTGGTCGCACTACTTACCTTGCGACAGAGCAGTGACCGTGCAGAGTGAAAGCGCCGAGCAAATACCGCCCTACACAACAGCAACCGCCCTGCCAGCTGGCTGGGCTTGGAATATCCCCCTCCAGCATCGTCAAGGCAATGGATATGTATTTTCAAGTCGTTATTGCACCGATGCGCAAGCCACAGATGCCTTACTTGAGCACATAAAAGTTAAAGCACTCAATACACCGAAAATTATTCCATTTAAAAGCGGCAAGCGAAATAAAATTTGGCATAAAAACTGTCTGGCGCTTGGACTATCAGCGGGATTTTTGGAGCCACTGGAATCGACCGCCATCCATTTGGTTTATAAAACGCTTGTTCATTTCATTAAACACTTCCCAGACAGAGACTTTGACACGCACACCGAGCAAGTTTTTAATCAGAAAATTGATTGTGACTATGAAGAGGTGCGCGATTTTATTATTCTGCATTATTACACTTCAAAACGTCGTGACAGTGAGTTTTGGAAATGGTGCCGCACCATGCCTATACCCGATTCCTTGCGCCGCAAGCTACTGGCCTTTGAAATAGACGGGCGCATAGACGATATGCCTGGGTGTTTTTTCACATCCGACAGTTGGTGTTCGATTTTAGAGGGGATGGGAATAAGGCCAAAAAAATATCATCCTTTGCTAGATGCTTTTAGTCGCCAAGACCTTGCCAATACCTTAAGCCAGAACATACACACAGTGCGCTCATCTGTTGCCAGCATGCCTTTTCATACTGACTTTATCAAAGCGCACTGCGCAACAAAGCTATCATGAGCGCATTTAAATCTATTGCCGAGTACGTCAATTTGCAGCCAAAGCAATTTTTCGAGTATGTTGCAAACGAACAAAGGCCTGTTGTTATTCGTGGTTTTGCTCGTCATTGGCCAATGGTGGCGCATGCTCAAAACTCAGCAGAAGCATTTGTGCGCTATCTCGTCGGGTTTTACCACGGGCGTAAAACCAAAATGGTCGTTGCGCCGCCGGCTGCCAACAAACGGTTTTATTACAATGAGGATATGACCGATGTAAATTATTTAAGTGGCGAGGAGCGCGTTGACCTGTTTTTAGGCAGGCTTTTGGAGCTAGTTGACGCATCTGTTTATCCGGCTATTGCAATGCAAAGCACGCTCATTAACGATATTTTACCCGGATTAACAGACGACAACCCTTGTACGTTTTTCAAAGATACGCCGCCGCGATTATGGGTGGGCAACGAAGGTGTCGTAAACACCCATTTCGATGGGTCGGACAATATGGCGTGTGTCGTTGCCGGTAGAAGACGATTTGTGCTTTTTCCTCCCAGCGAAAGTGCGCACCTTTATCCAGGTCCGCTTAATTTTACACCAGCCGGTGCGCCCACTAGTTTAGTTGACTTAAACGCGCCTGACTTTGAAAAGTACCCCTTATTTAAGCACGCACTCGCAAACGCATACAGCGCAGAACTTGGCCCAGGCGATGCTATATTTATCCCAATGTTATGGTGGCACCATGTTGAATCATTAGACAAAGTAAATGCATTGGTAAATTACTGGTGGAACGGTTCATCTGCGCCCAATGCAAGCCCGCCAAGTGCTATCGACAGTTTAAACATAGCATTACTGGCGATGCGCGACCTAAGCCCTAAACAGCGTGAAGCATGGCGTTATTTATTTGATCATTACCTATTTAAACAAGGCGTTGACCCAGCATCCTATATACCTGAGCATCAACTGCATGTATTGGGTCAAATGTCACCTGAATACATCGCCGCCGTAAAGGCATATTTTGTGCGAAAGTGGCAACAATAAAAAGCGGCAACAATAGGCTGGCCCATTCAGCAAAGACGAATAAAAAGAAATTACTATGATACATGAGCAAAGCAAACCCAAAAAAATCGTAATTGTTGGCGGCGGCACAGCCGGATGGATGGCGGCAAATCTACTGGCATCTACATGGCGAGAAATAGACATTTGCTTAGTGGAATCAAAACAAATTGGCATTATCGGAGTGGGTGAAGGTAGCACTCCTCATCTCAAACTATTTTTTGACAGCATTGGCCTTGAGGATGCTCAGTGGATGCCTAAGTGCAATGCCACTTACAAAGTGGGTATCACCTTCGACAAATGGTCGACCAAACCGGGGTTTGGCGCTTATTTTCATCCCTTTGCGGCGCAAACGGATGACATCTTCACCCTGCCGCTATTTTACAAAAATATTCAAGCACGCAAACACGGCTATGATGTAAACCCCCATCCTGATCATTATTTTTTGCAAAGCTATTTATCACGACAAAACCGTGCCCCTTTAGCCGCTGAGTCTTTCCCCTTTGGAATGGCATATGGCTATCATTTTGATTCGGCATTACTTGGCAACTTTCTAGCAGATTACGCTACTGCAAAAGGTGTAAGCAGAATATTTGGCGAAGTTGAAGATGTTCTGTTATCGCAACAAGGCTGCATCGAAAAAGTCATACTTAATGATGGTCAACACATAGCAGCTGACTTTTTTATAGACTGCACCGGCTTCGACTCGCTATTGATGCAAAAAACACTCAAACAGCAGTTTAAAAGCTTTAAAGACACTCTATTTAACGACGCTGCGGTGGTTTTACCTACTTCTATTGCTAGTGTGCTGCCAGTGGAGACAAAAGCGACTGCACTTTCTAACGGTTGGGCTTGGAACATCCCGCTGCTTAACCGTTTTGGGAATGGCTATGTTTATAGTCGCGACTATATTGATGCAAACCAGGCTGAAAGCGAACTGCGGCAGCATTTAGATATGAGCGATAGCAACACAGAAGCTCGCCACCTCTCAATGAAGGTGGGTCGCCTAGAAAAGCACTGGCACAAAAACTGTCTGGCGGTGGGCTTATCACAAGGTTTTATCGAGCCCTTAGAAGCGACCGCCATTGCGCTATCGTTTAATACCATCGCGCAATTTATTCAGCTATACCAACGAGGCAATTTCAGCAATCAATTTGAAGATGCGTTCAACCTCGAGATTAATTCAAAATTTGACGGCATCAAAGATTATGTCGTTTGCCACTATAAAGCGAACCAAAGAAGCGATACGGATTACTGGCGCGATAATGCGTCGAACACTAAAATATCTGACAATCTCAATAAAGTCTTACAACTGTGGAAGCACAGTCCTAACTTTGTTGAAGACATGAACGCGCATAAATTGGTTGATAGCTATCAGGCGAAATCTTGGGCATGCATGCTGGCCGGTTATGGCGTGTTTCCTGAAAAACAAGCCAATACTTCAGTTGATTATTCTGCTTATCATCAAGAGATGGCAGCGCTAGATGATTTTATTCGGCGCTGTGGCATGAACTTCAAACAGCATCACGAGCAGTTAGCGTTCGCTTAACGTTAACTATCGTCCTCTAGCACAATACAGTCTCGACCTCGGCGTTTTGCTTTATAAAGTAAAACGTCGGCACGCTTAATAAGACCATCAGAGGTCTCAGCTTCATTTGCCTGAATCAAGCCATAACTTAGGGTCACTGTTAGTCGTTCGCTAGAGAAGGTGGTAGACGCAATTAGATTTTTTAATTTTTCAATGACCGGTAAGGCGCTGCTCAACTCACAGCGGCGCAATATGATTGCAAATTCTTCGCCCCCCCAGCGGCATACTGCATCACTTTTTCGTAAATTTCGGTTGAGTATGGTGGCTATTTCAACGAGTACCTGATCGCCAATTTTGTGACCATGTTCGTCATTAATCGATTTAAAATGGTCTATATCTGCCAAACACACACAAAATGGACCTCCACCGTCGGCGAGTGTTTTGTTATCGTATTCCAATAAGGTATCAAAAAAGCCGCGATTAAATAGCTTAGTTAAGTTGTCGTAGTTGGCTCTATACTGCAGTTGCTTTCGCTGCCTGATTTGCACGCTTTTAATAGACAGCAGCACTATCATCAAGGGAATAGCAGAGCAAACGGTCGATATCAAAAAAATCAGGCTAGCATAGTTTTCAAAGGGTCTTACGTTGGTTTGTTCGGGCACTAGTGCATAAAGGGCGGCTAATTCAATTAAGCATAAATACCCCATCAATTTGGTTTGTAGCTTATTCTTATTGATGCTGAATGCGGCATATACCACTGCCGGCCATAAAATTAATTGTGCGCCATAAACAGTGCCCACAATCCACACCATTATGCCGACATGAAACATCATTTCAAACACGCCAATATTCACTGCGGCCACAAAGCGTTTTTTACGCACAAAATAAATGGCCATGCTCCAGAAAAGCGCACCTGAAACTGACAAACTCATTAGAAAAAACATATTGATGTAGGCAAAAGCAACAAACAAGATGAAGTTCACTACCAGGCCAGAGAGCGCGGCCACTAAAATACCGAAGTATTCAGGATAATCCTGAGCGTCTACACCCTCAGGAACGGTGAATAAACGCTTTGCCGCTGAAGGCATCATGTTGTTGCCCTCTGTGTTTGTACGTTGTTTCTGCCGGCACTCTTTGCTTGATATAAAAGTTGATCGGCTCGCTCTAAAAGGGCATCAATACTCTCAGTGCCGTCTGATTCAACCAAACCAAGACTCATGGTAACTTTAATGCCCTGAGTTTGCTGGCTGCTAATGACGTCTCTGAGCGCCTCTATAACCGGTAGGCCTTTTTCAATAGTACTGTGAGGGATGAATACAAGAAATTCTTCTCCTCCCCATCTACAGGCAGCATCGCTTTGTGCTAAGTAAGTGTTAAAGCACTTGGCAACGTGCTTTAAAACCTCGTCGCCTTTGTCGTGCCCGTGGGTGTCGTTGATTGCTTTGAAATGGTCGATGTCTCCCATCGCCACTGTAAAAGTGCTGCGCTCTCTTATGGCAATACTGCATTGGTAATTTAAAAAGGTGGTGAAGTACTGACGGTTGTACATGCCGGTCAGTGCATCATGATTTGCCAACTGGATTAAGCTATTTCGCTGCGCTGAAAAAACCGTACGAATAGACATAACGCCCGACACTAAAATGGCGCCAAATATCAGAATTAAAATTTCTTTTAAGCCGCTGAAAACGTAGTACTGCGTATATTCTGGCGCGTACAAACTCAAGGTCGCAAAACTGACGAGGCAAACACCCGCAAAAATGATGGCGATAGTCATAGGAACGCGATTGTTTACCGCAAAAATACTGGCCAAAGGCCAAAGCGCCATGTGTAATCCCGACTCGCTTCCAAACACCCACGTTGCAAGGTTGATTTGAACGAGGATCAACATAGAATTTAGCATGACCACGGCTCTGTTTTGGCGATGGTGGAGCAAAAATACTGAAAACAACCATGCCACTACCGCAAATACGCTTGGCCAAATCAGCCACGCTATCGACTCCAGCCAAAAATATCCGAAAGCCAAGGTGTTTAATACTAAGCCCGTTCCCACGAAAGCTTTTAATCTGCCATGCTCGCGCTGGCCTGATATGAGCCGATTGACCAATACGTCGTCGTTTTGAGGCATTACTAGTAAGATATCCGTTTTAATACGTGCACAATTTGTGCGAATTTTTAGCGCGAGATTGTTTTTACTACGAGTTTTTTAGCTGTTTCGTTTGAGATTTCGTCTAAGCTTTCGTTTAGCTTTCATTTAAAAGAAACGCAGTCAAAATGTCATCATTAATCACTAGGGCTGCTAAGCTCGTTAGTGAATTGCGTACGACTCTATCCCATATTCCTTTGAAACTATAGCGCAAACAGTAAAAAATACGCTGTAAAATCGCTATCATTCCACCAAAGTTTAAAAAGATAACTAGGATATATCCACCTTATCTGAAAGCTCATGCAGACTAAACTCAGAGATTGTGATGTCAGTTAAGGTGCAAACAGATTTAGTGGCTAATTGTGATAGGACGACATGTGTCGCTTGCATGACTGCCGATTAACTTCTCTTAAGCCTTACAATTTTCATAAATTCAAACGACAAACCGGCAATTTCTTCTTCACTGGGGTAAAAAGTGATATTGACTAGAGCACCCTGCAGCGACTTATAACGCTTTTTACGCTTATATTTGAACGGTACGTCGTACCCCTCTAGCATCACAGTATTCACCCACCAGTCTCCCTCTTCTCGCTGTACGTGTGAGGCCACTTTCATATCTTCGTTATGAATTAACTGTGGGTGCTTTTCTAACAGTTTTTCAACAGGCGTTTTGGCCATACATGGAATACTTCGTAGTTAGCTCTGTGTTAATAAGCATATCATTCATGCTATGCAGGTACACGCATACAAACTACAGAATTTACAGGGCGAGCATTGCCTGAATCATTCCAAGCGGCTTATTCCAAACGAATTATTCGAGATAACTTATTCTAGACGACCTTTTCTAAACGGCCTACTCTAAACGAACAGTACAGCTTTGTCCCTCTGTAAGCGCGTCATGCCCAATGGGCATTTGCTCATATTCGCATACAAATTCTTGGCCTTTGACGCTTACGGCGTACTTGCCATACAAACCAGTAAACTCGGTAACGCCTTTTTTGTTTGTTTTCAGAGCTTGTTGATTATCGCGTAGCGCTTCTAACCAGTTTAAATAAGCAAGCGCATTAGGTTTAAACTCGTTATTAGGATTAATAAGCGCGCCGGCTGGGCGCCACATTACTGGCTCATAAAATCCCCATCGGGTCACTCCCACCGTTGCCGGATGAGCGTACATCGCTTCGTAAAAATCGGTATCAAAAGAGGCCTGCCCGCTTGTATCTCGGGTATCGCTGTCATATTCGGTAATGCGTATAGGCAAATTAAAACTAGAAAATCTATCCAGAATGTCCCACATTTTTTCAATCGGTGTCACTATTCCGTTAAAATGCCCCTGCATCCCAATACCGTGGATGGGCGCGCCCTTCTCGAGCAACTCAGTGATCAAGTTAAAATAATGGTCTTTTTGCCCTTCATTGTCGCCGCCGTCAGTCAAAATTGAATTTTCATTGATGTATAAAATGGCATCTGGGTGCAAGGCATGCACGCGCTTGTACCACTGCACTACGGTATCAATGCCGACTATATCCAGCCACTCTTTTTCAGCGCGCAGTTCATTAATCACATCATATTCTTGCATGCCGTGTGCTTTTAAAATTGGCACCATTTCGTCAATTTGTTGGTTCACACGCGCAATAAACGCTTCCTTGTCATCTTGCAAGTCAATCAACACCTTAGGACTAAAGCGAAATGCAGGATAGAGCAATACATGTCCGCGCATATCAATGCCCTGCTCTTTGAAGTATGCCATTTTATTGAGGTAAACCTCGCGCACTCGCGGATTCTCCCAGCCCCAATCGGCCCAATAAATGGTAGCGGTAGCATAGTTAAAAAATTGATCAAACCACAAACGGTACTGCTCGCCAAGTTCACTGTCTTCAACGAGGAGTTCGGTCGCCATGCTGCCGAGCTCGTAGTCTACGTCTATCATACTAATATCGACCTTAGCGTTACTTACAGCTTGCCCCTGCCTATCTAGCACAAACAGTTTGTGCGTACTTTGTCGATGAGTCTTAATCATTTCTTTTGCTTTATTGCGCCATGGTGCATCTAGCTCCATGCCCGCATAAGTAAGCTGCGTGACCGGGAATACCGATGCCTCGACCTCGCCGGGCAGCGATAAATAAATAAGATTGGCAATATCAAGCGTTTGCGCTTTTGCGGCGAGGTGCAATGACACGTAAGTTGAGCCTTCGGCTAAGTTTTCAGGCGCCCTGCCCACAGCAACTACGCGCGTCCAATGTCCACTTGGGGCTACGCTGGCGTCCGACACCATCATCCAAGAAGGTACACTGCGTTCAATAAATCCTCTAATGTTTGCCGTATTGGTGCCCTCACTGGCTCTGGCATAGTAACTGGCGTAAACCCAATCGCCTTTTTTTATAGCTTGCGTATTAGCCAATGAACGTAGGGTAGCATCCCATGAATTTTCCCCTGCAGCACTCACCTCTATGCGCACAAACCGCTCAAAATCTCCGCCTTGCGCGTCCATCCAACTTGCTGACACTATGGGCGATTGTTCGTTGATGAACACGGTCTCTTTTGAGCTATTTTCAATAAATACTGTTGGTGTGATATCAGCGGGGAGACTAACCTTTAGCTCTGCCATTGCCTGATTAGCAAAACTCAAAGGGGCCATGCACCATAGCGCAAGTAAAATTAAGAGGCTGAGTTTGCTGCGAGAAGTAAGTTTAAGCATCATATTACTAACTGTTAAAAGTCTACCTATGCAAGAGCATCGCACACTTTGTGTGCACAACTCAAAACCTTAGTTTTACTTCGTTATTATGAATTTTATTTATGATTTTATGAACGATTCTATTTATAAGAAAGCGCTTATTATTTCTTTCTTAAATTAGTGGGCTCTTCACACTTAAACATATTCTGGTGTTTCACCTTATTATTTTCAGCGCCTTCACCTTTTGCATATTGTGAATTCCATAGCTCTTTAAGCTCGGGCTTTCTGCCCTCTCGCGCCCACTGCTGTTCGGCGTCTTTTTGTTTTTGATAGTTTGTGCGCCGCTCAACTTCCCACTGCTGCACCTGTTGCATAAAGCCGAGGTCGTCTGCGAGGTCTCGAATTTCCATTTTCATCTCATTTAACAGCGCCAAAGGATAAGGGAAAATTCTGCAGATAGGTTCACCTGCTTTGA
Organism: Glaciecola siphonariae; assembly: GCF_042652645.1. Taxonomy (NCBI): domain Bacteria; kingdom Pseudomonadati; phylum Pseudomonadota; class Gammaproteobacteria; order Alteromonadales; family Alteromonadaceae; genus Glaciecola; species Glaciecola siphonariae. Next base: position 192,878 of record NZ_JBHSGU010000029.1, read on the forward strand.
ACACGATTTTTGTATCAGGCTGGGTGATGCGCCAATTCATGGTAAACGGAAACGACAGCCAATCGGTACGAATAAATGCATCTAAGGGCACTACACCCGCCTTGTCTTGATTAGCTGGCCCTGCCACTATTAATCCATAATCTGGCGGTGTTCTAAAAATAAACGGCACATACCATGTAACCGTGCCACCACCAAAATGAGGCCTAGCGGCAAAAGGGTCGGCTCGCTGTACTTTAAAATGCAGTTGGTCGCCCTTTTCTTTGCCGTCCCACACTATCTCGGTGTCAACCGGATTTAATATTTCCCATCCCATGGAGTTAGCGGCCGTCAGCGGTATACATCGATAGGCATAGCGGGCTGGGGTGGCGTCCATCCAGTCTCTTGTAATTTTGCACGGGCGTATTGATTGGCTAACATCATGCGTTACGCCTGGCACAACGTAAGCCATGATGGTATTAGAAGGAACGTCTAAAGGTGTCGTCATTGATTTATTACCTTAGTAGATGGCTTTTGCGCGCGGCCTTTCTTAAAGCTTACCGACACCTTCTCACCCAGCATAAGTAGGCTCGGCGTAATTAAAAGGGTTAAGGCCGTGGCAAAAGTCAATCCGCCGGCAATTGTACTAGCAAGCATGGTCCACCACTGCGCAGAAGGCGCGCCTACAGATACCTCGCGGTCGATAATGTCTATCGTTAACGCAAACACCATTGGCAACAATCCTAATATAGTGGTGACAGACGTAAGCAGCACCGGTCGAATGCGCTGCGCCGACGTTCTAAGAATCGCTTCTTTTGTCGACATACCTTTGCTTTTTAAATCATTAAAGGTATCTATCAGTACAATATTATTGTTTACCACAATCCCCGCTAAAGCAATAACGCCAATTCCGCCCATCACAATACCAAAGGCCTGCCCAGTGGCTACCAATCCAAGCAAAACGCCTGCGGTAGAAAACACGATTGCACTTAACACAATAAAGGCTTGATAAAAGCTATTGAATTGGGTTAACAAAATCACCAGCATTAAAAATACTGCGACAATAAAGGCATTACTCAAAAAGGTCATGGCTTGCTGTGAGTCTTCGTCTTGACCTTTAAATTTCACGCTCACGGAGCTAGGTAATGGGTCCTTTTCAAGCGCCTCTTTTAAGCGTTTTGTTTGTTCATCTGCGAGCAGGTCTTCTCTCACGCTTGACTTAATTGCCATCGCGCGTTCACTGTCGACTCTAGTGACCCGCCCCATCTTTTGCGCAGGCTCCAATGTTACAAAATTGCGAATAGGCACTAAACCCTGATTTGTGGGTATGGTCAGCGCAAAAAGTTGGTCTAAATTACGACTTTGTTTGGGAAAACGCAGTCGAATTTCAACCTCATCCTCTACGTCATCTGGGCGATATTCTGCCAACAGCGCACCATTCGTAATGAGGGTTACTGCGTTACCTAACAAACTGACGTTAACGTCAAACTGAGCCGCTAACTCCCGATTTACTTTTAAGCGCCACTCTATGCTGGGCAAAGGCCGCCCATCTTCGGTGTCAACAAAGCCGCCGAGCTCGTCCATAATTCGCCTAATATGAGCAACCGCTGGGGCAAGGTCGGCCGGATTATGCGCATTTACATTAAGCTGTACCGGCTTACCCGCAGAAGGACCAGACTGCTGCTCGCGCACTTGCACTTTAATTCCGGCAATGTCTTTTATTTTGCTGCGTATTTCGTCTATCAGTTCAACCGAATTAGGTCGGGTTTGCCAGTCTGCCAAATCAAGTTGAATTACACCAATTACGTCCTCGGGCATATCTGATTGCGACTGCATTCCTGCACCAAGCGTTTTGGTATATACCGAATCGATATGCGCTTGTGATAGTAATACTTCCTCAACTTTTGCTACCAGCGAATCTCGTTCGACAATCGACAAATCGCCACGCGCCTGCACTTGCACCTGCAAAAACTCCGGCTCTATTTCAGGAAAAAACTCAACGCCCTTACCCTGAATAAAAAATGCTGCATACGACACAAACATTGCGGCTATCGCAACGAGTAGGCTTTTACCAGGGTGCTCTAGCAACACAGTGAGCACCTTTAAATATCCCCCAACCCAGCCCTTGATGCTGCTTAAGTCGCCACTTTCGGCGGCGCGAATGTCGGCGCTGGTGCTGCTTTGGCGTTTAGAATCTAAAGACGCTTGCTGCTGTGAGTCGAGCGATTTGACCTTGTTTGTGCTAGCGCTACCGTTTGTGTTAGAGCGCATCAAAATGCCGCCCAAAACCGGAATAAATATCAGCGCCATAAAAAGCGAGGCAAACAGCGTAATGATCACCGTGATTGGAAGGAACTTCATAAATTCGCCTACCAAACCGGGCCACACTAACAAAGGCGCAAACACCACCAAAGTCGTGGCGGTAGAGGCAATTATTGGCCACGACATGCGTTTAGAGGCAGAGGCAAAGGCGGTTTGAGGCGATTCTCCCTCTTGCATATAGCGGTCTGCCAGTTCAATGGTCACAATGGCACCGTCTACCAGCATCCCTACTACCAATATTAAGCTAAACAGCACAACAATATTAAGCGTAAAACCAAACAGATTAATGACCACCATGGCCGCTAAAAACGAGCCCGGTATGGCAAGCCCTACTAAAATAGACGGGCGTACACCAAGCGCAGCAATGATCACAATCATCACTAATACAATGGCTGTAATTACGTTGTTTTCCAAATCTCCGAGCATGGTCTTAATTTGGTCTGACTTGTCTTGCAAATAATTAATTTTTACTGCCGCCGGCCATGCTTGCTGCGCCTGAGTCACAAGCGCTCTAACCTGGGCAACAGTTTCAATTATATTGGCACCGCTTCGCTTTGATATTTCGAGTGCAAGAGCCGGCTCACCTTGAATGCGTGCAAACGAGCTTGGGTCTTTAAAGGTGCGCCTTATGCTGGCAACATCAGAAAACGTCACAATAGTATTGCCGACTTTTTTTACCGGAAGGCTTGCCAAGTCTTCCATGGTTTCAATGACCCCCGGCACTTTAAACACCATACGACCTGCGCCTGTGTCTAAAGCCCCTGCCGCCACCAATCGATTGTTTGTGCTAACAAAATTAAATACGTCAGTGAACGAAAGCTGATAGGTTTCTAGTGCGGTGGGGTCAACAATAACCTCAAGTAACTCTTCGCGCTCACCACCAATATTCACCTCAAGCACGCCCGATAAAGCCTCAATACTCTCCTTGAGGTTTTTTGCAATATTGAGCAATGAGCGCTCGGGTAAATCACCCGACAAAATAACAGTGAGCACCGGGAACAATGAAATATTGACCTCTGCTACGCGGGGCTCTTCACTGCCAGGCGGCAACTCAGCTTTCGCGATATCGACTTTCTCACGCACATCCTGCAGCGCTTGGTTTGAATCAAACCCTGCATCAAATTCGAGCGTGACAGATGCAAAACCTTGCGAGCCTGTTGCTCGCATCTCGCGCAGCCCTTCAATAGACTGCAATTCTTTTTCAAGCGGACGAATGAGCAAGCGCTCTGCGTCTTCTGGTGAAATACCGTCATACACCACCGACACATACACAATGGGTATGGTCACGTCTGGTTCGGCTTCTTTGGGAATCGAAAAGTACGAACTCGCACCAGCAATAATCAGCATAATAAATACGAGTGCGACGGTTCGGCCTCGGGTAAATGCAGCGTCGATTATGGCGTGCATATTAACGAGCTTCTTGCGGGCTAAGCTCTTCAACAGCAACCTGATTGCCGTCTTTTACAAAGCCTTGACCGTTAACAATAATGCGTATTTGCGCATCTAAACCGCTTACCCAAGCGCCTTGAGTGTTACTTTGCAAAATACTGACCTCACGAAAATGCACCACGTTGTCACTATCGACCACTTTCACGCCTATTTCACCGCCCGTGCCCAAAGAAAAAAGCGACGGCGAAATAAAATGAGCCATGGCTTGTTCGGTCGCAATTTTCGCTCTTGCGCTCATGCCGCTTCGCAGTTTCCCGTCGGCATTATTTATTTCAATTTCTACCTCAAAGGTTCGGGTTTGCTCATTTGCACGGGGAGAAATATATCGAAGCGTGCCGGTGAGTTCTTCGCCAGTCGACAAGCTGATGTCGGCTTCGCTGCCAATTGATAACTTATTTACGTCTTGTTGAGCAATGGGCAAACGGACGATGAGGGGCGATTGCTCGAGCAACACCGCAACGGGCGAATTAACTTGCACAAAATCACCTTGCTCTGCAGAAAACTGTTCAATAACGCCGCTAATAGGCGCTTTTATTTGAGTGTGCTCTATCTCTAATTCAATCGCTGCGATATTGGCCTCAGAGGCTTTCACGTCAGCCTGTGCGCGGTCAAGGTCGCTTTGAGACTGATAGTTACTCTGAGCAAGCTGCTGCAAACGCTTAAGAGTATTGCTGCGAGAAGCTAACAAGGCCTGCTCTTGTTCAAGCCGTATCTTTCTGTCATTTAGTTCAATCGCAGCAATCACCTGCCCCTTCTCAACTCTATCGCCCTCTGTTGCAAAACGCTTTTCAATTTGGCCTTGTGTTTGCGCTCTCACTTGCACTACAGAGTTAGGTTCAACCTGTCCGTTGGAAGTTACGTATAGCTGGGTAGGCTTAGCTTGCATTGTTTTTACCGCTACCTTAAACAAAGTATTTTGCGCGCTTTGCCCGGACTCGCTCGACGAATCTGAATTCCCATCGCTATCGGAGGCATCAAACAGCATGCCCGATAGCATCCATAACACAAACAACAGGGAGCACAATGCGGCGATTACGTAGGATTTTCTCATTGAAAGTATTATCTCTTTAGCGAACTAGAGTGCGGAATTAGCTAATTAACTCGCAGTTACAACTACTAGGGTGTGTGGCTACTTATAATACACTTTTTACGGTAAAATTAAGAATTTGAATCACCGTGCACTGCTTTAGGCTGGCTCTCAAGCGCTGACTGTTCAGTCCATGCTGCAAGGAATCAATAACGCAGGGTCGCCTTTTAGCCAAAACCAGGCACAAAGCTGCCTAAGAGCAACTGGAAGAAACTACAAGCTGCCAGTACTCTTGCTCAAAGGCTGTTTACTATCTGCTTGAGCTGCTCTTGAATAGACTCAATCGCCTCTTTCATTTCTTCACTTTGCTCTGTGCTTTGATTGAACTGCTCCGTTTTACCGGCAACGATGGACGTAAGTTCGTCTTCTTGTTGTTCGAGTAAGCCGAGCTTGAAAAAGGCCTGTTCAAATTCAATATTCATGTCTTCAATAATATTCACAATGCTTGATTTATTCGTTTGATATTGTTTTGACAACATGTCGAGCGTACTGGCCACATCTAATAATCGCTCTCGTAATTCTGGTGACGTCGATGCAGCTAGGTTTTGTTTTGCGTCGGCAGATGCTGCGCCATCAGAAGTTTGTGCAGAATCTGGCTTGACAGGAGAACTAGAGGCAGCAGGGGATGCACTGGCACCCAGTTTTGTATTGAGTGCATCGGTATCTTCTAAAATCATCATCAGGTTGTCGCGCAAATCGCCTTTTACGATGTCGTCTTCCGGCATGTTTTTCACAATTACCGAAATGCTCTCAAAGTTAACTATGTAACGATTGCCTTTTTCTAGAAAACGCGCCTGCATTCTGCCAGCCCTGCTCAACAAATCTTCTTCAAGGGGCGTGAGCATGCCGCGAGTGGCTTTGTTTATCACGTTAACTGGGGTGCGCAGCTGCACGCATACGTCCATATTTAATCCGTCAAAAACATCAAAAAGTGCACTTAACAGCCCTTCGTGCGTTTTTATTTTTAAACCCGCTCGCAAAAACCCTAGCACTGTTCCCAAATGGCCGGCACTTTGAATCACTGACATCACCATGTCAGATGTGTTTTTATGTTCGTCTTGCAACTGCTGCAGTAACTCGCGCTCATGAACAATCACATCGACCTTTCTGGCAACAACATTGGTATCAATAGGCTTGGTTAAATAATCTACGCCACCTACATCAAAGCCTTTCAAAATTTCGTCAGTCGAATCGTTTGCCGATACAAACACAACGGGTAGCTCAGGCGATATCGCAAGGATCTCTTTGCACGTGTCGTAGCCATTTTTAAGCGGCATATTTACGTCCAGCATCACCAGCTCGATTTGTTTGTCTTCCTTAACCATATTTACGGCTTGCTCACCAGAAGTGGCCACTACGATGGCATACTTATGCTTGAGCACCTCCATTAAAATACGAAGTTCATTAGGTGAATCGTCAACCAGTAAAATGCGGTGTTTATCCATTATTTAATCCATCGTAAGTCTTGCTTGAGTCAGCGCTTTTGCCACTGCTTGAGTGTCAAAAGCCTGCATGGCAGTCTCTGCACTTTTAAGTACAGCAAGTAAAGTTGCATCTAAATCAAAGCTTAAAAGCTCGTTTAAGGCAGCTTCGGCTGCAAAAACATCTTGCTTAAGGTTTTGTTCTATAAGCGATATCTGTGCCAGTATTTGCGTAGGTGACGCTGAAACAAGTGATTTTTCTGGCTGAGCGTCGGCCGGAGACGCTAACGCCTCAAAATCACGACGAGTTTCCTCCAGCATCTGGCTCATTTGCTGAATAACATCATCACTTGGCCAAGTATTATGTTCGAGTAACATCGCTTCATGGCTTGATGCTAATTCTGATAGTGCCTGCATGCCTAAGTTACCGCCGCTGCCTTTAATTTTATGCAGCATAGATATCGCATAATCTGTCATATCGTCTGCTTTTGCCTGCTGAAACACCGGTAAAAAATCAGTAAATTCCAACAAAAATCGGCTTAATAAACTGTGCAGCAACAACCAATCACCGCCAACTCGTGGCAAAGCGCTCTGCAAATTAAGATGGGCAATGTTAACAGGCGGTAAATCAGCGGACTCTTCATTGGCATCAATGTCTTGTGTCACATGCTTTTGCAACACGCTAAGCAGAATATCTTTATCGAGAGGCTTTGAAACATGCGCCTGCATACCGGCGTTAAAACACTCTTTTATGTGCTCATCGCTGCTGTGTGCAGTCATGGCAATAATGGGTATGGAGTCGGCAATTAGGCCCTCGTTACGCATCACTTTTGCCGCCTGCACGCCGCCCATCACTGGCATTTGCAAATCCATGAGGATGCCGTGATAGTCAGCTTGCTTCACCATTTCAAGCGCTTGCGCGCCATTTTCAGCCAAGCTCACGTCAAACCCCCAGGTCTCTAACAAGCGTTGGGCAACAAGTTGGTTAACTTTGTGATCCTCAACCAATAATAAATGGGCTTGTAAAGTGTTTGAGCGTTGCTCGTGATGCGTGCTCTGGGAGGCGCTTAATTCAGGCGCTAGGTCCATACTTACGTCAACTGTAAACGTGGTGCCCTCACCTAAAGTACTCTCAATATCTATCGTACCGCCAAGCATATCTACCAAGCGTTTTGTGATATTCATACCCAAACCAGTACCACCAAATTCTCGCGTAATACTTGTGTCGGCTTGTTCAAATGCAGAAAACACCGACTTTAAATTTTCTTGGCTAATGCCAATACCGGTATCAATAACCTGTAAGCGATACCTGCCCTGCTCTAAGCGTTTAAACCGTAGGTTAACGGTACCGCTGTGGGTGAATTTAATTGCATTTGACAGCAAGTTGGTAATGATTTGAGTCAGTCTTAACTTATCGGTGGTAAGGGTTTTTTCTACGCTTGGGTCAACCTCAACGTTTAGAGCAATATTTTTTTGCTTCGCCTGCAACACAAACGGCGCTGCCACACCGCTTAAATAGGGCGCTATTTCTACAGGTCCGAGTTCAATACTTATTTTGTTAGCTTCTATTTTCGAGAAATCGAGAATGTCGTTTATCACTTCGAGCAAATGCTTTCCAGAAGACTCAGCAATGTCTAGCAGCTCTCTTTGTGCAGGGCTCACCTTTTCATTTTGCAGCAGTGTTAACACGCCTAAAACACCGTTCATGGGTGTTCTGAGTTCGTGACTCATATTAGCGATAAAATCGGTTTTCACTTTTAATGCATTTAGCGCATCGTCGCGTGCTTTTTGCATTTGCGCGGTACGCTCAGCCACCAGCTTTTCTAGACTTTCGCTTAGGGCAAAAAGCTCTAGGTTTTTTTCATAAAGCGCCGCGCTCTTTTCTTCTAATAAACGCTCAGCCTCTTTACGTGCTAAACGCTCTCGCTCAATTCGGCGCTGAAACTTATCGGCATCGGTCATTCGCTCAATGCCTCACTTGCGAAGAAACCTCAGGCCTAATTTCAAAGGTTGCGCAATGCACCGAGCCTTCTTGCCAGTGCTTCACGTCAACTTTGTGAGGTTCGCTGTAGTATTCAAAACATGCGGTTATAAGGCCATAGGCCAGCAAATAGAGATTTCGCTCTGAGCGATAGTGCAGTTTAAACGGCGTGTCGGCGGTAGCATCTTCGTACTTAAAGTCGGGAAGCTCTGCATCGGGATAGAGTTTTTTTACCTCAACATGAATATGCCGGTCTATTTCTCTAAATAGAGCTAAGGCAGAACCAGCCTCAACAAAAAATTGTGCGAAATTTTGCGTAAAAACGCCTGCCAGATGCTTGCCAAAGGCTTGCAGTAAGTCGCCTACGGCCATCCCTGACTGCGCGGAAAGCTCAACAACCATGTTTTCCAGCTCTTGGTAGTCGTATGAACCTACAGCAGTATACGCCCCTCCAGATTTTGGCTGGGTATTATCAATGAGGGTGTCGACCATATCATAGTCAAATGTATCCTCTACCATTTCTAAAAACTCGGTAAATACTAAGCCTCTCATTGTTGCTCCCTATAAGAATACGTGGCATTTTGTTCGATTATTAGTCATTATCGGCCTTAGCACGTAATCATTAAGCAATTTTAGTGAGTTAAGGCACGCTTATTTTGCCGATTTGATGCATCGCATTTACGTACTGATTGATTTGAAGGAAAACAAACTTCGTCTATGAGCAGTTCTCTTTACATACAGATAGCGAGATTAGTAGGAGCGATGGTACTGGTGACTGCGCTGCTGATTTTAGCTGTTGTGTGGAATAACCTAAGCCAAACCGTTCACAAAAATATATTTTCTGGGCTTACAGGGGCTGAGTATGGCTACAAGCGTGAGTTAGGTAATTTCCAAGCCAATAAAATCGAAAAAATAAAGCTCATGCTTGAAAACAGCGCTTACATAAAGGCCTTACAAAGCCCTGAAAAAGCAATCCAACAGCAAGCCTTGCTAGCGATGAATGAAGAGGTTGAGGCCACGTTTGTCGCCCTAAACGACAGTTCACTCTTAAACGCTCACGTGGTATCAAACCCCAATGTTATTCTGCCAAAAGACGTGATTGAAGAGATGGTAAATGTCGCCGAGAAACGAGAGGCCAGCTCTTTTTTTTATAATCTAGACGGTTCACTGTATTGGTTGATGAATGCGCCAGCACAACAAATGGGCGAAAATAAATGCGTATTGGTTGCCTACAAATTTGACAGTGACATTATAGACAGCTTGTCTGACGCCTTAGGCATGCGGATTGCGGTCACCTTCAATCAAAACAATCCTCAGTTAATTAGCTCATTAGACAATGTATCGATTGACCAACTCGAAAGATGGCAAATCAGCGACGATTATCTTGACTTATTTAACCCCAGTGTGATGTTTGGCCTTCAGTCTTTGTACACCAAACGCATACCTGTTGAAGGCATGAAAAACGATACGGCTGCAACTTATCTAACCATAAATGCCCAGCGCGTTTCTAACAACTTTATTACCCTGCAGAGCACGATAGCGCTTATTAGTTTAGTGGCAGTGGCCCTTGCCATAGCGGTTGGCGTGTATCTGGCCAGAAAAATCACTCGCCCCTTATCGAATATGGTGACCTACACCGAAGGTATCGCAAGCGGCGATTACTCACAAAAGCTTAAGTTTGAGAACGTTTCATCAGAATTTAAAGCATTAGCAAACGCCTTTGACAATATGCGCCGCGCCATTCAGGAGCGCGAGGCGACCATTACCGAGCAAACTCAAATCGACACCCTCACCGCCTTGTACAATCGCTCATATTTGCGCGTGATAATTGAGCAAAAGCTAGGCGCGAATATCGGCTTTCAAGCGGTTGGCATTAATATTAGAGGATTTAGAAGTATCAATGATGTATTCGGCTATGAGATAGGCGATGGCTGTTTGCAATTGGTCGCTAAAAGGGTAAAAGAATTAAGCGGCGTCGCAGCAAGGATAACGGGCGGCGAAATCATATGGCTACCTGATGAAAGCTATAGCCGTGCCGCCCTGTTGACCCTGCAAGACGAGCTTGAAAATGATGTTGTGGTTAGAGGCGTAACGATTAACCTTAAAATTGTAATTGGGGTTTTGTCGCTACCTCAAGATGCAACTTGCGCAGAAGATTTGTACCGGCGAATGAACATCGTCATAGACGAGGCGCACTCCAGTAAAACCTTTTTGCTGTATTACAACGAAGAGCAAGAACTTAGATACTTGCGGCGCTTGTCTATTATTAGCGCACTGAAAAAAGCCATTGAGGATGATGATGGTCAACTGCGCTTGGTCTACCAACCGAAAGTTCCTTTGCAAAACAACCAAGACAACAAGCTAGGCGATAAGGTTTATCTAGAGGCCCTTGCGCGATGGGAACACCCCGAATTAGGGCACGTATCACCCGATGAATTCGTCAGCGCTGCTGAGCATGCTGGCTTTATCAATATGTTAACACGCTGGGTTATCACTACTGTTGTTGCAGATATTTGCGACATGAGGCAAAGCGCTCCAGACATCAAAGTCGCCGTTAACATTTGCGCCGACGATGTGCTAGATAGCTCATTACTACCGTTTATTGAAAACCTCCTTAAAAAGGCGGGGTTGAAAAACAGCGCAATATTACTCGAACTCACAGAGCGAGTGATTGTTAGAAACCCAGATACTTCAATAAAACGGCTGCGAGCGCTAAATCAAGCTGGATTTAAAATTGCGATAGATGATTTTGGCACCGGTTATTCATCACTTTCGTATTTGACCAAGCTGCCCATCGACATATTAAAGATTGACCAAAGTTTTGTGTATGAACTACATAAAAACAAAGAACAGCAAGCCATTTGTAAAACCATATTAAGTTTGGCTGAAAACCTAAACATTGACGTGGTAGCAGAGGGCATAGAAGATGATGCCAGCCTAGAAGTTTTAACGAAACTTGGATGTAAATGGGGGCAAGGCTACCTAATTTGCCGACCAACTGCTAAGGCTGAAATAGTCGCTTGGATAACAACATGGCCTAAAGCTCACTAGCTTAGCCTATCGCACGCGGTCAATAAATACGCGCTAATTTTAGCTCATCAAACCTACTTCTTTTGCATAAAGGTTGATATTATCTAGCGTATTAGTTTAGTAAATTAGTAATTCAAGGAAGTTTCATCATGATTAAGCCTATTGTTTTAGCAGGCGGCACCGGAAGTCGCTTATGGCCAAAATCGCGCGCGGCGCTACCCAAACAGTTTTTAGCGCTCACCTCTGACAAAACCATGTTGCAAGACACGATTTTACGCCTACCTCGTAACGACGTATCGGCTCCCATGGTCATTTGCAACGAAAACCATCGCTTTTTAGCCGCCGAGCAACTGCTGCGCGCGGGCATAAAGCACGACGGTATTTTGCTAGAGCCAGTTGGCCGCAATACTGCACCTGCCATTGCGCTTGCCGCTATGTTAGCCGCCAAGGCCGGCGATGACCCTGTGTTGTTAATTTTGGCTGCCGATCATTTAATTGAAAATCATGATGCCTTTGAACAAGCAATAGCCAAAGCAAACAGCCTAGCTCAACAAAACAAATTAGTGACCTTTGGTATTGTGCCAAGCGAAGCACATACTGGTTATGGATATATCAAGGCCGGTGAGACAATTGGCAATGGTTTTAGCGTTGCTGAATTTGTTGAAAAACCCGATGCCGCGACCGCTCAAAGCTACCTCGATTCTGGGCAATACTTTTGGAACAGCGGCATGTTCATGTTTAAGGCGAGTGTATATTTGAGCGAGTTAAAGCAGCACCGACCTGACATTTACGCAGCCTGTGAGGCAGCGGTAAGCGCCACCGAAGCTGATCTTGATTTTATACGGATTGACCAAGATGCATTTGCAAGATGCCCAGATGAGTCAGTCGATTACGCGGTGATGGAAAAGACCGAACAAGCAGCTATGGTAAGTTTAGATGCTGGCTGGAACGACGTTGGCAGTTGGAGTTCTTTGTGGGATACCAGCAACAGCAAAGACGCTTTTGGAAACGTGAGTGTGGGCGATGTAATGCTAGAAGGCGTGACAAATAGCTACGTAAACGCCGAACAGCGCTTGGTATCAGTAATTGGTTTAGACGATGTCGTGGTGGTTGAAACTAAAGACGCCGTGATGGTGGCTAACCGCAACAAAGTGCAAGACATTAAGAGCGTTGTAAATACTTTAAAGGCTGAACACCGACCTGAGTTTGAATTTCACCGAGAGGTATTTAGGCCATGGGGCAGCTATGATTCAATAGACAACGGCACGCGCTATCAAGTTAAGCGCATATCGGTAAAGCCCGGCGAAAAGCTCTCTGTACAAATGCATCACCATAGAGCTGAGCATTGGATTGTGGTGAGCGGCACAGCCAGCGTGACCGTTGGCGAACAAACGCAATTGGTCACCGAAAATGAGTCTGTTTATATCCCTGTGGGCGAAGTACATGCATTAGAAAACCCCGGCAAAATCCCGCTTGAACTCATTGAAGTGCAATCTGGAAGTTATTTGGGTGAGGATGATATTGTACGGTTTTCTGATCGGTATGGGCGGGTTAAATAGACTCGCTGTCATCACGCTGAAATTACAAAATCTACGCTGGGGTTTCCCAGCGTTTTTCATTTTGCCGAACGATTAAAGTGCTCGCGTAAGTAGTCGAAGGCTCGTAGACTGCCTGCTTCACTAAGGTGCGCATGGTCAGACACCATCAAATGCTGGCTGTCGTAAATGGCGCACTCTCCTTTGTCTGTGCAGAAAGCTTTATGAAGATTAATAACCTGCGCAGATGAAAACTTGCGCTGTATAAGGTTCGCCGTCTCAAGTCCACGAGCCGGTTTTAAATAATAAGCATTGTCTAAAGCCTTAGCGTTTTCTAACCGACTCAGTAAGTACTCTGGGCTGCTTATCGAATATATAGGCAGTTGATTGATAATTGATACCGTGAACCCCTTTTCGAGCAGAACATCAACGGTTTGCTGCATTTGCTCTATTAACATTCCGCCATCATTCATTGCATAAAACCAACTCGCAGCTAAATAAATGTGCTTAACAGAAGTGCCCTCTAAAAAGGCAATAAAAGCATGATTATTTTCAACGCACCTTGGTCTACTTTTAATTGTGCCAAAAAGTGTGGGCGGACAACCCGCACTCGCGTAAGCATACAAACCGGCTTGCAATTCTGTTTGCCGAGCACTTATGCCGGGCAACAGATGATTAGCATGAGAATCTCCCCAAAGTGCATGGGTATTTTCGCCAGTTGCGGTGCCGAATACACATTTGTTGGCCTGCCAATTTGAGAATGCAGCGTTTGTTTTTAAAAAACATGGGTTGATTTCGTCTTTTTTAGCCGCGTATTGTTCAACCACTAAAGCGCTAGGCTTGAAACGCTCTGGCAAACCATTATTGAGGCTAACAAACCCGCCTAAGGCTATAAAACACGCTGACAAAACTGTCGTTACCGCTAATGATTTTACGAAGCTAAACTTATGCGATAATTTCCTAAAGGGCGATTCAAACACGTAGTATGAGAAAAGCGAAAGACCCAAGGTAACAAACATCATGAGCAGTTGATCAAATAATTCAAACGGCCTTATCAGCCAATATCCGTAAAAAACAACAACGGGCCAGTGCCATAAATAAAGCGAATATGAAATTTTACCGGTAAACACAAACAAGCGTGTTGAAAGTAGCTTGCTGACTAAACTAGTAGATGAGCGAGCCGCTATAATACAAACAGCACCTATGACTGGCATCAGCGCGAGCAAACCGGGGAAGTGTGACGCTTTTGAAAATGTGAGTGCGGCAAAGATAATAAGGCTTAAACCTAACAAGGATACGATGTTGCAATATTTGTCGGGCAGCGTGTACTTTTGAAAGTGTAAATATCCCAAAATCGCCCCAGCCAATAACTCCCAAAACCGCAGAGGCGAAAGAAAAAACGCACTGCTTGCGTGGTTTTCTAGCGTCGCCATACCAGCAATAAACGAAACCAGGGTAACAACTAAGAGAATCGGAAGAATAAACGCTTTTATTTGCTTAAAACAAAAAAGCAGAAAAACCGGGAAGATTAAATAAAATTGCTCTTCAATGGCCAAAGACCAAGTATGTAGAAGCGGCTTGAGCTCAGAGGGCCCCGCGAAATAGTCGCTTTTAAGCCAAAAATAAAAGTTAGATACATACAAAGCTGTTGCCGCTGCGCTTTCTGCAAACTCCTTAAATTCGTCTGGCATAAACAGAAAGTAAGCTGTAAAAAACGACGCGCCGAGCATGGCGAATAATGCAGGAAACAAACGGCGAATACGCTTGTCGTAAAAAGTAACAAATGAAAATGTGTCGTTATGAAAATCGTGCAATAAAATAGACGTAATTAAATATCCGGAGATAACAAAAAATACATCCACACCCACAAAGCCGCCGGAGAGCGTAGTTGAGCCAAAATGGAACAAAAGCACTGAAAGCACAGCGATTGTTCTGAGGCCGTCTATGTCTGGTCTGTATTGCACGTTAATTCCACATCATGGTTATCTGGTTATCTGGTTATCTGGTTATTTGAATATTTGACTACGCATTTTTATAGTAATGTGACTTAGCAAAAGACACTAGTATTGAATCGTATTTATACAAAACTAGCCCTGTCGAGCGGCGAGGTCTCGCCGATAAAGAAGTCTAGAGAGCATCAACTAAGGGTCACACTTCATGTCTTTTAATCTAAGAGCTGTTTTTATTATCGCGTTTTGTATCGCTGTTCAGTCCTGTGCGATTGTAAACAAGAATAAGAGCGAGACAAGTAAACAACTCGGCGAGACGCTTCTTCACGTTCACAAGCAACATTCTAACCTTGGCCGCGAAGAACTTGAACACATGTTCAAAAACGGTGAAATCAGTAAGCAAGACTTAGCATTTCTGCAGCGTGATATTGCCTTGCTCAATGAGTCCTTGAATACAATCTCGACAAACAAAGACCTATACTTATCATTAGAAGTTATCTCTGCTAACGATCACACACACTCAAAAGACATATTGCCGCTAATTTTTTGGATGTATCCCAATGAAGTCAACAGGCTAATTGAAGAATTAGAAAGCTCTGAAGCATTTTTACATGAGGATGTAGAGCGAGCAGCCTTAATTGCTCGGCTAGACCCCTCTGTAGCATTCGAACCAACCGCCTCCGGTATCAGCGGAGAAAAAATTGTGCCATTGATTAACTCAGCAAGCATCACGCTTTATGGCTTTAATGAGGAAATACAAAACGAAGTATGGTTTAAAGAATCTACCGATAACGTTTGGCAACAAGGGTATCCTTTACAATGGGAGCCAGTTGATGGCGCCCTATCGGGAAGTATTGTTTATCTTTTGCCTGATACTAAATATGACGTGAAAGTGTCTTATACCTACGATGGGCAAAATACTGAGCGGTCTTATTCATTCGTCACTCGCCCTGATTCACCACCAATAGACCCAGATAAGATTTACTACCTGTCGGATCTCTACAGTGGTGGCTCCTTTGACCTCAGCGCTTTCGATATCAGTGGGTCAGAAAAGGGCTGGGCAAAAATAATAGGCGATGGCGTAGTCATTGATGGAGATGAACTTACTGAGGCCGCTTTTGATATTGGAGATGCCAGCTATCTATTACTTGAAAACATTGTTGTGAAAGGAGGTCGAAATTATGGCATCCACGGCGACGGTGCCCATCATATTTGGATTGATGGCTGTGATGTTGAGCAATTTGGACGCAAACCTTATGAACGCAGAAAAGGCATAGCCTACGAGAGCGCAGAGGCCACTACAGCTATTAACTACGACTCTGGGATATTTTTTCGTTATAGCGGCGTTATAACGATTGAGAACTGCCATGTTCACAACCCGAATGTAGCGGCTAATCATTGGGGTGATGGCCACCCTAAAGGTGCCAGCGCATTATTATTAAGTGCCAAACACCGCAACCCGGAATATCAGGGGCAATACATTGTGCGATTTAATAAATTTACCGGCTCGCACGACAATCGTTTCAATGACGTGATAGAAAGTCGCGCGAATGTCAGGCGATGGGGCGGCTTTTTTCGTGACTCCGCCATTCATGATAATTTTTTGGCCTATGCCAATGACGATATTATGGAGTTGGATGGTGGGCAAAGTAATGTCTTGGTTTACAACAATTACATGACACAAGCTTACTGCGGGATAAGCGTAGCGCCAAATATGCAAGGACCAAGCTATATTTTCAATAATGATATTGTAGATTTAGGAGACCAAAGAGACGCTCAGTGGGCCGCGATTAAAATGGGAGGTCTTTTTGCTGCTCCATCGGGCAAAACGCTGGTTTTTCAGAACTACATTGATGTTGGAGCGCACGGCATAGCAGGTGCATATTTGCGTGGGGACAAAAGTTTTTGGACAGAAACTCGTTTAAATATAATAAGACTCTCAAGCTTTAGAAATCAAAAACGAGGTTATGGACTTAGAGACGATGAAGGCTATTTTTTAAATCATTTTAAAGACGACCTAATTTATAACGAAGTGACAAAGCAAGCAGAGGTTTGGCTTAACCAAGGGAACAATCAACTAGATTTGTATGCCCCCAGTGAATCGGAGCTCGAGTTAGTTTCAAACAAGCTTTTAAAACAACTCGACTTAAAAAAGGTAGTTCCGCTACCCAACTTTTCTTCTGAAACTAAAGCCTCGCCAAATACCGCGCAAGCAATACCAGTGCTTAGCGATGCCATTTTAGAGGGCTTTGATACACAAGATTCTGCCCCGAAAGTATTATCAAAAAATGACGACCAAGTCACTCTATCGGGCAACACTTGGAAGTCGATATTGCTAGCACAACCGCTTACAAACAATGCCGTAATTTCGCTTGATGTAGATATTGACGGAACAATTGAGATAGTGGGGCTTGGTCTTGAAAACGACAATCGCTTGAGCCCAGAACGAGTTTTTAATTTGTATGGGACACAACGGTTCGGGAATACGGCGCTCAGGAAAGCTGAAAAAACGCAGCGACGTTTGCTATTTAAACCCAGTGATTATGTTGATGGCGACATAAATCGACTTGTCTTAATTGTTGATAACGATAGTCCTGAGCTACAAACCGCGTCGGTTACCTTTAGCAATCTAGAGATATTCAGCGATGCTAATGAACAAAGCGTTAGCAGCACTCAAGCAATCAGTGACCATATTGCAGTAGGCATGCGTAGACCAACAAACGAGGATTGAAAGCAATTTTTACATGTTCAGTGGTAAAGATTATTCTATAATTGGCTCTAACGCCCGACGCACTTATTATCAAAGGAAAATAGACAGTTGATTTCACACAAATACGGTTTTATTTTCGTACATATACCCAAATGCGCAGGCAGCAGTATTGAAAAAGCTTTTGGGCACTTTGATAAGTCCAACTCTCGAGGGCGTCAAGACCATAGAAGCATTAGAATGATCGAGAAACCTTTTTCTCCTATCAAAGCAATAAAAAATACTGAAAACATTAAAGATACTATCAGAAGGTTCAGAGAACACTTTCGAAGCCATTCTAATCCGAACAACAAGTTACAAGTCAGCGCCGATCAATTCAGGGACTATTTTAAGTTCACCATTGTGAGAAACCCATGGGATCGCGCCTATTCTTGGTATAAGAACGCGATGCGTGACCCTATTCATCAAAAAAATTACCAAATACCGCCAGACATTAGTTTTGATGATTTTATTAGGAAGTTTGCCGGAAGCGGGTATTTGCGCCCTCAAACCTACTGGCTTGAAAATTATAACAATAAGGTAGAGCTCGATTTTATAGGTAAGTTCGAGCGACTGTCTCAAGACTATGCACACATATGCAAAACGCTTGGCGTTGATACACCCGCACTCCCGCATGAGGTAAGCTCAGGTAGCGCAACAAAATCTGACTATAAAGTGTCCCAAGCTACCATAGACTTCGTAAGCAACTTTTATGCAAAAGAAATAGCACTGCTAGACTATGATTTTGCAAAAGATTCTGTCATGACAACAAAATAACCTGTCACCAATTTGCAACACACCTCCATAAACTGTATATTTATTGAACGCTTTGAATATTAATCACGTATTATTTATGCATAGGCGTCACCAACCCATTTGGAGGTTTTATGAAGTTTATCTGTTTGCCGCTGGTGTTGTTGGCATTAACTTTTCAAGCCAAGAGCGCTTTTATTACCAATGATGATATAAGCTCAATCGACATCGTCACACCAAAAGGGTGGACCTTTATGAATGAGTCCGCACTCTTTGACGGCGACACTAGAAAACGCAGAAGCCTTGCATTTCGGGCCAACCAACAAAATAGCGACTCCATAAGCGCAGTGAACCCCTTAGAGATAAACGTATCGCTTACAAATGCTTTCAATATAGATGGGTTCTCTTTTTTCAATGACTGGGGCTATCACTTGAAACAGCAAGTAGTTGGTATGGACATCAGCTTCTTTGATGCACAGCGTCAAGTCTTGTTCTCATATAGCACAGACAGTCTATTACTAGACCGCTGGGAGCAAATAGATGTATTTACACTCAGTGACGCTATTCAAAACGTAAGTGTCTTAAGAGTTTTAATAACCCGCTCTCAAAGCAGTGAATTTGAAATAAGAGAACTGCTGTTTCAGGCTACTCAGTTTGTAAATAATCCTGACACTTTAAACGACCCGACCGCAAATGTAGCGGCTCCTGCGATGTTTAGCGGCTTGTTATTGCTCTGCATCGGATTATTCGTAAGACGGGGTGTTGCTAATTAGCAACAGAATGTCTGCTTTTTTTACAGCTTATTTTTTAATATTAATTTTTCCCATATAAAACAATAGTTTAAAACTTGGCAAGCATCTTGCTTTTAAACGGTTAAGTAGTTTAAAAATTTAAGGATTAAGATGAAATTAGTGAAGAAATTAATTGCTGCAGCAGCCCTAGTAGGCGCTAGCTTGTCGGCAAACGCTGCATTAATAACCATAGACGACATCGACGGTGGTGTTGCTGGGTTCACTGCAACGGGTACTGGTTTTACGTTCGAAAACTTCGACGCGTTAATCGACGGTAATTTTAGCACTCGCATAGCGACAGAGCGTTTTAACGGAATGGGCGCTGGTATTGTGGCTGGAGAGATGGTTGTAATCGAGGCGAATTTCAACAACTTATTCACTGTTGATAGTTTCGGCATCGCGCAAGATTGGGGTCGTCGATTCAATCAGCAGATTGAGGCCTTAACGCTTGTATTATTCTCAGAAGACGGCGATGTAAGATTTGATGTTACCGGCTTGGCTACAGACACTTTTGATGTGCATAATCTGTTTTCTGGCAACGTAGAAAACGTTTCTGGCTTTGCGCTTGAAATCACAAGCCTGCAAGCGCGTGAGTTTGAGATTCGCGAGTTGGTAATCAGCGCTACTGCAAACCCTGTAAATGCTCCTTTGATGGGTGCACTTACTTTGCTTGCTTGCGGTATGATCCTGCGCCGCAGAAAGTAAATAGTTCAATCGCTTAGTTAAAGTCGGCTTTGTGCCGGCTTTTTTTTTGGATATACTTCAACAAAAAAAGCCTTTCACGAATGTTTCTTCATTAAGTGTTGAGAGAAGCGCGTAAAAATTTTCCATTTAGAGAATATAAATTTTGATTAAAAGTAAACGTGACTTGTTTCGTTACCTACAGCAAGACATAAAGAATAGTCATTTTAATCCAACATTTATGAATTACTTGTTTAGTGACATGTGGTGTTTCCACCGACGCCTAAGACGATTGGAGTATTTCCTAAATACAAAGCGTGGGAAATTTTGGAAAATCATTATTAAAATTGAAAAATATAGATTCAAAAAAATAAGTAAAAAACTCGGATTTAGCATCCCACCAAATGTTTTTGGGCCAGGTCTTTGCATTCCACACTATGGAACAATTGTAGTTAACCGAAAGGTAAGAATTGGAGAGAATTGTAAGATTCATACTTGCACAAATATAGGCGCAGATTTTAACGACCCCGACTCGTTCCCTACCCTGGGTAATAACTGTTACATAGGCCCTGGGGCCAAATTGTTTGGAAATATCAAAATTGCTGATGGAGTTAAAATAGGTGCTAATGCGGTTGTAAATAAGTCTTGCGAAGTAGAAGGGGCTGTTCTCTTAGGCGTGCCCGCTAAAATTCATTCATAAGCTCACACCCTTCTAATAAGAAGATATTTAGTAGTTGAAACCCACCCTGTGTACTTAGCAGCCAAGATAAGCCAACCGAGCTTATATCGTCTAGAAGTAAAATTGTGAAGTAGTTGGTGAAGTACCCTTTTTTTAAAGGCTTTTTCTCCAAGCCATGCTCTATGTTTTATAGCTGATAAAAGGCGCTTTTCAGCGGCTTCTGGTCGAAGAGTCTTAAGCCTTTGAGTGATTCCTCCTTGAGTACCACGACGATACAAGTAGAGGGCTTGAGATAAGTTTTTTAACTGAGCCCCGCCATTAACGACTCGAATAAAGAAATCCCAGTCTTGACCATTCTGTAATTCTTCATCGAAACGAAAGCTTTTAGCAACAGAAGCTTTAACAGTAACGCCGCTCATACCACAGTATGTGTTACCCATCTTTAATTCTTCTAACGATACATAGGCTGCACTATTAACAATGCACTCACAATCAGTGTCCATTATTTCCTTGCCTGATGTAGTACCCGATATATCTGGCTCGTCTATATATGCTTGTTCTATGCTTGCCAAATACTGCGGCTTCCACGCATCATCATCATCTAAAAACGCAAGGATGTTAGATTGCGCCAACGCAAGGCCTATATTTCTGCAAGCATTCGCACCGTGCACGGTTTCCAAGCGTTTTATCAAGATGTTTGGCGCACTGCTTTGTATTGTTTGCCAATCGTAATCGACGGTTGAAGCATCATCTACAATAATAATTTGTTCTGGCAAACGCTCTTGGTTTAAGACGCTTTGCAATGAAGTGCGCAGATAGTCTGGACGATTTTGAGTTGTTATTATTGCGGTTATACTTAATGTCATATGTTCGCTTGCGCCGTTTTAAAGATTAATCGGGTTTTCGCTATCTTGAGTCTAGCACTGTTTAATTAATGCGCTGATTGCTCTTTTATATCGCTTAAGAGTGCAAAGTCGTTCGCATAACGCTTTTTTATTTTATCGCACGTCGTATCACTAATGGATGCCAGCTCACGCTGTGATGTCCTCATTTGGTTCGCATTCATCGAAACCGGCACAGTCAAGCCTCGTTTATCCATCAGCATGTGTATGACAGCTTGAATCTCATTTAAAGGATACAGGTGCAGTTTTGTATTCGATGATGCATCACTTTCATACAGCTTTGCTTGTGAAATCCAATGACGGTCGGCGTAATCATCAGAGCCCTCCTCGGAGCAAAGCCAATCAACAAAATCGTCAAATGGCATATTAGGATAAAGCCCTTTGAAACGAGTAATAATGAAAATATCAGCAGCGCGCTGTTTAGTGCTTATTTTGTCCTTCCAGCAAGAATAAATTCTCTCAATCGGGTCACGAACAAACGAGAAGTGAAACATATCCTCAGACCGCTCGTCACGTTTTATGTATGTGTTATACGATGCATCCAAGAAAAACTCGCTGCCGGGTATATCGTTTAGAAACAGTCGTTTCATGGTGCTTGAGGCAACCTTTGGGTTGCCAACATACAATAAGTTAAATGCTGTGTTTAGAATAATGCCGCCGCGGTTGTCGGCTTTTGGCGGTGTCATTTTGCGAAGCAAATATCGAACGATGTATATACCAAACGTTATTACACGCAGCAACCATGGTATCGCTGACAAATATGAAAGTAAGCGATTGATGACTCGTTTATATTTCCAGTTGTTCTTAACTATCACTTTGAGCTCACTCTATGATTTCTTTTTATTGCCGATTTTAAAATCTGAGGTGTAGGGGATTATAAGGCTTCTTACTGATACACCCTCACGGTAAGACATTAGAATACAACATCCAAGCGCAGCGATGGCATAGCTAATTGTGGTAGATATTGCAGCGCCTGTGCCGCCATAAACTGGTATCAACAATATGTTAAGTATAATGTTTAAACACGCAATTGTACCCATCAGATAAACGGTCACAAGAGGTTGCCCCTGCCCTGAAAAGTATGAGTTGATGGTTTTAAAAACGGCTGCGAGCACTAGCCCTGGCAATAAATATAGGATAATAAAAAAGCTGCTCGCAAACTCTTCACCAAAGACCGGTCCAATCAAAAAATAGCAGGCGAACGCAAAGGGTAAGGCACTAAAGGCGGTGATAAGAAGTGTAAGCCTAGTTGTTTTTGCTACAGTCAACACTATCGAGTTATCAATGCTATTGGCTGTTTTAGACATTATGACTAGTAATACGGCCCCAGGTAACTGCCATAAAAGTTCGCCTAACTGCACGGCTATGGCGTACCGTCCCACCTCATCAGGCTCTGCCATCCAGCTCATAATGAGTAGGTCGATTCGATAATTCGCGGTGATAAAAAAGAAAGCGAGCGCGTAAACCACGCCTAATCGAAACATAGGGAAAAAGGTCTTAGCGCTGAAAGTAAAGCTTAAGGTCTCATGCTTTTTAAGAAAATAAAGCGCCTGTACTAAATTAAATATAGCAGCGCCAACAGTTGCGAACATTACGGTTGATACGGTTAAGGTGTTAGATACATACAGCAGCGCTATTGCCGCAACAAATAGAATTTTTTGTACCCAATGGGCTTTGTTAAACTGTTTAATTCGCTCCTTACCAAGAAAAACGCCCTTAATAGCGTTCACGGCAAGTGTCGCTGGTAAAATCGCTGCTGCAGCGAGCATCATAATATTTGTAAACGCGTCTGGCCCAAACGTGCGCTGAAGCCAGTAAACCATCAAATATCCTATACTACCTGCCAAAATCGTGTAGCTAAGCAAGGTACCAATAATTTCGGCATCGCTCGCTTTCTTTTTACCGATGTAAAAAATAGCTGCCTGCCTCATGCCGCCTTCTGTCAGGGTGACCAGTAGCGCTGGATAAACCAGTAAAGCAGCATATATTCCTCGACCCTCGGCTCCTAAACCGCGAGCAATTAAGACTGCACTGATAAGCCCTATCGATAATACAAATATTCGTGTTGAAAACACCGAAAAGATGTTTCTAACTAAGCCTCGTTTTGCATCAGACATACGACAAAACCATCAAGCAAGACGCATTAACACGAACAATCAGCCTGAGGCTATTGAGCATTGGTCTTGCGTGCTTTAAAAAACAGAATGGCATGTCTAAACCACCTCTTGCTTAGACTTTTGATTTTCATTACAAATTATGAAAAAACAGATAAGAAACAAAAACATGTCTACACTATTGTGGTTGATAATAATGTAGCCAATGTAATTTATTATAGCTTGAATAATTACCATCATGAGTAAAAGCGAAGTCAGCTTTTTGTTCGCAGGCGCAATGTAAAGCTTAATTGCGTTGACCAACTGAAAGGCCAATAAAAATAATAGAGCGCCCAAACCAACAATCCCACTATGCAGCATGATTTCTCGATAACCAGAGTGGGCGTTACCAATAAAACCCCAGCGTTCAATAAACGGGATCGCGCCCTCGCTCAACCAAAATGCACCATAGCCATAGCCAAGCAACAGCTCCTCAACAATCAAGGGATCGATAAGCTCCCATATAATAGCTCTATTTGTTAATGTAGGGTCTCTGCCCAAGGCGCTTAGAATAAACTCGTATGCGATGTTTGCGATGTAACTTCCTAACAGCAACAATGCCATGAGTACGATGAATCTGAGCAAATTCTGTTTGATTGCCTTGCCCTTAAAGGTGTTAAACAAAACAATTAATCCTGTTCCCATCACCGCCATAACGACTGCTGTCGCCGACTGAGACACCAAGACCGCAAACACAAGCAAACTCAGGCACACGAGGTCTCTTTTTTTCTGATACCTGCCTAATCCAATGAACAGCAGCAAACCATATGTATAGACTCTTGCTGCCCCATTTTTATCGCCAAAAATTCCCCTAAACCCGAGTGATCTGTCAGACAAGCCGAAGCTTAGACCTTGTCCACTTAATACTGTAGTGATTAGACCAAGTACAACGGTTAAAACGATTGCGTTAGCAATAACATTCAACAAACTTGTGGGAGTGTACATTTTTACTAGCGCCAAGCAGGTGAATACCATTGTGATTAAGGCAATCACCCGACGAACAGAGATGTTTGGCGTATAAGACCAAGTGATCGAAAAACTAAATAGCACTAAAAGCGCCCACAAAGGCCAAGCCATTTTAGCGATTTCACTTACGCTTACTTTTTGAATTTTAAATAATATAAACAGCCCAGCAAAAAAAATTGCCAGTCCAAGCACCTGATTGATTCGATTGCCCGAGCGAGAGCTCTCAATACCAGATTCGATGTTAAATAATAAATCGGCGCCAAATCCTACAATTGACAAGTAAAACCCTACTGCCATAAGGAGTGTTATTTTATAGAAGTCTTCTTTAGCGATTTTCATGAGAGGATTAATTCTCTGTATCTTGCTGCTGAATTCTCGGACGTAAATTGCTCTACAGTTAGTATGGGCTCCGTCGGGCTAAGCTTGTTTTGCGATAAACCTTCTTGTATTGCAGCTTCCAACATCTTCGCATTTTGATTTTCAACAAGTGCGCCAATTTCTCCATCTTTTAGAATCTCTCTCGCCCCATGCGGACAGTCAAAGGCCACCACAGGAGTTCCAACCGAAATCGCTTCCACTATTGCGTTTGGACTTCCCTCAAATCGCGATGACAATACATAAAGGTCTGCCGCTTTCATTTCGGCTATGGGATTTTCAGTATATCCGGGCATCGATACTTTTTGTGTGAGTCCTAAGGTGTCTATTTGCTGCTGCAGTTCAGCACGCAATTCCCCTTCGCCGAAAATAATAAGCCGGCAGCTAAGTGTTTTGTTTATTTCAAACATGGCGTCTAGCAGCATATCAAACCCTTTCTGATAGGCTAAGCGCCCTACTGCCACTATTACTTTTTCGGTTTTATCTAGCAGCCACTCGTGTTTAGGGGCTTGTTTGGCGGCATCTATCGTTTCTTTTGTAATAACTGGGTTGGGGGCGGTAACAAGGTCTTTAGGTCTTACAATCGTGGTACTGATCAAATCGTTGGCAACCCCCTTTGAAACCGCAATTACCGGTCGAGGTATTAACCTGTACACAAAGGGCGCTATAAAATAGGTCAACTTCATGACGGGGTCTGAGTTGACTTGTTTGTCTAATGAAAATGCATTCCTTTCACTTACGCTGAGGCGCTTAATCCAGCCTAAACTAAAGCAGGCAATGGAAGTAATCACGTTAATATGAGTCAAGGCCGCTAAAATGGCGTCAGGCTTTATGTCTTTTAGGGCCTTTCGCAGCGGTATAAATGCGCTTAAGGTACGAGCACAGTCAAGCTCTGTGAGTCTTACTCTGCTGTCTAAATACGCCTTATTCTGACCACCGCCGGTAATGAGCACCATGTCCACATAATCGCCGTCCTCAACCATCTGATTGGCCAGCCGCACCATCATTTTTTCAGCACCGCCGCCACGCAAATCATGGAGAACTATGGTTATCTTAGACATCAACGCGTCCTGTGCATAAAGCTAAGTATTGAGAAGCAACGTTTTCATATGAAAACTGCTGCACGCCTGAGGATAAATTCTCTTGGGGCAGCGTTTCAAATGCAAGCATCGCCTCAAGCAACTTGTCTACGTTAAGATACTCTACCAATATACCGTTTATTCCATCATTGATAATTTCACGCGGCCCAGTTGGGCAATCAAACGCAATAACCGGAGTTTCTAGCGCTAAAGACTCAATTAAAACAGTGGGCATGCCTTCATGCCGAGACGACAGTACAAACGCCTTTGCCTGCTTAATGCATGGATAAGGATTGCCAGTAAAACCAGCAAAACAAACGTACTGCTCAATATTTAAACTGCCCGCTAACGAGGCTAAGCTGTTTTTTAATTCGCCCTCACCTAGTATTAACAAATCTGGTAAGCGCTCATTAATAGCCCGCGCTCTAGCATACGCCTGCAATAACAGGTCAAAGCCCTTCTGCTCGGCAAGTCTGCCAATCGCAATAAAATAAGGCGTCTGTGGCATCAACTCGTGCGCTAGTTCAGCTTTGGCAAACATGGTTTTGCTTAACACCGCGTTCGGAATAAAATGAACAGCCTTTTTGTTAAGCAACACAGAGCGCTGTATTTGCGTTTTCAGCGCGTTTGAAACCGCAACAATATTCCCATTAAGTGCGAAAAGAGAATAAAAGCATCGTATGGTCCATGCCGGCAAAGCTTGGTCACTAACATCAAATGCACAGTGGCGCGTATAAGTAACAGTGAGTTTTTTTGTGAGGAGCTTGGCAACAAACGCTAATACATTCGCTTGTTCGGTTGCCGATATCACGGCATCAATTTTATGGATTTTTATGACGGCGCGCACATCTGTAAGCTTTTGCCAAAAACTAGCTGTTTTGCGGCTTCTTACGCTTTCAAACTTGGTGCTTAGCTGCAAAAAACCGTCTTCTTCCTCAGCCGCGTGGTTCATGACGTAAAAGAAACATTCACATCCCTGAGCAGTCAACGCTTCGGCTAAATTTCGATGAACTCTCTCAATACCGCCACTTTTCACAAACCACTTGTGTAAAAACAAGACGCGCGTTGACATATTACTCCTAGGTAGTTTGCCTAAACTTATGTTTCAACACGCAATATACACTATGTGGATTGGTTGTTAAGTAACGCCAGAAAAGTTTTTTAGGTTGGGTAAGTAGTCTGTGTAACCACTCGATGCCCGCTTTCTGCATCCACATTGGTGCACGGCAGTAGTCTCCGGTTACGTAGTTATAGCAGCCGCCGCAGGTAATAATAACAGGCACCTGTAGTTTGTCTTTATGCTGTATCACCCAAAATTGCTCTTCGGGCTTTCCTAAGCCCACCCACAAAATGTCGGGTTTTGCCGCATTTATTTGTGCAATGAGTTGGTCGCAATTTTGTTTGTCAAAGTAACCGTGATGGGTGCCGTTGAGCTTAAAGTTTGCATAACGCTTAGTTAATAACTCGCCGCACTGAGAAACAACGTTTTCAGAACCGCCTAACAAAAAATGTGAAAGAGTAAGGCCTTTCCGTCCAGGAATATCGTGCATGAGGTCTGTCGTAGCGCTTCTTTCCGGAATCGATACTCCACCCAACCACTTCGACATCGACACGACGCTTTGACCGTCGGCGTGAATCAAATCTGCTTGCGTTAATGCTTCATAAAATGCTTTGTCGGAATTGGCTAAGGATATCCCATGCCCATTCGAATCGAAGACAACCATGGGCTGGCTAGCCGAACGCTCTCGCACCATATCCACTTGTGAAGCGATAATGTCGACCAGTTGCTCACGAGTAACACATGCCGTTTTCAATCCGCCTACATTGGCGAAAACAACATCTTTCAGGGTCATATTTTTAATTCCGAATTACTACTGTCAAAATCTGGCCATATTGCGTGCATTTAAGCAAAAAACGAACCACATTAAAAGTCACCATTGGTATGGAAACCCATAGCCAAGTATAAATAGGTCGCAAGACGCACTGCAAGCCACTCATTTTATTGCATTAATCATTAATGTTTTGTCGTTTACATACGATTACCTATATAGACAAATCGATTTAGGTGACCCATACCGCGATGCTTAGCAGTCGAGGCATACGGTTAGTTGTGTTGGCATGCTTAGTGTTAACCCAAGTGACGGTATTATCAGACATCACGTTTTCTGAAAAGGTGTTTAAAAGCGTGGCTGAGCGTTATAGCGCTGAGGCAGAGGTGCGTGTGCGCGAATGGCAACAGCTTTTAGATAAGCAGCGCGACTTATCAATCGACACCCAGCTTTATGAAGTTAATAAATTCTTTAATCAGGTATCTTTTATTGACGATATTCAGCACTGGGGAATAAAAGATTATTGGGCCACACCATTAGAATTTTTAGGCACTAACGCTGGCGACTGTGAAGACTTCACTATTGCTAAATATTTTTCACTACGCGCCTTAGGTGTGCCAGCATCACAATTACGGCTCATGTACGTTACCGCCACTCGACCACGCCAAGCGCACATGGTCTTAGCCTATTATGAGACGCCATCGTCTGTTCCCTTGGTGCTCGACAATATCAACAAACGTATTCTCCCCGCGTCCCAAAGGCGAGACCTCATTCCCGTTTACAGCTTCAACGGTGACGGCTTATGGTTGGCTAAGTCTCAAGGCCGAGGACGTCAAATGCAGGGTAAAAACAACAATGCATTATGGGAAGACCTAAACAAAAGAATGCAGCAGGGCTATTAATGAACAAGCATATGTTATATAAGGTAAATAACTCACGGAGGAACATCCAAGATGTCGTTATCTAAGCAACTCGGGTTGGGGTTTTTCTTTGTTCTGATGATCGTGTTTTTGGGTACCTTATGGATGAGCACTCAAAATACCCGCGCATTTCTAGAGCAGCAACTTAACTCTCATGCACAAGACACCGCAACGTCTCTGGGCCTATCAATCACCCCGTATATTGGCACTGAAGACGACTTACCTATTATTGAAACTATGGTTAACGCCATATTTGATCGCGGCTACTATCGTTCAATCGCGCTCTACGACCAGAACAACCAGCTCGTATTTGAAAAAACGCAAAGTGCCGGCGTAGCAGATGTACCCGATTGGTTCATATCGCTTTTTAGTATTACCGCGCCCGAGGCGCAGACAGAAATTAACAACGGCTGGAATATCGTGGGGTCTTTACGGGTGTTAAGCAACCCTGGCTTTGGCTATCGCCAGCTCTGGCAGAACGCGGTTTCAAGCGCAATAGCCAGTTTCATTGGCTTTGTCTTGTCAATGCTCTTTGTATGGTTTTTGGTAAAAAAAGTCATTTCTCAACCTATCAATCGCGTTATCGACCAAGCAGACGCCATCAGTAAAAAACAGTTTGAACGGATTCAAGATATCCCCTCTACCAAAGAACTTTATCGCTTTGTAAACGCGATTAATGTGATGTCTGACAAACTCTTTGTCATGTTTAAAAAGATGACCAATCAGTCAGAAGAATATCGTCGCTTTGCTTACGCAGATTTTGTGACCGGGGTGGGCAATAGAAGAGCCTTTGAATTAGCAATAAATGGGCTGTTAGGCGATAGCGATAGTCAAACCGACGGCTACCTCTTTCTAATCAGGGCAAGCAGTTTAAAGGCGATTCATACCGAACTTGGCGGTGAGGCTGGCGACAAATATCTAAAAACCATTTGCCAAGCAATAAAAGAAGCTGCCTCTGCAGAATATGATCATTTTTCTATTTTTCGGGTCAACGGTGCAGACTTTGCGTTAATTATTGAGAACATACGTGAAAACCATGCAAAGGCCATGGCGCAGCTCTTAGCTATTTACACTAAACGCCTTGAGAAAAACGAACACAAGGCCGGTGTTGCTCATATTGGTGGCGCGAAGTTTAAGTATGGCGCTATTTACAAAGAAGTTTTGGAAAATGTCGACAGCGCCCTGTTGAGTGCCACCGCTGCAGAGCATAGATGGGAGCTTAGCAGCAGTTTAAGCGTATCGCACTCTAATCAAGAATGGCGAGATGTCTTAACAAACATTATTCAAGAAGGAAAAGCCGATTTTGTAGCTCAACCCATCATCGCTAAAGACGGAGTAACTTTATATAGCGAGTGGTTTGCTCGATTATCCGACAAACAAAGCGGAGAACTTGTCCCCATGGCGCAGTTATTACCCGCTTCTATGCGCCTAGACTACGCACAGCAATTAGACAAGATGATCATAGAAAACATGTTTGTAGTGGCTCAGCAACAAAGCCAATCGATAGGCGTAAACATTAGCCGTTTGTCACTCTTTGATGCTGCGTTTACTAGCTGGTTTATTGAAAAGATGAATGTTTACCGCTCAACTTGTTCAAAAATCGTATTAGAAATACCCGAGCGGGCGCTTGTTCACGACGTAAATGCACTGGCTGAGTTTATAAGTCTTATAAAACCCTACGGCATGAAAATTTGCGTAGAGCACTTCGGCGCTCAACTTGCGGGCATTACCCACTTGCGAAAGATCATGCCAGACTACTTAAAAATAGACGGTCGATTTACTGCCGACATCCATCAGCAGCCCGATAACCAGCTATTTGTGAAGTCCTTAATTAACATTGCACAGGGTTTAGACATCAAAATTCTTGCTGAAAAAGTAGAATCCGAAGATGAGCAGCACTGGCTGCTATCGCAAGACATAGATGGCGTGCAGGGATTTTACGTAAAACCCCCTGCCGAAATAATGAGCTTATCGAAGGGTTAAGCAATTCATGCA
The DNA here is from genome assembly GCF_042652645.1 of Glaciecola siphonariae. Classification (NCBI taxonomy): domain Bacteria; kingdom Pseudomonadati; phylum Pseudomonadota; class Gammaproteobacteria; order Alteromonadales; family Alteromonadaceae; genus Glaciecola; species Glaciecola siphonariae. The sequence goes on from NZ_JBHSGU010000029.1 coordinate 223,497, forward strand.
TTGATTAAGTATTAAACAAACCGTAAAATAACGAAATCGTAGTTTAGCGGCGCGCCGCTAATTGTTTAGGGCTTTTTGTTAAGGCTTTTTGTTAAGGCTTTTTGTTAAGGCTTTTCGTTTAAGGGAAATCGATGAATATTGCACGTTCATTTATATGCGCAGTAGTTTGCACGTTAGCTTTTATTACAACGGCATCAGCCAATAATATTGCACACACAAGCAATTTGTTTGGTGATGAAAAGCAACCTGGCAACCGCCTGCATGACCGAATTGTTGAGCTACATACTGCTGCTCACCCTACGCCAATCCCTCAAGCCATAGAAACCGTGCTGCAAGACGACGACACCACCTTAGGCGGCGAAGCTAAGCAAGCAGTAGCGTTTGATGTTCCTCACGCAAACGCATTTTACGAACATATGACCGAGCACAACAGCTTAATTGAGGTCACGAAGCGCCTTATTGAAGCAAAGCCAGACATGGCCGTACACACAATTACGCTCGGCGTGGTGTTATATCCTGACCATGCTCAAGAAATTTACGACGGTGCAGCACTTACCGGTCTTTTAGATTCTGACGATATTTTAGTTGCGCTCTTGCAAGCCGGCGCCGACCCAACCACCGTGAGCGATGCTACTGCTGCTGACGGCACCTTCGTGAGCTCTGGTCCGTCTACCGTAACAATTAGCCCGTTAGGCGCGGGTGTTGGCGCAGGTGGAACTGGCGGTGGTGACACCACTGCCTCAACTAACTAAACATAAGCGCGTATAAACCAGATAGCGTAAAATAAGTAAATCAGGCCCCTAGTTTTCAGGGGCTTTTTTATGAGAGTTGTATTTAAACGAACAGGTGAACCACATCATTTCTCAACTAGAGCATAAACGCTCCGCCCCTTTTTATATATTTTTAGCAATTATTTTCTTATTGCCTATTCCGCTTGGCGCTAACCGTCCTTGGGCATGGAGTGCCTTTCAATTAGCCATATTTGCACTCACCTTTTACACAACATTTACCCTCAGAGCTACCAAAGACATTGGCGTTTATAAATATAAAAGCATGGTTTTTATGTGGCTGGCATTTATCGCCCTCGCCTTATTTCAAATCATTCCGCTGCCTTCCGCCGTAGTGAGTTTATTGTCTCCCTCGTCTTTAGATTTATATCAAACAGCCAACGCAACGAGCTTCTATATTTCAACCGACCATGGTCAAAGTACCGTTAACTTTATTAAACTGCTAAGCCTGTTCTGTCTGCTTATATTAACCATGCAGTTGGTCAACAATGAGAGAAATATACGCTTATTACTGATTACCATGCTCGCAAGCGGCACGTTTCAAGCGCTTTATGGCTCACTAGAAATTTTACTCGGAGCACAAACCAGCATGGTATTCGGACTTGAGGTAAAAGAGACCGCCACCGGCAGCTTTGTCTATCGTAACCACTATGCCAACTTCTTAATGCTTTGCTTGTCGGCCGGTATCGGTTTAATCGTAGCGGGGTTAGAGAGAGACAACTTGTTGTCGCCTAAAGATAGACTTCGCTCCGTGGCAACAAGCTTACTTGGCAGCAAAGCAATTATTCGAATTTGTTTGGCGGTGATGGTAATCGGCCTTGTAATGTCTCGCTCTCGCATGGGCAATACGGCATTTTTTGCCTCAGCGGCCATTATTGGACTTATAGCATTAGTCTTAATTAAAAATCGTAGCAGTGGTCTACTTGTGTTTGTTGTGAGCATGTTCATTGTCGATTTGTTTATTGTTAGCGCGTATTTTGGCTTAGCAAGGGTAAAAGATAGGCTTGAGCAAACAAGTTTAGATTCTGAGTCTCGAGATGAAGTGATTCGAGATGCCTTTCCGATTATTCAGGATTTTCCGTTGTTTGGTTCCGGGGGAGGTAGCTTTTACAGTATATTTCCGGGGTATCAGCATCAAGATGTCTATGCGTTTTACGACCACGCTCATAACGACTTTCTTCAGTTTGCGATTGAGTTTGGGCTGATTGGCACCTTTTTGTTGCTCGTGATCATGCTATTTACAGTTTATAAAGCCCTGCGCGCCATGCATAAACGTAAAAATTCGATTTTCAAAGGTCTGTCATTTGCGGTCGCCATGGCAGTCTTGGGAATGTGTATCCATATGAGCGTTGATTTTCCGCTGCAAGGTTTTGCCAACGCGAGCTACTTTGTTGTATTTATTGCTCTGGCAATGATAGCTAACGGACTCAAAATAAGGCGTATACAAAAAGCCTAAGCGCCGAGTATTTCGGCAACCAAGCCTACGCGCACTCTAGAATGTTGTTGTGCACATAAGTGTCGCGAGATTTACTCCAAATGCAGGCAAACTCCTTTGCATTGTTGAGCTTCACGCTAGTGAGTACTCTGTCACGACTAACGGGGTTTCTGAGACCGCGAACAAGGCGTTGTTTCGTTTGCTCACTAATACCTGTGTAAAACGGATGATTAGCGGTGTATAGCGCCAAGCCAAGTTCAGAAAATAGAACATGAATTTCAGGCTTTTGTGCGCCAAATCTATCGGCGTTGTTGAGGTAAGTCATCATTTCCTCGTCAAACTCTTGCTTACGCCATTTAATCATAGCCAGTGAGCCCCATGTTACCGGCCAAGCCGGCCTTAGCGCTGCCGCTCGCAAGTAGTAAGCTTTAGCATCATCAAGGCTCTGTGCCGTCGCATATCCAGCCACCACACCCCACTCGCTTACTTGCCCAGACATGTCTAAATACAAGGGATGTGACTCATGTTTTGAATGGGCTTGTGATACAGCTTCTTGCGCAGCAACAAACGCGGCTTCGGTTTGTGCGTCTTTATCTGTTTGCCAAGATTCAATCGCGTTTCGCACAAAGTAATAATCGAGTGTCGCTCTACCAAAGTTAAGTGAGGTAAAAAAACCAAATATTGCCACCAGCATAACAAATAGCGCTAGCGCTCTGGTGCGACTAAACTCGCGTTTCATCGTAGTTAACACTTCGTCTTTGTTCAGCTTATTTATTGCCATGAGGTCTGACTCGTTATCTGTTCGGGTACATCATAAAACAAGGACTGAACATAGGCCTGCTCAATCTCTTCACTCAAAAACACATATGCATCACGCATTTCGTTAGGACGACGATGCACATTGTGCATATCTGAGGCAACATAATGCGTTAGTTTATCATTTAGCATATTCAGTGCAGTTATCTTTACCGCCTCTCCGAATGTCCCTGTGTAAGCGCCGGCAGTTGCTTGAAACAGCACCCCCAGCTTTTTTAGCCAGGTGACTTTGTCGTAATTTGCGAGTATTTCACGATTGCGCTCTGGGTGCGGAATGATAGGTTGAATCTGATGCTTTATTAGCCACGATATCAAATTTTCGATGCCTGCCGGGATATGACTATGCGGAAGCTCCAACAATAAAGCTGCTTTGTTCTCCCAATGCCCAAGATAGGGTAAGGCAGAAGCGCCAACGAGCTGAATTATTTCGGCGCAGGCTCGCATTTCACAGGCATAGCTAAATTTTATGTCGAGTGAACGTTTGTGAACTTCATCAACAAAAGCAGTAAAACTATCTTCAATAATTTGTGCGCTGTTGTCGAAGGTACCGAGGTGAATATGCGGCGTACAAACGATGTGCCGAACGCCTTGCTCATAAGCTTGCTCAGCCATTGCTAGAGCGTCGTTGAGCGTTCTCGCCCCGTCATCAATTCCAGGAAGAATGTGACTATGTAAATCTATCAAGAGTTCGCGTCTTCTGCTTTATAACTGTTGTAACCATACTGGTCGTAAAAACCGCTATATTCACCCGTTTTCTTGGCTTTTTTCAAATCAACCTGGTTAAGTACTATGCCGTCAATACGATGTCCAACTTCTATGAAGCGGCTGAGGCCATTGTTGATCATATGATAGCTCGTGCTGTCTGCGCGCACCACGTACATCAATGAGTCACAGTGTTTTGATACCACTATGGCGTCACTCACCGCCTGAATCGGTGCACTGTCTACTATGATGTACTGGTAAGTCTCACGCAGTTTGGCCATTAAATCTGCAAATTTTGAGGATGCTAAGAGCTCCTGCGGATTCGGCGGAAGGGTGCCTGCGCAAAGCACATGAATATTACTGGCCTCATCGTGCACCACGCACTCATCTAGGGTGTGGCTGCCTGAAATGATATTTGCTACGCCGGGTTGAAACCCAGGCAAGCCAAACTGTTTTGCCACAGAAGGTTTGCGCAAATCGGTATCGAGCAGCAATACCTTTGATAACTGACCAAGCGCAAACGACAAATTAATTGCCACGGTGCTTTTACCCTCTTTAGGGACGCTTGACGTAACTAATATAACCTGCGACGGTTTTTCAATATTAAGAAGCTGCATACTTGTCCGCAACGTTCTTACCGACTCACTGAATACATGATGTTTTTGGTCAAAATAATGCTTTAAAGGCAGGTCTTCTTTTCGGTTATGTGGCTGCCACGGAATAATGCCTAACATACGCTGAGAAAGTTTCCTCTCTACATCATCAACTGAGCGGATTCCGCTATTAAGCGCTTCTAATGACAGAGCCAAAAACACCCCTAAACCAATACTCAACACAAATGCAGCAGCAATAATCAAACCTTTTCTTGGCCTTGAGGGCGCTACGGGTGGCTTAGCGGCGTCTAACACGCGCGCATGGGCAGACTCAAAACCACCGAGTTGGTCAGTTTCTTTTAAGCGTGTAAAAAACGAATCGTAAAGCTGTTGATTGGTATCTACGTCACGCTGCAAGGTTTTACGGCGGCTCTCCAAATTAGACAGATTTCTAAAATCTGAACGCGATTGCGACACCTGCAATTGCAGTGCCTTTACCTTTGCTTCGGCCGAGCGATACTCATTTGTGATACCTGACACTAAATTACTAATTTGCTGACGAATACTCTCTTGAATCGACGCTAGCTCAGCGGTAGCCGCAATCATCCTCGGATGCTTAGGTCCGAACACCTCTCGCAGCTCTGAAACGCGGCTTTGCGCCAAAATCTCTTCTCTTTTAACCGACTGAATAGAGGGATGATTAAGCACTTCAGGAATGGTCGATAGCTCAGCTATGGAAAGACCTTGCTGATTCACTTGTTCATAAATCGCTTGGCTGCGCTTTAAGGCAACTTGCGCGTCTATAAGTTGATCGCTTAGCTGGCTTAACTCTTCTGATGCCAGCCCGACAACTCCGTCAACGTCAACTAGTTGCTCGGTTTCATCAAAGTCCGCTAGCCGCTTTTCTGACTCATCTAATTTGGTTCTGAGCCCTTCTAAACTCTCATTGAGCCACCTCGTGGCTTTTTGCGTCATTTCTAGCTTGGCTTCTAGATAATTTTCGATATAAACATCTGCCATTTCATTAGCAATGTTGGCACTTAGCTTGTTATTCGGCGTTTCTACCGATACTTCGACTACCTGCGTGTTTTTAAGCGGATTAACCCGCGTGCGCTCCATCAGCAGCGACACCGCAAAGCTCTTCTTCGACGCCAAGCGTTCTTCTTCTGTTTGAACTTCATTTACCTGCTGCGGCAGAAACGGCAGTGCGGCCTTTAAAGACTCTTTCACGCCATCGATTAAACCGCTGAGCATGCCTTCACTTTCAGCTAGAATGTCTTTATCGAAATGTGGGTTGTTCTGAAGCTGCATCCGCTCAACCACCCTTTCGGCAATTTGGCGTGAGCGCAATATTTCATATTGGGTTTCAAAGTATTCTTTGCGGCTGGAGTCAAGGCCATAAACCTCTTCTATGGCTAGAACATTGGTTTTTTCAGCTTCTATCAAAATCGACACTTTTGCTGTGTAGTGCGGCGTCATGGTGAGCACCACTAAACCTACCAATACCGTTAAGAAAAACGCAAGTGAAAGGATGCGCCAGAAAAAACGTTTAATGACTTGGAAGTACTGCGAGAAGTCAATAACGTCTGAGTCGAACAGCTTTGCTTCTACTTGTTCTGCTTGTTGGTTAGCCATGAATGGGAATTGCCTGCTTAGAAAAATCGTTGTTGAACGGTAATAATATCGCCCGGCATGACAATTTCACTAGTCGCAGACTCTATTGATGTTTCAGTACCGGTAATATTGCGGCGTATTAGCACAGACGACTTAGCCGCTCGCTCCGTGTAACCACCCGCTAGTGCGGCTGCTTTTTCAACGGTAAGCCCCGGCTGATAGGGGTAGCCGCCAGGTTTTGATACTTCACCATTGATAAAAAACGGTCTATATTCGATTACCGTTACCGAGACCGATGGGTCGACGAGGTAATCGCCGCGCAAGCCTTGGTCAATAAGAAGCTCAACTTGGTTTACGCTTTTACCCACAAGCCGAATATCGCCTAAAAATGGATATCGAATCACGCCGTTATTCGACAGCCGGGTTTCTACCGTTAGGTCCTCTTGTCCAAACACAGTGATTTTAATTTCATCACCACTGCCAAGGATGTAATCACCCTCAACGTTTTGTGCATGACTAAAAGATGAAATAAACAAGGTTAACAACACAAGCAATGCTGACTTTGGAAAAGCCATAAGTCTTTCCAACATAATGCCTTTGACTACTTGATACGAGTCATTCTTCGCGTTATTTGTCAGTTTTTCTCGCATTAACCACATTATATTTACCACGCCAACTTCTAGTACAAAACACACACTATGACTACAGAGTAATTAAAGCATTCAAAATAAACTGATTGCGATCAAAGTCGATGGCATCTCGATTACTTTCGCGCTCATCATAAACATAGCCCAATTCAAAATTTAACCATCTTCTAAACTGGTAGTACACCGATGCGCGCAAGCGTCTGTTGTCATCTGAACGAATGTCGAAGCCATCAATAAGTTGGCCCTCATAACGCTCATTCGCAAACGAAATTTGCACGCTTGAGCGAAGTCTTTCCAACCATTCATGCTTCCATTCTAAAGAAAATCTATTGTCGCGAATAAAGTTACCTTCGCCGTTTGTTTCGTTTGTGCCAGAGCTTGTGATGAATTCAAGGCTTGAATAGTCGACCGGCTCCCACAACACACCAAGCTCCCAATCAAAGCCATCAAAGTCCTCTCGCAATGACGACTCAAAATCCTTCTCTTGATAACCTACTTTTGCAAAACCTGAGGTTTGTGCTGTCGCCTTCCATTCAATACCTACTAAATATGACACTTCGTCACTGTCGAGCACATTCATTGGGTTTAACGCAAACTGATAATCGATGGAGGTATAGCGTGCTTCAAATACCGCATCGGTAACGGCACCTATGCGATAGTAAAATGTACCTGCCAAACGACTGATATCGCGGTCGCGTGCACGGTATAGCGGCGTGTCTATGTCGTAGTTTAGGGATCTGATATCAAAATTCAGGTCCAAGCGGCCATCTGAATTAAATGCCCCATATGAATACAAAATATCTAATTCAGTTTGCTTGTATTTATCAGGCTCGCTAAGTGATGCACCTGTACCAATTGAAAAGTTACTACCGCGAGCATCATGCCCGTCTTCAAAGTTAAGGGATGCAATGACGCGGTTTCGAGCGTTAAATTCTACATCGGCTTGGGCAACAAAAAAGTGGTCGGTATAGTTATCTTCTTTACTGCTGAAGAAATCTTCATTCCTGAGTCTATAGCCGAGGGTGACCTGACTCGCGCCCAAGCTACTTTCCATCATAATATGCGGCGAGATAATGCGCGACCATGAGCTGATGCTGTCAATGTTGGCTCTAGTTACATTGTCGTCGTACTTTAAGCCGATATCGACCGTTGGCGTAACATCAAATCCGCCAAGCGCGAAATTTGCAGCATCATCAAACTGCTGAGCAGTTGCCACGGTTGCAGTGAAAGAAAGACCAAGCGCAATTAACCTAAGTGTCGTTTTCATATTTTTCTTAATCCCTGAATATAAATTAGCGCGAGCATTGTGATGAAAGAAGCTTATGATAAGGTCATAAGTATACCTTAAATTCCTTTGATTAAACAATGACCTATTTATGCCTTACAGCAAAATAAAACGCATTCTCCTTTTGAAAATTCACTATAAAAACAATGACTAATAACAAGCGGTCTAAAGTGACTATTTTTTGCAACACATCAAAACACCGTTGGAACATGAAACTAAACCACAACGATATTCAAAAAGTACAAATGTTTTCTAACAAAAAGGCTAATAATGACGTCGATTCCTCTAGTATTTCATCCAATATATAGTCAGCTTGACCTTCCTCAGCGGCATCGATTCCCCATACAAAAATACCAAGGAATTAAAGACGCGCTTATAGCAAAAGGCGTTGCTGAATCGTGTTTTCGTCAGCCACAAGCGCTCAGCCTAGGGCAATTGCAAAGCGTTTATGACCCAGAATATATCCGGCAATTATGCGGCGGCGAACTTGATCCAAAGGCCATGCGACGCATTGGCTTTGAGTGGTCTGAACAACTCATTGAACGCACGCTTACGGCCGCTGCAGGCACTGTACTCACCGCTGAGCTCGCCATAGAGTATGGCAAAGCGCTTAATTTGACCGGTGGCTATCATCATGCATTTGCCAATTATGGTTCAGGTTTTTGCATGGTAAACGACTTATACCTTGCAGCGCTTAGCATGCTTAAACATGCGCACATAGATAAGGTGCTCATTTTTGATTGTGACGTACATCAGGGCGACGGCACAGCGAAGTTAGCGGCCAATAATCCGAGTGTGTACACAGTTTCGTTGCATGGTGAAAAAAACTTCCCTCATCGCAAGCAGGTCTCAGACATGGACTTTCCGATTGAGCGAGGCACTACAGACAGCGATTACCTTGCTACCGTTGAACAAGCGCTTGATATGGCGCTTACCTACAGCCAACCCGATGCCGTTATTTACGATGCTGGCGTAGATATTCACGAAAATGATGATTTAGGTCACCTCCTCATCTCAACCAACGGCGTGTTTACGCGCGACAAAATGGTGTTTGATACCTGTAAACAGCGCGGACTGCCAGTAGCGGCGGTGATAGGCGGAGGCTATCAGCGAGACATCGACGCATTGGTTAATGTCCATTTGCAGTTATTCAAAGCGGCTGGTGTTTACTGACTTTTTTTGCGCTCTGTGTTCTGTTTCTAGAATCCAGCTAAGTGCAAACCGGGTTTCCTGCGCGATTAGCTTCAATGATTTACGGAAAACCTGTCCTAATCAATATGATTGCATACTGTTAATACATACAGTATCATTTATTGCTATATTCAAACACAACGCGAAGGTACCTGATGACTTTGTCAGCCACACACAATCTCATCGAGCAGCATTTGTCTCAATTTTCACTGTCGCAGCGAGAACGCTTGGCATTCATCGATTTTAATCTGCAGTTTTTTGGTAAAATTTCGCGCGGCGATTTAATATCGCGTTTTAAAACTGGTCTTGCCGCTAGTACCCGCGATTTTGCGGCCTACAAAGAATTGGCAGAAAACAATCTCACTCTCGATCATTCTACGAAACAATATTACCGCACCGCCGATTTTAAACCTGTATTTGTGTTTTCAGCTCAAAGCATTTTGCAGTCGGTGAGTAAGGGTTTCAGCGATGGGATTGTTAGCGATGCTCAGCCATCATCACACTGTTTTGAAGCAGTGCAGTTAATTCATCCGAACATTGAAATTATTGCTACCCTGATGCGCGCAATACATAATCAACAGGCTTGTTTAGCTACATATGTATCAATAAGTTCTGGCGAGAGCCAACGGCGCATTGTACCGCACGCCATCATAAACAACGGGCATCGATGGCACGTAAGAGCTTACGACGGGCGCTCCAAGTCGTTTAGAGATTTTGTGTGCACGCGCTTTAGCGAGGTGGCAGAACTTGGTGAACCTAATGACGCAAGTGAACTTGCACCATCAGACCACCATTTTAATACTTACACTACGCTAGTATTAGTGCCCCACCCCGGCATTGCCAATCCAACGGCAATTGAAATGGACTACGACATGATAAATGGCGAAAAGTCCATGCGCGTGCGCTCTGCGCTAGCGGCTTATATACTGCGCCAATGGCAGGTGGATTGCTCGCCTGACGCAAGGATATTGCATCAAGGATGTCAGTTAGCGCTTAAAAATACTCAAGTACTTGAAAGCATTGAAAATCCGCAATTAGCACCAGGTTTTCGAACAAAAAAGTGAACCTGAGTTGCCAAACTAGGTCGAATGCATACTTAACATCATGAGTAATTAATATGTCTGACAATATTGAACAGTTACAGCTTAAATCACAGCAGTTCAACGAGGCACTTGTGCGTATGATGGTGCTGTTTTATCAGATAGATGGAAAAATTACCCTCACCGAACAAGATTATTTTGAGAAAGTCACCGACTCTCTAGACTGGCGCAGCGGCGTGGTGCTCCCTGCCTTTATCAATCAGGCTATTCACGATGCTCGAGAAGCCATATCAAGCGGTCAAGCCAGAGAATTCTTGCGCAAGCTCGGTAATGACCTCAACATCGACGCGGCAAAATCGTTTGAAGTCGCCATGGACATCACGGCAGCTGATGGCAAACGAAGCGACGAAGAATTAGAGCTATTGTCGCTTCTGTCAAACCGCGTCTTAGCAAAAGGCTTGGTAGCTTAAGTCACTTTTAAACCAGATCTTAGAGTAGATTTATGCCTGCAACAGCAGGCATATCTAAATTTGCCAACCTATAATAATTCGTTAAACTCTGAATCTTGATCTAAGCCTCCTGCACCGTGAACAGCGCGGCGTATTTTTTACATACTAAATAAGACGCTAGGCCACCCACTACGCCCGGTGCAATCCAAAACACCAGTTGCCATTGTCCTAAATCGCTGAAGAAAGTTCGGGCACCAAAGGTCAAAAATGCGGTGTAGGCGCCAATTCCAGAGCCAATGATGCTGCCGATATGCTCAAATATCCATTGATTTGCCGCGACAGTTTTGGCATAGCAATAGCGCAACATAGTGACAGCAATGATGCAGCCTAAAACACCAAACACAATATACAGTGTGCTTTCACGAAATATCCCCAGAGCAATCATGCCCACGCCCCCGATAGCGAGCAACCAAATCGGCATGATATAGCTGTACCTACGTAAAACGCTGTGCTGTGCTTTATATCTCAGCACAGCAATACCATGTCGCGTTGTGGTGAAAGTCAGTAGCGCTAAATACAGCAAAAACACACTCAAATAGCGGAAATAAGCGGCCGCTGATGCAGCATTTTCAGCATTTGCATACTCATGTTTGATGACCAGTGGCGCAGCCAGCACCAAGGATGCCATCAGTACGCCGGTGGCAGCTGTCCCATACATAGCGGTTTTATAGAAATGACCAAACCTACGATGGTTTAGCTGACCTTTTTTAGTAAACACCGGTACCCAAAAAAGCATTAATGCCGCTGCACCAAAAATGATGTGTAAAACAAAACTAAAGCTGTGTATGTACGTCATGGAATGTTCCTCGTTTTTTCAAACTAAGTGCTACTCACTATTGATACCCAATCAGCGAGTTAAGTTAATAAGTGAGGTAAGCTTAGCCAGCAAGCTAAATACGCATAAGTGCCATTGGTCACATTATGAAACATGACTTATGGCCTATAGATGCGTGACTTGTAAAACTGGTAATCTAAAACCAATGCATACACAATCATGAAAAAGTGTCTTAAAAATGACCTCGACCTCCGCTACTGCCAAACATGGCTCAAGCTCAATGATTCCAAGCGAAAAACGTCCACACGTAATGGCCTCTAACACAATGAACAACTGGCGCGACAAGCTATCACTAGATAAAATCTCCGGCATCATGACCTGGGCAGTTGTTGCCGGCATGAGTTTGTTTGTGCTTCATAAAAATAACGCAGACATGGCCAGCATAGTGCTGGCGAGCGCGCTCTATTTGGTCTATATCGTGGGATGGCTGTTTATGATCAGAGACCGCGATTATCAGTCTGATGGCGCAATCCGCAGCGCTATATTAATTATGCTGTTTGCTGTGGTTATCGGGATCTTTTTTACCGTACCGCTGTCGTTCAACAGCATTTTAATGGGCATCATCTCAGGCGCACTCCCTTATTATGTCAATGTAAAAAAAGCGCTAATGATTGGCACTATTGCGTCTTTTCCTCTTTATTTCGTTTTTACTTATTATTGGCAAGATGACTTTGTATTCTTAACCGCTTCTTTGTTTTGGACCTTCAATATGTTTGCCATCATCATGGTAAATGCAACCGTGAAAGAGAAAGCTGCCAGAGAAAAGGTTGAAGAAACAAATCGCCAGTTAGTTAGCACGCAGGCCCTTTTAAAAGAAGCCAGTAAGCAGAGCGAGCGCATTCGCATAGCACGAAATATTCATGATTTGCTTGGGCATCATCTCACAGCGCTGACTATCAATTTACAGGTGGCCAGTATTAAAGCCGAAGGTGATGTGAAAAAGAATGTTGAACAGTGCCATCAACTTGCCAAACTGCTTTTAAGTGACGTACGCGATGCAGTGAGCGATATACGCGATAAAAGCCAAGTAGACCTTCATGAAGCTATCAATAGCATGGCCAAACAAGTGCCTTTTGTTGATATAGAGCTTATTGTAAGTGACAACTTGCACATAGACGATATTGAGATTGCAGATGCACTTTTAAAATGCGTGCAAGAATCTATTACCAACACCATCAAGCATGCGAAGGGTAAAACCCTTTTGATTGATATTTCTCAAAACGAAACAGCCCTTAGCTTCGAAGTAAGAAATTCAGGAACCATCCCCAAAACCCTTAAGATAGGTAACGGCTTAAAAGGCATGCAGGAGCGCATCAATCTATTGGGCGGGCGCATAACGTTCAGTCTGCAGCCTACAGAATTTATCACCTCTGTAGTATTGCCAATCAATAGCGAGCAACAACCATGATCAATTTGATGCTAGTAGACGACCAAACGCTTGTGCGAGAAGGGATAAAAAGCCTGCTGTCATTGTCAAGCGAGGTGTGTGTTGTCGCTGAGGCACAAAATGGAGAAGTTGCGATTGCGCAATACGCACAGCATCCGAATATAGACGTGATATTAATGGATATTCGAATGCCCGTGAAAAACGGCATTGAAGCGCTGGAAACTATTAGCCAGCAGGCAGATGCGGCGCCAATCATTATGCTTACCACCTTCGACGACCATGAGTCGGTGATGAAAGCGATAAAAGCAGGGGCAAAGGGCTACTTACTAAAAGATGTTTCTCTTGAAACGCTAGTGCAAAGCATACAAACCGTCCATGCGGGCTCCACCTTAATTCAACCCGGCATTACCGAGCGCCTTATCGAAGGTTTACAAGGTAAAGCGAGCGATTTTGAGGCCGCTGACCTGCCGGAAACCCTATCAAAACGTGAAACCGAAATTCTACGCCTTATGGCAGCCGGCTGTAGTAACAAAGAAATGGCTGACAGCCTATTTCGCTCACAAGGCACCATTAAAAACCAAGTCTCGAGTATTCTCGCTAAGTTAGGCGTGCGCGACCGCACCCGGGCTGTGCTTAAAGCCATTGAATTGGGCTTGATATAAGCACCGTTTCTGCTTGCATTAGCAAACAGCTTGGTCGATGTTTGGCGCTTATGTGTTTATAGCAAGGAGCCTATCACCGCCTCAAGCGACGATGCTGACATTTGCTCTTTGGCTAAAACGTGGTTAAACCCTTTGGCGTGCACAAGAGTCTCAAGCTCATCTGTATCTAAGCCAGTCACAATGATGCACGCCGTGGTGTAACCTAAGGCATGAATTTTCTCTGCTAGCTCCACGCCCGTCTCGGCGCCTAAATGATAGTCGAGCAAACACGCATCGATATGTTGTGAGTCAATGATTTCAAGGGCTCCAGCAGTATCTTTAGCCTGAAAGCAGGTAATATCCCACGACTGAATCTGCGACAAGTAATATCCCATTAATTTCAATTCAATATCGCCGTCATCAACTGCGAGGATATTAATCTTACGTTTATTCGAGATATTCGCTTCGTTCATCTAGTTTATCGCTCACTTAGTACTCGTTTTATTTTTGAATGAGGATTCGAATGAAGATTCGAATGAAAATGTGAATACATAAATGACTGAATGCATGAATACGCATGCACTCAGTCAATTAGCTAGCTAACAGCTAACACCGCCTATTTTTCACCAATCCACTGCACACGGTAAAGATCACGTCGTTTATCAAGATAATTACGCACCGAACCTTCGTTTTGCAGTTTTTCTAATTTGTCTAAATCTAAGTCGACAATGAGCATCATCTCAGTGTTCGGCGTCGTTTCAGACACAATGGCATCGTGCGGAAATGCAAAGTCAGATGGCGAGAAAACGGCTGTCTGGCCATACTGAATGTCTACGTTATCCACTTTTGGCAGGTTGCCCACACTTCCGGCTATTGCCACGTAGCACTCATTTTCGATAGCGCGGGCTTGGGCGCAGCGCCTTACGCGCAAATATCCATTTTTGGTGTCAGTCCAAAATGGCACGCATAGTATTTGGATTTGTTCTTCTGACAGTAAGCGAGCAAGCTCAGGGAACTCAACGTCATAACAAATTAAAATACCAATCTTGCCAAAATCGGTCTCAAAAGCCGCCAGTTTATCGCCACCTTTCATCAACCAACCGTTTTTCTCATATGGCGTGGGGTGTAGTTTATACTGGCTATCAATACGTCCGTCTCGATGACAAAGGTACGACACGTTATAAAGCTCATCATCCTCAATTAGCGGCATGGAGCCCGCTATAATATTTATGTTATAGCTAATAGCGAGTTCAGAGATAGCGCTTAAAATTTCAGAGGTGTATTCTGCTAGGTGCCAAATGGCGTCTATCGGCGCCTCAGATTCACTTAATCCCATGAGCGGCGCATTAAAAAACTCAGGCAACACAGCTAAATCACACTTGTAGTCTGACAACGCGTCTACAAAGTACTCTACCTGAACGAGCATATCCTGAACGCTGTCGAAATAGCGCATTTGCCACTGCACAAGACCAATTCGCGCACTTGAGAATTTACTGTCGAGCAAAGACGGCTTCTCAGCGTCGTAGTACATATTGTGCCACTGCAATAGCGTAGCAAAGCCCATAGACTGATTGTCTTCAGGTAAGTAGGCCTTCATCACCTGTTTTACCTCAAAACCGTTGCTCATTTGAAATGATAGAGTCGGATCGTGAATTTCTTTCGCTTTTACCTGTTCAATATACTCAAAGGGCGTCATTTCGTTCGCATATCGCGAATAGTTCGGGATCCGGCCGCCCGCCATAATGCTTTTTAAATTTAAGTTACGACAAAGCTCTTTGCGAGCCTCGTACAGTCTGCGCCCTAATCGCAAACCCCGGTATTCTGGGTCAACAAAGAAGTCGACTCCGTATAGCACATCGCCCTTTGGGTCGTGCGTGCTGATGTAAGCGTCACCGGTTATTTCTTCGTAAGTGTGCTTGTCTCCAAACTTTTCATAATCAACAATCACTGAAAACGCAGCAGCTACAACTCTGCCCTTGTCTTCTATACATATTTGTCCGTCGGCAAAGGTGTTGATTTGCGCTTGATATCGTTTTTTAGTAAACGCACCGCCGTTGTTACGATACACAACATCCATGAGCGCTTTTATGCCCTCAAAGTCGTCCAAGGTAAGGTGTCTTAGTTCAAATAAATGCTCTGTTTCGTTGGCTGGATTAGACGTTTTGTCGTCGCTCACTCAAATCTCCTAATGGCTTCGTTGCGCATACTATCTCATAGCGCCATCAGCAGGTAAATATCGACCATTCGAGCAATATGCGCTTAAACTGTGCTCTAAAGCCTGTTAAAGCCTCGAACTAGCATCTTAAAAAAGCACAGTTAAAATACGTTTATTGCTTAAAAAGAAAGCACATTTAGAGCTTTTGTATCGGCTTTTCCTTGCAAGGTTTGTAAATACAAATCAATGATGGCCTGTTCGCCCGTCATGACCTGTTCATGCATGGTATTCTCAAGGGCACTTGCAACGTGTTTCCACGCTTGCGCATACTTCTCTAAAAACACCCCTTGCCCCCAATCTTGATGTAAGCTTTTTACCACGCTAGGGGCAAAAAATATTTCGGCTTTCAAGGCTTTTTTATTCGGTTTTACTTGCGCCTGCCAGTCGGTGGCGCCAATGAGCGTTACCTTTTTCAAGTCATCGCCTAAGCTTGATTGAATATTAGAAATCACGCTGCCGTTTGCGGCAAAATCTAGTAGCCAACTCGATTTATTCGGTAATTTATTCAGCTCGTCGTAGGTATATACTTTATCGTAACAGCCAAGAGACTCAACCAGCGCTTTATTTGACGCAGACGTTAGGCCAATAACCTCATAAGCATGCTTACGAATCGCTTTATTAGCTTGTAACAAAAATGCGGTACCAAAGGCTGTTTTACTTGAAGCGGAGCTTAGCAGTAAGCTCTCATGGTCTAATTGCTGACCGACAAACTCGTCGAGTACAAACGACGTCATAAACAAGGGTCTAAAATTGAGTTGCCACGGCTCTCGTTTAGCGTTGTAACCAGGGTCTTGTTTGCAGTATACATAGCTGTCATACACAGAGCTGATGCTCTTGCGCTCGGGATGCCCATCAGAAAATCCGTATTGACTCACTTTGTGAGCCCTCACAAGCAAATGACTCGCCATCGGCAAATAACCAAAGACCTTTTCGCCCACTGCTATCTCGCTGTGGTTTGAGTGCGATACCGTAGCAAAGCCCCAAACCGGAACAATGCCGTAACCTTCATCTGCAGGGAAAAACCCCCAATAGCCCATAGTCTCGCCCAGCGCTGCATAGGTAATATTGTTGGCAGAAAACCCAAAGCTATCTGTCGACAATACAATTTCGTCTGGCGCCAAATTCTCAATATCCATAGTAGCCATATGAATCTTTGCACTTGCCAAATCATCTTTTTTAACTTGAATCTGAGTAAGGTTGAGCATGGCCTTGTCTCCATAATAAATTGGGTGCTAAGCACGAATGTTGTTAGCGCTTGTACGTCATCTTTTATTTTGTATCAGCATGTACATGCAAACGCTTAATATTTTGCGATTACGCCGCCTATTTCGAGTCTACTTCTAGGGTCGACTTCTAACGTCTAATTCATTTCCAGACATGCTTTCGGGGTTGGCCTTTATCTCGTTTGCCATCTGCGAATTGACCATAATCAGCTTGGCGGCGTAATCGGCATAGTCAAAACCCTTTGCTTCAAACAAAAGGCTAATATCACTGCTCAGCGGCGCTGATGCAGCAACATCTATTATGTGTGTAAATTGCGCTTGCGTATTGGCAAGCTCTGCGTCGTCGGTAACTGTGCGCACCGCCTGCATGATGCCGGTGTCTGAAAAGCCTGCCAAAAACAAAGATACCGCGCCGTTATCTCGAGTAGTCTTTGCTACCACCGCATAATCGGTATGTTCTTGACTTTGCTGTCCCTCCCCCACAAACGAGTAGCCGGTATCGGTGCTCAAGGTATTCTTGCAGTTGTTCTCGCAGCTAAACTGGCTTTGTTCAAAATAGGTGCGTAAAAAACCCATGCTCTTAATCATGCCAACATATACAAAGTTTGCATCTCTGATGTCTTTGGCATCAACATCTGAAAGGGTTGTGATTTTTACAACTTTGCCAGCGTCGCTCATGACATCATGCAGTGAAATCAAGGTATAGGCCGACGACTGCATCAAAAAACGATTCGCACTTGGCGCAACGCGCGATGCGTATTGCGGATTGTCTGCTTGCCACTGTTCGAAGTCTTGCTGTGAGTTCACGTCATAATTGCGCATTAGCGTGTTTATTGGCGCACTAGATTGGCTATCTTCCGTGGTCGTAACCTCATCGTTATTCGGGCCGAGCGAGTACTCAAACATAAAAAGGTCGCCCAACACGATATATGTGGGAAAATCATTTGCCATAAAACCTGACCAAAACTTAGCGAGTTTTGGCGTATCGCTTAGCTGATTTTGAAGCGCAAGCTCGCGTGTTCTAGCGCTTGAGGCATCGCTTGAAGCGGCGTCCTCAATTTGCTGCCCTATGGGCGTAAATACAAACACAAGCGCTGCGATTAGCATGCACGCACTTAATACAAAGGCAATATACGCGTGCTGGGTAATTCGCGATTTATTAGCATTCTGACCAGACTCTGTTGTTGGCTCGGCCTCAACTACCTCGTACGGCATGAGCTGATAACTGCCTTTTGGAATAATCAAAGTAGTTTTAGAGCTGGCATTATCTTGTACGCCGTCATTTTGCGATGCGCTGTTTTCATAAAACGCTGCCATGCGGGAGCGCAATTTGTGTATGTACACGCGTACAAAGGCATCTTCGCTTGGATCAAAACTTGAGGGTTTGTTAAACACCTCAATACCAATGGTGATCTCTTTTGGCTGATGGTTTTTGAGCGTACAGTCTCTTAAAAATGCCAGTAGTTTGCTCAGCATCGGGGAGCGCACAAACGCATCGCTTGCGAGAATACGAGTGCATTCCCGCTCAACAAATGACTTTTGCTCATCGCTCAAAATTTTCATTAAATACAGTTATTTACCCTTTTGCAGTTAACAAAGAATGCATGTTAACTCTATGTTAGTCAACCGTTAATTAACCATATAAAAGGCGCGTTTTCAGTTCTTTTGGGGCATGATAACAAATAATTAACAAACTCTCGTTTACTAACACGAGGAAGCTGTAAATATGACTCGCACAACTAAAAGCAATTTCGCATCGCACGCTGGCTTTAATTCACCTTGGAATCCATCAGGCGATCGTTCAGGTGATCGATTAGGCGATCGTTCAGATAATGCATCAATCCAAAATAAACGACGCAATTTTTTAAAATCGGCCGCTGCCACTGGCGCAATCGCAACTACCTTGCCACTTAGCTCAGCGCTCGCTTCAGCGTTTTCTGCGCAATCGGGCAATGAGAGCGCGAGCAGTACCGAGGGCGCATACGCGGGGCCACAGCTAAATATCGGCATTATTGGCGTGGGCAGTCGAGGGGCTGGCATTGCGTCCGTACTGAACGATGTCCCAGGTATGAAGGTTAGCGCGATTTGCGACACCCTTGATTTTAGATTGCAAGCTGCAAAAGCGTACATAAAACACGAAGGATATAAGTCATATACAGACTTTCGACAGCTTCTCGATGATAAAGGCATTGATGCGGTGGTGATTGCAAGTCCATTTTCGATGCATGCGAATATGGCCAAAGCGGCTGCACAGGCAGGCAAAGCTATTTATTGTGAAAAAACACTGTCTTATGGCATTGATGAAACGCGCGAACTGGCAAAAGCGGTAAGTTCTTCAGGGGTTATTTTTCAAACCGGACACCAGCATCGGAACTCTCCACTCGTCCAGCAGGTTCGCAACTACGTGCGTGATGGCTATTTAGGCAAGGTCATTAAAATAGAAAGCCAGTGGAACCGAAACAATAATTGGAGAAGAACTGTCCCCGACCCTGCTCTAGAACGCCAAATTAACTGGCGGATGTATAGGGAGTATTCTGGTGGCCTAGCGGCAGAATTATGTTCGCATCAAATCGATTTTGTAAATTGGATTACCGACAGCCACCCCACACGTGTAATGGGCATGGGCGGAATCGACTATTGGAAAGACGGCAGAGAAACGTATGACAATGTGAATATACTTACCGAGTATGACACCGGCCTCAAAGCCTCTTACACCTCGCTTACCAGCAACACTAAAGACCATCGACGCATGACCTTGTTAGGTGACAAAGGCAGCATCGTGATGTACGACGACAAAGCCTATGTTTACAGTGAAACTCGACCAGAAGACCTAGCAGGTGCCGTGGTAGATGGCGTGTCGGGGGCCACCATGAAAGCTTGGCAGCAACAAAAAGGCGTAGCTATTGATGCCGACGGACAAGACTCCACCGCGTATGCGCTCGCTGCCTTCAGAGACGCGATTGTTGAACAAAAACAGCCCATATCTTCACTCAAATCTGGCGCTCAAACCGCGGTGGTCGTGCAAATGGCGCTTGATGCCATGGACAGCGGTAACACCCAACATTGGCGCAAAGACTATGATTTTGTTTAAACACACTGCCTTAAAACATTTTATTTAACGACTTCTCAGGAGATGACACACCATATGGAAAAGCGACAAAACACTCCATCCCGAAGCTTGAGTGCGTATTTTGCGCGCTGTGCTTTTTTTGCTGTAGCCGCATTTATTTCTGTGAACAGTTATGCAGCACTTGCTGACAGTCATAGCGAAGGTAACTGGACGCCTTTATTTAACGGAAAGGATCTCGAGGGCTGGGAAAAGGTAAACGGAGATGCACCTTTTGAGGTGATTGACGACATGATCGTTGGCACATCCATTGCCGATACACCCAACACTTTTTTACGCACCACGCAAACATTCGACGATTTCATCCTTGAATACGACATCTGGGTAGATAATGGGGTCAATTCTGGCGTGCAAATCAGGAGCAATATCGACCCAGATTATCGCGACGGCAAAGTCTTTGGTTATCAGGTCGAGACCGACACTAGCGATCGCGCCTTTACCGGTGGCATATATGATGAGCAGCGCCGCGGCTGGATTTATCCGGTAGCACATCAACCCTCACGCGATGCGTTTATTCGCGGCGGCTGGAATACCATTCGGGTAGAAGCGATTGGACACAGTATTAAAACATGGCTCAATGGCCAGCAAGTCACGCGTTTGGTAGACGACGCAACCAGCAGCGGTTTTATTGGTTTGCAAATTCATAGCGTTTGGCGAGGCTCAAAAGTGGACGGCAAATTTCGCTGGCGCAATATTCGTATCATGACTGAGGACCTTGATAAGCACCAATGGGCTGATGACCCTCAAGTGAGAGAAATCAGCTATCTTGACAATCAGCTCACCGATTATGAAAAGCGTAAAGGCTTCCGATTGTTATTTGACGGCAAGTCTAGTGAAGGTTGGATGGGTGCTAAATTAAATGACTTTCCAACAAGCGGCTGGACAATCGAAGACGGCGTGCTGCGTGTAGAAGCTACCGATGGAGGGGAATCTACCGGGCCTGGCGATATTATCACTACCGATAAATTCAGTAACTTTGAGCTGATAGTCGATTTTAAAATTACTGAAGGCGCCAATAGCGGTATTAAGTATTTTGTTGACCCCGAGCTTAATAAAGGTCCTGGCTCTGCTATTGGTCTAGAGTTTCAAATTCTAGACGACCAGCGTCATCCCGATGCCAAAAATGGCGTAGCCGGTAATCGCACGATGGCATCTTTATATGATTTGATAACCGCAGAAAACCTTACCGATACGGCAAGCGCTAAGGAGCGCTACGTACGCGGACCGGGCAACTGGAATAGAGCGCGTATTGTGGTAAACCAAGGTCAAATTGAGCACTGGCTAAACGGCATTAAAATGGTGGAATTTGACCGAGACTCTCAGCTTTTTACCGCACTGGTGGCCTACAGCAAGTATAAAGACTGGCCTAATTTTGGTCGTCTTGCACAAGGGCATATTCTGCTTCAAGACCACGGAAATGAAGTGCACTTTAAAAACATCAAAATTCGTGAATTTTAGGGGTGAGGCTATGCGTGATTCAAAGGCTATGAATGATTTAACTAACGAGCATACACAATCTGTCGACATTACAGAGCAAAAAAGCAACGACCGACGCCAGTTTATAAAAGGCAGTGCGGCCGTCGCTGCAGGAATATCAATGGGTATGGCATCACTTGGGTTATCTGCCAAAAGCTATGCTCGTGTGATTGGCGCGAATGAACGCATGCACAGCGCTGTAATAGGGGTAAATGGTCGCGGACAAGCGCTTATGAAAGCTGCCGCGCTTGCGCCGAATGCTGAGGTCAATGTTATTTGCGATGTTGATTCTCGGGCGATGCAAAAAGCCAACGATATGCTCGTTCATGATACAGGCTCACCGGCTCGCTTAATCGAAGACTATCGCGAAGTATTAGCACAAAAAGACGTTGATACTGTGCTCATTGCCACCCCAGAGCATTGGCACGCGCCTATGGCCCTTTTAGCGTTGCAGGCCGGTAAACACGCGTATTTAGAAAAGCCGTGCAGTCATAATCCCGCTGAGGGCGAAATGTTGCTGCAAGCTCAGCAAAAGTATAAACCCCTTATTCAGGTGGGTACTCAGCAACGGTCTGCACAAACCTCAATACAGGCGGTTAAAGACATTGCTCAGGGGATTATCGATAAGGTCTATTATGCCAAAGCATGGTATAGCAACAATCGCGCATCGATTGGTCAGGCGAAAGAGTCACCTGTGCCTGAATGGTTAAATTGGGATTTATGGCAGGGGCCTGCACCGCGAGAATCGTTTAAAGATATTTATGTACACTATAACTGGCATTGGTTTTGGCAATACGGCACCGGCGAGATAAACAACAACGCCACACACGAACTCGATATTGCCCGCTGGGCGATGGGTTTGACCTATCCAAACCGCGTAAGCTCCAGTGGCGGGCGCTTTCATTTTGATGATGCATGGCAGTTTTATGATACCCAAGTGGTCAACTACGAATATGACGATGGCAAGATGCTCTGCTGGGAAGGTCGCAGTTGCAATGGCTTTAATCATTACGACCGCGGGCGCGGACTTACTCTGCACGGCACAATGGGAACTATCTTGCTCGACCGAAATGGCTATACCGCCTACAACCTTGAGCGCGAAATCATCAAAGATATGAAAGAAGAAGGCGAGTCGGCTACTACTAACACCATTGGCGCTGGATTTTTAGACAACCAACATATGAACAACTTTGTTGCGGCTATTCGCACCGGTGAAGCACTCAGAGCGCCAATCACAGAAGGAATAATTTCTAACCAGCTCTGCCATTTAGGAAATTATTCACAGGCAGTAAAACGCTCGCTCAATATAGACCCAAGCAATGGGCGCATTTTAAACGACCCTGAGGCGATGAAATACTGGTCGAGAGACTATGAGCCTGGCTGGGAAATGAAAGTGTAGGCAGATACGTAGATACCATAGCGCTGCAATCGCGCTAAAGTTAAGATGCAAATGAGCAACAAGACGAAAATGCCCTCGGTGCCTATCATCAGCACCGAGGGCTTTTTATTGAAAAGTAGAGTCAGCCGATAAGCCGGGTTCTGTGTTCTTTTGCAAGAATGGCAATCATTCGTCTAGGCCAGCAATCGCTCACTGGCTCAAGCAACCTACCCGTTCCCAACGCGGGTCGCGCCATACGGGAACCTATTTGGTCTTGCTCCGGGTGGAGTTTACCTTGCCGTTTACTGTTACCAGAAACGCGGTGCGCTCTTACCGCACCCTTTCACCCTTACCTA
This sequence comes from Glaciecola siphonariae, assembly GCF_042652645.1. NCBI lineage: Bacteria > Pseudomonadati > Pseudomonadota > Gammaproteobacteria > Alteromonadales > Alteromonadaceae > Glaciecola > Glaciecola siphonariae. The sequence goes on from NZ_JBHSGU010000029.1 coordinate 246,755, forward strand.
ATTTTACAATTAGGCGGTCTCCTCTCTGCTGCACTTGTCGTCGGCTCACGCCGCCCAGACGTTATCTGGCACCCTACCCTATGGAGCCCGGACTTTCCTCCCCTAGAGCTTGCTTACACAAACTAAAGCGGCGACTGCCTGGCTGACTCTGGGCGCAGTATAAAGCATCTTCAAAAAATAGCGAATACGAAAAACCAGCATGCCAAGCGATACAAACGCGTAAACTCAGCGCAAAAAAAATACCCTAGTGTGAGTAGGGTATTTTTCAGATGATTTAGATTTATTTTATGTAAGTATTAACAAAGTGTGTTACGTACGGCATATAAAAATACCCAGCTATGAAGACGTAAGCTTAAACGTTCGCATTATGATAAATATTTTGCACATCTTCGCAGTCTTCCAGCATATCCATGAATTTTTCAAACATAGGCATGTCGTCTTCGCTTATATCTTTGGTATCCTGCGGCACCCAGCTAATCTCTTCTACCTCAAACTCAATGCCGTCAAACGCATCTTGAAGCGCGGTTTTAGCCTTGTAGAATTCGGTGTGCGGCACTAAAACGGTTACTTGACCGTCTTCTACTTCCACATCGTGAATATCAACATCTGCTTCCATTAAAGCTTCAAGCACAACCTCGTCGTCATCGCCTTTAAAGCCAAATATAGCTAGATGGTCGAACATGAACGCCGATGAATTTTGCGCACCCAATTTACTGTCGGTTTTTGTAAAGCAGTTACGCACATCGGTGATGGTGCGATTAACGTTATCGGTTAAGCAGTCTACAATGACCATGCAACCGCCTGGTCCAAAACCTTCGTAGCGAGCCGGTGCAAAATCTTCACCGCCGCCGCCAGCGGCTTTATCAATGGCTTTGTCGATAACATGCGCAGGGACTTGGTCTTTTTTAGCCTTTTCAATCAGGCGCTTGAGCGAAAGGTTTGCCACCGGGTCGGGGCCGCCCGCTTTTGCAACAACGTATATTTCTTTGCCGTATTTTGAATACACCTTTGTTTTTTGCGCCGCTGTTTTGGCCATTGCGACTTTTCTTACTTCAAACTTTCTTCCCATAATATGCTCTTATTGTATTATTTATACCCGACACGTATGCCTTTATGAATGGCCGATATTGTACAGGATTTCTTTGTAATGAGTAAGCACACATCTTGCCAAACAAAGCACAGATGGCAGTGTACTAAAGATAAAATCCAAAAGATAAAATCAGCTAAAATTCAAAAGATAAAACCAAAAGACACAGTTCTGTTACCTTAGGGTATCGCTAGAGTATGCTTACGCCAGGTGCTGCTGAGCCAAATAACTGCGCGACTGCATCTCTTGTAAGCGGCTCAAACAACGCTGGAATTCAAAGCTCAAACGCCCTTCGCTATACAGTTTTTCTAGGGGCACTTCCGACGACATAATGAGCTTTACACGTCGCTCATAAAACTCATCGACCATGGCAATAAAACGCCGGGCAATATCGTCTACATTTGCGCTCATTTGCTCCACATTAGCCACCAACACACTGTTGTACTCATGACTTAACTGAATATAGTCTGATTGGCTGCGAGGTCCGTCGCATAGCGCTCTAAATTCAAACATGATAACGCCTTCTGCCTTTCTGAGAGCCGGAATATGACGCCCTTCAATTTCTACAAAAGTATCGCTCTCGCCTTTTTCTGCGGCAAGTTGATCAAAGTAGCGGTTAAGATTTTTCTGAGCGTCACTGTCTAAGGGATAGTGATAAATTTCGGCGCGCTCAAGGGTGCGTAAACGATAATCGTGACCGCTATCAACGTTTATAACACGAGTATTTTCATTAATCAGTTCAATTGCAGGTAAAAATCGTGCGCGCTGCAGGCCGTTTTTATAAAGCTCATCGGGCACGATGTTCGACGTTGCCACCAATACAATGCCTCGCGAAAAGAGCTCTTGCATGAGCGTGCCTAAAATCATTGCGTCGGTAATATCTGATACAAAAAACTCATCGAAACAAATTATACGAGTTTCGCTGGCAATTTTCTTTGCAATGGTTTTCAAAGGGTCAGATTGACCGCCTAACAGCTTGAGCTCTTTATGAACCCGCTGCATAAACCGATGAAAATGTACTCTCATTTTATTTTCAAAGGGCAGACAATCGTAGAATGTGTCTACCAGATAAGTTTTGCCTCGCCCCACACCGCCGTAGAAATAAATACCCTGAATGCTCGGCTTCGTCATGCCCTTACCAAATTTTTGAGCAAGCTTAACCCGCCACTTCACTTTTTGCTGTGGCTTTAACAGCTCGTCGTATAGACGCTGGAGCTCTTTAACCGCGTTTTCCTGTGCTGGGTCATACTGAAACTCAATCAGCGTTAAATCTTCTTGGTACTTTTCCCATGGCGTCATGCTGTTGCGTAAACCTAAGCGTTGTGTAAAGCGAGTAATGGCGCAAGATTATACAGGCTTACCCAATTTTTACGCAATAAAGCCTTGCATGAAGACCATGAATGTTGAATGATCTATGCATTAGAAGCTTTAAAGCAGAGTAAATTATGGACCTTATCAGTATCGTTGTTGGTGCACTTATTGGCGTAGTCATTGGGTTTATCATCGCATGGCAATGGGCTTCTATACGCGCAAACAAAAAAGGCGCGAATCTCAGCCGCTCCGAAAAAGAACTCAAAACTATTTTGGCTGAACAGGCTCATCATCACATTTCATCTAGCAAAGAATCGATTGAAGCTATCCAGCTTCGATTAGAACAACTCACCAATAATCTGCAGCAGTATGAAAGTTCTTTACAGGTTGGCAGTGAAGAAAACGACAAAGTGAGCTTCTTTGGTGAACACGCTAGCGTTTTCTTACGTAACAATAAATCAGTGAAAGCGTCGAACGATAGAATCAATGTGGGCGATGCCCCGCCGCGTGATTTCGCAAATAACGGCTCTGGTTTGTTTGTAGGCAATGTAGCAGAAAACAAAACGCTAAATAAATAACTTGTAATCTGAACTATTGCCCCAAAATTCGAGTCTGTACAAGGTATTTGAATTTAGGAGTAATAAGATACATGAAGCAATTGATACGCCGCAGTTTTGTTGGCATCACCGCCGCTCTATTCGTGTTTACCACCGCATCTACCGCTGTTGCCGGCATTCCGTTTTTCTCGCAGGACGATAAGCTGCCCTCGCTTGCGCCCATGCTTGAGCAAACCACCCCCGCAATAGTTAGCATCGCCGTTGAAGGTACTCAGACCTCACGTCAACAAGTACCTGAAATGTTCCGTTATTTTTTTGGTAATCCACAACAAGCCCCACAAGAGCGCCCGTTTCGCGGATTAGGCTCGGGCGTAATCATCGATGCTGAAGAAGGCTTAGTCGTAACAAACAATCATGTTGTCGACAACGCAGACAAAATCAAAGTTAAGTTAACCGACGGACGAGAGTTTGAAGCTGAGAAACTAGGTGCCGACGCACAAAGCGATATAGCCCTTCTTAAAATAGACCCCGAGAACTTAGTTGAGGTCAAATTGGCAAACTCTGACAAACTCCTTGTGGGTGATTTCGTAGTGGCCATTGGTAACCCCTTCGGCCTCAGCCAAACGGTTACTTCGGGCATTGTCAGCGCCTTAGGCCGCTCTGGGTTAAACATTGGTGGCTATGAGGATTTCATACAAACAGATGCTGCGATAAATCGCGGTAACTCGGGTGGCGCGCTGGTAAATCTAAGAGGCGAATTAGTTGGCATTAACACCGCTATTTTTGGCCCTAACGGCGGCAATGTCGGTATCGGCTTCGCTATTCCGAGTAATATGATGAAAAGCTTGGTAGACCAAATTGTAGAATTTGGCGAGGTGCGAAGAGGCCTTCTTGGTATTTTAGGAAACGATGTTGATGCTGGGCTTGCCGAAGCACTTAACTCACCTGCTAACAAAGGGGCATTTGTTAACGAGGTAGCGGAAGACTCTGCTGCCGAGAAAGCCGGCATACAGTCTGGTGATATTATTACCGCAATAAATGGCAATGAGCTTCATAGCTTTAACGAACTGCGAGCTAAAATCGCAAGCTTGGGCGCCGGTGCCGAGGTAGAACTTACCATTATTCGAAACGGCGACAAACAAACCGTGGAAGTTGTGCTAGATGCCGCTGAAAGCATGGTAGCTGCAGCGGAAGAGATGCATCCAGCGCTTGAAGGCGCCACTTTTGTTACGGGTAATGACCGTGCAGGAAACGCTGCGGTAGAAGTGCCCGAAGTTACCGAAGGCTCTCCAGCCGCTCGCATAGGACTGCGCCCCGACGATGTAATTGTGGGGGTTAACCGCAAGCGCATTAACAGTGTAACGCAGCTTAGTGAAAGCATTGAACAGGCAAAAGGCGTAATAGCGCTTAACGTGCAGCGCGGCAATAGCAATTTATTTGTGATTATCCGCTAAACGGGGTGTTGCCTGCTGTTTTGTCGGCACTGAAGGGCCGCTCTTTGAGCGGCTTTTTGCTTTGTGCAAGATAAAACACGTTCTTTAATGCATTCGGTCAATGACAATGACGTCAGATTTGCTATGATCAAAACACTTGTCTTGCTTGTATGGAATATATGTCTTTATTTAGCCGAATCTTGATTGCACTGATAAAACCGATAATGTTGGGCATTGTCGTGGCCGTTATCTTGCTTGTGTTCTTTCCAGAATTTCGCCAAGGCTCTGGCTTAAATTTAAACTTTTTCAAACCCAACCAAAGTATCCCCCCTCGCATCAGCTATTACGACGCACTCGAGCAAAGCGCACCTGCTGTAGTGAATATTTACAGCATAAGCCTAGAAAACAGCAATCGAATTTTTCGAAACAGAGCGTATGAACGCACGTCGCTAGGTTCGGGTGTCATCATGAGCGAAGACGGCTATTTAATGACCTGTTATCACGTGATCAAGAATGCCGACAGCATATATGTAGCGCTGCAAGACAGTCGCTTATTACAAGCTCAACTCATAGGCTTTGATGAAATTACCGATTTAGCCGTGCTTAAGGTTTTTGCAGAAGACTTACACGTAATGCCACAAATGGAAGAGCCCGATCTTCGAGTGGGCGATGTAGTAATGGCAATTGGAAATCCACTTGACCTTGGACAGACTATTACATCGGGAATTGTCAGCCGTACCGGGCGCAATGGTTTTTCAAATTTCTTCGATTTTGTTCAAACCGACGCCGTGCTTAATCAAGGTAATTCAGGCGGCGCCTTGGTTGACAGCAATGGATACTTGGTGGGCATAACAAATGCAAACTTTAAAACCCTTGATAATCGCCGGCGCGTAACAAGCGTAGATGGCGTTAACTTCGCGGTTCCTTACACGCTGGCGCGCCGCGTGATGGACGAAATCATCACCAACGGCAAAGTCACTCGTGGACAACTTGGATTCTCTGGTAAAGAAATTGGCGGGGCTCAAGGCATTGTAGTTGACTCAGTCATGACTGACTCTCCTGCAGATCAGGCAGGGCTGCAAGTAAATGATGTACTGCTGTCTGTAAATGGCGTAGAAGTCGAAAGCGCCGCCAAGACGCTTGATATGATTGCAGAAACGCAGCCCGGTTCTGAAATTACCTTAGTGGTGAGCCGTAACGATAGAACTATTTCAATGGTTGTGGTGGTAGGAGAGCTTAAGCCCCAGATGATTGCTAGGGGCTAAGCTTAAAGATACTTCAATTACTCAGCAACACGCTCGATGTTTGCGCCTAGGTTACTTAGCTTCGCTTCAATATTTTCATATCCACGGTCAAGGTGATAAATTCTATTGACCGTAGTTTGTCCTTCGGCAATTAAACCTGCAATAACCAAACTCGCAGATGCACGTAAATCCGTCGCCATGACTTGTGCACCGCGCAAGCTAGACGAGCCAGGCGTGACTGCACTGTTCCCCTCTAAATCGATGTGCGCGCCCATGCGCTGCAATTCTGGCACGTGCATAAAACGATTCTCAAAGATGGTTTCGGTAATCACACCAGAGCCCTGGGCAACTGCATTTAAGGTAACAAACTGCGCCTGCATGTCGGTTGGGAAGCCGGGGTGAGGCATCGTTTTAAGCGATACGGCTTTAGGCTGCTTGCCATGCATGTCTAGCTCTATCCAATCCTCGCCTACGGTTACAGAGGCACCACACTGCTCCAACTTGCTCAAAACTGCATCGAGCGTATGCGGAGCGGCATTCTCACAACGAATACTGCCTCTGGAGAGCGCTGCGGCAACTAAAAAAGTGCCCGTTTCAATTCGATCTGGCAAAATGCTGTACTGACAGCCCTGCAAAGATTCCACACCAACAATCGTGACATTATCGGTACCCGCCCCACTAACCTTAGCGCCCATTGCATTTAAGCAATTGGCAAGGTCAACAATTTCAGGCTCTCGAGCCGCATTTTCAATCACCGTGGTGCCTTCGGCTAAGGACGCGGCCATCATAAGATTTTCGGTGGCGCCAACACTGACCATATCCATGAAAATACGTGCGCCTTTAAGGCGACCGTTTACTGATGCGCGGATATACCCTTCTTCAACGTCGATTTTCGCGCCCATCTTTTCAAGACCGTTTAAATGCAAATTTACCGGTCGTGCGCCGATGGCGCAGCCACCTGGCAATGAAACATTGGCTCGTCCGTGTTTAGCTAACAGTGGACCAAGCACTAAAATCGATGCACGCATTGTTCGCACAAGCTCATAAGACGCTGTAACGCTGTCTAATTTACAAGCGTCAATTTCAACGGTATCGCTCGCCGTTTGGTTTGTGGTTGCGCCAAGGTCTTTGAGCAGCAATAGTGTCGTTTTGATGTCACGAAGGTTAGGAACATTTGTGAAGGTGCATGCCGAGTCCGCAAGTAAACTGGATATCAACACCGGTAGCGCTGCGTTTTTTGCGCCTGAAATTTTAACCGTGCCTTTTAGAGGAGGGCTTTTTTTGATAAGCAGTTTATCCACAACTGTCCTTTTTATTGGTGAAATAGTTTCTCTCGTTGCCATTGAGCTTGAGAAAACGTTTTAATAGTTAATGCGTGAATAGTGCCATCTGCTATCTGTTCAGACAAGGGTGAAGACACGAATTGTTGACGTTTCACTCGCGTCATCTCATCAAACTTATCGTCTACAGCAATCACTTGAAAGTGACTTCCTTCACTTTTTACAAAAACCTCTTGTAGTCCGGTTGCGGACTTTATCTTCTCAACAATTTCATCGTGGGTCATTACTACTCTCATTTTTTACTAAAAGTTGATCGGCATTACTCAGCGCAGCGAGCTCCATTAACTTTTTAGGCACCTTGCTCACGGTAACGGTTACGCCCTGCTGACGAATATCACGCACAGCATTCAGTACCCAAGCCAAGCCTGCAGTGTCGGCACGCCCCACTTCGCTTAAATCTATGTTTGTTTTAGTGTTCTTTAAAATTTCTTTTTTTAAGTTGCCGTCTATGCTCGTCCATAGATTGTGCTTCAGCGTGTCGCGGTCAAGTTCACCCGCAACCTTTATGATGCTAGCATCGCTAGTGCTCGAGACAGACAATTTCACTATTGCGTCGCCGCATCAGAATCGTTCGACTCTGCTTGATCGTTATTCAGCGTAATAGGTTGATTAATACTTGCGCGCATTTGAGAAATGACCTCTTGAATCCCATCGCGACGCAAAATTGCTTCAAATTCGCTTTGCTTGCTGGATAAAAGAGAAATTCCCTCCGCTATCATGTCGTATGCTTGCCATTCGTCACCCTTGCGGTCTTTGCGCACTTTAAATGCGACTTTGATGTCTGGGCGGCTGCCGTCTTTAATAACCGCTCGCACGGTTACGTCGCTGCGGTCAGAATAATCGCGCACAGGATCAAACTCGACCACCTGATTGTCGTAATATCCCATGGCAACTGCGTAACTGGTAATAAGGTACTGCCGAAATACTGTAATAAACTCAAGCAAGTCTTTTTTCTCAACACCGCGGGCATACTTGCCCAGTACTTTATATGCTGAAAAGCGATAGTCGATATACGGAAGCAGTTCCTCTTCCATGATCGTGCGAAGCACTTCAGGGTCTTGCTGAATTTGAGCCTGCTCTCGTTTAATGCGTGCGAAGGTTTTGCTCGCCACCTCTTGAACCATTAAATAAGGGTCGGTTCTATCAACCTCTATTACTGTGTCGGTGGCGGCATCTTGTGCCTGCACAGACATTGCCAGCGCAATCAGGGCAGTCGATATCCCAATAAATCGTACAATTGTTTTTAAAATATTAACGCGTCTCATGAATTATTCATTCCCCTGATTGAATAAAAATTGTCCTATTAAATCTTCTAACACCAAGGCTGACTTGGTATCGAGAATTTCTTCGCCCTCAGTTAAATATGGGCAATCTTTGTATGGCGCTGTTTCGCACACTTTATCTTCTTCAATCATTTCTAAGTCTTCTGGAAATATGAAGCCTGGTTGCAAGCCAATGAATTGCTCACCGAGCAGGCCAGATGTCAAGATTGAAAGACTGCTTGTGTCTGGAAATGTTTGTCGATATTCCTCGCCGATTTCTAGTTCTACCATAGGAATTAAATCTTGTTCATTCAAATAAATACGCGATACCCGACCCACTACAACGCCGCCTACTTTTACCGATGAACGTGGCTTAAGCCCGCCGATGTTATCGAAGCGCGCATGCAGCTTGTAGGTATCGCCGCTACCAGCCATACCTTGGTTTGCAACACGCAGCGCGAGCAACAAAGTCGCTGCGATTGCTAGCGCGACAAAAAAGCCTACCGTTAATTCTGTTCGTTTGCTTATCATTGATTTTCCTAGCTAATGCCAAACATTAATGCGGTCAGAACAAAGTCTAAACCCAATATTGAAAGCGACGAAAACACCACTGTCTCGGTGGTCGCTTTGCTGATCCCTTCGGAGGTTGGAACGCAGGAATAGCCTTTATAAAGCGCTATCCAAACCACCACCAAACCAAAAACAAAACTCTTAATGATGCCGTTAACAACATCTTTATTCCATTCAACAGTCGACTGCATAATCGACCAATAGCTGCCTGCATCAACGCCCAACCAGTCTACGCCAACAATATGACCGCCTAAAATACCCACAGCCGAAAAAATTAACGCGAGCATCGGCATGCTTATCACACCCGCCCAAAACCGCGGCGCTATCACGCGGCGTTGAGGGTCAACGGCCATCATCTCTAGTGAACTAAGCTGCTCTGTTGCTTTCATCAGGCCAATCTCAGCGGTCAGTGCGCTTCCCGCACGCCCGGCAAACAAGAGCGCGGTAACCACAGGACCAAGTTCACGCAAAATAGACAACGCAACCATGGGACCTAAGCTGCCCTCAGCGCCGTAATTGACCAATATCGTGTAACCTTGTAAAGCCATAACCATGCCAATGAACAAACCCGACACCAAAATAATGAGCAATGACTGCACACCTACTACGTGCATTTGTTGGATGGTTAAGCCTACATTTTTCCATTTAGGTAAGGCGAATAAAGCGCCAAACAGCATGACGCTCGATGCACCAACGGCAGCGAGCTTGTCTATCGTAGAGCGGCCTAACTTTTGAATCATATTCATTCTTGACTCCCCAAAAAGCTTGTTTCAAGGTCGTCGGAAGGAAAATGGAAAGGCACTGGACCGTCTGCCGTACCGTTTAAAAATTGCTGTACCAGTGGAGAATCTGAATCTTTAATTTGTGCAGGAGTGCCATGTCCAATGATCTTTTTATTAGCCATGATATACACGTAATCAGCGATAGTGAGTACTTCGCTCACATCGTGAGTGACGACTAACGATGTCACGTTGAGCGCTTTGCTGAGGGCCTTAATTAAGGATACTAAAACACCCATAGAGATTGGGTCTTGGCCAGCAAAGGGTTCGTCATACATAATCAAGTCAGGGTCAAGCGCAATGGCCCGCGCCAACGCAGCACGGCGCGCCATACCACCGGAGAGCTCACTCGGCTGCAGATTAGCTGCCCCGCGAAGCCCCACGGCTTCGAGTTTTAGCATCACAATGGTGCGGATGATATCTTCGTCTAACTCGGTGTGCTCACGTAAGGGAAAGGCGACATTGTCGAACACCGACATGTTTGTAAATAGTGCGCCACTTTGGAATAACATACTCATTTTCCGGCGCAATACATATAGCTGGTTACGTCTGATGCCGTGAACATCTTCGCCCTCAAACATCACCTTGCCGGCAGATGGCCTTAACTGCCCGCCAATTATTTTTAACAGCGTAGTTTTACCAATGCCGCTAGGGCCCATGATAGCGGTGATGCTGCCGCGCTTTACCGACAGTGATATGCCTTCGTAAATCACGCGGTCTGCGCGACTGAAATTCATATTATCTATTTTGATGATGTCTTGTGGCATTACATTGTCTTTTATCATGTTGCAAACAACATGTAAGTTCCCTGTGTGTTTAAAATACCGCTGTGCAAGCGCTAATGATCATTAATTTTAAGTAATATCAACTACCTTGCATACATCCGCTTTGGCATTGGTTTTGAGCAATCGTTCAGTCAGGCTGGTCAAAGTAATATCATTTTAGCCTTTTTCAAGCGTAGCTGCCGTATAAAACACAAATAAAGATACATTTTGTAGTTATAGCTTATTTCGAAGCATATAAATGTGATTTATTTATACTAAAACGTTACAATTTGTGACATTGAAATCGTCGGCTTTGACCTGAAGAATTTTGTGCTAATAAATATAATTATTTTTGTTATTGGATTAGTGGTACTGAGCTGGAGCGCAGACCGTTTTGTGTACGGCGCATCTGCTCTCGCTAAAAACATTGGTATATCACCAATGATGATTGGTCTCACCATTGTGGCTATGGGTTCCTCTGCGCCAGAAATTGTCGTATCTGCCACCGCTTCACTTGCAGGCAATGTAGATACCGCGGTAGGTAATGCGCTTGGCTCTAACATTACCAACATCGCATTAGTACTTGGCATCACCGCACTCATCAAACCTTTAATGGTGTCTTCAACCACGCTCAAGCGCGAACTACCGGTCATGCTTCTGGTTACCTTATTAGCGGTATACTTTATTGATGATAGTTATTTATCTCGCATAGAAGGCATCGTGCTGATGACCTTATTTGTGCTGGTAATAGCAGGAATGGCGGTATTGTCTTTCACGGTTGATAAAAACGACCCTATTTTGAAAGAAACCGAAACTGAAATACCTAAAGATGTTGCCACATCTACGGCGATTTTCTGGGTCGTCGTTGGGATTATTTTGCTGCCGCTAAGCGCTAATTTTTTAGTCGACTCAGCGGTGAATATTGCGCGCTATTTTGGCATTAGCGAACTAGTCATTGGTCTTACGATTATCGCCATTGGTACGAGTTTACCTGAACTTGCAGCAAGCGTTGCCGGCGTACTCAAGGGAGAAGATGATTTAGCCTTGGGCAATATTATCGGTTCAAATATTTTTAATCTATTGGCCGTTTTAGCAATGCCGGGGCTAATACACCCGGGAATATTAGACGAAAATGCGGCCAGTCGAGATGCAATGGTGATGCTAGGTTTGAGCGTCTTGCTGTTTATTTTTTGTTTTAACATTCGAGGAACGCGGCGAATATCGCGCTTAGAAGGCGGCGTGTTTGTCGTTACATTCCTTGCTTATCAAATGTGGCTGTTTAGCTAGTTATGAGCTATTTATCCTCTGCTCAGCGCACCTTTTCCATTCAGGTTGAGGCGCTTAAACACCTCAATTCAATGCTAGACGAGCAGTTTACTGAAAGCTGCGAACTGCTTAAGCTCTGCAAAGGCAAGGTGGTTGTATCTGGGATGGGTAAGTCGGGCCACATTGCTAATAAAATAGCAGCTACGCTTGCAAGCACCGGTACCCCCGCATTTTTTATGCATCCGGGCGAAGCCAATCACGGCGATTTTGGCATGCTCAGCAAAGACGATATACTTATTGCGATATCAAATTCGGGGGAGACGGGCGAGCTGATTGGCTTACTACCCGCCGTTAAACGCCTCAACATCCCGATTATCGCCATCACCAATAAGCCGAACAGCAGTCTGAGCAAATTTGCCACAAAGACGCTTCTGCTGCATGTGAACCAAGAAGCATGTTCGTTAGGCTTAGCGCCAACCACAAGCACAACAGCCACTCTCGTACTCGGAGATGCACTGGCCATAGCGCTGCTCGAAGCCAAAGGCTTTACCGCTGAAGATTTTGCGTTTTCACACCCAGGCGGCGCATTAGGTAAACGCTTACTACTTACCGTGAATGACATAATGGTTACTGGCTCTGAAATACCGCTTGTTAACAGTGACGCGAGCTTGAGTGAAACCTTACTAGAAATGTCATCGAAGGGAATGGGATTTGCCGCGATTGTTGAACAAAACAAGGTAATCGGTATCTATACAGACGGGGATTTGCGGCGCACACTAGATAAGCAAATTAATGTTCATACCACGGGCGTGGTTGACGTAATGACCGCAAACGGCGTAACCCTATCTGCTGATGATTTAGCCGTAAATGCGCTTAATTTAATGCAGGAAAAACGCATCACCGCCTTAGTTGTGGTGGATGACGATATGCACGCTGTGGGTGCGCTGAATATGCACATGTTATTAAAAGCTGGAGTCGTGTAGATGGAAAACATTGAAACACTATATGGCCATGTGCCCGCATCTTTGTTCGATGCCTGCAAGTCAATAAGGCTTTTGGTCCTCGATGTTGATGGCGTACTCTCAGACGGATTTATATATCTCGGCAATCATGGTGAAGAGCTAAAAGCGTTTAACAGTAAAGACGGTTATGGCGTGAAAGCACTCGCGCAGTGCGGTGTAGATATAGCAGTTATTACCGGCAGAAGCTCTGATATTGTGCATAAGCGTATGCAAGCGTTGAACGCAAAATTTATTATTCAGGGCGAAGAAAACAAGTACGATGCACTCAAACAGCTAATGAATGAGCATGGACTTAGCACAGAGCAAGTAGCGAGTATCGGCGATGACATGCCTGACTTAGGTTTGTTTGAACTAAGCGCGATTAAAGTTGCTGTCAGCGATGCTCATCCCTTCGTAAAACGTCAGGCGAATCATATTACTCAGCTAAAAGGTGGCCGAGGTGCGGTCAGAGAATTCTGTGACTTGGTCCTGCAAGCAAAAGGCTTACTCAACATCTCGCATGGAGCAAGCATGTGAATCGCATTGGATACAGCATTGCCTTTATATTTACCGCAGTATTTTTACTTTACCTGCCTATTTTGTTTGAAGAGGAAAAAGCGCTTGAATCCATGGAAGATGATTCTCCCTTGGTGCCAAACTATAGAGCTATCAACCTCAACAGCAAGCTATACGACATTGAAGGGAAATTGAGTCATCAGGTCGCGGCGACCAAAATGGAGCACTATGACGAACTTGGATTTGCGGTTTTTGATAATCCAGTCTACACCCTGTATTTAGACAATGGCGACCCCTGGCGCGTGACTGCCGATGAAGGCACTCTTTACAGCAACAATCGTATCCAGCTCGAGAAAAACGTACGCATTGTTAATCTACAAACCGATGAGTTTATTAAAGAAATAAGCACGGAATTTATTGAGATTAATTTAGAAAATAAAACCCTGTCGTCTGACCAAGTAGTTAATATAAGTGGTGTTGATTACCAAGTGAGAAGCATTGGTTTATTTGGCAACCTTGCAACGCAACAATATGAGTTATCAGAACATGTACAGACCCAGTTTAATCCAAAGCCTTAGCATATTACTGCTTGTGCTTGCATCAGAGTCAGCCCACTCTTTTCAAACAGAGTCTAACGCCGAAGCGATAGAATCAAACGTTTCAACAGACTTTAGTATGCCGGTTACACTCGACTCGAAAAGTCAGGCCATCGACGGACGCGCTAAAACCTCAATATTTACTGAAAATGTAATCATTCGCCAAGGCAGTCTAGAACTCCTTGCCGACAAGGTAGAGGTCAATGCAGCCGACGGCACCGGTAAAGAAATTATTATCGCAACGGGCAGCCCGGCAAGCTATAAGCAGCGCAAAGAAGACGGCACATGGGTGGAAGCAAGAGCCACTGAAATAATTTATGAGGTGGAGCCTCGCACCATCGCACTCAAAGGCGAAGCGCTGATTATGCAAAATGAAATGCGAGTGACGGGCGATATGATTGTATTTGATATGACCCGAGAACAAGTCTTAGCAACAAGTAACGATGACAGCGCAGAAAGTGTGCGCACTGTGATTAGCCCCGGCGCATTCTCGGCAGATGATACGCAAACCAAGCCCGAAAACGACGAGGTGCAGCAGTGAGTAAGCTACAAGCAAGACATCTCGCGAAGTCGTATAAATCAAGGCAAGTTGTACGTGATGTCAGCATTGAAGTATCGACCGGTCAGATTGTAGGCCTCTTGGGACCTAACGGCGCAGGAAAAACAACCACATTTTATATGATCGTGGGTTTAGTGCCGCTAGATAAAGGCGAAATTCACATTGACCAAAAAGACATTACGTTCCAGCCTATGCATGAGCGTGCGCGTGAGGGTATAGGCTATCTGCCTCAAGAGGCCTCGATTTTTCGTAAACTTACCGTATACGAAAACTTGATTGCCATTTTGCAAACGCGTAAAGAACTCAGCCGGTCGCAACAAGAGCAAAAAGCCGACGAACTGCTTGACGATTTTAACATCAACCACATCCGAAATAATTTGGGTATGAGTTTATCGGGCGGTGAGCGCCGCAGAGTAGAGATTGCGAGGGCTTTGGCCGCCAATCCAAAATTTATTTTACTCGACGAACCCTTCGCAGGTGTTGACCCAATTTCTGTTAATGATATAAAGAAGATCATATATCAGCTCAAAGAACGCGATATAGGCGTATTAATCACTGATCACAACGTAAAAGAAACGTTAGACGTGTGCGAGTTAGCTTATATTGTCAGCCACGGCGAATTAATCGCCTCTGGCACAGCAGATGAAATTTTAGCCAATCAGACTGTACGCGATGTATATTTGGGCGAACAGTTTGCACTCTAGTCTGCGTTAACGCGTATAAAGGGCTTAAACGTAAGCAAAGGAAGTAAATGAAACCTTCGTTACAACTGAAATTCAGTCAACAGCTAACGATGACCCCGCAGCTTCAGCAGGCCATCAAATTGCTGCAGCTATCTACGCTGGATTTACAACAAGAGATTCAAGAAGCATTAGAGTCTAATCCTTTGCTGGAGCTTACCGAACAAGATTTTAACGACGCAGATTCAGGTGACAAAAACGATTCCAGCGAAAAAAACAATGCTGACGGCGCCTCTAATTCTGCCGAGAGTGACTCTGACTTATCTGGCAGTGACGGCATCGATAGTCACGATGCATTAGAAAAAGGCGATTTACCCGACGATCTCCCCCTAGACAGCTCTTGGGAAGAATATTTGGGGTCAAGCTCAGCGCCTGTGAAAATGGTAGGTAGCAATCCCGATGATGATTTTGTCTTTCAAGGGGAAACCTCTGAATCAATACAAGACCATTTAATCTGGCAAATGGAGCTGACGCATTTTTCCGAAACTGACCGCTCCATTGCCATCGCCATTATTGACTCGATAGATGAGTCGGGCTATTTAACCACCAGCAGTGAAGATATCTTAGATAGTTTAGATGACGAAGAAATTGAGCTCGATGAGGTTGAATGCGTTCTCAAGCGCATTCAAATGTTTGACCCTGTGGGAGCAGGCGCGCGCTCTGTGCAAGAGTGCTTACTTATTCAATTAAAGCAGTTTGACGAAAGCACGCCTTGGCTAGATGAAGCTAAGGAGCTCATCAAACAGCACGCGGATTTATTAGGCAGCAAAGACTATCGCACCTTAATGCGCAAAACCAAGCTGAAGGAAGATCAGCTGCGCGAAGTAATGCGCCTACTCAAAACGCTCAATCCGCGCCCCGGCACCGCTATTTCCAGCCGCGAGCCTGAATATGTCATTCCTGACGTAAACGTATACAAGAAAAACGGCGTGTGGACGGTAGAGCTAAACAATGACGCTCTTCCGGCGCTATCGGTAAATGAAACCTATGCGAGTTTTGGAAAAACCTCTAAAAATCCGAACGATTCACAATTTATAAAGTCACATTTACAAGAGGCAAAGTGGTTTATAAAGAGCTTGGAGAGTCGCAACGAGACCTTGCTTAAAGTGTCTCACTGTATTGTGTCAAAGCAACGTGAATTCTTTGAAAAAGGGCCAGAGAAAATGACCCCGATGGTGTTAAATGACGTGGCGGAAATGGTTGATATGCATGAGTCGACTATTTCTAGGGTGACCACGCAAAAGTATATGCACACGCCTCGTGGGATTTTTGAATTAAAGTATTTCTTCTCTAGCCATGTAGCGACAGAATCTGGTGAAAACTGTTCGTCGACTGCAATCCGCGCGCTGATCAAAAAGCTCGTGGCTGTAGAGCCGGCAAACAAACCGCTAAGCGATAGCAAAATTGCGCAAATGCTTGCCGAGCAAGGTATTCAGGTTGCTCGGCGAACAATTGCAAAATATCGGGAATCGTTACACATTCCTCCATCTAATCAACGAAAGAGTCTAATTTAGACGCAACAAGAGGACCTAGCATTATGCAAATAAACCTTACCGGTCATCATGTAGAAATCACCGATTCATTGCGCACTTATGTGGATACCAAATTTGAAAAACTCGAAAGGCATTTTGATCACATAAACAATGTGCATGTAATTTTAAACGTAGAAAAGTTGAGCCAAAAAGCAGAAGCGACGCTACATTTAAACGGTGGCGAAGTGTTTGCAAACGCCGAACATACCGACATGTACGCTGCCATAGACTCTCTGATAGATAAGCTTGACCGACAGGTTATCAAGCACAAAGAAAAGCTTAGACGGCACTAGTTGATACCCTTATATGATCATTTCTGACATCATTTCACTCGACCGGACTCAATGTTCGGTTGAGTGTCATAGCAAAAAACGCATTTTTGAAGTTATTAGCGAAATTGCTATTAAGCAGCACCCTCAATTAGATCAAAATGAAGTTCTGACCAGCTTGCTCAATCGCGAAAAAATGGGCAGTACAGGTATTGGCAATGGTATTGCAATCCCCCACGGACGTATGAACGGGATCAGTCAAATAATGGCAATCATTGTGACAAGTGACGAGCCGATAGAGTTTGACGCCATCGACAATAAACCGGTCGATATCTTTTTTGCAATTCTAGTTCCCAATGACGAAGCCGAAACGCATTTGAAAGCATTGTCGGGCATTGCTCGGAAACTAAGCGACAAAGACATTGTAAAAGCGATAAGAAAAGCCGAAAATAAAAATGAAATCGTCGCTGCACTAGCATAAGCGACCCCCTCAAATATTAATCAGGAGCAAGGTGTGAAGCTGTTAATAATAAGCGGCCGGTCTGGCTCAGGTAAGTCTATCGCGCTCAGAGCGCTTGAAGATTTAGGGTATTATTGTGTTGATAATATCCCCGTAAATTTGCTCCCTACCCTTACCCATGCGCTCGCTGACGAACACGAGCTAGTTGCCGTGAGTATTGACGTGCGAAACATGCCAAAGGCCGAGCAAGAGATTTCAGAAATTCTCGAATACCTGCCAGAATTTTGGGACATCACCATCATATTCTTAGATGCCAGCGATGATGTTCTTATAAAACGCTATAGCGAGACGCGCCGCTTGCATCCATTATTTAAATTATCTAATTCACTTACCGATGCGATTAGCGCTGAGCGAGAAATTCTTGTGCCGGTGGCTGAAAAAGCAGATTTAAATATAAACACAGATCAACTGTCGGTACACGATCTCGCTGAGCTCATAAGGGAGCGCGTGTTAGGCAAAAAAAGCACTGACTTAGTGATTTTGTTTGAGTCCTTTGGATTCAAATATGGCATTCCCAAAGACGCCGATTATGTTTTTGACGTGCGCTTTTTACCCAACCCGCATTGGGACCCGGACCTTCGTCCGCTAACGGGTTTAGATGGCCCGGTTGAGGTGTTTCTTGCGGGGCAACCTTTAGTTATGAAGTTTATTTGGCAAGTCCAAAATCTGATAACGACTTGGCTGCCTCATCTTGAGCGAAACAACCGCAGCTACGTAACCATTGCCATTGGCTGTACCGGTGGTCAGCATCGCAGCGTGTATGTGGCGCAAGCGCTCTCTGAAACATTCAAATCCACTCATGGTGACGTGCAGGTTAAGCATAGAGAACTTAAAAACATCCTCGCAAAGCAGGCTTAATAATGAACAAACCCCATTCGGTGACCCGCCAGCTAACCATTACCAATAAGCTTGGCCTGCACGCTCGCGCCGCCACCAAGCTGGTACAGCTCGCTAAGCAGTTCGAGGCAGATATTCAGCTAACGCAAGCAGATAATACAGCGCCTGCCAATAGCGTCTTAGCACTTATGATGCTAGAAAGCGGCCAGGGAAAAACCGTTGAGGTAAGCTGCACTGGCAAAGATGCTGATGCAGCGATGGTGGCTATCAGTGAACTCATTGAAAACAAATTCGACGAAAGCGAATAAATACGTATTCATCGTTTAGCAAGGTCAGTTAATAGGCCTCGCGCACTATAAACTTCATAAAAATCAAGTATTCATGAGCCTTTATGGTGATATAATGCCACTAGAAGCCTCAGCATTTCGTTTATGCTCGCTTGACTTCTCTTGGGGTAAACATGTCAGAAACCGCAGAACTAAGTAATACGCAGGCTAGACTTGAGTCTATCGGTCGTTCTTTGAATGCCGGCGCATTTGTGCGCGTGCGTAAAATGCTGCTCGATTTACCTGCCAGTGACGTCGCGCTTCTGCTTGAATCTTCACCCACAAAAACTCGAGACGAACTATGGAGACTGCTTGACGCAGACTTTCATGGAGACGTCATTGAAGAGCTGTCGGAGGATGTTCGAAACGGCATTATTAGTAAAATGATGCCAGCGACAGTTGTTGATGCCCTCGAAGAGATGGACACCGATGACTTGGCAGAGACCTTAAGCTCACTGCCTGACAACGTTCTGCAAAGCATTCTTAAATCAATGGATGCCCAAGACCGATTAAGGGCTGAAAAAGCCTTATCGTATGGTGAAGAAACCGCCGGTTTCATCATGAACACCGACACCATCACCCTACGCCCAGATGTAAGCATAGATGTAGTATTGCGCTACTTGCGTTTAAAAACCGAACTACCTGAAAATACCGATACCCTTTACGTTGTCGACCGCCAAGATATTCTTATTGGCACCGTATCACTTGCTACTTTGCTTACCGCCAGTCCTGACATTTCTGTCACAGACATCATGGACGATGAACCAGATGCTATTAGCGCCGATACGCCCGATGACGAAGTCGCCAGCATGTTTGAGCGATATAACTGGCTGTCAGCGCCAGTTGTGGATAATGAACACAAATTAGTAGGCCGGATTACCATTGATGATGTAGTCGATATTATTCGTGAGGACGCCGAACACTCCATGATGAGTATGGCGGGCCTTGATGACGAAGAAGATACATTTGCTCCCGTGGGCCAAAGTACCAAGCGTCGCTCTGTCTGGTTAGGCGTGAATCTGGTGACGGCGCTTTTAGCGGCAGCCGTGAGCGATATGTTTGAGGCAACTCTTAGTCAGCTCGCGGTCCTTGCCATTCTCAATACCATTGTGCCGAGTATGGGCGGGGTTGCTGGCAATCAAACCTTAACGCTTGTAATACGCGGTATGGCGCTCGGTCACGTCACTGGCAGCAACTCCGTGTGGTTGGTGCGTAAAGAGCTGGCAATTGGATTTTTCAATGGCATGATTTGGGCAATATTGATTGCTGGCGTAATTGCCCTTTGGAAACAGGACTACATGCTGGGCGCCGTGATAGCTTTTGCTATGATGATGAATATGATGGCCGCAGGTCTTGCCGGTGCCACCTTACCCATCATCATGAAGCGCTTAAATATAGACCCGGCCTTAGCCGGTAGTGTCATTCTTACAACGATTACCGACGTTGTAGGTATTTTCGCCTTCTTAGGCACTGCAACGCTATTTTTGCTCTAACTGCAAAATCTGCATTGTCGCGTTTACTGCAGAAATCTTAGGCTAGTCGTCAATTTCATTTTCACGCAGCCATAGCTCTAGCGCAGGGACATCTTGTGCCAAGGCCATGTCAAGCTGCTCCATCCAATCATGCACATTTTCCCACCATGCAGGATGATCGCCCTGCTGAATTTCATTAGCGGCACTTTGCACGCGCGAAAGCCCCACGGAGCCCGCTGCTCCTTTGATTTTATGCGCCTGTGAGCAAACTTCATCTTTATCTTGAGCCGCCAGCGCAACCTTCATTTCCTCCATATACTCAGGAATTTTCTCTTTGAACACGCCCAAGCTGGTTTTCACCATGGAGTCGCCGATGGTCTCAATTAGCATGTTAAGTAAATCTGCATCTAAAACGCTAGGTGCTTCTTTTTGAATTTTCACAACATCGTCCTTTGCTTGTATAGGCACATCTGTTTGGGTGTCGGTACGTGCGAACAGTTCATTGAACACCTGTATCACGCGGCTCTTTTTAATGGGTTTGGCAATGATATCGTCCATCCCGTTTTGCAAATATTCCTCACGCTTTTTAATGACGTTGGCCGTTAGCGCAACAATGGGTGTTTGTAGCACAAGATCTTCGTCAAGTAAGGTGCGAGCAACATCAAATCCTGTCATGTCGGGCAACTGAATATCGAGCAATATAAGGTCGAAGGTTTCAGCCCTCGCCATATCAATTGCCGCTTGGCCGGTCATCGCAACACTTACTTTCTGCCCGAGCTTTTCGAGTAGCGCTTTTGCGACCATAACGTTTAGCTCGATATCTTCAACTAAAAGGATATTAAGGCCTTTGACCTGTAACTCCTCCATGGCTACTCGCTCATCAGATACTGTGACCGGCAATGTAATTTCAAAGCAGGTTCCCTTATTAAGCTCGGAATTCACCTGAATATCGCCGCCCATTTTATCGACCATCTGTTTACAGATGGCGAGGCCAATACCCGTCCCGGTGGCTGACTGAAAATCTTCGCGCTGCACCTGATAATACATCGCAAATATTTTGTCGAGCTCAGTTTTGGGAATACCAATACCGGTATCGCGGATAGTAAAGTGAATATTGGCAGTCTTTGTACCCGTTGTACTGGCAGACATACTCAACGAAACTGAGCCTTTGGGCGTAAACTTAACGGCATTAAACAACATGTTCCATAATACCTGTCGCAGACGCGTGCCGTCGGCTTCAAAGGCCGCAGGCACCGGTTCTATGACTTCATAGTTGAAGCTTAGGTTTTTATCAGCCGCGAGTAGTCGAATGATGCTAGCAATTTCGTTAACAAATGCGGTAGTCGATACCGTTTTTAACTGAATTTCAACTTTGTCTCGGTCGAGCTTGTCTAAATCAATGATGTCGTTAAATATGTTGCCCAGCGTAATTGCGCTAGCATAAATAGTACTAACCCATTCAAATTGTTCTGTATTTAGCTGTGTGTCTCGAAGCATTCGGCTCAAGCCAACAATGCCGTTTAGTGGGGTGCGCAGTTCGTGCGAAATCGTCGCTATAAATTTCGTTTTATCTTTACTCGCCTGCTCAATGGCGACTTGTGACTGTTTTCGCTCGGTCATATCTCGACCGAAGGCGAGCAAGCCCAGACGGTGGCCATCGTTGTCATAAAAAGGAACTTTTTGCATTTCAAAAAATCGCTTTCGCCCGTCGGCAAATCGTAGCCATAGCTCTTCAGTAATAGACGCATTGCGCTCTAGAACCTCATGATCTGACGCGGCGACCTGTCGCGCAAGCTCTTCATCATAAACTTGATGCGGCGTCAGTCCGAGCAGCTCCTCTTCGGTTTTGCCCACTAATTCTTCGGCCACTTTATTGCAGCCAGCGAATTTACCTTCTTCATTGCGGTAGTAAATGAGATCGGGTGAAGCGTCGATAATTGAGCGAGTGAGTGTAGAGAGGCGTCTTGCTTGAAGTTCCTGCTCAGATTTTTCTTTAATTTGCCGCTCAAGCTCAGAGAACATTTTTTCACGCTCAAGCTGAGCGTTTTTACGCTGTTCTATTTCATAATTTAGCTGACGGATATTGTTCTGCAGTTCACGATTTAGAATAACATCATGGCGGCGCAGCCGCTCGAGTTGGCTAACAGCCTCTTCAAGGTTAATACGCGAATGCTCAAGTTGTTTAATCAGCTCACTGAAAAAATACAGTACCCACGGCGCACTGATCAGCGTCAAAACCAAGGCACCGATAAAATCATCCACCTCAATGTCGCTTCCCATGCTAGCGCGAATGATATAAGAGCCAAACAGGGTAAATAACAAAGTAAATACAACAAACAGTACGCTGACCTTTAGCGTACCGACCTTATCGACGA
The DNA here is from genome assembly GCF_042652645.1 of Glaciecola siphonariae. Classification (NCBI taxonomy): domain Bacteria; kingdom Pseudomonadati; phylum Pseudomonadota; class Gammaproteobacteria; order Alteromonadales; family Alteromonadaceae; genus Glaciecola; species Glaciecola siphonariae. Next base: position 269,111 of record NZ_JBHSGU010000029.1, read on the forward strand.
ATTGTGCGAATTTAATCGCCCACGACTCTGGAGGAGTTTTTAGCTGCATGGCTGTTTTAGAAGAACCTATAAAAGAAAGTAGCGACATGCTATCAAATATTAAGATTTCAGGGTAGTCACTCCCCTTTCTCTTGCTTCATTTAGACAAATCGATGGGTAAATATTTATGCGCTTAAATCGCGTTAAAATGGCATCTTCAGAAAAATGGACTGCGCCAAACTTAGTTGTACTTACAACTAAATTTCACATCATATTAACGCTGTATCACTGAGTGTACGCGTCTAAGACTATTTTTAATTAAAAATAAAATATATATATTTCAGCCAATTAGGCCCTATTGATTTGATGAATGGCAATATTGCGAACCGTGATAATTGATTTCTCTGAGCGAAATAGGTATTTTCTCAGACCCGCTTAGTGAATTGCATAATAATTCGATACGCATTCGTATCTTCAAAACCGCAAACTAACGACAATACAATAATAACAATATTAAAAGCAGCGAAAGGCTGGGTATATAACTTGGGTGTTTGCGTCAAACATAAGCAGGTATGTTGTTCAATGCAGCATAGCGCGACACAGATTGATGCGTGAAGGAGTATTAAATGGGTTTGTATCATGTAACCGATTCAAAAGATAACTGCGGATTTGGGCTTATCGCTCACATTCAGGGCGATGCTAGCCACAAACTCGTAACAACGGCCATAGAAGGTCTAGACCGTATGCAGCATCGTGGCGGAGTTGCCGCCGACGGCAAAACGGGTGACGGCTGCGGTTTATTGCTGCAAAAGCCAGACAGCTTCTTCAAAAAAGTCGCCAAAGGGCGTGACTGGACCTTAAATACGAACTATGCCGTTGGCATGGTGTTTCTAAATCGCGACCCGATTGTCGCAAGTGCCGCGCGTGCCGTACTTAACGCAGAGCTAGAAAAGGAAATGTTAAGCGTGGTGGGTTGGCGTGAAGTGCCTACCGACCATAGCGTATTGGGCGACCTAGCGAAAACGGGCGTCCCTCAAATCGAGCAAATTTTTGTAAATGCACCAAGCGGCTGGTCTATGCCAGACCTTGAGCGCAGATTGTACATGGCTCGACGAAGAGCTGAAAAAGTACTCGCAGAAGACGAAGATTTTTACATCGCATGTTTATCGACCTTTGTAACCATCTACAAAGGCTTGGTCATGCCAAAAGACCTCCCTGCGTTTTATCATGATCTGGCAGACCCCGACATGCAGTCGTCTATCTGCGTATTCCATCAGCGATTTTCAACCAACACCCTTCCGAAGTGGCCGCTCGCGCAGCCTTTTAGATTTCTTGCCCACAACGGCGAAATTAATACCATAAAAGGGAACCGCGACTGGGCGATTGCTCGAACCAGTAAGTTTGCCACCCCGCTCATTCCTGATTTGCGCGATGCCGCGCCGTTTGTAAACTTGACCGGCTCAGATTCAAGTTCGTTAGACAACATGCTGGAGCTATTTTTGGCCGGCGGTATGGATTTGTTCCGTGCGATGCGCCTGCTAGTGCCGCCTGCATATCAAAATAACAAAACCATGGACCCAAATTTGCGTGCATTCTATGAGTTTAACTCTATGCACATGGAGCCTTGGGATGGCCCAGCGGGTATTGTGATGACCAATGGTCGTCACGTCGCCTGTAACCTTGACCGCAATGGTTTACGTCCCGCTCGCTACGTCATTACAAATGATAATCTCATTACCCTCGCCTCAGAAATAGGGATTTGGGACTACAAACAAGAAGACGTAGTTGAAAAAGGCCGTGTAGGTCCAGGTGAAATGCTTGCGGTAGACACGCATACGGGCAAAATTTGGCGCTCAAATGAAATTGATGAAGATTTAAAAGCGCGCCACCCCTACGCTGAATGGATTACATCGCACATCAAGCGCCTGGCACCCATTGAGCAGGTAGACGCCTCACAAATTGGCAAGCGCGCCTTTGACGACGTGCAAATGGCGACCTACCATAAACTGTTTAACTACAGTTACGAAGAAATGCAGCAAATCATCAAGGTGCTCGCAAAAGACGGCCAAGAGGCGGTGGGCTCTATGGGCGACGACACACCAATGGCGGTTATGTCCTCAAAAAACCGTACGCTCTATGATTTTTTCCGTCAGCAGTTTGCTCAAGTGACGAACCCTCCCATTGATTCACTACGTGAAAATCACGTCATGTCTTTGGCAACGTGCATTGGGCGAGAACAAAATGTATTTAATGAGACGAGCGGCTATGCTCACCGTGTATTGTTTGACTCGCCAGTGCTGGTATATACCGACCTTAAGCAACTTAAAGAATACGATTCTCAGTACTATCATAACGAGCAAATAGACATTAACTACCGCTTAGAAGAGGGCCTTGAGAACGCACTTATACGAATTTGTGATGAAGCTGAAAATGCAGTGCGTGAGCGAAATGCCGCCTTTGTTATTTTAAGCGACAGACAAATTGCTAAAGATACACTGCCCATTCCTGCCGCGATGGCCGTTGGTGCGGTGCAGCGACGATTGATTGACAAGCAACTACGTTGTGACGCGAACATTGTGATTGAAACTGCCTCTGCTAGAGACCCGCATCACTTTGCGGTGCTCATAGGCTTAGGCGCAACCGCCGTTTATCCTTTCTTAGCATATGAAACTATTGAACAAATGGTTGAGCAAAAAGAGCTCGATATTTCGCCTATGGAGGCAGTACTTAATTATCGCAAAGGCATAAACAAAGGCCTTTATAAAATAATGTCTAAAATGGGCATCAGCACGATTGCCAGCTACAGAAGCTCAAAATTGTTTGAAGCTATTGGCATAAATAGCGATGTCATAGAGCTTTGTTTTAAAGGGATTCCTAGCCGCGTGCAAGGCGCTAGCTTCGAAGATTTTGAACAGGATGTTGTAAATAGTGCCCGCATTGCTTGGCTAAAACGCAAGTCTATTTCCCATGGCGGCTTGTTGAAGTATGTGCATGGCGGCGAGTATCATGCCTACAATCCAGATGTAGTTAAAACGCTGCAAACAGCGGTGGTAAGTGGTAATTATGCCGATTACCAAGTTTTTTCTGACTTGGTAAATAAGCGTAATCCTAGCCACTTACGTGACCTTATGGGCTTAAAGTCTGATTTAAGTCCAGTGTCGATTGATGACGTAGAAGCCGCTGAACATTTGTTTCCGCGCTTTGATACCGCGGCAATGTCCATAGGTGCACTTAGCCCTGAGGCTCATGAAGCCCTTGCAATTGCAATGAATCGATTAGGCGGACAGTCTAATTCGGGTGAAGGTGGCGAGGATCCTAAACGCTTTAACACCGAGAGAAACTCTAAAATTAAGCAGGTAGCCTCTGGCCGATTTGGCGTGACCGCGCACTACCTAATGAATGCAAATGTTATTCAAATTAAGGTTGCTCAAGGGGCAAAACCTGGAGAAGGCGGGCAACTGCCCGGTGATAAAGTAAATAAGTATATTGCAGAACTGCGCTTTTCTGTGCCTGGCGTGACGCTGATATCACCGCCTCCTCATCACGACATTTATTCCATTGAAGATTTAGCGCAATTAATTTTTGATTTAAAACAAGTTAACCCTGATGCACTAATTTCAGTGAAATTAGTGTCAGAGCCTGGCGTTGGCACAATCGCCACAGGCGTAGCAAAGGCTTACGCTGACTTGATTACTATTTCGGGCTATGACGGCGGCACCGGCGCCAGCCCACTCACCTCAGTAAAATATGCAGGCAGCCCTTTTGAGCTAGGTCTAGCTGAAACCCAGCAAGCATTAGTAGAAAATGGCTTGCGGCACAAGGTAAGAGTACAAACAGATGGCGGCTTAAAAACCGGACTCGATGTTGTAAAAGCAGGCATTTTAGGCGCTGAAAGTTTTGGCTTTGGCACCGGTCCGATGGTTGCACTTGGGTGTAAGTACTTGCGTATATGCCATTTAAATAATTGTGCAACCGGTGTGGCAACACAAGACGCCAAACTGCGTGACAATTATTTCATTGGTCTGCCTGATATGGTAATGAACTACTTTAAGTTTGTAGCCCAAGAAGTGAGAGAAATTATGGCCAGTATTGGCATAACGCGCTTCCAAGACCTAGTGGGCCGAACAGAGCTGCTTGAGTTGCTAGACGGGCAAACGGCTAAGCAAACAAAGCTTGATTTGTCGCCCTTGCTCGAAAAACCACAGGCGGGTACTCATACCAAGTTATTTTGCTCAGAAGTTACCAACTCACCCATTGATAAAGGTGAGCTAAACAAACGCTTATTGAACGATGCTGAGAAATCCGTGCTAGGCAAAACCAGTACCCGCTTACACTACGATGTACGAAACACCGACCGGTCGATTGGCGCAACATTGTCTGGTTTTATTGCAAAACACTACGGCAACTCGGGTGTAGATGACTCGCCCATTGAGGTAACGCTCACTGGCACTATTGGTCAGAGCTTTGGGGTGTGGAACGTTGGTGGACTGCATATGCATTTGATTGGCGATGCCAACGATTATGTGGGTAAAGGCATGACCGGCGGAAAATTGGTTATTAATCCTCCCGCCAAAATCAGTTTTGACACTCATCAAAGCGCCATTATGGGCAATACATGTTTATACGGTGCCACTGGCGGCAAGCTTTACGCCGCAGGGCGAGCTGGCGAGCGCTTTGCAGTTCGTAACTCTGGCGCTATTGCGGTCATTGAAGGAATTGGCGACAACGGTTGCGAATACATGACAGGCGGCATAGTGGCTATTTTAGGCAGTGTTGGTGTCAATTTTGGAGCAGGCATGACCGGTGGATTTGCTTATCTGTATGATGAATTTGGCGACCTTGATCAGCGCGTTAATCATGAATTAGTCGACGTACAGGGCATTGAAGACAAAGTGATCTTGTCTGAACATTTGCGCGGTCTCATCAATGAGCATTACGAAGAAACCGGCAGCGCACATTCGCTAGATTTATTGACCAACTTCGCTGAAGAAATGAAGAATTTTCGCTTGGTTAAACCAAAAACAAGCGATGTGAAAAATTTGCTAGGGCACATCAGTCGCTCAAGCGCAGAACTGCGCATTCAAGCACAATAGCCCAGGAGTAGTTTTTAGTATGGCAAAAAATGTATATCAATTCGTAGATGTGGCGCGTATTGACCCGCCTAAAAAACCTATCATCATGCGAAAAGAAGAGTTTGGTGAAATTTACCAACCCATGACATCGTCACAGGCAGCTGGTCAGGCCGACAGATGCCTTGATTGCGGGAATCCTTACTGCGAATGGAAGTGCCCTGTTCACAACTATATTCCGCAGTGGTTAGATTTAGCTAACGAAGGAAAGATTATAGAAGCCGCTGAGCTGTCTCACAAAACCAATAGCCTACCTGAAGTATGCGGCCGAGTATGTCCACAAGACAGACTGTGCGAGGGCGCATGTACGCTTAATGATGACTTTGGCGCGGTAACGATAGGCAGCATCGAAAAATATATTACCGACACGGCATTTAAAATGGGATGGCGACCAGACATGTCGGGCGTTGAATGGACCGACAAAAAGGTAGCGGTTATTGGTGCAGGACCGGCAGGTTTAGCGTGTGCCGACATCTTAGTACGAAATGGCGTAAAGCCAGTCGTGTTTGATAAGTATGAAGAAATTGGCGGACTACTGACTTTTGGCATTCCATCGTTCAAGTTGGAAAAAGAAGTCATCACGCTAAGGCGCCAAATATTTAGCGATATGGGCGTTGAATTTCGTTTGAATGTAGAAATTGGTAAAGACCTCCCCTTCCAAGACTTGATGGATGAGTATGATGCCGTGTTTTTAGGCATGGGCACATACAAAGCTATGCAGGGCGGTTTTACTAACGAAAAAGCTCCCGGAGTTTATGAAGCACTTCCATTTTTAATTGCAAATACGAACCGGGTTATGGGCATTGAGAAGTCACCTGAAGACTTTATTGATATGCGCAACAAACGCGTTGTAGTGCTTGGCGGCGGTGATACCACAATGGACTGTGTACGCACATCCATAAGGCAAGGAGCCTCATCGGTTATTTGTGCCTACAGAAGAGACGAGCAAAGTATGCCTGGCTCACGGCGAGAAGTTGTCAACGCAAAAGAGGAAGGTGTCGAGTTTCAGTTCAATATGCAGCCTATAGACATCGCTGTTGATGAAAATGGCGTTGCGATTGGTGTGCGTATGGTACGCACAGAAATGGGCGAACCTGATGCGGCAGGTCGTCGTAAACCAGTAGAGATACCAGGGTCTGCACACATCCTTGAAGCCGACGCCATTATCATTGCATTTGGGTTTTCGCCAAGTCCTGCAAGCTGGTTTGGTGATGTTGGTATCATTTTGGACGAAAAAGGCCGAGTTCGGGCACCGGCCGCTGGTCGCTTCGCTTTTCAAACCTCCAATCCAAAAATATTTTCTGGCGGCGATATGGTTCGTGGCTCTGATTTGGTTGTCACTGCTATTGATGAGGGCAGGAAAGCCGCTGAAGGTATCTTAGATTATTTAGAGGTATAGCAACGGGTGCTATACTGATTACCTAAACCCATAGTAAGCTACATGCTTCATTTATGTGATTACATAGATAAAACATTGCACAAGGGATGTTAGGGCAAAGTCGGAGAGCTCTTAAGTCATAACAGGTCGTTAATCTGACAACGCGCGAAAATTACATCGCGCGTTAGCTATTTATTGTGCAAGACAGTAAACTGTGGATATAAGATACACAAGGTGAGATTTAGGTTATATGGAATTACATTCGTCAAAAACGTTATGGCTAGCATTAATGATAGCCGCGTCGTCACAAACAATCGCACAAGAACCCGTTAATTTAAAAAATGAACAAGCGCCCGCCGCACAAGAAAATCCTAATGCTGAGAGAGATTTTAAGGTTATAGAGGAGCCCACGACGCCTCCAACCGCATTCGAGCGCGAACTAGACTCGCAACTTGCCTCTGCTTTGCTTTTAAATGAAAACGCGCCAGAAAATGATGCCTCAGATGAAGAGGTTTCAGACCCCATTGCCGAATTAACGTCGCAAGCGCCCTCCCCCGTTGAGCAGGCCGAAGGTCTTGGCGAGCAAGACTTCGCTGTAGATGAAGCTATCGAAGAGGAAGTAGTCGAGGTTGCTGTAGAAGAAGCTATCGAAGAAGAAGTAGTTGAAGCCGCTGTTGAAGAGGCCATTGAAGAAGAAGTACTTGAAGCTGCTGTTGAAGAGGCCATCGAAGAAGAAGTACTTGAAGTTGCTGTTGAAGAAGCCATCGAAGAAGAAGTAGTTGAAGCCGCTGTCGAAGAGGCTATCGAAGAAGAAATAGTTGAAGCCGCTGTAGAAGAAGCCATCGAAGAAGAAGTAGTCGAAGCTGCTGTCGAAGAGGCCATGGAAGAAGAAGCAGTTGAAGCCGCTATCGAAGAGGCTATAGAGGAAGAAGTAGTTGAAGCCGCTGTCGAAGAAGCCATCGAGGAAGAAATAGTTGAAGCCGCTGTAGAAGAAGCCATCGAAGAAGAAGTAGTCGAAGCTGCTGTCGAAGAGGCCATGGAAGAAGAAGCAGTTGAAGCCGCTATCGAAGAGGCCATCGAAGAAGAAGTAGTTGAAGCTGCTGTCGAAGAGGCCATCGAGGAAGAAGTAGTTGAAGCCGCTGTTGAAGAGGCCATCGAGGAAGAAATAGTTGAAGCCGTTGTCGAAGAGGCTATCGAAGAAGAAATAGTTGAAGCTGCTGTTGAAGAAGCCATCGAAGAAGAAGTAGTTGAAGCTGCTGTTGAAGAGGCCATCGAAGAAGAAGTAGTTGAAGCCACTGTCGAAGAAGTCATTGAAGAAGAAATAGTTGAAGCCGCTGTCGAAGAAGTCATTGAAGAAGAAATAGTTGAAGCTGCTGTCGAAGAAGCCATCGAGGGAGAAGTAGTTGAAGCCGCGGTCGAAGAGGCCATCGAAGAAGAAGTAGTTGAAGCTGCTGTTGAAGAGGCCATTGAAGAAGAAATAGTTGAAGCTGCTGTCGAAGAAGCCATCGAGGAAGAAGTACTTGAAGCCGCTGTCGAAGAAGAGCTGGTTGAGACGGCTGTCGATGAGCCAGTAGAACAGCTAATTGCAGAGACTCGCGAACAAGAGCAAGCACCTGCATTCGAAGAGCCAGTAAAGCAAGCCTCAATGGACGATAGTCAGCAGGTTCAGGCAACAAGAACGGTTATGACTTACCCAAGCAGCAATGAGCGAACGCAAACCTGTCCAACAGTGTTTTACGACGTAGAGATTCCTCAAGGCGGCAAACTATGTCAGATTTTTGCCGATGACTTGCCGGCAACAATGGTGTTTTATGTTCCTCAGGCAACCGCCGACACCGTTGCGTTTTACAGAAATCAGGGGCAGTTTGCAGCGCCTCAAGAGGTCAAACAGCGTTTTATCATGCGCTCAAATAACGGCAACACAACCTTAATTGTTTCGCCAGACGGTGATGGAAGTCAGGTAGATATTTTAGTAAAGGCGCTTTAATTCTTTAAAGCGTCAAACTTTTATGCCTGCGTGATTTTATTGGCACAGCCTTTGCAGAATTCCAAATAAGTTAAGCTATTGCGACGTGTTTTCGTTCGCCTCGTATACTTTTTGGAGTCATAATGGAATTTGCAATTATCTTGTTAGCAGTGTTGATTTGTGTTTCGGTGTTAGCCGTAAAACTCAACGACAATAAAATAGCCTTTCCTTTTGCTGTCAAAAAACAGCTTTTCACCGCAGCAGAGCGTCAGTTTTTGCAACTTATTGAGCAGTCAGTAGGTGACGAATTTCGCGTTATGTGTCGTGTAAAATTAATTGATCTGCTCTCTTTGCGCAGCAACACCGACAAAAAAATAGCCAATAGCGCGCTATTAAGAGCTGGGGGCAAACAGGTTGATTTTGTTTTGTGCGACCGCAAAGATATGACGCCTGTGATGGCCATCGACCTTGTCTTCGGCGTCGGCAAAGACGGTCACAATACTCAGCGCGATTTTTTTGTAAGTGGTGCACTCGATACCGCTGCCATTCCACATGTGAGAATTAAAGCAAAAGGCGGATATACCGTTACGGATATCAGAGAATGCATCGAAGCGAAACTCATTCCCCTCAGACGCCGCCAAGGTAAAATTCCGTTTAGTGGAGTAACTGCAGCAAATCCTAGTATCATACCTACGAATAAACGCCCTACGCGACCGTTGAGCGCTAGTAGACGTGCTGTTGCAGCCTAGCACTATATCCTCTTGTATTTAAAAACTGAGCGTCTATTATGACGCTCAGTTTTTTACTATCAGTGAGCCTTACATGAAAATAGCCATCATCGGAGCAATGGAAGAAGAAGTGCAGTTGATAAAAGACAAACTGCAGGACGGAAAAACCATAAGCGTCTCGCATTTAGAAACGCATGTAGGACACATTCGTAATCACGAAATCTTTTTAGTACAAAGCGGCATTGGTAAAGTTGCCTCTGCGCTTGCGGCCTCTCTGCTCATTCATCAGTTCAATCCTGATTTGGTGATCAATACCGGGTCTGCTGGTGGCTTCGACCCCGACCTCAATATTGGTGATATCGTGATTGCCGACTCACTTATGTATCACGATGTGGACGTAAGCCATTTTGGATATGCGCCGGGACAAGTGCCGGCCATGCCCAAACAGTATGTCGCAGATGCGTATGCCAGCGGTGTCGCGATGGAAGCGGCAAAAACCTTATCAAACATTAAAGTAAAAACCGGTCTTATCTGCAGTGGTGATAGCTTTATAGGCTCAGATGAAGCAGCAGCTAAAATACGTGAGGCCTTCCCAGCCATGAAGGCAGTAGAGATGGAGGGCGCTTCAATAGCCCAAACCTGTCACATGATGGACACTTCCTGTGTGGTCGTCAGAAGCCTGTCGGATATTGCTGGAAAAACGTCTACAGTGTCGTTTGAAACCTATCTCGAAAAGGCGGCAAAACATTCAGCAATGCTGATACTAGGTATGTTAGACAGGCTGTAACGCTTGGATGAATTAATTGCGCAGTACTTGCCAGCAGCACTAAGCGCTTGGTTTGTATTACTAATTGCTTGGCTCGCAGAAAAAACCATTCCTGTTGCCAGTTGGGTTGACCCTATCGGCTTCTTCAGATTTGTTTGTGAACGAATGGCGAAAAAAGTGCTGCCTCGTTCACAGCAAACTCAGCAACATTACATATCAGGAGCGCTGGCGGTTATTGTGCTTATTGCCCCGGTGCTTTTATGTGTTTTCCTCATTCGAGAATTTGCTTACTACCCGCTTATTTTTGATGCTTTGATTATATATTTATGCCTGCAGTTTACGCCCTATGCAAAACTCACTGAGCAGTGCCATAAAGCGCTGAACGCAGACAAAAAGCAGTTAGCAAAATCACTGCTGAACCCAAGCACGCTCAGGCAAACTGGCTCTCTCTCAAGCACAGGACTGATAAAGGCTACCATTGAAATGTTCTGCCTGAGGATCGTATATCAACAAATTGTGGTGATGTTTTGGTACTTGGCGCTCGGACCTATTGCGGTATTGTTTTACAGACTTTGCTACGAGGCTCATCAAAGCTGGAACACTAAGATTGACACTTTCCAAGCCTTTGGCTGGTTTAGTCACTGGGTATGTTTTTTGTTTCAATATGTCCCGGTGCGATGTTTTGCACTTTTACTGCACACTGTGGCATCGCTGCAAAATATAGGACGGCGCACAGCAACAAAATCATTGCCGATGAGCTATCCTAAGGCAACATTCTGGCAATCTAATGGTGGGGTGATATTAGGTGCTCTGTCTGGTGCAATTAATCGCACGACTAGCGGCCCTGTCAAGTATCACTCCTCTCACAATGGAACGGTTAAAATCAGACGGGTAAAATTTTTAGGGCGCAGTGAACCACTTATCACAGATATATTGCTGAGCACTCGACTATGCAATCACACAATCATCGCTTTTATGTGGGTACTATTATTATGCTGCTGGGTGTTTTCACTATGACACGATACATACAGATACAGCGGTTTGTTATGAAATCCCTAATGCTAAGCTTTTTACTGCTTTCACAAAGTATCGCATATGCAGATTCAACGACAGTGCGCACTGAAATACGCATTGTGACCCTTTCACCGCACCTTACAGAGCTCGTATTTGCACTAGGCTTAGGCAAGCATGTTGTTGGCGTGAGTGACTTTAGTGATTTTCCGGCAGATGCAGAATCAATACCGCGTGTTGCAAGTTATCAAGGCGCCAACATCCCGGCTATATTACGCCTAAAACCCACGCATGTTCTAGCCTGGCAAGGGGGCAATAAAGACGTTGATATCATGAAGATGAAACAAGCTGGCTTAAAGGTCTATTTATCGAAAATAGAGAGTGTCGATACCCTGAAAAATGACATATCAGAAATGGCGGCATTTTTGGGTGTATCTCAAAGCGGTGAATCATTGATAGCTGAGCTCAGTCAAGCCGTATCACGCATCAAAAATCGTTATGCGGGCAAAAAGCAGCCTACTTTGTATTATTTGAACAATCATCCTCTGGTCGCACTAGGTAATGATAAATGGATTAATGATTTACTTGATTTGTGCGGGCTCAGCAATATTTTTAGAGCGTCAATCGCGCCTTATCCTCAAGTAAGTGTTGCACAAATACTTCGCCTTGAGCCCCAATTGATTGTATCCGCATCAAACGAAAGCAAAGCAGTGATAGAGTCAACATGGCGCGAACACAACAGCACTGCATACGCAAAGGTAATTTTGGCTGACGCAGACAAAATGCATCGCTTCACGCCGAGAGCTATTATAGAAACCGCGCGTATTTGCGAGAAGGCCTATACAAATCTTTAACTTCGTCATACAGTTAATGAGTACGTGTAACTTCCGGAGATTTTATGAAACACACTCGTCAAAAACATTTAAGCATCCTTGCCTTGCTTATCAACCTTATCGCAATGCTCTGCATCAACGCATTTGCTTTCGCAAATGTTATCACCGAATTGGACCATGACGCATTTCAGAGAGTAGCCAGCACCAGCCTTGTCGTTGATGTCAGAACACCCGATGAATACGCCGAAGGTCATATTCCTGGCGCTATAAATATTCCGCTGGCAACGGTGTCCGATAGCTTGGATATGTTCGGTAACAAAAACACCAACATCGTGGTTTACTGCCGGTCAGGGTACAGAGCTGGCAAAGCATTAGAAGTACTAGCAAATGAGGGGTTTACCAAGCTCAATCATTTAGAGGGAGATATTCAGGCTTGGGCAGAAGCCGGGCTCGATATGGAAAAGCCCGGATAGAAAACGCCATAAACCATTACGACAAAGTGATCTTTGCGAATTTACGCTTGCCTACCTGATAGACTGCGACGCCCGGTTCATTTAGCAGTAAACGGGTGTCATCCACTTTTTCACCGTCTATTTTAACTGCGCCTTGTTTAATCATGCGCATTGCGTCAGAAGTAGAGCTTACTAATTCTGCTTCTTTTAGCAAATTTCCTATTGCCAACCCTTCAGAGGGCAAAGCTATAGAAACTTCAGGCATATCATCAGGGATCGCGTTCTTTTGAAAACGCTGAATAAAATCCTTATGTGCACTTTGCGCTGCATCGGCATCATGGAAACGAGCAATTAACTCCTTCGCCAAATCAATTTTAACGTCGCGCGGGTTTTTGCCAGCCTCTACTTGTGCTTTCAGCGCTGCAATATCCTCAAGTGGACGAAAACTTAGCAAATCAAAGTAACGCCACATTAGCTCGTCGGATATAGACATAATTTTGCCAAACATATCATTAGGTGCATCAGTAATCCCAATGTAGTTATTCAATGACTTAGACATTTTTTGCACGCCGTCCAATCCCTCCAACAGAGGCATCATCAAAACGGTTTGCTGCGCTTGGCCTTGACCTTTTTGTAATTCGCGGCCCATCAGAAGATTAAAGCGTTGGTCTGTGCCACCAAGCTCTACGTCAGATTCTAATGCAACTGAATCCCAGCCTTGTACTAGGGGGTATAAAAATTCATGGATAGCGATGGGCTGTCCGTTCGCATAGCGCTTTTTAAAGTCATCACGCTCTAACATACGAGCTACTGTTTGGCTCGCTGCAAGCTTGATCATACCCGCAGCTCCAATCTTGTTCATCCACTCGCTATTAAAGCGTATCGTGGTTTTTTCTGGATCGAGTATCTTAAACACTTGCTCTTGGTATGTTTTCGCGTTTTCAAGCACCTGTTCTTCGGTAAGTGGCTTGCGGGTGACGTTTTTGCCGGTAGGATCACCAATCAAGCCAGTGAAGTCCCCAATCAAGAAAATAACCTCATGACCTAACTGCTGAAAGGTTCTTAGTTTATTGATAAGAACGGTGTGCCCTAAATGCAGGTCTGGCGCTGTTGGGTCAAAGCCGGCTTTGATTTTTAGAGCTTTACCCGTCTTTAAGCGCTCAATCAGCTCTTCTTCTATTAAAATCTCATCTGAACCGCGCTTAATTTCAGCAAAAGCTGCTTCCCAAGTTGCCATTTTCTAATCCTATTAAGTGTCGTGCGTACGCGATATTACAGTGCGCGAGCCGTTATATTTTCGGGCGATCTTAGCACGCAAGCTGTGAGGTTGTAGTTTCTATGGTCACAGCCGATAAGACTATATGTGATAGAGTGAACCTTTGGGCTGGAAACGAGACTAAAATCGTTATATTCTGCCATTTGATTTGCCGATATTTTACGAGCGTATGATACACAATACAATAAAACATCTTCCTAAAGTTCATCGGGTGACGCTTGCCGCCGTTGGCTTTTTGTTAGTTCTGATGATTTTATGGCCATCTGAAAATGTACAGGCCTCGCGTCAACTCAATACCCTAGAGCTCATACCTGGTATGCAGTACGAGCTCCCCATGCCGAGCTTCGAATCACAGCCAGCAGTAGATGAAAGCATATTTGAGGGTGAAGACTACATTACCCATAAGGTAAAACGCGGCGATACGCTTGCAAAAATTTTGTCTGCGCACAAACAATCGCCGCAAACGACCTACAAACTGAGTAATGCAGGTGAAAAAGCTAAAACATTACGCAAAATAAAGCCCGGTGATGCGTTGTATTTGCAAATAAATGAGGCAGGTCAACTTGCATCATTGAAATACCCACTGAATCAAACCGAAACCTTAGTTATCACATCAAAAGACGATGGTTTTGTTAGCGAAATTGAAACTAAACACGTTGAAACTGTGCTTAATTTTGCCCAAGGTACTATCAGCAGCAGCTTTTGGAACGCTGGGATTGAAGCAGGGCTTACCGACAACAAAATTATGCAGCTGGCCGGTATATTTGGTTGGGACATTGATTTTGCTCAAGAAATTCGACCTGGCGACTCATTCAACATGGCCTTTGAGGAGCTCTACGTGGACGGTGAGTTTATCGGATATGGTGATATCGTCTCTGCAGAATTTGTGAATCAGGGTGATGTATTTACTGCCATTAAATATACCGACGGAAACTATTACACGCCCGAGGGCCGCAGCATGCGAAAAAGCTTCTTGCGGGCACCCATTAATTTCAGTCATGTGAGCTCAAACTTTAATCCTAAGCGCTTTCATCCGGTTCAAAAACGCATTAAACCTCACAGGGGCGTAGATTATGTAGCCGCAGTTGGTACGCCGGTGTTGGCCGCAGGTAACGGCAAAGTGGTACGCTCTTCTTACGATAAATACAACGGTCATCATGTGTTTTTGCAACATGGTGAGCGTTATCAAACTAAATACCTGCATTTTAAGAGCCGTGCGGTCAAAGTAGGTCAGTGGGTTAAGCAGGGTGACGTAATCGGATATTTAGGCTCAACGGGAATGGTCACGGGCGCACACCTACACTATGAATTTTTAGTAGATGGCGTGCATCGTAACCCAAGGACGGTTGAGCTTCCCAAAGCCGAACCTATTGATAAAAAAGAAAAAGATAACTTTTTGTTGATTGCTGACCAGCAACTATCTTTGCTGAACAACAACAAACGCATCATGCTGGCAATGAAATAAAGCCAGACTCGGTGTAGTGTGAATAGCGTCTCGCAGAATCGACTACACCGCACAAGCGCAACCGCGCCTTTTTAAGTGGAAATACTTGAAATCTGTTGGTGCTACAAGGCGTTGATACGTTAAGGAACTAGCGCAGTAGGTTGCGTGGCAAAATATTTTTCTAATTCAAGTGGCATGGGCTCGGCGCGCTCTTTTGTGACAAGCGCCAGTTTTTCAAAACATGCTAACCAACTGTATTGCTGTTGCAGCATGTCTTGCTCGCGTTTAAAACCTCGCTGACTCAGAGAAATGGTGCTAGTTTCGTTGTCTTTAGCAGCAAAACTAATGTCGACCTTTGTAATATCGTTAGTGTCTTCCCATCGCCACGTATAGCTGAGACTCTTATCTTTTTGTATCTGTTGGTAGGTTCCCACAACGGTCTGCTGAAAACCGTCTGGAGACTGCAATACCATTTGATAATTGCCACCTTGCGTAAAGTGGGAGTGAAATTGTGATACTGAAAGTTGGCCTGGTGCGCACCATTTAATGATCAATTCTGGTCTAGAAAAGGCATCATATACTTGGGGTAGACTTGCGTTTAGAATGCCATTAATAGTGAAATCGAACATAAAATATGCGAACCTCATTTCAGTCTTTGTTGAATAATTTATATCGGCATCGATATTGATTTCTCCACCGCTTAAACTGAATAATTAAAGGAAATTGCCTTGCACAAACTGGCCATCATCAGCAGAGACTTTTTTCTTTATCGAGATTTATTCGCGTCTATTGAAAATGACTTTGACACCGTTCAGTTAATATATGCTGGCCCTGCGATGTGTTATGAAAATAACACCGCAGAAGGCAATACACATACACACGATACTCAAGCGTACGTAAATGCTCTTAACGAAGCGTCAATAGTCCTAAGCGAACCAGATATTGGTAGTGATAATTTGGATAAGCTTTCAAAATTAAAGTGGCTGCAATCCACGTGGGCAGGCAATAATAAACTCCAGCATCACAAAAAACGTGATTACATGTTAACCGGTACCAAGGGCATCTTTGCCGAACAAATGCGGGAGTATGTCTTTGCCTATATATTGTTTTTTACGCGCCAAATCGCGCAATTTACGTCACTTCAGGGTAAGCGCTTATGGCAACAACCCGCCATCCCCACGCTTGCCGGGAAGCGAATTGGCATAATGGGCATGGGGAGCATCGGTATAGAAGTTGCAAAAATGGCTCATGAATTTGGTATGACCGTCTCGGCTATTACGTCACAAAACAAAGTTTTGGACGAGGTTGATTATTTTACTCTTGAGCAACGAACGTCATTTGCAACTCATTGCGACGTCATCGTGAATCTTTTGCCTGAAACAGAGCAGACTATCGGGGTGTGCGATGAAGACTTTTTCGCAGCGATGAAGGCAGATGCGGTGTTCATTAACGCAGGCCGTGGGTCGGTTGTCAAAAGCGACGAGACACTTTTTAATACTCTAAAGGAAAAAAAAATAAAAGCAGCCGTGCTAGATGTTTTTACGCAAGAGCCGCTCACTGCCAATCATCCGTTTTACCAGCTAAACAATTGCTATCTCACCAATCATACTGCCGCCGTATCAGACCCAAAAAAAGTGTTTTCTGTGTTTAAAGACAACTTACAACGGTTTGTAACAGATGCTCCTCTTTTGCACCAACATGACTTCGTGAAGGGCTACTAGGCGCTTTCCTGTTTAAGCAACTGCGTCATACCCTGATTAAACAGGCGCAGCCAGTTACCGCTTAACTGCCCTTTATGCTGCTGGTTTAAGGCAATTATGGCTTCTTTAGATGTAAGGCACTTGCCATCCGCTTGCGGTGTGTTAGTCAGATTATCGTAGCGGTCTAAAATGGCTAGCAATTTAGCGCCAGCGCACATCTGGTCGCCGGTTATGCCAAGAGGATAGCCGCTTCCGTCAACATTTTCATGGTGCTGCATGATAATTTTACGCGCTTCATCCCAAGTATTTAGATGCTCGATTAAACGAGTGCTCTTGTAAACGTGCGAACGCAGCAAATTTGACTCTAATTTTGTTAGCTCTTCACCTTTCATCACAACGTGATTTGGCATAAACGCCATGCCAAAATCATGCACATAACACGCTACCGCCAACTGCTCTTCTGGCAAAGGCTCGTCACTTAAACTATTTATATAGAACGCTAGAATAGCAAGACGGTCTCCTCGCCCTTCCTTGTAACCCGTGCGCTTTTCGATTGGTCGCATGAGTTCTCTGAAAAACAGCAAATCTGCCATCTTATCTGGCGAAAGGTCTTTTGGAATACCTGTTTTTGCCAACTCAATGCGCGGCGCGCTGTCAACATTGTCTTGTTGATTCGTTAGGCAGTTAATTGCTCGTTGGAGCAATTGCTCATGCTGAGTAGAATTCTCAGCGTTGATTAGTTTGATTACGTCAATAGTCGCATCTAGCGCCTCTTTGTCGTAATTCGCCCGGCCATCGTTAATACAATCGCTAACAAAGCGAGTGACACGGTCCATCAGCTTAAGCACGAGGTCGCTTAAAACACTTGTATAGGTCGCTTCGCCTTTTCGTAACAGATCAAGAATATCCTCAAGGTATTGAAGCACCTCAATCATAGGCATAAACCCTACTAAGCCAAGGTCACCTTTTATGGTGTGCACAGAGCGAAAAAGCGAACGCTGAAGTTCATTGTCGTTAGGCGTCAACTCGAGTTCAATAAGTGTCTGCTCGCTGGCCTCGTAGAGCTCTTGAATTTCTTCGCTGAGGTCATGCAGAATGTCAGACTCAAGTTCTTCAGGTATAAATAGTGCCATGTAGATGCGCCAATAATCGATTGAATTTCTATAGGAGATTATCGGCACACAGCACAATTACCTAAGCGATTGTGTTCACTCATTTAGCATATTTTGATAGGAATTAAATTCGTGCTGGCGCTGTGCTCAAGATAAAAACTGCGTATAATCGCGGGTAAGCTAAACAGTGGGAACTTCATGTGCTAGGCCTCTTACGAGCTATTGTTTTATTTTTTTATTTTATTTTGATCAACGCCTTCTTAATCATTGCATTTTTGCTTAGACCTATGCATCGAAACAACGTGCATTTAGCCGGCAATGTGTACAGTAGCATGGCCAAAATACTCGGCGTAAAGCTAGAGTTAAGAGTATCTGACAAGATTAAATCAGACGAATCGTACATCTTCATCGCTAATCACCAAAATACTTGGGATTTATTAAGCATCAGCAAAGCCGCTCTTCCCGGAGTGGTGACCATCGGTAAAAAAAGCCTAAAGTGGATACCAATTTTTGGCTTAATTTATTGGCTATCGGGCAATATCATGATTGACCGAAAAGACTCCGGAAAAGCACGCAATACGCTTTCTTTAGCAGGGCGAAAAGCGCGCAAGCGAGGCCTGTCTATTTGGATGTTTCCGGAGGGAACGCGCAGTCGAGGCAAGGGTATTCTGCCTTTCAAAACAGGCGCTTTTAGACTAGCCTTAGATACAAAATTAAAGGTCGTTCCCGTCTGCTGTAGCGATAATCACCACTCAATTCGTTTTAATCGCTGGAACAATGGCACTGTTGTCATCGAGGTGATGGACCCGATGGAAATCGACAGAGAGCTGCCTGCTAAACAAACAGCGCTGCGGTTTGAAAATATCATTAAACAGAAATTCGAGCAGTTGAATGAAGAGGCAGCCCTACTCAGCAAAGCCTGATTGTGGGCCCTTGTTATAAACTGTCATGACATACAATCGTTCGGGTTTGTTGATTACTAACGATAAATGCCAACAACGCGGTATAAGGACCAAACATGAATAATGAAGAACTACAGGCATGGTACGAGTTTAATGAAGAAACCATCCAAGCGCTTAAAGATGACGGCAGTGATATCAGCCAGCCGCATACAATTGAACATCACTTTGCCAGTAAAGACTTTGATATTCTTGAAAAAGCAGCCGTAGACGTATTTAAAGCTGGTTTTGAAGTCACTGACGCTGAGGAGCTAATGCTTGATGACGGCGGCACGGTGTTTTGTTTCGACGCGGTAATAGAAAAGAAGTTAGACCTGACCGCATTTAATAAAGACACGCAAACCCTAGTGGCGCTCGCCGATAAACATCAGGTGCATTATGACGGTTGGGGAACCTACTATGTGGGCGACGACGCCATTGAATACAACGATGACGATGGCGAGTACGATTTAGACGAAGACTGATTTCAAGAGAAAGGTAAAAATGCAATCAGCTTTGAATTAAACAAAGCCAATATCGCAATGAGTAAGAAAGGTCCAATATTTATGAATATCATGAAAAATTCTGGTGTAACTATAAAACATAGCTTTTTAGCCAGCATGTGTGCATTAGTCGTGCTGATGGCAGGGTGTTCCGAGAGGCATGCCGAAACGTCTAAAGATTCTAAAGCTCCCATTGCTGATCGGGTGCTAATGAATGCCAATGTGTTAAGCCTAGATGCCAACAACACGCAAGCTCAAGCGCTCGCCATCAGTAATGGTAAGATTTTATTTATTGGAAGTAACGATGACGTTCGAAACTTCATTGGCGCTAATAGCGAAGTTGAAGACCTTGATGGGCGCACCGTTTTACCTGGGTTTATTGACGCTCACGGACACTTCTTGCAAACTGGCATGATGGCCCTTGCCGCGAACCTTTTACCACCTCCCGATAACGATGTAAGCAGTGTCGAACAAATCATCGACAAACTCAAAGCAAAAGCCGATAGTGACATGACAAAAGAGCTTGGCTGGATTATTGGAATGGGCTACGACGATGCCCAACTTGAAGAGGGCCGGCATCCAACACGAACAGACCTAGATAAAGTATCGACCGACGTGCCGGTGCTTGCAGTCCATCAATCCTCACACCTTGGCGCGGTAAACTCAAAGGCTCTAGAAGTTTTAGGCATTTCAAATGATGTTACTGATCCAGAGGGAGGCAAATTTAGACGCAACGCCAACGGCGAACTAAGTGGCGTTGTTGAGGAGCTTGCGTTTTTTGGCATCGCCAATCAGGCCTTTGCTAAGGTGAATTCTGAACTCGTACAGCAGGCAATTGCTGCATCACAGAAAGCTTACTTTGCAGCCGGTTTTACCACCGCACAAGAGGGACGGGCCCAGTTGTCTGATGTACAGGCTGTCATGGGAGCTGCCAAAGCAGGAGCACTGGATATCGACGTGGGTGTTTTCCCTGATCCCACCTTAATTAATGACGATTCGGTATTCATCGATGACATCATGGCTTTGCATAGCCCAAATTACGCCAATCACGCAAGGATTGCCGGCATTAAACTATCGTTAGACGGCTCGCCTCAAGTAAAAACCGCATGGCTGTCCAAGCCCTATCATAAGCCCCTTGAGGGCCAGAGTGAAGATTATGCGGGCTACCCACAACTCGACACCGAAGTTATTAACAAATACATTCAGCTAAGCTATGAAAATGACTGGCAAGTGCTTGCACATGTTAATGGTGATGCAGCTATTGACCAGTTTTTAGATGCTATTGAACAAGCACACGAGATGTTTCCGGATTCTTCTATGAAACCGGTTGCAATTCACGCACAAACCGCTCGTGAGGATCAACTCGACCGAATGGCTCGCGTAAACATGATCCCTTCATTTATGTCAGTTCATGCGTTTTATTGGGGAGATTGGCACAGAGATTCGGTATTGGGCGAAAATCGAGCGGCTCATATCTCACCGGCAAAGAGCGCTCTCACCAAAGGCTTAACCATTACCTCGCACAATGATGCTCCGGTCACTCTACCGAATTCACAAATGATTTTATATTCGATGGTGAATCGACTTACCCGCAGTGAACAAGTCCTCGGGGCAGACGAGCGTGTTGACATCGAGCAAGCGATTAGAGCAATCACCAGCAGCGCTGCTTATCAGTTGTCTGAGGATGCTACAAAAGGCAGCATTGAAGCCGGCAAGTATGCAGATTTGGTGATAGTCGATAAAAACCCTCTTGAGATGCCCTCCACAGAACTTTTGGATCATAAAGTGCTAAGCACTATTAAAGAGGGAAAAACGGTTTATTCCGCGCCCAATTAAAAAAGGCTCAAAATGGATTTTTTGAGCCTTTTGTACACGTCAGCTATGTATGCTTTCTTGCGGTGTGCCTATGCGTTAAACACGAGCTAAGCTACATATTTTCAATAGCGAGCTTTTGGTCTTTTATCTTTGACAACTGCATTTGCGCGTCTGCAAGCTTAGCCTTCTCTTTATTGATAACAGCTTCAGGTGCTTTGCCTACAAAGTTTTGATTATTGAGCTTGCCTTGGGTTCTCGCCACGTCTTTTTCTAAGCGTTCTTGCGTTTTTTGCAAACGCGCAAGTTCGGCCGTCTTGTCAATCAGGCCTGCCATCGGGATGAGTATTTCCATCTCGCCCACTAAGGCAGTGGCTGACGCAGGCGCCTTTTCACCATCGGCTAACACCTCGATGCTGTCTAGCTTAGCTAACATCAACAGATACTCTTTGGTTTGCGCAAGGCGAGTAACATCGGCATCGTTAAGATTTTGCAACAACACGGGAAGCCGTTTTGATGGGGCGATATCCATCTCACCGCGAATATTGCGGATGCCCATAACAAACGCTTTTACCCATTCGATGTTATCTTCCGCTGATGGGTCGATTAGGCTTGTCTCAAAATGTGGAAACTCATCTACCATGATACTTGCAGCATCAGTGTGATTAACACTGAAAGGCTTAATTTTCTGCCAGATCTCATCGCTTATAAAAGGCATGATTGGGTGCAGGACTCGCATGAGTTGCTCAAGTACATTAATCAGCGTGTGGCGGGTACCGCGTTTTTCTGCCTCGCTCGCATTTTCGCTATTTAAAATTGATTTACTAAGTTCTAGATACCAGTCGCAAAATTGATTCCATGTAAATTCATAAAGCGTCTGTGCCGCCATGTCAAAGCGATATTCGCCTAAATGCTGCTCAAATTGCGTGACGGTGCGCTCAAAACGTGACCAAATCCATTTATCAAAGGGGCTTAGCACTTTTTCGCCCCCGGTGTTTCCGGTATCAAACTCTTCTGTATTCATTAAGACAAAGCGAGTGGCGTTCCATATCTTATTGCAGAAATTTCGATAGCCTTCAACACGACTCATATCAAAATTAATATCACGGCTAGTTGAGGCCATCGCGGCAAACGTGAAGCGCAGCGCATCGGTTCCGTATGCATCAATACCTTTGGGAAACTCAGCTTTTGTTTGTTTGATAATTTTTTCAGCCAGCTGTGGCTGCATCATGCCGGTTGTGCGTTTTTCGATAAGCGCATCAAGCTCAATGCCATCAATCAAGTCGATTGGGTCTAATACGTTCCCTTTCGACTTTGACATTTTATCGCCATTTTCATCTCGAATAAGACCGGTGATATAAATTTCTTTGAACGGGATTGTGCCTGTGAATTTTTTAGTCATCATTATCATTCGGGCTACCCAGAAAAAGATAATGTCGAAACCCGTTACCAGTACTGAGCTCGGCACAAATGTGCGCAGCTCCTCTGTATCGTTAGGCCAGCCCATCGTCGCAAATGGCCACAACGCTGACGAGAACCACGTATCGAGCACATCCTCGTCTTGATTTAAGACAAGCTCATCGGCAAGGTCATATTTCGCGCGTACATCCGCTTCTGACTTACCTACATAAATTTTGCCGTTTTCATCAAACCATGCGGGAATTCTGTGTCCCCACCAAAGTTGGCGGGAGATACACCAATCCTGAATATTATTCATCCACTGATAATATGTTTTGTTCCAGTTTTCTGGCACAAACTTGATCTCGCCCGATTCAACCGCCTCTATTGCAGGCTTGGCCAAAGATTCCACTGCCACATACCACTGGTCGGTAAGATAAGGTTCGATAACCACGCCGGTTCTATCGCCGCGCGGCACTTTAAGCTTATGGGGCTTAATATCGACCAATAAAGACTGGTCTGTTAAATCTGCAACAATTCGCTCACGCGCTTCAAAACGGTCGAGGCCTTGATACGCGTCGGGCGCTTGTTCGTTAATTTTTGCATCATCGGTGAATATATTGATTAAGGGCAGGTTATGGCGTTTACCCATTTCGTAGTCATTGAAATCATGAGCTGGGGTGATTTTCACGCAACCTGTGCCAAACTCCATGTCAACGTAGTCATCGGCAATAATAGGAATCTGACGTCCTGTGAGTGGAAGCGTTATGGTTTTGCCTACCATGTGTTTATAACGCTCATCATCAGGATGCACCGCAACTGCGCTATCACCGAGCATGGTTTCAGGTCTAGTGGTGGCGACAATGAGCGACTCATCGCTGTTGCTAAGTGGATAGCGCATGTGCCACATATGACCGTCTTCCTCTTCGCTCATCACTTCAAGCTCAGACACAGCCGTTAGCAGCACAGGGTCCCAATTCACCAGCCGTTTACCGCGATAAATCAAACCTTCATCATATAATTGGATGAAAACCTCTTGTACAGCTGCCGACAGATTATCATCCATCGTAAACACTTCGCGAGACCAATCGGCAGAGGCGCCAAGGCGTCTCATCTGTTGGGTGATATTACCGCCAGACTCTTCTTTCCAATCCCAGATTCGCTCAACAAACTTGTCTCGGCCCAGGTCATGGCGAGTTTGTCCCTTTGCGTTGAGTTGCCGCTCCACAACCATTTGAGTAGCAATGCCCGCATGGTCGGTTCCGCACTGCCATAAAGTGTTGTCACCCTTCATTCTATGGTAACGCACCAAAGCATCCATGATCGTGTGCTGAAACGCATGCCCCATGTGCAAACTGCCCGTCACGTTCGGGGGCGGAAGTAGGATGCAGTAAGGCTCTCCATGACCACTCGGGGCAAACATGCCTTTGGCTTCCCAATGTTGATAGCAAGCTTGTTCAATTTGACTTGGATTAAATGTTTTTTCCATTAATGGGTGTCTCTTTTAAAAATAACCGATGCGATGCATCGCGTTTAAATTAGTTAGCGTTGATAAATGCCATATGACAACCAGCTGATTTATATTCTTTGTAGCGTTCTCTGGCCGCTTTTTTAAGCGATTCGTCGCTTGGCACAAAATCAATGAGGTGCTGATAAGCGGCAAACTGCGACAAATACTCATGCGACATATTAATCACAAGTTTTTTATTTCGAATCGGCTGTTTGCCTATATTGTCTAACCATGAAATCTCTACGGGCGAACCATTTACCGGCCCTTCACCCTGCAGGTTGTGAGCAATAAATTTATCTGCAGGCTGTTGCCAGATAAATTCGTCAAGCTCTTCTGCTTGCGCTTTGTTTGTGCACACCACCGACAAATACTGTCTTTTTTGGTAGTGGTGAGAAACAAGTTCCACTACCTTCTGGATCAAAGTGTCTGAGTCTGGCTGCGCCCCTTGCGCGAGTTCGTAAAAGGTTACCTGCATTGAAGCGCGCTCTATTCGTCAGTTGATATATTAGCTTTGTTCATCAAATACTGAGTAAGCATTGGAACCGGTCGCCCTGTTGAGCCTTTTCTTGCTCCTCCAACCCAGGCTGTGCCCGCAATATCTAAATGTGCCCAATTATATTTCTTTGTGAACCGCGACAAAAAGCAGGCAGCGGTAATGGCACCTGCAGGTCTCCCTCCCAGATTGCTCATATCGGCAAACGGGCTTTCTATTTGATCTTGATACTCATCCCACAATGGCAGGCGCCATGCTTTATCAGAGCTTTGTTCAGATGCGTTTACAATTTCATGGGCCAGAGGGTTATGTGCACTGAAAACCGCAGTTGCATGCTTTCCTAAGGCGATAACACATGCACCGGTTAAGGTAGCCACATCTATTACTGTGTCAGGTTCAAATCTCTCAACATAGGTCAAAGCATCGCACAGAACTAAACGTCCCTCAGCATCCGTGTTAAGTACCTCAACCGTTTGCCCCGACATGGTGGTTAAAATATCTCCCGGGCGGTATGCATTTGCATCAGGCATGTTTTCGCAACCTGCCAAGACGCCGATAATATTAATGGGCAGATTAAGCGCAGCAACCGCATGCATGGTGCCAAGCACCCCGGCAGCTCCGCCCATATCGTATTTCATCTCGTCCATTGCTTCGCTAGGTTTAATCGAAATACCACCAGAGTCAAATGTAAGCCCTTTGCCCACAAGCACTACCGGCGCTTGGTCCGACGGACCACCAGCATGCTTTATGATGCTCATAATTGATTCGTTTACCGAGCCTCGCCCTACCGCCAGATAAGAATTCATGCCCAGCTCAGCCATTTTTGCTTCGTCTACCGTCTCTAAACTCAGTGACGGGTATTGCTCAACCAATTGTGCGGCCTGTTCATTCAAATACTTAGGGTTACAAATATTAGGCGGCATATTTGCAACATCTTTAGTGACTTTAACACCTGCGCTTATAGCTTGTGCGTGCTCAATGGCACGTTCGCCGAGGGTCAGCTCACGACGGGTGGGAACGTTGAAAACCATTTTTCTCAGTGGACGGCGTGGCTCGCCTTTTTTTGTTTTAAGCTGCAAAAAGGTATAGAGGGTATCGTTAGCAGCCTCAACTGCTTGGCGCACTTTCCAATAGGTGTCTCGGCCTTTAACATGCAGTTCGGTAAGAAAGTTAACCGCTTCCATTGACCCAGTTTCGTTAAGGGTTTGGATAGTCTTTGCCATAATTTGCTTATACTGACGCTCGTTGAGTTCACGCTCTTTACCGCATCCAACAAGTAAGACTCGCTCGCTAAGCACATTTGGAACATGATGCAGGAGAAGCATCTGTCCGGCTTTACCTTCTAAGTCTCCGCGGCGAATTAAATTGCTAATATAGCCTTCACTCACTTCATCAAGTTGTTCTGCAACAGGCGTTAAACGTCTCGGTTCAAATACACCTACAACGATGCACGCACTTCTTTGCTTTTCTGGACTGCCGCTTTTTACGCCAAACTCCATAATAACCCCCTCAAACAGCTGCCGCAGATAATGCGAGCCATAGCGCTTCGCGTAGCTGGATATATGATTGTAAATTTAGTTTTGTTTGCCTATGAGCAAGCGATTCTTATGTGCTACACTTCAACAACGAGCGATTAGCAAATATACAAAACTGCAATAAACACAGAGTTTACTGAAATATCGCTACGCTTTCATCAAAAACGACAATTTAGTATAAAAAGAATCTGGCCCAAATGCTTATTTTTAGATATCTCCTGCGAGAAACATTCAAATCTCAAATTGCCGTTTTTTTCATCTTAATGTCAATCTTCATTACCTTGAGATTTGTGCGCGTTTTAGACGACGCTACCGACGGAAACGTCCCCGCCGACTTAGTTTTAGGCTTCATCACGCTTTATAGTCCAGTTTTAGCGTCTTTAGTGCTGCCCATAAGTCTGTTTTTAGGCGTTATGCTTGCGCACGGCAGAATGTACGTTGAGAGCGAAATGACCGTGCTGAAGGCTTGCGGCGTAAGTGAGTGGTACGTTACCCGAGTTACCTTAATATTTTCTTTGTTTATCGCAATTATCACCGCAACAGTAACCTTATACTTAACCCCGCTTGCGCTTGAAAAAGAATATCAGCTCAAAGAAGAGGCCGCCGCATCTTCAGGGATTGCCGCGGTAGTGCCGGGCCGTTTTCAGCAAACTGGTGACAGTAAAGCGGTCATATTTGTACACGACACAGACAGTCAAACAGATTCATTGCGAAAGGTCTTTTTGTCTCAACGGGCCAAAGAAGATGATGAAATTCATCTCATTTATGCTCAGCAGGGCCGCATTCAGGAAAGTGCTTTTGGTGAGCAAATCCTAATATTAAACAATGGCAATCAATACGACGGTACAAAGCAATCTAATGACTATCAAATAGTTAATTTTGATGAATATTCTGTGACCATTACACCGCCTGATCGCGAGCGCGAGGGTCGCAAGCTCGCGGCTGTTTCAACCTCTGAACTCTGGAACATGGAAGGCATTGAAGCATCCGCAGAATTTCAGTGGCGCATCGCCATTCCGCTCTCTTTACCATTTCTAGTGCTTATAGCAGTGCCCATGAGTGCAGTAGACCCTCGCCAGGGTAGGTTTGGAAAAATGTTCCCGGCGCTGTTGCTGTATTTGGGATATTTTTTACTCCTGCTCGCCTCTAGGCGCATCATGGAAGATGGCAATTTACCGAGCTTTTTAGGACTTTGGTGGGTTCATGTAGTGATGCTAATGGTGGGAATTGGGCTGATTGCAAGAGATAGAAAAACCGGCGCTATTATTCGTCAAATGTTTTTGAGGCAGAAGAATGTTTAAAATCCTCGATCTCTACATTGCTCGCACGCTTCTTAGCACCATCGCAGTCACCCTTTCGGTGCTTGTAGGGCTAAGCGCACTCATCAAATTTGTAGAACAATTACGACGCGTTGGTCAAGGCGACTATGATATGACGGTTGCCGCGCTTTATGTTTTTTTAAGCCTACCGCGAGAAGTGGAGTTGTTCTTACCAATGGCCACTTTGCTAGGTGGCCTCATCGGAATGGGGCTTTTAGCGCAGAGCAGTGAATTGGTGGTCATGCAAGCATCGGGCTTGAGTCGCACTAACATTACGGTATCAGCGATGAAGTCGGTGGTAATCGTTATTATTGCCATGATGGCCATTGGTGAATTTGTTACACCGCAAAGCGAGAGCAGAGCAAAGGAGCTTCGAGCGCAAGCACTTTCGGGTGGAAGCTTGCTTTCATCGGGCTCCATTACGTGGGCGAAAGATGGTAATGACTTTGTAAGCATATCTAACGTTATCGACCAAAATAGTCTTCAAGACATTGAGGTGTTTAAATTTGACGATGAGCTCAATTTGGTTGAAATAATGCGAGCCGATTTTGCCGACTTTAATGGCGATAACTGGACCTTGTCAAAGGTCAATCAATCCTTTTTCACCGAACAGCGAATTACCAGCACACAACTCGATACGTTTAAATGGGACAGTTCTCTGACGCCCGATAAGCTCGGCATTGTTGCAATTAAGCCAGAGGCACTGTCTATTCGAGGTTTAGTAGACTATGTAGGATATTTAGAAAACAATGGACAAGAGGCGGCACGTTATGAACTCGCGTTGTGGCGTAAAATGTTACAGCCCGTCTCGGTGGCGGTAATGCTGCTGTTAGCCATGTCTTTTATATTTGGGCCATTACGAAGCGTTACTATGGGTGCGCGCACCATTATGGGCGTGTTAGCAGGATTTGGCTTCTTCATCAGCAACGAAATGTTTGGCCAAGTTAGCTTGGTGTTTCAGCTAGCACCAGCGATTGGCGCGCTCTTGCCAAGTGCTGTGTTTGCGACCTTGGCTGTTTATTTACTTAAACGCCGATGACGTTAATAACGATGATAAGGACAATCATCACCTTGAGTAACAATAATCGTCTCGCTTAATGGTTTTTATTTTCGCTTTGTACTACCTGTTTGCGCTGCCTATTTCGGAAGTTGCTTTGATAGTCACTCGCACTACCAAGCCCGATGATGATTCTCTTCAGCGCTTAAAAATAACACTTCGGTATTAGTGAGCCGGTCTTGAAGCGCAAGCTTGTTCTTGAAATCGAGCAAAACCAAAAGCGTTCCTAGACCCAGCAATGAACTGACCAAGCGGATAATTAAACGTTTATAGCCAACTGGCTCAGACGGATTTAAGTTATAAATACGAATTCGCCAAGCCCGCATACCTAAGGTTTGACCGCCGTGCTTCCAAAACCATAAAAAGAAAGTACAAACCCACATCAATACCCACACCTGAACGCTTAGCTTATAAAAGGCATTGTTTTGCATTAAATCACTTACATGCTCATAGCCTTGTTTTGATAAAAGCTGTGTTTCAAGGGCAACTGTTAACAATGCAATGAAAACAAGGGCAGATAGCATGCCGATTGCCACTGCAATCAGGCTATCGTAAACCATGGCCGCAAGGCGACGAAAAAACCCTGCGCGCTGAGAAATATTAGATTCCATACTAAGGTAATCACTCACCAATCAAAACTTGATATGGGCAAAGTGTATCACTATTTTATAAGGTAAAAAGCGTGAAATGCTTAGGGACTGAGCAAACGCATCGAAGATGTGTAAATAAGACTTGATACACACATGGAGATGGCTATAATGCACAACACTTCGAAAGAAGCGATTTTAACACTGCCAGAGTGGCGAAATTGGTAGACGCAGCGGATTCAAAATCCGCCGGTAGTAATACTGTGCCGGTTCAAGTCCGGCCTCTGGTACCAAATTCTAAGGCCTCGAAATTTTACATCTCGAGGCCTTTTTTGATCGACCTTACTGGCCTAAATGCTAGCCAGTGATAGCTGATATCCTGAGTATTTGCGGATATTTATTACTCGGTCACTATCTAGTAGCAAATACTGCCCTTTTATTCCGTTTAAAACACCCGAAAACCCTAGCTCTTTATCAAGATTAATAGACTTAATCTTTTGGGGATATTGCAGAACGGGATACTCAATATCAACCGGCTCAATATCTAACGGTGATATTGCTTGCAGGCCGTATTCTTGCGTAAGCGCATCTAGTTCGGGCTTTGCTAGTTCAAGTAGCTCATCACGTTTTTCCTGTAAATCAATAGCCGTAATATTTCCTTTTAGCATTGTTCGCCAGTTTGTTTTGTCAGCAATGTGTTTTGCGAGCGTCGTTTCTACTAAACCACTGAGCTTGCGCTCCCCCACTCTGAAAATGGCGAGCGCTTGGGATGCGCCTTGGTCTATCCATCGGGACGACACACCATCACTTGCGTGTCGAGTGATACCCACTTTTGCAGCACCTGTATTGGCCAAATAAACAAAGTGAGGCTGCAGGCAATGGGTCTCGCCCCATTCCGGTTCACGGCAAGTGCCGGCATGATAATGGCAAAGCTCTGGCTTAATAATGCACGTGTCGCACTGTGCTAAGCGCATTAAGCACGGATAGCAATAGCCCTGATTAAAACTCTTTTTAGTCACTCGCTCACAATGAACACATTGAATAACATTGCTAAACTCAACTTCAATCGACGTACCTATTAGTGCGTTCATATTCACTAACTCATCGCCTATCGGAAGCTGATACTCCACTTTATTATTGGCGTCTACGCCAACTTTCATTTTATTTACTGTTCCGTGATACACAAAGTTTCTCATCTGACATTGTTGCCTTTTAGTATGCCAGAACTAAGCAGCAAAAACAGGATGCAAGTGCCAATAGCCATCGCCTCGCTGCGATCACCATCAACTTTTATCGAAGATTTACGAATCAATCAACATGAATTTCTGATTACAAATGTAAGCAAATACGGCTAGTTTGTGCGTGCGAGGTCTTAATGAAATTTATTGATAATAAGTTAGCTAAATTAAAGGCAGAGGTAAGCGAGTTAGCCGACCACTGCGAACAACTAGGTGATGAAAAAACTAGGCAGCTTTTGCTTGAGGTAGAAGAACTGCTGGACATTACACACAGCAGTTTTTTGGGTAAGAGCTTGAATAATATAATGCCCCATCAAATCAATAAACAGCAAAAGCACTAAAGCCACTCAGCTTTGCTCACTAGCTACTTGGCAACCATAAGATTGTTATCTACTTTTCTCGAACGATGTCCCGCGGACATGAAGTGTTCTTTTGCCGCACGTTATGGCCTTTTTTACGAATTTCTTTGCAAACCTTCCACAGAATCATTTATCGCTTAAGCACTCTATTAGTTTTGCACCTAAGCAAATTTACACTATGATATTGGATAGAGCGAAACGTACCGAAACAGCGAAACGCACACAAGGAGCGAAGGCGATTTTATGTCTATTCGAAGAGCAAAAAGACTCACCTTAAAAGAGGTAGCGCTTAAAATCGGTGTGTCTACGGCAACGGTATCTAACGCATTTAATCGCCCCTCTCAGTTATCTCAAGAATTACGTGAAGAAATTCTGCAATCTTGCAAAGAAATGGGGTATGCAGGACCACATGCCGAATCGCGACAACTTCGCACTGGTAAGACTAAAGTTATCGGGGTAATGCTTTCTCATCAATTAAGCTATAGCTTTTCAGACCCCGTCGCCAACATGGTGCTACAAGGAATTTCGCAAGTATTCGAAAAGCCTGAATACAATATATTAGTCGTGCCATCCCGACGTGAATTAAAGAGTTTAAGTGGTTTAGAGTCATTCGTTGAAGGCTTCATTATTTATGGCCCACCATCGCAAGACCGATTACGCGAATTGATTTATCACCGAAAAGCCATTATTGCTATCGACTTTACTTTGGAAAATGCGGTCTCAATTAATATTAATAATCAAAAAGCCGCGAGAGAGTGTGCGGAATTTGCCTTTTCGCATCATCCAGAACACACGGTGATATTGGGTCTTCGTATGGCACAAGAAAACCGAACAGCAAATCTTGAAAATCTTACCCTGTACGATCCGGCAAACAATATTATGGTTCAACGCCTACTCGGGTTTCAGGAGGCTGCTTTAGCGAGTAATAAGGTCATATCTAAGTCGCACATCTGGAATATTCCCGACAACACGCATTTTTTAGCCTACGAAACCGCTAAGTATGTATTACAGCAAACACCTCGCCCAAATGTCTTGTTGTGCATGAGCGACAGGATTGCGCTTAGCGCTATTCAGGCGGCGCACGACTTAGGGCTAAAAGTGCCGAATGATGTCATGATTACTGGCTATGACGGTATCGACGAGGCACGGACATCCACTCCGTCGGTAACGACTATCGAGCAACCAAGTCTTGAAAAAGGACGCGCTGCTGCCGAAATATTCTTAGGCGACAGAGAAGAGGAAAACCTGACTCTACACGCACCTCTTGTTATTCGCGATAGTTGTCCAAATCCAAATTAAGTAAATATTAAGTTAAATTAAGTCGTCTTTTAGATTTCACCTGCACTGTTTTTGAGTAAAATCTGGCATCCAAGATTAGTAGCAGTAGGTGTAACATGTCAGATTGGTGGAAAGGCGCAGTCATATATCAAATCTATCCGCGTAGTTTTAAAGACACAAGTAACAACGGTGTAGGAGACTTACCGGGTATCACCCAAAAGCTAGAATATATTGCTTCTCTGGGTGTCGACGCAATTTGGATATCGCCCTTTTTTAAATCACCTATGCATGATTTTGGTTATGACATTTCTGATTACTGCGCTGTTGATCCACTGTTTGGCAATCTAGTAGATTTTAAAGAACTACTGGAAAAGGCCCATAGTCTTAATATTAAGGTAATCATAGACCAAGTTATCAGCCATTGCTCAATTGAACATCCTTGGTTTAGCGAAAGCAGAAAAGATAAAACTAACGCAAAGGCAGATTGGTTTGTATGGGCTGACCCGAAAGAAGATGGTTCAGAGCCGAATAATTGGCTGTCATTTTTTGGCGGCAGCGCTTGGACCTTCGATGAGTCACGTGGCCAGTATTATTTTCACAACTTTTTGACTAATCAGCCAGATTTAAACTTTCACAACCCAGAAGTGCAAGCAGCTCAACTTAATAACTTAAAGTTTTGGTTAGATTTGGGTGTCGACGGCTTCAGACTCGATGTTGCTAACTTTTACTTTCATGACAAAGACCTGCGAGACAATCCCATTTTTCCGGAGGGTGAGCGCAGCACAGTAGGGGTTACCGATTCAAACCCTTATTCAAGACAACAGCATATTCACTCTATCACGCAGGCTGAGAACATCGCCTTTATCGAAAAGATGCGCCAGCTAATGGATCAGTATCCCAATACTACGACGATGGGCGAGATAAATGGTGAACATTCCTTAGACATAATGGCCGAGTACACCACGGGCGATAATCGCATGCACATGGCATATACCTTCGATTTATTGGGGGAAGACTGCAGCAAAGAGGCGATAGAAGCGGTAGCAGAAGAATTTAATTTAACCCTAAAAGATGGGTGGGCATGTTGGGCATTATGTAATCACGACGTGAAACGCGTTGTAAGCCGCTGGGGTCCGTCGCAAAGTCACCCAGACTTTCCTTTGGCAGCTATGGCTTTACTGTTAAGTCTTAAAGGAAGTGTGTGCCTGTATCAGGGTGAAGAACTCGGTCTGCCCGAGGGAGACGTAGCATTTGAAGACATTCAGGACCCTTACGGAAAGCCCTTCTGGCCTGAATATAAAGGCCGAGATGGCTGCAGAACGCCAATGGTTTGGGATACTTCCGCTCAGTACGCTGGGTTTTCAGATGCTAAACCCTGGTTACCCGTGGATAACACACAGCAGTTAATGTCGGTCGCTTCTCAGGAAGCTTCTCAAACAAGCGTACTCAACAAAACGCGCCAACTTATCACATGGCGTAATCAACAACCCTCACTGAAGATAGGTGAGTTTACGTTACTAGATTTACCTGGCGTATTGGCATGGCTGAGAACCACAGAAGAACAGCAAATGTTGGTAGTCATCAATTTAAGTGCTTCCGCTCAAGATGTTGAGCTTCCGTTTGCAAATGTTGCCGCGCAAAATCCCGCAGGATTCGAATTTTCTTTAGAAGGGCACAGCCTTCACTTACCGGCTTACCAAGTATTGTTTGCTACGGTTGATTAAGATGCGTGAAATTAAGTAAAAATTAAGTTAACAAAATCATTAAGCCTTCATCACATCGGTGGTGTATTCAGTTATGATTAATTAGCAACGAAAGCGCCGCTAAATAGAGCGTTTACTTAACAAACACAACAAAAACAAGAAGGGTGTATAACATCCGCACGGAGCACGTACATGGGCACAATTCACAATATTGACTTGTATATCATTGCAGCCTACTTTTTGGTTGTATTAGCTATTGGGGTTTGGGTAGGGCTAAAAACTAAAACCGGTGAAGACCTGTTTTTAGGCGGTCGAACCTTAACTTGGGGTGTCATTGGCGCTTCCCTGTTTGCTTCAAATATTTCGAGCACAACCTTAATAGGATTAACTGGAGCCGCCTACACCACCGGTATAGCAAGCTCTAATTACGAATGGCTCGCTGGCGTGCCGCTAATCATTATGGCAGCGGTTTTTATTCCCATTTATTTGCGCGCTCAAATTACCACGGTGCCTGAGTATTTAGAGATGCGGTATGACGTGCGCTCTCGAAAAATCTTTTCGTCTGTGACGATTGTGACCAGTGTACTGGTCGATATGGCGGGTGGACTATACGCAGGCGCAATCGTACTGCAGGTATTCTTTCCAGAGTTATCGCTCACTTATACCGCAATCGGTTTGGCCTTAGTTGCAGGCTTTTATACCGCATTTGGCGGTCTTAAAGCAGTTGCCTACACCGATACTCTTCAGGCGATTATTCTCGTGGTTGGTTGTAGCATACTGACATATATGCTCTTTGACCGACTAGACTTTTCGTGGTCAATGCTAACCTCCTCAGTGCCCGACAACCATTTATCTGTCGTTCGCCCGATGGACGATCCTACGCTCCCATGGCTTGGCACACTTGTTGGCGTTCCATTACTTGGATTCTGGTATTGGGTAACCAATCAATACGTCACTCAACGCGTCTTGGCAGCAAAGAACGTTCAACATGCGCGCTGGGGAGCGATGCTAGGTGGTTTCCTAAAAATCCTTCCGCTATTTATTATGGTGTTGCCTGGCGCAATGGCTATCAGCATTCTTCCGAACATAGAGAATGGCGATATGGTGTTTCCAACCTTAGTTGCTGAAGTGTTGCCTGTTGGCGTTGTAGGTATCGTTTTAGCAGGTCTTGTGTCTGCCATCATGTCAACTGTCGACTCTACTCTTAACTCTGCCTCTACCTTGGTGGTAGTGGATTTTGTGAAACCACGAAGACCCGGCATAAGCGACCGTGAAGTTGCTAAAATTGGGCGAATCTGCACCATCGTTATTATGCTTATTGCCGCTCTTTGGGCTCCTCAAATCGCCAACTTTGGTGGGTTATGGACCTATCTACAGCAAATGTTTGCCATCATTGTTCCCCCGGTTGCAGTTTTATTTTTAGTCGGCGTATTTTACAGAACAGCCACACCAACAGCCGCATTTTGGACATTGATTCTAGGATTTGTGTTAGGTATTGCGATGTTTTTAGCTCGCCAAAGTGGCCTATTAGACATGCATTTCTCTGTAGGCGTTGGCGTGATGTTTGCTGTTTGCACAGCGATTTTTGTCGCCGTGTCAAAATTTGGCCCACAAGACCTAAAACAAGACGTTTCTGCACTGGTGTTTGACAAATCCTTGATTGCGGAAAAATCGGGCACCAGCATTTTTGCTGATTATCGTGTGCATGCAGTATTGCTCGTGATTTCTATGCTTTGGGTATTAGTTACTTTTTGGTAGCCCACCATTACTGACCAACTATTGATGAGGATATTATGCTGTTAAGACAAACCAACATACAAAAACTGAGCGAGCAAGAGTTCGATGTTTTAGTCGTTGGTTCGGGTATCAACGGCGCTGTCGCTGCGGCAGCGCTAAAGCGAAAAGGTGCAAAAGTTGCACTAATTGATAAAGGCGACTTTGCGGGTCATACCTCGTCTAACTCATCAAATTTAGCTTGGGGTGGCATCAAGTACCTAGAAAATCACGAATATCTATTGGTCAATAAACTATGCAAAAGTCGTAACCATTTAATGAGAAGCTATCCTTCCACAGTGAAAGAGATTCGCTTCTTAACCACTCTACAAAAAGGTTTTCGATTTCCAGCTTGGTTTGTGTATATAGGTACCGTCCTGTATTGGCTAATGGGAAGGTTTTTTACTCAAAAGCCGACGTTTTTGACTGCGAAGGAAATTAAGAATACGGAAAGTGTAATTGATGTCAGCAATGCGCAGGGCGGGTTTGAATACTCCGACGCATTTTTATATGACAACGATGCACGCTTTGTCTTTAATTTTGTAAGAAGTGCGATGGATAACGGCGCAGTTGTTGCCAACTATGTTGGCGCAACTGCAACCAAACGCGAGCAGGGCTTCTGGACTACAGAGGCATGCGATGTTATCAGCGCAAAAACCTTTTCGATTAAGTCTAAAGCGGTCATTAATGCCTGCGGACCTATGGTTGATCTTTTCAACGAGCAAAATCATCAGAAAACAGAACATAATCATCTATTCTCCAAGGGTGTTCACCTGATCGTCAATAAGCTCACAAGCGTTGACAAGGTGCTCGCCTTTTTTGCATCAGATGGGCGTTTGTTTTTCGTTATACCTATGGGTCAAAAAACGTGTATCGGCACAACCGATGACCAAGTTGAAAACCCCGCAACAACAGTCACCGAAGCAGACCGTACTTTTATTCTAGACAATGTAAATGCCTTGCTTGACTTAGAAAAACCACTGACAAGGGCAGACATCATTTCCGAACGATGTGGTGTTAGACCACTCGCTGTTAAGGGTGGTAAAGGCGAAGCAGATTGGGTTCAACTATCTAGAAAGCATGCTATTGATGTAGACCAAGACAAGCAATACATGAGTATATTCGGAGGCAAATTAACCGATTGTATTAATGTGGGTGAAGAAGTATGCGAACTCATCGAAAATATGGGGATCGCCCTGCCAGAGCGAGATAAGATTTGGTATGGAGAGTCCTCCGCGCAAATAAAAGCAGAATTTGAGTATCGTGCAAAATTATTAAATTTAGATGCAATGACCCCAGAGTATTCATCAGAGAAACTTACTACACGTCTATGGCGACGTTATGACATTCACGCGCTTCAAATATTGGATGAAATACAGCGTGACCCAAGTCAGGCAGGACAGTTGATGAAAAATGCTGAATATCTGAGAGCTGAACTTCACTACGCCGCCCGACGCGAGATGATTACAAAGCTTGAGGATTTCTTGCGCAGACGTTCAAAAATTGAAATGGTGCTTCGCAAGGAAGATATTATCTCTACACCGGGGATCATTGAGGCTTGTGAGATATTGTTTGGTGATGAGGCAGACGAGAAACGCAACGAATATATAAAAAAGGCTAGAGAGAGCGCTTAGACGCGCTGGCACATGACTACCTTAAGGCATTGCGAGCACAACGCTAAATAGCGTTCATAACGGCTCGCATAAGCTTTTACTCAACGAGCAGTCTCACACGCCAAATCCTTGCTTTCCAAATCCGTGCTTTTACTTTCCAGATTTAATGCTTAATGACAGCAACATGTCGTCTAAAATTCGATTTAAATCGTTAAATTTTTCGCCAGTAATATAAATACTCATACTCGAACGTATGCTGATATCAACACCGTGCTGCGCGTCTATGAAGGTTGCCTCTAGTGCTTGCTGCACCCTTTCAAAAAATGACTTTGCAGAGTCTTCTTCAATGTCGGTTAAGCAAAGAATAAACTGTTCTGGCGCAAAGCGGCCTAAAATATCGTTGCTTCGTGTAACTTTTGACAAGGTACTCGCGATTTTTTGAAGAACATAGTCGCCTTTAGTAGAGCCAATTTGACGATTCACTTCCCTGAAATTACCTAGGTCAAAAATCGCTAATGCATTTATTTTGCCTTTACTCGGTGGCATAACTTTTAAAATCTCAGTGACGGCTGTTTTACTGTTTAGCAACTGAGTACTGGGATCTAACGACATCCTAGCAATGTGGCGCTTACGCAAAATGATCGCTAGTGCTATCACACCCAGAAATACGACGATTACCGCACCAATCAATAGTCTAGCTTTACGCCTCTCTGCAGCAACAATCTCGTTTTCAAGCACATAAATTTTGCCATACAAATTAGCCACACTCATAATCTTCGAAAATCCATCATGATTCTGCTTAATCTGATCTAACTTCTTAAGGCTTTTTTCATAGGCTTCGCTGGCAGCATCTAAATCACCCAGTGCAAAATAAGCCCTTACTAAAAACTTATAATAATCGTAGGTATCATATTGTTTACTGGCTTGATCAATTTTACTCTCAGCGTCAACAAAATTTTGTAAGCACACTAAGTTTTTGCGCTCCAAACAAGGTACAGCGCTATACCAGTTGTATAGGCTTTGATAAAACTTTCCATTAATTTTATCCAATGACGACTTAAGCAATGGAAGTGTCGTTTCGAGACTGTCTATATCATTCACACGATAGTAG
Source organism: Glaciecola siphonariae (assembly GCF_042652645.1). Taxonomy (NCBI): domain Bacteria; kingdom Pseudomonadati; phylum Pseudomonadota; class Gammaproteobacteria; order Alteromonadales; family Alteromonadaceae; genus Glaciecola; species Glaciecola siphonariae. The sequence goes on from NZ_JBHSGU010000029.1 coordinate 307,112, forward strand.
TAACCAGCTTTAACATAGTGGTACCAAAAGTTAGTTAGTGGCGTACCAACGTCTTGATTTATTTCCCCAAACTCTTCTATGGCTTGATAAGCGCGCTCGAACTGACCGCTGCCAAACAGCGACGTGATTGCACTAATTAATATCGACAGTCGGTTACTACCTGTATACACATCTTTGCCCATCTCGTGCGCTTTTAAGTATTGCTCTGCGGCGAGTACATGCTGTTCGCGTTTGCCAAAAAATAAACCCACACTGTTGTGAATATGCGCAAGGGCGCGTTTATTTTCAGACGATGCATACTGTTCGATTAACGCAAAATATGCGGCAATACGCTCACTATCGTTGCTATAACCACTATCTTTACAATTTGTAATAAGCCCTAAGGCTGAACTCATTTCAATATCTTCAAATTTATCTCTTGATAGAGAATAGGCTTTCGCATAGTGGACACAACGCTCATTATTTTCCTGAACGTCGTAAGTAAACCCTAACTGATAGGTGGCAGAGGCAAAATACTCGCTACTCTCATCTGCTTGTGGATGGTTAATAATGTCTTTTAAGGTGGCCTGTGCTTGATCAAACTGACCGTTGCAGTTTTGGAAGTGAGTTTTATTGACCAGTAGTCTAAAACGTTCGGTGGTAGATAAGTCATTTGAATCTAGTATTTCGTCAAGTTTTGGCAAATGGACTGGATTCGGACAATCATAGGTCACAGTTTTCAATTCGCTCAGAAAGTCGTCTATATCTGAACCGGCATGCGCATCAACTTGTAAAAGTAAGATGAGGAATGACGCAATAGTAATATTTTTGCTATACGGTAAGTTCAAATTTAACCCTTACTCTTTTATTCACCGCCCGAATGACAAAGAGTGATTCAACTTCGGGATGTGTGCTAGTTTATTGATTTACGATAGCCTTAACAACACAATTCCATGAATTGTTGTTAATATCTTGTAATAAGAAATAACAAATGACTTCCAAAGAGGATGCATAAAAAAAGCCCTAGTCTTGTGACTAGGGCTTTCTTCGAATAGGAGTCTGGCGATGTGCTACTCTCACATGGGGAAACCCCACACTACCATCGCCGCTAATACGTTTCACTTCTGAGTTCGGGATGGAGTCAGGTGGTACCGTATCGCTATTGTCGCCAGACATTAACTGTTGAACTATCAAGCAAAGCTCAATACTTCTCAATAATGGTTAACAATGTTGGAATGCTGATAATTGCTTTTTCTTTAACGTAGAGTCGCTACTCAATCTGTCTATATATGATTGTCTTAACTTGTCACCTACAACCCTTGCCTACCTCCTACATACTCATACTTGCGCGTCTTTAGCGAGCAGGTTATTTGCCAGTCGATTTTA